>NZ_JAIGNQ010000007.1:0-5387 GCF_019711555.1 Qipengyuania pacifica | reverse complement strand
GCACTCCGTACCGCCAGTTAGCCCTGCGCGGGGCGAGAAGGTTAGCGTTATCGTATCTTTATAGCTGCCAGCAGCTGCGGCTTTTGCTTCTCGCCCATCAATCTCGGCCCGTAGCCGATGAGTGTTGCCCATTGGGGCGATGCCCCTGTTACAGGCAACTCTCGAACCCGATGTCAAAGGAATGCCGGACAGCCATAAAGAATAATCAATTTTACGGTCGTCGCCGGCAAATCTTTTCAGCGCACCGTTCTCAGACAGAACGTCGATTTCGTAAGGCATTGTGGACTGTGCGGTAATCGACAGGCTCCGCGATATCGCGCCACCGTTCGCGTCAACCTTTCCAAAATCAAGCCTGCCGCGTTGTACGCCAGCAGATCCGATGAAGGTGCTGATTTTCTCTGGGACACGGAGGTCGATCGCCAACTGCGCGCCAGAATGAACTACCGGTACCCCGACATCTGCTTCGCCCGATAGACATTGATAGCGAACTTCTAACGGTTGATAGTAATTGCCTGCACTGACATCCTGACCCGCTGGAATGCGGAGGCGAAAGCTTTCACTCCTTACCTTCTGCACGCCCCTGCCGGAAAACTCAATCAGCGCCCCGTTGGTTGAGTTTGGCTGCTCGGCACCCATCGCGAAGACATTTCTGCTAGGATCGCGTGACCATACGACGTCGTAGCGCGCCACACCATTGACGCCGAGAAGCGGGTCAGGGCCAGACGGATCGGGATCCGCCAATAAAATACGCACCCCAGAAATCTTGGGATCAGTCTGGCGAATTTGAACATTGAAGAAACGATCCACCATCGCAGGAAGAAATGGATCGTAGGTGATCCGAAGGTCGGTCGCGGTCGCAGAAAATTCTGCGCACCGACCTTGTGCGTGAGCAGAGGTTGCAAAAACCGGTGACGCAATCGCCAGAAGGAACCCCAGTAGTGACCTCATTGCTCGTCTCCAGGTTGGAGTGGTTCTGACCGTACCAGTCCTTCAGCACCGGCTGGTATCTCGAAAGTATAGGTTTGCAATTTATCTCCGAACCCCGCCTCCGCTCGCCATCGCCCAGGCCGCAAACCAGCAGCAACAAATTTGCCAAATCGGTTCGTGAAAGCTTGGACAGGCGGCCGGTTCGGAGCATCCACTTCGTAAACGAGGGCCGCGGTCAACGAGAGAGGTTCGCCATTCGACTTCAGCAGGGCGCCTGTGAAAGTAATGGAATAATCAGACCCAACGTTAACAATATACCCCGAACGATACGGCGGCAGGATGGCTGCTAAGCCTGCACCTAAGTCGTAACCGAGGGGGGCATCAGGAACATCATAGGTCAGCAGTTGAGGCGCGTAAGCGGATAGATCTGTCGCAACTGCTCCTCCAAACATCCCGGAACGCGCAGTATATTCGTCGTCATTGGGCTGTAGATACACCGGCGCGTCATCAAGAGTGCGGTGGGGTGCAAAAATCGCAAAGCTATCAAAGATTGGTCGGCTTAGAGCCATTTCACCATCGGCAAATGCAATAGAGGTGCCCAGCCGTAAGGACGTTCGCTGATCGACGATTGACCGAGAATCGGTCGAGTATGACGTACTATGAGCCGCTCCTACCTCCGCGCGGTTTAACAAGGCGGTGATATTTCCGTTTGCTGCCAACTGCTCGTCGAAATATTCTACCGTTGTCTGTGCGTTAAAAGATCCGACACCGCGGCCGCTAGAGGTTTGATACGAGAGGCGTCCACCCTCCCGTCTTGTATCCAGTTCTGCCGTAGCTGTCGACCGAGCACCCAACCGGAGGGTCAGAGCTGCGCGGACACCGTATTCTCGGTTGGAACCACGATCTTGATAGCTGGCCTCTGCAGTGAAAAGCATGCGCGCGTTTACTCTCCAGCCATATGTGGTTCGTGCGGTGTACTGGTCAGGACGCGCTCGACCGACTGAGTAAAATCCATCTGCGCTAACGTAGTGATCGCGAGCAATCCCCATCGAAAAAGTGCCGCCGATCTCGTGGCTATATAGATTAACTGCAGTCCGAGCATCGGCAGTAGCGAAATTCTCGCTCACAAATTGGTAAGTGGCTATTAGTGACCGGCGCCTCGTATTTGCTGTGCCAAATTCACGTTCGAACCCCAGATTGAGCGCATAACCTGTGCCCACTGAATCGACACGCGATGCAGCGAGATCAAATCCGAGAGTGCCGATTGGAGACGCCCAAACCACTTCGGCACCGGCTACGCCTCCTCGCTCGCCGACCTGAAAGTTTCCTCCAGCTGTTACGGTCTCGCTGATCCCACGACGGTAGAATCCAGAAGCGGCAGGAGAACTGGTATAATCCCTCCCACGTCCACTGAAGGGAGTGGCGACGCCTGCGTAAACGCCGAATTCAGACAACCCTTTGGCGAGAAGATTGCGATCAAAAGCAATTGAGAAACTGACAACGCTTTCTCTCCCGCTGTCGGTTCGCACTACCAAACGGACATCGTTCGCTCCTTGAGCAAAGGGAAAATCGCCGATGTCGTAAGTGCCGGGTTGTAGTCTAGTTTGTTGAACGGATACCCCATTTACGAAAGTTTCCACCGTGGAACTCTGGGTAATCGTAAAGCTACGCTGACCGCGCGGTTGAATATTCCGTTGAGGATCCAAATCAGCGTAGATCCTTTCGGCCGAAATTCCCGCAATCGGAGCCGCTCCCGAAAACCCGCGTGAAACCGGACGCAGATCCCCGCCGGCAAACCGCATAGAACGACTTAACTCGTCGTATACCAGTCTGGTGTTCTCGCGCGTGAAGGCATCCTGAAGTGTCGCCTCGTTCTCCAGAACGAAGTTATTGAAACGCACAGCGCTATCGATCAGCACATTCGGGTTTTGGAAGCCTGGATCGAAACCTTTGTGAACGTAATCGAGATTGCCAAGGATCGTCACGTATCCCGACACGCCTGCCGGCGGCGTGATCTCGGATATGGCGAGAGGAGGCGCGCCTGATACGCTTATTTGCTGTCGCGGACGCTGCTCGACCGAGAGGGTTAGTTCAATCGCGAATGTCTGGGGGTTGTAGGACAGCAGAAGCCCCAAAGCGCGCAGTTCGCTCGCGCTAACAGTTGGCCTATTTGCCAAGTTCTGGGCCAAACGACTGGCAAAATCAGGTCTCAAACGCGAAATGATCAGCCCAAGAAGCTGTTCGGATTCAAATTCGATTTCCCCGTCAGCGCGCAGCAGATAATCGATTTGTCCTAGGACAAAGCCATTGTCGATCAACGGACCGCCGAGCGGGATATTCCGCCCGGTAGTATTTATCGCTTTGAGCTCATCCGCCAGCGAACCAGACAAGTCGGTACCCCGGACAACATTCGACGATGCCGATTGCTCTTCCGCAGGAGATTGTATTTCTTCGGCGATGAAGCGATCTGTTACATGCGAGTTCGCCGAGAGGTCGAGGACATGCAAACCGATGATTGAACTCGAAGCGGGAAGCAGAACGCTGGCTAGGCTAATCACTTTCCTGTTTCGCCATTTCTACACTGACCGGCCCTTCGCTGCTCGGCAGATCAAGTCCGATCGGCAAGGTGCGGGTAGCCCCTGAGGGAACGAGACCTAAGCCCATTTTTTGTTGGATATCTTCCGGTTGAAACACTTCTCGGTACACCACGCTGCCAGTGCCATCGCGTTGAGTAATGGTAAGCCGATTTGATCCGACGTAGCCGTAGTTATCACCGGTGTTTTGTACCTGAATTACCGGTTGCGAAATTCCGTTTTCGCCTTCGCGCAGAGTGCTTGAAATGATGCTCAGCTTCGCATCGCCGTCGGAACGGCCAACACTAACAAGAACACGGAAACGATGAAGAACCTGAATAGCATTCTGGTTTGGAGCGAAGGCCACCGGTAGCTGTGCGATAGTCACGTAGTAATGTTCGCTGTTCCGAGGCTCAGGGTCGCCTATCCACTGAACGCGGAACGCCTGTGTCGCACCCGGGTCCACAGTCGCCTGCGATGGAAACACGAGAAGATTCTCAGCTTCCTCGTTTTCGAATTCAACCAGTTCGCCGTCTACGATGCGCACCGGATGAACAACGACTTCGACAGGGGCAGTTTCGGCAAACGCATTTTGGAGCGTGATAACTGCGGACGCCTGACGACCCGAGGACTCCAAGTCGATAATAACGGGCTGAACGTTCAGCGCGCTGGCATGCACCGAAGTGAGCAAGAATTGAAAGGATGCGGCAATCGCAAGAAAGCGAACCAAACTAATTCTGGACAGCGATGGCATGCGGGGGTGTCCCAATTATCAAAAAGGCCGGGGCGTTCTCACGCCCCGGCCCATGAACTCACTTAGATTACGCGCCCGGCGTCAGAATGACGTTAACGAAGCCCGTGTAGTTACCCGCAGCAAGACGGCGATCCGTCAGCGACGTCCAGTCAGTTGCCATAGGGGCCGAGCCATTCGAGCTGGCAACAGCTTGACCATTCGTGGTCGCTTGGGCGAACTGCAGGTGGGTCGCGGTGCTGCTCAGGCTGATGTGACCACCGAAACGGTTGGCAACAGTCGACGGACCCGAAGTTGAAGTCGAGTCGAGAGCCAAACCATTGATGGATGCGTCAAGGTTATAACGAACGAACTGGCTGAAGCCGCCATCGGTCAAACCCGTGCCCGTCGCGCCTACGCGAGCGAGCACCGCGCGCTGAACCTCGACCTGGCTATTGGGAGCGTTGCAAAAACCGATGATGCGAGCGTTATTGAGGGCAGTAGCGATTTCCTGGGTCACGGCGCTACGAACCTTCGCATTGGCATCGGTCAGGTCGCCAAGAGTAATCGAGGTCTGCTGAGCCGAAATGCCGCACTTGCTAGCGACGTTCGCGTTGATATCAACCTGCTGGTTGACCGCTTGGGCCGAAGCTGCACCTGCAAAACCGATCGAGAGAGCGACAGCTGTTGCAGCACTTACTAACTTTTTCATTCTCAACTCCTATTAGATGGACGGCATTATTATTAAGTAAGATCCCCCGGTCCTTTTTTCGGATCCGAAGGGAGTGATGGAGTTCCAATTCACTCCATCATTACTTGCGGTCGAGCGACTGCAAATTTCACAAGGTTTGGGGCGCCGGGTCATGTTCGCGGTCCCACTACTAAAAGTAACGTATCGCGATACCGGCCCGGAGCGAGTCTGCGCGTCAACTCGCGTTGATCCGGCCATTCGACTTGCAGTGTGGCATCACGATCGATCGCTATTCCATTACGGGAACTCAGGCCCTGTCCGGCTTCAGTCGAAGCGAAGCTGCAAGTTCCTCCGACAATTAATTCGGATGAGGCGCAGCGCTCGGAAGCTATGACACCGCGATCAGTGTCGATACCGACGCTCAGGTAATAAGTTTTCGCGAAGGCGAAGCCCGAGCCATCATTCA
>NZ_JAIGNQ010000006.1:0-14818 GCF_019711555.1 Qipengyuania pacifica | reverse complement strand
GTTCAGTTTGCTGGCTCGGCTGAGGTTGCGGTCCGTGTCGGTAAAAGCGGCTATACGATAGACATCATCGATCAAGGGCCTGGGGTGGACGAGGATCAATTCCCCTCATTATTGGAACCGTTCTTCCGCATCGATCAAGCCCGGCAGAGAAATACCGACGGCTTCGGCCTCGGGATTCCAACGGCACATATATTGCTGACTAGGTTCAATGGTTCTTTGAAGTTCTCGCGAAACCCTTGCGGGGGCTTGACCGCTCACATCCTTGTTCCAATCGTCTCTCATTAAGAAGATTGAGCGAGCGCCAACGCCATTTACACAGGCTCGAAGCAAAGGTCAGTCTATCAGCGTGTCTTCTCGACGCGGTGCGCGTATTTCCCACACTCACATCCGATTGACTACCCCATCACTCAACCGTGAGCTCACGCGGATGCCTCCCGAGGCTAAAGGCCACCGAGAGCAAGCAATTAGCAACGGCGCCGAAAACAATTATGCAAAGCCGACAAATTCGAAGGTGGCTGAGCACAGAGTTCGGTACGGGTCGCATCGTAAGTTGAGAAACAGGGGTTTAGTTCCTCGAATCCAAAGCTCTTATGCCCAGCCTGAAAAACAATATGACAAAATTCTTGCAGACAAGGAAGCAACTTATTCTGAAAAGATGGTTTTAATGAGCTAGCCAACACTTACCCTTGGGTTGGACTTTGGCGCTGGTATGTGCTTCGGTTAATCTTTTCCGTGTGGCGAACGATGATCAAATTCTCGGCGGGAAACACTTTGGTGAGCGATTGGGGTCATAAACTGTGCTCAAGATCAACCAATGAATCGCAATGGTAAAGTTGCGTAGTTTTAGTAGTTTAGTATTAGATTTCCGAATAACCGAGTGTACCGCGCAGCACCCAGAGCGGGCGTCTAGGTTACTACGTCGGCGTTGAAGAAGGTTATGCCAACGCGATGGCAGAATACGGTGCCAACAATTGCCGAAGTTCCGCCGGCGCTCGAGGAGACGGCAGGCATCAAGTTGGATCCATGAAATAATCTCAGCGACTGAATGCTACGTGGTGCATTCTACGGTGTTCTTAAAGGGAACGGTTATCGTAGATTCTATGCGGCCAATCTAACGGTGTTACGACCTTCACGTTTAGCCAAGTATAAAGCCTGATCTGCTCCTTGAAGCAAACTCTCAACGTCTTCCTTCTGAGTGCGTTCAGCGACCCCAACGCTAATTGTGACTGCCGGCGTGGTTCCGGCTTTCTCGATTGCCATACGAACTCGTTCGGCGATCAACATTGCAGTTTTAGCGGTGGTGTTGGGCAGGACGATAACAAATTCCTCCCCACCAAACCGGCCTACGATATCACCTGCACGGACCGCGGCGGTCGCGGTCTCCGCCACGCGCTTCAGCACTTCGTCACCCATCTGATGACCGAACGTGTCATTCACCCGTTTAAAGTGGTCGATATCGAAAAGCGCCACCGATACTGCGTTTCCATCGCTTCTCGAAGTCATCATGGCGTTCGTTAGATCTGCTGTGACGCGCCGGCGATTAGGAATCTGTGTTAACTGATCAGTATCCGCTAGTATTTTCGCCGAAAGAGCTGCTTCTTCCGCCCGGCTACGTGCCTCGGTAATTGAAAGTTCGTGGGTGACCTGTTGTGTCACGTCTTGGACTATGCCGAAGAGCCCCATACGATCACGATCGCTATGGTGATCAAGTTCCCCACGCGAACGCACGTGACGGATTTGCCCATCCGGTCGTATGATCCTGGCTCTGAATTCAAAGCCTTGACGGTCCGCAATAGCTTTCTCAATATGGTTGGTGACTATGTGGCGATCATCAGGGTGATACGCGTCGATAGCCGCCTCTAAGGGTGGAGGACTCCCTTCGGGGAGGCCAAAGATACTAAACACGCCGCGAGACCAACGAATAGTTTGAGTATCTACATCGAGCCACCAGTGTCCAATATCTGCATTGTCCTCTGCGAGTTGAAGCAGACGTTTTTCCTCACTTAGACGGGCAAGAATGCGGTCGCGTTCAGCGAGCAAAGCCGCGATGGGCAACGAAGCTGCAAACAAGGTCAGCAAGTAGAATTGAAAAAAGAGGCTTTTGCCACGAAGGCCCGTGCCGAAGAACGCGTTGGTATGGCTCCAGACGTCAAACGAGAAACCTCCCACGCACGCTACAATTAAGACACCCCCAGCCGCTCCTAATGGACCTAGGCGCGACGCAGCGGTGAGAACGACAAACATCTGCAAAAACAGCATCGTTGCATCAAGCTGATAAAAGGTCACCCATGATACCGCCCCTACAAGAGCAAAGATTGCCGTTGCCTCGATGACCTTTGAAGGCCCGGTGACGATCCCGCGATTTCTGAAAGCTCGGTGAGCGACCATCAAGAGCGGTGTGACTATCAAAATGCCCAGTAGGTCGGTGGAAAACCACGAAAACAAAAATTCGGCTGTGGCCATGGGAGTAAGAGCGTTGGCTATCGTTGCGCTACAGGCGCATCCAATCACTGCGGCAAATGCAAACCAAAAGAGGTGCTGAGGTGATGAAAACGATAAGCGCCGCGCGAGCTTCGCCTTTAAAATGGCGGCGATCGCCATGGGCTCGAACATGTTGGCGAATGTATACGCAGCAGAAACTGCTAGCTGACCGTTATCGATTATATTTGCAGCGAGGCTTCCCAGAGCGGCCGAGAGAACGTGGGGGTAAGCGGAAAAATTGTTCTGCAGCAGCAAAACTGCAAGCAAGAATCCGCTCGCGGGCCAGATGACGGCAATACTGTTAAGCTCATCGACCATCCGCAGCGTGATCACAGCTGCAATAAAATAGCCAAAGCCGGTCAGAAGCGGACTGGGAAGGGCTATGTATTCCGCTCGGGAACGAAGGGACATCATTACCTTGTTCTAACCGCGAATGGTTAACCGTAGTTTCGCTGCGAGCATCTTTTGACCGTATTCCCACGTATCAAAATGTTGATTTCGAATTCAGATTTTTCGACGGCGCGTTAAATGTGCCGGGAAATGTCGTAAGAGGGTTGGATCGACAATGAGCGGATTTGAAAGCAGGAGTAGCAATGAGCATTCCACACTAGCCACTATGGAAATACTATGACGGCGCAGGCAAGCTAATCCTGCATGAGATCCCCTAGAATTAAAAAAAGGCCTCACCGTGCGGTGAGGCCTTAAGTTGAGAACACGAGAAATACCGTGCCCTTCGGGTCGCAAGAAGCAACCTAAAGAAACCTCACCACATGAATTGTAACGACACGACAGGATGAATTTTGTCTCAAAATGGGGCAAAACTGGTTTATGTGATTCCAGCTATTGCATAACATTGTGGTAATCAGCGGTTTCGTATCAATTTTTGTGGAACTTATACCTTTAGAAGGCCCTTTGGAACGCTTTTTCAAACGTCTTCATAATGGCGGAGGTAGCTGCAAGCTGAGCGCGAACCCAGGATTGATTGTAGATTACCTATAAGGCACTTAGCCAAAAAGCATCCATCCCTAGCGAATGGCAGCTTTCGGTTCGCACTACGAATACGTTCAATAGTCGAGATTTAGAAGTATTGCTGTTCGACGGCTATTGGGCCGCAAGACGACTGTCCGGTTCGAGTAAATCTCAAGGCGAAGCGGTCATCCCCCGTTCTACCAATCGTTAGACCAGCAAATGCCGATGGCGCCCTGAGAATCAATACAAAACAGGAACCTGCTGAAATTGCAGCCTTATGCCCGGCACACTGAGGTTACATTGCCACTGTCTATCTGACCCTTTCCATCCAAGACCAAGAAATACTGTTCAGAGGGCGCAATATTTATCGTCCTCGGGACACAGATCGCTCATTTCGATCGTGACACCGCTTCCGCCGCGCAGCCCATCGACCTCGCTCGGCAATTGCGTGGTGCGAAGCGTGTTTGGCACCGACGCGGGCCGTACAGTGAAGGTCCCTCCGGTAAACGTGATCGTGTAATTTGCTCCCGCGGTCAGCGAGCCTTGCCCAATTGCGTAAGTACCGACGTTCTCGCCAGGAGCACGCTGCAATGCACCGGTCAGCGAATCGCCAGCGATGAGCCCCGCACCGCCCACTGTGAAGGCCAGCGCAGGATCGACCTGTCCCAGCAATTTCGATCCGTCCAAAGCGACAATCTCGATCGCTCGCTTCAGGATGTCAGCGAGAGCCGTCGCCGGCAGGGTCAGCGTATAGTTGCCGCTATCCGCACCTGCCAGCGCGGTACCACCCACTCGAACTGTCTTATCAGTGCCTGCAGTCTGGTCGACAAAGGCGAAGGTCGTGCCGGTCGTCGACACCGCGTCGCCCGCGACGACCCCCGTCAGCGTGACCGTTCCGGTTGCGGCGGTGGTCCCGTCATAGACCTTGTCGCTCACATTCACCGATCCAGTGATCGCCTTGGCGAGAATGTCGGCGAGAGCAGTCGCCGTGCCGGTCAGCGTATAGTTGCCCGCTTCCGCGCCAGTGAGCATGGCCCCCGATGCGGTCACGATCTTGTCCGTGCCGGCATTTTTGTTCGCAAACGCGAATGCCGTGCCGGTGGTATTTACGCTGTCGCCCGCGACGACACCGTTCAGCGTCAGCGCACCTGTCGTCATGGTAGTGCCGTCGTAGATCTTGTCGTTTGCGGTGGCCGTGGCGGTAATGGCCTTGGCAAGGATATCGGCCATCGCGCTGGTCGGCACGCTGACGGTGTAGTTTCCGGCATCCGCGCCAGTGAGCGTCGTGCCGCCGATGATCACGGTCTTGTCGATCCCCGCGTTCTTGTCGGCGAAGGCGAAGGTCGTGCCATTGGTGGCGACGCTGTCGCCGGTGACGACGCCTAACAGGGACACCGAACCGGTACCCGCCGTCGTTCCGTCGTATGTCTTGTCGTCGGCAGCGACCGTGGCCATGATCGTCTTCACGAAGATATCCGCCAGCGTCGAGGTCGGCACGGTGAGGGCGTAATTGCCCGCGTCGGTACCGGTGAGCGTTGTACCGCCGACGGCAACCGTCTTGTCCGCCCCGACATTCTTGTCCGAGAAGGTGAACGCCGTGCCGGCCGTTCCGACACTGTCGCCCGCGACGACACCGATAAGCGACACCGAACCAGTCGCCGCAGTAGTCCCGTCGTACGTCTTGTCGTTCGCGCTCACGGTGGCGGAGATTGCCTTGGCGAAAATGTCCGCCAGTGTGGATGCGGGAACGGTCACGACGTAGTTGCCCGCGTCCGCACCGGTCAGCGTGGTTCCGCTGACCGTCACCGTCTTGTCGGTACCGGTGTTCTTGTCGGAGAACGTGAACGTCGTCCCGCTCGTGCTGAGATCGTCCCCGGCCAGAACTCCGGTGAGTGTAACCGAGCCGGTGGCCGAGGTCGTACCGTCGTACGTCTTGTGGTCGGCGGTCACCGTCGCGCCGATGGACCGGGCAAAGATATCGGCCAGTGTTGTCGCCGGTACGGTGAGGACATAGTTGCCCGCATCTGTACCGGTCAGCGTGGTGCCGCTCACGGTAACGGTTTTGTCGGCACCCGCATTCTTGTCGGCGAACGTGAAGGTCGTTCCGCTCGTGCCGAGATCGTCGCCGGCCACGACGCCGTTCAACGTCAGCGAACCGATCGCCGCGGTCGTGCCGTCATACGTTTTGTCGTCGGCCACCACGCTCGCACTGATCGCCTTGGCGAAGATGTCGGCGAGCATGCTGGTGGGAATGGTCAGGGTATAGTTCCCCGCGTCACTTCCGCTCAGGGTTGCACCGCCGATGGTAACGGTTTTGTCGGTCCCGGCGTTCTTGTCCGAGAAGGTGTAGGTCGTGCCGGTGATGGTTACGTCGTCGCCCACCAGGAAGCCGGTGGACGAGATGTCGCCGGTTCCGGCCGTCGTGCCGTCGTAGGTCTTGTCGTTCGCCGCTACCGACGCGCTCACCGGCTTCGGCGTGACCGTAAGCGTACCGGCGTCGCTCAGTGCGATGGCATAGCCCCTGCTGGCTGCGAGGGTGCCCAGCTCGACATCCATGACATACGGACTGCCCGCGACAACAGCCCGCTCGGCTGCGCCGGCCGACGTGACCGTTGGCGCTCCCGTCAGGATGTTCGCCGCCGTGTCGGCGAGGTAGGCTCCCGCCACGCCCGGCTGGAAGCCGCTAACCGTGTAATACCCGTTCAGCATGCCAGTCAGATCGGTGCCATACACTTTGCTCAGGCTGGTGGAGGATACGGTCAGCGTGGGCTGATAGGCGAAAACATAGCGATTGCCGGACACTGCGGTCGGCGCCAGCGTGGCGATTGCCGCATTCCAGATCGCGGTGTTGCCGCTATCCAAATTGCCGAACGTGTTGCCGGCGGGCGCATTCGAATAGACGACCCAGTGATCGCTCGCGGCGATCGCGTCGGCGCCGCGCTGGTTGGTGAAGTTGCCAGTACCCGAAACGGCAACGATCTTGCCGGTAACCGTGCCGGTGCTGCCAATCGTGAGGTTGCCGGAGGACGTCAAGGTGACGTCCTGCCCTATGGCCGTGACCGGACCGCCGATCGAGAGGTTCTTGGTCGAATTGATCGCGACAGGCCCGCCGGCGGAGATCGTCCCAAGGCTGTCAATCTGGTTGGCGGCGACGAAGTTCAGCCCGCCGGTCGTGCGCACGTCCAGCCGGTTCGCGATGATCGTGCCGGACGATACGATCGATGTCGGGACGAACACCGATCCGATGCTCAACTGGTTGGGCGTCGTCACGTTGCCGAACCTCAGCGTGCCGGCGGTATCCAGCGTAATCATCGACCCGGACGACAGATTGCCGAGATCCAGCGCGCCAAGATTGAGGCTGTCGACGTCGATCGAGCCAGCCGAGGTGATCGCGGTGGTAGTGATGCCGCCCCGCGCGCGGACGATCGCGGCGCCCGCGGCGCTCACTGCGCCTGCGGTGATCCCGCCATTGGTGCTGTAGACGTCGGTCGTGCCAACGGTAGATGTCACGCTGCCCAGCGAGACGTTGCCGACCGCCTGGAGCAGGGCGGCGGTTCCCTTCGATGTTCCCGCAACCGTCAGCGCTGACGGCCTCACGTTCCCACCTATGACGAGCACGCCGGAATTGTTGTTGTCGCTGTCCGCCGTGGCCGAGGCGAGATTGACGGCGCCGGTTCCGTCGACCGTAATGCCGGTCGCCGCGCTCAGCGCGCCTGCCGTGGTCGAACGGGCGTCAATGTCGATCCCGCCGGCGGTGGCGGTGATGTTTGTTGTATTGAGGGCATTCACAGAATCAAAATCGACGCTCCCCACCACGACGTTGCCGGTCGCGGTGATACTGCTGGGATCGACTGACGCGCCGATAGCGAACAGGCCGCTGGCATTGGCGCTGCCGAACGCGACGGCGCCGCCGGTGTCGAGATTGATCGTAGTTCCGGCGTTGAGATTACCGAGGTTGAGGTTGCCGCTGGCCGTGCTGTCCACGTCGATCGCGGCGGTCGAGTTGATCGATGTCGTCGTGACGGAAGTGACCGCGGTGAGCCGCGCGTCACCGCCGGTGGCCGACACCGCGCCCGCCGAAAGTGAGCCGTTCGTGGTGTCGATATCGATCAGGCCCGCAGTTGAGGTGACGTTGCCTAGCGCGATGTTATTGAGGCTGCGGATGGTCGCGGAACCACCGCTGGTCGTCCCCGCGATAACGATCGAGGCGGGCGTCGTGACGTTCCCGAGCGCGACACCTTCGCCGCCGGTCCCGTCGCTGTCGGCGGTGATCGCATCGAGCGTGACCGAACCCGACGTGTTGACCGCTACGAGTCCGGTCGCGGTCAGCGTGCCGGCGTTCAGCGCGCCCATCGCGGCGAGGTCCATCCTGCCCGCGGTAGCTGTCACGTCTTCGAGGGTTAGCGCGCCGCCGCTCTCGATGTCGACGGTGCCCGCGGTGATGTTGCCGGTGAACGTCACCGGGTTCGGTTCGGCAAAAGCGCCGACCGTGAAATTACCACTGGCGTTGACCGACGTGCCGGACAGCTGGCCGCCACTGGTATCGATCGCCACGTCGGTGACCGCGTTCAGTGCACCGACCGAGATGTCGCCCGCCCCGGTGCTGTCGATGTCAATGCCGAAGCTTGTCGCCGAAATGCCCTGCGTCGTGATGTCGCCGGTGGCTTGGACGTTGGCGTAGCTCCCGCTGGCGTTCTGGCTGATCGTGAGATCGCCATTGACGTCGGTCTCGATGCCGCCGCTCGAGTTCCACGCGCCGCCGACGGTGACCGAGGCAGGGATATTGCCGGTGGTGAACAGGTAGATGCCGCGATCGGTCGAGACGGCGTTGGTCGCCACGTCGGCGTCCACGGTCAGCAGACCGTTCAACACACCGGTAGAACTTTGCAGCGCGAAGACGAAGTCGGTCGAGTTACCCGCGATTGAGCCGTCGATCATCTGGTCGGCCACCGTCGTGCCGGCGGTAATCGTGTAGCCAACCGGGCTGCCAACGTTGAACGTAACTTCGACGTCGGTCGCTGCGATGAAGCTTGCCTTGCCGGTTCCGGCATCGAATGTGCCCGTCAAGTTCAATGCCGGACCGACGAACAACAAGGTGCCGTCCGTTACAAATCTCGGGGAGGAGGTTGTCCCTCCGAAAGCACCGATGAACGTTGTTGCAGCCGGGTTTGTTTGGAAGCGTACGTTGGCAGTTCCGTTGCCAGCGAGATTGGTCCCCTCGTAAAAATCGAAGAAATCGGCATCACTGACATCCGCAGTGGAAGCAAAAAAACTCGATGCGCTGACTGATGCCGTATCCCCGAAAAGGATGCCGTTCTGGTTAATCAGCCACAGGTTGACGCCAGCGGCATTGATCGTTCCGCTGATGTCGGAGAAGCTACCGCCTATGACACGGTTGAGAAGCGAGGCCTGCGCTGCGGCCGATGCGTTCGATACGTTCAGCGTCGTGTTCGCTGGCACATTGAACTGGTTCCAGTTTGCCACGACGACAGGCGCCAGGACACTGACATTGGCGGTGCTGGCGTTGGGATTGGTAACCACGATCTGCCCGGGATTGCCGGCACTGTCGTAGGAATCCTGAAGATCGCCCGCATTCACGACCTGTCCCATGGCGGGCGCGGCAACGGCGAAGAGCGGGATCGCCACGGTGGTGGCGAGGGCGATGCGGAACTTCTTGGCGAGCATGGCTGCGATTCCTTTGCTGGCGCTTAGCGGGCCGACGGGCCGAAAGAGGCGGTAAGGGAGAGGAGGAAGCGATCGGGTGAGCGCTTGACGAGCGGCAGGCCCAACGGCTTGTCGAACGGATGCGCGTAGGCGGCATCGAGCATGAACCTGCTCCCGAGATAGAACCTGGCGCCGGCCCCTGCAGAAAGCAGGCTGCGCCCGTTCTCGCTCGTGAAGCTGTCTTTGTTCCAGATCCGGACCGCATCGAAGAAGGCGTATGGTTCGATCGTTACGCGAGACGCGGGGATGGTGACGCTGGGCTGGACCCGCACCCCCAGAGCGCTGTCGCCAGATGTGGCTGAAGGATCATACCCCCGCCCGATCGTGTAGTTGCCGACCGAGAATTCCTCGAAGGCGAGCAGGGCCTTGGCCGAATACTGGCCCTGCAATTCCGTGAGCAGGCCGAACCTGCCCCAGCGCATGAGGTTTGCAAACCCGCCCCGCACCACCAGCGCGGTCGGATCGCCTTCCAGCTTACTCGGGAAATAGCCACCCGAGCCGGCACCGCGTTCGCTCGCACCCAGAATGTCGAGGCCCTTGCGCACTTGCAGAGTGCCGGAAAACAGTGACGCTATCGAACCATCGGACGCGAAGCCGCGGCGTGTGCCTTCGACCTTAACAAAGGCGACGCGCAGTTTGTCCCGGGTGACCGGCACCGAAATTCCGCCCGCAACCAGGTTGCTCTTCTGGTCAATGATTTCCAGCCCGCCGCCGATTGTCCCGCGCGCTGCGACCGTCCGGACGATCGGTGCGTAGCCTTCGATCGACCCGAGAAGGGATTTGGCGCGGATGGGCAGGCCGATGTCGGGCCGGGATTCGGAATATGCGAGGCTGCCGCCGAACGTTGCGCCGCTGTCGAGCGAGAAGTAATGCCCACCCTGGACGCTCCACTGCTCTTCGAAGTCGAGGGAACTGCTCGCACCGATGAAGGTGACATCCGCAAGACCGGTCAATCCATAGAGTTCGGCACGGACGGTTCCGATTTCGCGGCCGAGGGCCTTGGAACCGAAATTGTTGACGTTGGCGGTCAGCGCGAAGGTCTTACGCGCCACTGACAGTTTGCCGATGAGTTCGCCCGGGCGGCCCGCGGAGGCGAGGTTTAAGCTGACGTCGACGCCGGGATTGTCCGATGCCAGCAGCAATTCCCGCTCCAGGTCGGCGGTCCGCAGCGGATACAAGGTTTTGAGCCGCTCGATACGTGCGGCGATCCGGGCGGCCTGTCCGCCGCTGTCGCCGACCACCTCGACGGCGACCAGCCGGCCAAGCAGCACGGCAAGCCGCAATGTGCCGCTCGATTTTCCAATCTCCTGCTCTGGGATTGTCACTGCGGCAATATATCCCGCGTTGCGCAAGCGGTCGGCCGCAGCGTCGCGCAAGGCGCATATTTGCGACAGCGGCTGGTTGCCAGCGACCGGCTCGATGCCCGCGAGCACTTGCGCCACGTCCGCTGGCAATGCTCCGCCCGCGCCATCTGTGAAGATTACAGACCGGATGTCGGCGGCAAGCTCGCTATTAGAAAAGGGGCAGGCGAGGGACTGCGGCGCGCGCTCGACCGAAACCTGCGTTGTGGTTTCCAGCGGGGTGAGATGCGGCAATTCGATCTGCTCTCGACTTGGCAGCGTCTGCGCCAGCGCCGGGCCGCCTACGCCGGTCACCAAAATTGCAGCAACGACCGCACCCGTACGCGATCGGGAATAACCCTCAATACTCATTTGTTTGCTTGACCCCCTTGTCCCTGCGCCGAAACTAGACCGGCACGCAAGCATCGGTCATCCCCCATTTGGGGTATGCAGGCCTAGACTAAATTAATTTTGGTATTGCGATGATGCTTTGCGGACCTACCAGAGATGGGTGCGAGCAGCAGAAACCCATGCAGAAGCCATTCGGCTGATCGAGAATGCGGCCGTTTCACGCGCCACCTGGCAGTCGGCGTTGGAAGCCATCGCGGTAGTAACGGGCTGCCGAACTGCCCAGCTAATCGGCTTCGATCCCGCCAGCGGTGTCAGTTTCAATATAATGACCGGGATGGATCCCGAAGCCTTGCCCGAGTTCATCCGGTCCGGAGGAGCCGACCCGAGGATCAATTCCCGCGTGCGAACGGGCTTTGTCCGGAGTGAGATGGACGTCTTCGACGACGCCAGCTTCACACCTCGACTCGACGCGATGCGCTCGCCCGAATTCGCTGACTGGATAGAGCGCAATTCGATCGGTTACTCGCGGCTCGTCAATTTATTTCGTGAGGACGATTGTTTGATCGGTGCGGGTGTTTTGCGCGACTCGTCCCAAGGTGACATGCCGGCGGAGCAACGCAAGAGGTTCGATGCTCTTGCTCGTACACTGTCAAAAGCGGTGAAGACGCGCGTTGCGCTGGAAGGCGAACAGGAAAGACTGGTCGCCGGTACGTTCGAAGCTATCGGCAAGGCCGCTTTCGTTTGCGCCGCTGACAGGCGCATACTGGCGATGTCACCGCTCGCGGAAGACATGCTACGCCGTGGCAACTGGCTGGTTGCATCAAATGGTATTCTGGTCGCGGCGCACCACGCGAGTGCGACAGACTTGGCGTTGGCCCATACCGATGCCTTCGATTCGAACGCCGATCGGCGCGCTCACGGTGCAACCGTGCTGCGCGACCGCAACGGAAGCCCTTTGTTTGTCCGTTTCCAGCCGTTCCCCGCCATAGAAGCGCTTCGCATTCGACGCGCGGTGCTAGTGTTGCCATCTCTACTCAACCGGCGCGTAGAGGATCTCGCAGCAGTCGCACGGCAGGTTTTTGGGTTCACTGCGACCGAGGCACTGATCGCCGCACACATCGCGAACGGCGCCGGACCTCGCGCGATCGCTCGCCTGACTGGGTCGGCCGAAAGCACGGTACGTTCGCATCTTAAGCGTATCTACTTCAAAGCACATGTCCGTACTCAAGTCGAACTCGCAACAATAATGACAGGATTGGCGTGAGATTCACTTGGACAGTCGTAGTCTGACTTGCCCTTAGCACTCAGCATATAAATGGCAGCTTATAGGCGATTGCTAAATTCGCTCGAACGACAGCTAATAGGGCGCAAAGCAGTCGGTCCGAAACTGGGCTGTGAGCGGACTGTCCGGTTCTTGCCGCCAAAGCGCGAAAAGCTGCCAAAGGACAATCCATTTCAAGTCGCGACGATTGCGATGTAAGCTCCGATAGCTATGACGAGGGCAGCAAATCCCCGCTCGAGCAAGGCCTCACGCGCACCGAGCTTCTTGCCGATGACGATACCGGACAAGGTGCCCAAGATCCCTCCGGCAACCAGCAAGCTGGTGATCTGCCAATTAATGAAGCCGGACAAAGCATTGGAGCCGTCCGTCGTCAGTCCAAGCGCAGTTATTGCCGCCAACGAGCTTCCCAAGGCATATTGAAGTGGCGTGGAGTTGGCGAGCATCAGTCTCAGCACGATGAAGAAGCCTCCGCCGATCCCGAAGAAACCTGCGGTAAACCAGCGGCCTAAAAACGCTGGTATGTGCCAACACCTTCGGGCGCGCCAATTACATGAAAAAGACACGGCGGATCACTCCGCCGTGCCCGGTAATTGAGTTAACGGCTTTAGAACCGGACGCCGAGGCCAAGCAGAACTTGGTGGCGATTGAGGTCCACGTCTACGTCGACATCGGTATCGCTGTAATCGAATGCATTATACTGCGTGTAGACATATTCGAGCTTAGCGTAGCTGCTGCCAGAAAGCTGAACTTCTGCACCGGCGCCAACATGGAAGCCGTCCAGGTTCTCGCCTTCATCGAAGTCGTCGAGGATGTTTTCAAAATCCTCGTAAGTGAGCCTGATACGCCCGTTCGAATAGCCGGCTTTCCCGTAAAACAGCGCGTCGGAACCAATCATGTAGCCCAACCGCCCGCCTACGGTGAAGTTGCGTCCAGCCTTGAGGCAGAGTTCGTCGGCACCGTAGAATTCCGAACAAACATCGGTGGATGCAAAGTCGACCCCTGCATAGGCGCCAATCGAGCCACTGCCGTAGTTGTAATCATAACCGATCTCACCGCCGTAAGCGATGCCATCGGTGCCGTCGCTTTCGCTGAAGCTGTCGACGCCGTCATCGTAATCGACATCCAGCGACACGTTATCGTAGCCGGCGCGCACTTCAATACGCGGGCCACCCATTGTTGCAACATCTTGTGCTGCGGCGGGAATGGCCAGTGCTGCGACAACCGCAGCGACACCAAAAGAAACTGATTTCATTAAAATTATGCCCTCTGTTTGCACCCGTCAACGGCGGGGCGGCGGGCCTTTAGCAAAAGTTAGGCACCGGGCAAGATAGAAACGAATAACGAAGTTCGGGTCGCATCACGCTTTTCGTCCGCCGAAACGAGTGCGTGCCGTACTAGGCCTTCCGCAGTCCGATCGCGATCACCCATTCGTCAACTAGGCGTGCAGACTGTCGCGTGCTCATGTAGCCTGCAAGGTCGATACAGCTGGAAAACAGACAATCGCCAATTGAGCCGCCTCTACGTTCAAGCCACGCTAGCAATGTGGCACGCACATCGTTGGTCAGCTCGAATTGCACCGGTCGGTTGGTCTTTTGTTGAATGACAGTTACCCGATGGCGTATTTCGGCACCCGCGACCACGTCGCCGATCTTGATTTTTCGCCAAATCACATCCGTGCAGTTTGCTGTCGATCGCAAGATCAAAAAGGGCCTTGTCTCTCAATCGTCCTTCGCGAGCGAGATGAATGCGAATCTTCCAAATCTGCTTCTGTGTGAGTGGTCGCTTGGATCCTACATTCTCGCCAGCATACCAAGCAGGTCAGTGCCGCGTTGCTGCATCAAATTGTGACTAGCCCATTGCATTTCTCCTCGGCCCCAAATGGCCAAAGCGGTATTGCTCAGGATGTCCCCGCTCGGGACATTTGCGGACTGCCGTTCGGTCGCGACAACACTTCGGCCAGCTGACGCCAGTATTGCGGTCGTTTCCCGGCTTGCTTCTGCTTACTCATGGCTGCCGACGAACCTGCTCTTATCGTCTTGTATGTCTTCGGCAAAAGCTGACGGGCCACAGATAGTTACGACCTATACAAGACTGCCAATAGCAGACGTGCCGAATTGGGACGCGCGCGCCATTCTCTTTCTCGCAGATCGGAAAACCATTTAGCGGGCGATTCACCAATCGTTAGGAAATCGCTTTGGCGGTATCCGCAGTTCCGCAAAAGCCGCGATTAGTCGCTGAAGATTTTTCCTTTGCGAAGCTGCATTTAAAAAGGGGGGGCGCGATGATTGCAAAGCTGCGATGCATGACATGGGCGCCTGCGCTCCGGGCGATTAAAGCGACTCTCAAGTTAACCTTTGCTAGTCTAATTGTCTCCGCGTCACCTGCGTTCGGCCAAGCCGACGCAATAACTATTGACGTCAATGCCGATATAGCGCCGCGATGCGGTTTTATCGGAGCCAGCCCCCTTTCGGCTACGGCTCCCACAGATCTTGAGAACGCCGCACAGTTGCGCTTTCGGCTCAAGCTGGATTGCAACACGCCCTTTTCTTTCGGGGTCACGGCCGCGAACGGCGCTTTGTTAAACCAAGATGCTCTGAATGATGGCTCGGGCTTCGCCTTCGCGAAAACTTATTACCTGAGCGTCGGTATCGACACTGATCGCGGTGTCATA
>NZ_JAIGNQ010000005.1:0-20285 GCF_019711555.1 Qipengyuania pacifica | reverse complement strand
CAGCTGCTGGCAGCTATAAAGATACGATAACGCTAACCTTCTCGCCCCGCGCAGGGCTAACTGGCGGTACGGAGTGCTCTCTCGTTAGTCGGTGATCGCGGAACTAGAATACCATTCCCTTTGGTTCTGCATACAAGACAAACGGAAATTGCTCGGGAATAGCCTCAGGTAGGTACAAGGCTAAATGTCTTTGTCTATAGGCCGGTTGAGTAGAGTCGACGAGAACTGTCACGTCGCTTGACTTTTCAACGTCGATAGGGATGCCATCGAGTAGCCAATACGCGCCCTGCGACATTTTGGAATGCCTTACTACGAGCCGATAACCTTCGACGCTGTTGCAAAGTTCTATGAGCTCTCCAACTCTGTTCAGCCCTTTCTCGAAAATCGCAGACGGTGCAGCCGCTATCTCAGCTGTACAGACAGTTTTCACTCGGGCGCTAATCGATATTGAACCGCCTTCTGCATGAGCCGCAGTGCTTGCTGTCAAAACAGCTGCCAAAATCATGGAGAGGCGCAACGCTCGCGTCATCTTACTGCTCCTTCGAGCCTCGGTGTAATTCAAGTCACTAAATAAGTTCCTAACGCACGCCGCAGGCAACGTCCGTAACGGCGCTGCCAGACCCTTAGGGTTGGAATAGGCTTACCGGCCTTGCGAAAAGATTGACCTTCGGTCCCTTTCGGAATGCCACCGTCGGTGGGTCTGTTGTTTGGGCTGATCATGATGCTTGAGCCTATTAAGTGACGGCTATGGGCGTCATTAGAAAATACTGCGTATGCTGAGATTCGAGGGAGCATTGCAGAGGGCAAAGCTTGGGACCTGGCAGTAAGGTCCGCTACGGCATGAGAAGGCAATGAACAGTGGCCCACCGTACTTTTTTGTAGTTCAACTCTAAGGGCCTGGCCTATATTAAGCGCATGTCACTGAACTGCGTGCACAAATAGTAAGCCGGGTTTAGCATCCGCAACCGTGTCGGCACGACATCTCTAACGTTCCCAGACAAGATTGTGTCACGTAGCAAGGGGCCAGCGTGATGGCGCGCGTACAACCATGTTCAAACATCTGACACTCCGATTGCTGCCAGAATATCGACGCGTCAGACTTAGCTGGAGAAGCCCGCAGCGAAAAGTTGGCCGACTTGATCTTGCCTTATGGCTGTAACCGGTTTCATATTAGCCTTCCGATCTTCGCGATGAACAAGCCACGGGACAGGAAGATGAAAAAGGTCGCAATTATCGCTCCGCTAGCACTGGTGGGGTGTGCCACCGCCCCTCCCTCAACCGATGCTTTCGTGTCCTCTACCGTTGCACCGGTGGTGGTGGTGGATAAGAGACCAAACATCATCTTCATCATGTCGGACGATCATGCCCAGACCGCGATTTCGGCGTATGGAACCGAAATCGGCAAGATCGCGCCGACCCCCAATATCGATCGTATTGCTCGAAACGGAGCGGTGTTCGAGAACAGCTACGTCACCAACTCGCTATGCGGGCCGAGCCGCGCCACGATGCTTACGGGCATGTTCAGCCACATGCATGGCTTCACAAAGAACGGACAGGCGTTCGACAATGCCTCGTGGAATTGGGTCCGCGAGCTCGGGAACTCGGGCTACCAGACCGCGCTGTTTGGCAAGTGGCACCTCAACTACTCTCCCGAAGGATCGGGCATCCAGACATGGGCCGTACTTGACGATCAGGGTAAATATTACAATCCCGATATCATTACGCCGAAAGGCAGACAGGTGATCGAGGGCTATGCTACCGACATCACGACCGATCTGACGATCGACTGGCTTACCCACCAACGCAAAACAGATCAGCCTTTCGTGTTGATGATGCACCATAAGGCTCCGCATCGAAACTTCATGCCCGCCATCCGCCATATTCAGAAATACATCGGCACCGAGTTTCCAATCCCCACGAATTACTTCGACCATTACGATGGTCGGCCCGCGGCGGCGGCACAGGAAATGACCATCGCGCAGGACATGTATGAGGGCCACGACCTGAAGATGACGACGAAAGAGGGCTCGGGCGAGCTCCGGTTCAATCCGTGGACTGACGACTTCGATCGCATGACGCCGGCACAACGGGAAGCCTATTTCGGCGCACTCCAGCCCAGCAATGACGCGATGAACAGCGCCGACATGAGCGCTCGTGAGATGGCGATCTGGAAATATCAGCGCTACATGGACGAATACCTCGGCACTGTTGCCGCGGTCGACGAGAGTGTTGGACGGGTGCTCGACTGGCTGGAAAGATCGGGCGAAATGGACAACACGATTGTCGTCTACACGTCGGATCAGGGCTTTTACCTCGGAGAACACGGCTGGTTCGACAAGCGCTTCATGTACGAGCAGTCGCTTCGCACGCCGTTCCTGATGCAGTATCCGGGTCATATTCCCGCCGGCAGCCGAGTAGAGGCGCCGATACAAAATATCGACTACGCCGCGACGTTCCTTGACTACGCCAAGCTCCCGCCACGCGCGGAAATACAGGGTCGTTCGTTGCGTGCGGCTGCTGAAGGTCCGCCACCTGCCGACTGGCGGGATGCGATTTACTATCACTACTATGAATACGTCCGGGGGCCTGGAAATCACGCAGTGAGCGCGCACTACGGGATCAGGTCGGACAAGTACAAGTTGATCCGCTTTTATGGCCATGTGAACGCGTGGGAGTTCTATGACCTTGCGAGCGATCCTGACGAGATGCACAACCTGATCGATGATCCGGCGATGCAGTCGCAGATTGATGCCATGAAGCGCCACCTTGCGGATCTGCGCATCCATTATCGCGACAATAGCGGACCGGCCGTCGCCGAGCCGCTTGCATCGCCGGCAGCCATGGCGCGGGGACAGCGCGATGCCGAAGGCGCAGCGGGGCTTCATCATCATTAAATTCTCGCTGCGGCTTGGTCACGGATCGCTGGAGACAGGGGACATCCCCCACAGGATTAGGGCCGACGATTTTTGCTTTGGCATTGCCGTCATGCAAGACCGCAATTTCAGGCCGCGCGAACTCAGGGCCGCTCATATGGCTGCGCTTTACCCTTCGCTAACGGTGCGAATGAATAGCGAGACAGGTGGAAAGCGCAGTCCTCAGGTTTCAATTGTCTCTGGTAGCGTTGAACCTGACGCGTGCACTGAGAGAAACATGCGCGCTCTTCAGCCGCGAGGTGCGCCGGGCCGGGTCTTCTGTTGGGCCCAATCCTTCACGCCCACGATTTTCAAGGCTTTGTCGATGCTCTTAAGAACCTGCTTTCCGGCGGGCCCGTCACAGCCAATGCGGGAGGCCAATATAGTAGGATCGGTATTCGGCCTGTTCCAGGTGATCACGAGAAGCGAGGTGTCCGTTGGGACAGCGTCGCACGGAGTTTCACTGCGTCCTGGAGTTTTGGGCTGAACGCCAGCCAGTTCCGTTTCCAGTTTGGCGACGGTATCGGGATTTATAATCGCAGTTCGGACACCTAGGATTCTTGTGTGTCGCTTACCGTTAAAAACGAGCTTGCCGGTGCCATCGACGGTCACGTCGTAAACCGGGCAGAAGCCGAAGCATGGTCCCTGTTCGATCCTAATCGAAAGATCTTGGTTCGCCTCCGGACCGTGCTGCTGCTGCGCCGTCGCGCAGCCAGCGAGCGCGGTCAAAACGAACACGGGCGCTATTAATCTCAGGTCAAATCGCATGGTCAGGCCTCACTGGTTGCCCAATACATTCCGGGCTGTTTGATGATTTATAAATATCAGGCAAGGGTGATGGGGAAAGGCGTGCCCCTTCCCCAACGCACTTAGAAGCGCATGCCAAGTCCGACGAACACCTGATGTCGATCAGACTGAACGTCGACTGATGCCTCGTCTTCTGCGTCAAGAACATAGGATCCACCGCCGAAGTCAGTGTAAACGTATTCCAGCTTCGCGTAGATGCTCGAGGTCAATCCGAATTCTGCGCCCGCTCCAAGGTGATAGCCGTCGCGCTTCTCCGAGAACGTGCCGATCTCACCGGGCTCGTCATCGTCATTGTCAGTGATATCCGGATCATAGCTCAGGTCGAGCTTGCCGTTCGAATAGCCGCCCTTTGCGTAAATCAGCGAGTTCTTGCCAATGGGCACGCCGGCCCGCACACCCAGACTGAAGGTGCGTCCCAGTTCCGCGCATGCGAGATCATCCTCGACCAGCTCGGAGCAGATATTGCTGTCCGAAAGATCGACCCCCGCATAGGCACCCACCACGAAACTCTCACCGAGCTGCGCATCGTAGCCGAGTTCGACGCCATAGGCCGCACCATTGTCATCATCTGAACCGATGAGAAATTCATCGCCTTGCTCGTCTTCATCGTCATCCGGGTTCGCGATGACTGCTTCGGCATCGGCTCGTTCCCATCCGAGACGACCTTCAACGCGGAAGCCCGAAACGTCCTGTGCCTGAGCCGTTGTTCCGGTAAAACCGAGGACAGCCGCACCAACCAAAAATATTGCCTTCATTCCTGTTCCTTTCACGAGACCGGGAGCGAGGAACGCGACCGCATGTCATTCTGTCACTGAGAACCGACAGGCGAGCATTCCATCTTGGGAGCCTCGCCAGTCAGACGGAGACATGTTTCGCATCCCTTGATATTGCGCACTTGCACGTCTGTGGTTTCGTTCATAACTGCCCAATGGGAAATCGGAGCAGTCCATCCGTTGTCGTCAGTTCAGCGACAGTGGGGACATCTCCATTCTGCGCGATCACCTCGCGATTCGACATCTGAGAAAGTTAAAACCGGCAGTGACGCACAGCGCCGACGATGGACTGCAGGCAGTGTTTCTCGCGAACCGCGACGGGCTGTTGCGTTTCCTTCAAGCACGTGGGGCGCGGGAGGACGCGGATGACATACTGCAGGACGTATGGTTGAAGATCTCGCGCGCGCCACCTGGGCCAGTCGCGTCGCCAATGTCCTATCTGTACCGCGCTGCCAACACGATGATGATCGACCGTTACCGCTCCAATAAACAGGCGAAATCGCGCGAGGAGAAGTGGGTGGAAGCTGGTTCAGGCCCGGTGCCGGGCGTATCGGACAGCCCTTCGGTCGAGCGCGTAATCGCCGGTCGCCAGTCAGCCTTGAAGGTTGAGAACATGCTGGCCAGTCTGCCGCGGCGTGCGGTCGACATCTTTCGTCGTAACCGCATCGACGGTGTTTCGCAGCGCGCGATCGCGGAAGAACTCGGTGTCAGTGTCAGTACGGTCGAGAGTGACCTCCGCATCGTTTTTCGCGCTCTCGCCGATTTGAGGGAACGGCTCGATGAGGAATAGCAGCAAGGACTCCGTCCTAGGGACAGGAGTAATTAATCATGGCGTTTGATCACACGATGCTGGACGAGGCTTCCACATGGGCGGTGAGAACGTCGGAGCCTGAATTCGACGACTGGGCTGCCTTTACGAGCTGGCTGGAAGCGTCTCCGGATCACGCCAAAGCTTACGACCATGTAATGATCGCTGTCGAAGATGGTGCGGCAACGCTCAACGCTGCCCCCGCAAACGATGAAGGAGACGTGAAAGACCGCTCGGTGCGGCGGTGGATTGTACCTGCTATCGCTGCCTGCCTCGCTCTCGTAGCTGCCTTTTGGGTGTGGCAGATGGATGGGGCGGCTTCGCCATATCGAACAGATCCGGGCGAAACTCGCAGGATCGCATTCGCCGACGGGAGTGGGATCGTCATGGGCGGCGATACTGAGCTTTTCGTCGATCCGGAAAATCCGCGCTACGCTCGTCTGGAACGTGGCCGCGCATTGTTTGAAATCCGGCACGACGAATTTGATCCTTTCCGTGTAGACGTCGGCGCCGCCACTCTTGTCGATGCAGGCACAGTCTTTGATGTCAATATCGGGCCGGACGAGGTCGAAGTAGGTGTATCGGAAGGTGCTGTCATCTTTAATCCCTCGCAGCAGAACGCGACGGTGCAGCCCGGGCAATTGCTGACTTTCAGTGCAGATGGCACCGGGTATGGTGTCTCCGAACTGCCAATCGAACAAGTCGGCGAATGGCGAGAGGGGCGATTGACCTTCGATGATGCCTCCTTGACCAAAGTCGCTGCCGATATCTCGCGTGTAAGCGGGATCGATTATCGTGCGGCAAAGGCAGGCGGTACGAATCGCATCTCGGGAAGCATCACCGTCCAGTCGCTGCGAGCAGATCCCTCTTCTTTGGGGCTGTTGCTGGGCTTAGAGGTCGAACGCAGCGGCACGGCCTGGATACTCTCCACGCCCTGACCATGCGCAACGTAACTTATGCTTTGGTCGTTGTTCTATCCAGCGTTCCGGCGGTTGCGGAAGCGCGGGATCAAATCATCGACGTGCCTGCTGGAACCGTGGCTGAATCCGCCATCACTCTGGCCCGGCAGACCGGTTCCAGTATCGTGATCAGCGACCCTGTCTTGGCAAAGCGCCGAGCACCGAGGATCCAAGGGCGAATGACCGCGGGACAGGCCGTCCGCCGCTTGGCTGCGAGTGCGGATGCGAAGGTGATCGCCGTAGCGCGTAGAGCGTGGCGGCTGGATAAAGGCAAAGGCCGAGAGAGGCAATCCGGAAGAAGCGTTCAACGCGCGGCCAGTACTTTGACGCCCGTGTCTCCCGCAGTGCCTCGAAAACACGAAGATATCATCGTGGTGTCAAGCAAGCGTGATATGCGGCTGAGCGAAATCCCAGCGCAGGTATCGCTCCTGAGCGGAGACGACGTTTCCATGGGCGGAAGCGGCGGAACCGAGAGGATCACACAACGCATTGCCACCGTGTCTTCGACCTACCTTGGAAGCGGGCGTAATAAACTTTTCATCCGCGGCATCGCCGACTCCAGTTTCACAGGTCCGACACAAGCCACCGTGGGCCAATATCTTGGTGACATGCGATTGAGCTATAATGCTCCCGATCCAGATCTAAGACTATCGGACCTCGACCGTATTGAAGTCCTCGAAGGACCCCAAGGCACATTATATGGAGCGGGATCTCTTGGCGGCATCATACGTCTCGTGCCGAATTCACCCGAGCTCGATATCACCTCGCTCCACACGACAGTAGGTAGTGCGTTCACTCAGCACGGGGCAGGCAGTCTGGATGCGGGGGTGGTTGCCAATGTCCCACTTGCCGACGAACTTGCCGCATTGCGCGTGACATTCGATGCGGCGAGCGAAGGCGGTTATATCGATAAGCCTTTCCTCGGTGCCGAGGATGTCAACCGGACGAGAATATTGGCAGGTCGTGCATCTGTTCGGGTGGAGATTTCTCCCGATTGGACCATCGACGCGCTGGGGTTGGCGCAGTCCATCCATGCATTTGACAGTCAATATGCAGCTCGTGGCGGCACGCAATATGACAGCCTTGCACGCGTTCGCGAAGGGTCGGATTCCGACTATCTGCATGGTCAACTGGTCTTGGCGGGCGGCCTCGGAGCGTTGAAGTTGCGTTCGACGACCGGAATGGCGGGACAAGAACTGGAAGAGAGATACGATGCCACGATCACCGGAGCGGAAAATCGGGTTTTCGTTCAGCATAACGATACGCGCCTAATCGCCCATGAAACCCGGCTATGGCTCCCCATGGGAGAACGTCGTTTCGGCTGGGTTGCCGGCCTCAATCTGATCGACAACCGCACGCGACTAAACCGCTCGCTAGATACCGGCCGGACGCGGTCGGCGGCCACCGGTGTGCTCAACACCTTATCCGAGGCCACTCTATACGGAGAAGCGTCCTATCGGTTTCGGGAAGGACTGATCGCGACTTTCGGTGCGCGCGCTACGAGGGTCCGTCTTGGAGGAGGTGCCGAGGACGTCCCTTTTGCCCTCGCTCTCGAACGAGCCGATATCACAGCCAGCCGAACCCAATCGGCATTCCTGCCGTCAGCCTCCCTGCTGGCGGAACTATCTCGTCAGACAAGCCTCTATGCAAGGTATCAAGAGGGGTTCCGACCCGGAGGGTTGGCAATCGAGAGCGAGTTCGTTCGACAATTCAGGAAGGACCAAGCGCGCGCTTTCGAGATCGGAGCGAGGCACGGGAGACCGGGTATCGACCCGTTCGATGCGGCCTTCAACGTCTCCTTCACCCGGTGGAGCGACATCCAGGCAGATTTCTTAGATGATACCGGTCTGCCCAGCACTGCCAATATCGGTAATGGCCGCGTCTGGAGCATTAGTGTGTCGGGCGGTGCCTTTCTGGCTGACAATCTGCGCTTGACCACCGGTGCGACGATCAATCGTAGTAGTATCGAAGAGCCAGTGTCATTCCTATCTAGCCGCATCACACACGTTCCGAACATTGCCAGGTTCTCCGGGCGACTTGGGCTGGATTATTCGCATCCGGTGACGCGCGCGCTCAATCTCGACGCCCGCTTGTGGGCTAGCTACGTCGGCCGATCACGCTTGGGCATCGGTCCCGAACTCGGTGAACTGCAGGGTAATTATCTCGATAGCGGCTTACTTCTGCGTTTGGGGAACTCCCGCATCGGCGGAACACTGTCATTAACCAATTTGACAGATGCCGAGGGCAATCGCTTCGCCCTGGGGACGCCGTTCGCGGTCATTCGCGAACAGGTTACGCCTCTGCGTCCACGCACGGTCAGGTTGGGTATCGACTACTCCTTCTGACGCTTGTTCTTAAGCATTCAGTCGGAGAATGCGGTTCTCGACCAAGGCATACGAAGATCGTCTCCGTCCTCCCTTCGACAAGACGGAGGACATTCATGTATCGTTACCTGTTGGCCGGGACTGCCTTAGCGACCTTGGCTGTCCCACTCGCTGCCCAGACGCTCGTCGAGGACAAACGTACAAACCCGATCCGCACTTCGCAGCTGAACGGAGGAACTGGCGGCGGGATCAAGGTAACCGATAAAGGGTCAATCGAACTCACCAGTGGTTCTGCCATCATCGTCGATACGAGCGACGACGTTCTTAATGCAGGGAAGATCGTCGTAACAAATGCCGACGGAGCGAGCGGGATCGAGGTGATCGGGGATCGGATTGCGGATATCACCAATTCAGGCACGATCACCATCGATGAGACGTATACGGCTACCGATCTGGATAACGACAAAGACCTTGATGGTCCCTTTGCGGTTGGCATGGATAGGGCAGCAATCCGCGTGCGGGAAGGTCTTGGCGGAGACATCAAGCACACAGGCACGATCAACGTTGAAGGTGACCGCTCCGCAGGGATCTCTGTTACAGGCCTGCTCGATGGCGATTTAACGCATGATGGCAAAACAAATGTAATCGGAGATGATAGCGTCGGCGTGGAAGCCGGTGACGTCACGGGTAATGTCCGATTGGCGGGTACAATCTCAGTGGTGGGTGAAGGCGCGGTCGGAGCCCGTCTCGGCGGCGATATCGACGGCGCGATGGTTGTTCAGGGCGATATTATATCGACTGGTTATCGTTACACTACGCCACCTTCCGATCCATCGAGCCTTGACCCTGATGACTTGCATCAAGGTGGGAGCGCGCTCGTGGTCGAAGGCGATGTGTCGAAGGGCATCCTTTTCGCTGTCGCTCCCAAGGATTTGGACAAGGACAATCCCGACGAGGACAAAGACGGGATAGAAGATGCGAAAGAGGGCAATGCCAAGGTCGTGTCTTACGGTTCCGCCCCGGCCGTCTTGATCGGAGCAACGGACAACGACATTGCGATCGGTGCCGTTCCGGCAACTGGATTGCGTTCGGGCATCATCGTCGATGGGGCAATTGCCGGTCATGGGGTTTATAGCGGTGTCGATGGAAATGGTATGGTCATCGGCGGTCGCGGTGGTGCAGTCACGATAGAAAACGGCATTTTCGTAAGAGGGTCAATCGAGGCGACTTCCAAGGATGCCAATGCCACTGCGCTCCGTCTCGGTGCTAAAACAACGACCCCCGAGCTACGCAATTCCGGGAATATTGCGGCCAGCAACGGCAAGGGCTCTAAAGGGCAAGTCACGGCGATCATTGTCGAAAATGGCGCTAGCTTGCCGAGCATTCGAAACAGCGGCACCATAAAAGCGACCGCCGGAGATGAGCAGTCCAATGCAACAGCGATCATCGATCGCAGTGGAACGGTCAGTCTGATCGAAAACAGCGGGAAGATCTTGGCTAGCGGAGCCAAGGGTGGGGCCGGTCGAAACGTAGCAATCGATCTGTCTTCGGTCTCATCGGGAGCTACCATCACTCAGACCGCAGTTGGCGCGGGCGTCACTGCACCGGTCATCGAGGGCGACATCCGTTTCGGAAGTGGAGATGACGTACTTCAAATCGCCGACGGAAAGGTGTCGGGCGATGTGACCTTCGGATCAGGTGAGGGCCGGTTCTACCTGTCGCGCGATGCCCAGTTCTCCGGTCGCGTGGAGTTCGGGGGTGAAGCCGATGTGATGGAATTGTCCGGGACATCCTCGTTCCTCGGCCATTCGGATTTCGGCGGGGGAACTGCCTCCTTTTCACTATCGGGAAAGGCTTCCTACTCTGGTACGTTCTCTGGCAGCCAGAATGTCGCGGTTTCCGTGGCTGGGGGCACGCTCGACCTGGCAGCACCAACGACCATCGCCTCGCTGGATGTGGGAAGCAAAGGCATAGTCGTGGCCACTTTAAGCAGGGATGCGGCACAGGGAACCGCAATAACGGTAGGCGGCGAAGCGCATTTCGATAAGGGAGCAAAGCTCAAGCTGCGAATCCGGGATATAGCCGAAGCGGAAGGAATTTACTCGGTCATCAAGGCGGGCAGCCTTTCGGGCACCAAAGATCTCACCACCGACGATACGTTGCTTCCCTTCATGTATAAGGCTGCGCTGGCAATCGATGAGTCTGCTGGCCTCATCAATGTCGACATCGATCGAAAAGCGACCAAGGATCTCGGTCTCAATCGCGCGCAGGCGTCCGCCTATGATGCGCTCTATACTGCACTCTCCGATGATGACGACATCGCCGATGTGTTCCTGGGGATTACAGATGGCGATCTGTTTCGCGCTACGCTCGCGCAGGCACTGCCCGATCATGCGGGCGGCGCATTCGAAGGTCTGAGCCTGGGTATCCGCACATTGGGGCGACGCCTCGCAGATGGGGATGGTCCGCTTGACCGATCGGGAAAGTTGAGGTTCGTGCTCGACGCTGCAGGCTGGGATACAACCAAGGAGCAACGAGACGCGAGCGCATACGACCTCGACGGGCTCGGATTTTCAGGTGGGGTCGAGTTGCAAACCGGCCTAGGACGCCTCGGAGCAAACATGAACTGGCTCTGGAACCGCTACGATAGCGGCGCTGACAATACGGTGGCTTCCAACACCTATGAGGCTGCACTTTCCTGGCGCGGCGACTGGGGAGCGTTCGCGGGCTTCGCGCGAGGCTCATACGGCTTCGCGGACTTCGAGGGCTCACGCTATTTTCGCGGGATGGCCGACGGCGAGAAGGTTGAACGGCGGATCGAGCGTAATTGGTCCGGTAATGTAGCGTCCTTGATGGCGGGTGCTTCTGTAGAAGGCGGGACGCAGTATTTCTTCATGCGGCCATCGCTCATCGTCGACTATGTCCGTTTGAGCGAGGATGGCTACGAGGAGATTGGCGGCGGCGAAGCGCTCGATCTCGTCATCGATAACAGGACCAGCGACGAGGTCGGAATCAACCTGGCGACGGCCATGGGTTTCGATCTCTTCGGCATGAGCCGGGGCGACGACATTTGGATGCGCGTCGAGGCCGAAGGTGGTTGGCGTGAAATCATTGCCGGTAATCTCGGCGGCACCACAGCGAGGTTTGGAGATGGGGAAAGCTTCACCCTTCTTCCTGACCAGCAGTCAAGTGGCTGGTTTGCACGACTGCGCGGCCAGGGTGGCGATGAATTCTATACCGTATCGGGCGAGCTTTCGATCGAGGAGCGCAATCAGGAGATTGGTTACGCGCTACGCGCATCGCTCAATTTTTCACTATAGATAGGGCGTTAGCAGAAAGTGTTTGATAGGCCCCGTCCCTAGCTCCCGCCCAGCCTATCGAGCACTTGGCCCGAGCGCCGCACAAGGCGCTCGGGCCTTCATTATTTGCGGCACCATCAATCGCTCTAGTCGCAATTAATCAGGAAGAGCCGTAAAACGTGCAGCCTATAAAAAAAGGAGGCGTACGCAGAACCAGCCATTCACGTTGGATGTCTCGCGAAGGTCGAGTTGCCGACCAATAAAATGGCGACAAGATCGTGACCGCCAACGGCCCAACTTTGACCGGTGCGGACGCGGGCAACTCGCGTGGCAGGCGCGATATTGCTAAGGGCGATATTACATGAGACCTACTAGACTACTTGGCTTCCGCAGATGACACCGGACGCTGCCAAGGCTTTTCGAGATCTAGATCAGCGACGGATCGACGTCTGCGGCTAAACGAGTTGCGACCAGGTCATTAGGCTTAGACCCGCATCGTCCCGGTCTCTACGAACCGCTGGTGCCAAGACAGCGCCTCCGCCAGCAGAGTCGGGGACTGCAGACCGTAAGAACCCCTCATCGCTCGATCGAAGTAGTCGGTGAGCATCACCCGGAAATCGGGGTGCGCGCAGTTCGCGATAACTAGGCGAGCACGCTCTTTAGGGCTCAAACCACGTAGATCAGCAAGTCCATACTCCGTCACCAGGACCTGCACATCCTGAGCGATGTGGTCGACATGGCTCACCTGCGGCACGATAGCGGAGATGGCACCTCCCTTCGCGGTCGACGGCGTCATGAAGATCGAGATGTAGGCGTTGCGTGCGAAATCTCCCGATCCGCCAATGCCGTTCTGAATGCGCGACCCCATCACGTGCGTCGAATTCACCGCGCCGTAGATGTCGGCTTCTATAAGACCGTTCATCGCAATACAACCGAGGCGGCGGATGACCTCAGGGTGGTTGCTGATCTCCTGCGGCCGCAGGATCATGCGGTCCCGATAGGACGCCATATCCGAATTGATGCGAACCGCCGCCTCAGGACTTAGCGAGAACGCCGTTGCCGACGCAAGGCGCAGCTTGCCCACGTCCAGAAGATCCAGCATGCCGTCCTGGATGACCTCAGTGTAGGCCGTGAGGTCGGAGAAAGGGCTGTCGACCAAGCCCGACAGAACGGCATTTGCCACGTTGCCGACGCCTGACTGTAACGGAAGGAGCGATGCCGGAAGCCGGCCTCGGGCCACTTCGTTTGCGAGGAATTCCAGAATGTGGCCCGCGATCGCTTGGGCCGTCGCGTCCGGTGCGGCGAATGGCAGGTTTCTATCGGGCGCGTCGGTTTCAACGATTGCGACGACCTTCTCCGGATCGACCTTCAGATAACGGGTTCCAATGCGGTCGCCCGGGCGGACGAGCGGAATCGGCGCCCGGGCGGGCGGCAGCGCCGTGCCGTAGTAGATGTCGTGCATTCCCTCGAGCGCCGGGTTCTGCCAGCGGTTCACTTCAACGATGACTTTCTTCGCCCGATCAAGCCAGGTCTTGTTGTTGCCTACGGACGACGAGGGGATGAGACTGCCGTCGTCCCGGACGCCCGTGACCTCTACCACCGCCACGTCGAGGTCGCCGAGGAACCCTTGCCATGCCATCGGCGCGACTTGGCTTAGGTGCATGTCGAAATAGCTCATCTGCCCACGATTGATCTTCTCACGTGCGACCGGATCGGAATTGTATGGCAGCCGGAACTCGATCCCGTCGACCTTCGCCAGTGCACCATCCAGTTCGGGTCCGGTCGAAGCACCCGTCCATACCTTGATCCGGAATTGCCGGCCTGCCGCATGCTCGGCGTTGACCCGCGCCGCGAGGGCGAGAGGCACGGCCTTGGGGTAGCCCGATCCAGTGAAACCACTCATGCCGACGGTGTCACCGGACGCGATCAGCCCGGCCGCTCGCTCCGCAGGCATGATGCGGCCCCGCAGACCCATGTGCGCAATGCGCGTGGCTTGACCCATTGCGTAGGCTCCCGACATGAAAGAACGGAAAGGGCTAGGCGCGCTTGGATGCGGAGCCAATCAACCGTAGGTCTAGGTGTTCGGGGCCTGCTAGACGGGCGCGTGAGAAGCCCGCCGACCCCACTTCCAACTCCGCTCTTCGCATCCGATCGAAAAATCCCATCGTCTCGCTTCACGGGGTGGGCCAGACTTAGACTGTTTATGTCGATGTGAAGACCGAACCCAATTATCGCGAAGCTTAAATGGAGTTTCAGCTCGGAATGCAAACTGAGGAGAAACTGAGGGCCTCGCCTTCGCAAACATCCCGACCCTTGAGTTCGGGGCTTTCGCTAGTAAAAAAGCCCTAAATCAGTTGGGGGCACAACTGGGGGCACAGATTTCCTTCAGAAGTAAATCTGTTATTTTATTCAATGCGTTGCATCGCTCTTTCAATTCCCTCCGTCTCCGCCACTAGCCTTTCTAGGCTTTTCCAATTTTATCCATTCTCACGCGGAAAGCTTTACAATTCCGCCGTTTGCGACTCCTATACTGTCCAACCTCATCTACCCTTAACCAAACGCAAGTGGGGGTAGATTGGGGGTAAGGAAATGATCTGCATGGGGGTATTGGATGCTCACGGACAAAGCAGTGCGGGCGGCGACGGCACAAGACAAAGCGTATAAGCTTACGGATAGCCGTGGGCTACATCTGCACGTATCAGCAAGCGGACATAAAAGCTGGCGTTATAAATATCGCTTCGAAAAGAAGGAGCGACTGCTGACGCTTGGAACATACCCCGAGGTTTCTTTGGCCTATGCTCGTGAGAAGCGGGACGACGCGAAAAGAATTTTTACGCGAGGGCCGCGATCCACGGCACGCCTCCAAACGCGAACAGCTGGTGGGGCATGACGCTTCGCCAAAGACCTTAGAAGAAATAGCCCGTGAATGGCACGCAATGCAGCTCGGACGGTGGAAGCCAGTTCACGCAAACGATGTGTTCACCAGTCTGGAGCGCGATGTCTTTCCACATTTCGGTGCGATGCCGATGGCCGAAATTGACAAACCGCTGTTGCTGACAATTCTCCGAAAGATCGAGAACCGTGGTGCGATCGAGACCGCACGCCGTATCAAACAGCGCGTGGCGGCCATCTACCGTTACGCCAATGCAGAAGGTGCGAAACTCGAAAATCCTGCCGTCGATATCAACGACGCGCTCAAACCGCTGCCGCCCCCGAAGCGCTATCCCGCTTTACTTAGCGTCAAGGCTATTCGAACCATGATGAGCGATATCGATCGCGCCGGCGCCTCTCCTGTTAATCGTCTCGCGGCTCGGCTCCTTGCGCTCACCGCGCAACGTCCGGGTATGGTTCGTTTCATGGAATGGACCGACGTGACAGGAATTGATTGGGCCAACGTCGATGTGAAGAGCGGTGATGCGATCTGGAAGGTGCCGGCTGATAAAGTTAAACAGGAACTGCACCTTCGAAATGACGATGCATTCGAGCATCTTGTTCCTTTATCCAGACAGGCGGTCGATACTTTACGAGCCGTTCGTTGGTTAACAGGCCGTTCCCCGTTCGTATTTCCCGGTGCACGCTCCGGCCTCAAGCCCATCAGCGAGAATGCCATTGGTTATCTCTACAATCGCGAGGGATACCAGGGGCGACATGTCCCCCATGGTTGGCGCTCCAGCTTTTCAACTATCATGAACGAGCAGGCCGAACGCGCACTCGGATCAGATGTACGACTTTTGGCCGATCGGATGATTGTCGATCTGATGCTCGCACATTCTCCAAAAGGTATGAGTGCCAGCGAGCTACGGTACAACCGAGCCGCGTAAATGCCGCGGCGACGCGAACTTGCGCAACGCTGGGCCGACATGATCATGGAAGGCGCGATCCCGTGTGAGGAGATCATCGATAGCCCGCGCCGCAAGCGGCGTTAGTCCTTGCTTCGCTTGCCAGCTTGTTCGGCAATATAAGCAAGAACCTCGGCTTTCAGCCATCTACTGCTCGAGCCAAGTTTGACGGCCTCTGGGAAGATGCCCTTGTTCATGTCGCTGTAGATCGTGGAGGATTTTCTCCGGGTCAAATCGCAGACTTCTTTAAGTGTCATGAGAGCTGGTCCAACGCCTGGCGGATCGGGGACCGGGCCGCTTTCATGATCTTCCAGCATCCCTTGGTCGATCTTGTTTGTGCTCGCTTGTATCGAAGCCGACCGGGCTGCTCGTACCTGGGGATCGATGATCGCCTCAACTTGATGTTTGGTCAGCGGTCCAAGTGGCTTGAGATTTGCAAGCCAATGGTCGAACTGCTTCGCATCGACAAATATCCGATGTGTTGGTTGTGTATCGGCGTCCCACCATTGATCAAAGTTAAATGCACCGGTAGCAAATCGCGGCAAGGGATCATCGATCTCCCAAAGTTCCTCAGATAGAGCCACTACTTCTCCGCCACCCAAAGGTCTTGCGAAGCTGACAAGCCTTGCTGTTGCGAACAGATGCGCAAATAACTCTGCATTTAGTCTGACCAAATCCCGGGCAGCATCGTTCTCGCCGTCATCTTCAGGCGCTGTGAAGATCTCCGGTAACTCAGTTGGCGGGAAACGCGCGCGGCACCTAACGAGGTCTGCGAAAGCAGACGTGAGGGTCTTACGACCACTTGAGATGTAATCGGTCCGGCCTTCATAAGGGGACCAAGGATGAATCGCTTTGCTGACATGAGGAGAATAGCAGCGGTCAGAAATTCAGCAATGAAACGACCGTTATGCGCCGTAATTCCGGACGTTCGAGGAAGTTTGCAATTCGCCTGAAAGCGGACCGTCTGATTGAACTACCGAATGTGGGCAGCCATCGTCCGATCACGGAGTGGTTAGCGGTCATCGCGGTTTGGGTCAGCGCCGGCGCTCTTTATTCACCTTGCGCCGCTCGTCCCAATCGATTGATGCCGAAGATAGGAAGCTGACGAAGGTTACGAAGGTCAGCCAGAGCACCATTCTCCACAAAGACACCGCCCCAGACAAGAATAGAGCCAGTCGGTCGGTATCGACAATGATGGGCAAGGGCCAGCCAGAAAGGAAAGCAAGGCGAACGGCGTTAGCCTGCGAAGGTAGTTCGCAAAGCCGTTTTCTTTCGCCCGTGGTAGTGTCTTTCTCCGCCCCGTCTTCCTTCTACCCATAGGCATTCTGTCGCACGACCCGGCAGCGGCCGCAATAGGGGCGGTAGTTGAACGACCGGTTCGAGCGTCAGCGGACATTCTGATCAGTTCGTGATTTACGGCTGCCGGTCAAATGTGATTCAACGAACGATGCGTTCTCGCAATGACGGCACTCGGAAGTATACGGTTAGCTTATTCCGTCCCAGTCGAGCTTGTAAAAATCCAAATAATCAGCTGCGGACAGATCATGATAAGTGGTCAGGCGGATTTCGGCATCCGGGAACTCTTTGGGCTCGCTGATCTGATTGTGGAGGCGATCGAGAGCTTCGATCCACTCTTTAGGATAAGTCGAAGGCCAAGAATTGGCTCCAATCAGATCAAAAGTCAGATAGAAAAGCGCCCAGCCCGCGCTTCCTTATTCGTTTCTAACTTGCCCGGAGCCCCTAAAGGCCCGCCGCCCCGCCGTTCGCGGGTGCAAACAGAGGGCGTAATTCTAATGAAATCAGTTTCTTTTGGCGTCGCTGCCGTGGTCGCAGCGGTGGCCGTTCCAGCTGCAGCACAAGATGTAGCAACAATGGGTGGTCCGCGTATCGAAGTTCGCGCTGGCTACGACAACGTATCGCTGGATGTCGATTACGATGACGGCGTCGACAGCTACAACGAAAGCGACGGCAACGCTTACGGCGGTGAGATCGGTTACGATTACAACTACGGCGGCGGTTCGATTGGTGCCTATGCTGGGGTTGACTTTGCCTCCACCGATATTTGCTCGGAACTCTACGGTGCCGACGAACTTTGTCTCAAGGCTGGACGCAACTTCACCGTAGGCGGGCGGTTGGGCTACATGATCGGCGCGGACGCCTTGTTTTACGGGAAAGCAGGCTATTCGAACGGGCGCCTCAAGCTTACCTACGAGGATTTCGAAAATATCTTTGATGACTTCGACGAAGGCGAGAACCTTGACGGCTTCCATGTTGGCGCCGGTGCAGAAGTTCAGCTTTCTGGCCGCAGCTACGCGAAGCTCGAATATGTCTACACCCAGTATAACGCCTTCGATTACAGCGATACCGATGTCGATTTAGACGTCGATCTCAATCGCCACCAAGTTCTGCTTGGCCTCGGCGTCCGGTTCTAAAGCCGTTAACTCAATTACCGGGCACGGCGGAGCGATCCGCCGTGCCTTTTTTCGTTTCAACGAACTTTGGATTACCGAAAGGTAGATTCTAACTGTACGAATACGCGCTTAGGGTAGTGAGATCAGCAAGATCTGGCAGTGTCACATGTCATTGCGCGATTAGATGAGGGAATGATGCTAACACAAGAGCAGTACGAATATTTAGACAACGCTCTGCGCATCAATCCTACAGTTAAGCCCAGACAATCTGCCTACCCATTCGATGATGGTCACAAACCTATCCATACACAGTGTCAAGTAACTGCCATGCATCTTGAAAGAACGCGAGGTTGGGCCGCGCAGATTGGTGTTCAATGGCTGGACAAAGGAGGATTTTTGCTGCCCTGGCCACATGTCATAAACTGGGTCTATTCTGATTTATTCGATTTCTCATTGTCGATCAACGAGCATAAAATCGGCTTCACGCTCATGGGCAACGATGTGGAAATGGCAAATGCTATTACCGCGTCTTCCGGTCATGGATACGGGTTGACCCAAGACGGGCAATGGATGGACCCGCTTCTAGACAAGCTTCACAAGCGTTGGTTTGGTAAGCTTAAAAGATTCAGCCTAATTGAGGACCAGCAGTTCAATCCGCATTTTTCGATATAGCCGTTATCAAGCCTGTGCGTGATTGGGTTGAGGCGGCATATTTGCGCGCGCAAAATGGGCGACTGTAGTCAGTGTCATCAGACCGTTCGATCCTCAAGCTCTTCCAAATCATACACGGAAAAGCGTAGCTGGCCGCCTTGTTTGGCTAGCAAATTCCGCTGTGATTGTTCAATGAAGACAAACGCTGGTTGACGCGACGACTGATGGGGAGGGCATTGAGCCAGATTCTAGATATCTAAACACAGAATTGGACTGTAATCGCTCAAGAGCCGCCGCCTTCTATCTTACGCATCCCTCAATTGCCGATTACGTCCGTGCTCATTCCAGAAAACATAGTCCGGAAACACGCGAGGCAATTGAGAGAATTGCAGATCTGATCGGCAGGCTCAACGAGCCTGATTAATCTCGCTTATCGGCGCCGCGCTTACCCCTTGTCAGCGAGTGCATGTTTGCTCAAATTTGCATGATGCTTAGAATGCTGGGCTATGTCAGCGCGAATTGTTTAATATGGAAAAGATCCTGCTAAAGCCGGCCGACAATTTGCCCAACTATAGCAGTGATATGCGTTGAATCTAAGCCGCGCCCTTCAAGTTGATTTACAATAAAATATCTTAAGCGGCTGTTTGTTGCCTTCCTCGTCCCCAAGCGGACGCACTGCAAACGTTGCATGCGTTTCAGTCTGCAATGCACCGTCAAGTTTCGGCATCTGCAATATCTTAAAATACGCCCACAGCAGTCTTTTAATGTCCTCAGTCAACATGACCAGCCAGAGGAAAGCCAATGCTCTGACGTTGACATTCCGAAAAGGAGCCGAGACTCCATCTCTTCAGAGAGCACAAAACTCTACTCGAACCCAAGAGATATGGCACCGCCGTTACGGACGTTGCCTGCAGTGTGCGTTAGGAAGTTATTTAGTGACTTGAATTAAATCGAGGCTCGAAGGAGCCGTAAGATGACGCGGACGATGCGCCTCTCAATGATTTTGGCCACTGTTTTGACAGCGAGCACTGCGGCTCGTGCAGAAGGCGGTTCAATATCAATTAACGCCCGAGTTAGAACTCTCTGCACCGCTGAGATAAAGGCCGCACCGTCTGCAATTTTCGACAAAGGGCTGAACAGAGTTGGAGAGCTCATAGAACTTTGCAACAGCGTCGAAGGTTATCGGCTCGTGGTAAAGCATTCTGAAATGTCGCAGGGCGCGTATTGGCTACTCGATGGCATCCCTATCGATGTTGAAAAGTCAAGCGACGTGACAGTTCTCGTCGATTCCACTCAACCGGCCTATAGACAAAGACATTTAGCCTTGTACCTACCTGAGCCTATCTCCGAGCGATTTCCGTTTGTCTTGTATGCAGAACCAAAAGGAATGGTATTCTAGTTCCTCGATCACCGACTAACGAGAGTGCACTCCGTACCGCCAGTTAGCCCTGCGCGGGGCGAGAAGGTTAGCGTTATCGTATCTTTATAGCTGCCAGCAGCTG
>NZ_JAIGNQ010000004.1:415000-529059 GCF_019711555.1 Qipengyuania pacifica | reverse complement strand
TCATGTATGCCGACGAGTTCCTTGTCTTCAATCATCCCAGAAATCGTTTTAAGTCTGGATAGCGGAGTGCGAAGATCGTGCCCAATCGCCCGATACGATTTGGTCTGATCACTCAAAATGCGATCAATTCGTTCCTGCATCGCGTTCATTGCGTGCGCCAGGTCCCGAAGGTCTCGAGGTCCCATTTCAGCGACCTGGACCTTGCCCCCCTGACCAATTCGCTCGGCCGCATCAGTAAGGCTGCGCAACGGCTTTGCAACCAGATACAAGAGCGCCAGACCGATGGCCAGGAATGCAGCCGTGATCAGTGTAGTGAGAACCATGGCTCGCCAGGCAACTGGCCACATGCTCGTTATGTCCCGCGAGACGAAGTTGAGCCAGGTTCCATCGTCCAGCTGCAAGGAGCCCTCCAGATCGCGGCTGCTTTTGTTCGACTGAGATGTCGATAGATGGAGAGGCCTTCCGGCCAACGACGGCTCCCATGCTACGATGTCTTTACCGATGCCAGTCAGCATTTGGTCATCGCTCGAACCTTCAACGCTCGGCTCTGGCGATATGTCGACGGCGAGGTATTGCGTGGTCATGTTTGACGCCATTTGATCGGGCGCAAGTTTGTGCATTCTCTGTCCCACGACGAGGAGTTCGGCGACGCGCCGCGCGTGGTCGTCCTGGAGCGTCTGTCGATCAATAACTTGATAGAATCCGAGACTGCCGGCGAGTTGGATGATGCCAAGAGCCAAAAATACGGCTGCGACATAAACCCCAAATCGGTGAGCTTTAAAGCCGCCAATCGGTGAACGTTTCAAACCTCTTCATCCATTACAGGCCATTCTGGCTACAGTTGCGAGAGTCCTTCGCAAGCTTTTTAGCGGTGAAGAGAATTATAATAACACTTGCGCCTGATATTCTGCTGAACATTTTCTCAGTAGGATCATGATGCTGCTGAAAATCGCCTCTGTGACCGGAATTAGAGTAGGAAGCCGAACGGCAGCTTATCGCGTTCTCGATGCCACCACCGGACTGACCACTTCAGGCCCAAGAGCCGCCGCTGATCGATTAAACTTTCGACCGCCGGTATCCTGCCGCGATAGCGTCCGCTTCGGAACAGAATATCTCTTCCGGTCTAGTCTGCTCGTAATACTGCATGCCGGGGAGATGATAAATCCAGTCGCCGCGCCTGCTGCGGTTCCCCTTAATGTCGCATGCAGACGAGGAGGACCTATTCGTTCTGCGCGCCGATGCTGTCGCCGGCGCTCGGCTCGCTTCTTTCGCCGCGATCCGGTGTTGCTCGGGCGGGGCGAACTCCGAGTTCCAAATCCCCACCTTTGCCGAACGTGCGCGATGCTCCTGTGCCAGGTATTCGTCGGTATAGGCGCGATATGCTGTTGCCCAACCATACTCGACCATGGTGGCGTTCAGGTTCCTTCTGTTCGCCGAGCATGTTCCGAGAAGCCGACTATACTGGTCTACTTCCTCTCCTTGGCAATACACCGTCTGGCCTGCAATCATGCTATCTAGCTGGCGCTTGGCTTCCTCACCGCACGCCCAGGCTTGGCCATCCCGCTGGCAACTTTGGTCGAGCTCCGGTGCGTCTATACTAGCGAGGCGTATATGCTTGCCGTACACGACGATAGTATCGCCATCGACCGCGTGTGCTGGACCGCTGACTACTTCCGCATGGGCGGGAGCGGCGAAGGCGACGAGCAGTAAGACCGGAAGGGTGCGGGTGCGCATGGGCGCAACGTAACTCACCTGCGTAAAGAGATCGTAAGTGGACATTACGGTCCAAACGACGGGCCGATGCGTATGTCGCGACTGCTGCACCGCGAACACTTTAACCGCCGTTCGACACCCGCCATCTGCTTCGACCATCCGCGCCGCTGGCAGACCAACGTGACCTCCAGCGGGTTCAGGACAGCCATGTGGCGGCATACGCTGCAGTCCACACGAAGAGCGTAACCATGACGCGTGTAATCGGCGATCGTGTCGAGGCGCTTGGAACTCACGGCTTGCGACGCACCGACCAGACAAGGGCGGCACATGCGGTGATGATGCTCGCGATCGCGGCGAGCATCGGGGCGCTAAGAACAATCATGGCTATCTCCGACTCGATGATCGGCTTTGTTCCATATTTGTTCCGTGTAGGAAAATGATCAATTGCGGCGAGGAGACGGCAGTCCTCACTAGCGTATTATAATCTCGACGGCTGCGCATAGTACCGACCCCCAGTGGAAACAGGACGCGCTTCGATAATCTGTTCGATCTGAACCATGGCAGCCATAGCAATGCTCCATGAGACTCGACTTTTGGCGGCAGAGGTGGCTCAAGCGACTAAGTAACTGACACAATGGGAGCGCTTGAGTGCCGGGAGATCGGTCACCCCTCACCGAACGCCAGAAGGTCGTGGCGTCCATGCTAGCAAGACGTATGACCATTAAGGAGATCGCTGCCGAATTGCAGATTTCAGACTCCGGCGTGAATAAGCATATCGCTGCACTCAAACGACGCTTCGAGGTCAATGCTTTGAGCGAGGTCGTGGCGGCTTGGCGAGCAAGCAGCGAAGAGCCCGCCGAAGGGTTAAGTAAACCGACATGTATAATTCCTCACCTCGCGGCAAACGGTATCCACACGGCATCTCACGGGCAGAAGGAAGCGGGTGACTTCGAGCTGGCCGATAGCGGTGCGCCGTTGGATTGGCCGGGACTGAGACAGCCGCAGATCCTTCCGAGGTGGCTTGAGGGACGCAATCCCGTCATACGCCGTCTTGCTGCAGTCTTCGGGATCATGATTGCTTCTCTGGCGGTCATTATCCTGGCCATTACGGTCCTGAAGAGCATGAGCGAGATGGTAACGGGAACAGAGCCCGACCTCGTTCTCAGGGATGCCTCTGCCGACTGAGCCTCGGCAGGGGGGAGAAATACGGTAATGGAAAGTGCAATAGTGCAGGATGCCGTGCGCATCCGCGAACAGCTTCGCGAAAGCGAGGCCCAGTCCGACGAGTTGCTTCTCGGGACTGCTGAGCTGATGAAGCGAATGATCGCGGCGCGGCGCAACCCGTCGGTTGAACCGCATGCAGGCCAGGTCGCGCTGATGCGGCTGGCAAGTGCGCAGCGCAAAATGATTGCCAGCGCCAACGACATATTTCGGGTTCACGATGAGCTCAGCCAGCTGGCGGTCGAGACCGGTGTGGCCGACGAGGACGGGACGACCCCAAAACGGCCGAGCGCCATAGACACGGTAGAACGAGAGCTCAAAATTTCCACCGAAGCTTGACCGATGACCGGCGGCAACGAACGATGGGGCGATGCTCGATACGATTCTAGACATAAAGGCCGACGTCCAGCACATTCTGCTGGTGCTCCTTGCCGTTGCCGCCTGGCGGTATGGCGCCGCTCCCGAGCGACTGTGCACCGCAATCCTTATGGGGATTTTGTGGCTCGGGGACGTCGGCAATCACTGGCTGTTCGACACCAGTCCACGTTTCACGGCCGTCGAGACCGGACATCTCGTCCTCGATCTGACGGCTTTCGCAGGGTTGCTTGTCATTGCGGTAATGGCCAACCGGTTATACCCGCTTTGGCTAGCCGGACTGCAGGGTTTGGTGGTCCTCACGCATTTCGCGCAGGGGCTAACCGCATCTGCACCGCTGGCCGATTCCATTCTCTCGATCGCACCGTTCTACGGTCTCATCGCCATCTTGGCGGGGGGCATCTTTGCCCATCGGCGACGCAAGCGGCAATTCGGGTCCTACGCTGTATGGACAATTCATCCTCCGACTGCGCGCCGGGAGCCACGGCGTCGATTATAGGACGCCCGGTCGATCTGCATGATCGCCATCTCAGCGCATTCCTCCGTAGCCAGCTGGGCGGACCGACCGAGCGTTTGTGCGCCCTATACGCAGGAGGCGACCGGCGGTGGTGTCATGCGACTAGGTTCCCGCAAGGCCAGGGTGCCGGCGTAGCCGTGCGCCTCCGGGTCCTTGTCGAACTCGGCATTCGGCATAATGCGGTCAGCTTTCTCGTCGCCCATGGACACCCGTCTGGTAGAGTAGATCCAAGCGTGCAGGACATCGCGGCAACCCGCAAGCTGCTTACGATTGCCAATGCTATCGATCTTTTCCTCCTCGATCATCTGATCGTTGCCGGAAATTGCGTCTTCAGCATGAGAACGGGAAAACCGCTGTGAGAACGCTCAGCGCGGACGATGAAACACGCCTGGCGCTGATCGTGCAGTTGGCCTCACAACTCTCGAATAACTCAAGTCGCTGCGAGTGTAGCGCTACACATATCCAAAGCGAAACCATGACCTTCGAACAGAATGCGCAACGTCTGCAGCTTGCAGCTAAAACGGAATACGAAACTAGGGGTCTTCGAACAATGTACTTCGGAGACGAATTTTTCGGCGAGCCTGCCTGGGATATCCTACTCGATCTCTATATCCAACAGACCCAGTCTTGTCGGACGTCCATCACGTCGGCGTGTATCGCTGCCCGAGTGCCGCCGACGACCGCATTGCGGTGGATAGGATTGCTTCATCATGCAGGCCTCATCTGTCGGCAACGCGATCCGGAGGACTGCAGGCGCTCGTTTCTTGAGCTCACCGTGAAGGGCTTCTCGAAGATGGAAGCATATCTGCAGAAACGCTGTCAGACCGTCCCAGTCACCCAGGGAGTGGCAGCAAAGCCCAGTAAGCGCCACCTGCGCTCGGTCTAACCGCACTGTTGGATTTTGCGGCTGTCGGCGGCACGACGTTACTGGCTTTGGCTCAGGTAACGATAGCATTCGATCTCACAATGTCTTTGTGAGAGCCTCACTGGTCATCACCAGAATTGCCGGTGGGCTAGTACTTGCCAATTTCGGCGTCGTGTTTCTCGGGGCTATCGATTAATCGACTAGGCGGGCCTATGGGACTGTCGCAAGACACCTTTGCGTGAGAGAAAGGAATCCGATGGGCAGAAGACAGTCCAAGACAGCTACCTTGATCGAGTTTGTTCTTTTGATGGTCTGTCACTTAGGATTGCTCGCGATTACTGTACTTTCCCTTTCCAGATGAGCATTCGGAGAGTGTGCTGAGGCCTGGCAGACTGTAAATTCACGATGGACGTGTCTCACACTTTCTCATCCGCCCGACGCGCTCATTTCAAGATCTCGAAAGCGCTCCGCTCGCGGTCAACTCTTATTTGAATTGGATCGGGCGCTTAGCACGCACTGCGCCGAATACGCCTCATTCCAGGATGCAGAAATTGTCAGCAGCATACCAGAAGCGTGCGTAACATTTACCGATCAACTGGAGGTCACCTTGCGGCGACCGCGAGAGCGTCCGGGCTTGCGTTCGAGCCCGATCGTAACGGCCAGTTCGCGGCGCGTCTCTGCATCAGCGGGCGCTACCATTGGATAAACAACGGGCACCCCAACGTTCGCGGTATTCTTCGGGTTCATATGTTGGTTAGTAATCAGATACCGCTTTATCTTCATCGACGAGAAACGGCAGATCGTCCGGGCTGATGCCAGCGAGTTCAAGGTCGTGCAATCTCAGCGCGGCGCAACTGAACGACGCCGAGTACGGGAGGAGCAGCGCCGATCTATTGTGGTCAGCGGGGTATCGATTTCAAATGGACGGCGATGGTGACCGGGTAGCTTTTCAGCCATACCTTGAACGGTACAGAATCGGGCTTGTATGTATCGCGTGCACCTCGACTAGGCCTAGCAATCGCAACTCTCGCAGTATTGCCGCCGAGGGCCCTCGAGGCATTCGTCCCAGTCGGTGTCGCCGACGGGACGAATGATTACACCGGAGTGTCTGAAAAGATAGAAATGGTGGAATCAACCGCGGGTCGCACCCTCTCGGATAACCTGCCGACCCTCTTCCAAAAAGCCGAGGCTGGCAGGAAGCCCCTGCAGCAATTCGTTTAACGACCTCGCTTCTGGATCCGCGCACCCGCTGTCGAATACCAAGGTATGCTCATCGTCCTCCGTCTGCCAGGTTATAGTATAATCGGTCGCATCTGTCCTCGCATTAGCGCAAGGAAACGTTCTGTCGGATGCCGGCTCAAACGGTTTTAATGCCGAGCGGATTCGTTCAGCCTCAATTCTAGAAACCCTATGCTTTGCAGTGCCGATGAGTTGCGTGTGCCGGATTCCTGTAAATCGCGCCATGTCATCCGGGAAGAGAGACAACTCATATACCGGACAGAATCCAAAGCATGGACCAGCGGTCACGGTTACCGTCTGTACATCGGATGTAGCTGTCGGGAGAGTGGCGCATGCGCCAAGGAGTAGACAAGAGAGTGCTGCCAATTTTCTCAATGATTATGCCTTTCGTTTATGAGTGTCAGTGCTGCCGAGCGGGTGATAAGTGCCAAGTGGACGCCGCAGCCTTTTCTTGCGATTAACCTACCTGATGCTTCGCAAGTTTTCGGGCCAAGGTCCGCCTATGCATGCCCAGCCTCCTCGCGGTTTCTGAGATGTTGAAATCGGATTCGAGCAACGTCCGATTGATCAACTCTGTCTCGAAAACCTTGATGCTCGTTGACCTTGAACAATCACGAATCTTCGTTCGATGGGACGACCCGGTCAAGGATGCTTCAATTTCACTCGCGGAGCATGGTTTGAGGAGAAAATCCTTCGCGCCCCTGCGCATAGCCTCGACTGCCAGCGCGATACTCGCAAGCGAGCTGACCATTACTAGCGAGATCTCGTGATTGACTTGGATGAGATCGACGATCGCGCATCCGTTGCTGCGCAATCCCAATTTGACGTCGACGATTGCAAGATCAAACCGTGGTCTACCTACTTCGGTAGTAAGTTGGGTGCATTCGCTCAGACTAGTGACGGAATAGCCCCATCTCCGAAAATCGTCAGTTAGCCTCAAGCGAAATTCGCTGTCATCATCTAGAATGAGAAGGCGCCTTGCAGGATTCAAAACGTTCTCCGACTCCAATTTCCACAGACCATCTAGGGGTATCTCCGACATGGTCGGACAAGTTCGAGGAAATTACGATTGTCGAAGTGCGCTGCCTATCAACCAAAGGTAGAGGTGCGAAATGCCGATACCGTTAAGGGCAATCCATTGGTGGCCGATAAACGTCGAGCCTTTTTGCGGCTCGGATCTTTCCTGCTCGAGCGCGACAATGACAGGTTGCTGTCGCTAGTCGAGGGTTGGAGTTTAATTCGAGATGGGAAGCCGCAGCTCGAAAACAGCGCCTCCCTCCGGGCTGTTCTTCCCTTCGATAGTGCCTTTATGTGCCATTACAATCGTGCGCGATATGGCGAGCCCCATGCCCATTCCCTCATCTTTTGTCGTGAAAAAGCCATCGAAGATGTGATTGATCGAGCTTTCACTTATGCCGGGCCCGGTATCCGTTACGTTGAGAGCGATGTGGCCGTCATCGATGAGCGCCGTTTCGACGATAATTCGTCGGGCCCTGGGGACAGGAACTGAAGCGATAGCCTGGCTCGAATTGACAATCAAGTTGGCCACAACCTGTTGTAACTGAATGGGATCCCCGAGGACGGGCGGAAGATCCGGCGAGAGGCTTAGGGCGATGGAAACGCGGTGCTTTAATGACTGATGGCGCACCAACCGAACTGCTTCGCGAACCACGTCGTTGATTCCGAACTCGCAATGTTGGCGCATTTGTGGTCTGGCTAGTGACCGAACCCGGTGCACTACTTCACTAGCCCGTCTCGCGTCCTCGACAATGCGTGAAACGCGGTTCTTTGCTTGGCAGGTGTCCGGCTCGTCTCGGTCAAGCCAACGCATCGCAGCATCGCCATTGGTGGCCATTGCCGAAAGGGGCTGATTGATCTCATGCGCGATTGAAGCAGTCAACTCGCCCAAGAGTGCAAGACGTGAGGAGTGCGCAAACTCACTTTCGATGCGGCGCAGATGTTCCTCCGCGTGCACACGGTCGGTTATGTCGATCATCGAAATGTATGTGTACCGATCTGGTTGCGTATCAGGCGGAAAGGTCATGGTGAAGAGTACGTCGCGGAATTCCCCATCCAGAGTTCGCATCCGTATTTCCTCGACGAACTCTTCGGCCCCTTGGAATTTGGCGACCAAAAGACGGCGAAATGCCTGGCTGTTACCGTCCCAAAAATATTCGACCGGGATTCGCAACTCTTCGGGGTTCCCCCTGCCGAACTTCTGAGCGGTGAGAGCGTTTACATCGGCAACTACACTTTCTCTCATCGCTTGCTCGACTATCTCCGGATGGGCTTCGAAGTATGCGTCTATGTCGGTCACGCCTTGTTGCTTCAGGGCTCGGAAGAGGTGGAAGCTAAATTTCCCGTCAATCTTCCAAAGGGCTGCTGGCAGTTCGTCAAAGGATTTCCGCGCCTGATGTCGGGCGGCCTCCAGTTCCTCACGCAAAGCCTCTGCGCCATCAGCGACTGTCCAAGCTAGGCAAATCACGCTCGCTGAGCTTCGTATAGCGCGAAGGTCAGCCTTGAACTTCACACCTGAAATCGTGATCATGGGCGCACTTGCGATATGTACGATGTCGTTGAGCCCTGCATGGAGCACATTCACCAGGGTGTCATCCGATGCGACCAACGATGAAAGCTCTCGACCGCAAAGATCATTCAGCGAATTCGCCCCGAGAATGGATATGGCTGATGGCGAGGCAAAGGTGATCGTCGCTGAATCGAACCCCGATGCTTCGTGGATCAGGAGACAAGGTAATGTCTCGATCGCCAATCGCCCGAGAGCATCGCTGTGCAGTCCAGTAATCAAATCGCCCCCATTTGCAGATCGCAGTGATTTGCCAGCCAATCATCTAGACCCGTGCATCGGCGTTGGAAATAGCCTAGCCTTTTGTATGCTGTCGCGTGAGCTCGATCGAGCGTACCTACAGTGAACTGCGAAAAATGCTGTGCGATTGGCTATGGTAGGAAGATGGGAGCTGAGTGATGTTCGACCGTGTCGCCCACGAAGAACCGGTCGTCCACGTTATTGATGATGATGATTCCATAAGAGATTCGATAGCAAACCTGCTCTTGTCGATAGGACGATGCGCAATGACGTATCAGAGTGCGGTGGAGTTCCTCGAGGTAGCAGATCGTAGCGTGCCGGGGTGCATCCTTACCGATGTCCGTCTGCCTGGAATGAGCGGATTAGAGCTGCAGCGGCGGCTTCTGTCTGCGGGCAACAATATGCCGATCATACTCATGACCGGCTTCGCTGACATTCCGATGACCGTCCGTGGCATGAAAAACGGTGCACTCGATTTTCTCCTGAAGCCGTTGAACGAGCAGAACATATTAGAGGCACTCGACAACGCGTTAGAGCTAGACAAGAGGCGTAGAGCGCAGGCGGAGGAAGATAGTGTCTTGCGCGATCAGTATGAGGCCCTCACGTCGCGCGAGCGACAAGTCTTGGCTCTTGTTGCAGCAGGTAAGCGGAACCGCGAAGTTGCAGAAATGCTGTCCCTTAGTGAAATCACGATCAAGATTCATCGGTCGACCACGATGCGTAAACTTAATGCACGTAATTTGCAGGACATCGTGCGAAAGCACGAAAGTATCCAACGGTTAGGGATTGACGCAACCTTCCCTAGCCAGACGCAATTGGCATGAAAAACACATCTCCGGGTTGTATAGCGGTGGTAGAAGACCATCCGTCGCTTTGCGACGCAATTGTCAATCTTCTCGAGTCGGTTGGACATGATGCGAGGGGCTTTCACTCAGCGGAGGATTTCCTCGAGAGTGGAGTTGAGAGTGACACGCGCTGCCTGATTACCGATATTCAGATGCCGGGCATGGATGGTTTCGAATTAGTGGCGCTTCTGCGTCGTACTCGTCCGGACCTTCCAGTCATCTTTATGACTGCAAGAGATGAGGCGGACCTAATGGCCAAGGCTGAAGGAATAGGGTTCAGAGAGTTCTATCGTAAGCCTCTGAAAGATTCCGATCTGCTCAACTGTGTTGGCGACTGCTTGGGGGAATAAATACCTGCACCGATGAGGGTGGGGTTCGCTCGTGGCGTCGCGCTCGAGATTACATTTCGACTGATGTGCGAAGTGCTTCAGGAAGTGCATCCCAAAGCCTAATCAGATCGGCCAGTGAATCGACGCCTGTCTTTTTCATCAGATTGCCGCGGTGAAGTTTGACAGTAGCCTCATTGATATGAAGCTCGAACGCGATCTGTTTGTTCAATAGGCCCCGGGCTAAAGCGGAGAACACCTGCCTTTCACGTCGCGTGAGCCTGCCGAAGATTTCGCTACTTTCTCGCTCGCTCCGCTGCGCAGTCCACCGTTCAACATCCAGTCTGATCGCACTCTGCACAGCGTCCAACAACGCTTGAGAGCGCACAGGTTTGGTCAGAAAATCGACTGCGCCTGCCTTCATGGCCTGAATGGTCATGGGTACGTCGCCGTGACCCGTGATAAAAATAATCGGGTAAGGTACTCTCTGGGAAACCAGCTCAGATTGGAGATCAAGGCCGCTAAGCCCAGGCATTCGAATGTCGAGGATGACACAGCCGGGCCGGTTGGGCAGGTCGGCTTGGAGAAACTCCTGGCCGGATTCAAATACGAGAAACGGGATGCTAACGGTTTCAAGCATCTCAGCCATCGCAGCTCTCATCGTTTCGTCGTCATCAACGATAAACACGAGTGGTTCATCATTCTCCTCGATCTTCATGTGACTTATTCTTGCCCTCTAGATTTCCCAGTCCCTGCACCTGTGTTTAGTGAGTTTAAGGATGCAGTGATACCCCGTTAGCTTCCCGACCAAACTGCCAAGTTGATGTCGGTGGTCGAGGCTGGACAAATATTGTCTCAGGATTGGAGGCGACAAGATGCAGGCAGAACCCTTGACGCTATTGCACGCAGAGTTGATACTAATGTAGCAAATATCGATAATACCAGAGCACAGTCTGCAGCTCGACGCCGGAAGAGCGCCTCTCGATCATGACGCCTCAATCACCTCCACAGGATAGCGAACATGGCTCCCGAAGTTCGCCGGAAGAGGGCATTGCCTGGAATTGTTCTACTGGCCTGGGAACGCTGAGAGTTCCGGATCTATCTGACGAGAGCATAATCATTTATGATCCCGGTGGCATGATCCGCTACTGGAACCCCGCCGCTGCCTCGTTGTTCGGTCTGCCCGCAGAGACAGCGATCGACGAAATTCCAGAGGAACTGCGCGTCACTGAATGGTTGGCCCGTATCCAGATACGTGAAGATCAAGATGTTTGGCGCGGAAGGGTGCGCCGACCGCATGCATCTGGTGGGGAAGTCGAGGTTGATGTTCGCCTGACTGTAAGGCGCGATAGCTCTGGCGATGTTTCAAGCTTGGTCGAATTCGCTACGGGGGCGGCGCATTACCTCGAAGTGCAAAGCTCTCGGGCAGGCTTTGCAGATAAGTGCTCGTTAGATGATCGCTTTAGAAGATTGCTCCAGAACATTCCGATTCCTCTCTTGGAGGTCGACGCAAGATGTGCTGGCGAAGCTTTCTCGCGCCTCAAAGAACAAGGTATCACGAACCTTTCCGATTATCTCGCGACCAACCCAGGATTGATCGACTTCACGCGGAATGAGGTCAAAGTCACTCAGGTTAACAAGGCTGCAGTGGCGTTATTTGGAGCGAAAGACGAGAATCTGCTGCTCGGCCCAGTCCGTTATTTGTTCGACGGTACTCCGGGGGCGGCTAAGCGGGTGATGGAAGCTCGATTTTGCGGCATGCGAAATCACGTTGAGGAACTCAAGCTCAAAACTCTCGACGAGCGTCTGTTGGATGTTCTCTTGTTGGTGACTTATCCAAGACCGCCGGAGAACCTCGACACCACCTTCATCATGTTACTCGATATCTCGGACAGGATTGCTGCAGAGGCCGAGATCAGAAAACTCCAAGGCGATTTCACTCATGCATCTCGTATCGCAACTCTGGGTGAGCTTGCTACTTCAATAGCGCACGAGGTTAAGCAGCCGCTCTCAGCCATAATGTTGAATGGTGAAGCTAGCCTCAAGTGGCTGAACCGGGAGGAGCCCAATCTCGACAGGGTGCGTTTGCTGACGGAACGGATGGTCCAGAGTTCAGAGCATGCCGACCGTATCATCAATCGTATTCGCTCTATGGCAACCAAGCAAGAACTGGAGTGGGAGCTCGTCTGTCCCAATGAGATCGTACATGAAGCCATGCAATTTGTTCGCCATGAGTGCGTAGAGAAACAGGTGGAGGTGCACGCGGCCTTGGACGACGACCTGCCATTCATCATGGGAGATAGGGTCCAACTTCAACAGGTGCTGGTCAACCTTCTTTTGAATGCCGTGCAGGCCATCGATCTCGGAAATTCTTCTTTCAATCGACGCATCGACATCATCACGGAAAGAACTCGTGACGATCAGGTCGCCATCTCGGTGGAAGACAGCGGTCCCGGGATCAATCCAGAGATCATCGATCATCTTTTTGAAGGGTTCTTCAGCACCAAACCGAACGGAATGGGCATGGGGCTGGCAATCTGCCGGACCATCATCCAGGCACACAGCGGCGAGATCGTTGCAGGGCGTTGTAACCTAGGCGGTGCCCTTTTCCGCTGCCAATTGCCCTTGGAACTGCAATAAGGTCTGTCACCCTAACCCCACGAAAACCGAGCCTAGTCTTTTGTATGGCCCGGCCTTGCCCTCTGTTCGCTGCCCAGGAGGGTTGCTGTCGTCTAATTGCTCCTTATCGAAATGGATGGATGCCAATGTAGTCCATCTCATGCGACAGATGCAGGAGGCTCCTCATGGGGATAGTGCTAGCAAGCGATGGGACTGAAATCTTCTACAAGGACTGGGGTCCCAAGGATGCGCAACCGATCTGCTTCCACCATGGGTGGCCTCTCTCCGCCGACGATTGGGACGCGCAGATGCTCTTCTTTCTCGACAAGGGCTTTCGCGTAATCGCGCATGATCGGCGGGGGCATGGGCGCTCTGCACAAGTTTCATCAGGCCATGACATCGATACCTATGCCCGTGACGCGGCTGCGGTGGTCGAGTCCCTCGATCTCAGAAATGCGGTCCACATCGGCCATTCGACAGGTGGTGGAGAGGCTGCCCGCTATGTAGCGCGTTACGGTGACGGTCGCGTCTCCAAGGCTGTGCTAATGAGTGCAATCACACCCCTCATGGTCAGAACGTCTTCGAATCCCGACGGCTTGCCGATCGAGGTTTTTGACGGGTTTCGCGCGGGTGTCGCGGGCAATCGCTCCCAATACTACCTCGAGATCGCGAGTGGGCCCTTTTATGGTTTTAATCGCGACGGTGTCGAGCCGGTGGAAGGTGTCATCCTCAATTGGTGGCGTCAGTCGATGATGGGCGCGGCCAATGCACAATATCTGGGTATCAAGGCGTTCTCTGAAACTGACCAGACAGAAGACTTGGAAGCAATCACAGTGCCTGTGTTTGTGATGCACGGTGACGACGACCAAGTGGTCCCGATTGCGGACAGCGCAGAAAAGGCGATCAAGTTACTCAGGCAAGGCGAACTCAAGATTTACGAGGGCTTTCCACACGGAATGCTGACGACGCACTCCGATGCGATAAACGCGGACATTCTCGACTTCATCCTCAAATGAGCCACATAAATCAAGGAGGCCGAGCGAAATGACAAAACGCCTCGAACCAAGTGAGCATACACCCAATCTCGTCAAGAAGATGGTTGATTTGGCCATAGCTGTGCGCAGCAGCAGTCTGGAGGACAGCCTGATTACGCTGGTCGAAATTCGCGCATCGCAGCTAAATGGCTGCGCTTATTGCCTCGATATGCATGTCAAAGAAGCGAAAATCGCGGGCGAGCGTGAACTCCGGCTTCTGCACATCCCGGTGTGGCATGAGTCCACACTGTTCAGCGAGCGGGAGCGGGCAGCGATGCGATGGACCGAAGTTCTCACTCGGATCCCGCAGAAGGGAATATCGAATGAACATTGGGATGCAATCAGCGCAGAATTCTCTGAGCAGGAAATCGCTGAGCTGACCTACCTTATCATGGTGATTAACGCCTGGAATCGGCAGGCGATTGCGTTCCGCTTTGAACCCGGATCAACCGACCGGCTTTATGGTCTGGATAAGGCTGGCTTGGCCTAGATCTTTTTTTCTTGAGGAAAATGACATGTCGCGGCTGCTTCTCCTTCACGCCAGCCCACTGGGATCTGAGGCGCGAGGGTCAACCATTGCGTACCAAGCCTGCAACGCCTGGCAGTCGCAAAATCCACGCGCCTCCATCGTGGAGCGCGATCTCAACAAACTGGCATTGGAGCCATTACAGCGCGGGTATGTTGAGGCGATTGTAGACGGCAGCCCGCATCACCACGACGACTTCACGCTGTCTGAAGAACTGATCCAAGAGCTGGAAGCTTGCAGCCGGCTGGTCATTGCAACGCCTATGCACAACTTCACCGTGCCGTCGTCGCTCAAGCTGTGGATAGACTATGTTTTGCGCCACGGCCGCACGTTCACCTACCAAAGTGGCCGCAAGGTCGGCTCGCTGCAAGATAAGCCCACGACAGTGATTGTCACATCCGGTGGCATGGTGACCGGCGCGGCAGCATCGCAACCGGATCACCTGACGCAATATCTGCGTGATGTTTTTGGAACGATGGGGATAAGCAACGTCCGCTTCGTTTATCTCGAAGGTATGGCTCGGCTCGACGTCGCGATGGACATGCTTGAAGCAGGGCGCCGCGCGCTGGCTACCGATCCGTTGTTCGCTGGTTCGGTCTAATGATCGGGGGCGAGGGCGACCTGCCGGGGCGGGAAGCACTAGCCCTTCTCAGCGCGACGATTAGCGCAAATTCGCGGACAAAGAGTGTCCGAGTTTTTAAATTGACCAACTTAACTCGGACTGTCATTATCCGCGTTATGGCTCATATTACAACCAGTGTCGAATACGCGATTCACGGCCTCATGTGGCTAGTTGATCAAGAAGCTCAGTCGATGTCCAGTCGCGAGATAGCCGAATTGCAAGGCATTTCGCCGAGCTTCCTGGCCAAGATATTCCCCAAGTTGGAGAAAGCTGGCATTGTCGAGGCCCGCGAAGGTGTGCGCGGCGGCTACCAGCTCGCACGTCCCGCAGATCAGATTACCTTCCTTGAGATCGTGGATGCAGTTGAGGGAAGGAAGCCACTATTCGACTGCCAAGAAGTTCGTGGTCGATGTGCTTTGTTTTCGGGCGAGAAGCCATCATGGGCGACGTCAGGTACATGTGGAATTCATGCGGTGATGCTCGCGGCCGAGCAGGCCATGCGACAATCACTAGCACGGCAGACATTGGGAAAAGTCAGCGAGCACTTCAATCGTAAGGTGCCAGGCACTTTCCACGAGAGGGTGCGTGAGTGGATCGGCGAAAAGGAAAGTCAGCGCACTTCCCGTTCGCAATCCCTGCGGCCGCCGAGCACCAGTCCGACCTAACGCAGACGAGAAGAAACGCTTAGGCCTTTAATATTCGGCCACCGATCAAGCGTCACCAACCAAATCCATTCGAAATGACTTCTCGGATTCCTGCTGGACAGCCCGGGAAGAAGCCGGGCGCGTGTCGCGCGTCGCGGAATGGTCCCTACTGTCCGGCTCAAAGATAAAGGAAGCTCTCATGTCAAAAAAATGCATTCTTATTGCCGGCTCCGGATTCGCCGGCTTGTGGGCCGCGATCTCGGCTGCGCGAGCGATCGAACTCACGGATAAGCAAGATGAGGTTGAAATTGTGATGGTCTCTCCATCGCCGACTCTGGCCATCCGGCCACGGTTGTATGAGGCAGTGATCGAGAACATGAATCCTAGTATCGCGGAGATTCTCGATACCCTCGACGTGCGTCACATCGCGGGTGTCGTTCGTGACATTGATGCGGATGGTAAAACCGCGGTAATTATCCATAACGATGGCACGAGCGAAACGGTCGGATATGATCGCTTCGTACTGGCGACTGGCAGCAAGCTCTTCGCCCCGTCTATTCCCGGCCTCGACGAGTACAGCTTTAACGTTGATACCCTGCCAGCTGCCGAAAAGCTTGAAGCGCATCTCCAGTCGCTGGTAGATGAACCCCCAAGTGAAGCGCGAAATACAGTGGTGATCGCTGGCGGTGGCTTCACTGGTATCGAGGGTGCGACCGAGATGCCAGAGCGTTTGCGCTCCATCCTTGGTCGTGACGCGTCGGTGCGTGTCCTTATCGTCGATCCGGCTGAGCAGATCGGGAAGGAAATGGGCGATCAGGTTGTGGAGGTCGTGGAGCAAGCCCTTGATGAGCTCGGCATCGAAAGTCGATCGGGCGTTCTAGTCTCAGCCATAGAGAAGGACTCGGTCACGCTTTCGAGTGGCGAGGAAATCCCGGCACGCACAGTTGTCTGGAGTGCCGGTATGCGCGCCCATGAGTTGACGGCGCAGGTACCGGGCGAAAAGGACGAGTTGGGCCGCGTTGTTGGGGATGAGTTCCTTCGTGCCCCGGCAGCGAGGGGGATCTTCGTGACGGGAGACACGGTTAAGGCCGCGACTGACGACGTCGGTAATTACGCGGTCATGTCCTGTCAGCATTCACTCAGCTTAGGCCGCGTCGCAGGACACAACGCGGCAGCGGAATTGGTCGGTCTGGAACTCCATCCTTATAGCCAACCAAAATACGTTACGTGTCTCGATCTGGGGCCGTGGGGAGCTCTGCTCACGGAGGGCTGGGATCGCCAAGTCCAAATGAAGGGAGCAGATGCCAAGAAGGTTAAGGAGGAGATCAATCGGGTTTGGATCTACCCGCCCGAGGCCGATAAGAATACCATGTTTGCCGTAGCGAATCCCGATCACGTGATTGTTCCCTAACGGCAGCTCTCAGCTCAAGGCCCTCGGCTTTGCTAAGCAAGGTCGGGGGCTGAGCGAGAGACAGAGCTCAGGAGCGTCAGTGAGGGGTTTGAATGGGGGAGCGGCCACTTCATTTGGGGCTCAAGAAATGCCTCTTGCTAACCTTATAAATGCCAGGTTTGTATAAGCCCATTTACACTGCCGACGGCGCCGTATCACCACACCACCGAGCGCATTTTTAAGACTTCAGCTCATTGGCTGCCGCACAAAAAGCGTGCCGCGCGTTTCGCGCCAATAGTTTACAACAAAATGAGTAGGGCGATCGTCTCCCTAACCTATCTCACTTACCTTGCTGAGGCACATGCGCTGGACCAAGTCCTTTGGACCAGCAACCTTACATTCTACTCGATGATTCCTGCACCGCTTTGCTTCAGCCGCGCGTAGCGTAGCCGCTCCTACCCACTGTTTGAAAGGACGGTCCTCCCTTGAAAAGGTCGTGTGTAAAGCGGTCAAATATTAACGCTACAAGCGGCGCTTGCCATACGGTCATCATCCGGTGATCAGACCACAGTAGCCAAAGCAATGAGCGCTGAAATTGGTGAGCGAAACATTGGAGGTGGCTCTACCTAGCTAACATGATCGTAGAGTTTGAAGTTACAATAAAGCCAGAAAACTTGGAAGATGCGCCCGTCGCGATAGCCGGCCACAAGTTTCTTCCCACCAAAACGGAAAGCAATGAGATCGCTTATCCTCGGTTACCGCAGTAGATAACTTTGCTTTGATCGCACCCCTTGGGATCTTCTCCGTTCTTAACTCGAGTCGAGGTGCGTAATTGATCTCTGTTCTTGGCGGTTGTCATTGTATGTGGGGCTTTAGGTGTCCCATGGCATAGCGATCAATCTATCTTCAACCGCCCTCCATTCGGAGGGAGCGTATCCCGGATCAACATGCAGTTCGATCCTAAGGCTGAAATAGCTAACGAAGGTTTCGTCTTCCAAAGTTTTGTATTTCACCCTGCCCATCAACCAGCATGGACTAGAAGGGAATTCAGCTACACCCAAATGTGGCGACTCTTCTTCACTGAGGCTAGGAACAAGAACTGGCTTGCAGATAAGTTGTTCTGGTTTCGGCAACCAGTGGCGGATATTGGAATATTGCCAGCCAATCTCTATGACGCGGCAAGCGCTTTCGCCCCGGTTGTCGAGCTTAAGTCGAAAACCATTGTAGTTCTTCCCGACTTCGGACTGATTCCCTTCATAAGTGAAACTGGCATTCTTGATGCGAAGGTGAGCACGCTCTTTTGCAATGAAGGAGCGAAGTGTTTTGCGGCTGCTTTCAGCGGCTACGTTGGTGGCGCTCCAAGTGCGCCATATCAGCCAAATGCTAAAGCCCCCCAAGACAATGCCGATAGCTGCTGCGACCCCCATAATCCGGGTCCACCAGGCCATTATCCTTTGGGTCTTCAAATCCTCACGATCATAATAGGATTGATTGAGGGCTTTAGGCTCCAAGTCTCGTGCTAACGAAAGAGCGCCCCCGCCGACATGTGAGGCTGGGCTTGGGGGTTGGGCGGTATCCTCGGCTGTGCTGCTGGCAGCGTTCCACTCATTTTCTGGCTTTGGGAAAAAGCCCAAATATGCTCCGCTTCCAAAAGCGGTGAACAGAGCGGCTAGTCCTGCAAGTGCGGTGAGGACACCCCTATTGCCGTAAGACATTAAACCAGAAGCACCGCTGTCAATTTACCCCGGCTGATCTTGTTTCTTATATTCGGCTCAGAGTCCATCATACCTATGTCCATCAACTTCTCGACCAGTTCGGCATAGATGACATTCCGTCGCTTTAGTCCTGCTTTCAGGAGGCCTTCCACTCGGTCCTCCCATTCCTTTTCCTTTACGGTCATTTGCCGTTTCTGTGATTCCGAATATATCTCGACCAGCTCTATGTCTGGCACGAGCATACGCACGGATGCGTTCATGTGGTCCATGTCGATGGAACGCTTGCAGTAGCTGATCCTGCAAAGCGTCGATCTGTCCGGCGAGTTCGGCTTGCTTGTCACGTAGGGAGGTGATTGCGTGCGTTGTGACCATGCACGATACATAGCGATATGCACGCGATGCCATAAGGCTGCTATTTGGTCCGTTTGCTACATGATGCCGTTTAGGTCATTTTCATGTCTGTGATGATTCGACCTTCCTCAACATAAGGCTGACAAGCGCCACCGCGATGAGAAAGGTCATCGTGACGAGCCCGGCTAGGCCGTAACTCTTCCATGCCACTACGATAGCCGCGAACAGAGCTACGCTCACGGTCAATAGGGTCAGCATGTACGTGCCTCGTGCATTGTCATCGAGTTTCGATTGCTGGCATTCCTCACGTAGGGCCTGACGTACGAGTTCGGCATGCACACAAGTATAGCCGACCGCGAACAGGTCATCTAGAGCCTGACCCTCCACAGGGAGACCGAACCGCATGGTTATCGCGAACCGACGCAGCGCATCCAATGCTGGATCAGCCAGCGAATTCGATGGCTTGAGACCGCTAAGACGGTCAATTGAGGCTTGAAATTCTGACCGCTTCGCAAGCGTGAGGATGTGATCACCGCGAGAAAGCGAAATCGTTGCCTTTTCAAGATCGGTTAGCACGATTTTGGTTTTCTTGATTGAAGTCAGTTCCGCGCAAGGCACGGGGCGCGTCCCGCTTCTCATCGATGTCGATGCGATGGATGGCATGGATTGGCCTCCTGAGCGCGACTCTCCTCGGAGGGAGAGCCGCGAGTAGGTGAACTGCGCCCCGTCGGAAGCAGTCATCAGAAGTGATATGCCAGCCCGATGAGGGCCTGATGACGCTCGAACTTCTCGCCGTCGCCGCCGAGGTCGCTGTATCGATATTCGATACGGGTCGAGATGCGGTCTGCAATCATCCGCTCGATACCGCCGCCTATCGACCAACCATCGAAGGTATCCTTGTCGTAGGCGACGTTTGTTGCATCGGATCGGGTCACGCCCGCGCGCAGATTCTCGTAGCCCCCGCGCAAATAGAGCAGTGTGGCATCGTTTACCAGGTAGCCAGCACGTGCGCCAACATCGAAAGAATATTTCGGATCGAAACCTGTCGGGATCGCAGTGGTGCCGCCGATGAAGGCATCGTCAATCCCAAGGTTGAAGGACCCTTCCAGCGAGAGTACGAGTTTGTCCGTGGGTTTGAGGTTGTAGCCCGCGAAGATGCCAGTCGTAGCTTCATCGTGAGAGTTATCGATGACGACCGGCCCGATACTGGTGTTGAGGGTATCGACCTTGTTCTGGCTCCAACCTGCCTGGACGCCGACATACGGCCCATCAAAGTTGTCTGCGAAAGCCGGACTGGAGGCCAGTGCCCCAGCCAGAATGGCGAGAGAGGGGACGATTCTGATCATTTGGTTACCTTCCTGAGTCAACTGCCCGCCCAAACGAAATTCAGTGATAGGTTGGGTGAGCTGGTCTTTCTCAGATAGGCGGAAACTGGAGCCGCGATTATCGACCGGATGTGCACAACTTTGGTGGCGAAAATAGCGTAATTGTCAGTCTCGCTCCAGAATCGAGCATACCTAGCCGTTAGCATAACCCAGCGAGCTACAGATCTTATAGTGCGACCATTCTGCTTTGGGCAAAAGGGACTGGCGAAGCGGCTCCTCCGACGTGATCCCAACCTCAGCTTCGCCCGCCTTTGTAAGGCGGCACTGTGACGGGCTGGACCGCAAACTGCCCCCCTCCCTCCCAGGTCCAGCCCGTCATCTTTTGCGACCGAGGGGAGGGTGGCCGTCTACGCGAGAGAACGATACCTTCGGGTTTTCGGGCGTTGACCCTCGGGCCAACGATTGCTGGGCAATCGGGATCGCGTGCTAAGCTAGAACAATCACCTTCTTCCGTGTTCGAGCGGCCATTCGCTTAACGTAATGAGATGAGAGTATTCCCTGTCCACTCGTGACTCAAATTCCAAAGACGCTCAGCTGCTTCATCGTCCACCGCCCATTGGGAGACACCGGGAGATCCTGGTTCCCCCTCATGGATTTGGGCCACGTTGCAGTCTTCGCAGTAGAGCCCGCCCGAGCCTTCAAGTAGCGAACTCGTCGCGCACCAAAGGGCTGTTGCAGCGCCTTGTTGGGGTGTTTTCAAGCCTGCTGCCGGATCAATCCGGGGATTGCCCTGGTTGTCATAAGCATCGAAACCTGAAACCTCTTCTGCAGAGAGGTGGCGGGCCAGACGTGTCAATATTTGTCCAGGATGGAGCGAGTAGGCACGTACGCCTTCGTTAGCTCCGCGTCTATCAAGTGCCACAGCGAACAAAGCATTAGCTGTTTTAGCTTGGCCGTAAGCGAGCCATTTGTCGTACTGGCGTTGGCGAAAATCAATATCGTCAAAGACAACGGGTGAAATCTGGTGCCCTCGCGATGAAACTGAAATAACACGTGCGCCCCGTCTCGCGAGGCCAGGCCATAGTGCGCAGGTCAGGCGAAAATGACCTAGGTGGTTCACAGAAAATTGACCTTCATGGCCATGCGCGTCGCGAAAGAGCGGCGTAGCCATGACGCCAGCATTATTGATCAACAAATCGATTGATTTCCGCGTAGCCAGCACTTCGTTGGCGAACTCATCGATTGAAGTCGCATCAGAGAGGTCGATGTGCATGCACTCGACCCTTTGGAGGTCTTTGGTAGCCTCTTGAGCGCGGAGGGTGTCGCGTGCAGGAACGATGACGTCGGCTCCCGCTGCACAGAGCGCACGTGTCGTCTCCAGCCCAAGGCCAGAATAGCCGCCGGTGACGATTGCTGTCTTATGAGAGAGATCGACCCCGTCGACGACGTCGAGCGCAGTCGAGAAGGCATCAAATGGCGAAGATATCGGATGTTGTTTCTTTAGCATGTCGAGAAATTTAGGTGGTCCGCGTGGACTTTGGAGTGCAATTCGTCCAAAAAATTGGCGTGATCGTCCAAAAACCATCCAATGATCCTCTCTCCGACGTCGCCAGTCTTGTCCAATTGCGAGGGCGGAGTTCTGTTCGCCTGGAGATTGGAAACGAGTGGGCAATGCGCTTCGTCCCGGAAGCCTCGAAACTCAATGTGATCCAGCAAGGTGAGTGCTGGGTAGAGATCGAAGGCATGAGTGAAAAAATGTCTGTTGGCGACTGCCTTTTCGTCAAGGCAGGCGTTCCCTTCGTCCTAGCCAGTGATCTCGTGATTGATCCGGTAAATGCATCGGAGTTCTTCGCCGAACCAGAGAACGCGAGGCTCAACTCTAACATCTCTGACGTGGTGATTTTGGGTGGCAGTTTCGAATTCGAAGCCGACCATGGCGATGTTCTGACCGAGATTCTTCCTGATTATCTCGTCATTAAGAAAAATCATGCCGAATCTTCGATCTTGGCAGGCCTGCTGGCCCAGCTAGACAACGAATGGCGCGCTGCCCGCGCTGGTTCACGCGCGATTTGCGACGACCTCATTCGTCTCATCTTTTTCCACGCCTTGCGTATTCATTTCGAACGGTCACCCCATCTGGCGCCCGGATGGTTTGCTGCAATTGTCGAGCCTGGGCTGGGTGCCGCTATGGCTGCCATTCACTCCGACCCGTCACATCACTGGACGGTGAGCGAATTGGCGAGGATTGCTGGAAAGTCTCGCTCAGCATTTGCTGAACGGTTCGTGGCGGTCGTCGGAGTAGGGCCCGTCACGTATGCTTCAGATTGGAGATTGCGCTTGGCCGCAGTTATGCTGACCAGAAGCAAGAAGTCGGTGACGTTTGTCGCTAGAGCATTCGGTTATCTCTCTGACAGTGCTTTTGGAACAGCCTTCAGGCGTAAGTTTGGTGTGAGCCCTGGCAGATATTCGCGGCAGAGCACAAACCGAGTGGCAACTCGCAGGTAAGGCGGAGACCTCTACCATCGTATAGGTGCGGCTACACCAGTTAACACTCAAAATTGTCGTTCTCTAAAAGTAGAGGCTCTACAGTCTGTCTTCGGTGATCCCTATTGTCCTTCGCTTGCTCTGTTTTGATCCGATCAGGTGCGAAATAGAGTTCCTTGCCGGCGACACCCGGTCTGCGCTTAAAGGTTAAGGTTTATGCGGCCAAAAACTGTTTGGCGAAAGCCTGAGACGAGCTCTATCGACTACCGATTGTCGGATCGTCGTCTCGACTGTTCTCATGGGCTCTGCCACTGCGCGCGGCGCTGCGTTGCTAAACGACGCGATGTATTTGCGGTGTGAGCCGATTGCCGGATCTCGAAGCTTGGGCTGCATTTGCTAAGGTCGTTGAGAGAGGCTCCTTTGCCCAAGCGGCCGAAGACCTCGGTGTATCGAAAACTACTGTTTCGAAAATGATCACGCGCCTCGAAGAACGCATGCGAGCCAGCCTTCTTCACCGCACCACCCGCAAGCTTTCCCTTACCGAAACCGGTCGTTTGTCCCTCGAAAGAGCCCAGCGAATTTTGGCAGATGGCGCTGCGATCGAAGCGGATATTCTGGAGGAAGCAGCGGTGCCGCGTGGCACGGTGCGAATGGCTTGCGCCACGGGCCTCGGCGTGCAGGCCCTGTCCCCGGTACTTCCGGAATTTTTACATTTGTATCCGGATGTAATTGTCGACCTAAACCTATCTGAAGACGAAATCGACATCGTTTCCGAGGGCTACGACCTCGTTATTCGAATCGGAGAGAGCCCCGACTCAACGATGCGCGCCAGTCGATTGTTCTCTTTTCGCCGTCCGCTCGTGGGCGCCCCTCACCTGATCGAGCGCATAGGGGTGCCTGATCATCCGGCAGACCTGGCGAAATATCCCACAATTGTTGCGACGAACGTTTCCTGGGGTCGCACATGGGAATTCACCTCTCAAGACGGTGAAAGCGTTTCGACGACTGTGAACGGTGTCTATCGGGTGAATCACGCGGCTGCGGTGGTGGATGCCTCGGTCGCGGGTATCGGCCTTGCTCTGGTCCCAGAGTTCTTCATGTGGCAGCAGTTGCGCGATGGACAACTGACGGAGCTTCTGACTGGGTGGTCCGCCCCCTTGGTTTCGGTCTATATGATGACGCCGCCTGGGCGGGCTCGCCCGGCCAGAGTTCGCGTGCTGATGGAATTTCTAAGAGATCACTTCGCTGGACAAGCGTGGGCGGTAGGGATTGAATGCTAAATCCGCTGGACCCCCACCGAAATAGTGCTGTTGGTCGCACTGACCAAGGGGCAAATGCGACGGGCTTCGCTAACAATTGAGTCAAACCGGTCATTGCCGTGTTCAGGCAGATCAAGCGTAAGTGAAACCGAAAGTTGCCAGCTCGCGCCCTCATGCTCAGTCAGATCGACTCTGGCGGTGACGTTGGCATCGGGAGGGATGGAATGGCCGGCGCGTGTGCCCGCTTCGCGGACAGCGCAAAGAAAGCTGGAAGCGTATGCTGCAGCGAGCAATTGTTCAGGATTGGTCCCGCTGCCGCCATTGCCACCCATGGCTTCCGGCGATGATAATTCAGCGCGCAAGCGACCATCGATGCTGCATACCGAGCCCGACCTGCCGCCCAGCGCGGTCGCCTGCGTCGAATAAAGCAATCTCATTTCTGCCGTACTCCTGTGGAGCCTTCGACCGAGGAATAGCCGCCGCCAAGGCTCTTGATGAGGGCAACGTCAAGGATGAAAGCTCGTGAGCGAAGGCTGGATAGCACACGCCTACGTGCGAGCAGTCCATCTTCTATTGTGAGGACACTCTGGTAGTTGCTAGCGCCAGCTTTGTACTGAGCGAGTGCGAGAGCATATGCCCTTTCGCTTGCAGCGGCAGCGGTCGAAGCATGATCGATTTCAATGGCAAGTTGATCGATGCTAACCGCGACATCAGCGACTTCGCGCAGAGCTTGGGTTAATGTCTCGTCGTATAAGGCGACAGCAGCATCATAGTCTGCGCGCGCTCCTCGAAATTCTGCCTTGCGACGCCCGCCATCGAAGATTGGAAGGCTGATGGCCGGCCCGATGGCTCCGTTGTCCGCTCCGGCACTCAGCAAATTGCCGATCCCCAGTGCCTCAAAGCCGAGGAGGCCGAGGAGATTGATATTTGGATAAAACTGCGCCCTAGCCACGCCAATGCGATGACCTGCCGCGTCAACACGCAACTTTGCGGCCGTTAGATCAGGACGACGACCGAGCAGTTCAGCGGCCAAGTTTTCGGGCAACCCGAATGCGTTGGGGACGGAGCCTTCAGGCATAGCGATTTGCAGACCGCGATCTGGCCCTGCACCGACAAGTGCGGCGAGGCGATTTCGCAGAAGTCTGATCGTTTCGTCGATTTGCGCCAATTCCGTACGCGCGGCTGCTGGGGCGGCTTCGGCATCTGCCAACTCACTCTGCGAGTCCATCCCTTGCTGAACCCTCGCGCGAACAAGCGCGAGACGCTTTTCTCTGAGGGTTATCGAAACTGCAAGTATATCGCGGTCGACCTTCGCTTTCGCAAGATCAGCGTAGGCTGTCGCCACCGAGGTCGAAATAAGTAGGCGCGCGGAGGCTGCGTCTGCACTCGCCGCCTCTGCTTCAGATGTTGCCGCCGCCAGCAAAGCCCGGTTTTTGCCCCAGAAATCTAGATCCCACGACAGCCCCAAACCAATGCGACCGTAGTCATTATAGCCTCTCCTTTCAGAAGAGACCGGGATCCCTACTTCGCTACTGGGCTTGTTAAGCGAAACTCCTCCGTCCACCTTGAGTGAGGGCACGGAACTGGCTCTGGCCTTGCCTAGCAACGCATCGGCCTTTCGCAATCTTGCGGCTGCCAATGCCATCGTGGGGGCATTCTGCAAAGCTTCGTTGATCAAAGCATCGAGTTGCGGATCAGCGTAGGCACGCCACCAGCCATCCGCTGGCCATGCGCTGGACGATGCATCGAACGACCTTGAACTGTCGAGCTCCGTCGCAGAAAGGGGCTCTGGTCTCACGCCTAAGTCCGGCGGAGTCATGCAGCCAGCGAGAGCTAGCGGCAGCAAGAACGGACTGAAGGCTGCTAAGCGGCGCATCACATTGCTTTCCCGCAGGAGAACGATCCACCGCCCAGCAACCACGAGATCAATCCACCATGCGATCGCCCGTCCGTGTGCGATCCGATCGCAATTCTCGGCGTGACTGACATTCCAATAGCGAGCCGATCCATTTCTGGCTGATGGTCGTCCAAGAGGATCCTCACGGTGAAACGGCGCACAATCTTCGTGAAGTTTCCAGTAGCATTATCGGGCGGGATCACTGCAAATTCGGATCCGCTCGCCCCTTGATAGCCCTCGACAGTGCCGCAGAATGGGCGGCTTGGGATCGCATCTACATCAATTTCGACCCGATCCCCTTTGTGGACTCTGCTAAGCTGTGTTTCACGCAAGTTGGCCTCAATCCATAATCCGGTCGTAGGAGTGATCGCTAAAAGACGTGTACCCGGGTTGACGAATTCCCCGACACGTACGTTGCGCGCGGCGACCCGCCCTTCGCGAGGAGCCCTTACAGTTGTGCGCACCAAGTCGGCTCTGGAGCGGCGCAGACGCGCCTGTGCGCTTGTCAGCTGAGCCTGAGCCGTGGAACTCTGCGCATCAAGCACTCCGATTTGCTTTTTAGCGATCTCCGCCTGCGCGCGTGCCTGAGCAACCGCCGAGGCTGCCTTCGTGCGTTGCTCTGCCACACCTTCGACCTGCTGGGAGCTAACTGCACCGATCTCAACGAGTGAGTTGTTGCGGGCCAGCTCGCTAGCGCTCTTACGATCAGTGGCAATAGCGGACGTGACGCCTGCCTCCGCAGCGCGAATCTGCGCCCGCTGCAAGGCGTGTTGAGCGGCAATCTGCTGAACACTGGCCCGCGCCTGTTCCAAGGCAGCGCGAGAGTCTTGCATAGCAGATGTGTAATCAATTGGATCGATGCGTAACAACACATCGCCCTTTGAGACCTTTTGGATATCCTCGATCAGGATTTCCTCGACGTAGCCAGGCACTTTTGACGATACGAATGTGATGTCGCCTTTCACGTAAGCATTGTCGGTCTCGACGTACGCTACCAACCCCGGCCCCTCCCGATAGGCCAACGCAACGGCCCCCACCGCCAGCAATGAGAAGCACAACGCACGCGCTACGCGTCGGCTCGCGTGAGGGAGAGCCTTCGACGGCGCGGCGGTCATATCTCCTTCGGCGGGAGGAGCTTGCGTAGTCATGCGGAAACCCTTGTTGCGGAGGTTTTAGCCTCACTAGGAATAGGTGGGAGGACCCAGACGAGGAGTGCGCCCAGCGAAAGCGTAAGAGCGGTGATTGTCAGGGCGTCGGAAAATGCGAGTGCAAAAGCCTGCTGACTGGCGGCGCGTGCCAAGGAAGCAAGGCTAGAGGCTTGAACACCGGCTGGGTCAGAAGCAAATCTTGCAAAACCATTTGCGGTCGAAATGAGGCGGTCAGCAACTTGAGGGTCTGTAACGCCAAGAGCAACGCCCATCTCTGCCGAATGCAGCTTCTCTCGCTCGACCAACAAGTGTGAGAGCGTGCTCGAACCGGCCACGATTCCAAACACACGGGCTAGGTTGAAAAAGACCCCAATCGTAGGACCGGTTTGGATGTTGGCGCCAAAGATGGCGAACTGAAGCACCGCGACGCTGAAAAAGCCCATTCCTAGGCCAGAGATGAGGGCCGGCCGCCAGAGTTGCTGGGCCGCCCATTGGGAATTGAGCCCTACACACTGCCAAGCCGCTACCGAGAAACACGCGAGCCCGACCGACATCAGCCATCTGCCGTCATATCGCCGCAACCAATAGTGGCCAACAGCCAGGGCCAATCCCGTAGCGGGGACCATCACGAGCAGTACATTGCCCACTTCCGCGGCACGAAAGCCCTGCAGTCGTGCCAAGAACTGGGGTACTATGAGAAGGACGAACATCTGACCAAACCTGAAGAAGATCGACAGGATGATCGCCCAGGTGAAGCTCGGAGTTCGGAAGACTGAGAGGTCGAAGATCGGTCGACTAGCGTTTCGCAGTCCCAATAGTCCTTGGGCAGATGCGACCAGACCGCCGACGATCAGGGCTGGTACCCACCAGCTCTCGAACCAGAAATGCCGCTCTCCCTCCGATACGGCGAAAAGTACCATGCCTAGACCCACCGAAAGGAGGCTCCAAGTGGTCCAATCGGCGGTTCGCACTAAGGCAGGGTTGCCTCTCTCCTTGGGCAAGGCGCGCATAGCCGCCCCGACATACGGCACGGTCAGTAGCGTCTGTACCCAGAAGAGCGAACGCCATCCCAGATGGTCGACCAAGAAACCGCCGACACTTGCAGCGGCCCCAAAAAGGATCGAAGTAGTACCCGCAAAAACGATCAACCAGCTGAAGCGTTGGATGCCGGGGCGCATGGTGGTCATCACGAGAAGCATCAGCATGAACGGCAGGATGCCCCCAAAAAAACCTTGGAGCAGTCGGGCAAAGAGCATCCAGGGAAGGTTGGGCGAGATAGCGCAAGCGAGTGAAGCGAGCGCAAAACCGGCACCCGACAATGCCATTATCCGCCCCCGACCGAGACCGAAGGCGAGGGTAGGCGCGATGAGAAGACCGGCCACCGCTCCCACGTTCTGCATAGTGTTTACTAGAGCGGCACTATCCAACGAAACGCCAAGCCCGCCAGACACATCGCTCAACGACAGAACTGTCACGACGGGGAACAACGAACCGACGAGCGCTCCGTACGCAGCTGTCGCGAGCGCGATGGTCGGAGGGCCCTGAGTTTCGAGCGTTGCTCGCACGCTGCGGGCTTCAAGAGGTTGCGGTTCTGACACGCATTCCGGGATAAACTCGCCCGATCGATCAGATAATGCCCAACTCGGCAATTGATTGGTGAAACATTTTCATCTCACCATTAGGTGGGCAAGACACAGGCCCAACCTGTTTCTAACAACTGTGAACCCCAATTATCAGCGGTCAGCCGGCCTGCGTCGAAAGATGGCTGCCCAGTTCACTATTTGCATAAAGGGCGCCTAGGGTGCCTGCTACGCCGGAAAGCAGGTACAGGCCGATCGACCAGAGCCCGAAGTGGGACGAAAGGTGCAGGGCGACCAATGGGGCGAACCCGGCGCCGAAAAACCAAGCGCTGTTGGCAACGATTGCGGCGCCCGTATAGCGATGGATCTGCGAAAAACGCGAATTCACGATGCCCGATGATTGGCCGAAGGCCAGTCCGAGCAACACGAACCCCATAAGAAGATATGCGGTCTCACCGCCCGGCCCCGCAGACAACAACTGTGGCGCGAAACCGCTGAAGGCCCCGATTGCAACGGCGGAGGTAGCTAGAATGGTACGGCGCCCGAACCGATCGGCAAGGATCCCGGAGGCGACCACAGCGAGGATGCAGAGGCCCGCGCCGAGGGCCTCTGTGAGCAGAAAGCGCACAGGGTTCTCATCAGTGGTAAGGGTTACCCATGAAAGCGGAAATACCGTTACGAGGTGGAAAAGTGCGAAGCTCGCGAGTGGTGCGAACGAACCAAGCAAGATTGTCCGCCATTCCTCCTTTAGGGCTTGGAAAGGAGGTGAGGGTTGAAGTTCGCGCGTTTCGAACAAGCGCTGGAACTCCGGGGTGGCCACCAGTCGAAGCCTCGCGAACAACGCAACGACGTTTATCGCCAGAGCGACAAAGAACGGATATCGCCACCCCCAATCGAGCAGATCGTCTTTTGTTAGGATCGCTGCGAAATAGGCGAACAAGGCGCAGGCTACGATAAGCCCGATAGGCGCGCCTAACTGAGGGATCATCGCGTACCAGCCTCGGCGACGCTCGGGCGCATTGAGCGTCAGAAGGGATGGCATCCCATCCCAGGCGCCGCCTAGGGCGACACCCTGCGCGAAGCGGAAGCAGCAAAGCAGGGCGACCGAAAGCGTGCCGGCGGTTTCGTAAGCAGGCATTAGGGCAATCGCGATCGTCGAGCCTCCGAGGAGAAAGAGTGCCGACGTCAGCTTCACACCTTTGCCATAGTTGTGATCGATGTAAGTGAAGACCAGCGTTCCCAGGGGCCGACCCACGAAAGCCAATGCGAAGACTGCAAAGGAGTAGGCCATTGCTAGGTTCGGCGACGCGAACGGGAAGATCCGGCTGGGAAAGATCAGAACAGCGGCGATCGCGTAGACGAAAAAGTCGAAGAATTCGCTCGTACGTCCTAGGATCACCCCGATGGCGATCTCGCCTGGATTGACCCCCTGATGATCGTGTAGCCTTTCGGCGTCGCGCTCCAAGGAGCGCGAATTCGGCTGGTCCAGAGGTTGGTTGAGGAGATTTTCCGCCATCGCTGTGTCCGTGGGTCGAGACGCCTCCGAGATTTTGTGACGCCTTGAAGTTCGAGTTCGTCCACCAATGACGCATTCACCAGGTCCACGACATTGGACGAAATGTCCAATGTAAGCTCCGTTCGCACGGCGATAGAGCCGGGGTCATGACCCAAATTTCTCGCCGCTCTGGTCTGGTGAGCCTGTCGTCAGCCACACTGCTCCTCGCGTCATGCTCTCGAGATGTCTTCGATCCTGCCGGACGGATCGCCGAGTCTCAGCGGGATATCATCATGATATCCGTCTACCTCATGCTGGTGATCATCGTTCCGGTAATGATCATGATCGTCTGGTTCTCCTGGCGGTATCGAAAAGGCGGTGGAGCGAAATACGATCCGAAATTCGACCATTCGACTGCGCTCGAACTGGGGATCTGGTCGGTGCCTCTCCTTATCATCATCGCACTCGGTGCGTTGACCTGGTCGTCTACGCACCTGCTCGATCCTTATCGACCGCTCGACAACACTCACGGCTACTCCAAGGGAGCGTTGTCAGACGAGGAAACTCTGACGGTTCAAGTCGTCTCCATGGATTGGAAATGGCTGTTCATCTACCCGCAGCAAGGCATCGCAACGGTGAACGAATTGGTTTTGCCAGTAGACCGACAAGTGCGGTTCGACATCACCTCGACGAACATGATGAACGGCTTCTACGTGCCGACGCTGGCGGGGATGATTTACGCCATGCCGGGCATGCAGAGTCAACTTCATGCTGTGCTGAACAAGTCTGGCAATTGGCGGGGTCTATCCTCCAACTATAGTGGGGCGGGCTTCAGCGATATGACATTCGATGTGCGGGGGGTCAGTGAGGAAGGCTTTGCTGACTGGGTGCGCCTCGTCGCCGATACAGGAGTTCGCCTGGACCGGCAGAGGTATCTCGCGCTCGAGAGGCCTAGCGAGAAGGTCCCCGTAATGCGCTTCACCGCAGTAGATGACGATCTCTATCGTCGTATCCTGGAGCGGTGTGTGCGACCCGACCAGGTCTGCATGAGCGAAATGCCGGGCATGCATGGCACCCCGGCGAAGCGGGCGGACCCTGCGGGAGAAGACGGCGCTGCCGCAAAGGAACACATGACAATGACAGGACGTCACCAGTGACCGCTTTGACGAATACCGCAGTAGGCCACGGAGTTGGCCACGCGGCCATGTCCCCCATCTTCGGTCGTCTCACACTCGACAGCATTCCTTATCACGAGCCAATCCTGATCGGGACTTTCGCCGGCGTCGCCCTTATCGGATTGGCAGTTCTTGCTCTCCTGACGAAGTATCGCTTGTGGGTGCCTTTGTGGCGCGATTGGATCACTAGTGTCGACCACAAGAAGATCGGCATCATGTACATCGTCCTCGGCGTCATAATGCTTCTGCGTGGCTTCGCCGACGCGCTGATGATGCGTCTACAGCAGTCGATGGCATTCGGCGGCAACGAAGGTTACCTGCCGGCACACCACTACGATCAGGTCTTCACCGCACATGGTACGATCATGATCTTCTTCGTCGCCATCCCGCTTGTCGTGGGCATCGTCAATTTCGTACTGCCGCTGCAGATTGGAGCGCGCGACGTGGCGTTCCCTTTTCTAAATAACCTCAGTTTTTGGCTAACCGCTGCCGGCGCGATCCTCATGATGTTCTCGCTATTCATAGGCGAGTTTTCGACCGCCGGATGGCTGAACTACGTCCCGGTTGCGAACATCGAAAACTCACCTGGAGTGGGACCTGATTATTATCTTTGGTCCCTGCAAATTGCCGGGGTCGGGACAACCCTGTCCGCAATCAATATGGTCGTCACGGTGATCAAGATGAGGGCGCCTGGAATGGGGTTGATGCAAATGCCCGTATTCACCTGGACCGCTTTCTGCAGCAATATCTTGGCTATCGCCATTTTTCCGCCTCTAACCGGGGCTTTCGCGTTACTGCTTCTGGACAGGTACGTCGGCACGAATTTTTTCACGAACGACCTCGGTGGCAGCCCGATGATGTACTGGAACCTAGTGTGGATATGGGGGCACCCCGAGGTTTATGTCTTGGTATTGCCCGCATTCGGTATCTACTCTGAGATCACCTCGACGTTCTCCGGTAAGCGGCTCTTCGGGTATTCCTCGATGGTATATGCAACAGTCTGCATCACCATCCTGAGCTATCTGGTCTGGTTGCACCACTTCTTCACGATGGGCTCGGGCGCCAGCGTCAACAGCTTCTTCGGCATTGCGACCATGATCATCTCGATCCCGACGGGAGCCAAACTATTCAACTGGCTGTTTACCATGTACCGCGGCGAAATCCGTTACGACGTTCCGATGATGTGGGTCGTCGGTTTCATGGTCACATTTGTGGTGGGGGGCATGACGGGCGTGATGCTGGCGATCCCCCCGGCGGATTTCGTCCTACACAATTCGCTTTTCCTGGTCGCCCACTTCCACAACGTGATCATCGGGGGCGTGGTGTTCGGGCTGTTCGCCGGTATCCAGTACTGGTTCCCGAAGGCTTTCGGCTTCCGGCTAGACCCGTTCTGGGGCAAGGTAAATTTCTGGGGCTGGCTGATCGGCTATTGGCTGGCCTGGACGCCGATTTACATAGTAGGCCTCATGGGTACGACACGCAGAGTGCGCCATTTTGAGGACCCGAGCCTGCAGATTTGGTTCCTGCTCGCATTTGCCGGAGCCATCATCATTCTAATCGGGATAGTGGCCTTCCTGATACAGATTGTCGTCAGCATCAGGAAACGCGAAGCACTGCGAGATACGACCGGCGACCCATGGGACGGCCGAACTTTGGAATGGTCCACAACGTCGCCGCCACCCGAGTATAACTTCGCCTTCACACCGATCGTGAGAAGTCTCGATTCCTGGTATGACATGAAGAGACGCGGGAGCCGAGCGCCTACCGTTGGCTATCGCCCAATTCACATGCCAAGAAGTACCGGCGCCGGTGCCATTCTGGCCGCTCTCTCGATCGCGTTTGGGTTCGCAATGATCTGGTACATATGGTGGATGGCGATCGCATCCTTTTTGGCGATGCTCATCGTCGCCGTGGGACACACCTTCAACCGAAATCGCGACGTGATACTCCCAGCAGATTATGTCGCGAAGGTGGAGGCTCGCACAATGTCCGCTTTGGCTGAGGGAGCGGCCTGATGCATTCTAGTGAAGCTGACAGCTATGCCAACGACTTACCGGTCCGCGATTGGCTGACCGATGACGATCATCATCACGATATTGCAGGTACGACTGATCTGGGCTTCTGGATTTATCTGCTGAGTGATGCTCTGCTGTTCGCATCGATCTTTGCAACCTACGGCGTTCTCGCCAGTGCGACAGCCGGCGGTCCTTCGGGTGCCGAGATATTCGATCTCAAGCTGGTCGCACTCAATACCGCGATCCTCTTGGCTTCATCCGGTACTTTCGGCGTGGCTATGATCGCGGCGCGGGCGGGAGAGAAGGCGCGAACGATCACCTGGCTGAGTATCACAGCGTGCTTGGGCGTTTGCTTCGTCGGCGTAGAACTCTTTGAATTTGCGGAGCTTGCAAGTGAAGGTGCGGTTCCACAGCGCAGTGGCTTCTTGTCTGCATTCTTTACCCTTGTCGGCACTCATGGCCTACATGTCACTATCGGCATCTTCTGGGCTCTCGTGACCATATTGCAAATTCGAAAGTGGGGGCTCGATGCGGCGATGCTCCGGCGTGTCTCCTGTCTGAGCATGTTCTGGCACTTCCTGGATGTAATCTGGATAGGCGTATTTACCTTCGTTTACCTCTTGGGAGTCATCGCATGAGCGCCGAGATCGAAATGGTGTCGCTGAGCTTCGAAGATCGCAAGGACGCATCCCGATCCTACATAATCGGTCTCTGTCTTTCAGGGGTATTGACGATCATCCCATTCGCGCTGGTCATGGGTGAGGCGCCGATCGCGAAAGTTTGGCTCGCGTTTACCGTCGTGCTTGCCGCCCTGGTACAGATCGTCGTGCACATCCATTACTTCCTGCATGTAACAACCAAGACGCACGGGGGCTGGTCGCTGATCACGACCATCTTCACGGTGGTCATACTCGCCATCATGATCGCGGGATCGCTCTGGATCATGTATCATCTCAATACCAACATGATGCCCGGGATGATGACTGGAACGAGCGTTCCGACCTCGGAGCCCGCCAGCTTCTGAGTATGGTGAAACGGGCTGCGTTTCTGGGGTTCTTGGCTATGGCATTCGCGGCTTTCGCCGCGCTGGGAGTGTGGCAACTAGAGCGATTGGCATGGAAGCGCTCGTTGATCGCACGCGTCGAGAGTCGCGTGAATGCGGCGCCAGTCACGCTTGCAGAAGCCCACGGAGTTCGAGGGCCGACGCTTGCCTCCGAATATCGTCGGGTAATGCTTAAAGGTGCATTTCTGCGAAGCCGAACGACTTTGGTCGAGACGGTCACCGAGTTGGGGCCCGGATACTGGGTGCTCGACCCGTTCGAGGACACCAGCGGCACGGTCCTGGTAAACCGTGGCTTCCTCCCCCAGGCAGACAAGGCGCATCTTCCAGCGCCGCCACGAGCTCACGTGCGGATTATCGGTCTAATACGATTGAGTGAACCCAAGGGTCGGTTCTTGCGGACCAACGTTCCGTCGTCCGATCGTTGGTTCACGCGAGACGTCGCTGCCATCGCCGCCACGCGCGGGGTAAAAGTCTCGTCGGGCATTTTCATCGACGATCAGGTCTATATCGAGGGACAGGTTCCCATAGCCGGATTGACGCAGACCACTTTTCGCAACGCCCATCTACAATACGCATTCACATGGTTCGCGTTGGCCTTGGTAAGTGCATTTGGTTTCTGGAAAATCATCCGGCTGAAACAACGGTGACAGAGCGGGGACGACAAACCGTCGTCCCCGCTTTGTGCACTCGCAAGCTGCATTAAGCGACCGCGAGGGATACCTCTACATTGCCTCGCACAGCATGCGAATAGGGGCAGATTGTATCTGCTTCTTCGACCAGTCGTTCGGCAGCGTCACGCTCGACGCCGGGAAGGCTGATCGTCAACGCAACAACCAATCCGAAGCCTTTGTCGTTGCGGGGGCCAATTCCAACCGAGGCGTTGACGCTGGCGTCCGTCGGCACGTGGGGAAGATCTGCATTCTGAGACGCCGCGAATTTCATCGCGCCCAGAAAGCAGGCTGCATAGCCGGAGGCGAATAGCTGTTCCGGATTGTTGCCACGGCCGTCGCCGCCCAGTTCCCGGGGCGTGCCAAGCGCTACCTCAAAGGTGCCGTCATCGGTACGCGCGATGCCGTCGCGGCCCCCTGAAGCGGTTGCACTCGTGGAGTATGCAGGAGAGATGGACATGTTGTGATTCCTTTATAGATTAGTTGAACGGGAGGATTTATTTCGCAAAGACTCCGCGAAGGTACGTCACTGCTTGCGAGACGGCCCCGCGAACGGCCGCGGTCTCCGCAATCGGATTCAGCAGCATGAAATCGTGGATCGTGCCGTTGTATCGGACAGAGGTCACATCTACGCCAGCGGCGGCAAGATTGCGTCCGAAAGCTTCGCCTTCATCACGCAGGACATCGTTTTCATCCACGATAAGAAGCGTCTGTGGCAGGCCCTTCAATTGCTGCGTGCTGGCATTGATAGGTGAGACGTGGATATCGCCGCGCTTGGTCGTGTCCGGGAGGTATTGATTCCAGAACCACGCCATTGCTTCCTTGGTCAGCCAGGGACCGTCAGCGAATTCGCCATAGGACGCCGTTGACATCGAGGCATCGGTCACCGGGTAGAAGAGTAATTGGGCGGTCAGCTTGGGCCCACCGCGCTCCTTATCGAGTAGCGCGACAGCGGCGGTCATGTCACCGCCGACACTATCGCCAGCAATGGCGATGCGCGACGGGTCAGCCCCGAATTCGTCAGGATTGTTGGCGACATACTCGAGCACAGCATAAACCTGCTCGATCGCGATCGGATAACGCGCCTCGGGGCTGCGTTCATAGTCAACGAAGACGAACATCGCACCGGATCCGGCAGTCAATTCGCGCACCAAGCGTTCATGGGTTTGTTTGTCGCCCAATACCCAACCCCCGCCATGGGTATAGATGACGACAGGCAGCTCACCCTTGACGCCCATCGGACGGTAGACGCGGATCGAGGTGCTGCCCGTAGGACCGAGCGGAAGTACGAGATCGGTTGCAGTGGCATCGGCGAGTTCGACGGGCACCGATTTCTGCGCTCCGGCCAATACGTCACGCGCTTCGGTGGGAGGCAGCGTGTAAATGGGCGTCGCTCCAGCAAGGCTATCAATGAACCTCTGCGTTTGCGGCTCCAGCGTGCCGGCGAAGGCGGTAGGGACTGCGAATGCGCTTGCCGAAAAGGCTAGGGCCGCCGCAGCGTATTTCAGGGTCTTTCTCATCTTCAATCTCCTAGTCAATCGTGCGCGATTCGATCGCGCACGATTCAAATAGGTGTGTTGGAGCTTGGCGTCAACCCTTGCGATTAAATCGTGTGCGATTTATATGGTCGATATGAGCAAGACAGCTGAATCCCACCCACCCGCGGAGTTGACAAAGGTTAGAGATTTCCTTTGTTTTTCGGTCTACTCCGCGACCAACGCCTTCAATCGGATGTATAAGTCAGTTCTCGATCAGTTTGGTCTGACTTACACGCAGTACCTGGTTCTGACCGTGCTCGCCGAACGCGGAGAGGCCAGCGTCGGTGAGTTGGGGGAGATGCTTTACCTCGAGTCGAACACGCTGACCCCGCTACTCAAACGACTCGAGACTTCGGATCTCGTTGGTCGACGCCGGGACCCAGCGGATGAGCGTATCGTCCGCGTCGCGCTAACCAAATCTGGGCGGAAGCTCGCGGAGCAGGCCCAGTGCGTGCCCTCCGAAGTGCTCAAGGCCGCGAACATCAGTGAAGAGCAGATCGCAAGGCTGAATGCTGAACTGAACCTTCTACGCCGAAATCTTAGGGCGTCCCAAACCAACGATGCTAGTTGACCAGCCTTTTGGCCAGTTTGCGGGCTAGCGTCCGGCGATGCATGCCCAACCGACGTGCGGTCTCTGAGATATTGAATTTCGTTTCGGCCAACGTCCGATTGATCGACTCCCATTCGAGTGTTTTGATCGTCACCGGACGCGAACTTCCGGCGATCGCAGGTCGACCAATCTCGAAGAACGCTGCCTCGATCTCATCACCGGTACAGGGTTTCAATAAGAAATCCGTCGCCCCCATCTTGATGCATTCTACAGCGAGGGCAATGCTTGCGAAGCTGCTGATCATAACGACGGTGGTGTCGGGGCTTGATCCTAAAATCCGCGCAAGTGCGGTCAGTCCTGAGCCCGTTCCTAGTTTTACGTTGATGACCGCATAATCAAGGTGTCGGTCGACCGGCTCGGGCAAACTCTGAGCGTGCGTCACCAGATACCCGGAAGAACGGAAATCGTTCTCCAATTTTGCTCGGAAACACGGATCCCCATCAAGAATGAGAACTTGCGCCGGACTGGTCATAAAATCTCTGCAAGGTCTAGGCTTCCCACGCACCGCGCGACTCAGGTGCAGTTGTTTACGGAGGGGGGCTCTCGATCCGAGGATCGCAACCCGCGTGTAAAGAGGGCCCGGAGGTGGATCTTGCGTTCGAGCAGGTCCGCCAAGTTGTAGCCATCGAGCACGGCGAGGAAGGCCCGTGTCGCTTCGTTGAGTATACTCGGCAAGGTACAGGCCGGAGCGACCAGGCAGGTGGAACAATCAACCAGATCAAACCCGGTCTCTGTTTGTCGCACGATAGCGCCAATTGTGATCTCCTGGGCTGGCTTGCCAAGGCGCAGCCCGCCGTTACGCCCTCGGGTGGCTGAAATGAAGCCGGCCTGACTGAGATCCTGAACCAGTTTCTTTAGAGTATCGCGAGAAATCCCGTAGGTCTGCGAAATCTCTCCGATGGACGATTGGTCACCATCGGATCGCGAGCCGACGTGAAGGAGCACCCTGATCGCGTAGTCTGTCGTGCGAGTTAATTGCATGGTCGCGGTTCTTTAGCGCAAAATTGTGCCCACAACGAGCTGAAGCCGACCCTGAGGAGAGGATCGGCTCCAGAGAAACCCGGCGATATCACCGTCAAGCCGCGAAGCGAATGTCGTCTGCGTGTTCTGGGTAAGGAGCAACCGGGCCGGTCTCCTTTCCGGCCAGTTCATCGGCGAAGCCGTGATTGACGTCGCGATGGTGTGCTTCGTCGGCTCGGACTTTCAAGACGACATCGCGCAATGTTGCTTGAGGGGGAAGGCACCAGTAGTGCAGCGCGATCGCTGGCGCGGGACCATTCTCTATCAGGCCATCGTCGATGGCGTGGAGAAAATGGGTGTAGCTAATAACGGCCTCCTCCTCGAAATAGCCCACCACGCGGTGAGCGACCCTCGGCGCTACAAGGTAGAGACCAAAAAATGCGCAGTAGAAGCCCGCTTGGACCATCAAGATCAAGAACCTCTCCAGAAGATTGGGTTTGGCGACCTCGACGAAAGTCATGAGATGCATTCGTTCGTTCTCTGCCTCCTCCATCAAGGTGCGGATCCACCCTTGATCATCGCTCATGGTTCGCAAGCACTTGAGGTGCGTGAGTGAGGCGCCGACCATACCGGGTACCGCAGCGACCGTTTCGATCACGATCGCTCGGTGACCGTGGCGTTCGCGAAAGAACAGGTCCGCGAAGAACCGCATTGTCTTGGTGAACCCCCAGGCGATGCGGTCACCGGAACCGACAGGTTTGCGATGTTCGATGCTGACTGGGACATGGTCGATCATAACGATTCTCCAATTGCGCTCAGTGTGAATTGCAGGCGCTCGCACTCGATATCACACATTGCGCGGTGTGCAATAAAAAAGTGCAACGCAGATGCACCATAAAGCGGGCTGCACTGCACTTCGGCCCCTGAAGTGAGGTGATGGTCAGGTCGGGGTGGGATCCGGTGCCTGATGGCCCAGCAAGGGATCGATAAGGGATGTGTGCGACCAATTTCCCGTCGCGTGGATCAGCTGAAGAGAGTCGCCATCAGCTTCGTGATGGGATTGGTGGGGTCCCAGAGGAGCTTGATAGTTAACGCTACGCACATGATAATAAGTAGTGGCCTTACTGCCTTGGTGCCAAAGCGCATGGTGCTGTGCGCACCCGCGTAGCCACCCAGCATGCTGGCTGCGGCCATCGCAAGACCTAGTGGGATCAGAACCTTGCCTGCTGCTAGAAGAACTATCAGGCTGGCCAAGTTGCTGCAGAAGTTCAGCAGCTTGGTGTGGGCAATGGCATTAACCGTCCCGAATCCGAATAGCGCGATTAGTGCAGTCGTCAGAAACGACCCTGTACCGGGGCCGAAGAAGCCGTCGTAGAAGCCTATCGCCAAGGAAACGGCGACCAAAAGCGCAGGGCGTGCGCGCACCTCTCGGTCCTCGTCTCCGAGGTCTGGCTTCAGAGCATAATATATCGCCATTGCGATAAGCAGGACCGGTATAAGCCCGGAGAGGAACGCTGGGTCCAGCCGAGTGAGTACTAACGCACCACACGCGGATCCAGTGAGTGCCATTAGGCAGGGAATCAAGAACCGCCTAAAATCGACCCTGCCCTTCAGTAAAAAGGTGATGGCTGCTGTAGCGGTGCCGAAGGTGCCTTGCAGCTTATTGGTGCCTAGGGCCAGCGTCGGAGGAACACCGGCGGCGAGCAGGGCCGGAACGGTCAGTAAACCGCCTCCACCTGCGATGGAGTCTATCGCGCCGGCCAAGAAAGCGACTGAGACGAGCAGAAAGATTACATCGGCAGTCAGCTCCATCTGGGCGATCTATGGGAATGAAACCATGTTGGCAATCTCGGCTGTAGAGCTTTGAGATCTGCGCCCAATCCGGGAGGGGGATCGATCCCTCTCTAATTTCATAAATCCTAACCTGCCGAAGGCAGGAGACGGAGCTAGTTCATTCGGCCGTCGTCGGATGCACGGCGCTCAGCAAGCGCGCCTATCCATCCCGATAGAAAGTCCATGAATGTGCGTGCTCTTCGAGGAACATGGCGCCCGAATCCATGCAGGACGTGCACCGGCACTTCTGATATTGCGTCACCAGGCAATATCCGTTCGAGCACCCCGTCTGCCAATTGGTCCAGAATAGCTGCCTCCAGTATCTGTACCAAGCCTGCGCCGTTGATCGCGGCCTTGACCATGAGGGCGCCGTTGTCGAGATCGAGAGTTCCCTCTGGCCTCATAACATCGCCATCGCGAAACCTGACTGGGAAGGGCTCCCCGCGCGTAACATATCTTATGTGGCGATGTTCGCGGAGATCAGTCCGGGACATCGGGCGGCCATATCGCCGAAGGTAGGAGGGCGACGCTGCTAAGCAGAGCCTGAGCGAAGGAAGCGTACGCTGGCTCAGGTCCACGTCAGGAATCTCTCCCACTCGTAGAGCAAGGTCGTACCCTTGCCGGATTAGGTCCACCCTTTGATCAGTCAATCCGATCTCGAGGCGCAGTTTGGGATGCTGCTGCATGAAGATCGCGGTGATGGGATTTATCAGCACCTCCCCAAGCACGGTCGGCATCGTCAACCGGAGCAGTCCCGTCAATGCCGTGTCTTCGCCCAAGTTCTCCTGGGCATCGTCCAGGCGGCGCAGAAGGGGCGCAATCTGAGAATAAAATTGCTCGCCTTCAGTCGTAAGAGACAAGACGCGCGTCGACCTCCTGAATAACCTCGTCTGCAAGCGATCCTCGAGCCGAGATATGGTCTTGGAAACGGCGGACGGCGTGAGCTCGAGCCGGCTCGCGGCTGCCGAGAAGGTTCCGGCTTCCACCACCGTGACGAAGGTGGCCAATCCCTCCTGCGTCTTCTCCCGAACCATTCATTCCTCCCGGGCACAATTGAATTACTTCGAGGCCCACTAATAGTGAATGGGGGTAAAAGCTAGATATCGCCCGAAAGGAAAGTGCATCATGAATATTCTCAAAGGAAAGGTGGCTATCGTCACGGGCGGCAACAGCGGAATCGGTTTTGCCGCAGCAAACGCATTCGTCTCCCAAGGCGCCCGTGTGCTGATCGTGGGGCGGCGCTCCGATGCGGTGACGGAAGCAGTGGCCAGCTTGGGCGATTTGGCGGACGGCTTCGTGGGTGACGTTGCCGATATTAGCACTCATGAAGAGGTGCGAGAGTTAGTTCGTCAGACCTACGGTGGCGCCGACATCTACTTCGCCAACGCCGGCATGAATTCGATAGCTCATTCTGCCGAGGTGACACCTGAAGAATACGATCGACAGTTCTCGGTCAACGCCAGAGCCGTTTTCTTCGGTGTCCAATCGATCGTGCCCATGCTGAACGACAATGCTTCGGTGATCCTGACAAGTTCGATCGCCAGCCGCAAGGTCATGGGCGGTCACGCCGTATACGCTGGAACCAAGGCCGCGATTGAAGCTTTCGCGCGCAGCTGGGCGGTGGAATTCAAGGATCGCAAGATCCGCTTCAACGTCATCAGCCCCGGCCCCGTGCGAACCCCGATCCTCGGCAAACTGGGAATTTCATCTGAATCCTTGCCTGACTTCGAAGCTGCCGTCGCGACGGCGATTCCCGCCGGTCGTTTTGGTGAACCAGGCGAATTGGCGCGAGCCGCGCTCTTTCTGGCCTCTGATGAGAGCACCTTCATCAACGGCGTGAATCTCGCCGTTGATGGCGGCATGCTCGTGAACTGAAGATACGAAAGGAATTAAGCAATGTCTCAATACGATACTGAGATCGATGCCTTCATCGACCGCGTTGTGGAACACGGGAGCAATTATCGCCTTTCCGAAATGGAAGAGCTCTACACCCACGATCAGTCGATCCTCTTCGTCAGCGGTGAGCGAGCGGTTCATCGGGTTTCACGAAGCGAAATGCTCGCCGAATTCGCTGCTCGCGGTGAGGCAGGCGATAAGCCGCTAGAGACCACGAGAGAAGTCCTACATGTCGAGCAACAAGGCGACCACGCGACTGCATTGCTGTATCGTCGTATGAGTTCAAAGGCACCTGCAGCATTGTACGAATTGCGAATGCGTCGCGAAGGTGGAAATTGGAAGGTGTCGGGCGAGACGGTGGTCGCATTCCCACAAAGCGGGGTGTCGGAAGACTTCCTCCCACCGCGCCAACACTGAACACGATGGGCCAGCACTGGGAGCACTGCTGGCCCGCTGTTCGTCAGCGCCGTACTCCACCCCGAACGCATCAAATGTGCGGCGGATCTAATTTGCATTGCATCCGGTCAGGACCCGATCGTGTGGCGCGGGAGGAAGCGATCACGGGCCCGGGGAGACCCAGGGATGACCCGCTCCTGAACCTGAAGCATCAGCGGTTGTGTGATCTTCAGTTTACCCGATACCGGAGGACCAAGCACCGTTCATCTGCTCTTCCGTATCTGCGAGACTGTATCGGAGAGTTGTTGTACCCATGAGCGCTGATGGCGACCGCCCTCGCTCCTGCCCTCCTGGAGGGCCGCCCCCCGAATCTTCAGCCTGAGCGATCAGGTTTGATCTGCTCCGCCGGCACTGCGCGGCCTTTTTGATCAACCGAATCTAAAAGTGCTATTGACATGCACCTTTAGATTCGCCATTAGGCTGGCATTGGGGGCTCAGCACCGGAGTGCGAAATATGGACAAGCCAATCGTCGACGATCTTCTGATCGAACGCGTCGTCCACACGTTCTATAGCGAAGTGCGAACCGATCCGCTGATCGGTCCGATCTTCAATCATGCGATACAAGATTGGGATGAGCATCTTGATCGGCTGGTAGCTTTCTGGTCGTCGATCATGAACACCTCGGGCCGTTACAAGGGGAATCCGATGATGAAGCATCTCGCGATCCCGGACATGTTGGGACGTGATCGCTTCACGCGATGGTTAGAGATCTGGCGGGAGACGACGGACCGCCTCTGTCCGCCGGAAATCGCCTCGGCATTCCAGGACCGCGCCGCACGTATTTCGGAAAGCCTGCAGCTTGGAATCCGCTTCGCTAAAGCACGCCAAAACGATCGCAAGGAGATTCCTCGTGTCCTTTGAGCGGCCCACCGTGACTTCGAACAAACCCTACAAGGTGACACCGGTGTTTTCGGAAGTCACATTGCCAGCAGCACTGCGCAACGCACATTCGACCAAGGCCGGAGTATGGGGAGTGATCCGGGTACTAGAAGGTCGGCTTGATTACGTCATCGAAGAAACGGGGAAGCTCCACCTTCTGGATCCGCACACCCCCGGCCTAGTGCTGCCGCAAGAAGCCCATCGCGTGGAACCCGTTGGCGCGATGAAGATGCGGGTGGAATTCCATCACGCCTTCCCCTCCGACTTCGCCGCTGCAACGTAAGACTCGCCGTTGATCGGCCGACTGGCTGACATAAATGGTGCATATCAGAAGCACTAAAAGGTTATTGACCATGAATGAGTTCGACATTTCCAGACGCAATCTAGTTAAGTTGTCGGGCCTGGGCCTCGCAGCAGGGGGCGCGGTTCTAAGCGGCCGCGTGAATGCTCAAGGTTTAGACGCGCCGCCCTCGATTCGAGTGCCGAGCGATAAGCCAGTGAAGGGCGCGCGGACACACAGTTTCGACATGACTATCGAGGAGACCAAGGTCACTGTCGCGCGGGGCAAAGAGTTTAAAGTCTGGGGGTACAATGGTCAGGTGCCGGGGCCCCTGATCCGTGTGCGCCAGGGAGATACCATCGAGGCGCGTGTAACCAATCATACCGGCGCATCCCACACGATTCATTGGCATGGAATTCGGCAGCGTGGCAGCTGGCGCATGGATGGCGCTCCGGGGATCAACGGTCAAGACATCGCTCCGATGGGCGGAGAGAGCACTTACCGCTTTGTAGCCGATCGCGAGGGAAGCCTCTGGTATCACTGCCACGTCGATGTGCCGAACCACGTCGGTGTGCGCGGAATGTGGGGGCCGTTGATCGTCGATCCGATCAAGCCGCTCCCGATCGAGCGTGAAGTCACCAAGGATGCGATCCTGATGTTCTCGGGATGGGCTAGTGCGGCTGCGGACGACTATTTCGCGATCCCGGACCCGACCGGCCATTTCGACTACTACTCGATCAATGGGAAAGCTTTTCCCTTCAATCAGCCCATCCGCGTGCGTTATGGCGATGTACTTAGGTTGCGGCTCTATGCGGTCAGCATTCCGGTTGCTTTCCACCTCCACGGTCACGACATGCTGGTCACCCACGTCGATGGGTTACCGCTTTCGGATCCATATTACAGCGACACCGTCAAGGTGGATCTCGGCAAGAGGGTCGATGTCATTGTCAGGATGGACAATCCGGGCCGCTGGCCGGCCCACGACCACGATGAACATCACACAAGCAACGCTGGGGTGCCGCCAGGAGGTGTCTTCCTGATCGTTGAGTACGATGAAGTCGGGCGCGATGATCCCTGGTATGTTTGGCGCCGCAAGGAATTCGATCCCGATTTCTACTTCATCGAAAGCATGAAGAAGGGGCGCGGCCTCATTCCGCAGTCGGGCTTCAAAGGCTCCGGCGCTCAAGGCGACGCGGCCAACGCGACGCCTCCTACTCAGAAATCAGCGGCGCAACAGGGCGCCACCGATGACTCGCCTAACACCATTGGAGAACACTCATGAAAAAGAATTACGATTTGTACCCGATCCTAATCCTCTTCGGTGTGGCGACCACCACGCCTGCATACGCGGAGGAGGCAGCGGAAGTACGCATGCTCAACGTCGGCTCGGATGGTGAAGCGACGGTCTTCGAACCGGATATTATTCGCGTGGCTCAGGGCGCCTCTGCCGATTTCATTGCCGAAGACTTCGGCCATGACGCGGTTGCCGTGGCGGGCCTGATCCCCGCGGGCGCGGAAAAATTCGAAGGATACAAGAATGCAGACCTCTCCGTGACTTTCGAAAAGGAGGGTGTCTATGTCTATGAATGTACTTCGCACGCAGGAGCGGGGATGATCGGATTGGTTGTCGTCGGCGACGCGAATGCGAATCTGGCCGACATCGAACGCCAATACCAGGCCAGCAGTTTATCGGACCGGGCCAAGTCCAAGCTTCAGACGCTCCTCGAGCGTGTGAAAACCGGCGCATAAGCCGGAAGATCGACCCAAAACTCAAAGGTAAATCCATGAATAACGCCAGATTTTCTGGCGCGGGGAAACTCGTCCTCGCGCTGAGCGCCCTCTCGCTGTGCGCGCCACTCGCCGCGCAAAGCGTACCGAAGCCAGTGGTCAATCACGATCCCATCTATGGCGGCACGATCGCCCCGGGACTGGTGGTTGCGGACCCGACGAAGTTGCCATCGCCCATAGATTACAAGACACCGCGAACGGTCGAAGTCGAACTGATCTCCAAGGTCGTCACTTCGGAAATCCTCCCGGGGGTCACTCACAAGTTCATGACCTTTAACGGGCAGATTCCAGCTCCGATGATCCGCGTAAGGGTCGGCGATACCCTCAAGATAAAGGTAACCAACCCGGCTGACAGTGATCAGACTCACAGCGTCGATCTGCATACAGTGATAGGAACCGGAGGAGGTGCGGCCTACACCGAGGTGAACCCTGGTGAGTCGAAGACCTTTACCTTCAAGGCCACATACCCAGGCGCCTTCGCATACCACTGCGGCGTGGCAGCGATGGACGAACATATAAGCCGCGGTATGTTCGGCATGATCGTCGTGGAACCGGAGGGTGGGCTGCCCAAGGTAGATCGCGAGTTCTACCTTGGTGAGCACGAACTGTACACGAAGGAGGCTTTTGGCGCCAAGGGCGAGACGACCTTTGACGGACGAGCAATGGTTCGCGAGGATCCGAATTATGTCATGTTCAATGGCGCAGTCGCCCCCTTCGTGGCAGCGCGCTTTGGCACGATGAAAGCCAATGTTGGCGAAACTGTGCGAGTGTTCCTTGTCACCGGGGGCCCGAACAAGACATCGAGTTTCCACCCCGTCGGCAACGTTTGGTCGACGGCGTGGCCGCAAGGCGGCCTCGCGAACGAGCCGCTGAAATGGATTCAGACTTGGCCATCGAACCCGGGGTCGACGTTCGTTGGCGAAATGAATCTGCCGGTACCCGGCCTCGCAACCCTAGTCGACCACTCGCTTTCGCGCGTCACCAGCAAAGGCTTGGCGGCGCAAATCGAAGCTGTGGGGCCAGAGAATAGAGAGCTTCTCGACCACGACTAAGCCAGTAGCCGAACGTTCGACCCATCATCTTCCTTCGAGGGTGAACGATCGGGGCTGTCGGTACTCCGCCAGCCGCAGCGACCCGGGAACGGCCCAGGAATTCCCGGGTCGCTGTCTTCTCCCATGATTTCCAGCCCGCTCTTCCCCCAGCACACAGGTACATCATGAAAACCTTCCTAGCTGTTTCGACTGCTCTCGCCGCATCTTGGTCCAACCCGGCTGTCGCTCTCGAAAATGACGATGAAGATGCGACCATCGTCGTCGTCGGCGATCGTGAGGCCGAAGGCGAGGAGGAATTGCGCAATCGGCCAGGCGGCATCGATCTGGTCACCGCCGAGGACTTCGAAGACAAACAAGCAGTCTCACTGCGAGATGCGCTGGCACTTTCGCCCGGTGTCTATGCACAACCGCGTTTCGGCCAAGAAATTCGTTTGTCGATCCGTGGCTCGGGTATTAGCCGAGGATATCACATGAGGGGTATTACCCTTCTCCAGGATGGCGTCCCCATCAACTTGGCCGATGACAACGGTGACTTCCAAGAGCTGGATCCCAGCGTCTTGGACCGGCTGGAAGTCTATCGAGGGGCCAACGCCTTCCGCTTCGGTGGGGCAACTCTTGGGGGAGCGATCAACGGCGTCACACCTCGCGGGCGCGATGCGAGCGGCATCGCTCTGCGGGTCGTTGGCGGGTCCTTCCATACTCTGCGAGGACAGGCAGAGTACGGGTTTGCCCGGGACAGCGTCGATGGTTGGCTGGCAATTTCCGGTGATTGGAGTGATGGAGAACGTGAGCACGCCGAGCGCCGAGGGCTACGTATCAACGGCAATTTCGGGCTAGCGCTCTCCGACAACGTGAACACTCGGTTTTACGTCAATACCAATACAATTCGTCAGAAATTGCCTGGTTCGCTGCCTTACGACGCAGCGTTGTCGACGCCGGAGCGAGGCAATTTTCTTGGTGATCAGGCGCGCGACATTGACTCGCTACGCCTTCAGAGCCGAACTTTGTTCGATCTTGATGCGATCGAGTTGGAGGCCGGCGCGTTCATCAATGCGAAAAGCCTCTACCACCCGATTTTCCAAGTCGTGGATCAGAAGTCGCTCGACCGCGGTGTTTTCGCTCGGGCCGTTCATGAGGCAGGGGCGGTACGCATCAACGCGGGAGTTACTGCGCGCTTCGGTTCAAACCATTCACGTCGTTTCATAAACATCGGCGGAGAGCGAGGAGCCCTGACCTTCGACGCTGAGCTCGATGCGACTACCATCGATGCTTACGGCGAAGTCCAATACGAGATTCTGTCGCGGATGAAGTTGATCGCTGGAGGCGTCTACACCCATGGTACGCGAACACAGGAGATTGCCTTTCCCGCCAAGTCGATAGGTCGCGCAAGCTTCGATCAGTTTTCCCCTCGCATAGGTGCGTTGTGGTCGCCGAGGGACGACGTAGAGGTTTTTGCCAATTTCAGTCGAAGTCACGAACTTCCCGGTTTCATTGAATTGGCTCAGATCAGCTCCTTCGTGCCTCTGGCTCCTCAGCGAGCTTGGTCTGCGGAAGCAGGCGCCCGCGGTCGGTACGGTGCCATCGATTTCGACCTGACCGCTTATCGCGCCAAGGTCACAGGTGAGATGCTTCAGTACACTGTGAACTCGAACATACCTGCTTCGACCTTCAATGCCGAGCGCACCATACATCAAGGCATCGAATTGGGTTTGGGTGTTCAGATCGCTTCCTGGCTCTCGGCTCGCGGCACGTACACCTACAATGATTTTCGCTTCGAGGGGGACAGTCAGTACGGTGACAATCGTCTGCCTGTCATCCCACGCCACGTGATCCATGCTGAAGCACGTTTAGGTCCAGAGAGCTGGCATCTCTCCCCATCCGTGGAATGGGTCCCCCAAGGTGCTTTCGCTGACTATTCCAATACTTTCCGGACCGCTGGCTATGCCAGTCTTGGTCTGACAGCCTCTTGCACTATTTTTGATCAAATCGAGGTTTTTGCGGACGCCCGCAACCTTCTCGACCACAAGGCAATCGGAGATATCAGCGCCGTCACCAGTTATCGCTTCGATGACCCGACCACTCCATGGAATGAGGGAAGTAGTATCTTCAACCCTATCGAACGACGCGCCGTCTTCATCGGCGTTCGCGCGCGGATCGGATCCGAAGGATGAACTCGGATTTTTATCGCGCCGCGTGGCGGTGGCATTTCTTCGGCGGACTTGCCGTGCTTCCCTTGCTGGCTTGGTTGGCGGTGACTGGTGGCATCTACTTGTTCAAGGACGAAATCGAGCATTCGATCTACGGTGACTACATCTTCGTGGCGCCTCACGCCTCCCCTCTGCCTCTGTCGCAATTGATGGCGGGAACTGAAGGGGCGATGGGGGGCACTGTCGAGCGGATCGAGATACCCGCCGCGAATAACCAGGCGTGGCGGATGCGGATCATGGGGCCGGACGGCGAGAGAACGGCTTTCGTGGATCCCTCCGATGGTACCATTCGCGGGACTGTCGCCGGGGGCGGCGCCATGCAGACCATCCATGATCTGCACAGTCTGGCAATCACCGGCCCGATAGGAAACGCGCTGATCGAGATGGCTGCGGGCTGGGCGATCATGCTCACCGTCACGGGGGTAATCCTGTGGTGGCCGATGAAGTCGAAAATCCCTTTCAGAAAGTCAGTGATAGGGCGCCGCGGTTTCTGGAAGGACGGCCACGCCACACTTGGAGCGGGAGGGGGGGTGATCGTGCTCTTCCTGGCTATCAGCGGCATGCCCTGGTCAGGTGTATGGGGTGCCCAATTGCAGAGCGCGCTGACGGCGACCGGCCTCGGCAGGCCTCAACAGGTCGCAAAGGCCCATACAAGGCCAATAGCGGTTGGGCAGGGCGACGATATCACCTCCTCTACAAGAACAACGCGTGGTGACGTGCCCTGGAGCATGGAAAATCGCGTCTTACCCAAGGACGTGCTGTCTCAAGGCGGAATTGATACCGTCCTGCAGGTCTCGCTCGATGCAGGCTTGGCGACTCCGCTCGCTATCAACGTCCCAGCGGATGGGGTCAGCTACTCTGTAACGTCCATGCAGAAAAAGGTCGAGTTCGCCCGCACAATGTTCATTGGGCAAGACGGAATGATCCACGGTGACACGCGTTTCGCGGACTACGGAACCGGGGCTAAAGTAGTCGAATGGGGTGTGGCTACTCATCAGGGAAAGCAATATGGCGAAGCAAACCGCTGGGTAATGCTCGCGGGATGTCTCGTGTTGCTGCTTTTGTGTGCCTCGGCACCGATACTTTGGTGGAAGCGCCGCACTGGCGGTCGCTTGGCACGGCCACCAGCACCGCTCGATCGATCGCGCCAGCGGAGCTTTTCAGCAGCCATGATCGCATGTGGCCTGTTTTTCCCGCTCACCGGAGCTTCGATGCTGGCGATCTGGATCGTGGACAAAGTTATCACCCTGTCGGCGAAGCGGAGATCGCAACATGTCCATCGGAGTATGGCGCCCCAGCGCAGGGGAATTACCTGATCACAGCCGCTGACGCTCGCGCAAATACTCGACAAAGGCTCGCATGGTCGAACTCCGGTGACGATTTCGCGGATAATAGATTGCGAGTCCGGGATAAGGCGGGGTCCAGTCTTCGAGGACTTGGATCACTCGTCCGGTTTCGAGATCATCATTCGCGATGGAGCGCGTCACGTAGGCCAAGCCTAGCCCATTTCTTGCTGCCGCCAAAGCAAGCTTGGTGGAACTGACGCAGACGCGTCCTGAAGTGCGGAGCGAGAAACTCTCGCCCTGCTTGCTGAATTCCCATCGATACATAGTATCCGCAGACATGCGGAATTGGATGCATTCATGCATAGACAGATCGTTGGGCGATGCAGGCGGAGCCATATTGTCCAGATAGCCTGGTGCGCCGACTACGATATGCTGTTGTCGTTCAGGCCCAACCGGGACCGCCACCATCTCTAATGGCACGAGCTCGAGGAGACGCAGTCCGCAATCGAAGCCATGTTCGGCGATATCGATCAGCGCCGTATCCTCGTGAACGTCGAGGTCGATGGCCGGATTCTCGCGGAGAAACGGTGCGATAAAGTCGTCCATTAGTTGTTCGACCGCTACGCTTGAGGCGTTCATACGAATGGTACCGCTGGCTGTTGCGGAAGCGTCCGAGATGCTCTCGACTGCTCGTCCGATCCGTTCGAGTGCTGGCTCCAGTTCATTTAGGAAGCGCGTGCCGGCATCGGTCAGGGAAACCGCGCGATTGCTTCGCAGGAACAACTGCGCGTCCAGGCGTCGCTCGAGATTTGCGACTGCGTGGCTAAGTGCTGAAGGGCTTAGGCCTGTGGCGCGGGCCGCAGCGCGAAAGCCCCCGTGCCGCGCCACCGCGGCTAATGCGGCCAGCTCTGAAGGAGCCAACGTGGATATCGTTCGATATAACTCAACAGAGTGTGACATTCTGTCAGTCTATGCGGCAGGATCAGCCGACACCATATGAAATCCACAAGGAGATTTCACATGGCAAATTCTTTTGGATTTAAGACGACGGCAGATGAAGTGCTTGAGGGCATTGATCTTTCAGGGCGCACGATGCTCGTCACAGGCGGGAATGGGGGGGTCGGGCAGGCAATCGTTCATGCGCTCGCCAAAGCTGGTGCCGATGTTATTATGACCGCTCGAAAGCTATCGTCCGCAGAAGCGGCCGCGGAGCCGCTACGCAAGTCGGCGATCGGGCAAATTGAATGCCGATCTCTCGATCTCGCCGATCCTTCATCAATCCGAAGCTTGCTCGCGGACTGGGAGCGTCCGCTCGATGCATTAATCAACAACGCCGGCGTGATGGCGCTGCCGAGCCTGCAACGGACTGGGGAGGGGCATGAAATGCAGTTCGCCACGAACTTTCTCGGCCATTTTGCCCTCACCCGGGGGCTACATGAGTTTCTGCGCGAACGAAGGGGTAGGGTCGTGTCAGTCGCATCGACAGGTAGTCTGTTCGGTCCGATCCTGTGGGACGATCCGGCTTTCCGTTTCATCCGCTACGATCCACTACTCGCTTACGCTCAATCGAAAACGGCTTGCATCCTCTTTTCGGTCGCCTTGAGCAGGAAATGGGGCGCGGACGGGATCACTAGCAACTCGCTTCATCCCGGCGCGATCGCCACGGGCCTGCAGCAGCACACAGGCGGCCTGCAGACGCCAGAAAAATGGCGAAAGACACCCGAACAGGGGGCCGCAACATCAGTTCTCCTCGCAGCTTCGCCGTTGGTCGAAGGGGTGAGCGGACGCTACTTTGAGGACTGTCAGGAAGCTCCTATCATATACGGGCGGCCCGAAGAAAGAGTAGCTGGACTTGCGCCCTATGCAATCGATCCGTCAAATGCGGAGAGGCTTTGGCAAATGGCAAGCGCCATGACGGATTATTCGGCATGATCGGGCCCGTCGGTTTCATCGGGCTTGGCGATCAGGGGGCGCCGATGGCGGTTTCTATTGCCGCCCGGTTCGAACTGGTTGCATGGGCTCGTCGCGAGGCAACTTACCGAGCTCTCGGCGAGTTTGCTGATGCGATGCGCAACATTGGATTAGATCCAAGCGCGATCGTTAATAGGGCGATGTCAGCGCCAGATCGCCTAGTGGGATTGGTCCGTGAATTGGAGGCGGCAGGGTCGCATTGCTAGTTTTACTCAAGGTATAACCGGGTCTTCGGTAGAATCCGTCCATCCGATCCAATCTTAATCGCAAATCGCCGCCTTACGGCGAGTGGCGAGGTTGCTGTTTGTTAACCACGCGCGGGTAGGAGGGTTTGGAAGGAGGAATTTCCCATGACAATCAACATCGGTAGCGGCTTGAAGTGTTTCTCTTACCCTACTCGTTACCATGGCCCGGCGCGTGACGATCGGCCAGCAGCGGCGCCGGGTGCCGTTTCGTCGAGCTTCAGTAGAGCTGTTGAAGAAATGATGGCGGAAGCGGTGAAGACGCCGGCGGAACGAGCGCGCGATGCGGTAATCAGGAAGCACGGTCTCGATGAGCAGACATATGCGGCACTGGATCCGGCTGGCAGGAAGCTCTTGGACGCCGAAATTGCAGAAGCGTTGAAAGGGATTTCCGGCGGCAGAGAGATGACGGGGGCATCGCTAACTAGGTGGGCCTAAAGGGCTAACCTGTTTAGGGACACCATTAAGTCTGTGGCGATCCCTCACATGCTGGTATCGCGACGAGGGGGCGACATAGGCTTGTAGTTTACTCGCCTGGTCTGAATGTCAGGTCTGGTCTCCACCAGTTTGGCCGAATAAGTTGAACCTGGCCTAGCGCTCACGTCTCTTCGCAAACGACTAGGTGGCAACTCATGCTAACGATCTGGTGGTTAGATCACTGTGTTGGATCTTCTGCCTCGGTGATATAACAGCCCGGCAAGAAGTGAGAGGGCCCGCAACAGCCGGTCGTCATCGATGCTGCCTCCAATGGAAGGTGTGTCTCTCTAGCCCGAACCCAGTCCGACGCCGCAAGTGAGGTTCCCGCAACAACGGTCAGCCCTGAGGATGCCAAGGCGAGGATTAGCTCGGCTGTGTCATTACCGGTCACATGCAGGAACCAGAGGTGATAGCCCTCGCGATCCGCCAAATAGCTTCCGACTCGTAGCGCTCCGCTCAGTGGTCGCTAGCGTCGCCCGTACCCACAGGACACGGATTTCCGGATCTCCGCCCGGGCAAGCGGCCGGATCGATGGACGGGTTGCTGAGGCCGTCGAGGCGCAGAATCTCATCGGGGTCGATGAGGCCGGAAGCGATCTGCCGCGATCTAGCATTATTGACCACGGCATTCTGAGGACCCGAACCCGAAGTGCGGCTGTTGGCGACGACGGTCCCGACGCGGATATTCGCGGCTGCGCGATCGATCCGGTGATCCTCTGCCACGACGCTAACGGGATCTGTGTGGAAGATCGTATAGGTGGCGTTGATAGCGGCACGCACGCTGCTCGCCTTGCGCCAAGGGTTGCCGCTAGTGGCGGCGCGACCGCAGATGGTCGATGAAGGCGCGAAGCCCGGCCGACGTCGCCCTCTGACGGGGATAATAGAGACACAGGCCCGCAAAGGGTGGCGTCCATTCGGGTAAGAGCTGTTCGAGCCGGCCGTCGGCGAGCGCCGCCTCAGCCGCCCAGGCCGTTACGAATGCGATGCCCGCGCCGCCGATCGCGGCATCGAGGACGAGCCGGTCGCCACCCAGTATCAGCCGGCCCGGCGGATCGAGTCGTTCGACGCCGCCGTGACGTTCGAGTTCCCATCGCATCAGCGCCCCCCCCGCGTGACGGAACCGGATACATTCATGATGGGCGAGATCGGCGGGCTTGGCCGGGCGTCCCGCACGCTCGAGATAGGCGGGCGCGGCGACGAGAATCTGCTGCTCCTCGCGTCCCAGCGCAAGTGCGATCATGTCCTGCGGCACCGCTTCGGCGAGGCGCAGACCCGCATCGAAACCGTGGGCAACGATATCGACAAGGCGACCGTCGCACACCGCGTCGATCCGCATATCGGGATATTTCGAAAGAAAGCTGAGCATGTCGGGCATGATCCGCTCGAACGCAGCCTCTGAACTGTTGAGCCGGAGCGTGCCCGCGGGTTTGGAGCGAAAGCTGTTGGCGCTTTCGACGGCCGCCTCGATGAGATCGAGCGCGGGCCGGACCTCGTCGAGAAAGCTTCGGCCCCCCTCGGTCAGCGACACACTGCGCGTGGTGCGATTGAACAGCCGGATGCCCAGCCTCCTCTCGAGCCCAGCGACCGAGTGTGAGAGCGACGAGGTCGAAACGCCGAGCGCCGTGCTGGCGGCACGAAAGCTCCCATGTTGGGCGACTGCATCGAGGGCGCGCAGTTCGGAGAGGGTGACGCCTTTCATTGTTCGATTCCCATCATCGTCTCATCCCGTTGGATCGGGCTTATCGCCGCAGGGGCAATGGCTACATAGGGGCTCCCCCGCAAGAAGGAGACGCTTTCATGACCCAGACCATTCTCATCACCGGCTGTTCGTCGGGCTTCGGACACGCCACCGCCCGGCATTTCGCCAATGCAGGCTGGAACGTCGTCGCGACGATGCGCAATCCCGCCGCCGCTGACGATCTTGCCGGTCAGGACAATATCCTCGTCACCGCGCTCGACGTCCAGGACACAACGAGCATCGACGCCGCGATCGCAGCTGGCATCGAACGCTTTGGCGCGATCGACGCGCTCGTCAATAATGCCGGTTTCGGGTTGCACGGGATGTTCGAGGAAACGCCGCGCGCCAAGGTGAAGGAGCAGTTTGAGGTCAATGTCTTCGGCATGATGGACACGATCCGCTCGATTCTGCCGCATTTTCGCGCTCGCAAAAAGGGGCTGATCGTCAATATCAGTTCGGGCGCCGGCGTGTTCGCGCTCCCTGCGAGCACGCTCTATAACGCGTCGAAATTCGCGCTCGAGGGGTTTTCGGAGGCGCTGGCCTATGAACTCGCGCCGCTCGGCATTACGGTCAAGATCGTCGAACCGGGCGGGGTGCTCGACACCGGCTTCCTCGGCCGAGCTTATACGGAGCGCGATGCGACCGTGGCCATCGACGATTATGCGCCGATTGTCGCCAAGGTTGCGGACATCTTCGCCAATTTGTCAGCAGAACGACAGCACACGACCAGCGCGCAGGTCGCCGAAGCTATTTTCGGTGCGGTGACCGACGGGGTCGACACGCTGCGCTACATCGCGACGCCCGACATCGTCGAACTCGTCAAGCTGCGGCGCGAGGCGGGCGAGGAAACCTACATGAACGCGATGCGGACGCATTTCGCCATCACGCTCTGACATACTGGAGGCGCGAAATGGGGCGGTGCCGCGGCGCCGTCCCTTTTTCGTGCGCTGCGGTTGCTCAGGCAACCGGCAGCTTGACTTCCCTATTCCCCCGCACCGCGTGCGAATAGGGGCAGACGGTGACGGCTTCGGCGACGAGCGCCTCGTCGTTATCGGTCGTTGGGAACACATAATCGCTTCATGATGCCCTAAGTAGCGAGAAAAGGTTCGCCGGCCGAAACGCCAAAATCAGGCCCAAGAAGCGGTTCGGGCAGGATGAGCAAATTGCCGGTGCGTCAAGCGGGGAGTTTAAGAGATACTAAGTAGAAGAGCGTGAAATCCGACGGTTGCAGGCAGCGGGCCTCCTGTTGGTGCGACTCGATCGTGAGACCTCGGAGGCGATCGAAGACACTCGCCGTCCCGGCGCGCGATTTACGCTAACGTTCTGTCATGAGGTAGCGCGGCCGGCCAGAGCCCGAGCCCGAGCGATTATCGTGGTGGCCAGGTCCCAGTTACGCATCCGGGCGGTTCGCTCGCGACAGGCGGTCTCATCGCTCGCCAGACGTGTCGCCTTCGATCTTGTCGATCAGGTCGAGCCGCAGTCTCTAGCGCGGCTTTTCGCGCGGCGCGGGGGGGGGCAGGTTCCCCTCGATTGGCAATTCGAAAACGAGCTCGAGCGCGTGCGTCAATTCGATCGCGACCTCGATGGTGACGGGCCTTATCGCCTTCATCCGGGCGCAATCTTCGTCAAGTTGAGGAAACGCCGGTCTGCTGCAGCCGCAGCGGGGATCGTTATCAGCCTTGGCCATCTCGACCATCTTCTTGCTAATGATCTCCTACTGGGAGAGAGAGCCGGGTTGCGGATCGACCATGACGAACTTGACGGCCACTAACTACGTAGCAACGCCTTCGGCGAACTGATGAAAATCCGGCTATGTCGGGACGCGAGGCGCGACGAGGAGGCATCTGCAGGCAATGATCAAGGCGACGTTCGACGAGGGACGGGCGGTGGTCGCAGCTTTTCATCCCAGCTTTGGTCGATAGGACGGGAGCTTACCTGACTAGCGGGAACTACCATTTCTGGCTTGAACGGTCTTCTCGTCGCCGACGATGCAATCCGCCAACATCAGGGTTACCATAAAATGATTGCGGCCACGCAAGGGTTCTGAAGCACTAAGTAATTTCGCCCGCGACCGCGCCAGGGCCAACGCGAGAAGCCACCCCGCATTCTGTAAATTTCGGGAAGTTCCCGTTTAATGGCTTCGGCTATGGCAATCCAGCCGGGCAAGTCGAGGGCTCTTTGCAGGGCCTCGGCGGCGCTCCGTATCGCGGAAGCGAGTGAGCAAGTCTCGCGCTAGAGTGTCGACCTCTGGGAGCCAGGCGCCTACAAGTCGACTTTCTGGTCGGTGATCACCTTTGAGGCACGCTCGGCGCGGGACGGCAGCCGCCGGCTCGTAGTTTCTATGGCAACACCGACTATTCCCATCACGGCGGGTAGGTAGACGCCATGCCAATTACGAAGGATGGTGTCGCTGCCGCAGAGCCCGGTTCCTATTTCCCAGAGGTGAAATAGAGCATGGCCTACGAGCCATGTCGTTGCCGCGGCCCAGGCCCACAGGCGATGAGACAAAGATACCACGCCGAATGCATAGCCGGCGCCAATCAGCACATACACGAGACCGATGTCGCGCACGAAATGCTGATTATAGGGCCCGGTGCCCGTCACCGTCGGAACGTGGAAATACCACCATGCCGGGTTGGCAAGCATACACACCCCGTTTGCCAACATTCCAGCAGCCAGAATGCACATCATTAATCGGTTAAGAAATGGCATCCAAAAATCTCCAACGAAATGTCGCTGTCCAATCCTTCGAACCTCTGAACAGTCTTCCTGAGTGGTAAAATCAATACCTGAGTGTCCCCATTTTGCGCGAAGCAGCTCCGGCACCTTCTAAGGGCAACGCAAGATGCGCTTGCCCAAAATATTAGAACAGCCACTAACTACGAGGGGCCGAGGGACTGGCGGGGAGGTGAGGCCCAACCGCAAAGGTTGAGCCTCGACGCCAAACCGCTAAGGTTGTGCCTCGACGGGAAGGCGGAAAGGCGAGCCCAACCGATTGAACGCATTCATCGCCGCGATCGTGATCGTCAGGTCGACGAGGTCCTTCGGATTGAAAACCGTGGATGCTGCTTCGTATGCATCGTCGGATGCATGCGTTTCGCTGAGAAGTGTGACCTCCTCAGCCCACGCCAACGCCGCCTGGTAGCGATCGGAAAAAAGGTTCGGCACTTCTCGCCACACCGGAAGCAGCGCGACCTTCTCGACCGACATCGTTTTGAGCAGATCCCGGGAGTGGGCGTCGATGCAATGTGCGCATCCATTGATCTGGGACACCCGAAGGAAAACCATGTGGATCAGCTCTTCCGGTAGGTCGGTCTCACTGGTGACGTAGTGGTAGACACCGTACAATGCCTTTGCCCCCTTCGGCGCGACCTCGTGCCAAACGTGACGCTTCGATTCCTGCATTTTTGATACTCCTATGTATGCAACCCGTGCTGACCGGGTCTTCATACCTTCGACGACACAGAAGCGACGGTTGTGACACGAGATGCAAACTTTCTCCGGAGGCGCGACTGTGGCAGGTCCGACAAACTTGCTTGAGTACGCATATCTCGAGCATGATCGGAGGAGCGAATGAATTGCAGCGTGAGAGGAGCAGGCTATAAGGGGTCAGCGACCCGCGACCAGCGCGCCGCGCAGTTCGAATCCGAGCAGAAAAGGCTCCTACGGCTCGCCTATCGGATGCTTGGTTCAGTTACCGAGGCTGAAGACGCGGTCCAAGACGCTTGGCTTCGCTGGCACGGCAAAGAGGACGAGGTCGATAACGCAGCCGCCTATCTCACTCGAGTTGTGACGCGCGTGTGCCTCGATCGGCTGAAATCGGCTCAAAGGCGACGAGAGATCTATGTGGGGCCATGGCTTCCCGAGCCGCTCGTTTGTGAGGTCGAAGTCGATCACTGGATCGAGGACGACATCACGTATTCCCTGATGCTCGCGATGGAACGCCTGTCGCCGCTGGAACGAGCAGCATTTCTTCTTCACGATGTCTTTGACATTCCCTTGTCGGAAATCGCGCTTACCCTGGAGAGGGAGCCAGCCGCCGTGCGCAAGCTAGCCTCGCGCGCCCGCCGGAACATCAAAGAAGAGCGCAAGCGTTACAGCATTGACGCCGAGGGAGCCGACAGGATGGCTCGTGCGTTTTTCATCGCGGCACGGGATGGCGACACCGCGCAGCTGTCGGCGATGCTAGCCGAAGATGTCGAGATCCATACTGACGGTGGCGGGCGCATATTCGCGCTCCGAAATATCGTTCGAGGCATCGAGCGCGTGATACGTCTGTTGCAACATGCCAACCGCAAACACGTAGCATATCCGACCCTGCTTCACACGATGATCGTGGACGGTCTTCCTGGCTACCTTAGTCTTGACGATGGCATTCCGCAGGCGACCATCCTCGACAGCCGCGATGGGAAGATCGTCGGAATCTACATAGTGAAGAACCCGGACAAACTCACGCATATGCAGCTACCTGCAGGGTTGGACTAGGCGCGCGGATTGGAGCGGCTGCCGGTCTTGGCTGCGGAAGGTTTAAATAACGCGCGGGAAGTCGCAGATATCGTAGCTGCGGACGCGCCAGTAGATCTCAGCAGCGACCGCCTGCCGGTTTGTTGTCAGCAAGGATAGAGCTATCGAGGCACATCGACGTTTTTCCTTGGCGTCGCCAATTGGAAGTCATGTTCCATCAGCGACACTTCTGGCCATTCCCGGGCTTACGCAGTTCCCAGGCGGTCTCTAGCGAGACTGCTAGTGGGTGAGGTAGAACAGCAAAGCCGGGTTCCGGGACCAAATGTCATGGTCGGGATTTTATGAGGGGTCACATTCCTGTGCCGTTGTGAAAACCACAGCGCAGGAAGGAACCGCACATCGCCAACGTCGCTGCAAATAAACTGCCGTCGCCTCCCTTGCAGGTTTGCTCATTCGCTTACCACACCGGCGGACGCCTGAAGGCTCGCGCCAGCCAGATGCTGTCGTTGACTTCTATCATGAGGAACGGCGCATTGCCGAAAGCCTTTCTCGCGGGCTAGCCACCGCGGCGTCCACGGATGGCAGGTTCAGAACTCCTCATAACTGTGTCTAACGTCCGCATTTGGGCCCATTGCGGACAGACAGCTACGGGGCCGGTTGCTGCCTGTCCGGTTCCAGCGTCAGGAGCCGGAGAAGCAGACGTTCAGGCTGACTTTTAACTCTGACAGGACCAGCCAACAAAGCGGCCATTCCTAGGCCCAGTTCGACCCGTCAAAACCGGCCGTTCGTTAATGGAGAGCCATGACGGCAACTGGCTGCAAGGAACCGGCACGCTCAGAAAGAGCGTCGGACAAAGCAGTATTTGCCGTCTACACCACGGCGCTCCGACTGCATTCCTTGTTCGACTCTCCTTCTGCTAGGGATACGTCAACTTGGCAATGCTGAGTGAACAGACGTTTTTGTTTTGTTTCGTGCGGGCGGCGTTAATAAGATGGCGTCATGAAACTGGCCGAAGTCTTTCAGCGCGTCGAACGCAATTATATTCGAGGTATCCGCCGCGTGAAGGGCCTCGCCGCAATCTCGGCGAAGTAGTCTGGCGCGATTGGTATCGATCGTTCCAACCGCCTCGTTGCCATCGCCTGAACGATGGGTAGGCTCGGGCGCGACATCTATCGCAAGAAGCTGGAGCGATACCTGTCGCACAGTTTCGATGAACCGATCATCTCGCTGGTTTCCGCCGTCGTTGCCGCCCAGTCAGGAAGTCAGAATGTTCTGGCGATAATACAGGATCTTCCGCCAGAGGCTGTAGGTGCGGAGCTGGGCTCGCCTTACCACATTCCGCTTTGGTCGGTGGAGACGCTGGTCAATGAGCTTCTCGCCATCCCGAAGGTCAAAGGCTTTGGCATCGGACGTACGCGCGTCCTCAATGCCGAGATGTTCCAGACCATGCGTGCCCTGCAGGCCATCCTCATTAAGCTGGAGAATGCGGAGGACGGGATGTTCCTCGAAAAGCATGACGTCTTCTACGAGATGGCGCGGATCGCACAGCGCCAGTTCCCATGGCAGCGCGGTGTCACAAACGCTCCGCACCTTTACCGCTCCATGCTCCTCTATGGCACCGGTTCGGCGCGTGAATATTTCGAAGCGAGCGCCGGCATGTCCCTTTCCGATTTCGTAAAGACCGGCGCATGTATGTCGGGTGCTCTGGAGGGTAACGCCTGGGTCAACCGCCAGCGGAATCTGAGTGAGATCGGCATCTCGCCCGAGGTCCGGGAAGCAACTCTTCGCAAGCTCGCGATACCCCATGCCGAGGCACGACATCTTGCGGCGCGAATGCGGAAAGGTCATCGGCACACTGCCTATCGCCCCAGCATTCTGCGAGACTTTCCGATCATCGCATTTGGCGAGCAGAACGAGCGCCTTCGCGCCCCAATCCCAGAACTGATCATGTACCGATACACATCGGGTCTATATCTCGACGTGGTGGAGGGTGGCTCCGCTGTCTGGACCGACATCGGTGTGCGGTTCGAGGGCTACGTGCTGGAATATCTCCAAACCATGATGTCCCCCTACGAGGTCATCGGCGAGCAAGTCTATGGGCCGAAGAAAGCGCGGCATCGCACCCCCGACGTGCTCGTCTCTGGAACGGACGGCATCGTCGCAGTGATCGAGTGTAAGGCGAAGAGGATGAGCTTCGACGCCAGATACGCTGACGATCCCGTCGCCTTCGCATCTATCGGCTTCGATGAACTCGCGAAAGGCATGTTCCAGATCTGGCGCTTCATCTCGCATGCCCGGCGCGGCCTTACGGGCGACATCAAGGTCGACCCGTTCTGCCGGGGAGTGATCGTGACGGCCGACAGTTGGCTCACCATGGCGAGCAGGCAGGCAGAGCAGGTGATCGCCACCGCCATGGCGATGGCAAATGCGGAAGGATATATCGACGAAGGCGATCGCCGCGAGATCGCGTTCTGCCCGATCGACGATGTCGAGTATGTCTTATAGCATGGTACGGCAGACAGCTTCCTCGACGCCTGTGGCGAAGTCTCCTCCGGCGAGAAGAAGGGCTTCATGCTTTCAGTTGCTCATGCTGTGACTCGTGACCGGCAACGTGACTACCCGTTCAAGGATCGGATCGCTGACCTTCTTCCTTGGATGAGGAGCGCACTCGAGCATGACTAATAAGGCCTCACTTATCTCCAAGATTTTGGCGGAGCTGCGAAAGGCGCAGACCGAGACATGGAAGCGGCCCGCAGCCGGTCGGGTGAAGAGGATCAGCTTTCCGCCCGCCTTGTGGTTGGGTGATGGTCGCTCCATTCGGGTAACCGAAGCATTGTTGGATGCGGTCTATGCCTACACACGGATATGCTGGAACAACGACCCAGCCTTGAAGCCCCGATTCAAGATCGAGGAATTGAACAAGATTACGGCACAGTCCTTCGGCTTAGCGCTAGCCGAGATCGATCTCGATACCAGCGATGCGCAGTTGCACCCCGCCGTCAGCGAGCGCGTCGAAGAACTGCTCGCCGAACAGATCGCCGGGCATAACCGAGCGATAGACCTAACGTTGGGATGCCACCTTATCGAAGGCGATGAGCCTTATCCGCTCCAAGTTGGACCGGTGTTATTTGAGACCCGCGAAGCATGGCGGCTACGGATGCTCGCGGCAGGCAAGCTATCGCCGACGACGGCACGCCGCCTTTATGCGCGCTGGAGCAGCAAGTCACCAAGGAAGCGCAAGCGCTCATTCGATTCCTCTGCAGAAGAATCTATTGTTGACGCAGTCAGTGACTGCCCAGTGGTTTGCAGCGTGGCGACGGAAGGGCTCTCTGGTAGATACATTCAGGAGAAAGGCCTACTGGCAGCACGTCTCGCCATGACCGCCATCTCACTCACTTGGCATCAACCCTCGGAAGGCCTGCGGTGGATGAACCTGCTTTATGACCGGCGGCGTAGCCATCGTCATACAGTGTTGTTTGGCAGCGGCAGCAATGTCGGCTCGAACTCCGAATGTGCGGAACTGCCTGTCGGTCGCTATTCGGAACCCGAACTGCTCGAGAATCTGCGTTCGTATCGATGGCTGTTCGAGCAGATCGGGGAAGCGCTTTATGGCTACGTGCAGCCCAATCGGTCGACGAAGCGCCCCAAGGTTATGAACGCGTTGTTCCTAAGCCTATGTTGGTATCACGAGGCCTGCCGTGAATCGCTGGATCAAATTGCTACCACGAAGTTCGCTGCCAGCATGGATGCGTTGACAGGCGGAAAGGGGTTGCCTGGTATCCTTTCGCTTATTAGCGCGCGCCTTGGCCCAAAGCCGGACGACCCACTGATGACGGACGGCCGCAAGACCAAGAAGGTGATGGCGCAAATCTATAACGACGGGCGTAGCAAGCTTATTCACGGCGCAAGCGCTGATTTCGCTCACGACTGGACGCAAGTCCGGGCGAGCGCAGAGGTGATTGGTCGATGGCTGCTTACCACGTCGTGTGATTGGCTATGTGAAAACTCCGGCGTCGACGATCTGAACAGACTTCGTGAAAAGTAATCACGGCCGTCGGCACCCGCCGACATTGCCGCCATTCGGGGGCAGCGTTCAGGCACTTGGGCCTGCCTTTTATCGATGTGCCAAACCTGCCTGAGTAACCGCCGCAAAGGAGCGTGTGGCGCTCTGGACCAATCCGCGGGTTGACGTGCTAGAGATCGCCAAAAGCGACCGCTTTTTGGTCGATACGGTTACCTATATTGAGACATAATAATGCGACCGGGGCGCCGCCGCGCACGGAGATGTGGCCTCAACCCTTATTGAGCGGCTGCTGGTTTCAAGGACCGGGATTATCGCCGAATTCAGCCTGCGTGGCCATTAATGCGCTGGTCGAGTAAAACATACCTTGCAGTTCTTCTTAGTTTTGGTGTTTCTGCCTCAATCACGCGAGACAATTTTAAGCGGAATTTCAATGCATGAGATTGAATTTGAATTCGGTGTTGCTAAGGCGCTCGACGCTCTATTGAGCGATCGCCTTGCGTTGCTTTGTGGTGCGGGTCTCTCGATGGCTCCACCCAGTTCGCTACCAAGTGCTGCTGAATTGGCGCGGAAAGCGAAGCAGAAATATGACGCGACCTACGGCGCGACGCGCCCGCCGCTCGCGGAATCGATCGACGACCAGGCAGAGTTCTTTTTCGACCAAGGTGAGCTGGATACCGTCTATCTGCGCAAGTACATAGATCACAATGCCTTTGCGGGGCGACCCAATGGCGGGCATTTCGCCGCGGCGGACCTGCTCCTGACGGGTGCCATCAGGACGGCGGTTTCGACCAATGTGGATACGTTGATCGAGACCGCAGGCAATTATCTGTTCGGGCAGGTCGGGGCCGGCATCACCCGCAACAGCGTCGCTGCACTCACTCCCGAGACCGCACCGCTGCTCAAAATTCATGGCTGCTGGTCGGATCCTCCGACAACGGTCTGGGCTGCGGGGCAGGTGGCCGCCGAACCGGTCAAGACACGCGTCGAGGAGGCCGGAGCCTGGCTTGCTCAGCGACTCCTCAACCGCGACCTTGTGGTTGTCGGCTACTGGACCGACTGGGATTATCTCAATCAGGTCCTTGATATGTCGCTGGGGGCCGTCAATCCGGCGCGCGTAATCGTGATCGATCCTTGCGAGACGGATACGTTCGAAGAAAAGGCCCCGGCGCTCCACGCGCTGGGGCAACGCGCTTCCCAGGAATTCTGCCATGTCCGCTGTTCGGGCGACGCGTTTCTCGATCGCCTTCGCGTCGATTTCTCGCAGTCGCTCATTAGGCGTGTCCTACATGGCGGCAGCGCGTCATATTCGCACCATGCTGGAGTCGCTCCCGATGATGCCTGGCTCGAACCGACCGAGACGGACGCCGAGATTCTGTGGCGGATTCGCCGCGATCTGGAAGGTTGCGATCCCAATGAACCCGCGCAGAGGCGGGCCCCGGTCGAGGAGCCGCTGTTAGGCATGACGCTGCTGCAACTCCAGGCGTGCGGAGCAGTTGCCGACGGCAGCTACTGGAAACTGGATGGCCGGCGTGTGCGCGTGCTGCGTTCGGCCAATCGGCCACTTCACGAGGTGCAGGCCGCCTTCGATCGCGAGACGCCGCCGGTGGTAGCACCCGAGATCGTGATCGCGGTCGGAGCCGAGGCATTGCCGCTGACGCCCAACTTCGCGCGCGGCGCGGGAACGGGGTCGATCGCACGCGGCTCGGCCGCGCGCTGGTATTCGCGTAGTGAGGCAATTGCGGAGCTTGGATTGTGAGCACGATGTTGAACTTGGCGGAAGAGCAATTGACGCAAGGCGGCTATTCGGTTGCGGCCTTCGAGCAGGGCGACGGACCTACCTTGCTGTTCGAAAGCGACACGGTGCTCGGATTCGTCCTGTTCTTTCCCGACGCGGCCGCGTTGCTCGAAGGTTGGAGCGGCGCAAGCCAGCATGTGCTTAAGTCGGTGCAGTTCGCGCTGCGCCGCGCGGAACGAAAGGCGTGGAACGCCTATCTGGTGCTGCTGGCCGAAGCCAAAGGCGATTATGGCCAGCAGGTCATGCTCGGCGCGATCGAGGAAAACCTCGTGGGCACGCGTAAGATCGCGCGGGCCGGCGTGGCGGGTCTGCGGGAGATGCGCGCGGCCTTGCTGCCGCTTCTCGAAATTCAGAGCGCGCCGCGGCTCGATGCGGTCGATATGGCGGGCGAAATCCGGCTGCGCACCTCGGAATTGCCGCGCGACCTCGTTGAGGCCTTTGTGAGCGGCGCATCCGAAACCACGGTGGCGCAGATCCTGGAAGCCGGGCAATGAAGCTTGCCTATGTCCATCTCTGCGGCTTTCGCGGCTATCGCAAGGCGGTCCGCATCGATTTTTCGGACAGCTTTACTATCATCGACGGGCGTAATGGCGCCGGCAAGAGCACAATCTTCGATGCCGTGGAGTTCGCACTTACCGGGACCATCAGCAAGTATCTCGACGCAAAGTCAGGCAGGGAGTCGGTCGACGACTATCTGTGGTGGACGGGCGACGGCAAGACGCTGGGCGACCGCTTCGTCGAGGTGGGTTTCCGCGACAAGGAAGAGATGATCTCCGTCAGGCGCACGCCGCTCGATGCGCAATCGGCTGCGCCTGACGCATTGCTCGGCCGACTTATCGATGCCGAGTTTGCGCCGCGCCAGGCCATGGCGCAGCTATGCAGTTCGACGATCATTCGCGACGAGCACATTGCGCGCCTCAGCCTCGACCTCAAGGAAGGCGATCGTTTTGCGCTGCTGCGCGATGCAATCGGTGCGGTTGATGCGGAAGACTGGATTAGGCGGGCGCAGGCCATTTCGTCGGCCGCGGGCACGCGGGTGAAAAATGCTGCAGCGGAGCTGGAGGAAGCCAAGCTGGTCCTCGCCAACGCCGCGCGCCAAGTCGATGAGACGCGCGCCGCTTTGCCCGCAGCTTCCCTGGTAGGCCAGGCGGTAGAGCGTTTGCAAGGCGTGCTGGGCAGCGGCGCAGCGGCGGAGCAGCTCCCAGATATCGGACGTCGGCGGCTGGCCGATATCGCAAGGCAGCTTGATATGGTGACGCCGCTGGCGCATCAGTTCGAGGCGATTTCGGTGATGCGATCAGGTCTCGCCGAGCGCGACGTCAAGGTTGAGGAAGCGGAAGCGAAGGTGAGGGAAGCGCGTGCCGCGCTTGATGAGGCGATAGCCGCGGTGTCGGCTGCGCCGGCTGCCTCGACTTTGGGCGATCAGGCCCGCCGACTAGTCGCACTCGCCGATCTGGGACGCAAGCTGGGCCTTAGGGACGGGCATTGTCCGCTATGCGAGTCGGCGATCGAGCATGATGCCTTCGATCATGGGCTTGATGCCGCATTGGCCGTGGCGAAGCAGCTCGACGCGCAGGCGGTCGATCAGGCTGAAAAGGAACGTGCGCGCGATGAAGCGGCAACCGCGTTGCGCGACGCGGAGCTGGCCTTGGATAGGGAGAAGAACGAGCGCGATGAGGCGAAGGAGGCCGTCGCTTCCTACGACGCGCGTCTGGAGGAACATGGCCTAGGTGGTGCTGCGCTCGCGGATATCGAGCGCCGCCATTTGGCGCTGGAGGATGAGCGCGAGGGGATCAGTGTGGACTTGCGTCTCGTCGACACTGTTTCGCTTGATCGTTCGATCGCGCGGGCGACCGGCGACCAGGAGGCCTCGAAAGATCGTCTGGCGCGCGCCGAGGAACGGCTTGGCCGGGCGCGTCTGGGCGAAACCCGCGCCAAGGCGATCTACGATGCGGCGCGGCGCTCAGCCGCCGAAACGCTCGACCAGCGGCTCGATCGCGTGCTGCCTTTGATGTCGGAGCTCTACCGACGTTTGCGGCCTCATCCAGTCTGGGAAGATATCGAATATAGCGTACGTGGCGACGTTCAGCGCTTCCTGAAACTGCAAGTGGGCGGCGACATAAATCCGCAATTCGTCTTCTCGAGTGGGCAGCGCCGCGCGACCGGGCTCGCTTTCCTGCTGTCGGTCAACCTGTCACTCACTTGGAGTCGGTGGCGGAGCATACTGCTGGACGATCCGGTCCAGCATGTCGATGACTTTCGAACAGTGCACCTTGCCGAGGTTCTTGCCCATCTGTGCCAATCGGGCCGACAGATCATCTGCGCCGTCGAGGACAGCGCGCTGGCGGATCTGATGTGCCGCCGTTTGCCATCCCTGCAAGGCGCGCCTGGCCGGCAGGTCACTTTGGGAAGCGATCGAGATGGAGCGATTGCGGTCGATCGCCAGGAAGAGATCGCGCCCCTCATTCAGCGTTCGCTGGTACTTCCCGAGCAGTCGCGCAGCGCTTGATGCAAACTGAAGTTCAGCGAGATGATCGAAAGGCACCTCTGGCTGCGAGGGCTAGGATAGAAGCGCATATGTCTCGCGCCGCAATCTTATACTTGAATCATGAGCGGTCGGTGCCATGGCCGGTCTCGTAAGCGACCCGGCGCGGCAAGCGCAGGATACATTTCGCGGCTATATCTATCAGATATTGCGCAGCATCCTTGTCTGGTTAGACCTAGGTGATGACGAGCAGCTGTTTCTTGAAGGCGCGGAAGACCTCGATCGCATCGAGGGCAGTGAAGCGCTGACCGAACAGGTCAAGGAAACGGCGGGCTCGGGCAGTATTACCTTGCGCACGGCATCGGTCGTCGCCGCGATCAACAACTTCTGGGCGCACCGGACGCGCAATCCCGACATCGCGATCCGATATCGCTACGTTACCACATCCGGGATTGGCATCGAGCAAGGTTCATTGTTCGATAGCGGTCGGGGTGGCCTCGATCTCTGGAACAGCCTTCGCGCCGCATCCTATGATCCGGCCATCGAGGAGCGAATTGTGTCGATTGCCCGGTTCTTGCTCGACGAAGGCAAGCTGTCGGCGCCGCTGAAACGGTTGTTCGCAGAAGCCAGCCCGGCCGAGCTGTTCGCGCAGGTGATGCAGCCAATCGAGTGGATGGCGGGCCAGCAGGACGGCGATGCCTTGGTCCGAACGATCAAGGACCGGCTCATTGTGCATGGCGCGGCCAGTTTGATCGCGCCGGCCGACGCCGAACTCGCCTTCGACGCGCTATACACCGCCGCGTTTGACGCGGCGAAGCAGAAGGACGGTGCCCCGCTAAATCGCGCGCAGTACCTGCGCATCTTCGCCGGCGCGACAGGGATTCACGTCCCCAAGCAGGATCTGCTGACCCTCATGCACGCTGCCCTGTCCGCGGGCGGTGGTGACTTGGCCGTTCAGGCGCAACCTTTGGCTCTGGAAGGTCCGCCACCGCTGCCCCCGCAATATTTCCGGCGGGTGGCGAACGAACGGGCCCTGAAGACGGGATTGTTGACCGGCACGGTTCTACTCCACGGATCGACCGGTTCGGGCAAGACGCTGACCGCCGCTAGCACGCTTGTCGGTGACGAGCCGTTGTGGCTGACGCTTCGCGATCTGAGCCCAGGCGAGGTCAAGGCACGGCTCGTTGCAGCAGCCGAGCAGTTGCGAGCGGGCGCGGCCGCCAGAACGTTGGTGGTCGATGATCTGGATACGCTCTCGGATCCCCGGGCGATCGCCGGGCCGCTCGGCGCGCTGAGGCACGCGCTAGCGGCGATTGGCGGGCGGCTGCTAGTAACCTCGGATCGCACATTGCCCGACCGATTGGCGCAGGCAGTTCAGCTCGATCCGGCGCGCGAATTCGAGATGCAGCCCTTTGATGCGGACGAGATCGAGGCTTTTCTGCAAGAGAACGGATGCCCGGACGACCGCACCAACGTCTGGTCCAAACTTCTGGAAGTCTCGACACGGGGCCATCCGCAGCTGGTCAGCGCACGCGTGCGCACGCTGGCGGCAAAGAACTTTCCTCAGCCGGACCATTCGGACCTGCTCGGGACGACAAGTGATCTCGACCCCATCAAGTTCGAGGCTAGGCGACTCATTTCCGAGCTGCCTGAGAGCGCGCGCGAGCTTCTTTTGCGGGCGAGCCTGATGACCGGACGCTTGTCGCGCAAGCGACTGATCGCGATTGGGCGTCTGCAAGACACGATCGTCGAACCTGGTTCCGCGGTCGATATTATCGCGGGACCATGGCTCGAAAAGACTGAGGATGGCGAGTACCGCGTTTCGCCGCTCGCGCGCGGTGCGGCCGACGAGCTGCGCGGCCAAGACTGGACCAAGGCGATGCATGGGCAGCTCGCCTGGACTTACCTTCTCGATCGTACCGTCAGCCCTTGGGATATCTCTTCCATCCTGATGCATTGTTACATTGCAGGGACAGCCGGACCATTGGTCTATGTCTCGCAAGGGATGTTCTCCGCGAGCGACGAGACGTGGGTGGCGGTTGGCGAAGCGTGTGAAATCTACACCGGCCTCGGCCTTGACGCGAGCAACCCGCTGCCCTTCACGAAGGCGATCGACGTCTTCGTCTTCCGAATTCTCCAGTACCGCATCGCGGCCGAGACAAATCCTGACACGGCGATCCGGATCGCGCTCAAGATCGAGGAAGAATTCGACGCCGCTCCGGACGACGAAGGCCGGCGGTTCTTCCGCTTCCTCTATCTCAGCCAGTTCCTCTCGATCATGAAGGTTCGCTACCCGGTCGCAGTCATCGTCGCTCGATCGCTCGAATTCTTCGACGTCGCCAAGACACTTGAGACGACGTTTCCTGAACGGCTCGCCAAAGCTGGGCTTGAGGACGAGGACGGTGTCCCGGCTGGCACTTATGTGCAGTTCGCCAGCCTTCGGCTGTTTTCGCAGATTCAGGACATCAATGAATTCACAGCGCTGATTGAAGCGCTCGACGGCAAATCCGTGGAAGATGCATGTGCGGTGCTGAACTCGATCGGCGCACCTGACGATATGGCATCAGTTTTGATTGAACGCCTGTGGCTGTCGGAATATCAGTCAAAGGCCATTGGCTGGCCCGCCTTCCGGGAGAAGTTGCGGAGCGCTTTCGATTTTAGCGCCAAGGTCGGCGCCGCGCCCATGGCGCGTGCGATCGCGCCGGTGCTTCTGCGCATGATCAACGAGGATATGGGCGATCCTCAAGGCGCCATCGCCGAAGCAGGTGATCTCGACGCTTTCGTGGGAACAGACCCAATCTACATTTGTGCCTTTGCCAAGGTAACCAGCGATGCCGGCAACTTCCCGAAAGCCAGGCAGCTCTGGCGTGAAGCGCTCCCGAAATGGCCTCGCGCGGAAGATGATATTGGTGGCGCGTATGCCTATCGCTCGGCCGCGATCGGCTCCGCGCGGAACGACGAATGGACCGAGGCCGCGGACTATTTCGATGAGGCGCGAAGCCCGATCGAGGAGGGTTCGCGTCCGACCTTCACCATCGGCCTCCAGATGGATGCAGCCCTTGCGCGTTTCATGGGGGGCGATCGCGCCCAGGCGGTCCGTGAGTTCGGGCAGATCGTTGCAGCGCTTGAGCCGATGCAGGCTGATTATGAGCGCGAACCTCTGCTTTCGCTCCAGCGTCGCAGCGGTGGAGTCCTCTCCGCTGCGGTAGGCTGGGCAGCAGGTGAGCGCACTGATGACGAGATGATGAAGCTGGTCGGGATGTGCAGCAACCTCGACCCGTTCGTAACCGATGCTCCCGTTGCGCCACCGCTCGACACTCTCCGCCTTGATCTGATCCGGCTTGAGCTTGCCTGCGGCGCATCGCTCGACGGGTCACTGCAGGAGGCCCCGGCCCTGCGTGCCAGCCCGTTCATGTCGTTTCGTGCAGCGAGTGGCCCCGTGCTGTTTGAACTAGCACAGCGGACGTTGGATTTCAGTGACATCGTGATTGACGGCACGAGAATGCTCGACGCCTTAGCCATGCTGGCGGAACAAATCGCCATGAATGATCGCGACGTCATGCGCGTTGACGATGGCAAGGCCCGGGAATGGTCACAGGGCGCCGACGAAATTCTGGTAGGGCATGTGGTCGTCGCCACGTTTGCTCTGGCCGCCGCAGATCGACTTGATCGACTGCCTATTGCCCGCTGGCGAGCGGACGCGGCGGCGCATCCGCAAGGCGGACGTGTGGAACGATTGGTCGATCACCTCGAGGGTCTATTCATCACGGGTACGGTTGAAGCTTGGGGCACGGTCCTCAAATGCCCATCAACTGATTGGTCCCATCATGCGATCTCCGCGCTCGCCGCGACGCTGCTGGAGCGTCTGGCACCGGACGCCCTGCTCGTCGCGCAATCGCTGTGGGTCCATTATCTCACGGAACCCCATCGTCGGCAGTTCGCCGAACACTATGTCACCCACCTTGCCTCCAGTCAGTGGGCCGCACTCACGAAATTCCCGGCGGGGTTCGGCACATCCAAGAAGGCCTCCGAATCATTGGCCACGGCCATCGCCGCACCCGGGCAAGGGTGGCCAAAATTGCGAACCATATTGCAGGCGGCTCTCGGCATCGTGCCGCTGGCTGCGGATGACGATGCGCGTAAGACGATCGAGGCTATGGAAGCCTGAACGATCTTGCCCGCAGGCGATATACCGTCCGCTGCGCTCATATTTTAGACAGGGAGGGTGGCTGAATGATGGGCAGCTCTGGTCAATCCGCTCCCCAAAGGGGACTTACCGGATCGTCCAACATTGCTGCCTCTTGATGGAAATCAGTTCGATGTCCGCTTTCAGGAGGTCGGCAATGACGCTTCAATGTCTGGGATGAGGGCGCTAAGTGGACGCCATGAACTCTATCCTAAAGGTGCTAGGGACGGCTGTATTCAGCATCCTATAAGCCGTTGTAAGTTCTTCCCGGTAGAGGCGTCATCATGTCCAGTTCGCGTATATTGATAGAATCAGCACCTGTCCAAAAGATCGAGTTCCTCGATGATCAGATGGACGCTGGGGCGACTTGGGCGAATGCATGTCGACATGAGGAAGCGTTCCGCAACGTCCTGCGTCGGATGGGTTTCGAGCAGTCCTTCCCCATGGACCTCACGGGCGGTTACGGATTCAAAAATATCGCCGTAAGTGTTCTCGACTGCCAACAGACCTCTGGATTCGGCCCCCGACTCCTTCTGCCGATAGATAGCCAGTCGGAACCCGATGAGCCCTCAATTGAAGCGACACTGGCTAGATCGATCGGATTGATGCTCGCGGATGCGGAAATGTACGACCGTATCTGGATGGATACCTACAGCGATCTCCAGTCTCGGTTCTCGGAGAGGCCAGAAGCTTCCTTGGAGCGGCTGGATTTTGTGGCAGGACCCCATGACGAGCTACTTCTTCATGCAGAGTTTGTTCAGCTCAGGGGCGACTTTTCGAAAACCCGATCGAGGAGGATTGCTTCCGACATCGAAGAGTTGATTCATGCGGTTGAATTTGACCTGCGAGAACATGATCGCAACTTCGCGGCTCTGACGGTCGATGGTACGAAGTGTTTTCAAGCGACGATGACCGATCTCGCATTCCGCGTTCTCAAACTCGCCGGTTTGAGTCCGGAAAGTGGAGCGATAAGCTTTGAGCTTTGTGATCATCCATTCAGGTCGGTTGATCCTTCGCTTCCATTTTCCGGGGGGAGTTTCTACTGGTCCAGAGGAACGCTCGAGTGTTCGTTGGAAATGCAAATGGGGCGATGCTGGATTGATGGCAAGAGAGTCATGATTTCCAGCTCGTTCGACCTTCCTGCGACGACGCTTTCGTCCAGTGCAGGGCGCCCCCTGAGCACATTGCTACAGATCGAAGGGCTAGAATTCGACGCGATCATTGAAAGGGTGCAAAGTGGGAAGGGGTATATTCTGCTGGAAATAGAGATGCCCAAGGTCGAGTTTGACGTCCGAGCTTTTTGAGGGCGAAGAATGCAACCGGGGTATGTTGAGCCATCCGCAATGCAGCGAGCCCGTCCGGGTCGCGCCGTTCCTCGTTGAGGTAGAGGACACCTTCCTCCATGTCCTCGCTCAGACGGATTCGATGCAGCCCGGTTCGGCAGGTTTGGCATCCATGATGCCGCTCATGGCTTCTCGAGCATCGTCGAGATGGGCGTACTTTGGCTTTATGAAAGCGATCACATTCACTTGCCGAGACATGGCCAAACTCCGTTAGTGAGCATGATAACTATAACGAGTGACTAGGAACACCGAATTCGCGCCCCACGATCCGAACGTTGATGGTTATGTGCCATCCGGCACGTCATCTCTTTGCTCTGTATGCAACCTAGGATTGACCGCGGGCGCGGCTAGGACGTTTCGCGACCTTCTTGGAAGGCTTCATCGTCGTTTTGGTGACCCTTGAGCTCGTTGCCTCCTGGCGGGTGATGCGCCGAGGGACCTCCTTGAGTACCGGCAGCGGCGGCAGTACGATGTTCGACTGTCCGAGGAGCGTCGCGAACAGTGTCCTGAAATATGGATAGCAGGCGAAGCGAGCCACCCGCGCTACGAACAGGTTTGCGGACGCCGCATCGACTTCTCCTTCGACGTGGTAGACCACCAGATAGTCCCCTTTTACGACTATTGGCTTCTTTCTGCCATCAATACATTCCGCCTTGAATGAAATCCTGGCCCTCAATCTGCCTTTGTCGTGCTCGAATTTCCAGTCGACGAGTTCGTCACCGGCTTTCAATTCCCAGTCGGACCGGTCGCCCTCGAGCGCTTCGGGCTTCACTTCGCTTCGGCTGGAAATCAGACGCAGGTCCGCGAGGCGCGCGCTGGCCACGACCTCATTGTACGCTTTCGCATAGATCGTGCTTGGACGGACGAGCGGCTTGCGCCCTTGAGCGACTTCGACATCGCCTTCAAAGCGTCATCATCGATGGTGAGCTCCGGCCAGACGAGAAGGTGGCAATCTGTGAGCGCTGAGATTTGATCGCGGATTGTCCGGGCAACATCACCGCACCGGATCCCGGTAACGATGAAGCGTTGATTCTTCTTCTCGCAATCGAGCTCCAGGCCCGGAAATACGGCTCCGCCACCTTGGATAGGGCGATGAGCGCGGCTCATTCCGAGCTTCCCCGAGATCACCACCTTGACTGGAAGTCCATCTACCTCTGCGGGCACAACCCGATGGCGGATCGTTCCTCGCTTGTTGTAGCCGGCGCGGAAGCCGTCTCCAGCCCTCGCATCCAGAGGGCGGGGTCTCCGCGTTGGAATGACGTAGGTCATGCCAGCGCTATCCTTCCAGCGCTTGGGATTTCTGGTGACCGCATGATTCCTCAAATCGTAGTCTCGCAGGAGCTCATCGATCGCGCGGATGTGGACGGCCAAATCGAAATGGGCATGGACGCGAGCGTATCGCGGTCGTGGCCAATGGATGCCCTTGGCTTCGATCGCTGAGGCGTGCTGTCGAGCCGCCTTCTGCAAATCATCCTCCCTGAACTCCCCGAAATCATTGCGCAGGTTGAAGGGAGCCGCGCGCATGACCGCGTCGCACTCCGCTAGCCGATCCCGCAAAATGTGGTGATCAAGCTCCGACGCTGGGGTCTTTATTTGCGCGATGACGGATACCCTCGCCAGCCATTGGGTCTTGTTCAGGATTACCGTCATCGGATCTCAAAGACTTCTTTATTCATGATTTAAATCATCATTCGGTCGGCGGGGCACACAAGACAACAGTCTGGGGCTATAATCCCCAGACCGTGAATTTCGCGGCCCCGGCCGACGATGGATCGACGACCGGTCCGAAGCAGTCTTACGGATGTCGCGAACGGCGTCACTACCAAGTAGAATGCCTTCCCGGTCTGGACGGCGCGGACGGCGGCCAGCCTGATGAAGTTCTGCCTTTCGAGCGCCGTCCTAGCCCCTCAGGTGCAGGCCGCCTGTATGCGTTGGAAGATCGAGACCATCGCGAAGGTGTCGAGCTTGCAGTAGGCCAGAAGTTGTCGACGAAGCTCCGCACTGCGGACGGGGTCGGTGCTTTCGGCCATCTCCGTGAACGCGAGGATAGCGCCGGTGCCGTCGTGAACTTCGGTCTCCGAATAAGCGAGCTCGGGACACAATACCGGCAGCACGCGCTTGATCGAAACCGATCCGCAGAAATCTGGGTGAACGTAATGCGCCTTGAAGACGTCCATCAGATCGACCGTGCGGTCGTTGAGATCTTCCAGGTATTCGGCGTACTGCGGAAGGAGTCTCGCGAGGCGGCGGTTGCAGGCCTTCTCGAAGGAGGCGTTCCAGACCATCAGGTTGCCGGTGTCACCGATCGCGTTCCGCAGCGAGGCGACCAGTTCGCCTTCCTGCCCGTGACGTTTCGCGAGGAATTCAGAGTGATCGTACTCTCCCTGCTCGTCCACGACATGGCATGACCATTGGACCGGGATCTGTTCATGCGGTCCGTGGCCATCGGCCATGGGAACCGCGCCGGCCGCGGTTTCATAATCATACATGTACAGGGGATACGCGAGACCGGAGACAAACATCTTCAGCCGCTCGCGGTCGATCTGCGGCTGACCCGTCTTGAGCGCGGCCAATACCGGGAGCTGCGAGGGGGTGACATCCGTATCGTCGAGGTCGTGAATGCTGAGGCGACCCTCGTCCATTAGCCTGAACAGCCTGTTGCCCGTCATGCGCGGAAGGACGTGGACGCTAGGATCGGGGAGGTTGCGGTTGAAGTGGGTGAAGGCGGCGCACCATTGGGCCCGCGACTTTCGGATGCACTCGCACCCACTTTCGTCGATCGTGTCCAGCCCGAGATATTCGAGCGCCGTGTCGAGACTGTTCTCGATCTCTTCGCGGATTGCCGCGATCGCATCGTCGACGGATTCGATGATCAGCAAAGCGCTGGCATCGACGTCACCTTTCCGCCGGTAGTCCGGGTTCACGTGGATTATATGGACAGCTCTGACAGAGAAGCCGGCGCGCTCCGCTATGATCCGCTGGAAACATGCATCGACGATGTGTTCCGCCGGCGATGTCGATGACTTGACCTCGAAGATCTCGATGCTTCCATCCGGGAACCTCTTTACGGCATCGGCGCGGGCGAGGCAGGTCCCTTCGATGAATTCTACCTGGAAGTCGAACAGTTCTCCTCCCGGGCCGTCCACCAGCATTCTGCGGGCAATCGCTTCTACCCGGTAGTCTTCGCGCATGAGAAGGCGATCGAACTCGCTGGGTGGAGGCCAGTCGACGGCGCCGGGCCGGTTTCGGCGCAGCCAGGCAGACTTCCCGCATTCGCGGAAGGACAGAAATTCGGATTTGGTTAGGAGCGTCTGCGAGGCGCCGGAGTTATCTCTCGTCATGACCTCTCATAGCTCCCGGGAACCCGTTCCACAAGAGAAAGTATACTTTAATTGATACATGTGGAGAAGGCCATGTCCAACGAAGGTCAATCTGGTTCCGAGCTGCTTCGTTTCGCAAGAAGGGAGTTCGAGGTGATGCTTGAAGAACTCGCCGTGAAGGCGGCGGACTGCGGACTCTCGGAGGTCGAGCTTCGCCAGCTGATCGGACGGTGGCCGGTCAGGGCCTGCGTCCGGAATGCGCTCACGGAGAAAACGGCTCGGCAGCTCCATGCGACCCTTAGCCTGTTGCGGCATGGAATGGGTGAGGACGCGAAGGTCTGGCTGCGTTCTCCAGAGGCGCTCGGAATCGGGGTGTCACCGCTCCGGGCGATGCTGGAGGAGCCGAAATTGATCGGCGAAATATGTAGCGCTGTCGAACGCTCCACCTACCGCAACTGATCGCCTGAGTGAGGCACCGGAAGTCCCGAAGAGGCGAGGCCGGGTTGATCCGTTTGAAGCCATAGCCAACGCTTTCGAGCGGATACGGGAGCTTTGAATGCAGGACGGGACCCATATGATGTCGTATTACATTCAGCTTGCGACCGTTCTTGTTGAGCTCTCGCAGGCAAGCCTTCCCCGGCTTATGTGAGTTCGCTCTTCGAGGGGTGTTTTGGAGCGCGCGTGAAACACGACATCAACACTAATTCAGAAAGCGACATCAAGAAGGTAGCCGAGCCGATAGCTCTTCTCGTCGATGCAGGCATTCATGCCCTTGGCGCATGCGTGCGCGAACATCTTGCTAGTTGCGAGTTTGCCAAACCGATCCCGTCGGAACTCCTGTCCGCGTTGCGGAAGACCTCTCCAATTGTCGAGCCGAAGTGTCCGTATCTCTATTCCATTGGGGGCACGTTAGTCGGTGAGGTGCCGCTCATTGACGGTTGCTGGATAGATTGCCTGCCAGAGAAGTTCGAGGTTTTTGTGCGCCTCCGTCCACCCAACGCCATCATAGGAAGGATCGGTCGACCTCTCGAGGAGATGGTGTCGATCACCCATCTCTCGCGCGGGCATTATAAGGTCTCCGACATAAGAGTGGTGGATCTGGGCCGGGATTCGATATCGATCTTGACCTGCAATTCGCGCAGCGTCGAAATATGCGATACCAACCTGGCGACGCCCTGATCCAGATCGAGCCGTTCATTACCGGTTGGAATGGGGGCCGTTGAAATCCTACGATGATGCGTAGCGGTCCCCCTTGCGAGCTTGTATCTTGACGTGACCCCGACCGGCCCTGAACTCCCTGAAGCCGTCGACAAGTATTGCGTCGAGCGACGCCCTCGGGACTGGAATTTCGCTCGCTTCCCAAGCCATGATCGCTTTCGCGGCAATACCGCCGAAGTCCACGACTACGATAGGGCGTTCTGACAGGTTGCGGGACAGTTGGGCGCAAATTGCTTCGCGGCTCATCGGTAAGATGAGATGTTCGGATTGATCGGAGTTCGCACGTAGAAGACTAGGCTGCAGCACGCCGAAGCGTGGTGACGACGTATCGTGCGGCATGGCCCGCGACCCGATGCATGTTTGCATTATGGCAAGAAGCGTGTTCTCGTTGTCACGCGAGATGGACACTGACGCGGTCGGGCCGAGGCCGGCGTCCAGCATTGCCATCGCCGCGACGAGGCGGAGAATCTGCTTCACAGTGTAACCTCGCCGCAATTCTGGATCGTCTACAATCGTCGCAGGCCAGTCTTGCCGCTGGATCTGCTTCAATCGCCAGGACAGTTCTTTCGGAACTTCAGGCGCAGGTGCGGATGTCGTCATCGGCTTCATCAGTGCCAGACCCGCGGCGATTACCTGCAACGCTACCCTAGCCGGAAGGCGGACTTCCGGTGATTTTTTAGTGGGCTCTTGAAGGTTCGATCTGGGCATACGCCCCTCATGGACACAAATGTATCTATTGACAACTATAGTCAGGAACCGCATATCTCGGACATAAATATGTCTGAAAGGAAAATACATTGTTGAAGGACGATCTTCTAAGAGGCGCCGCGGAAATCGCGGAATACACCGGTTTCGCGCCGCGGGAGATATATCGCTATCATGAGACTGGGGCGCTTCCGACATTCAAAGTGGGGAGACTCATATTCGCGCGAAAATCTCAACTGGGTGAACGGTTGCGTGGCACCGATTAGACCGACTGATCGATTCTTGAAGTCTCGCTTCCCGTAAGTGCAGGCATGAAAAGTAAGCGCTGCGAAATAGAATGTAATACAGACTAATAGGTGAGTTTAGAGATTTGCCAAATGAACGATTTTGTTCCGTATAAGAGGTATTATCACTCATAAAAAGAAGCGTTCAATAGATAAGCTACCACTAATTACCATCTATTACAATGTTGTGCGCGTGATGATTGACTGTTTCGCTGCTCTACATCTGCATTGTTCACAAACTGTTTTTCAAGAACCATGTCACTGGTCCTTGAAATTTGAGAATGACTATGGATCCGCTCGTCGACATCGTGGCTTACAACCCTCATGCTATGCAGATGTCGATCGCATCGGTCCCAGCCGACATTGCGCGAAACTCGCCACTTCCGATAGGTTTCCGTTTCATAGTCGACGGCGAGACCCGACGCCCGCTCCCTGGCTTCTTCGACTACCTCTTGTCGGTCGCCGAGAACTACGCACGAAGCCGGACGGGTAGGTTCTGCGAGAACACCAATCGCACCTACGTCGCGCTGCTCAAGCCGATCGCGGAAATGCTGATGCTCGAAGGGCGTCCTTACGAGTATCTCGATGACGACATCCTCGACGCCGTCGTCAGCTCCATGATTGGTGGTCTTACCATCAGGGGTGAACCCTTCGCTAAAGGCACTATCCATCAGGTGATCGATGCCGCGTGGCGTTGCGTGCAGCACACGAACGGCGTTGGGCTGAGCGAAATCTCCTTGGACCGGGACGCTGCAAAGGCGAGGGCGTGGGGCGTGGACAGCATCTATGATCGCGACGGCCAATTAATACCTGAGGTTGCCCGTTGCCATCGTCGCCGAGTCATGACGCGACCCCTGGACAGACGAACGATCACATCGATCGAGGGCAGCCTGGTTCATCCATCTCGGTGGATCCCCGGAGGGCCCACATCGCGGAGTTGGCTCACGTTCCAGAATGGTCGACGGCTCGGTTTGCGGCTTGTGGAGAACACGGGAATCCATGTCGACGACGTGATGAGGTTGACGGTGGTGGATCAGGATCTCGAATACCAATTCCCCATCCGGCGGACGAAAGGTGCAGACCGGCGGGATGTCCTTGTCGATGGGCGGCAAATCCTGGAATGGCAGACCTATGTAAGGGAAGAGAGGGCGGCGTGCGTCTCCCGCGCCAAGGAGGCGTGCAGTGACTACGAGGAGCCGCCGACCTTGCTTGTCAACGGACTGGCTTCCGGCACCCAATTCGTCGGTCGGCCGACCCGGGCGAGCACCATCCAGCGTGACTTTCGCGTCGTACAGGAGCGCCTCGGGTTGGTCACAAGGAGATGGGTGCCGGATCCAGAAGGGGGCTTACGACAGATGGTCGTTCTGGACCATTGTTATCACGACTTGCGACATACCTGCGCATTCGCCTTGTATGATTTGGCCCTGATGCGGGGCGGCAGTGCCGCTAGGGACCCGATCGCTTTCGTACAGTTCAGGCTTGGCCATGCACGCCGACAGACGACGGAGAACATCTATCTCTTTCCCGACCGCAGCCGAGTAGCCGCGCTCGGTGACATGGCTGAAGATGCGACCCAGCGGATTCTTGGTGTCTAATATGTCTGCTTCCATGCGCCGTTTGTTGGCCGAGAAGGAGCGGCGTTCTGCTCAGTCGTCTGATGGCGGGTTTGAAAGCGATGGACCGGGCAAGGTTAAGGCTCCTGACTTGGGGTCAGCAACCCGCAAACGTGTGTCCGGGAAGGGCAGGCGTCTTCGCAAGGAAGGTGCGAAGTTGGTTTTCGGCGCGCGTATGCCAAGGACCGCCGCGGACCCACCGGTGATTGTAGTCGATCCGGTCGGCGACCACTACTTCGACTTTGGTCATCCAAGCAATCGAGGGGGGCGTCAGCGCTCGCTTGTGCAGTCGCTCACCAAGTGCGGCGCCATCCGAGATGCGCTGTTTGAAGCGCTCACACGTTATGGGACAGGAAAGGCGTCTCAAACCTGCCGCAAATCCGCTCAAGCCTGCGAGGCAGTAGCGCGACTTCTGCCGTCGATTGCCTCGGATGCGACCGCACCCGAGCACCTGCCTTCGGACCTATTCGCGAGGGTAGAAGATGAAATGGAGAGACTGAATGGCAATCCGCTTACGTCCCATCAGCTGAATGAATTGAATTGGGCACGGGCGGTTTTCGCGCTCGTGCCTGGCTGCAACCATGTCGAGACGGCGCCAACGTATAGCGCTTCGAAGAAGTCACACACTTGGGTGGAAGACGAGAAGGGTCGTCTTCTGGTCGAGGACGACGAAGTGGTGGGAGACTTAGATGTCGAGCGTCTCATCAAGCACTGCTCTTCCATGATTCAGTCCGTAGTCGCGCGTCAGGACCAGCTGGATCACCTGCTGGACACCGGAGCATTTTCAAACCAGGGACCCGAGGACGAAGCCACCCTGCGGCTGGCCTTCGAATTACGCAATCTTCACATGTTCCGTCCGCTAATCCCGAAGGAATTGCGGGCCAATTATCCCGCGCTATGGAAAAAGATCGAGGCGGTCGGATGGCAGAGAGTTGCCCGGACCGCCTTCCCGCTGCCTCAGGATATGGTGGCGTTCGCAGTAATGCTGGCACTGCAAACACGTCTGAATGCATCGGTTCTGGCTATGCTCGACCTCGATACGCTCGAACTCGTCGAGGCGAGCGAGGACGGCGGAGGACCACGCATACAGGGTCAGCCGTACAAGCTGCGGGCGCGAAGTCCGTATCCGGTGGATGCCCCTGCAACCGATCTGGCCGAAAATCCTAGCGCGATAGTGGGTTTTTTGAAGCGCTGGACGAAATTTCTTCGGCCGCATGCGGGTCCCTTCGCGCACAAGCTTTTTATCTTCTCGCCCGCGCGACCTTCTGCCGAAGCGAAGTCCTTCGCCCACCTCGACTGCCATCTACTGCGCCGCGAGACAAAGGGGCTGGGTCGCGAGGTGGGGATTGCGAACCTCACGCCGACGATGCTCCGTGATTTCGGAATCAATGTGGTGCACGAGGCGAGCGGCGGGGATCCAGTCATCATGCGCGCCGCGGGCAACTGGCGTTCGTTGGCAACGGGCGAGCGTCATTACTTCGGACCGGCTGCAAGACGGCGGGGACGGGAAGCCGTCGGGATGGCTCTTCTCGTAGAGGATAGAAGGCGAGAGACGGCTATAGATCCCTTGGCGCGTCCGGGTGGATCAGATCTTCTCTCGGCGACGGACGGATGGAAGTGTGCCAATCCGTTCGATGGACCCGGTGGGTGGGCAGACCGAGGGCTGTGCGGGGCCATCGGGCTTTGTCCAATCTGCCCTCACGGTGAGATCGACACGGCTTGGCCCGCCTGGTCCTTTGTTCGCGCGATCGCCTTGCTCAAGCGCATAGAAAGCGGGATCGCCGAAAATCCTCTGTCCGATTGGGCATTGACCTACGCGCCGGTGGCGGACGAACTCCTCGAGATATGGTTGCCGATGTTCCCGCCGGAGGTCGTGGCTGAGGCACGAATGCTGCCGCTCATTACTTTTCAGGAGCTGCCGCATGTCAGATAATGGACATTCCCGCGACGCAACCCATGGTGGCGAGCCGCAGCCGAGTTGGCTCCTCTGGGGTGGCTGCGGCTATCTCCGTCACCTCGACGATTTCCGTGCGACGAACCCATGGGTATCGGAAGCCTCGCGGTTTGCTGATTGCATCTGGCTGGTCGATATGAAGCAGCCATCCGAGTGGCTGTACGAGCGGATAGACTGGAGCCATGTCGCCGAAGGACTACGGGATGAGCTCAAGTTCGCTACGGTCATGGACGTTGCCCATCCACGTCTGCGTCGAAGTTCAATGGCGACGGCTGCAAGGTTCGGCCAGTCGCTCGCAACGGTGGGCGCTTGGATGACGAACTTTGGCCTGACGTCGATCTCCCAGCTGGCTCCTGGTTGTGGCGATGTCTTCCTGGACGCGTTCGCACAGGCGTTGGACCAGATAAAGGAGGGTTCGCTCGACGCCATGTTGGGTGACTGGGACCCGAGGGGCTCCAACGCAGGGCGAGGGAAATTGCCCATAGGGCGCGATGGCCAATTGACCTTCGGTGCCGTCGAACGTTTTGCCCGGGCCTTCATCGTCCTCGCCTCGATATCGGATAGGATGGCTGATCTCGCTAACGTCAGCGCATTCAAGGCCCCTTTCGGTAACGACGTCGCGCGAAGGATCGCCAAAAGCAGGTGCAAGCTTCCGGAACAGGCGGTCGAGAGGCTACCTGACGCCGTACTGCGCCCCCTCGTATCGTCGGCCCGCCGGATGCTCGGGGTGCCGGCGGACGATGTATGCCGTCTCGTGTCCGCATGGCTGGAGGAAATCGGGCGAGGTTTGGCACCTGGCGAGGCCGCAAAGGAAATTTGCGGTTTCCAATTCTCCATTATTGACGGGGAAGACGCGCCTTGGAGGAGCGATTTGCTTTCGCGAGGGTTGACGGCGCAATCCGCGATCATTCACCTGGTCCATACGATCAGGGACGCGGCGGCCGTATTGGTGCTACTGGGGGTGGGCAGTCGGCCTTCCGAGTTGCTGGGTCTGCTCGGCGGGCCGGGTCCGGTGACGGTACGAGGGGTAGCCGCAGTCCATAATCGGCCTGCGCCCCGATGCGTGACGGAGGGCCCGGTCAAGAGTGGATTTCTCACCGAGTATCTCCTGCATGGCTCGGTGTTCAAAGGGCGTCGTGAGCCGCAGCGCGTCACTTGGCTTTTGGGATTAGCACCGAGCGACGACGCGCAGCCATATGCGCTCCATGCTCTCGGGGTGCTCGAACGGCTCTTCGCTCCATTGCGCGAATTCGCAGTGCAAGGTGCGGAAGGATTACTCATCCTCGAATTCGATACCTCAAGCGTAGACAAGCTGGTGACGGTCCCGCTTCCAGTGGGCCCTTTGGCCCATTCGGTGAGGGGCACGCTACCTCGGATAACGGATCTGTCGGATCTCAGTGGGGAAGAGGCTGGACGCGATCTCACCCGCTATCGTGACAGCAACGGCGGATGCATCGCGCTCTATCAGCTTCGCAAGACCTGGGCACAATTGGTCTACCGCGTCGATCCTACGCTCATGTCACCGATCAACGACCAATTGCAGAATGGAAATCCTGAAATGAGCGAGAGATCGTATGTCACCAAGGATCCGCAGTTTCGAAGGGAGCTCGAGACGAATACATCGCGATTGACCGTCATGCTCGCTAGGCAGCTGATGGACGGCGAGCATGGTATGGCAACGATGGCAGCGAGTATCGATCAGGTCGTATCCCGCCTACCTGCGGTCGTTCCATCGCACACGCGCGAGGAATTGTGGGAGGCGCGCTGTTCGTCCAAGCCCTCCGTTTTCGGGACGGGACGACTGCGGCCAGTAGCGGGGATTGAGGGTATTGTCTTCAGGACAGGTGATCCTTCCGACCCGTCCGCTTCGCACGACCGCTTCGAACTGGGAAGGGACGGGCCGTCTGTTATGCGTCAACTGCTGAGCGCGAGGCGCGATATGCGAGCAGCGGCCTCAGAAGGTCTCCAGGCGCGGACGAGCGCCTCGCGTGATCTAGCCTTGGCAGCCTCCCGGCGACTTCGCCAAATGGGCTTCGATCCGGGCTCGGAATGAATCATGATGAGTGACAGGAGCAAGGATGTCTGAGGTTCATGAAATAAAGGGAATCGATCCGTTGGATGACGACGGCTGGACTATCCCCGATCCGTGGCCCACTGACCATCACCCGCTGTCGATAGGTGAGCGCCGTATGTGGAGGGCCTACGCCCTGGTCAGGGACGGTGGCGGCCGGCTGTCCATTGCCGCAGTGGCTAGACGAGCAGGTATGTCCAAAACCCCGATAGCCTACGCAGGGGGCGCCTACGGCAAATTGCGCGAAGTAATCGTTGATGAAATTATGCGGCGACGACCCGAGCTGGATATTGCTGATGAGAATGAGGATGAGGTTAGGGAAAACCGTCGGCAGGAGAAGCTGTCATGGTTGCGGAAGGTCGCTCAGCAGGCCGACTCCCTTAACGCGGAACTTTCAGCAGAGATTGTTGCCCTCAAGACCAGAAACAGACGACTGGAGGCCCTTTTGGCCAAAATGCTCGAGGCCATGAGACAAGGCAGGCTCGTTCCAGCGGATTCGACGTCGATCCTTCTGGCGGAGCTACGCACCGCGTTGGGGCCGCCATCCAAGCGGGGCGAGACGCTCGACGACATCCAGATCGAGTAGAAGGGCTGGATATCCGGTGACGGATGGTGCGGGTCGGCCTGCCCTGAGGATACGAAGTATGGTACCGGCTCCGTTTGGAGACGTGGTCCACCTCGCCGAGTGTGCGTCGGATATCCAACCTGTAGTGTGCAGAGCGGCCTGAAGTAGGGCAGCCTGAACATCATCTTCAGCGAAGCTCGATAGGCTGGGAGAGGAGATGACGTCTATTCCTAGGTCCTGCACGGGTATGCAAGGAAAGCGCCTCCCGATACCTGCTTCGACCGGTTTTCGCCGCGCGAATCTTTCATCCTGGGCCGTGGTGTAGGTCCCGCTCCTACGACCGTCCTCGAAAACGATCTCCATCGGAGCGGCCAACGGCGAGAATGCCACTTCGCGCATTCTGCGTTCCCGAGAGAGAGTGGACAATGCACGGTAGGCGCTGCTCGCCGAAGCATCCACGTAAGCACACGCTTGTCGCTCTCCGAGTTGACGGAGAGCCTGGCCACTCTCGCGGAGCAACGCACAGGCTCTCCAGATCTTCGCCGAGTGGGTTTCGAAATCAGCCATGGAGCTAACGCCCCGAATGTCGGAAGAGAGAGTATTTCACGGCGGATCGTCACTACGCCGCGAGAATTTGCAAGCTGGGGAGCGACATTTCTCGGTGCCGGTTTATGCCCATGCTTTCGATAATTGGTTTCATGCCACTTGCTTTTTCGAAGTCGACGGTTGCCCCATACCGCTGGGATTCGACGAACTGGGTCTCGCCACCGGGCGAGGAAGCGCAGAGAGCTCTACGTTCCAAGCAATGATTTCAGCGATGATCGTCGAGCACCAGGCGATTGGACCATGAGCGTCATGAAGGATCAATTCGAGCGGACTGCTGGCAGGAAGGCCGAGATCAACGACGAATTGCCGCGCATCGCTCGAACTGCACCCAGTCCAGTTGAGGGCGGTATTCTCCGAACTTTCGTTCTGATCCGTTAGTGATAGTGTAAGCATAGCGAGGTATCCTATTAGGAAGGGTTTTTTCATGCGGTGATGGTTACCGCTCACGCTCCGGCATTGGAAAGAAGGCCTGTGCCACGTGTCGATCACCATCTTTTTTACATGCTACATATCCTCCGCATGCCGCCGCCAATCGGCGCAGCACAGGCAGGCCGGAGGGAAAATTGGTTGTCTGGTGGGCGGTGCCAGCGATTGCATTCACGACTGTCAGACGAACGGTGCCGTTCTTTGCCGCCACCCGGACGGCTATGGGTCGAGCCTGCTCCGAACGTTTCATCGCGTTAGTCATGAGCTCGTACGCTACGAGTAGGATCAACCTCATCGTTCCCAGGTCCACAACGAGACCGCGACCGACCAGCCGAATCTTGAAAACCGGGCGTTCCACTCGCGTGCTCGAAAGGAGCGATGCCAAATCCAGCACCGCTACACCGACATCATGAGTTCCCGGGTTGAGCAACAGACGCTCGATCCGAACGTTACCGTCGAGTCTCTCTATCGCCTTGTCGAGAAGCGAATGCTCGACACGACCGCTCGCACGCACGAGACTCAATGCCGCAAGGGCTGCGGCAAATTCATTGGCGTGGCGATGCCGGGCCTCATCAAGAAGCACGCTTTCGAAAGCATGATCGCTATATAGTGGGGAAAAACCGGTCATTGCATCTCCGCTTGTATCAATTAAAGTATACAATGCGGTGGTCTTGTCAAGGCCGGAAACGGTACCGGCGCTAATGCGCCGCTATTCCTCTTTCTCGTACGCTCGGTTCTCAAGCCGGATACTGGATGTGTCGAGGCCCTCGACTAGCCTCGCGACCGGCACTTCCAGCGCGACCGATAGGCGGGCGATATTTCGAAGGGAGGGAAGGATTTGCCCCTGCTCCAGGCGCCATACGTAGGCGCGACCCATCCCGGCAGCGTTTCCGAGTGCTGCTAGGCTCATGTCGGCCGCTTCGCGGTGACGCGCCAGGCATTTACCGAAACTTGCGGCCAGCAGTTCGTCACCCGAATCGAGATCTTTCTTAGGCATCGCGATAGACTAGTCGCGGAGGGGAAGTCTGGCACCGCTCTTCCCTCACGTATCCACCGTCAATCGGGCGGGACATTCCGCCAGCATTCTACTGCGGGTCGTCGAGCCACTTTTCGATGTCTCTGAAGCGCCAGCCGACCACACGGCCTTTGCCGATCGGTTCGGGCTTGGGAAAACGGTCGTCGCGGATCCTCTCATAGATCGAACTCTTTCTGAGCCCGGTCATGCGTTCGACTTCACCGCGTCTCAGGAAGACCTTGCCCTCCGATGTTCCAGTAGATCTTTCCGAGGCGAATGTCTCAGGGCTAGTCTGTTGCTCGTGCGCTGAACTCTCTTCATAATCAGCTTGATTGCTGGCGGAGACGTACTCGCTTCGGTGGAGTTCAAGGATCGCCGTCTCGATCGAAGCGTCAGCGAAAATCCAGGCTGTCGGTTCGGCGTTTGCATCAAAGGGATTGGAAGGGTCGTAGCTGCAGGTCGCGAACCGAGGTAGAAGATCGTCCACCTCCCAATCGGATGGCTTCATGACGGTCACTGAACCGCCGCCGAACGGTCTCGCGTAGGTGGTGAAACGACCCTGCATGAGAGGCCCTCGAAATAGGTTGATCGCCGCGAGCACCGCCGATCGGCACCTCATGGCGTCGTCATCGTCGTCCTTAAAGGCGTGGGCGATCTGCTCTGGACCGTGACCCTCGGAAAGGCAGACCTGCAGAAACAGCATTTGGCTGAGAAGAGGACCTACCGAGGAGATCGGAACCTCCTCCATTGCGTAGATCGCCCACGGTTCGCATGGTGTCTTCAATCGAAAACTCCTTATTTTTGTTGGCTCACGGCAGGCAATTGTGGACTTGCATGAGGAAGAATGAACTCCTCGATATTTGCCAGATGGTTTTTGAAAGTAGGGAAGTTTTCACATTATCTAGTCAATTACGATCCACCTAAGCTCTCCTTCGCCCCATTCTGTCTCGCCATTGAAATCTCCCGCCATTTCGAATTCGTGGTTCTCTTCATATGCTGAGCCACTGAAAAGGAGGGTTGGGAACTCCGCAGCAATTGCCTCGAACGCACGGGTCGGAAAATCCCAAGCGGTAGTGAACTGAAACCAGAAGGTTCCGTCCTCACACATTTGTTCGTCCACATCGAAGCCCACCCATTTCGTCCCCCAGGCATGGACATTCCAGTCCTCCTCGCTCCCGCCCTCCCAGTCCGCGGGCATGGGAAGGACTTCAGAGAAGTCTAAAATTATCTCAGGTCGACCGGCTTCGTCTTCGTCACTGCATTCAGACGCATTCCGGCGCTTCAGCATCTTGGTGCGAAAGCGTTCAATTTCTTCCTTCTCGCCGGAAACATCAAACGCGGCATAGACATAGTTAGGCATTCCGTTTCTCCTTCCTACGGGTTGTAGGACGGAGATCGGATTTTTCCTAAGGGGGTGCTTGGCTTTTATGGGAAAGGGAATGGACTGTCATCCTATGGTCGACCTGAAAGGACGACCACCCGCGCTAATCAGGCTGCTTTGCGGCTACCTTCGCCTTGTTCCGTATCCGCATTTCAGCGGCGTCGAAAAGGAATCTAGTTTCGTCGAAAGAGTATGCCGTCTTGCCATCCCCAAGGTTGTTGATTTGAGCTACGGGTCGCGATGCGAAGATTTGATCAGTGATTAACTGGCTGAGTGGCGTCGGGGTTGAAGTCCCTCCGCTTTCGACTGTCATAGGCTTTCGAAGCCACAGAACCTTTCCATTCCAATAGAGCTCTTGGGTTTCTAGGCTCACCTCAACGTAGCCAGCATCCTGCCTCAGGCCGATCCTGGTAACATCGTCCAGAACGATGTCTTGGGAGCCACGACTATAAAGTTCGGCTAGGATTTCCTCTGGCCGCCTTCCTGCCAGTCGAAGAACGTCTATGCCAATGTCGCTGATCTCCAAATCCGCGCGGCAACGATGTAGTTCGTCCTCTCGTTTCTGTCGTTCTCGTTGATCATCCACATAATCTTGTATCTCATCGGCGACGTCTTCCGGCTCTTCCACGGTGAACCGTTCGACTTCCCGTTCCAATGTGAAGGACGTCACCTCCAACTTCACTTCCGCGACAATGCGATCGAGTGCCTCTTCGCGATCCATTCTATCGAGTACTTGGGCGTAGATCGGCTTGAATCCGATACCGACCAGCCGGATGTCCAGACCATTCGTCCGTGCCTGCTCCACTTCCGCAACTGCAGCAACCCGCATCTCATCTGCATACGAGATCAGCTTTCTTTGGCCCTTGTCCAAGGTGATCATTGCGGCGGCGAATGCCTTGGCCTCCCGATCCCAGATGGCCGGTGGCGTCTCGCGATCTTCAATGTCACGTGATCGAAGCGAGACTACGAGTTCAGGACTGATCGGAATTTCGAGCAAGAAGGGGTCAAGGGCTCCATTCCCTTTCAGCCATGTCGGCCGGAGCATGATATGGCCATATCCCTGTTCATCAAGCTCTCGCCGGACCATGTCTACGAACTCGCGAAGCTGACCGCGGAATTCATCCTTCATTATTTAACTCCTTGCGGAGCAGGCGAGAGACTTTTCCTCTCTTAAACCTTGCTCACCGATCCCATTCGAAATCACCCGTCGCCAACCCGTGTTCGGATCGCAGCGCGAGCGCGTCGAACTGGACCCTAGAACATCAAAGATTTAGAAATCTCTATTCCGGAATAAGGTTGGATCGCATGACAGCGAGCCTCGTAGCGACACAGTCTCAGTCGGCGCGCCGTCTGCGACCGCTGACGAGCTCGCCCAGGGGAACCGCACCGACCATGATATGATCCGCCCATTCACAAGCGAGTTCGCGGCGACGTTCCGCGAAGCGCGCCCGGTTGTAGGCGAACTCCTCCGCACTCATTCCCGTCGGCAGATGCGCGAGCATGATATCGATGACGAGCCTGTCGATCATGAAACGCTTTTCCATCATCAATCCGCGTTCGAGCTTCTCGTTCATGATGGTAGAAAAGCTGGTGCGCCATCCATGGGGCACATGCTTCCCCTTGAAGCCTTGGCGCCGGTAGAGGGAATTGAGCGCATTCTCCGACATCGGCGCATGGGAGTTCCAACAGTTGGGGAACACGTAGGGACCGAGGCCGGAGAGTTTTCGGACCTCGAAGAGAACCTCCAGAGCCTGAGGCGACAGGGGGACGTCGTGGTCGAACTCCTCATCGCCCCGGCGATCGAACTCGAGCTTCATCTCTTCGGAATCGATGTACCAGTGAGCCTTCGGAGAAGCGTCCGGACCCTTCGACCAATCGACATCCCTTAGATGATCCCATTTCATCCTGTGGACCATGCCCGGACGCTGGGTGACGAGCGCGAGGAAGCGGGAGGCGAGGCGGGTGATGGGATAGGATGTGGAAGTGTCGATCTTCCGAACGAGCGCGCGGACGTCGTCGACCTTCGTGAGCGCAGGCCACTTCTTGCGCTTCGGCACGGCGCTCATCGCTTCCTTGATGTCGGTCGCCGGGTTGCCGAAGATCGGCACTCCCTTCGCCTTGGCATAGCGGATCACGCGTTCGATACGCTGTCGCAGCCGATGGGCAGTCTCGATGGCCCCTCGCTCTTCGACCTTCTCGAGGACGCCGAGCAGCACTGGTTCGTTCAGCTCGTGGATCGGAAGCTCACCGATCTTGGGGAAGAGATCCCGCTCCATCGAATTGAGCACGTCCTCGGCGTGGACAGGACGCCAGCGCGGCTTCTGTACTTTCCACCAGTCCCGCGCGTATTTCTCGAAAGTGCTCGAGGCGAGTTCCTCGTTGGCCAGCCGCTGCTTCTTGACGTCGATCTGTGGGTCGCGACCTTGTTTAAGGGCAAGCTTCGCAGAATCGCGTCGGCTGCGTGCGTCGCTGAGCCTGATCTCCGGATATGTGCCGATCATGAGCCGCTTCTCCTTGCCGAGATAGCGGTACTTGAGGCGCCAGGTCTTGTGCCCCGTCTTCGAGACGAAGAGGTAGAGCCCCCCGGAATCGGAGAGCTTGTAGTCCTTGTCCTTGGCCTTCGCTTGCCGCGCCTGCGCGTCCGTGAGCATCCGTGCCCCCAATTCAGGGAATGGGTGCCCCCAATGTGCCCCCACTTGCATCCGGATGGTACTGGAACCTGCCGGACCCTAATGGAATGCTAACGTCGCAGAATTCTGGGGAATATTCCGGAGTCCGGACCTCTCCGGACCACTATGGAAAGGTTGCTGGCGGAGACGGAGGGATTCGAACCCTCGATACCCGTTACCAGGTATGGCTCCTTAGCAGGGAGCTGGTTTCAGCCACTCACCCACGTCTCCGCATGTCGCAATGAGGAAGCGTTCACTGCGAGGGGCGCCCTATAGCCATGGCCCTGCATGCCATCAAGGGGAGTTTTACGCTCGATTGCGAAAGGTGGTTCACCGCACTGAACGACTCGCCTCGCCGCATTTTCGATTCGGTTCATCGCCGTTTCATTGCCCCTCTGCTCAAAGAGGATTCTTCTCGTGGCGCAGCTGTCTGCGCTCGGATCGCCGACACGGAGGGATCGATGACGATATTCAACAAGAAACTACCGCGCTTTGGCTTGGTAATTGCCGCTTTCGGCATGGCAACCAGCCCGTTGGCCGCGCAGGTCGAAACAATCGATCCCAACTCGGCGATCGATGGCGACTTGATGGAGCAGCCCGGCGATCAGCCGGTATACGCCGAGCCTGATGCCGGTAATTCCTACTCTGAGCAAACTGATTTTGGCACGACTTATACGCCAGAACCCGATGCTGCTGCTCCGGTCGATGCCTATCCGGATCAGCCTCAGTGGTCGGAAAAGGCCGCCGAAGAAGCCGCTGGCGAGGCTGTGAGAACGGCGGGTACCGATGATCCCGCCACGACCTATCGCGAAGACGATCTTATCGGTGCCGCCGAAGGGGTCTTCGGTAAAGGCGCCAAGGGTGTCGCGGACATGATCAAGAATCTGCTGTCGAAGCAGGGCGAACCCAACGCCTATATCGTCGGGCGCGAAGCGGGCGGCGCATTCATCGTCGGCGCGCGTTACGGATCGGGCACACTATTCCACAAGGTCGAAGGCGAACGGCCCGTTTACTGGACCGGACCGTCAATCGGATTTGACGCGGGGGCCAACGCGGGCAGCACGTTCGTCCTGGTTTACAACCTCTACGATAGCGAGGAGCTTTACGAGCGGTATCCTGCGGGTGAAGGTCAGGCCTATGTGATCGGCGGTCTTACGGCGAGTTATATGCGCAAGGGCGACGTAGTGCTCATACCTATAAGGATGGGTGCAGGGTTGCGGTTGGGCATCAATGCGGGTTACATGAAGTTTTCCAAGAAGCAGCGCTGGCTGCCTTTTTGAGAGTTTGGCGAAAGGAGCCCTTCGGGTCGCCCAACGATAATTCCTGAAGAGCTCCGGGGCCGCAGCAGGATTTCCTGTTGCGGCCCTTTCCATATCCGGCAATTAGGCGGGCATGCTTGACCAACTTGAAGCCCAGGCCCCCGACGCGCTGCTCGCGCTCATCAAGATGTACGCGCAGGATCCGCGCGACGACAAAATTGATCTCGGGGTGGGCGTCTACCGTACGAATGACGGGGCAACACCCGTCTTCCGCTCGATCAAGTCTGCCGAACAGCGGTTGGTCGATACGCAGGATTCCAAGAGCTATCTCGGCCCCGAAGGCGACCTGGGCTTTGTCGATGCTCTGAAACCATATGTGTTCGGAGCCGATCCGACGATGGGAGGAAGGGTCGAAGGGATGCAGACGCCCGGAGGCACGGGCGCGGTGCGCCTTGCGGTCGCGCTTGCAAAAGCAGCCGGTGTCACACGCATTCATCTCGGTGTGCCGAGCTGGCCCAACCATGCGCAAATCCTGCAGGATGTTGGTCTCGAAGCTGTCACCTTTCAACACGCGAAAGCAGATGGGGCCGCCGATATCGATGCCTTGCTGCAAACAATTGCCGATGCGCGCGATACGGATGCGGTTCTGCTGCATGGATGTTGCCACAACCCCAGCGGTGTCGATTATACCGAGGCACAGTGGGCTCGGATTGCAGATGCATTTGCCGACAAGGGAATCCTGCCGATCCTCGATGTGGCCTATCATGGTCTGGGGCAGGGCCTGGAAGAAGACGTTGCTGGTGTACGCAAGGTCCTGGCCAAGGTCCCGGAAGCGCTTGTCGCATATAGTTGCGACAAGAATTTCGGCCTTTACCGCGATCGCGTCGGCGCGTTCTATATGATTGCGAAGCAGGCTGCTGACTTGCCCGCAATTGTTTCCAACGCCAATGCGCTGGCGCGGGCCAACTGGTCGATGCCGCCGGATCATGGCGGTGCTGCGGTGCGCACGGTTCTGACCGACGAAGAGCTGACCCAGCAATGGCTGGATGAACTTGACGAAATGCGGGCGCGAATGCGCCGCGTACGCGAGCGGTTGGCCGCAGCGGACAATGAGGTGCCAGGTCTCAACCTTGCCGCGTTGGGTGAACAGAATGGTCTATTCGCGATGCTGCCGCTCACCAAAGAGCAGATCGTGCGCATGCGCGAAGACCACGGCGTATACATGGCCGGCTCAGGCCGAATCAATGTGGCCGGTCTCCACGCTGGCAACACGGACAAATTCATCGCCGCGTTGGCGGACGTGACCGCCGGATAAGCCACCATGAACCGCCAGCCGATTTTACAGACCGATCGGCTGATCATTCGTCCATTGGCGCAGGCCGATTACGAACCACTCTATCAGATCGCTTCAGATCCGGCAGTGTGGGAGCAGCATCCCATTCATGACCGCTGGCGGCGTGAGGTGTTCGATGCTTTCTTCGCTGACGGGATGGCGAGCGGCGGTGCCTTGGCCGTATCAGACAGAACGACCGGCTCGCTTCTGGGCTCGACCCGTTTCGGCCCATTCGACCCTGAAGAGGGCGGTGTGGTCGAAATCGGCTGGACCTTTCTCTCAACGCGCCACTGGGGCAAGGGCATCAATCCCGAGATGAAACGTGCCATGCTCGCCCATGCTTTCGCCAGCGTAGAACTTGTGGAATTTCGTGTCGGCGACACCAACTATCGCTCGCGCAACGCTCTGGAAGCAATCGGGGCCATGCGCAGCGACCGTTACGAACTTCAGAAGTATCAAGGGAAACGCGTGGTGCACCTCGTTTACGAAATCACCCGCGACCGTTTTGAACGCCACATGCTGGAGAAAAGGTGATGAGCAAACGCCTGCTGAAGCGCTTCCTGGGGCGGGTCATCGAACGTGGAACCTTGAGCATGACCTTTGCCGACGGCGAGGTCGTGACGATGGGCCAGGCTAAAAGCGGCTTTCCCGACGTTGCCGTGCGGCTGACAGATCGCAAGGTTCCGCGCGATATTCTGCTCGACCCACGTCTCGGGGCAGCCGAAGCGTATATGGATGGCCGACTGCAATTGACCCGGGGCGGCATCATGGAGCTGGTTCAGCTCCTGCGGTCCAATGCTCCGTTCGAAAGGGGCGGCCAGTTACGCGCGCCAAGTTTGGTCAAGCGACTGCGCAATCGGGCGGCCTTTGCAATGGAATCGGTCAACAACAGCGTTGGATCGAAACGCAATGTCGCGCACCATTACGATATCGGCAACGATCTCTATCGACTGATGCTCGATCCCGAACACATGCAGTACAGCTGCGCCTACTGGGATGACGGCACCGAAACGCTCGGCGCCGCACAGGAAGCCAAGCTTGCCCATATCGCTGCCAAACTGGCGCTATCCGGTGGGCAAAACGTGTTGGACATCGGCTGCGGATGGGGCGGCATGGCCATTTACCTCGCGCGGCACTTCGACGTGCGCGTTCTCGGCATCACTCTTTCAGAAGAGCAACTGGCTCTTGCGCGGGATCGGGCGCAGGCCACCGGTGTCGCGGATCGTGTCACTTTCGAACTCATCGACTATCGCGACTTGCCACTGCGGGGGGACAGGTTCGACCGGATCGTTTCGGTCGGGATGTTCGAACATGTCGGACGTCCGCAGTTTGACACCTTTTTCCGGGCTACCGCGAATTTGCTCGAAGATGATGGCGTCATGCTGGTCCACACGATCGGTCGCATCGGCGGGCCGGGCACGACTGACGCCTTCACTCGCAAATACATCTTTCCAGGCGGCTATATTCCTGCGCTTTCGGAAACGCTCCGGGCAAGCGAGAAATCTCGCCTGATCCATACCGATATCGAAACGCTGCGCCTTCATTACGCAAAGACCTTGCGGGCGTGGTATGCCAACTGCGAAGCCAATCGCGAGGCGATCGTCGCCATGCACGACGAACGTTTCTACCGCATGTGGACGTTCTATCTGGCTGGCGCGACAGCGGCGTTTGAGTGGGGCGGAATGGTAAATTACCAGATCCAGTTCGCGCGGGATCGCCGGGCGCTTCCTGTAACGCGCTATTATATCGCGGATGCTGAACGCGAGCTACTGGGGGACAGATAACGCTCCGGCGACCAAAGAGAGCTCTTCAAATCAAGAGTATTTACCGTACCCCTTTCTATCGAGCCTCAACCTGTTAGTGCGAGTCCTTCTCAAAAGGAGGACCTGATTTATGCGTAAACTCATCCTTGCCGCTGCCCTTTGTGGCAGCCTTGCTACCGTGGCCGCCTGTTCCGGCAGCGCGGATAACGCGAACGAACCAAGCGACACCGTGGCGACCGGCGAAGCGGCTGCCGGCGACATGGCGAGCGAGGCCACGACTGTTGTGGATGCGAATACCGCGACCGCTGAACAACTCGCCGGCACGGAAGGTGTCACTCCCGAACTCGCCGAAGCGATCGTAGCCGGACAGCCTTATGCCAGCGTGACCGATCTCAATGCAAAACTGCTTGAAACCCTAAGCCAGGACGAGGCCGCAAATGTTCTGGTCAGCGTCTTCGTACCGGTAAATCTCAACACCGGTACGGAAGAGGAAATTCGCCTGATCCCCGGCATGACCGACAAGATGGTACACGAATTCGAAGAGTATCGTCCCTATGCCGACATGGGTGTGTTCGATCGCGAAATCGGCAAGTATGTCGACGAAGCCGAAGTCGCGCGCTTCCGGAACTACGTCACTCTCTGACGCTGCTGCAAGGCAACTCTGACGATCTCGATCGCGGCTAGGATGCCTACGTGAATCCAGGCCGTGGTCGGATCGAATGCCGACCAGACCCAGTGAAGGAAGGCCAGTATCGCCGCTGGATAGACCAGTCGGTGCAGCCGCTTCCATGATCGCTTCAGGCGCCGAACCGAGAAATCGTTTGAGGTAATGGCAAGCGGCAGGAAAAGGGCGAGCGCTATCCAGCCGGCAAGGATGTAAGGTGTCGAGAGTTCGGCGAATGCGAATTCGGGCGACCCCTTCCTGATGAGATACATTACTGTGTGGGCCAGCGCGTAAGCAAAGCTTGCAACGCCCAAATCGCGGCGGCGGCGCATGAGCCAGATCGTCCAGGCCTGCTTGCGGAACATGAGGCGCAGCGGAGTGACCGCAAGCGTCGCCATCAGTAACCAGGCAGCCCAATCGCCACTGTCGCCGATCGCATGACCATAGCCGTAGAGCTGGGGTGTCGCGATCCAGCGCCAGGCAATCCACAGTCCCGGAAGCACCAGGACGAGCCACAAAGCAGGGCGGGAATTTGCGGCAGCTTTCAGCACATGTGTGCCCGCATTGTCAGACCGCGAGGCTCTGCATGCGCTTCAGGTACCGCGCCAGTACATCGATCTCCAGATTGACGGCGTCGCCTTCGGAAAGGTCGCCCAACGTCGTCACTTCACCCGTATGCGGGATGATATTGAGCGAGAAGCGGACATCGCCATTAGGTTCGTCCTCGACATCGTTAACTGTCAACGACACGCCATCGACGGTGATCGAACCCTTCTCTGCAATGAAAGGCGCGATCTCTTCGCTGGCGAGGATTTCAAGACGAGTGGAACCACCGATATCCTCGGCAAGGGCAATTCGGCCCACGGCGTCCACATGACCGGTAACGAGATGCCCGCCCAATTCATCGCCCAGCCGCAGAGCCGGCTCGAGATTCAGGCGCCGGTCGGCGCGCCACTGGTCTTGAGGTGTCCGGCTGATCGTTTCGCCCGACACGTCCACCGCGAACCAGGCATCGCCCCGCTCGCCACCTTTTTCAACGACAGTCAGGCAGACACCCGAACAGGCAATGGAGGCGCCGATGTCCATACCTGCCGGGTCCCAGGGGCACGAAACTACGACGCGCAAGTCGCCCTTGTTCTCGACCTTCGTGATGGTGCCAATGGCGGTTACGATCCCGGTAAACATGCGTGCTCCTGGTTAACGCGTGCGGCTGTAGGCTGCGAAGGTGTCGCTGCCAAGCTGACGCCGCTCGACCTGACACCAGCGATCATGCGCATCTTCAAGTTTTGTCAGCCCGACATCGGCCACTGCGCCGCGGCCGCCACCGATCACAATAGGGGCGCGGTAGATTTCCAGGCGGTCGACGAGATCGGCCTTCAGAAAGCTCGCCGCGATATTCGCACCTGCCTCGATGTAGAGGTAGAGTGCATCGAGTTGCGCAATCTGATCGGGGGTGTTGATGACTTTGACCCCGTCCGGCGCTATTCCGCGGGTGAGGACCACTCGCTGTGGGCCACGATCTTTCAGCCCAGGCAGCCGCACGTCGAGCCGCGGTCTGTCCGCCCGCCACGTGCCGCCGCCAACCAGTATTGCATCGGCAATCGCGCGGCGCGAATGCACATGTGCACGCGCCACTTCGCCCGATATCCACTGGCTCTCGCCACCCGCCGTCGCGATACAGCCATCAAGCGTCATGGCCAGCTTCATCGTGACATGCGGGCGACCGGTATGCGCGCGCATGAGATAACCCGCGAGGCTGGCCTCGGCTGCGGGATGATGGACCAGTTCGGCGGAAATGCCGGCGTCGCGAAGCCGAGCGAACCCGGCCCCTGCAGTTCGCGGGTCAGGATCTTCTACTCCTGCGACAACGCGAGCCACACCGGCGTCGACCAACCGTTCGCTGCAGGCCGGACCCCGCTCTGAGCGATGTGCGCAAGGCTCCAGTGTTACATAGGCGGTTGCCCCATGAGCGCGCTTACCAGCTTGGTCCAGGGCAGCCGCTTCTGCATGAGGGCGCCCACCCACGGCTGTCCATCCGCGGCCCACGACCATGCCATCTTTTACAAGGATGCACCCAACACCGGGGTTGGGATAGCTTGCGGGGCGCGCGCGACAGGCAAGCCGCGCGGCCGCATCCAGCCAGCGCCAATCACTCGCCGCTGTCGTCAACCGTCGAACCCGCCCGATACAGCTCGCGGCGGCGAGCCTCGGCTTCCGCCGCTTCGCGAGCGTTTTCTATGGCCGCCTGACGTGCCATCTCATCCACGTCGAGCCCGGTTGCGCGTCCGAGGGTCTTGTAGGCGTCGACCTTCTGCTGGCGTAGTTCGGCCAACTCCGCCTCGCGAGCTTCCTTGCGTTTCTGGTTTTCAAGGTTGCTCTGGCGAATTTCCTCGTCGCTTCGGCCTTCGGCGAAGGTCGAAATAAAGCTGACCTTGGGGGCGTCCGGCGGGCGGAAATGCGATTCCTGAGCCAGCATTGCGATCCCCGCAAGCGGGATCAAAATGGAAATCGTCAGGAAGGTCCAGCGATACGGCCGCGGTTCGCGAATATAGTCCCACAGGTCGGCGGCCCCGGCCTTGGCATCGAAACGTGTCTTGAGGCGCATGATGTTCAAGATAGAGGTTTTCGATGAACCGCGCCAGTATAGGCTATCCGAATGTCGCATAAAGCGTCCGGCCGTGTACGCTCAGCCAACGGTTCGCTCGTTCGATGTCGCCCTCGTACAGCCGGTCTAGTAGCGCGTGAAACGCGGGCGAATGATCGAAATGGACCAGATGCGCGACTTCGTGAGCAACGACCGAACGCCTGACAAAATCCGGGGCCTGGACGAGCCGCCAGTTGAGCCGCAGCACGCCTTCGGAAGAGCAACTGCCCCATCGGCGCTTGGCCCGGGTCAGTTTCACATCGGCGCGATCAAGGTCGCCGCGTGAGCAATATTGCGCCGCATCCTCGCCGAATAAATCCAGTGCCTCACGTTCGAGCCAGCGCTGCAGGCGTGCGGCGAGTGTTTCCCTCGGGCCTCCAACCCTGAACGCGCCGTCTTTGAAATCCGGTTTGCGGGGCAGATCCTCACGCCATTCGACCGCGATGTCTTCGCCGCGATAGAGCATTGTGCCATCGCGGGCGGGATCGCGCCGTTCGGGCACCTTGGCGAGCTGCGCGCTCAACCATTCTTGCCGGGCATGGGCAAAGGCGATCGCATCGGCACTGCGGCACCATTGGGGAAGGGTTATGCGCACGGCGCTGCCATCGTGCGCCAGTCGAAGGGTCAGCCGCTTTGCGCGGCGGTTGCGGACCAGATCGATCGGTACGTCGCGCCCAATAAGCTTGATCGTAGGCTCCAGTGCTTCACGGCGGAGCCAGTCGATCATGCTGCCTCCTCATCTTCGTCGCCCCAGTCGACGACATGATGCTCCAAAGGGCCGGCCACATCCTCGCTGATCACGCGCCCGGCCACCGATACCCCTGCGGTTATCACATCCTCGCGACTGCCCGAGATAAGATAGTGCCAGCGCGGGAGCGGCATCCTGTCCGCGCGCAGGCGATAGGCGCAAGTCGGCGGTAGCCAGCTTACCTTGTCCACGATTTTCAGGGTGAGCCGCAGACACTCCGGCACGAAAGTCTTGCGCCGGCGATAGTCTGTGCAGGCTGCCGTCTTGGTATCCAGCAGCTTGCACGCCACATTGGTGTGCTCGATCTCTCCGGTGTCTTCATATTCTACCTTGTGCAGACAGCAGCGCCCGCAGCCATCGCACAGGGCTTCCCATTCTTCCGTATTGAGATCGGCTAGCGGTCGCTCCCAGAAGCGGTCCCTCAATGCACCCATTTTTCCAGTTCCGCTGTGACCGCCTCTGCGCCTTCATCGGTCGGAAGCATGGCCAAGGGTTCGCCGTCGGGGCCGAACAAATAGGTGATGTTGGTATGGCCGACCAGATAGCCGCCGCCTTCCTGCTTTTCGCCTATCGAATAGGTGGCGGCGAATTGGTCCGTTACCTTATCGAGCTGTTCCTTGGTCCCAGTCATGCCGATCAGGCGTGGGTGAAAATTGTCGGTAAATTCCGTGAGTGCCTGCGGCGTATCCCGTTCGGGATCGATGCTGATGAAAAGCGGCTGGATCTTCGCACCCAGTGCAGGATTTTCTTTTTCGAACGCTTTCAGCCCCGCCATCGCGCGTTGTGTGTCGACGGGGCAGACGTCGGGGCAATAGGTGTAGCCGAAATACACGGTGCGATACTTGCCGTCGAAATCTTCCCAGCTGACCTGTTTGCCGTCTTCGCCCGTAAGTGTGAAATCTCCGCCTATGGCAGCGCCTGCCAGGGGCGGTTCGGCTGGCGGGGTCTGGTTGCAGGCAGTCAGGGCAAGGAGGCCCGCTATAACAAGGGTTCGGTTGTGTAGCATGGTCTGACGGTTCATGGTCTGCTAACCGTCCTTCGGCAAGGGCGAGTCATCGATCCAATTGCGAATAATAGGGGTTTTCGCACTGTGAAGCGTTTCGCGACAAACATACTTCTGGCTGGGCTTGCGGGGATGATGGCAACTTCGCCTCTCCATGCGCAATCCCAGAGCGACGGTTACAAATTCCTCGAGGCAGTCAAAAAGCGCAATGGTGACGAGGTTACCCGTTTTCTCGAAGAACCTGGCAGTATCCTCGTCAATTCCCGCGATATTTCCAGCGGCGACACCGCGCTTCACATCGTGACGCAACGGCGCGATCCGGTCTGGCTGCGGTTCCTGCTGGCGAAAGGTGCTAACCCCAACATCGCCAACAGGAGTGGTGGCACGCCGCTGCAGCTAGCAGTCCAACTCGGCTTTGCCGAGGGGGTGGAAATCCTGGCTGATCGCGGGGCAGCACTCGATGTTCCGAACAGCACCGGGGAAACCCCCCTGATTACAGCGGTGCATCGCCGCGACACTGGCCTTGTTCGCCTGCTGGTGGAAAAGGGCGCCAGCCCCGACCGGGCTGATAATTCAGGCCGCACGGCGCGCGATTATGCCGAACTCATGGGCGCGCGCTCGGCCATGCTGGACGAAATCGAACGCGCCGAATCCTCCCGCGGCGAACAGACAAAATCGTACGGACCGAGCTGATTCATGGATGTTGCCGATCTCACGCTCGACGAATTGCGCCTGGCACTTGCCCCTGGCATCGCGCAAGCAGCCGTCTTCGATGGCTGGAGTGCCGATGCGCTCGACATGGCGGCTGATCAGCTTGGCGCGGATCGCGACGTAGCGCGACTGGCGTTCAAGGACGATGGCGCAATGGGCATGATCTGCGCCTGGATCGAAACCATCGATCGGCAAATGATCCTGGACCTTCCGCCGGAAAAACTGGCTGCGATGAAGATACGCGAGCGTATCCGCAGCCTTCTACAATTCCGTCTCGAAGCGGTGAACGGGCAGGAGGAATCCCTCCGCCGCGCCCTCTCCATCATGGCTATGCCGCAGAATGCGCGTCGCGCTTTGAAGGCCGGCTGGCACAGCGCCGATGTGATGTGGCGGCTCGCCGGGGATACCGCCACCGACTACAATCACTACACCAAGCGCGCGATCCTCGCCTCTATCTACGCGGCCGCGCTGGCCGTGTTCGTCGAGGACGAGAGCGAGGAAAAGGCCGACACCAAAGCCTTTCTCGATCGGCGCATAGAAGGGGTCATGAAATTCGAGCGGACCAAGGCGAAGTGGCTGAGCCCCGATCGCGAGCATTTCAGTGTTTCGCGTTTTCTTGGACGCTTGCGTTATCCGGCCCGTTAGCGCGCTATTGATAATCGGTTGCAATAAAGCTGCGCATCTGGCAGCGGCTCCAGCATGACGCTCGACGGATTTGATCACGAAAAGACCGCCCGTATCGTCGCGGTTAACTGGACTGCGCTGGCCGAGGATGAAGGCAAGCGCCTTAAAGCGCTCGGCGTGGACGAAGGCGCGGAGGTCGCCGTCATCCACCGTGGTATTTTCGGCACGCGCGATCCGATCGCCATTCGAATCGGGCGGATGACCATTGCCCTGCGCCGCTCGCACGCCCTCGCGATCGAGGTGGAACCCGCATGAGCCGCAAGCGTACCGCAGCACTCGTCGGCAATCCCAACGCGGGCAAATCGGCTCTGTTCAACGCGCTTACGGGCGCGCGCCAGAAGATCGCCAACTATCCGGGCGTCACGGTCGAGCGAAAGGCTGGGCGGCTGACCCTTCCCAGCGGCGAGCCGGTAGAACTGATCGACCTACCCGGTTCGTACAGTTTCGATGCTGCCAGCCCGGATGAGGAGGTAACCCGCAAGGTTATCCATGGTGAATTCGATGGCGAAGCGCTTCCCGACGTCATCGTCCTCGTCATCGATGCGGCCAATCTCGAACAGCACCTTGTCTTCGCGCAGGAAGTCCTTGAACTCGGGCGCCCGACAGTCGTGGCGCTTAACATGGTCGATCTGGCGGAGCGTGACGGGTTGGTGCTCGATCCTGCCGCACTTTCCGAAGCTCTGGGCGTGCCCGTCGTGCCCACGGTAGCCGTCAGGCGCAGGGGTCTGACCGATCTCGCCGCCGCCATTGCCGAGGCAGAAACCCATGCGGACGAGGAAGCGCACACGCGCTGGCACATCACGCTGCCGGAACGTCGCCTCGCTGCCAAGCATATCGCGCGCGGTGCGATCCTGTCGAAATCGGCGCGTCACACGGTTGAAAATGGCGCTGATCGCATCCTGCTCAATCCTTGGATCGGTCCGGTCATCCTGTTCGGTCTACTGTTCATCATATTCCAGGCGGTCTTTGCCTGGGCGACGCCTTTCGCCGATGCGCTGGAAGGCGGAGTCGGGGTAATTTCGAGCGCCGTTATCGACACTATGCCATCCAGCTTCGTTCGGGACTTCCTGACCGAAGGCGTGCTGGCCGGCGTCGGTTCCGTCGTCGTCTTTCTGCCGCAGATCGTGATCCTGTTCTTCTTCATCCTGATCATGGAAGCGACAGGCTACATGGCCCGCGCGGCCTTTCTGATGGACCGCTTGATGGCGGGCGTGGGCCTGTCGGGCAAAAGCTTCATTCCACTGCTCTCAAGCTTCGCGTGTGCCATCCCCGGCATCATGGCGACGCGCAGTATCCCCGATGCGAAAGACCGGCTGACGACCATTCTCGTCGCGCCGCTCATGACATGTTCGGCCCGCCTGCCGGTTTACGCCGTGATCATCGCCGCGGTCATTCCGTCTACCACGATTGGCCCCGGCATTGGCCTTCAGGGTCTGGTGCTCTTTGCGCTCTACCTTGCCGGGATCGTCGGTGCGATGGTGGTGGCTCTGGTATTGCGTCACTCGGTCGCCAAGGGCGCGGCGAGCGGCTTCATCATGGAGATGCCGCGCTATCAGCTCCCCCGCATCAAGGACCTGGCGATCGGTCTGTGGCAGCGCGCATGGGTGTTCCTGCGCCGTGCCGGGACGATCATCTTCATGGTCACTATCGCCCTTTGGCTGATGCTCAGCTTTCCCAAGGCAGAGCCGGGCGAAAGCCAGATGGACGCCAGCGTCGCCGGCATGATCGCGAGCGGGCTTCATCCCGTGCTGGAGCCGATCGGCTTCAACCGCGAGATGAGCCTTGCCCTTGTGCCGGCAATGGCTGCGCGCGAAGTTGCGGTGTCCGCGCTCGCCACGACTTACGCGGTCGATGCCTCCGATGAAGATGTTGCTGCAGAAGGCGTTACCGACCGGATCGCTGCATCGTGGAGCTTGCCCACGGCGCTGGCCTTCCTCGCGTGGTTCGTCTTTGCGCCGCAATGCATATCCACCATCGCCGTCGCCCGGCGGGAAACCAACGGATGGAAATGGCCCGCCTTCATGGTCGGCTATCTGTTCGTCCTGGCCTATGTGTTCGCCGGGCTGACCTTTTGGATTGCTACCGCGCTGGGGTTATAGCGAACCCCATCTACGCCCGTGGAAATTCGGTAGCGGGCCTAGAAGCGATGCGAAGGCTCGGTTAGGCCCTTCGCCAACAGATTACGAAGGGACGATTCGATGGCCGGAAGCCTCAATAAAGTCATGCTGATCGGAAACCTGGGCGCAGACCCGGAAATCCGCAGCTTCCAGAACGGCGGCAAGGTCGCAAACCTGCGCATCGCAACCAGCGAAACGTGGAAGGATCGTAACACCGGCGAACGCCAGGAGCGGACCGAATGGCACACTGTCGCGATCTTCTCCGAAGGTCTCGTCGGCGTGGTGGAGCGCTTTCTGCGCAAGGGTAGCAAGGTCTACATCGAAGGCCAGCTACAGACGCGCAAGTGGCAGGATCAATCCGGCAACGATCGTTACAGTACCGAAGTGGTCATCCGCGGCATGAACGGCTCGCTGACCATGCTCGATGGCGCGCAGGGCGGCAGCGGTGGCGGCGGTGGCCAGCGTGGCGGTGGCAGCTCGTGGGATCAGGGCGGGGGCGGAAGCTCAGGCAGCTGGAATCAGGGCGGCGAATCGTCCGGTGGCGGAGCGCGCAGTTCCGGCGGTGGTTCAAATTACGACGATCTGGATGACGATATTCCGTTTTAGGCTGCAGTCTCCCGTTTCAGCTCTGCGGCGCGGGCTGAAACGTAAAGCGTGCCATTCAGTCATCCGGTTGGATAATATTCGCTGTCCTGATCGGCCCCATGGTCTTCTTGTCACTATCGGGCGGATCAGGCGCGGTTTCGCTCGCCCTCTCGCAACGTCAGAACCTCGACGCCGCTTGCCGTGACGGCGACCGTATGTTCGAACTGCGCCGACAGCATTCCGTCCCGGGTCGCCACGGTCCAGCCGTCGTCCCGAGTAACGGTTTGGCGACTACCCAGATTGATCATCGGTTCGATTGTGAAGGTCATGCCTTGACGCAGCCGTAAACCCCTTCCGGGGCGCCCGAAATTCAGTACCTGGGGATCCTCGTGCATCTCCCGGCCGATGCCATGGCCGCAATATTCGCGCACGACCGTACAGCCGTGTTTTCTGGCATGTTTCTCGATCGCGTAACCGACGTCGCCCAGATGCGCCCCGGGCCGCACTTCCCGAATGCCGGCCCACATCGCGCCTTCCGCGATCTGCACCAGCCGCTTGGCAGGCGCAGGGGCGTTGCCGACGACATAGGTCTTGCTCGAATCCGCGATGAAGCCGTTCTTCTCCAGCGTGATATCGAGATTGATGATGTCGCCGTCTCTTACGACCTCATCCTCCGACGGCACCCCATGACAGACGACATCGTTGATCGAGCAGTTGAGGACGTAAGCAAAGCCGTACTGGCCCTTGCTGGCCGGGCGGGCCGCCAGATCTTCGGTAATGAAGCGTTCGACGAGATCATTGATCTGCATTGTGGACATGCCGCAAAGGTTGATCGTGTCCAGCATCTCGAACACCGAGCCGAGCAGTCGGCCCGATATGCGCATAAGGGTGATTTCATCTGCGGTTTTGACCATGTCAGGCAGCTTCGGCCACACCTTCTGCGTCGTCGTGGACGTGCGCCATTTCGCGCTTCACGATCTCGCTGAAAGTCAGGGTCGGATTGGCTTCGGCCAGGCGGCCTATCTTCATCCAGAACTCGGCCTGCGCATTGATCGATCGGCACATGACCGCACTCGCGCGGCGCACGCTCTCGTGTAGTTCATCGTCGATTTTTACCAAGCCCACGCCATCGTCCTTATACAAACCATATATGATTCGTATATTTGCGGTCTGCGGAAATTGTCAATCTGCTTCGAAGCGACGTCTTAGTCGTTTTTCGTGGTCAGCGATGCCAGTGCTTCGGCCAACGGTCCGCTTGCGACCCGATCCTCATCGCTTTTGATCCCCACCTTTCGGCGTGCCTCATCGGCCCCGGGACCTTCGCGATATGGATCGATGGCCAGCGCCAGCGTCTGAGCAATTGCTTCGCCCAGATCGAAGGTTTCGCCCTCGTATTCAATCTCGTCGAGATCCTCGCTTTCCAGCTCGATTTCCTCGTCCGGTGAGAAATCGGGCGTTGATCCCGCTGCAACGAAGCGCAGCGTCAGCGGCTCCGCAACCTCGTAGGTCAGTTCCTCCCGCGTAACGGCGCAAGGCTGTTCGATCGTCGCGGTCAGGGTGCCATTCGCCAGGACGGCCTCGTCCTTCATGCCGAACTCGATGGCGGCGTGAAGTGCGGGAATAGACGTAACGCCGAACCTTTCGGCCAGCGCGGCGCGTTCGGCTTCGCTGGCGTCCACTTGCATCGGTTCACTTGGCAGGGCGCGTGGCTTTACCAATCGGCTCAGTTCGGGTGCGCTCATGCCGCGATCTCCCCGGCCTTCAACTGATCGATGTTCGTTCGGGCCAGCCGCGCATGGAGCGCGGCCATGCGCTGCACCAGCGCCTCGGCCTCGTCGGGCTGGGCCATCGTAACATTGCGGCGGACGGCATCGATCAGCACTTTGGGATCGCTGCGCAGTCCTTCGCGATAGGCGCCGATGCGGCCGTTCATGCTCTCCATCAGTGCATTGATCTTCTTGCCCACGGTCGGATCGCCGATCCCGGCCTCGCGCATCTGTCCTTCCATATCGTCCACGAACAATTCGGTCAGCCGTGCTGTCGCCGGTCCTTGGCCGCCTTCGTCTTCCAGCCGCAGCATGACCAGGGTCAACACCAGTGTGATCATGTCGTATCGACCCTCGATGGAGTCGGCGACGCCGCACATGCGATACCAGTCGGGGTCGCGGGCTTCGGCAACGGTGCGGTGCCACAGAACGCGCCATTCTTCGCGCGGGTCGGGTTTGGTGCCGAAAAGGCGGGCGAGGAAAGACAAGAGACTACTCCGTTCAGCGGCAATACAGGCCGCGATCCCCAAGCGCCCCGCATTGCCGAGTTGCATGGGGTGACGCTTTGGGATTAAGGCGTTGCCCGAGCATATAGGCAGGTGGCCGCCCGCGGCCAAGCACCTGCCGGAATACGGAGATTTGCTGTTCCCATGAACAGGTCGAAAATTCTGGGTCTCGCCGCCATTGGCGTGGCTGCCGTGGCCGCAAGCGGTTGCACCTCCATTCGCGAACCGCGCGGATACATCGTCGATGCGGCGCTGGTGCAGTCGGTCCAGCCGGGCATCGATAACGAACAGAGCGTGGCCGGCACATTGGGCCGCCCGACATTCGAAAGCCAGTATGGTGAAAAAACCTGGTACTACGTATCCAGCACCACCGGGCGTAAGCCTTTCGTGCGTCCGCGCATCGAAGAACATTCCGTATTGGCGGTGAAGTTCGATCAGACAGGCAATGTCGTATCCGCCGAACGCACAGGGATGGACAGGGTCGTCAATCTCAGCCCCGACGGTGCGACCACGCCGACCCTGGGCCGGGAGCGCACGTTCCTCGAAGACCTGTTCGGCAATATCGGTGCGGTCGGCGCGCCGGGCATGGGTGGTCAGGGGCCGGGCTGACACGCCCGCCGCTTGACCCCCGCTTCATGCCCCCCATATCGCGCGGCATGGACGCAAACGACAATCGCCACGGCCTGACCCAGTGGCATTCAACCACCATCATCGGCGTCAAGCGCGATGACAAGATCGTGATTGCCGGCGACGGACAAGTCTCCATGGGCAATACGGTGATGAAACCCAATGCCAAGAAGGTTCGCCGGATCGGCGAAGGCGGCAAGGTCGTCGCCGGCTTTGCCGGCGCCACCGCCGATGCCTTCACTCTGTTCGAACGGTTGGAACGCAAGCTTGAACAGCACAACGGCCAGCTCCTTCGCGCCGCGGTCGAACTGACCAAGGATTGGCGCACGGATAAATATCTGCGCAATCTCGAAGCTCTCATGATCGTGGCGGACAAGGAAAACCTCCTCGTCCTCACCGGCAATGGCGATGTGCTCGAACCCGAAGGCGGGATCGCGGCGATCGGCTCTGGCGGCAATTATGCGCTGTCAGCCGCAAAGGCTCTCGTCGATTACGAAACCGATGCCGAAACCATCGCGCGCAAGGCCATGGCGGTCGCCGCAGACGTGTGCGTTTTCACCAATGGCAACGTTACCCTCGAAACGGTGTGATGGATCAGCCCGCGGGCAACTCCACATAACCCCGCTCAAGCCTCGTGCACGAGCGCGATATTGGAAAAAATGAATTGACCGACAACCTCACCCCCAAAGCCATCGTCGCTGCACTGGACGAACACATCATTGGCCAGAAAGAGGCCAAGCGCGCCGTCGCCGTGGCGCTACGCAATCGCTGGCGGCGCCAGCGTCTCGGCCCGGAATTGCGCGACGAGGTCACGCCCAAGAACATTCTGATGATCGGCCCGACCGGTTGCGGCAAAACCGAAATCAGCCGTCGTCTCGCCAAATTGGCAGAGGCACCCTTCATCAAGATCGAGGCGACCAAGTTCACCGAAGTCGGTTACGTCGGCCGCGATGTCGACCAGATCGCGCGCGATCTGGCAGAAGAGGCGATCCGTCTGGAAAAGGAACGCCGCCGCGAAGCGGTGCGCGATGCTGCCAGCAAGGCGGCGATGGACCGCCTTCTTAATGCACTGGTTGGCGAAAATGCCAGCGAAGCGACGCGTGAAGCCTTCCGCCAGCGTATCGTCGAAAATGCGATGAACGATACCGAAGTGGAAATCGAGGTTCGCGACCAGCCCGGCCAGCAGATGGATATTCCCGGAATGCCCGGCGGCGTGGGCATGATCGACCTGTCCGATATGCTCGGCAAGGCCATGGGCAAGAATTCGATGAAGCGTCGCAAGCTGAAGGTGCCCGATGCCTGGGATCGCCTCGTCGATGAAGAAGCCGAAAAACGTATGGACCAGGATGACGTCAATCGCGTCGCGCTGGAAAATGCGGAAACGAACGGGATCGTATTCCTCGACGAGATCGACAAGATCGCAGTCTCCGATGTGCGGGGCGGATCCGTCAGCCGCGAAGGCGTTCAGCGCGATCTCTTGCCGCTCATCGAAGGCACGACGGTCGCGACAAAATACGGCCCGATGAAGACCGACCACATTCTGTTCATTGCCAGCGGAGCTTTCCACGTCTCCAAACCTTCGGACATGCTTCCTGAGCTTCAGGGACGTCTGCCGATCCGGGTGGAACTTCGTGCGCTGACCGAAGAAGACTTCGTGCGCATCCTCAAGGAAACGCGGGCCAATCTCGTCGAACAGTACAAAGCGCTAATCGGTACCGAAAACGTCACCCTCGACTTTACCGAAGATGCCATCACCGAAGTTGCCAAGCTGGCCGCTCGCGTGAACGAAACGGTAGAGAATATCGGGGCCCGCCGCTTGCAGACCGTGATGGAACGCCTGCTCGAAGAAATCAGCTTCGAAGCGGAAGATCACGCGGGCGAGACGATCATGATCGACGCGGCTTACGTGCGCGAAAGGCTGGAAACGCTCGCGGGCGATACCGACCTTAGCAAATATATCCTGTAAGACAGGGTCCCTGCCGCTCCTGCGGCGTGGACCCTATTTGCTCGTGCCGCGGCGGCGCAGCAGCGCGCGTGCCATCAGGCCCAGGCCAATAGCGATCACTACGACCGGTATCAGCACGTGGGCGAAGGATCGTACTCGCCCGAATGCAGCTTCAATCGCCTGTCCGCTGACATAGCCGAGGCTCACGAAGACAGCGCTCCATACAAGCGCAGCCAGCGCATTTATGACGAGAAAGCGCCGCGCGGGCAGGGTGGTCGTGCCGATCGCAATCGGGCTCACCGTGCGCATTCCATAAAGAAACCGAAACGCGAAAACGAACAGCGTCGGATGCCGTTCGAATGCAGCCACCGCGCGGGCATATCCCTTCTTCTGCCTGAATTGACTGATCCGCGGCCCGTCGCGGAACTTTCGGCCGATGGCAAAGAAGGTTTGGTCGGCTATGAACGATCCCGCGGCCCCGGCGAGGATCGTGCTCGCATAGGCAATGAGCTCACGATGAACTGCGATGCCGCCTAGCACGAGCGCGGTTTCGCCCTCCAGGCCGGCACCCAGCGCAACCGCCCAGATGCCGTACTGCGCAATGATCGCTTCGAGGTTCATATCTGCCTCAGTGCGGGGCTAGCCCGCTTTCCACACCGGTCTTGTCGGTCAGGGCGAACTTGTCGACCAGATCAGCGCTTGCCCGGTTTAGCCCGATGACCTGCACACTGCGCCCGTTTCGGCGCATTCGTTCGACCACCTTGTCGAGCGCGCCGACCGCGCTGATGTCCCAGAAGTGTGCCTTGCGCACGTCGATGATTACATGCGGCGCCGGATCGGGCTGGATGCTTTCGGGGCCGAGCGCGGCTTCGAACCGTTCGACGCTGGCATAGAAGATCTGCCCCTTGGCACGATAGGTCGCGGTATCTCCCTCCCGCTCGCGCACTACTTCGAACATGGTCATCACCTTGTGTGTGAAGAACACGCCCGACAGGATCACGCCCGCCAGCACGCCGAGTGCCAGATTATGCGTCGCCACCACCACGATGACGGTCGTGAGCATGACGACGCTGCTTTGCCACGGGTGCTTTGCGATGTTGGGGATCGAATTCCAGCTGAAGGTACCGATCGAAACCATGATCATGATCGCTACCAGCGCCGGCATCGGCACCTGCCCGACGAGGTCGCCAAGCAGCGCCAGCAGGATCAGCAGCGCTGCGCCTGCCGTGAAGGTCGACAGCCGGCCGCGTCCGCCGCTCGTCACGTTGATGACCGACTGGCCGATCATCGCGCAGCCGCCCATGCCGCCGAACAGCGCGGCGACGACATTCGCGGCGCCTTGCCCCGCGCTTTCCCGGCGCTTGTTGCTGCCCGTGTGGGTCATGTCGTCGACGATCTGCGCCGTCAGCAGCGATTCCAGCAGGCCGACCGCCGCCATGGTCGCCGAATAGGGCGCGATGATGAGGAGGGTGTCCCAGGTCAAAGGCACGTTCGGAAGGGCGAAATAGGGCAGGCCTTCCGGCAGTTCGCCCATGTCGGCAACGGTATTGACCGGAGCATCGAGCCAGATGGTCAGCGCGGTGAGCACGACAATGGCGATGAGGGGGCTCGGAACGGCTGACGTCAGTCTCGGGATCAGGTAGATCATCGCCAGCGCCGCCGCGACCATGGCATAGGTCGTCCAGCCGATACCTGCTGCCGTCGGGTCGAGCTGAGGCAACTGGGCCATGAAGATCAGGATGGCCAGGGCGTTGACGAAGCCGGTGATGACCGACCGCGACACGAACTGCATCAGCAGGTCGAGCCGTAACAGCGCCGCGATGCCCTGAAAGACGCCCATCAGGATCGTTGCCGCGAAGAGATAATCGACACCGTAATCGCGTACCAGCGGCACCACCACGACGGCGACCGCCGCCGTCGCGGCAGAGATCATGCCGGGGCGCCCGCCCGTGAAGGCGATGACCATAGCAATTGCGACCGAGGCATAGAGGCCCACCCGCGGGTCGACGCCTGCGATGATCGAAAAGCCGATCGCTTCGGGGATCAGGGCGAGCGCCACCACCAGGCCGGCGAGCAGGTCTGCCCGAATGTTTGAAAACCAGTCGCGATGAAGCGTGCTGCGGTCGAGCATGCGAGAATTCCGTTCGTCTAATCCGGGAATGGCGCGGCATCGGCGCCGTTGATCAGCGCATTATGAATAATGTTGCATCGCGGCACAAGCCGCAAGGTCGGCGGCGCTGTTCAGCCGCTATCCGACTTCTCTGCGCGTTGGCGATCCCACATCTCTGCGTAAAGGCCCTTGCGGCGCAGCAGATCCGTGTGGTGACCGCTTTCGACCAGGCGACCATGCTCCAGCACCAGGATCTTGTTCGCATCGGCGATGGTCGACAGCCGGTGGGCAATGGCCAGCGTGGTACGATGCTCGGAAACCCGGCGGAGCGTGGCCAGGATTTCCTGTTCGGTCCGGCTGTCGAGCGCGCTTGTCGCCTCGTCCAGCAACAGGATCGGCGGATCCTTCACCAGCGTGCGGGCAATGGCGACGCGCTGTTTCTCGCCGCCGGACAGTTTCAGTCCGCGCTCGCCGACTTCGGTATCCAGCCCCTCGGGCAGGCGTTCGATCAGCGGCATGATCGCTGCCGATTGTGCCGCGGCGATCACCTGCTCGCGCCCGGCGCCGCCGCGGCCATAGGCGATGTTGTAACCGATGGTGTCGTTGAACAGCACGCTATCCTGCGGGACGATCCCGATCTGCTCGCGCAGACTGTGCTGGGTAACCTTTGCAATATCCTGTCCGTCGATCAGGATGCGGCCCTCCTGCGGGTCGTAGAACCGGAACAGCAATCGCCCGATCGTGCTCTTGCCCGCGCCTGAAGGGCCGACGACCGCGACATGACTGCCCGCCGGAACCTCGAAGCTCAGTCCGTGCAGGATCGTCCGATCCTCCTCATACCCGAATACGACATTGTCGAAGGCAACGGTTGGCTTGCGGATCAGCAGGGCAGGGGCGCCGGGAACATCCTTTACCTCGGCGTCGGTATCGATCAGGCGGAACATCTCGGCCATGTCGATCAGGCCTTGGCGAACTGTACGATAGACCATGCCCAGCATGTCGAGCGGACGGAAAAGCTGGATGAGATAGGTGTTCACCAGCACCAGATCGCCGGTGGTCAGCGCGCCCTTGCTCCACTGCCACACGGTGAAGGCCATCGCTGCGCCCATCAGCAGGTTCATGATGACCGCCTGGCTGATGTTGAGCAGGGCCAGCGAGTTTTCGGACCGGATCGCCGCTTCGGCGAAGGCGCGGGTCGATTCGGCGTAGCGGTCGCGCTCGCGCGTTTCCGCGCCGAAATATTTGACGGTTTCGTAATTCAGCAGGCTGTCCACCGACCGGGCGAGGGCCGTCCCGTCGAGTTCGTTCATCTGCCGTCGCAATTCGTTGCGCCATTCGGTGATCGTGCGCGTGACGAAGATATACGCCCCCACCGCCAGCGCAGTGGCGGCAACCAGTTCCCATCCGAAGTTGAGGTAGAAGATGACCCCTACCGCAGTCAGTTCCAGCGCAGTCGGCGCGATGTTGAACAGCAGGAAGTAGAGCATGACGTCGATGCTCTTCGTCCCGCGATCGATGGTCTTGGTCACTTCCCCGGTGCGGCGCGACAGGTGGAATCTCAGCGATAGCTGATGCAGCCGCGAAAACGTGTCTTCGGCAAGTTTGCGCGTGGCATCCTGCCCAACACGCTCGAAGGTAATATTGCGCAGATTGTCGAAAGCGACCGCGGCGAACCGCCCGGCTGCATAGGCAATGACGAATGCAAGCGCGACCATGACCGCCTGATTGGCCGGCGTCGTCATGGAATCGACCGCTCTCTTATAGGCGAACGGCAGCGCGAGCGTGGTCGCCTTGGCCGCGAGTACGAACATCATGGCACCGACGATGCGGCGCTTCAGGGCCGGATTATCGGCTGGCCAGAGATACGGCAGGAACCGCTGGACGGTTGCCCAGCCTTCGGGATCGTCGCGCTGGGCGGAATTGGCAGTATCGGGTGGCATTCGGGCGCATACTTGGGGTCGCGGCACGGGCAGGGCAAGGCACACCGCCTTCACGGGATGAACGTAAACCGCTCTGGGACAGGTGCATGGATATTTGCTGACGCCGCCCTCTGCCGCGCGTATTGGTCATGCCTTCGGCAGCCTGGCGCATTCGTTTCATGACTGAAAAATCCAAACCGGTTCTCGTCACTGTCCTTGCCCATAATGAAGAGGCGAGGATCGCTCTCTGTCTCGACAGTCTGCCGCTGGACGATCCCGATGTGCAGATCTGGGTGGTGGTCAACGGCAGCAGCGATTCCACGGCTGAGATCGTCCGTGGCTATGCCGCACGCGGTGTGCGGCTGGTTGACTATGCCAAAGGCGGCAAATCACGGAGCTGGAACAGGTTCGTCCTCGACGAGGCGCCGGAAGCGCAAACATATGTGTTCGTCGATGGCGATGCGCAGCTTGTGGCAGGCTCGGTAAATGCCCTCCGCTCATGTCTCGAAAAATCGGGTGCCAATGCTGCCTCGGCCGTTCCCATGAATGGCCGCAATGCCGAACACTATCGCAGGTCCATGGTGCGCGAGGGCGGCCTGTTCGGTGACTGTTATGGCCTGTCGGGCGATTTCGTTCGCCGCATCCGGACCCACGGTATTCGCCTGCCGAACGATCTTGTCGGCGACGATGGCCTGATCGGCGCTCTGGCGCATACCGATCTCGGGCCGGAATCGGCCTGGCGCCACGAACTGGTGAAAGTCTGCCCGGATGCGGGCTTCTTCTGCGAACCCAATCGCATCACTCTCAAGGGTTTGCGCAGCCAGTCCGCGCGCATGGTCAATTATGCGGTTCGCCGGTTCCAGAACCGCATCATCACGGAAATAATGCGCTCGGAAGGGCCCGGCGGTCTGCCGGACAATCTGGCGGAGGCTTATCCTGCGGCCTTGCCGGGCTTCAAGCCGCGGCTCAGTCTACAATGGTACTGGTTTGACCGACAGGCACTGGCCCGGATGCGGGCGGCATCGGGCTCGTCGGTCGGCGCCTGAGCATGGCGATGCCCGATCGCACGACATCCGGCCACGCCAGCAGCAGCACGCCCGCATAGGTCGCCGCTCCGGCGCCCGCCAGCGCGGCCAGCGTCACGGCGGCAGGAATGTCGGTCGGCAGCAGGGCCCGCACTCCGAAAACGGCGATCGCCATGACAGCGCAGGCTGCCGCCGGCGGGACTGCTGCGCCGATCAGGCGGCCCGCCGACAGGTTGATCTGGGGCAGGGTAAGCGCCAGCGTAAAGATCAGCAGCAGCGGTGCACCAATCCACCAGGCGTGGACCAGTCCCTGGGGTCCGAACTGCACGCCGATATAGAACGATGTCGCGAAGATCGCCGCCCCGGCTATGCTTGTAG
>NZ_JAIGNQ010000004.1:405000-410000 GCF_019711555.1 Qipengyuania pacifica | reverse complement strand
AACGGGGCTAAAGATATGCACCGAAGCTTAGGGTTCAGAATTTATTCTGAGCGGTAGCGGAGCGTTCCGTAAGCGAGCGAAGGAGAAGGGTAACCGACTCTGGACGTATCGGAAGTGCGAATGCTGACATGAGTAGCGACAAAGAGGGTGAGATGCCCTCTCGCCGAAAGACCAAGGGTTCCTGCGCAACGCTAATCGGCGCAGGGTTAGCCGGCCCCTAAGACGAGCCCGAAGGGGGTAGTCGATGGGAACCACGTAAATATTCGTGGGCCTGAAGATGTGTGACGGATCGTGGAAGTTGTTTTCTCTTATTGGATTGAGAGGGCAGCCAAGCGGTTCCAGGAAATAGCCTCTTCATATAGACCGTACCCGAAACCGACACAGGTGGTCAGGTAGAGTATACCAAGGCGCTTGAGAGAAGTATCCTGAAGGAACTCGGCAAATTGCCTCCGTACCTTCGGAAGAAGGAGGCCCCATATCGACGCAAGTCTTTGTGGGGGGCACAGGCCAGGGGGTAGCGACTGTTTAGCAAAAACACAGCACTCTGCTAAGTCGGCTTCAAGACGACGTATAGGGTGTGACGCCTGCCCGGTGCTCGAAGGTTAAGAGGAGGAGTGCAAGCTCCGAATTGAAGCCCGAGTAAACGGCGGCCGTAACTATAACGGTCCTAAGGTAGCGAAATTCCTTGTCGGGTAAGTTCCGACCTGCACGAATGGCGTAACGACTTCCCCACTGTCTCCAGGATATGCTCAGCGAAATTGAATTCTCCGTGAAGATGCGGAGTACCCGCGGTTAGACGGAAAGACCCCGTGCACCTTTACTGCAGCTTCAGAGTGGCATTAGGAAATTACTGTGTAGCATAGGTGGGAGGCTTTGAAGCGACGGCGCCAGCTGTCGTGGAGCCATAGGTGAAATACCACCCTGTGATTTTCTGATGTCTAACCTCGCACCGTTAGCCGGTGTAGGGACCCTCTGTGGCGGGTAGTTTGACTGGGGCGGTCGCCTCCTAAAGAGTAACGGAGGCGCGCGATGGTATGCTCAGGACGGTTGGAAACCGTCTGCAAGAGTGCAATGGCATAAGCATGCCTGACTGCGAGACCGACAGGTCGAGCAGAGACGAAAGTCGGTCATAGTGATCCGGTGGTCCCTCGTGGAAGGGCCATCGCTCAACGGATAAAAGGTACGCCGGGGATAACAGGCTGATGATTCCCAAGAGCTCATATCGACGGAATCGTTTGGCACCTCGATGTCGGCTCATCACATCCTGGGGCTGGAGCAGGTCCCAAGGGTTTGGCTGTTCGCCAATTAAAGTGGTACGTGAGCTGGGTTCAGAACGTCGCGAGACAGTTTGGTCCCTATCTGCCGTGGGCGTCGATTGTTGAAAGGAGTTGCCCCTAGTACGAGAGGACCGGGGTGAACGTACCTCTGGTGTACCTGTCATCCTGCCAAGGGTGCCGCAGGGTAGCTATGTACGGACGGGATAACCGCTGAAAGCATCTAAGCGGGAAGCCTCCCTTGAGATAAGCAATCTTCGAACCGTCATAGACCATGACGTTGATAGGCCGGGTGTGGAAGCGCAGTAATGTGTGGAGCTAACCGGTCCTAATAGTTCTTTTCGCGCTTGTAGGATCCATACCATCAACGACAGCCCTGTTCTTACACAGGTCAGGCTGTCCGCGATCGGAGGAAACTTCGAAGCCGGATAAGCCCTCAAAAGCTCAACAAACATCGATTTAAAATACCGAACCGGTCCCCTTGGGTTTACCCAGGGCGACCAGCCCGCCTGCTTTATTGCTTGGTGGCTATAGCGTCTGTGACCCACCCGATCCCATCTCGAACTCGGACGTGAAACCGGACAGCGCCGATGGTACTAGTGCCTAAGCACTGGAAGAGTAGGTCGTCGCCAGGCATTATAGCAGACGGGCTCGGTACAAACCCATTCACAATTTCAAAAAAGCCGCTGCCGGTGCACACCGCGCGGCGGCTTTTTCGTCTCTGGATACCATCCAGAAGACACACATACGGTACCGCGGGGTGGAGCAGTCCGGTAGCTCGTCAGGCTCATAACCTGAAGGTCGTTGGTTCAAATCCAACCCCCGCAACCAAAACAAACAAGGGCTCCGCCAACCGGCAGAGCCCCTTTTTTATGCCTCCCAGAATCACGCGCGAAATAGAGGCGCGCGGAACAGAAGCGCCCGGCAGTTCCGGATGCGAAGCTAGATGAGGGGCGCATCTGGTCGATCCGGTAATTTAGCCGACTTCGTGTATCATGTGCCGAAGTCGGTCGTTCTCATCATTGATTATTTTTCATTCGGCAGTGTAACCCTGCCGAATGAAAATGATCGGGATCGATGCCGTAGCGATGAGGGGGGCTCTGATTTCCCGGCGGCACTTCGCACATGGTGACACCACACATGCTTGAACTGGATCCGCGCGACGAATTGCTTTGCCTGCGCGCGGCAGAGCCGGTTGCCGAATGCTCAGGAATGGTACTGCCGGCGATCGCGCAGGCTTCGATCTTCCGCAAGGAGACGATGGAGGAACTGCACCGAGACCTTGCGCGCGAAAATGCCGCCAATGTCTATTCGCGCGGTACGAACCCTACTGTCCAGGTGCTCGAACGCACACTGGCCGAACTGGAGAGGGGCGAAGCGTGCAAATGCTTTGCCAGTGGCATGGGCGCCATCGGCGCTACGCTTTTCGGCCTGCTCAAAGCGGGCGATCATGTCCTCTTCGTCAACGACATTTACGGACCGACCCTGGAACTGGCGCGGCGTCTCGAAGATTTCGGCGTATCGCACGGTCAGGTCTTCACGGCAGACGTCGCCGCAATCGGTGCGGCCATGCGCGATGAAACACGCATGGTGTTCATGGAAAGTCCGGGTTCGACGCTGTTTCAGCGTATCGATGTCAGAGCCATTGCGAAGCTCGCCCGGGAACTCGGCGCGCTGAGCGTCATCGACAATACGGTTGCAACGCCGCTGCTTCAAAAGCCGATCGAGTTGGGCGTCGACCTGGCGATCCACAGCTGTACGAAGTATATCGGCGGCCACAGCGATGCCGTGGGCGGCGCGCTGATCGGATCGGCAGAGCTGATCGAGCGGGTTTTCTACAACGCCTACATGCTGTTGGGCGCCGTCATGCAGCCGCTGGAGGCCTTCCTGTTCCTGCGCGGATTGATGACATTGCCCACACGAATCCGGCGCCACCATGAAGATGCGCTTTGCCTTGCCAGATATCTGGACAACCGTTCGGACGTGGCGCGCGTCTTCCATCCGCAGCTGGCAGGGGCCACGCAGGCCGATGCCGATGGCTGGCGGGGCCATTCCGGCCTGTTCTCTTTCGAACTTGCCGAGGGAGGCTTCGCGCGTGCCGTAGCAGTCGCCAACCGTCTGCGACTGTTCGGAAAGGCTGTGAGCTGGGGCGGGGCGGAGAGCCTTGTCATCACTGGTCACAAGAGCGACCCGATGGGCAAGGGCGGCGAGGGGCCGCGCATCCCGGCAGGTCTTCTGCGACTGTCGATCGGATTCGAGGGGGCGCACGCCTTGATCGAAGATCTGGATCAGGCGCTGTGAGCATGGCTGAAGCGCATTCCGGTCCGGCGCCGGAGCCACGGCCACCACTTTCGCTTGGCCTTTCCTTGCTGCCGATCATCGCACTGTTCGGTGCGATCGGTATCAGCATGGCAACGGTTGGCACGGGCGGCGGTACACTGCTGCTCTCCATTCTCTTCGCGGCCACCATTGCCGGTCTTGTTGCACGCAAGGCGGGGGCAGGCTGGCTGGAGATTCAGCAGGAAACCGGGCGACAGATTGCCGATGCGCTGCCCGCCATCCTCATTCTTCTGACGATCGGGGCGCTGATCGGCAGCTGGATGTTCAGCGGCACGATACCGATGATGGTCGTTCTCGGTATCGATCTCATCGATCCGCGCTTCATGGTTTTGACGGCCTTCGTTGCAACTGCGGTGATGTCCCTCATTTCCGGCACGTCATGGGGCTCCGCCGGAACGATCGGGGTTGCCCTGATGGGCGCAGCGCAGGCGATGGGCCTGCCGCTCGCGCCGGTCGCCGGGGCCGTGGTGTCCGGGGCCTATTTCGGCGACAAGCTGTCGCCACTGTCCGACATGACCAATATCGCCGCAATCGGTGCGGGAGCGGATTTGTACGATCACATTCGCTGCATGCTCTGGACCAGCCTGCCGGCGGCGGTGGTTGCGATCGTGACGTTTGCCGGGCTCGGACTGGCAGGTGTTTCCAGTGGGACCTTGGCGTCCTCGGACGCGGCGCTGATCAAAGGCGAACTTGTCGGCGCGTTCGATCTCGGACCGCTGGCGGCATTGCCGTTACTGGTTGCGCTCGTCGGGATTGCGCTACGCAAACCGCCCGCCCTTGTGATCCTCGCCTCATCCGTTCTCGCCCTGTTCGTCGGCATCTTTGGCCAGGGATTTTCGTTCGTGGGCGCGGTCGCCAGTTTCGTCGACGGGTTTTCCGCAGCAGTGAACCTGACCGGCGCGGAATTTACTCCGAGCGTCGAGAACCTGCTGGACCGGGGAGGGCTCATGTCGATGTCAGGCACGCTCCTGTTCATCATCGCGGCATTCCTGCTGGCTGCCGGAATGAAAGTGTCGGGCGCGATCGACCGCTTGTTGAACGCACTCCTGGGTTTGGTTCAATCGGTCGTGAGCTTGGTGGCTGCCACTATGGCAGCGGGGGCGATCATGGTCGCAATGACCAGCCATGGCGGCGTGACTGCGCTTATCGTCGGTGGGCTGTTTCGTCGCCCGTTTGCAGAGCGCAATCTGGAACCGCAATATCTGTCTCGCACGATCGAGGATTCCGTCACGGTGACGGAGCCGCTGATGCCATGGACGGTATCCGGCGTGTTCATGGCGTCGACGCTGGGTGTTCCGACTCTTGCGCTGGCACCTTGGGCCGTTTTCTGCTGGCTCGGCCCAGTCACTTCGCTTGCTGCCGCCCTCTTTTTGGCCCGGAAATTCA
>NZ_JAIGNQ010000004.1:0-402500 GCF_019711555.1 Qipengyuania pacifica | reverse complement strand
GACCTACCAAGTTTTGGAATTGGTGCGGGGCCTTAGCTCAGCTGGGAGAGCACCTGCTTTGCAAGCAGGGGGTCATCGGTTCGATCCCGATAGGCTCCACCAGCCAACCTCCAGAGATGAAACGAAAAGCTATCCGGCTTCGGTCGGTAGCGAGGCGATTTGCGCCTTGCGATCTTTGACATTGTGAATGGGTTTTTAAATCGATGCCGTGGCGCATGGGTTTGATCAACTAACCGGCTCTGGCTGGTGGTGATTGGACGTATGCATCACAAACAAGATCAATCGAATTGATTATCTGGCTGAGATGTTCCTCCGCACTATCGTGAGACTTCGGACTTTTATGCAGGTCTGTCGTTGATGGTGTGGATTCTCAAGCGTGAGGTAAGAGCATTTGGTGGATGCCTTGGCATGTGCAGGCGATGAAGGACGTGGCACGCTGCGATAAGCGTCGGGGAGTTGTGAGCAAACTTTGATCCGGCGATTTCCGAATGGGGAAACCCACCCTCACCATTTCCTTTCGGTCGACCTTCGGGTGGATCGGAAAGAGGTGGATAGGGTATTACCAGACTGAATATATAGGTTTGGTGAAGCGAACCCGGGGAACTGAAACATCTCAGTACCCGGAGGAAAAGACATCAACAGAGATTCCCGTAGTAGTGGCGAGCGAACCGGGACCAGGCCAGTGCCTTCATTTCAACTAGCAAAACACTTTGGAAAGAGTGGCCATAGTGGGTGACAGCCCCGTATGCGAAAGTGATGATGAAGGACTCGAGTAGGGCGGGACACGTGAAATCCTGTCTGAACATGGGGGGACCACCCTCCAAGCCTAAATACTCGCACATGACCGATAGCGAACACAGTACCGTGAGGGAAAGGTGAAAAGCACCCCGATTAGGGGAGTGAAACAGTACCTGAAACCGGATGCTTACAAGCAGTTGGAGCCCCATAGGGGGTGACAGCGTACCTCTTGCATAATGGGTCAGTGACTTAATTTATCGAGCAAGCTTAAGCCGTTAGGTGTAGGCGTAGCGAAAGCGAGTCTGAATAGGGCGACTGAGTTCGATGAATTAGACCCGAACCCCGGCGATCTAGGCATGGCCAGGTTGAAGGTGCGGTAACACGCACTGGAGGACCGAACCGGTGAATGTTGAAAAATTCTCGGATGAGCTGTGTTTAGGGGTGAAAGGCCAATCAAGCCGGGAAATAGCTGGTTCTCCGCGAAATCTATTGAGGTAGAGCGTCGGATGTATGCCGATGGGGGTAGAGCACTGGATGGGCTAGGGCTGCGCGAGCGGTACCAAACCTAACCAAACTCCGAATACCATCGAGTCTTATCCGGCAGACAGACGGCGGGTGCTAAGGTCCGTCGTCAAAAGGGAAACAGCCCTAACCTACAGCTAAGGTCCCCAAGTCATATCTAAGTGGGAAAGCATGTGGGAATCCCAAAACAACCAGGAGGTTGGCTTAGAAGCAGCCATCCTTTAAAGAAAGCGTAACAGCTCACTGGTCTAAATAAGGGTTCCTGCGGCGAAGATGTAACGGGGCTAAAGATATGCACCGAAGCTTAGGGTTCAGAATTTATTCTGAGCGGTAGCGGAGCGTTCCGTAAGCGAGCGAAGGAGAAGGGTAACCGACTCTGGACGTATCGGAAGTGCGAATGCTGACATGAGTAGCGACAAAGAGGGTGAGATGCCCTCTCGCCGAAAGACCAAGGGTTCCTGCGCAACGCTAATCGGCGCAGGGTTAGCCGGCCCCTAAGACGAGCCCGAAGGGGGTAGTCGATGGGAACCACGTAAATATTCGTGGGCCTGAAGATGTGTGACGGATCGTGGAAGTTGTTTTCTCTTATTGGATTGAGAGGGCAGCCAAGCGGTTCCAGGAAATAGCCTCTTCATATAGACCGTACCCGAAACCGACACAGGTGGTCAGGTAGAGTATACCAAGGCGCTTGAGAGAAGTATCCTGAAGGAACTCGGCAAATTGCCTCCGTACCTTCGGAAGAAGGAGGCCCCATATCGACGCAAGTCTTTGTGGGGGGCACAGGCCAGGGGGTAGCGACTGTTTAGCAAAAACACAGCACTCTGCTAAGTCGGCTTCAAGACGACGTATAGGGTGTGACGCCTGCCCGGTGCTCGAAGGTTAAGAGGAGGAGTGCAAGCTCCGAATTGAAGCCCGAGTAAACGGCGGCCGTAACTATAACGGTCCTAAGGTAGCGAAATTCCTTGTCGGGTAAGTTCCGACCTGCACGAATGGCGTAACGACTTCCCCACTGTCTCCAGGATATGCTCAGCGAAATTGAATTCTCCGTGAAGATGCGGAGTACCCGCGGTTAGACGGAAAGACCCCGTGCACCTTTACTGCAGCTTCAGAGTGGCATTAGGAAATTACTGTGTAGCATAGGTGGGAGGCTTTGAAGCGACGGCGCCAGCTGTCGTGGAGCCATAGGTGAAATACCACCCTGTGATTTTCTGATGTCTAACCTCGCACCGTTAGCCGGTGTAGGGACCCTCTGTGGCGGGTAGTTTGACTGGGGCGGTCGCCTCCTAAAGAGTAACGGAGGCGCGCGATGGTATGCTCAGGACGGTTGGAAACCGTCTGCAAGAGTGCAATGGCATAAGCATGCCTGACTGCGAGACCGACAGGTCGAGCAGAGACGAAAGTCGGTCATAGTGATCCGGTGGTCCCTCGTGGAAGGGCCATCGCTCAACGGATAAAAGGTACGCCGGGGATAACAGGCTGATGATTCCCAAGAGCTCATATCGACGGAATCGTTTGGCACCTCGATGTCGGCTCATCACATCCTGGGGCTGGAGCAGGTCCCAAGGGTTTGGCTGTTCGCCAATTAAAGTGGTACGTGAGCTGGGTTCAGAACGTCGCGAGACAGTTTGGTCCCTATCTGCCGTGGGCGTCGATTGTTGAAAGGAGTTGCCCCTAGTACGAGAGGACCGGGGTGAACGTACCTCTGGTGTACCTGTCATCCTGCCAAGGGTGCCGCAGGGTAGCTATGTACGGACGGGATAACCGCTGAAAGCATCTAAGCGGGAAGCCTCCCTTGAGATAAGCAATCTTCGAACCGTCATAGACCATGACGTTGATAGGCCGGGTGTGGAAGCGCAGTAATGTGTGGAGCTAACCGGTCCTAATAGTTCTTTTCGCGCTTGTAGGATCCATACCATCAACGACAGCCCTGTTCTTACACAGGTCAGGCTGTCCGCGATCGGAGGAAACTTCGAAGCCGGATAAGCCCTCAAAAGCTCAACAAACATCGATTTAAAATACCGAACCGGTCCCCTTGGGTTTACCCAGGGCGACCAGCCCGCCTGCTTTATTGCTTGGTGGCTATAGCGTCTGTGACCCACCCGATCCCATCTCGAACTCGGACGTGAAACCGGACAGCGCCGATGGTACTAGTGCCTAAGCACTGGAAGAGTAGGTCGTCGCCAGGCATTATAGCAGACGGGCTCGGTACAAACCCATTCACAATTTCAAAAAAGCCGCTGCCGGTGCACACCGCGCGGCGGCTTTTTCGTCTCTGGATACCATCCAGAAGACACACATACGGTACCGCGGGGTGGAGCAGTCCGGTAGCTCGTCAGGCTCATAACCTGAAGGTCGTTGGTTCAAATCCAACCCCCGCAACCAAAACAAACAAGGGCTCCGCCAACCGGCAGAGCCCCTTTTTTATGCCTCCCAGAATCACGCGCGAAATAGAGGCGCGCGGAACAGAAGCGCCCGGCAGTTCGGATGCGCACTCCAGATAAGGCGCGCGGTTGTGACGCTGGGTGTATTCGGCTCTTAGGGTCTTATAAGTCACGGCCGGCACCGGGGCGGGAACCCCTACTAAGTCTCCGTGAAGCTGGTGGTGGCGATCTGCTCCTATTCAAAACGGCGTGTAATTTTGAGAACGGTAAGGTGGCTTAAGGCCTACGGTTGCAGGAAGGTCGGCATCTTGAAGCTAGCCGCAGGGGCTGACGCATGGTTCTCGAGCTTTGGTTCGCCCGCTTTCCCACCGCCTCTGCACAAGGGGCACCTTCTCGAGCGGTAGTTACAATAAATGCCGGAGAAGCGCTTCGGTGTGATGGGAAGCGTTTCTCCGGCATTTTTGTCCGTGCATATTGTGCGGCGAAGCCGCTCGGTTCATCGGCCGCCTTGTTCGCGGCCTGCATTGAGCAAGCGACGACTTCCAAGCGCCAGAACCAATAGTGACAAGAAAGCCAATGCCGCGAGGGCTTCGGTCGCCAGGGTTCCGCCGGAGCTACGGGGTTCATATCGTGGGATCATTGCGAAGTCGCTGTGGTCGAAGGCCTGTTCCTCGAAGAAGTAGGGGTAATAGAACTGGCGAAGCTTCGTGTGGAAGGCAGCTATGCTGTCCTGATAGGCCAGCTGGCCTTCGATGTCGGTGTCCGCCATGCGGTGCAGCACATTCATGGTCCCGACGCCAGGCAGGACGTAGCCCAACAGCCTGGTCATCGTCTCGCGCGTCTTCAGACTATCGCGATAGGCGCTGACCTCTGCAGCCACTGCTTCATCGCCGACCTGATGGATGGCGTAATACCATTTCCAGTGGAAGCGCCCTTCGAACTCTTCCTGGCCGCGCCATTCGGGATGATTAACAAAGAAGCGCGCAAACGTTTCTTCTTTCGGTACGTCCCAACCGTGATGGACCACTTCGCGTTGTGCCAGGGTCAGATCGACGCCTTTGGCCACGGGCACGGTCCGCGCGATGACAGCATGAGCGAGCGTAGGCAGGATGAGCGTCAGAATGATCCAGCAACCGATCATCGTTGCGGCTGCGGTCGTGGATGCACGCATCGACCCGCCGATCAACATCGCAAGACCGAACCAGAAGGCGCTGTAAAGAGCGGCGATGAGGATCATCGTTGCAATGCTGACTGCAGGCGCAGCCATAATCATAGCGCCGATGATCAGCGGCAGCCCTATCGCCAAAAGAACTGCGGTGTAGCGCAGACCCACGCGCCGGCGCCACAGGCCATTGTCGGGAAGGGACAGAAGTAACCGAAGCCGGCCGCCTTCCCGTTCCGCCGTTACCAGATCGTGCCCAAGCGCGATGACTACGAGCGGCAGGAGATAGATCAGGACGAAAGCCCAATCGAAAACACCCGGCAGAGCGAGTTCCGGATTGTAGGTTTCGGAATCGTAGAGCTGTGACTGCAGGCCGAGGGCACGCACGCGCAGAACATAGGGTTGCAGGTCACGCTGGCCGATCGCCGCGAAAGCGAGCGGGGGAGGGGGATCCTGCGTGAGCATGAAAGCATAATAGGCGTTGTAACCTGCCTCGCCTTCGGGACCCGCATTGGCTTCTTCTACAGCTGCGAGGTCGCGCACCTGCTCACGCTGGACCCGTTCGATTGTTGCGCGTTGATCGTGCACCTGAACTATGCCGGACCAGACTGACGCCGCAGAAAGGACCAGCAGCAGGATCAGAGCCAAGACATTGCGGTTCGAGCGCAGCAAGAGACGTGCTTCGGGACGCCAGAGGGAGTGGGAATGGTTCATCGTGCGACTCCTCCGATGCGGCGGGCGGCAAAGAGTGCCAGCACGCAGAGCGCTGCCAGCCAGCCAGCCAGCACCAACAGGGGCCATATAATCCGGGTCCCATCGGCAAGGGGATTGAACGGTGAATAGGAAAAGCGCGGAACCTCCTGCCAGTATGCGGCAGAAATTCGGGGGTCTTCGCCTCCTATCTCGGGCAGGAGCTCGGCCTGCATGCGGTTCAGCCGCTGCACGAATTCATACCGGAAGGCCTCCGACTGATCGAGGAAATCCTGATGCGCGGCGGGATCACTGCCGGCCAAGGTCATCGACAGCTGACGGATTGCAATGAGCGGGCTGAGCACGGAGAAGGTGTGGACGAAGGCATTCTGCTCCCGTTCTCGAGCAGCCTGGCGCTGCCCTGCATCGGCATAGATCTGCGTCGTTAGACGTTCTCCTTCAATGGCCACCAATCCGGCGTATTGGACTGGAAGTTCCTCGACCGTCCTCACGCCGTATCGATTAAGAACCTCGTCGCGGAAATCGTTGAAATAGGGATCGTCGGGATCGTGACTGTCGCCTATTTCGAGTAGATCGCGATGTAGAGCGATTTCTGTCTCGATCTTCGTGGCGAGCTGATTTTGAGCCGAGGCGGCTTCGGGAAGTGCTCGCGGCAGAAGGATGATCGTGATCATCCACAGACCCATCAGGATCGCCAGTGCGTCGCGCGGCCGTGCCACAAGGGCAGAGATAATCACGCTGGCGAACGCCCACAGGAGCAGCCAGCAAGCATATGCGATGATTATCACGCTGACGGTTGCCCAATTGGCGGCGCCGGTGGCGGCGAAGCCCAGCAGCAGCGCGAAAGCGGGCAACCCTACCGCTAGCGCGATAGCGCCATGGCCGAGCATCTTGCCGGCAATCAGGCTCCGCCCGCCGATACCCTGCGCTAAGAGCAGTTTCAGGGTCGCGCGCTCCTTTTCCCGAGCAACACTGGCGAAGGCGAGAAAGATCAAAAGCAAAGGCGCCAGCGTTTGCAAAATAAAGGCCGGCGTCAGCTGGCCAAAACGCAGCAGCAACGAGGATTGACGAGCCTCGGCAAAGTTCGCGCTGTTCTGACGGTGACCTTCGAGGAAGATCGTGTTTCCGGTGAAGCTGTTCACGCCCGCATCGAAGAAGGCGAGCGGCGCAATGGGGCGAAACAGAAACTGGCCATAATGAACCATGCGGTGCGGATGGCGATCGGGCTGGGCGTCGAAGGTTTCGTCGACACTCGTCTGATACCGGGTCCGATCCGTTTCGATGGCGCTTCGGCGTTCCAGGCTCGTGAAGCCAGCGACCAGTATGAGAAGCACGAGCAGACCAGTGGCGATCAGGCCGGAACGGTTGCGCGCGAGCATGCGCCATTCTTCCCTCGCGATCAGCTTTACGGCAGTCATGCGGGCGCTCCTGCGACCAAGGTGTAGCGATCGTGAAGGGCGTTGAGGTCGAAGCGTGGACCGGCAGTGCTCGCCGTTTGCTCCTCCTCGATTTTCCCTTCGCTCAGGAACCCGATCCGGTCGGCGATGTCGACTGCGCTGACGAGATCATGAGTTACCATGAGGACCGCGACTTCACGCTCGCGCGCGGCATCGAGCAGCCGATTGAATTCCAATACGGCGCGGGGGTCCAAGCCGGAGGTCGGTTCGTCGAGCAGCAGCACGGGGACGTCACGCGCCAGGGCAAGTGCGATGGCGACCTTCTGACACATACCCTTGGAAAAGCCGGACAGGCGTTTGTCCCACGCCGCCTGGGTGAGGCCCACCGCGGAAAGCGCGGCCTCGATCGCATCGTCTCCCCGCTCGGCCTTTGCGAGGGCAAGGAAGTATCCGATGTTCTCGCGCGCGGTGAGATGCTCGTAGAGGGAAACATTCTCTGGCACATAGGCCATCTGGGAACGGGCGGCGCGCGCGTCTGCCACCGGATCGGTCCCGCACACTCGCACCGAGCCCGAGCCCGGTCTGAGAAAGCCGAGTAGGGCGGACAAGGTTGTCGACTTGCCAGCTCCGTTGCCTCCTAGCAGGGCGTAGATTTCCCCGCGTTGGACTGTGAGGTCGAGCCCGCGCAAGACGGGATTGGCGCCGTAACTGTGGTGCAGACCATCGATCGCGATGGCTGGAGCGGTGAATATATTGGTCATGATCAGAATCCTGCCCTGAAGCCGAGTGTTGCAGTGCGGGGGGCGCCGGGCTGAACCCAGAGCTGCGAGTAGCTGTTGGCGTACCAATTGGCGTCGAACAGGTTAGCGATGGTGCCGAAAAGTGTGACGTTCGGCATTATCTCGGCTTCGCCGAAGATGCGGAAAAGCGCGTGATCGGGCAGATAGAAATCCGTGCCCGTCGCACCAAGTCGTTCGCCAACATACTGGATGCCGCCGCCCAATTTGGCGTCGTGCCCGGCGACGGCGAAGCTCTTCGATATTTGCGCGTTAAGCGTGTGGTCCGGAATATTGAGCAGCGGATCGCCCGGTACGATCACGAAGGAGAAGTTCGGATCGAGCACGCTCGATCGCGATTCCGCATCGACATAGGCGTAGCTGAGGAGAACATCGAGGTCGCCGGGCATGTGTCCTTCGACATCAAGCTCCACACCTCGACTTCTCGCCTCACCGATGGCGACTGAGAAGCCCGGATTATTGATATCGCTTGCCAGCACATTGTTCTTGTCGAGCTGATATATCGAGAAGGTTCCGGTCAGTGCGCCGTTCAGCAGTGTCAGCTTGGCGCCCGCCTCGATCGATCGGCTGCTCTCGGGATCGAAAATTCGGCCTGTAACGTCGGTGCCAATGTTCGCCCGGAAGCCTTCACTATAGGCCGCAAAGAGCGTGATGGTCGGCGCGAGTTCGTAAACGAGACCGAACTGCGGACTGATGCGGCCATCCTTGCGCTCGCTGTTCACCCCGGTGAGATGATTTTCCGTGCGCAGCGTGAAATCATCGTAGCGTGCGCCGAGCCGCACCTGGAGGCTGTCGGTCAGTTCGATCTGGTCCTGCACGAAGATCCCGGTCGACGTCTGCCGGTCCAAGCGGTCGTTGTTCGGCAGCGGTGACGGCGGATCGAAGCGACCATAAACGGGATCGAAGATGTCGATGACGTAGGATTCTGCATCTGTTGGATGGGTCGACAACGCAGGCGGTCTCCGGCGGCCGAATTGCTGATAATTGTCGAACTCGTCGTGGTCGGCGCCAAAAAGCACACGATGGCGCAGTGGGCCGGTCGCGAATTCTCCGCTCACTTCGCCACGAACGACCGTCTGTTGGGAATCGTAAAGGCGAGAGCGTCGTTCGCGAGCAAGTGAGCGCCCGTCGCGGAACAATTTCTGACGGGATCCGCTGAGGTCTGGGTCGGACGACAACCCTGTAAGCAAGGTATCGCGAATGCTGCCGCCCAGAAGCACGCTCCAGCGATCATTGAAGTCGTGCTGCACGCGAAGTGAATGGCCTTCAGCCCGCGCGATGTGATCGCCGTCGCCCGGCTCACCGAGATAACGGTTGCGAGGAACGGTCTCGAAATCCCCGTTTAGCACAACGATCCCGCGGTCGAACGGCACTTCGACACGGGTCTTTTCCAAATCGTAGGTAACTCGCGTATCCGGTCCGATTGCCAACCCGATCGAAGGCAGGAAGCCCCAGCGATACTCGTTGACAGTATCGCGAAACGTGTCGCCATCTTCGATATATCCGATCAATCGCGCGCTCAGGGCGCTAGTGACCGCAATATTGATGTCGGCTTCCGAGCGCAGTCTGTCAAAGCTGCCGAATTGCGCACTGCCAGTTCCAAAGGTGTCGCCGATCTGCGCCTGCTTGGTCACGAGATTGACTGTCCCACCGGGTTCGCCGCGACCCAGCAAGGCAGCGGCAGGGCCTTTCAGGACTTCGATGCGCTCGATCCCCGCCGTGTCCCGTTCCCCGCCGAAACCGCGTCCTCCATTAAAGCCATTGACCAGATAGCCGGTCGGGATGTTCTCATCGCCTGCAAAGCCGCGAATGGCGAAGGAATCCCATAACCCACCGAGCGTATTCTGGCGCGCGACCGAGGCGTTGAGATCAAGCGCGTCGTTAAGTCTGACGAGATTGTTTTCTTCAAGCGTTTCGGAATCAATCAGGTCGATCGACTGAGGAATTTCGGTCACGGCAAAGTTTCCGCGATACGCTTGGCGCACACCACTGACGACAATCGCCGAACTGCCATCCGGTGCGCTCGCCGTGTCCTCCTCTGGCATGCTGATGTTCTGCGCATGGACATTCGCCGTGGGCGCGATCAGACACAGGGAGGCAATAGCGTAAGCGGCAGTAGAAGGCTGAATGATCATTGTATTCCAAGACAGGAGGGGCATAGGGCATGAGACTATATCTCATAACGCCGCGCCCATACCTGACGATCTGCCGAGGTCAATGATATAGTGTAACTTTCTTTACGAGCCGAGGACGTCGCACGCTCGAACCACCGTTGTGTGAGGTTACTCGTGGCGCGCCCGAATGGTCTTGCTCGTGCCCATCTCGTTCACGGCTACGAAGGTGAACGCCGCTGTCGCAGCATGGACACGGGTTCCGCTTAGAAGGTCTTCGGACCAGATTTCCACCGCAACGCGGACGGAACTGCGCCCCGTCATCTTCACCTCGGCGACCAGTTCGACCATATCGCCTTCCCTGATTGGCGCGACGAAATCGATGCGGTCTGAAGATGCCATCACCAAGACCTCGCGTGTATGGCGGGTGGCCGCGATAAAAGCCGCTTTGCCCATCATCCTCAGCGCGTCGCCCCCGTAGAGCGTGCCGTAGTGGTTGGTTTGCCCGGGAAACACCATCTCCGCGAGCCGAAGAACAGAACTCTGCTCGATGGGGGCGCATTCGAACATCGCCGGAAGCGGCAGTTTTGTCGTGGGGCCTTTTCTTGCCACCAATGTGAAGCGCCCGCGGGTGCATAGGCGTCGTTCACCCGAAACCGGCGCTTCTGCGATCAGCTCGACTTCGACATCGAGTGAACTTGTGCCCACGCGTACGAGGTGTCCTGTCACTTCCACCAGATCGCCTTCTTGCGCGGGAGCGGCGAAGTCGATCTTCTGCGATGAGGCGGTGACGAAGGGCGCGCGTCCGTGGCGCGAGGCAGCGAGAAATGCGACCTTGTCCATGTGCGCCAGTGCGACGCCGCCGAACAGCGTCCCGTGATGGTTCGTGTCGCCAGGGAACACGATGTCGATCAACTGCACGGCGGGCCGCGCGTCCTTCGTCTTACTCATCGGATTATGCCTCGGTGTTTGTTTCTGCACGCAAGGTTCGGGCGGCCGATACCATCGCGGCGATTGCAGGTTTGACTTCGTCCCAACCGCGGGTCTTCAGCCCGCAATCGGGATTTACCCAAAGCTGCTCCGGACGCAGATGCTTCTGCGCTAGTCGCATCAATGCAACCATCTCGTCCTCGCCCGGGACGCGCGCCGAGTGGATGTCGTAAATTCCCGGCCCGATTGCGCTGGGATAGCGATAGCTGGCAAAACCCGCGAGCAACTCCATCTGCGAACGTGCAGTTTCGATCGAGATGACGTCGGTGTCCATGGCGCCGATCGAAGGCAGAATGTCGTTGAACTCCGAATAGCACATATGCGTATGGATCTGGGTCTGGTTGCCGACGCCGGCAGCCGCGAGGCGGAAACAGTCGACCGCCCAATCCAGATAGGCCGGCCAGTCACGCTCGCGCAGGGGAAGTCCTTCCCGCAGCGCTGCCTCATCGATCTGGATCGCCTTGCAGCCCGCCGCTTCCAAGTCGAGTACCTCGTCGCGGATCGCCAGCGCGATCTGGCGGCAACTCGCCTCTCGGGGCTGATCGTCGCGCACGAAACTCCAGTTGAGGATCGTGACCGGACCGGTCAGCATGCCTTTGACAGGCTTGTCGGTCAGCCCCTGAGCATAGCGCCACCAATCGACCGTCATCGGTTCGGGCCGCGATACGTCGCCGTAAAGGATAGGCGGCCTGACGCAGCGCGACCCGTAGCTTTGGACCCAGCCATTCACGGTGAAAGCGAAACCCGCAAGCTTCTCGCCGAAATACTGGACCATGTCGTTGCGCTCGAATTCGCCATGGACCAGCATGTCGACCCCGGCCTCTTCCTGCCATCTGATCGCGCGCTCGGTTTCTTGGTGCAGGAAAGCGTCGTAGCTCTTACCGTCCAGTACGCCGCGATTATACTCGGCGCGGGCTTTGCGCACGGCGCCGGTCTGCGGAAAGGACCCGATGGTGGTCGTCGGGAAGAGAGGTAGATTGAGCACCTCGCTCTGAGTTTTGACGCGCTCGGCATGACCCGCGCGGCGTTCACGCATGTCGTGCGTGAGGGCAGCGATCCGTTCGCTGACAGCGCGATCATGGATACGTGCAGCAGTCTTGCGCGCTTCGGTCGCACGGGCGGAGGTGGCCAGCTCAGCCGCGACGCTTTCTCTTCCATTCGCTAACGCCCGGCGCAGCAGATCGAGCTCCTCGATCTTTTGCACTGCAAATGCCAGCCACTGCTTCAACTCATCGTCCAGCTTGCTCTCCAACTGCAGATCGACGGGCGCGTGCAGCAGCGAACAGGAAGGGGCGAGCACCAGATCACGCTGCGCCGCCAGCGGCTCCAGACGATCAAGCAGCGCGGCTAGATCGGCGCGCCAGACATTGCGCCCGTCCACTACGCCGAGCGACAGCAGGCGGTTTTGCGGCACCGCCTTCACCACCGCATCCAATTGCTCCGGCGCGCGCGCCAGATCGATGTGCAGGCCGGCGACCGGCAGGGACGCGGCGAGCGACAGGTTATTTTCCAGACCTCCGAAATAGGTGGCCAGCATGATCTTCGGGCCAGCACGGCCCAGCTTGGCATAAGCGCGGGTAAACGCGCGGCGCTGCCGATCGGTAAGGTCTGTAACGAGGATGGGTTCATCGATCTGCACCCATTCAGCGCCTGCTTCCTCGAGCCGCGCGAGCACAGTGGCATAAAGCGCAAGAACCTCTTCGAGCAGATCGAACGGATCGCTTCCGTACTCTTTTGCAAGGCTCAGCCAGGTTACCGGCCCAAGAATGACCGGACGCGTTTCAAAACCCTGCGCCTTGGCTTCGAGATAGTCCTGCAGAGGCTTGATGTGCCCGAGTTGCAGCCGGGTTTCAGGCTCGATCTCGGGGACAATGAAATGATAGTTGGTGTCGAACCATTTGGTCATCTCGCCAGCGGTCACGCTGCCATGCGCGTGGCCGCAAGTCGCACCGCCGGTCGCACCGCGTGCCATCGCAAAATAGGTTTCGAGCCCAGCTGCCTGGCCGCTGGCGAGGTCATAGCGCGCCGGAATGGCGCCGAGCATCACGCTTGTGTCGAGCACATGGTCGTACAGCGAGAAATCGTTTGAGGGCAGCCAATCGACGCCGAGTGCCTTTTGCCGCGCCCATGTCGCGGTTCTCAAGCCCTGTGCGGCCTCTTCCAATTCGTCTTGTGAAATAGTGCCGGCCCAGAATTTCTCGAGTGCGAACTTCAGTTCGCGGCGTGGGCCGATGCGGGGAAACCCCAAGCTAGCAACGGAAACGGTCATTTTCATTTACCCCGATGAAGACGGGGGAGACCGGTCGGGCGCGCGCGCCGGACGCGCGACGGTAGATCCGGGCGCGCGTCATGCAAGCGACCAGACCGGGCACCCCGCCGGTGGACGTTATCGCGTCGGAGGCAGGTCTCCTGGCTCGCGGGTCAAAGCAAAACGGTCCGTCTTCCCGGAAGGCGAGCCTTCCAGTGACATGAGTGGACCGCCGCTCGCCGCTTACAGTTGCGGGGGCAGCGCCGGCATTGCGCCCTTGTCAGGGCGCGCACCGGCTTCCCGTCTTAGCTCCGGCGCGGCGAACCGACCGGAGAACCTCGACAAACATCCCATCGGCTTTCCAAGCCATCACGTCAATAGAGCATATAAAGAATTCTTTATATGCTCTATTGATAGGCGATCATCCGAATTTTTAATGCCTGTTCGTAAAGCGGACAGGCGTTTTCAGCTCGCCCGTTACTGGACGAGCAGTGCTCAGCGCCGGGCCAGTTCCTCGACGAGGGCAGGGGCGGGATAGATCGTCTCCAACGCCTCCTGCACCGCTGCGGCAGAGACAGCGACGGTTCGATTGAGCGTGCCATCGTATCCGTAATTGCCACCCAGCGAATGGATGTTGCCGTCGAAGGCTGCACCGATCACGGTACCGGCCCGGTCGATCACCGGCGATCCGGAGTTGCCGCCGATGATATCGTTCGTCGTCACGAAATCGTAGGTCGTATTCTTGTCGATCTTCGTCTGGTTTGCAGCGAAGGCCGGTGCCACATCGAAGGGTGCGTTGCCGGTAGCACGCTCAAAGGTTCCGCCCATCGTCGTTTGGAACGGGACCTGATTGCCACGCTCGATCCACCCCTTCACCTGGCCATAGCTGATGCGCAGGGTAAAAGTGGCGTCTGGATAGAGGCTGTCACCGTAGGCGGCAAAGCGCGCATCGGCCAGTTTGACGCCGGCGGCTGCCAGTGGACCCGAATACTGGGCGTCAGCCAGCGCCTTCAATTCGCGCTGGCGCGTGGCCAGTTTGAGCGCGTACTTGATCATGGGATCGTCAGAAGCCTCTACCGCCTCGAGGCCGCCATCCCACAGCGCCTTTCGGACTGCCGGATCGGCGAGGGAAGTGCCGTTTACCAGCCGTTCGACAAGCTGTTCCGGGCTCTCCTTCCCGAGCAGAAGCTTGGTGTCGGGATCGTCCACGCCGAGATATTCGCGCGCCTTGGATAGGCTCCATTCCATGCCCAGTTCATCCAGCCACGGATAGACGGGCCGTTCGTCGAGCACCTGCTTTTCAGTTAGCGGCAGGGCGCTGTCGGTGTAGCCGGGCAGACGCTCTGAATTGGGTTTGCCGCGTTCCTGTGCCGCAAAGACCAGAGTTTGCGCGTAGCTGTAAAGATCGCCCGATGGCTGGGTGAAACGCAGGGGATAGTAGAGCGCGCGGTACGCGTTCATCGCCTCATCCACCGTCGTCCAGGGATCTCCAATCTCACTATCGCCCGCAACCTGCTGGCGCAGATCGTTCTGCGCTTCGGCGAGTTTGGCAGTGAAAGCCGGATCGTTAAGCGCTTTGGTGCGACCGATATAAACCTTCAGACTGTTCTCGATGCCGCTAAGCATGTCGCCGCCTTCGCGGGCATGTTCCTTGCTTTCTTCCATTGCGCGGATCAACCGACCACGCAGTTCGCTGAGCGTGGCGACCGTAACCGGGAGGCGCACTTCGCGCTCGAATGCCAACTGGCTGTCCGTCCATAGGCGGCTGGTCGATCCCGGGTTGCCAACCACAAAGGTGATTTCGCCTTCTTCCGGAGCGCGAGGGCTCCATTTTAGGTGCTCGGGCGTCGCTACCGGTCGACCATTCTCATATGCGCGCAGAAAGCTTGCATCGAGCGAGTAGCGCGGAAAATTGAAATTGTCCGGGTCGCCGCCAAAGGTCGCGGCTCGATCTTCAGGTGCCCAGGCCAGGCGCACGTCGGAGTACTTGCGATAGGTGTAGAGCTTGTACTGCCCACCACCGAACAGCGTCACCACCTGACAGCGGGTCGTCTCCGAGTCGGGGCAGCCGGCCTTCTCCAGCTCGGCGATCTTCGCGTCGCGCGCTTTGGTCAGCGCCTCTCCGGTCTGCGATCCGATCGCGCCTATCACATCGGGCGTGACGTCCGAGATCATGGTGACCACTTCGGCCTGCTGACCCGGACATTTGAGCTCGGCATCGCGCCGGTCCGCGACGAACCCATTGAGCAGATAGTCGGCAGTTTCGTCCGAATTGTCGAACAGGCAGCTCGCGACACAATGGTGGTTGGTCAGGATCAATCCATCGGGCGATACGAAGCTGGCCGAACAGCCACCCGTCAGTCGCACAGCCGAATTGCGCACCGTATCGAGCCACGCCTGATCGGGAGCCCAGCCATACTGCTCGCGGACCTGTTCGGCTGGAAAACCGTCGAACGTCCACATGCCTTCTTCTGCCATGGCAGGTTGCGAAGCCAGCGCACAAATGGCGGTGGCGGCAAAAAGTGCGTTTCGATTGATTTGCATCTGACTGTTCCTCCTGGACCGCAAACTGGTTCGAGGGCGGTCATACGATCTGTAGTATGGCCGCTCTTGGCGATATGTTAGACCTCTTCCGCGCCTTTGCGCCAGTCTTCTGGTAAATTCAGCGCTACTGAGGCACTGACCCCGCGCTGGCTTTCGGGGCTCGGAATTTTCGCCGATCTAGACGGCCCACGGGCCTGTAATGGCAAGAGTCCGCGTCGGTGAATATGCGTTGACGAAGAACCACTTACCGTCAGGCGAAAAACATCCGCCTGCCAGTTCTGTCTGCATGCGCAGGCGACCCAGAGTATAAGCCCGGCCATCGGGCGTAATACCGCGAAGATGGTTATCGACCACTTCGGTATACTGGTCTTCACAGACAATCAGGTGGCCGTTCGGACCCACGGTGAGATTGTCGCCGTAATTGAACTGGTCTTTGCTCTGGCTTTCGAAAAACAGTTCGATCTGGTCGGGTTCGCCGCCAGTGCCGGGGACAAGTCGCAAGATCTGGCCGAGTTTTCCCTGGCCACCATTCGTTGAGCAGACGAATATTTCGTCTGTTCCCGTGTGGATGCCTTCACCCCTGGCGACGAGGGCGGCACCCTTTGCAGCGGCTCGGCTTCGCAGGTCGTCATTCGGCGATTCGACATCGTCGCAGTCGACCCAGCTTACTGTGTGGCCAGACCCGAGTGCCATGTCGGGGGACGTCCAGTTGCGCGTGTCCGATAGGCCCTCCACGACCATCGCCTGCAGCAGCCCGCCGTCGGCGAGGCGCCCGGGGGTGGTCGGAACGAAACGGTAGAGCACGCTGTCGTCACGATCTTCGCTTAGATAAACGATCCCCGTCCTCGGATCGACACAAGCCGCTTCGTGATTGAAGCGACCCATGGCTTTCAGGGGAACCGCATCGATCAGGCCGGTCGCTTTGGCCGGAACTTCGAACACCCAGCCATGATTTTCAGCGAGACCTTCGCCGAAACGCTGGCCCGGGCCCGTCGGTGCTTCTTCACAGGTCAGCCAACTTCCCCATGGCGTGATGCCGCCCGAACAGTTGCGGATCGTCCCTGCAAGCGAGCGGAACTCGCGCTTTACCTCAAGTGTGGTTGCATCGAGTACAATGGATGTGGTCCCGCCCGGCACGATAGCGCCGTCGCGTGTGCCGAAACCTTTGGCGAGAACGCCGCCAGCATCATCAGCCGGCACCAGTTCGTGGTTGCGGATGAGCACGATCTCGTCATTGCCAATCGAGAAACAGCCCATGCCGTCGGCCTTGTCTGGCACGGTGCAGCCATCGGTCATCGCATTCCCTAGGCTCGACAGGAGCCGGTAGGAAAAGCCGCTGGGAAGGTCGAGCATTCCTGCCGGATCGGGAACCAGTGGACCGTAATCCGCGAATGATGACGGCGCCGACGTCAGCGGAGCCGACCGGCCTGTGCAACCATTCAACAGCAACCCGGAAAAGGCCGCGCCGGTGGCACCGATGAAATTGCGGCGGTTCAGTAGCATCAAAATTCTCTCTTACCCGGTGACCGAAAACGGCCCTTTAGCGGCGATGCTAGCTATGGCCAACGCTCCTCTGAAAGGCAGCGGCATGACAACGGTTTAGTAATTCCGCGATGGGCGCGGTTAGGCATCGCTGCGGCTGGTCGCCACGAGCTAGTTAATTTTCGCGCTCATTTACGGACACGGGCTCTTTTGTCGTGATGTGGTTAGGGCTTGGGGAAGGGGTGAGCTCCCGATCCAGTTCCTTTGCTTTGCTCTCTATTTCGTCTTGGGCAATCTCGTACCGCTCATCGAACGACTTCTCCCGTTCGCAAGCTGACAGTACGAGCGGAAGCAGAATTGCAAACCGTCGCATCAGTAATTCTTCCGATAACGCACGTTCACATTGGTAGCCCCTGACCCCCCGGCTTGGCTGAGGATCGACAGGAACGGGGTCAGGCTCACTTCAAGCTGTGTCGCGGTGAACCCCCGCGCATCGGTGATGAATTCCACATAGATGTCGTCGGTCAGATACTGACCCGCGGCGAGCGCCGTCCCGCGGCCGTTGGTGTCGTCGGGCCCAAGAATGCGGAGCCGGTCTACGCCAGTTGCCGAGCGCAGCTTCCCAAGGGGATTGAGGCCGCCGCCACTGCCGCGCAGCGAGTTAAGCGAAGCTGCCAATTGCACTGCCTGTATGGTAGAAAGATTGCCGATCGAACTACCGAACAGAATGCGGGACACGATTTCGTCCTGCGGTAATCCCGGAACGCTCGAGAAGGCAATCTGCGGGTCGTAAGCACGGCCCGACACATTGACGTTGACGACGACGTCCTCGATGTCGTCCGTCGCCGTGAGCTGAATTACAGGATCGATGGCCGTACCACCGGTAAAGTCTACTCGACCTTCGCTCAATTCGAACGACCGGCCGGCAAACCCAAGCGTCCCCCGCACGAGCTCGACCTCGCCTGAAACGCGGGGTGCGGTGCTGGTTCCACCGAGCCGCATGTCGGCACTCCACTCGGATTCGAGGCCCATGCCAGATACATAGAGCTGCTCGGGAGCACGCAACGCGATATCGAGCCTCAGCTGGTCGAAGAGCCCTGGCTGTGGCTGGGCGGGCTCCTCACCGGTTATCCGCTTAGGGCCGCGCGGTGGTTTGAATCGCACGCCGGTCAGTTCGGGCACTTCGGCCGAACCCTGACGGATGATCTGGTAGCGTGTTTCTGGCAGCGTGATTTCGCCGGAGAGCAGGGCGGTTTCGCCCGCAGCCTTTGCCAGGCGCAGATTGCCTGTGGCGGTGGCCGCAAGGGCGTCGCTTCGAGCCAACCGAGCGTTGTTCAGCGTGACGTCGACGTTCATCGGATAACCGCTCGCCTCGGCAAGGCTGATAAAACCCTGCGCACTTACCGATCCGTCACCGGCCGTCGCCGTCAGACGCTCAATGGCGAAACGATCACCGGTGAATTGCCCTTCGATTGCCATGTTCGACAATCTCGTCCCATAGGTCTGGTTCTCGTAAGTAAGACTGTTCGCGCGCACGATCCCCGACAGCTGCGGACTTTGTACCCGGCCGGAGAAATCTGCCGCCACGCCGATTGGTCCGGACAGGCGTTGATCGGGCTGACCGGCGAACGAGAACAGCGTATCCGCTGGCCCGTTGTAACGGATGCCGCCATCCAGCGGAGCTGCGAGAAGCCGGGTAGTCCAGCTACCCGAGCCGGGGGGCAGCGGCCTCAGGGATGCATTCAGGCGACCGATTACGCTGCCACGACGACGCATGACCGCGCGCGCTTCACCGCCATCAGGAAGCAGCTTGCCCACGAAATTGATATCGAGCGGCTGGCTCACCGAAACCGCCGTCGTGCGGCTGAAATTCGCAATCTGCAGCCGGGCATCGGCGCGGGGGAATGCAGAAGCATTCGGCTGGTCGAAATCCAGACTGCCGGTCGCACTGCCGTTGATGCCAAGACCGGGTACGAACGCTTCGACGATTGAGAGATCGAGCGAATCCAGGCGGCTCTGTATCTTCATCCCATCGCCGTAAGTGCCGGCCAATCGAATGTTTCCGCGACCGAAATCGATCCGCGTGGGCAGCAGTTCATAGTTGTTTTCACCCGGGACGATGCGCGCCGGGCCGACTGTGGCGAATTCGACACCACGTACCCGTCCTTTGAGTGCGGCGCGCCAGAGGTCTGGCTTAAGCTCGGCATTCGCGGCGACGCGGAACGGAACGCCGCTTACCCCTTCCGCCAGAATGCGCGCCGTCCCGTTGCCATCGCGATAGTCGATCTTCGCTCGTGCCGCGGCAAGGTTGAGGCTCCCGAACGTGGTCTGGGAAAGTTGGGCATCGGCAACGACATAGGGCTGGTCATAAAGAACGATCCGTGCATCGATGATTGCCGATCCGATCGCCAAATTGGCAGGGCCGGGAAGCACGGTATTCTGAGCACGAAGGTTCACGAGTGCCTGCTGGTATTCGCCGGCTGCATCAAGCCGGACGACACCCGCAACGCCTCGACCATTGGCGTCGAGACGGCCTGCAAACGGTCCAGCCGGAGTTTGTCTAAGCGAACCGGCAAAGCCGATGCCCGCCAGATCGGCGTTGTTGATATCGAGCGTAAGCTGATCGCCCATTCCGAGCACCACATCCGCGGTAAGCGGGCCGTAATCGGTATCGCCGGTGGCGGCGAGGCGATACCCATTGGGAGCCCCGGTGATATTCGCACGTAAATTTGCCAGACCGATGCCCAGATCGGGTCGCTCTGCCGTGACAACCGCGTCGGGATCGCTGAGGGTGCCAGCCACACTCACCCCGATACGGCCATAGGCATCGGTGACGCCGTCCGCATTCAGTGCAAGTCTTCCATCGGGCGCGTAGAAACCGCTGCCCCCCGTGATGCGCGCGGCTGGGGCACGCAGGGACAGGTTCGAAAATCGGACTATTCCGTCCGGCCCATAGCGAACGTCGCTTGCCGCGACCGCATTGCCTCCGAGAAAGTCGCGCACGCCTTCGTTGAACAGGCTCGTCGATCGCGCGCGAACGCGGCCGGCCATTGCGAAGCCGCCGTCCTGCGATTCAAGATCGACATCGGTTTCGATGTTGAAGATCCCGACGCTTTCCACGCGGTAATTGTCGATCTTGCCGTCGATGGCACCGGTGTAGAGTCCGGTCGACGTATCCGCGAGCAGGATCACGCCCGCATCGATCCGGTCCGAGTGGATGCGCATATTGTCCGACAGGATGCGCGTGCCGTCGATGGCGAGGTCTCCGACCAGACGGACATTGCGCAGGGTTCCGCCAGCCACCGTGTCCAGCCCGACGATGCGGGAAACGCTGGCATCGACCGGGATCATGATCCGCTCCGCATCGACTGTCGCTTCCCCGCTGGCGCGCAGGTTCTCGAGCCCCATGTCGTTCATCAACAGGCGGTTGGCGTTGATTGCATATTCGACACGCGGCGTGGCGAATTCGCCATTGAGTGTCAGTAAGGCGCGCAGGCCACTTCCACGAAGGTTCTCGGCCATTGCCGAAGGTTTCAGCAGCACGAAGGACAGCGCCAGATCGTCGAAGCTGTTGTCCGACAGATCGACGAGGCCGTTCGTGTTCAGCCGAAATGCGTCGCTGTTCACATTGCCGTCGAGCGTAACCCGGCGCTCATCCAGGGCGGCAGACATCTGAATATTCATCACCGGGCCGAGAAGGGCTGCGGTCGGTCCTTCGAACATGCGCGCGATGCGGGTCGGGCCGCGCACGGCAAAGGTGCCGTCGCGGGCTGTGATCTGCAAACGCGCGAGCTCACTATTGGCGAGATTGGCGTCGAGGCGCCCGTTCCAGGCGTCCCAGTTGCCGGCGCCGTCAAGCTGGACCCGAAGCGGCTCGGTAAGGCCGGCCATCGCGGCGATCACCCCGTTGCCCGGGGCGTCGAGATCGAGCTTCAGATCGAGCTTGTTGTCTTCGGGGACGGCGTCGAGAACCAGCGCAATGCGATCGCCGCCTGCCCGGTTTCGGCCTGAAATTGTTGCGGCATCGAACGTCGCCTGCGCCCGGCCATCGGCTATATGCGCCTTGCCCGCGAGCGAGGCGACGCGGGGTTCACCGCTGACCGGCGCCTCGGCCACGAAGCGGTCGATCCGCAATTCGCCGATATCGATATCGTAATCGGGCAGCAAAGGGGCGTCCGACGGGGGCGTCTCGGCGAATTCCGGCAGGCGCTGCAGGGTAACCAGCCGCGATGTGAGCGAGCGGATGTCGATATGGCTGCCGATGAAGGCGAATGGGCGCCAATCCATTCGTAGTTCGGGCGATGTCAGGAAGACACCCTTCGGATCGGACAGTGACACGTCGTGCAGGATCATCTCGCCATACAGCGATCCCTCGATACGGCCGACGCCGATCTCCATGCCGTTCTCGAATTCGAGAGCGGCAATCTGATCGGCGACGAAGCGCTTGCCCGGCCCCGTGTTGAGACCAAGCAGCAAGGCTGCCACCAGGAGGACGAGGCCGCCGATGACGATACCGGCCCATTTCGCCACCTGGCGAGCACGGTTGTCATGGTGGCGGACGGTTTCCGTTTCCTCGGCCATCAGAATGCCTGCCCGATCGATACGTAAACGGCGAATTTGCTTTCGCCCGGGCGCCTGTCGAGCGGCATGGCGAGATCGATCCGCAACGGTCCGAAATTGGTATAATAGCGCCCGCCGATCCCTGCCCCGAACCGCAGGTCACTGAAATCAGGCAGCGTGTCTTCGTATACCTGGCCAGCATCGACGAATCCCACCACTCCGAAATTGCCGAACCGATAGCGCAATTCGGCTGCGGCCTCGTTGAGGCTGCGTCCCCCCAGGGGGCGGTAGATGAAGGGATCGGCGGATTCGTCCGGATCGTCTGGATCGAAATCGGGATTGTCGAGCACCACGCGCGGTCCGAGCTGCTGATAGCCGAAGCCGCGCACGGAACCGCCGCCACCGGCATAAAAACGCCGCGACGGCGCCAGATCAAATCGCTCGATGCCCTGGATTGTGCCAACACGGACGCGGCCGGCAAGGGTGATCGCGTCGGTCGGCGAGAAATAGGCCGACCCATCCAGACGTGCGCGGACGTAAGGTGTGAAACCGTCCTGCAACGAACCTTCCGGTTCGATGATCGCGGTGATCTTGAAGCCTTCGGTGGCGTCGAGCAGGCTGTTGGTCCGATCGATCCCGGCCTGGCCTATCAACCCGCCGATAAAGAAGGTTCGCCGCGACAGGTCCTGAAGGGCAAAATCATAATCCTGCTCGTTCGTACCGATCAGCTGGACGCCGTAGGCATAGGTGAAGGGCTTCTGCCAGATATTGGTCGAATCGTAACTGATCAGCGCCGAAAGCCGCCCGGTGAAGGCTTCATACGCGTCGTAATTGCTGTGCAGGGCTTCGGCCGTCGCCTGGAATGTGCGATCTCGCTGTCCGGCGTTGGACCGACGGAAGGTTACCCCGGCGCCCTGTTCCTGCGTGCCAACCATACCACGACCGATCAGGGCACCCTCGGGCGGGAAAAGGTTCCGATGGGTCCAGCTGCCCTCGACGCGGAAGCCTTGACCGGTGCCGAATCCTGCACTTCCCGCCAGAGTTCGGGGTGGGCCTGCTTCCTGCTCTACGAGAATGGTCGCGTATTCGGTGCCTTCGCCGGCCGGTTCGCCAGTTTGCTGGGGCAGTACGGATACGGTGTTGAACAGTCCTGTCGCGACCAGCGCCTGCCGCAGATCGTCGACCATGCGGCTGTCGTAGAGTTCGCCCTGCTCGAACCGGGCCAGCACGCCGACATGCTCTGCATCGAACGCCAGGTCGCCAGTGGTCTGGATTTCTCCGAAGCGCGACCGCGGGCCGGTTGTAACGGGCAGTGTATACACACCGTCGCCCGTCTCTTGGTTCAGAAGAATATCGCGCTGGCCGATTTCCGCGAAGGGATAGCCGTTTTCCGGCAGGGCAACGGCTACATTCGCCTCCGCGCCCTGAACCCGCGCCGCGACGATCGGATCGCCAGTCTTGAGAACCAGATTTTTGCGGATCAGGTCCGGGGGCTCGGTCGGATCAGCGTCGATGACGATGTCGGAAAAGGAATATCGCGGTCCCGGCAGGACATCGATCACCGCAGTAAGCGACAGTCCATCGCCTTCGCCGGTCCGATCGATTTGTGTGGCGGCGCGCGCCTCGTACCAGCCTTCCGAGGCAAGGATACGCTGCATCAAGGCGCTGTCTTCCGTCAGCCGGGCGGTGATCTGTGCGACATTCGCCGCTTTGCCATCCCCGTCTTCCAACGCGGAAAGGCTATCGAACTGGTCGTGCAGGCTGGTGGCCGTCTCTTCGTCTGCAGCGTCGAGGCCGTTGACGCGGACGGAATAGGCGATCTCCGTGGTTTCGGTATCGGTTGCGTCCTGTGCAAACTCGACAGGCTCCACGTTGAATTGATCCAGCGGGGGAAGGGGGGCGGCCAGTTCGGCATCGCGAATGGGCGCATCGCCGATTTCTTCCACTGCATCACCATCGGCGAGGGTTGGGTCGCCAAGCGGGGCGTCCTGACCCTCGGCAGGAGCAGCGCCAGCCTGTTCCTGGGCAATCCTCCGTTCGAAGTCTTCGATCGATTCCAACGGCGCGTCCAGGGCGGGATCGTTCGAAGGATCGAGTTCGGGGACGGTTTCGTCGAACTCTTCGTCGGTGATGACCGGCTCGACTTGCGGTAGGTTCGCATCGGCGGGCGGGGCCGGAACGTCGAGTTCGCTTGTCTGGCCGACCGTAGCATCGGTGCTTTGCGCCACTGCCGGAACCGCAACCAGCGCCATCGCCAGGGCCATAGCCGATGATGCACTGCGACGCGCGGGGGCACATTTGCCCCGCGGCGGTGTTTCAACAGCAAAAGGCATATCGACAACCATAGAAAGCGACCCAACGTGCAAAGCGAAGGAAGAATCCGATCAACGCCACGCGGTCAACACGCTCCCGATGAGGTCGAAAATCCCACCCTCGACATGGAGTCATCCTCCAAAGACGCGCCCGGTGCAACCGCTAAAAGCCCTTTGCAGATGCCGAAAGCCGCTTGGAAACAGATTCTTAGGCGGGTGTGGACGATGTGGGGATTCCACAATCTGTCGCTTTTGGGGGCAGGTGTGGCATTTTTTACCTTCCTTGCGCTTACTCCGCTGATAGCTGCGACCGTCATGGTTTATGGCCTGGTCGGCAATGTCGATACCGTGCATACCCAGATGCAGACGATCATCGAAGTGGTGCCGAGCGAAGTTGCTACGGTCATCGAAGATCAGCTCATGGGCGTCGTGACCGCAAATGCAGGCGTCACGGGGTTTGCCCTTGCGATTGCTCTGATATTTGCGATCTACGGCGGAATGCGTGCTGCCAACGGGCTTATCGGCGCGCTCAACATCATCAACGAGGAACACGAAACCCGTGGTTTCATTTCGCGGACCCTTCGCGCTGCCGCTCTGACACTGGCAGCAATCCTGGTGGCGTTGACCGGGTTGATCAGCAGCGGGATGTTCGCGTGGCTGCAAACGCAGGCGGGCGGACTTTTCGGCCCGGCCGCCGAATTCGCGATCAAATGCGTGACCTGGATCGCCTCGATACTGCTCGGAAGTGTAGGGTTCGCTCTGATCATGCGGTACGGGCCGGACCGCAAACCTGCCCAGTGGCGTTGGCTTGCTCCCGGTGCGATGCTTGCCACGGTGCTTTGGATAGCCGTCTCGTTCGGCTTTTCGTTCTACGTGGCCTATGTAAGCGACTACAACGCGACGTATGGGTCGCTATCTGCCATCGTTGTGTTCCTGATGTGGCTGTTTCTATCGGCCTACGGAGTCTTGGCGGGCGCCTTGCTGAATGCAGAAATCGAACGACAGACGGCAGTCGACAGCACGATAGGAACGCCGAAGCCTGCCGGCAGCCGCGGTGCGGTTCTCGCAGACGTGGCAGAGGGCGATCTCACAATCGCGCAGTGGATGGAAAAGGCCGAGCGAAGAGCTGTGAACAGGCATCTCCAGCGGGGCCGACTGAAGTCACTTGTGAAGTCGTCAGCCTAGCAAGCTTCGTATCGCAATCGAGCATGGCGGGTTACGATCATGCGTTAAACAAGGAAGGGCCCGGCATCGTGAGATGCCGGGCCCTTCCTTGTCAGATTTTATGCCAGTTAGAATTCGGCGCGGACGGTGACACCGTAGGTCCGCGGTTCGGCCAGGAAGGCCGAGTAGGTCTGCTGTTCCGCAACAAATGGCGTATTGAAGGCGACCTGCGTGTAATCGGTGTCGAACAGGTTCTGCACCCAACCTTCGACCGAGAAGCTACCGCCGATATTGGTCACGCCGATGCGTCCATTGACCACAACGAAGCCATCCTGCTCCTTGCCGTACAGCAGGTCCGACCCGGTGTTGTAATCGCTGGTCATACGGGCATTCACGAAGAAGAGGCCGCGCATGCCGCTATCACCGATGGGCGGGGTCCAGCTGAGTGACGACGTTGCCACGATTTCGGGAGCATTGGACATATTGTCGCCCGGAAGCAGGCGCAGCGCCGGATCGAGCGGCGTTCCGTCCTCGTTGCCGATCAGATTGTTGGCAAAGCTGGTATCAGCGTAAGTGAGGCCAACTGTTGCGGTGAGGTCGCGGACCGGAGACAGGTTCGCTTCGATCTCCACACCCTTGGCGACCACGCCGGGCTTGGTCCGATCGCTGGCACATGCGCCAGTCGCCGCGCTGTTGTCACGATCTGCTCCGCCCAGATCGTCCTTACAGGCGTTGATGTTCTGCACGAGGAAGACGGAACCGTTGAACGTGTTCAGCTGGAAGTTCGTGAATTCCTGACGGAACGCCGCGACGCTGACGCCGAACTGACGGGTCTGATACTTCGCACCGATTTCGAAGGCATCGACGGTTTCTTCCTCGAACTGCAAGTTCGTCGGATCCAGCGTGTTCACATTGAACGCTACCGGGGTCGTCAGCGCCGAACGGTCGAGATTGAAGCCGCCAGCCTTGTAGCCGCGCGAGTAAGAACCGTAGAACAACAGGTCCGGAGTGGCCTTGTAGCTCAGGATCGCCGTGCCGGTGAATTGATCTTCGTCACGAGTATCGGCGAGCGATACGCCGTCCAGTTCCGAAGTCGAATTGCCCTGACACGACAGCGAGATGATACCGCCTGCCAGACCAGCCAAACTCGGGACCCCAAGCAGGGAGCCCAAAAGGGCGCGGTTCTGCGGGCAAATGACGTTGTCGTTGCCGAACGACGCGTTGAAGTCCTTCGTTTCATTTGTGTAACGAAGACCCAACGTCAGATCGAGCTTGTCGGTAATGTGGACGATATTGTGAGTGAAGAGCGCAAAGTTTTCGCTCTTCTGATTGTACACATCGCCCGTGCCGCCAAGATCGTTGATCTGGGCCAGATTGTCCAAGCCGGCAAAAATCAGCGGGGTTGCGGCACCAAACGCGCCCGCACCGCCGTTCGCGGCCAGCAGCGCTGCGCGTCCACCAGCGCTTAGACATCCGGTGCTGAGTGGCGAGGCAAGCGCTGGATTGACAGCGTTCACGACGCGGCACGGAGCGAATGCTCCATATTGTGTGCCGAACCTCAGATTGTCGCGGGTCTCCAGCTTTTCATTGGCGTAGAAGCCGCCGACCAGCCAGTCGATGCGGTCATCGAGCAGCGAACCGTTGAACCGGAGCTCTTGCGTGAATGTCTTGAACTCGCGCGCACCGGCATTCGGCCCCGGAGCGCGATACAGGATATCGACCTGGGTATAGTCCGTGTCCGAACCCTGGAAGTTGGAATAGTCGCGATAGCCGGTGATCGACGTCATCGTGACGTTGCCGAAGTCCCAATTGACTTCGCCGGAGATACCGTAATCCTCGGTTTCACCCTGATAGCTACGTCCCGGCGTGACGTAGATATCGCGGTTGAACGTCGACTGGTTAAGCGCCCGCGGGTCCTGGCCGAGTGCCAATAACACCGGGATGATCGGATTGGCCGTACTGGTCAGTGCAGGCGTCAGTGATCCGGGATAGTCGAACTTTGCATCGGCTGATGTCGGAGGCAGATCATCCGACAGTCGTGCGAGCGGAGCGAAGCTTGGCTGCACAAAGGTAGCGGCGCAGCACGCCTCGTCCTTCTTCGAGTAATCACCGACGAGCCTGATGCTGAGATCCGACGTCGGCTCGAACAGCAACTGCCCGCGAATGAGGTAGCGATCGCGATCGTTCACTCTCGTGTCGTTGACGACATCGTTATAGAACCCGTCGCGCTGGAAATAGACACCGTCGACACGCGCAGCCACCGTTTCGCCCAAAGGCGCGTTGATGCCGCCTTCGACACGAATGGCATCGTAATTGCCGTAGGTGAAAGCGCCATAACCCGAGAATCCGTCCATCTCGGGTGGGGCGGTATAGATATTGATCAAACCGGCCGACGAGTTGCGGCCGCCGAGCGTGCCCTGAGGCCCGCGCAGGATTTCGACGCGATCGAGTGGTCCGAGTTCGGAGAGGGCATTACCCGAGCGTGAGCGATAGACACCGTCGATGAACACCGCGACGGAACTTTCGAGGCCTGGGTTGTCGCCAACCGTGCCGATGCCGCGGATACGGGCAGAACCGTTGGATTCGTTACCGGTCGAAGAAATGAGCAGCGACGGCGCAACCTGGTTCATGTCGCGAATGTCGGCGACACCGGATTTCTGCAGCGTTTCCGCGGTCACGGCCGAAACGGCCACCGGCACATCCGACAGGGTCTGGTCACGTCCCTGCGCGCGAACGATGATTACATTACCGTCATCGACATCCGCCGCGGCGACAAGATCGGTATCCTGTTCCGTGGTCGCCGTGTCCTGGGCCGAAGCAGCGGATGGCGCAAAGGCCATCGCCCCCGCCAGTGCTCCGAGGGCGCATTGGTGGCGTAGATTGAATCTTTTCATCGGTTTCTCCTCTCCGTGCGGGCGCGCCTTATCCGGCGCATACCCTTGCCTCGAATCTCAAGGGAAAATGCTCATTTATGTCAAGGTGCAACGGTCCAACGTGCCGGATTGTTCGTCGAATTGCGTACCGCTGTTTCGAAATTGCCGCACTAAAGCAGCCTCAATCGAGCGATCCACCGTCCGCGGCCGTTTTGCGCAGATGCTCGCTTACCGGGAGGCCATGTCTGTCAAGGCCCTCGACCACGGTATCGAAACCGATGGTCTTCGCCCAGAACATCGGTCCGCCCGTATAGAGCGGCCAGCCATAGCCATTGATCCACACCACATCGATGTCGCTGGCGCGCTGAGCCATGCCTTCTTCGAGGATCTTCGCGCCTTCGTTGACCATGGGATAGAGGAGCCGCTCGCGGATTTCGTCCTTTGAAATCTCGCGCTGTTCCTTGCCCTCCTTGGCAGCGAAATCGGCAATAATCTGCTTCACTTCGTCCGACGGCGTGCGGTTGCGCGCTTCGTCGTAGTCGTAGAAGCCCTTGCCAGCCTTCTGCCCGAAGCGGCCCGCTGCACACAGGGCTTCGCGCACGGTGGTCACCTTGCTCGGATCGCGGTGCCAGCCGATATCGATCCCGGCCAGATCGCCCATCTGGAACGGCCCCATCGGAAAGCCGAATTCCAGCAGAACGTCGTCGACATCCCAGTAATTCGCGCCTTCCATGATCAGCGCATTGGCCTGTTCCTGGCGCTTGGAAAGCATGCGATTGCCGATGAAGCCGGGGCAGACGCCGGACACCGCGGCCACTTTGCCGATCTTCTTGGACAGCTTCATCACCGTCGCAAGCACATCGTCGCGCGTTTCCTTGCCGCGCACGACTTCCAGCAGCTTCATGACATTGGCGGGCGAGAAGAAGTGCAGGCCGACGACATAGCCGGGGCGCTTGGTGGCCGTGGCGATTTCGTCGATATCGAGATAGCTGGTGTTGGAGGCAAGTATCGCGCCGTCCTTCACCACGTCGTCGAGCGTGGCGAAGACCTTCTTCTTCACGTCCATATTCTCGTAGACGGCTTCGATCACGAGATCGCAATCGGCCAGATCGTCATAGGACAGCGTCGGAGTGAGCAGGCCCATGGCGGTATCGACCGCCTCCATCGTCATGCGGCCTTTCTTGGCGGTGTTCTCGTAATTCTTGCGCATGGTGCGCGTGCCGCGATCGAGCGCATCTTCCGCCATTTCCAGGATCGTCACCGGAATGCCGGCCGACAGGAAATTCATCGTGATGCCGCCGCCCATCGTGCCTGCGCCGATGACGCCGACCTTCCTGATCGGGATCAGCGGCGTGTCCTTGGGCACGTCGTCGATCTTGTTGGCAGCGCGTTCGGCGAAGAAATAATGGCGCATGGCCGCGCTCTGCGTGCCGCCCATCAGCTTGCCGAACAGTTCGCGTTCCTTCTTCACGCCGTCGGCATAGGACAGTTCGCCTGCCGCCTTGACCGCCTCGATCGCGGCATTGGGCGCATCGAAACCGCGAATTTTGCGTGCTTGCGAGGCGCGGAAACGGTCGAACAGGTCCGGATCGCGAACGCCGTCTTCATTGGCCTTGCCTTCCGACGCGCGCGGGACCGGCTGGCCGATCTTCGATTTGGCAAAGGCGATGGCGTCTGCCTCCAGACTGTCTTCGCCCACCAGCGCATCGACCAGTCCGATTGCTTCGGCCTTCTTCGCAGGGATCGGATTTCCGCCGACCACGAGGGGGAGGGCGGCCTCCGCCCCGACAAGGCGCGGCAGGCGCTGCGTGCCAGCGGCGCCCGGAATCAGTCCCAGCTTCACTTCGGGCAGGCCGAGCTTTGCCGAAGGCACGGCAACGCGGTAATGGCAGGCCAGCGCAACCTCGCAGCCGCCGCCCAGCGCCGTCCCATGGATGGCCGCGATGACGGGCTTGTCGCTCGCTTCCATCGCATCCAGCGTTTCCGGCAGATTGGGGCCGACCGGCGGCTTGCCGAACTCGGTGATATCGGCGCCGGCAAAGAAGGTCTGACCGTCGCAGCGGATCACGACGGCCTCGACACCGTCGTCTGCCAGCGCGTCTGCGATCGCATCCTTCAGCCCGGCACGCACTGCCTGGCCGAGTGCGTTGACCGGGGGATTGTCGGATATGACGACAAGGACGTTATCGTGGCGTTCGGTGCGAATAGGGGAAGTCATGGACGGTCTCCATCGGCATAGCTGTCGGTTAGGGCGGAATAGATCAGCGTCTTCAATTGACGGCGGATCGGGTAGGTCGACGAAGGGTAGACCTGCGTCATGAATACCATGGTGATCCGTTCGACCGGATCGACGAAGAAGGCGGTCGAATAGGCGCCGCCCCAATAGAATTCGCCTTCGCTCGACGGCATTAGCGTCTTCGACGGGTCGATCACCATGGCAAAGCCAAGGCCGAAACCGGTTCCGGCACTGTTGGCTTCGGAAAACAGGCTGCTCGACATTTCGGTCAGGTCGGCATTGTTCGGCAAATGGTTGGTACGCATCAACCGTATGGTTTTCGGGCTGACGATGCGTGCGCCGTTCAGTTCTCCGCCATTCAGCAGCATGGTCGAAAACCGGTGGTAATCGGCAATCGTCCCGATCAGCCCGCCACCGCCGCTGTCGAAGGCGCCCGGCTCGTTCAGTTTGCTGGTCGCGCCGGCATTGATCATCTTGGGGGCATGGCCCGGCTGGTAGGCATAGGCATCGACCAGCCGCTCGCTTTGTCCCTCGGCCACGCCGAAATGCGTGTCTGTCATCCCCAGCGGTGCGAAGATGTGCTTTTCGAAATAATCGCCAAGCCGCAGTCCGCTGATCCGTTCGACGGCAACGCCCAGCACATCGGTGGAAACCGAATAATTCCAGCCGGTCCCCGGCGCAAACTCCAGCGGCAGCTTGGACAGCTTCTCGATAAAGGCATCGCTATCGAGGTGATCCCGGGCGAAATCGAAATTGTTCTCGCGATAGGCCGCATCGATATTGTTGCGGTTCTGCAGTCCGTATGTGAGGCCGGACATATGCGTCAGCAGGTCGATGAAGCGCATCGCGCTGGCGCGCTTTCCGGGCGCAAACGGGATCGCCCCGCCGCCGCCGGCATAGACCTTCAGGTCGGCAAATTCGGGGAAGATGCGCGCAACCGGTTCTTCCAGCGCAACCTCGCACTGCTCGACCAGCTGCATGAAAGCGATCGATGTGACGGGCTTGGTCATGCTGGCGATACGGAACAGGGCGTCATCGCGCAGTTCGCGATTGTCGTCTCCCATCGAACCTAGCTTGGTATAATGTACGGGCTGTCCGTCCCGCGCGATGACCAGCTGGGCATTGGGCAACCGCCCGCCGTCGATATAAGTCTTGGCAAGAAAGGGTGCGATTCGCGCCAGTCGCTCGTCATCGAATCCCAGTGTTCCGGCGTCTGCCAGCTCGAACATTCCTGTCTCCTCTCCGCGCATACCTATGCTTCGGTTTTGTACGAATAGCGAATTCATCTGTTCTTGCCACCCTCATACCTCAACTTCGAACACGGCTTGCGTGTCGGGGTTGGACGGGTGTAGCTTGTGCGTTGGAGAGAGAGTCGCCCGACAGAGGCGACAGCAAGAGGGGATTGGGATGAGCGAGCTTGCGCGCGCAATGGCGATCGTGTGGCCTTTTGGCTGGCGGACAGGGACCGGCAACGCTCACCGATTGCGACTTTCCCATGGCAAGCAACACCGGTGCAACAGCATCCCGACATTTCCGGGAAATAGGGTGCTCGGCATCGCCATGCGCATCTTCGTTTCATGAGCCGCGCACCCAACACCCGCAAGTTCGGGGAAAAACGCGATGCCATCGTCAATGCGGCGTCGATCCTGATCAATGATGCGGGCGTGCAGGCAACGACACTTGCGGATGTTGCACAGGCCATCGGGCTGAATGCGACCAGCGTGACCTATTATTTCCCCCGCAAGGAACAGCTCGTCGTCGCGGTCTATGACGAAACGCTCACCCTGATGGAGCGGATGGCGGCAGAGGCGCTGGAACAGGACGATCCGGCGGCTCGGCTGCGCCATTTCATCGCCGCCCATGTCACCCTTCGCAAACGCATCCGCGCGGGCGAACGAGGACTGACCACTGCATTGTCCGAAATCCGCACGCTCGACAGGGCGGCCTATGACGCGCTGATGGCTCATTACCTGCGGGTTGTGGACCTGGTACGGCGGTTCTTTGGCGATTGGGCTGACCGGGAAGAACGGGCGTTGTTTTCGGCGCGCGCCCACATCCTTCTCGAAGCGATGATGTGGTGGCCGGTCTGGTCGCTGCGCTATTCCGTTCTCGACTTTTCACGGATCGAGGATCGCCTGTTCGATATCCTCGCTTACGGTCTGCCCACGACGCGCGGACTGGTAGATCCCCAGCAACTCGTCGGCAATTGGCGCACGTCGGACGATGAACAGGCCGGGCAGAACGAAGCGTTTCTGCGGGCCGCTACGGTGACGATCAACGAGCGCGGCTATCGCGGCGCGTCGGTCAGTCGCATTGCCGAAAGCCTCAATGTGACCAAGGGCAGCTTCTATCACCATCACGAGGCGAAGGACGATCTGGTACTCGCCTGCTTCCAGCAGAGCTATGATCGCCTGTCGGCCGTCCAGATCGCCGGGCGCGACATCGAGACTGATTACTGGACCCGATTGTCGAGTGTCCTTGCCGAACTGATCGATCTGCAGTTTTTCGATGGTACGCCGCTATTGCGCACCACGGCGCTTCAGGCGCTCGATGCCGAACATAAGGAAGATGTCGTTACGCGGTCCAATCGGCTGGCACGGCGCTTCGCGGGTATGCTGATCGATGGGGTCGCGGATGGCTCGGTCCGCGCGATAGATCCGCTCGTGGCCGGGCAGGTGCTGATGTCTACGGTCAACTCGGCCTATGATGCACGGCATTGGGCGGCACGTTTCGATAAGAGCGAAGATGCGGTGAAGACCTATCTGTCGGTCATGGCGCAGGGGATGATCACGTCGTCTGCGTGAAGGTCGGTCGGTACGCCGTGCCCCCGTCGACGCCGAACGAAGATATCGCACGTTATTAAAAGAAGAGGCGCCCGCGGCGTGCGCAATATCGCGGGCGCCTTTTTTGTCGTCAGTACTTGCTCAACCGGGCAAAGCGATCCCGGAGATAGCTCGACGAACCCCAGGAGGATTCAAGCACTCGGGCACGCTTCAGGTAGAAGCCGACATCATATTCATCGGTCATCCCGATGCCGCCGTGCAACTGGATGCCCTGATTGCTGATTAGATGCAGAACACGGTTGGCTTCCGCCTTGGCGACGGTCGCGGCCTGCGCCACACCGAACCCGCTGTCGATCGCCTGAAGGCCGCCTTCGACGGCCGAACGCATCTGCGCAAGGTCGGCGAACAGATCGGCCATGCGATGCTGCAGCGCCTGGAAGGTCGCAAGAACCTGGCTGAACTGTACCCGCTGCTTCAGGTAGTCGAGCGTCGTGTCGAACACGGCCTGCGCCATGCCGAGCATCTCGGCAGCCGTCAGCACGCGTGCACGATCGAGTACATCCTCCAGCAGGCTGTCGCCGCCGCCTTCGAGCTTTTCCGCCGCTGCGCCATCGAATGCGATATCGGCATGATTGCGCTGGTCGGTCAGCTTGCGAGTGGTCAGCGAAACTCCGTCGCCATTTTCGACCAGATAGAGGCCATCCTTGGCCGCGACCACGAACAGGTCGGCGCCATGCGCTTCATGGACGAAGGCTTTCTTGCCGGTCATCTTTCCGCCGGACACGCTGGTTTCGATACCGGAAGGATCGTGACGGGCGCTTTCGTCTACCGCCAGGGTTGCAACGGCTTCGCCGCTGGCCAGCTTCGGCAGCCATTTTGCCTTCTGCCCGTCGCTGCCGCCAAGTATGATGGCGCTGGCAGCGATAGTCGTGGCGATCAAGGGGCTCGCGGTCAGCGTCTTGCCGAGCTCTTCGATAACCAGTCCGGCCGACATGAAGCCGAAGTCGGACCCGCCATGCTCTTCCGGAATGATGACCCCGGCCCAACCCATTTGCGCCATCGTCGCATAGGCATCGGCATTATAGGCCTGCGGTTCGCCGCCGGCGCGCACCTTGCGGAATTCGGCTACGGGGCTTTCGTTCTTTGCCCAGTCGCGCGCCATATCGCGCAGCATTTCCTGTTCCTCGTTGAGAACTGCCATTGTCTGTGTGCTCCCCTCTTACTGGTGGTCGAGCATGCCAAGCACGCGCTTGGCGATGATGTTGTTCTGGATCTCGGTGGACCCGCCGTAGATCGTGGTCGCCTTGCCGAAGAGCCAGCCGCGCACGGATTCCAGTTCGCTGTCGGAAAACTCGTCGCCTTGCCAGCCCAGGCCCTGAAGGCCGCGGATCTCGATCAGGAGCTCCGCGCGTTCCTGCCCCAGCGTCGTGCCGACCTTCTTGAGGACGGAACTGATCTCGGAAACGCCGCCTTGCGCCTTGCTTTCATCGACTGCGCGGCGCGCTGTCAGCAGGAAGCTCGACCACCGGATTTCGAAATTCGCGATCTTGTCCCGCAGGATCGGGTCGGCCAGCGATCCGTCCTCATTGGTTTCGCAATATTTCTTGGCGATGTTCGACAGGCTGGCACCCATCATCCGGGCCATGCTGCCACCGCCCGAAAGATTGGTCCGTTCGTGCTGGAGCAGGCGTTTGCCGATGGTCCAGCCCTGGCCCTCTTCGCCCACCAGGTTTTCCTTGGGCACCTTGACGTCGGTAAAAAAGGTTTCGCAGAACGGGCTCATCCCGCTGATCATGGTGATCGGGCGCACTTCCACGCCCGGTGTGTCCATGTCGATCAGCATGAAGCTGATGCCCTTGTGCTTGTCGCTCTTGTCGGTCCGCACGATGGCGAAGCACTTGTCGGCCCACTGGCCGCCGCTGGTCCAGGTTTTCTGGCCATTGACGAGATAGTGGTCGCCCTTGTCCTCGGCAAAGGTCTGCAGATTGGCAAGGTCGGACCCGGCGTTGGGTTCGGAATAGCCTTGGCACCAGCGGATTTCGCCGCGGCAGATGGGCGGGATATGCTCCTGCTTCTGCTCTTCGCTGCCAAATTCCAGAAGCGTCGGGCCAAACATCATCACGCCCATGCCCCCGATCGGGTTGTAGGCGCCGGCTTTGGCAAATTCCTGCTCGACGATGCGTGCTTCGGCCTTGTTCAGTCCGCCGCCGCCATATTGCTTGGGCCAGGTCGGTGTGCCCCAGCCGCGTTCGCCGACGGCTTCGCGCCATGCCTTCTGCGCCGGAGTCTCCTTGCTGGGTCCTTCCACGCCGGCAAGGGCATTGCCCCTGTTCTTCAGTTCCTCGGGAAAATTCGCGGCGATGAATTCCTGCACTTCGGTGCGAAACGCATTCTCATCGGCGCGGGCGTCGGGTTCAAGCTGTGTTGCCATAGGCCTCTCCTCTAATTCCTGTCCTTCTATCGGGCTCCTCGGCCCGCGGCCACGATCCATTCTGCTGGATGCTTTGTGGCCTCTACTCATAGTCTTGCGGGTGAACCTAAAAGCAGCTGCCGGTTGGATACCCTATATTCAAAAAGTTTTTCGACCCTAGTCAAGCTTCCCTGATGGATCCAGAGCTATATCGCGTCTATTCGAGCGTTTACCATCCTGTCATCCGGAATCGCAAGTCAATGAGGTGATAACATACCGCATAATCGAATGCGGGCAAGCGCAACCATGTGGACGTTACGGCATGGCGCTTCACCCTTGACGCGGGCCCCTCCTTTCGCCTCAAGCATGTACATGATCAACTTACCCACACTCCGCATGCGCAGCTGGCTCTTCGCGCCCGGCGATAGCGACAAGAAGATGAACAAGGCCGCCGACGGCGAAGCCGACATCGTCATCCTGGACCTTGAGGATGCCGTCGTCGAAAGCGGCAAGGCCGATGCTCGCAATGCGATCGCGGAACTTCTGCGCAGCAAGGACGAGGCGCAACGCGCTCGCCTGTGGGTTCGCGTCAACCCGCTCGACGGCAAGTGGACGGCCGACGATCTGGCCATCGTCATGCCCGCGCGGCCCGGCGGCATTATGCTCCCCAAGTCGCGCGGCCGCGCTGATGTCGAGGAACTGGACCGCCAGATGACGGCGCTGGAAGTGGAAAACGGAATAGAACCCGGCTCTACCCCGGTCATCGCATTGGTAACCGAAACCGCGGCAGCGATGTTCACCACGGGCGATTATGCCGGGGCACCGCGCCTGGTCGGGATGACCTGGGGTGCGGAGGACCTTGCCGATTCTCTCGGGGCGCAGAGCAACAAGGATTTCGAAGGCGAATTCGCGTTCACATACAAACTTGCTCGGAGCCTATGCCTGCTCGGGGCAGCGGCTGCTGAAGTCGTGCCAGTCGAGACGATCGACACCAATTTCCGCGATCTCGAGGGTCTCCGCAAACGTGCGATCGAGGTCCGGCGACAGGGATATCGTGGCATGCTGGCAATTCATCCCGTCCAGGTGCCGGTCATCAACGAAGCTTTCACGCCGAGTGAGGAAGAGGTCGCCGAGGCGCGCGAGATCGTTGCCCTTTTCGAAGACAATCCGGGCGCGGGAGCGATCGGCTGGAGAGGCGGGATGCTGGATCGGCCGCATCTGTCCCGCGCGCGCCAACTACTTGCACAGGTCGAAGACTAGGTCGAAATCTTCGCGACTTCGGCCAGTACCTGTTCGGCCCATTCAGTACGGCAGATCAGCAGGTCCGGCATATAGGTATCGGCATTGTTGTACACGAGCCGGCTGCCATCGATGCGGCTCGCATGAAGGCCATGGGCCAGTGCAACAGCAGCGGGGGCCGCGCTGTCCCATTCGTACTGGCCGCCTGTGTGGAGGTAGATTTCCGCCTCGCCGCGAACCACGGCCATGGACTTGGCGCCGGCGCTACCCATACCGATAAGTTCCGCTCCGATTGTATCGGATACCGCAACCGCTTCAGCGGCCGGCCGTGTGCGGCTGACCACCATGCGGGGCCTTTGGGGAAGGGCGGGTAGTGCAATGGGAGCATCGCTGCGCAAAACGATGCCAAGGCCCGGTAATGCAACCGCGCCTGTCTCCGGCCTGCCGTTTACGCATAATGCGACGTGGACCGCCCAATCGGTTCGGGCTTCGCCAAATTCCCGTGTGCCGTCGACCGGATCGACGATCCAGACCCTGTCCTTGGAAAGCCGCTCGTCAGTGTCCCTGCTTTCTTCGGAAAGCAGCCCGTCGTCGGGTCGCTGTTCGCGAAGGGCACTGACGAGAAACTGATTTGCGGTCTGATCGCCAGCCTTGCCCAGCGCCTTGCCGGTAAACATCCCGCTATCGCGAACTTCGATCAATATGTTGCCCGCGATTTTGGCGAGATGGGCTGCCAATTCTGCGTCAGTCATTTCGTAAACGCCCCCGCGTCACCGCATGTCGGGAACGCATGGCAGAACTGCGTCGATTTGCGAACCCCAAAGAGTTGCGCCCCCTCCCTGTCACGCTGTTGCGGGTTTTCGCGCGAAGAGTCCGAAGCTGGCGATGATGGCGTAGCAGATGGCGGGGAGGGTGAGGGCGAGGGGGAGGCTGCCGGTGGTATCGGCGAGGACGCCGAACAGCAGCGGGACGACCGCGCCGCCGAAGATCGCGACATTGATGATGCCCGATCCGTCCGCCGCGCGCGAGCCGAGCTTTTCGCAGGCGAGCGAGAAGATCGTGGGGAACATGATCGAGTTCATCAGGCCCACGGCAAGGAGGCTGTAGGCGGCCAGCGTACCGGAACTGTTGGCGCTGATCAGGATCAGCAGGATCGAACCGGTCGCGTTGAAGGCGAGGATCTTGCCGGGCGAGAAGAGGCGCAGGAAGTAGGAGCCGATGAACCGGCCCACCATCGCACCGCCCCAGTAGAGGCTGATCATCCAGCCGATCACGCTTTCCGGCTGGCCCAGCACGCGATCTTCGGCAAGGTAGTTGATGATGATCGACCCGATCGACACTTCCGCGCCGACATAGAGGAAGATGCACAGCGCGCCGAAGCCGAACCGGCTGCGCTTCAGCAGGTCGAGACCGGCAAAGCCGCTCGATGCCTCGTGCTTTTCGCCCTGCAGGCGATTGCGGAACAGCCAGACGGCCAGCGCGACCAGCGCGATGAGGGCGGCAACACCCAGATAGCCCTGCCAGATCGCTTCGCTTTCCGCCTGGCGATAGGCGGTAAGCTCGGCGCCCGAGAGCTGATCGGCAGTGATATTGGCAAGGCTGCCCAGAATGACGACCGAGCCGATCAGCGGGAAGACCCAGGTGCCCAGCGAGTTGAAGGCCTGGGCAAAGGTGAGGCGGCTGTGCGCCGTGCTTTGCGGCCCCAGCAGCGAGATCAGCGGATTGGCGACGACCTGGACGATCACCACGCCGCTGGCAAGGACGAACAGGGCAAGCAGGAACACCCAGTAGGTGGCGTTCTGGCTGGCGGGAATGAACATCAGGCAGCCGACCATCATGGTCAAAAGGCCGGCCACTGCGCCGCGCATGTAGCCCAGCTTCTTGACCAGCTTGGCACCCGGGATGCCGATCACGAGATAGGCGGCAAAGAAGCAGAACTGCACCAGCATGGCCTGCGTGTAGTTGAGCGTGAACAGCTCCTTCAGCTTGGGGATGATCACATCGTTCAGGGACGTGATGCCGCCGAAGATGAAGAACAGGCCGAAGACGAAATAGTTGAGACCCGGCGCCTTGATCCCTTCGCCATCCTCGACAACCGCCGCAGGATCCGTGCTCGCTGCAACATCAGGGGCCAGTGCCATCTCTACATTCCTCCCAGGTGTCGGGGCTCAATGACGCCCGACATTGATCTTATCTTTGTGCTGCTTGCCAGTCTTTCGGCTCTACACAAAGTGAATACGATTTCGTTTCCTCAGAACGAGCAAGGGGTGCCTTCTGCGACATCTTCACGCGTGATGCTCGAGATACGGAACGTAATGTCACCTTCGGTCTCAAAACGGATGCGATTGCCGAGGCCCGGCGCGCAGGCATCGGTAATCAACATCTCGCGCCACCCCTTGCCCAGCGCGAGAGCGAAATGGTCAGTCAGGTTCACCACCGCATCTTCACCCACGCGCAGGGCGACCGGTGCGGCCGGGCGTGTGACGACCTCGTAAGCAATGCGATAGGCCCCGCCGCTGTCGCGATCCTGCCTGAGACCGAAGCGCGAGCCGGCACGCATATAGACTTCCCGCGCATCTTCCTGGGCGTCACGGTCATATCCGCGCACCGTCACTCCCGCATCGGTCAGGTCTCCGCGCATCTGGGCGAGATATTCGCCTTCGCCTTCGACATTGGGCTTGACCGCAAAGGCGAATGTGCCGTCGGCCAGCCGCCCTGCTTCAAACAATGCACGCGTCGGCCCGGCCAGGAGAGGCGCGCAATCTTCATCAAGCTGTGCGATGGGAGAGGTGTCGGCAAGAGCACGACCATAGCCCACCGGGAATAGCGCACCATCAGGACCGTTGAGGGGCCCGAAGTCACAGGTCGCAGGCCAGCTGAAGCCCAGCTTGCCTGTAGCAGGCGTCGCGCCTGTCAGAACATCGGCGACACCTGCGCCTTCGCTCCCCGGCAGCCAAGATGCGACGAAAGCGTCAGCCGCATTCATTTCGCGGTTTACCCACATCGGACGGCCGGAAAGGAACACGGCCACCGTAGGCACGCCTTCCGCCTTGAACTTACGCAGCAGACCTAGGCCTTCCTCATCCGTGAAGCCGAGGTGTTTACGGTCCCCCGCAAATTCGGCGTAAGGTTCCTCGCCGAAGACCACGACAGCGGCATCGGGTTTGGAAGAATACTGGCCGTCCGGCGATAACGTAGCGCTGCCGCCGCCTTCCTTCACGGCCGTTTCCAGGCCCTTCCAGATCGAAGTGGCGCCGGGGAAATAGCTATTGTCGAGATCGCCGCCGCCCTGCCAAGTGAGCGTCCAACCGCCCGAAGCCTGAGCGATATCGTCTGCCGCGCTGCCCGCGACCAGAATGTTCGCGCCCTTCTTGAGCGGCAGGATGCCGTTGTTTTTCAGCAGCACCTGCGACTTCGCGACGGCTTCGCGCGCGATTGCGCGATGATCAGCAGAGCCAAGCAGAGCATAATCGCCGGCATTTGGCCGCTTGGACGGCTGAACCATGTCCCCAAGCAGACCTGCCCGCATTTTAACACGCAGGATGCGGGTAACCGCCTCGTCAAGCCGGGCCATCGGGATCGTGCCGTCCTTGACCTGCGCCACGGTGGTTTCGAGCAGGCCCTTCCAGTCGTCGGGAACCATGTAGATGTCGAGACCGGCCAGCAGCGATTGCGGGCAATCGGTGTTGGTGCAACCCGCGACCTGGCCGTGGCCATTCCAATCGCCGACGACGAGCCCATCGAAGCCGAGTTCGCCCCGCAGGACATCGGTCAGCAGCGACTTGTTGCCATGCATCTTTTCGCCGTTGATCGAATTGAAGCTGGCCATGATCGTTTCCACACCGGCAGCGATGGCTGCCGGGTAGGGCGCGGCGTGGATCGCCCTCAACGCTTCGATATCGCCGGTGACTTCACCCTGATCCACACCCTGATCGGTGCCGCCATCGCCGAAAAAGTGTTTCGCCGTGGCAATCACATGCCCCGCGCGGAGACGGTTCGGGTCGCCCTTGCGACCCTGGAGGCCTTCGACCAGCGCTGCACCCAGGGGCGCGACGATTGCCGGATCTTCGGAGTAGCTTTCGTAGGTGCGACCCCACCGGTCATCCTGAGCGACGGCGATTGTGGGAGAGAAGTTCCAGTCGATGCCGGTGACCTCGATTTCCACTGCGGTCGCTTCGCCGACGCGGCGAACGAGGTCGGCATCGCGGGTGGCGCCGAGCGCAATGTTGTGAGGGAAGATCGTGGCGCGGATTATATTGGTATGGCCATGAACGGCATCGGTGCCCCACATGGTCGGAATGACAGGTTCGCCGCCTGGCATCGGCTCGACGGAGGCAAGATACATCTCGTCAGCGAGTTTGAGCCATTCACTCGCTTCGGCGTATTCGTTGCCATAAGGCCCACCGTTGCCGCCATTCAGATAGCTGCCGAACCGATAGCGGCGCATGTCTTCTGCGGTGAAACTGTTGATCTGGGGTTGTATCAGCTGAGCAACCTTGCGTTCGACGCTCATGCGCGAAATCAGGTCTGCTATGCGGGCATCTTCGCTCGTGTCCGTGGCTTGAGCCACCGGAAGATTTTCAACACCGGATTGCGGCACGGTGCATCCAGCCAGAGCAACACAGGCAGCGGAGGCCCACAAGAACGCTTTCATAATCTATCCCCTCGCGATCCCGATTTGTTTGGGAACGTTATCAATCGAGGAACTGGCACGGGCGGAATGCCAGGTCAAGCCGCTAGGCGCGGGGAAGAGTGATCAACAGGACGCAGGCGATCATACAGAGCGCTGCAAGCAGCATGAAGAGGGCCGCGAAGCCGAACACCGGTACAAGAGCAAGAGTGAGCCAGGGCATTATCAGTGACGGCACGGTGTTGGTCAGATTGAACAGGCCCAGATCCCTTCCGCGGGTTCGCGGTCTGGGAAGTACTCGCAGCGTCTGGCTGGAATGCAGAGCAAGGAAGATGCTGGTCGAGAGGCCGAATACGACATAGCCAACGACCGCTACGGCCATGCTGTCGGAAAAGGCCATGATCAGGAGGCCGAGGCTCCCTACGCCGGATCCGAGGACCAGAGGCAAGATCGGCCGCTGACTACGATCGGACCAGCGACCCACAAACATCGCAAGCGGCACCGATATACCGAGGACGAGGCTGAAGATCGTGGCCGTGTCATTGTCGGTAGTCGTTTCATCAATGGCGATGAACCAGAACAGCAGAAACGCAAAGAGCGCCGCCTCGGCAATCTGCACCAGCAGACGGGCCAGCCACATGCGGGCGACCGTAGTGTGCGGCTGCGAGGCGACTGCCTCTCCTGTTTCCAGCTTCTCCATGAGCTGCGGCATGGGCAAGGGACGGGCAAAGAGAAGAGCTGGGCCGACCATAAGGGCAACGAGAATTGCGACCAGCACCAGGCGGGTATCCTGTGCTGCCAGGCCGGGAACTGTCACCAATGCGCCGGACAATGCCCCAAGGGCCGGTGACAGGGCGAGCAGACCCCCGAGCAACCCTTTCTGATGGTCGGGAACGCAGTCTCCGGCCCATGCGGCAAGGGGGGCGAGCATCATGTTCAATGCGCATTGCCAGATGACGATCATTGCCACGAGTGCTGGCACGGTTTGCACGAATTGCATCGAAACCAGCAGGAGCGAGGACAAGACGAGTCCGCCGGCTATCCACGGGCGGCGCACCCCGGTCCGATCACTGATCCAGCCGAAGGCGATGTTGGTGATGCTCGCCGCGATCGCCCCAGAAAAGGCGGCGTAGGCAAGCGATTGTATCTCCTGGCCTTCGGAAATGTCGTTCATTCGCAGGGGGAGCATGATGGTTAGAAAGGGCACATAGGCCACAGCTCCGCCAGCGGCTGCCAAGGCATAAAGCCAAAGGAAGCGAGTTGGCTGTCCCTGTTTGAAATCTTCAGGCACGAGCACCTGCAGCCACGCGCGCAGTAGAGCCGCGCACGACCAGTTCGCCCTCGAGGACCACCGGTTCGGAGGGATGGCCATTTTTCTTAGCGTCGATCAACAGTTCGACCGCTCGCGCTGCGGTGGCCGAAATCGGCTGATCCAGCGCCGTCAGCGGTGGGTTGCTGAAGCGAACGATCGGCGTGTTGTCGAAGCTTATGACGGAAAGATCTTTGGGTACGTTGAGCCCGCGTTCCTTTGCGGCTTCGAGCGTGGCCAGAGCCATCTGATCGCTACTGGCGATAATTGCCGTCGGCCTGATATCCCCATCGAGCAGAGCGCGCGCTGCGGCAAGTCCGCTCTCGAAACCGAAATCCCCTGGTTCGAGAAGGCCATCGCAATCGAATTCGGCATTGGCCATAGCCTCGCGCCAGCCATCGACACGCCAGCTCGTCAGGCTGTATTCGGCGGGTCCGGAAATAAAGCCGATGCGCGTATGACCGAGTTCGATCAGGTGGTCGGTCGCCTTGCCGGCCAGCAGTTCGTCGCCCATGGTCATGGCGATGCCGGGGCCAGCCTCCTTGGAGCCGATCCGGGCAAACGGGATACCGCTTTCCGCCAGCAAGCCTGTGATCTGCGCGTTCTCCGAGTGCGGCGGGGTGACTATCACCCCGTCCGGCTGCAGGGCGGCGATGGCCGCGCCAAGTTCGCGTTCGACATGGTCGCTATGCGTATCGACCAGTTCGAAAATCATCCGATAGCCGAGCTCTGCAGCGGTCAGCATGCCGCCCAACAGCATCTGGTCCACCCAGTCCCGCCCGTCACGAGCTTTCCAGTCCGCAATGGTGCGGTCGCGGTCGTTGATGGCCAGGATCAGATAGGAACGCGACCCGCTCATTCGCTGGGCGGCGATCGAGGGAACATAGCCGAGCTTTTCGATACTGGCCTGAACCTTTGCCTTCATGGCGGGCCGTACATTTGGCTCGTTATTTATGACGCGACTGACCGTCTGCAGGGATACTCCTGCATCCGCTGCAACGTGTTTGATGGTGACTGATTGACGCCGCCGGCCCATGTTATCGGTAACCCCTCGAGTACTTTCTGGCTAATACGACGCCGCGTGAGTTGGAAGGCTGCTTTCAGGCAGCAGCGACCTCTTTTGCCCCGCAAAATTGCGCGACATAGGCGTGATGGGCAGGAAGACCTTGCACCGTACGCGCAACATTGGTGCGGAGCACCTCGAGAAACTTCGAAAGTTCCTCGTCGCTCATTTTCTTCGCCACTGGATGAAAAGCCTGTGGCAGGATGCCTTGGCCGAGCATAACCTGGACCCAGCTGTTCTCAACGAAGAGCTCGTCGTTCTTGCGGAACACGCGCCCGGTTTCGCGGAACAGTTCCATCTTCTGGGTAAGGCTATCGGGAATATCCATCGTTGCGCATTGACGCCAGAACGCGCTGTCGCGCCTGTCGGTGGCTTTGTAATGCAGGATCAGGAAGTCGCGGACCTGTATCATATCGGTAAGTTGCTGATCATTGAATTCGGCGATGTCGCGTTCACTCACCTCGCCTTCAGGCATCATGCGCAGGAGGCGGATCACTGCACGCTGGATCAAGTGGATGCTCGTCGATTCCAGCGGTTCGAGAAAACCTGAAGAAAGCCCGATGGCGATGCAATTGCGATGCCACTGCTTGCGCCTGGCTCCGGTGGTGAACGGGATTGCACGAGGTTCGCTGATCGCCTTGCCTTCGAGGGTCGACATCAACCGATCGTGTGCGGCATCTTTGGACAAGTATCGGCTGCAATAGACGATCCCATTGCCGCCGCGGTGCTGCAATGGAATGCGCCACTGCCATCCCGCATCGTGCGCGATAGCGCGTGTGTAGGGCACGGGAGACGCAGATAATTCCGTCTGCACGGCAATCGCGCTGTCGCACGGCAGGTGATGAGACCAGTCATCGTAGCCCACGTGCAGCGCACCTTCGATTAGCAAGCTTCGGAAACCAGTACAGTCGATAAAAATATCGCCTTCCAACCGCTGTCCGTTCTCCAAGCCGATCGCAGCGATATTGCCGCTTTCACCGTCGAGTTCGACGTGCGCAATCTTTCCTTCAACTCTGCTCGCGCCGGCACCTTCTGCGATCCGGCGAAGGAAGGCGGCGTAAGCGGTCGCATTGAGGTGGTAGGCATAGTTCAATCGGTTGTCGGGCAAATGCGCGAACTTTCCGGCATATGCCGCGCGCAGTTCGAGGCAATAGTCATCATAACTGTAGTCGTGCCCGCGCAGCAGCCCTTCGCCCCAGAAATGCTGGAATCCAGCCGACCAGTGATCGCGTCCTGTTGAACCGAAAGAATGGAAGTATTTCTCGCCGTCGCGCTTCCAGTTCTCGAACTCGATGCCGAGTTTGAACGTCGCCTGCGTCTCGCGCATGAACTCGGCTTCGTTGATGCCAAGCAGACGGTTGAAGTTGATAAGTGGTGGGATGGTTGCTTCGCCCACTCCGACTGTTCCGATCGCATCGCTTTCGACGAGTGTCAGATCGATCGCTTCTCCCATCGTTTTTGCCAGCGCGGCCGCAGTCATCCAGCCTGCGGTGCCGCCGCCAGCCACTACAATGCGCCGGGGCTTATAGTCGCTGCTCATCGATTGAGGGTCCTCAAAAGAAACGCCCGGATCTGACCAGCTGTTCTGGATGTCAGCGGCGACAAGATGCCTCGGGCTTGTTCGGGTATGTGATTTGTTACTTCGGCGGGATTCTCGAACACATAATGATCGAACAACTTCCGCCAGAAATTCCGTTCTTCGCGTGGCAGGTCCCGGATGGCGAGAATTGCGTGGTTAAGGGCCTCTTGTGGCTGACCCAGGAACGCGGGCGTATCGCGCCACCAATAATTCACCAGAACATTGAATGGGTCGAGGCCCTCTACATGATGCCACCACATCGAGGGGATGTAGACTGCATCGCCAGGTTCAAGTTCGACGACCTGAGCATATCTTAAAGCTTCTGCGAACCGAGGATGAGCATCGAAATCGGGCGCGTGAAAATCCACCATGCTGACTGCCCGCCCTGCGGGTGTGTTTTCGAGTGGACCGACGTAGAGGTTCTCAAACTGCTCCGGCGGAAAGATGGTAAACCGTCGCCGACCAACTGCGCAACACGCAAGGTTGCGCGGGAAGTCGTTGTGGGCGGCAATTCTCGTGGCGGTGCCTATCCAAATGCTGTGGAGCGGGTCGCGGTCATCGACTGGCGACAGGTTGTCTTCAACGAGACCGTCGAAAAATAGCTTCATGTCGACCGACGTGAGATAGATCGCAGGAGCGTCCGAGCGACCTTCGTTGTCGTCAAAGCCGCGGAAAATATCAGGTAATTTCCCACGTGCGGTGCGGAAGTTCATCTCGAAATCGTCGTCGTAGAACAGGCGACCGTCACGCCCAGGTTGTCCGATCGTGACCGTGAACGGAACGGGACGGGCCCGTTCGAGCAGGTATTCCCGCGCCTCGTGCGCAGAGTTCAGCCCGCACGTTACGAGGGGCCAATCCTTTACCAGCCCTCGCACGACAAATGGTTGCGGGTCGTCGTCAAGCAGGGCCGAAAGCGCGGCAGCGTCTGGCACCTCGCGGCTCTCGACGTGCTCCATCTGCGCGAAAATAGAGGGAGCGGCTTCAGCCACGATCCTCCTTTGCATTCTTCCGGACGACCAGTTCGGTCAGGTTGGAGAGAGATGCGACAGCCATGAATATCGGCATCAGATATCCGTCGGCTTGAAGTGCTCCAAGCGCATCGGCGTCCATCGAACGCAGCTTATCTTCATTTATCATGTGGAAGCCGACAAGCGACTGTTTCGATCCGTTTGAAAGAGGCACCTCAAAGACGAACGGTTCGAGCAAGTCATATCGCGCCAGCGCTTCGAAGAAATGTTTGGACGTTTCATAGCCAGCGTGGAGCAAACCCAGCTTTTCCGACATATCATCCAGTAAAGGCGTCGCCTGTCCGTGCTCGTCGAAAACCCGCGTTCCTTCCTCGCCGATTGCTATGCGGGGATGGTCCATATCGATGTGAACCTGCGCGTCACCGCCCTCATCCCGACTGCGACCTATGAGAAAAGGGCGGACGGAGATTGATAACGGGATGTACCGGGCGTCCCAGGCATCCTCGCCAAGGAACAGGTTCTCGCCATTTTCAAAGCCGAAGAGGGCTAACGCACTGAACTCGTCGCTTTCCGCATCGCGGCGGAACACAATCGGATAATGCGCCTGAACTTGCCGAAACTCCTGAGGAACAACCAGAGCGGCCATGACAGCATCGCCGAGCGTACTGCCTGCTTCGGTACGCACGCGCAGTTCCGCATGATCGGCAGTGTTCAGAACTTCGTGGTTAGTCATTGTCTGGTCGGTACCCCTCGTGCCGAATTCTTGTCCATCGATGAGCACAGTGCATTGAAATAGGCCCGGTTGGAAGGCAGCGCCGCGCTTAGCGCACGACTACGTTCGGCGACCTTCGCGAACTGTCGTTGTACCTCGCTGCTCGGCGCACTGCTGATGTCCGCTGGCTGCGGGAAACGCATACCGTAAAGCACATATTGGTGGCTCGCCGCTGAGAAAATCTCGTCGATCTGTGGGAAGTCGCCGCTGGATGGCGCATGATCACGCCACAGATCGAGGTGGGCAGCAAGGGAGGAGGGTATGGTAGCGGGATCGCGGTGAGCCTGCCAATATGGTTCCGTCCGGGTACTGAGAACATAGTGGAGTTTGAGAAAGTCCACGATCCGCTCCCAGCGATAACGGAACAGGCTGTTGAAGCGATCTGCGAGCCGGGGGAGCGCTGCGCGGCTTTGCGGATAGCCGTCGGCCAAGGCTTTCAGCGACAATTCGATCAGTACGATGGCCGAGGCTTCGAGCGGTTCGATAAACCCTGCCGAAAGACCAATTGCCAAGCAGTTGCCTGCCCAGAACTTCTCGCGATAGCCGGTGGAGAACTTGAGCCCGCGCGGAGTAAGAGCCGCCTGCTCGGCGCCGGCTATCTTGGCACCGACATAGTTCATCAAAATGGCTTGGGCCTCGTCATCTGAGAGAAAACGAGACGAGTAGACACAGCCCACACCGCGGCGGGTCGGCAAGCCGATATCCCATAACCAACCGGCCCGATGCGCCGTGCCGATTGTTTGTGATGCGATCGCGCTATCAGGCACGACTGGGACCTGAACTGCAAGAGCGCGATCGTTGAACGAAACGTCGGACCGGTCGACCCATCCAATCTCGAGTTCTTCGCTGATCAACTTGCTGGCCATTCCGGTGCAATCGATGAAGAAGTCGCCCTCGATTGCTAAGCCATTATCAAGCAGCAACCGAGTAAATAGCCCATCTACTGACCGCTCGGTACCCGTCACCTTCCCATGCACATGACGAACACCAAGCCTCTTTACGCCGTGACTGGCAAGCAACGCGCCGAACTTGCCAGCGTCGAGGTGGTAGCCGTAATTGAGCGCTCCGGCGAAGGGAGGCATAGTTCGCTGCCGCGGGGCGAGGTCGCGGTTGCAGATTGCGGCTTGCGGGCTCACCGCCTCGGCATAGGGTTGCCCGTCATTCTGCATCTTCCAGGCTGCCAGAATGTCCGGCATGGCACCCGAAAGCGGGGCGGAGAAGGGATGGTAATAGCAGTCGCGTTCGGAGCCATCGACCCATCCGTCGAAGCGGGAGCCTTGCTTGAACGAAGCGTCACATTCCGTGAGAAACTCGGTCTCATCGATCCCGATAACGGCCAATGTCTCGCGTAGCGTTGGCCAGCTTCCCTCGCCCACACCGACCGTCGGGATGTCCGGTGCTTCGATCAAGGTAATTGCGAGTTCCGGCCGCCTGGCAGCCAGGATGCAAGCGGACAGCCATCCGGCCGTTCCCCCGCCTACAATCACCAGTTTAGTAAATTCGCCTGACATCCATCTGGTCCATAACCTTGCTTATCTGCGGTGCCAAAAGAGCCGCACTGCTTGCTGGCAGTGCGGCTCTCCTAACGTTCGAATACGAAGGACGTCGCCTCCGCTTTCGATTACCACGTAAAGCGCAGGCCAGCGGTATAGCGGGCGTGGCCCGGAGCGGCAAAGTAAACCGCCTGATCGGCGCGGCGATGACCGCGGCGATCTTCATTGAGCAAGTTGATTGCCTCGCCGAAAATCGTCACGCCATTGCTGAACTCGTAGCTCGCGCTGGCGTCGACTTGACCGTAGGCTTCGATATAGAACGGATCGAGGCCGTATCCGGACAGGAATTCGTCGCGCCAGTTGTAAGCTACGCGGGCCTGGAGGCCGCCCTTGTCATAATACAGGACAGCGTTGGCGCTATCCGACACGCCGGTCACGGCGAACTGCGAGGTGGTATACTGCAATGTATTGTCGTAGTCCGTATCGCTGTTCACGATTGTGTAGTTCAGGATAACGCCGAAGCCCGTTTCCCAGAAGCTGTGCTGCAGCGCGAATTCGAACCCGTCGAGCGTAGCGGACTGATCACTGTTGAACGGCTGGGTCAAGGTGAACACGAGTTCAGGATCGCCCGGTTGACCCACCAAGCCTACTGGATTGCCATCTGCATCGAAGGTGACCACTTCCGGATTGTTCGCAGCGGCGTAGGCCAGAATTTCAGCGAAAGTGGCATCTTCACCCAGTGCTGCACGGGCAGCTTGTGCCGCGGCGCCCTGGCTAGGGTTCGTAAGGTCAAATGCGGGGGTCTGGGTGGTCGCGTTCGCGATGAAATTGCTTACGTTCTTTCTGAAGTAGCCGGCCGAAACGTAGCTGGCAGGAGCATAGAACCACTCGGCCGATATATCGATATTCTTCGATTTATACGGGAGCAGGTTCGGGTTGCCGGATTGGCCAGAGCCAAAACCGTCGGGTCGCGCCGGCGAGTTAATCGTCAGACCACCATTTAGACTCGCATAGTCCGGGCGCGTAATCGTATGGCTGTATGATGCTCTGAGCACGACGTCGTTGATCGGCGAAATATCGAAATCAACAGCAGGGAGCCAATTGTTGTAACTCCCGGCGAATGTCGTAAAGCCCACGACGTCGTCATCAGTTCTAATAGCAATCTCATTTTCCGACGATTGCTCGGTACCGGTAGGAATGGGAACGAGCGCGGACGACTTCACGTCGGTTGTTTCATACCGCAATCCCAGACGGAGATGCGCTTCGTCCGCCATGAGATCGAAAGTGTGAAGCGACTGGACGAACGGAGCGAGCGTCTTTTCACGCAGGCGACGATCGACCGAATACTCGGCGAGACATCCCTCCCCAAGTGGAACGCCTACGAACGGATCGGAACAGATACCGATGCTGGATTCGAGCAGATCGATCAGTTGTTCGGTGGCGATGTTGTAATAGGTAGGGATGATGTTCGGACTGTCCGCGCCGTTCATCCCTTGAAGGTCTTCTGACGTGCTGCGCGGAGTGAAGAAATCGTCCGGCGTTTCGTCTGCGCTCAGCGTTCCGCCCCAGGTTTCATTCTGGAGGAAGCCGTAAGCCGTGCGAACCTTGTTGTCGGTGAAGGTGACTCCAAAGTCGAGGCTTTCGATGAAGCTGTCGTCGAAGTCATATCCACCACGCAGGGACGCCTCGATGATCCGGTCCTTCATATAGGCATTGCGGAATGCGTTGCCGGAAGGACGAATGTTCGAGGCATCGATCTCCGATCCCGGATACATGTTAACAGAGATCACCGGCAGGTCGGTGGTGAAATCGACAGTCTGGCTCTGCACGCCAAAGATCGATGTGCCCACGGCGACATTGCTGCCGTAAGGGGAGGTCGGCTTCGATTCAGCCGTCGAATAGTGCGCATCCAATACCCACCGCATGCCGCTCGGATGATTCCATTCGAGATTGGTGCCGATTGAATGATTGATGTTGCGGTTGGCCGCCACAGCCCCGGTTATCGCAAGGTCTTTTCCTGCATCGTTTCTTCCCGGATCCGGAGCCGGAAAGACTTCCGAATAGAAGTTTGGACCGGCGACCGGGCCGTCGGTCCAGCTACTGCTGGTCTCGCCATGGTTGAACCATACACCGATACTGCTCGTACGCGCATCGATGGTGTTCTGAGAGAATGTATAGTCGAGGGTTGCCGTGAACTGGTCGGATGGCTGGAATTGCAGCACGGCCTGGCCGTTGATGCGTTCACGATCGATGTCGGTAAAGTCGTAAGCCGCGTTCTGCGGGACCTGATAGATATCGTCGCCTTCGGGACGGTTTTCGATGTTATCGAAACGTGGGTCGCCCGGCATCGCGAGCGAGCCCCAGTTTCCTTCGGTGGCGAGATAGCCTTCGCGCCATTCACCGACCGAGAATTGCGACAGGCTCGCCTTGCGGCGCTGATATGAGCCGGTCACCAGAACGCCGATTGTATCGTCTGCAAAGGTCTTGCTGATGATGCCGGAAACTTCCGGAGTGATTTTCGTGTCCTCGAACGTGTAGTCCAGCACACCCTTGACGCCGATGCTTCCCTGGAAGCCAGGACGGTCCAGAGGACGCGGCGTCTTGATATTGATGACCGAGCCAATCCCGCCGGTTGGCAGGGACGCGCGCCCCGATTTGTAGACTTCCACTCCCGCGACGCCTTCAGATGCGAGGTTCGCGAAATCGAAGGAACGCGATGCCGGCGCAGAGCAGCAATCGCCCAGCGTGGAGGCGGGCATCTGGCGACCATTGAGAAGCACGAGGTTGAAATCCGGTCCGAAACCACGGACGGTCACTCGCGAACCTTCGCCGTTTTGACGGTCGATCGAAACACCGGTGATGCGCTGGAGCGATTCAGCCAGGTTCGTATCGGGGAATTTACCGATGTCTTCAGCGCTGATCGCGTCGACCACGCCGACAGCATTGCGCTTGATATTCATCGCATCTTGCAAACTGGCACGAATGCCCGAAACGATGATGACATCGCCCTCGTCTTGCGAAATTTCATCCGAAGTTTCGTCGCCAGCGGTCGCATCCTGCGCCATGGCGAGCGGAGCGCTGGCGCCCATTGCGGCAACCGAGGCGCCGGCCAGAAATTGGACGAGCGAAGGCTTGCGCTTCAAATTCATGCTGATTCTCCTCCCAATTCGTGCGCATGCCACGCACGAAACACTCTTATGTGAACGTTCACCTATTTGATAACGTTCACTTGGTCAATTCTTCTAGGAAGGCGGCGCTGGAAAAAGGCGGAAATGTTGCAAAGATGTTGCAGCTTTCATGGGATGGAATTTACGCGGATATCGGCTTCAGCTGTTGCCGAAGAGGCAGTGCAAGGTTAGCTGGGCGACGATGTTCGAACCCAAGGCTTTCCGCGACGCATTAGGTAGCTTCGTTACCGGCGTAACGATCGTGACTGCGAGAGACGCGGAAGGGCGGCCTTTCGGCCTGACGGCGAACAGTTTTAATTCGGTGAGCCTCGATCCCCCGATGGTGCTGTGGAGCCTGTCGCTCAAGTCGGGCTCACTGCCGGTATTTCGCGATGCCGAAAGCTGGGCGGTTCACGTTCTTGCCGCAGACCAGCAATCCATGTCAGACCGGTTTGCGCGCCCGGGCGAAGACAAGTTCGCCGGCATGGATAGTGCCGATGGGCCGGAAGGCGCGCCGCTCTTGAATGGCTATGCCGCACGTTTCGGTTGCCGCGCGCGGTTCGAATATGAAGGCGGCGATCATGCGATTTTTCTTGGCGAAGTGGTGGATTTCGACCGGCGTGAGGCCGAACCGCTGATCTATCATGGCGGCCAGTACGGAAGAGTGATGCGTTCTCCGACCGGTGACGATCTGGAGAGGGAAGGCTTGGCCGAAAGGCTGGGTGGTGAGCTTTCCCTTACGGCGAGCGGCAAGGAATTGCTCCAGGCTCTCGAAGCCTTGGCGAAGCGCTAGACTCATAGGCTGCACACCGATACCCGTTGCGAAAAGCAACTAGGGAAGATGCAGGCTATGAAAACCCGTATTACTGAAATGTTCGGAATCGAACACCCGATCATCCAGGGCGGGATGCACTATGTTGGTCTGGCAGAGATGGCAGCGGCTGTCTCGAACGCCGGTGGGCTCGGCATAATCACGGGTTTGACACAGGGCACGCCCGAAAAGCTCGCCAACGAGATAGCCCGCTGCAAAGACATGACGGACAAGCCCTTCGGTGTGAATCTGACATTTCTCCCAACCGTGAATGCCCCGGATTACCCTGGGCTCGTTCGGGTCATCATCGAGGGCGGCGTAAAAATCGTCGAGACCGCGGGCAACAATCCGCAGCAGGTGCTTCCCTTCTTCAAGGATGCAGGCGTCAAGGTGATCCACAAATGCACCAGCGTGCGGCATAGCCTCAAGGCACAGTCTATCGGATGCGATGCTGTTTCGGTCGACGGGTTCGAATGCGGTGGTCACCCTGGCGAGGACGACATTCCGAACATGATCCTGCTTCCGCGCGCGGCAGACGAACTGGAAATTCCCTTCGTGGCCAGTGGCGGTATGGCCGATGCACGCAGTCTCGTCGCCAGCCTGGCCATGGGTGCCGACGGAATGAACATGGGCACGCGCTTCATCGCGACGAAAGAAGCGCCGGTGCACGAGAATGTAAAAAAGGCGATTGTTGCTGCGAGCGAGCTCGACACGCGCCTCGTCATGCGGCCGTTGCGCAATACCGAGCGGGTGATGACCAACGATGCTGTCGAACGGCTGCTGGAGAAAGAACGGAAGCTAGGCGCGGATCTGAAATTCGAAGACATCATCGAAGAAGTGGCGGGGGTCTACCCGCGCATCATGACCGAAGGAGACATGGACGCTGGCGCGTGGTCATGCGGCATGGTGGCGGGACTGATCGACGATATTCCCACCTGCAAGGAACTGATCGACGGCATCATGGCGGAAGCGGAGAGCCTGATCCGCCAGCGCCTCACCGGCTTGCTAGCCGCCTGAAGGGGAAAACGACGATGCTCGATACAAGCCAGCGCACTGCGTATAACGAAGATCACGAGGCCTTTCGCGATACTGTGCGCAAGGTCTTTGCAGAACACATGACCCCCTATCTCGACCAGCATGAGGAAGAAGGGATTGTTCCCCGCTCAGCATGGAAGGCCTTGGGCGAGGCGGGGATGCTGTGCCCGACCGTCAAGGAAGAGAATGGCGGCCTGGGTCTCGATTTCGGCTTCAATTGTGTGTTGTGCGAGGAGCTGTCCTATCTCGGCAGTTCGGCAGGCTTCACCCTTCAGAACGACATCACCGCCAATTATATCGAACGCCTCGGCACGGATGAACAGCGCGCCAAGTATCTGTCTGGCATGGTGTCGGGCGACGTCATTTCCGCTATTGCCATGACGGAACCGGGGGCCGGGAGCGATCTGCAGGGCATTCGAACGACTGCGATCAAGGATGGCAACCATCTGGTCGTCAACGGGTCCAAGACTTACATCACCAATGGGCAGAATGCCGATGTGATCATCGTCGTCGCCAAGACCGATCCCTCGCAGGGCGCGAGGGGGACCACGCTGGTGTTGGTGGACGCCGACACTCCGGGGTTCGAGCGTGGGCGCAATCTCGACAAGATCGGGCAGCATTCTGCAGATACGTCCGAGCTGTTCTTCAACGACTGCCGCGTGCCGATGACCAATATTCTGGGCGGTGAAGGAAGAGGCTTCGTGCACCTGATGGAAGAGCTTCCGCAGGAACGCCTCGGGATCGCCGTCGGCGCACAGGCGGCGGCACAGCGCGCTTTCGACGAGGCGGTGAAATTCACCAAGGATCGCAAGGCTTTCGGCAAGACCGTGTTCGAATTCCAGAACACCAAATTCGTCCTCGCAGACCTCAAGGCCAAGCTGCAAGTCGGCTGGGCGCATCTCGACTGGGCGATCAGGAAACACCTCGCCGGCGAGCTGACGACGGACGAGGCGAGCGCGGCGAAATTGTGGCATACGGACTTGCAGTGGGAGGCTTGCGACAAGGCGCTGCAACTGCATGGCGGGGCGGGGTACATGAACGAATACGCCATCGCCCGCCTGTGGCGCGATGCGCGCGTTACGCGCATTTTCGGCGGCACGAACGAGATCATGAAGGAAGTGATCAGCCGGTCGATCTGAGGAGCGAAGAGTGGCCGAACCGCTTGATTTCACGGGCAAAACCATTCTCGTCATAGGCGGGTCGAGTGGTATCGGAAATGGCATTGCGCATGGCTTTCTAAGCCGCGGCGGGCATGTCCATGTCACCGGCACACGCGCGGCACAGGAGTATTCGGCCGAGGAGGGCAGCGATCTTCGCGGGCTCCAATTCCATCGCTTCGACGCCACAAAGCATGTCAATCATACGTATGATTTGAGCCGAACACTGCCCCGAACAATCGATGTCGTGGTCTTGTGTCAGGGTACCGTTCGGTACGGCCGCGAAGAGTTCGAGCGCGAGGGCTGGGACGTGGTGATGGCAGTCAATCTCAATTCTTTGATGGACTGCGCGCGCATGGTGCGGCCCATGCTGGCCGAGCGCGGCGGATCGCTGATCGTCGTGAGTTCGGTGGGGGCCTATCACGCGATGATCGGAAACCCGGCCTATGCAGCGAGCAAGGCGGGAGCCGTCAGCCTTGTCGGCAGTCTTGCGCAGGCATGGGCGGGCGAGGGCATTCGCGTAAACGGTATCGCGCCCGGCCTGGTGCCTACCAAGCTGACCAAGGTCACCACCGACAATGAGGAGCGGGTAGCAGGTGCCGTCGCGCGGATACCCGCCGGACGCATGGGCACGCCGCAGGACATGGCTGGCGCAGCGCTGTTTCTCGCCTCGCCGCTGGCAGATTACATCGTCGGCCAGACCATCCGCGTGGATGGCGGCATGACGCTTTCCTGAAAGGAAGAAGGATTATGGAATACGTCAATCTCGGCCCCTCGGGCCTCAAGGTTTCGCGCCTCTGCCTCGGCTGCATGAGCTATGGCGATACCAGCCGCGGCTGGCATGGGGACTGGGTGCTCGACCAGGACCAGTCGCGCCCCTTCATCCGCGAGGCGATGGAAGCCGGGATCAATTTCTTCGATACCGCGAACATGTATTCGCTCGGCGCATCCGAAGAGGTCGTCGGCAAGCTGCTGCCCGAATTCGCGAAACGCGACGAGATCGTGCTGGCGACCAAGGCCTTCATGCCCTGGCGGCAGGCGCCGAATGCCGGCGGCCTTTCGCGCAAAGCGCTGATGCAGGCAATCGACGACAGCCTGACCCGGTTGAATATGGATTACGTCGACCTGTTCCAGATCCATCGCTGGGACAAGGACACGCCGATCGAGGAAACGATGGAGGCGCTCCACGACATCGTGAAGGCCGGCAAAGCGCGCTATATCGGCGCGTCGTCCATGTGGGCATGGCAATTCGCCAAGGCGCAGGAGGTCGCCAAGGCGAATGGCTGGACACGTTTCATCTCCATGCAGAACCACGTCAATCTGCTCTACCGCGAGGAAGAGCGCGAGATGCTGCCGCTATGCGCGGATCAGGGCGTCGGCATCATTCCGTGGAGCCCGCTGGCCCGCGGGAAGCTTGCGCGGAGCTGGGACGAAACCACCGTGCGCAGCGAAACCGACGGCTTCGGCAAGACGCTGTACCGGCAGCAGGAAGAAGCGGACCGCGCCATCGTGGAGGCCGTGGGTGCAATTGCAGAGGAGCGCGGTGTCTCTCGCGCGACGGTGGCGCTGGCCTGGCATTTCGCCAAGGGCGTGACGGCGCCGATCGTCGGGGCGACCAAGGAGGGACACATCGCCGCCGCAGTTGCGGCCATGGACCTGGGCCTGACCGAAGACGAGGTCGCGCGGCTTGAAGCGCCATATCTGCCCAAGAGCCCCGTCGGCGTCGAAACCACGGTCCCGCGCAACTGGTCGCTATCGGTCGCGGACACGTAGGAAGCGTAACCGGCGCAAAGTGTTACAATCGCGCCGAACGGGTCACAAACCAGTCACATGAGTGCGCCATCGCATCCCCGACAGGGTGGGATGAAAACCGCGTGCGCACGATCAATATTTTCCTGACCGATCCGATTGCAGGGGAGCTCCCCGATTTCGAGAATGGCGAAATGCGCTATGCTTTCGCCCGTCTGTATTCCGATGGCCCGAGACGGCTGGTCGAAGGGCCGGTGTGTGCTTTCGTCGACTGGGTGATGGAAGACCTTTCGGGTCTGGAGATGTGTCGCCGTCTGCGCGGAGACCCGCGTCTCGACGAAGCGCATATCACCATCGTGCTCGAACAGGATGATGCAGACGACAAACGCCGCGCTCTGCGCGCCGGGGCGGACGATTATCTGGTCGGCCCGGTCGATCGCACAACGATCCTGGACCGGGTCATGGCGTTGCAGGGCGGTATCGGGCAGCCGCGGATCAACGAACGGCTGGAACTGGGCGCGCTGCTGGTCGATCTTGCGGCCCTGCAGGCGCGCTGGGCGGGACAACCACTGAACCTGCGGCCGAACGAATTCCGCCTGCTGCATTTCTTCGCCCAGCATCCCGACCGCGTGCTGACCCGCTCCGATCTGATCGAAGCCCTCGGCAAACAGGAACCGCCGATCGACGAGCGCACCGTGGACGTCTGGATCGGTCGCCTGCGCCGCGCCCTGCGGATCGTCGGGGCAGGCGAGCGGGTACGCACCGTCCGTTCGCTGGGCTATGTTTACGACAGCTACGAATGAAGCGGGCTGGTGAGCCAGCGACGTGAGGCATTTCCGGAGCGACGACGGGAAGACTGCCCGCCGACTGCGCTTTGAAGAACCAGCTTTGACCGATTAAATTCCAATTGCCACTTTAACGTTCTTACCTGCGCGGCGCACGAAAACGCTGGTCGCCGGACCGATCTGCTGGACGTCCAGATCGACGCTCGCTTCGCCGCAGGCCAGCCCGTCGAGCGACAGGTTGGACAAAAAGGCGGGCAGGCTCGGCTTGTCGAACCGGACTGCGTCAGGCGCGCAAACGTTAAGCCCGAGTGCCGCCTGGATCATGTACATCGGCGCGCCGCTTGCCCAGGCCTGCGGTGCGCAAGCCACGGGGTAGAGCGTGGGTCCGCGGCCATGGCGGCGACCGAAGCCGCAGAACAGTTCGGGAAAGCGCTGCTGGTCGAAATAGAAGGTCGCTTCGAACAGGGCACCGAAGACCCTGGCTACCGCATCCTGCAAGCCGTAACGCGAAAAACCCGCCGCGATCAGGGCGTTGTCATGCGGCCAGATCGAACCGTTGTGATAACTTATCGGATTATAGCGGCTTTCCCCGCGCGCGAGCGTCCTGATGCCCCAACCGGAGAAGCAATCAGGCTCCAGCAGGCGCGCCGCCACCGCTTCCGCGTGGCGCTGCGTGGCAATGCCGGTCAGGAGAGCATGGCCCGCGTTGGAGGAAACGACGCGGCATGGTTGCTTGTCGCCATCGAGCGCAAGGATATAGCATCCAAGCTCCTCATCGAAAAATGTGGCATTGAAGCGTTGCTTCAGATCGGCGGCTTTTGCGCGCCACTCCCTTGCCGCCGCACGATCGCCACGGGCCTTCGAGATATCGGCCATGGCCCGCCAGGCGCCATAGACATAGGCCTGCATTTCCACGAGCGCGATGGGCCCTTCGGCCAGCCTTCCATCGGCATGAGAGATCGCATCGTGGCTGTCCTTCCAGCCCTGGTTGCGCAAGCCATTCTGGTTTCGACGGCCATATTCGAAGAAGCCGTCACCATCGCGATCGCCTGCATTTTCGATCCATGCGCAAGCTGCCTCGAGGTGGGGCCACAGCGTTTCAATGCTTTCCCTGTCGCCCGTGCGGCGGAAATACTCGCCCGCAAGGAAGATGAACAAGGGGGTGGAATCGACGCTGCCGTAATAATGGCGAAAGGGAACTTCGCCGGTATTGGCCATTTCGTTGAGCCTTGTTTCGTGGAGGATTTTACCTGGCTCTGCATCGGCTGCCGGGTCATCTGCAACTGCCTGCAATTCGGCCAGGCGGAGCAGGGTCCCGCGAGCCAGGGAAGGATCGTACCAGAGCATTTCCAGCGCGGTGACGAGGGAATCCCTCCCGAACAGGGTGCAATACCACGGAATGCCGGCATATGCCGCAGGACCCTGCGGCGTCTGGGTGGTCAGCGTCGTCACATCTGCGATGCTGCGCGCCATCATCGCATCGAAAGAGGTATTGGAAGATACGATCGTGGGACGTCCGACCAGCGCATCGCGGCGCCCCCGGCGCAGTGCCCGGTAACCTTCGAGATATGCGCGCGTGGGATTTTCGTTCTCATGGTCGGTAAAGGCGATCTGGGTGTAGAAAACCTTCCGCTCGCCCGGAGCAAGGCTCACATCGAAACGCACCTTGTGGTCGCTGATGAAATCCGGCTTCGGAGCGAAACTGATAGCGGTCCGACGCTCGATATCGTCGAGCCCGGTATAACGATATTCGACCCCATCCGGGGTGCAGCGGGGTTGGGCATGGGTTCCGCGCCGCTCGCGCTTGTCGCCGCGCACTTCGAACATGTCGCGAAAATCCGCGCCCAGGGTCAGTTCGATGCTGAAACTGTGCGCACACTGGTCAAAGTTTCGTACCGAAAGCCGTTCGAACGCGCTGCCTTCGTGCAGAAACTTGACCCGCCCGAAATGCAGGACGTCATTGGGTATGCGTTGGCAGGTTCGGTTGGTCAGGCTGGAATTGGTCAGATCGACGATCAGGGCGTCGACCCGGTCATCCAGCGCCGATCCCAGAAGCATGGGATAGGTGCCGCAGATAGTGAGGCGCCAGAAAGAAAGTTGCCGCGTATCGCGAAAGTAGACCCCTTCGGGCGTGGCTTCGGCCCCGACAACGTCGCCGTGGGTATCGAATAGCGCGAAGGAATCGCCGTGCTTGACGGCACGAAGCTCCTGTTCCTGAATCGACGTCGATGATTGCACCTGGTGCTGCCCATCGAGAACGACCGTACCGTTTTCTAACAAGATTTGCCTGCCCTCCTGTTCATTTCAGGCAGCGGTATCGAGCGCTGGCGGCGGTGCTGCGCGGAAGGAACCCTGACGCAGCGCATCCGGAAAGACATCGACGGTATCGATGGCGCGTGAATTCTGGTGCCTGGCGATCTGCTGTTCGAACATGTGCACGTAATCGTCGGCCATGCGGCGGACCGTGAAGCGTCGTTCGAAATAGTCCCGAACCTTCGCCCGGTCGAAACCGAACACCTCGTCCACGGCTGCAACGGCATCATCCATCGTGTCGACGATCCGGCCGCTCACCTTGTCCTGCATCACTTCGGGCACCGAGCCGTTTCTCCAGGCGATAACGGGCGTGCCGCAGGACATGGCTTCGATCATCACCAGACCGAAGGGTTCGGGCCAGTCGATCGGGAACAGCAGCGCGCCTGCGCCGCCCAGCAATTCTGCCTTCTGCGCTTCGTTCACTTCGCCGATATACTCGATGTTGTCGTGCGCTTCGACCAGAGGGCGGATTTCCGCGTCCCAATAGGCCTGATCCACCGCGTCGATCTTGGCCGCCATCTTGAGCGGCCGACCGCTTCGCACCGCTATCTCGATCGCCCGATCTGGTCGCTTTTCCGGCGAAATTCGACCGAGGAATACCAGATAGTCGCCGCCGTCCTTGTCGTAGGGCAGCATCTGGTCGGGGAGACCGTGATAGACGGTGTCGATCCAGTTTACCGGGGGCATCGGCATGCGCTGGTTCTGCGAGATGGAAACGAGAGGAACCTGCGAGAATGTACGATAGCAGGTCTGCAGGTCGGGAATATCCAGCCGCCCATGCAACGTCGTGACCGTCGGCGTGTCCCAGGTGAGGATGGCGGGATAGTGAAACAGGTCGATGTGAAAATGCACGATGTCGAAATCGCTGAGCCGCCGCCGCACGCGCTCCACCATGCTGAGATGATGCGGCACGAGGTTCTGCGCGCCGTCGACCAGCCTGAGCGCCTGAGGAACGCACGGCACCAGCTCGGCGCTGGTCCGGGAATCGCCCGAGGCGAAAAGGGTGACATCATGCCCCATGCTGACCAGTTCTTCGGTCAGGAAGTGCACGATCCTTTCGGTTCCACCGTATAATTTTGGGGGGCAACTTTCCGCAAGCGGAGCGATTTGGGCTATGCGCATGAAGACCCTTTCAAAGCGTCACAGTCCAAACGGAAATCCGGGCATTCTAGCTCGCGGCTCCCGGCTTTTAGCGATAGAAGGGGCGGAGGGTGCGACGGAAGGAATGTTGCCCGTCATGTACTTGGGCGTAGCTTTGGTTTTATAGCCGGTGCCAGACCTTTACAGGTAAATACTGATACGGGCGGCGATAGGCCTGCATCTGGGTTATCAGTACTTTATGATCGCGTCTTGCAATGCCGGCGATCTTACGCAAATTTATCCGCTGGCGCGGGGGAGCGCGCCATTGATCGTGGCGCTGGTTTCGGTGGCGCTGCTGGGTGTCAGCCTGCAGCCGGTCGGGCTAGGCGCAAACGCGCTGATCGGAAAGAAGGACGCGGTTACGACCCGGGACGATCGACTTGAGGATGGCGAGGGGCCGCCCGAAGCGGCCCCCGGCCTAGTTTTCGCAGAAGCTTAGAATTCAGCCGATAGCGAGACTGCGAAGTTGCGGCCCACGCGGTAGCTGTTGTTCTCGATCCGGGCGTCGCCGGCCGTCTGGTATTCGAAATGATCGCGTCCCGTCAGGTTGCGCGCTTCGAGTTTCAGTTCCAGCTCGGCGCCTGCCAGCTGGAAACCCTGCCGAGCGACGAGGTCGATCGTCAGGCCCGGGTCTTCGATGATGTCCGGACGCGAGAGGGTGCTGCGGCTGATCACGCGCTTGCTGCCGTAATTGAACAGGACGGTAAGCTGGCTGACGCGGTCGAGATCCTCGAGGCCGAGCTGCACATTGGCGATGTAATCGGACTGGCCGGTCAGCGCCGTGCCGTCTTCGAAGAAGTTCGACGCCGGCTGAAGCCCGCCGAGTTCCGGGATGTTGACGAGATCGCCATCCTGAACGCTAATGTCGGATTTGGTGTAGGTGTAGTTGGCGATGGCGACGAAGCGCTTGCTGTCCCACCATTCGCCGAGGTCGTAGAGGTCCTTGTTCCACTGCAATTCGACCTCGGCACCGTAGAGCTTGGCCGACGGGGCGTTGGCGAAGCGGCTGACGACCGCGTTGTCGTTGAAGCTCGAAAAGATTTCGATCGGGTTCTCGATATCCTTGTAGAAGCCTGCCACGCTGGCCCGGCTGTTCGATCCCCAATAATGTTCGAGGCGGGCTTCGTAATTGGTGAGCCGACTGTCGATCAGGCCGGGGTTACCGGTGAACTGCCGGTTCGTTTCCGGATCGTAATAGGTTTGCAGGATCAGTTCGCGGAACTGCGGGCGGGCAATGGTCTTCGACGCGTTGAGGCGCAGCTGGACGCTATCCATCACTTCCCATGTCAGCGTGGCGCCTGGGAGGAAGTAATCGTTGTTCAGCAGTGTGGCATTGGCCGAGCCGTTCGGACGCCCGTCGAGCCCGAGCGGTATGACTTCCTGCGTGGCGTCTTCATAGCGGATGCCAAGGTCGAGGGACAGGGCATCGGATTGCGTCAGATTGGCCTGCACGTACCCCGCCTTGATCTCCAGCCCGGCGGAAAAGGCCGGGTCGGATGCGGTCGTGTCGATGATCTGATAGCCGAAGGGGCCGATGCCGCCAGCAGCCTGCGCCGCCGTATCGTAGCCGAGATTGATCAGGGCATCGCCAAGCAGATTGTCGGGGCGGAATGCGCCGAAAACGAGCGGATATGCGCCCGTGGCGCGGATATCGAATTCCCGGCGGCGCGAGAGGCGGGTCGTGTCGGTATAGGCACCGCCAACCGTCAGCGTAACCCAGTCGGCGAACTGATAGCTGAGATCGAGACCGCCGTAATAGAGATCTTCAGTCAGATCGGAAAAGGCCACCGTGGTGCGCCCGCGCTGACCACCGTTCTGGAGGTTAAGATAGATTTCGTCGAGCTGGGTCGTGGGGGTAAGGTCGCGGGTATAGACGAATTCCCATTCATTGGGCGCTTCGCGCTGCGTTTGCGCATAACCGGCCCGCAGATCGACCGAAAGATCGCCGAATTCGAGTTCACCGACAAACTGCGTATCGAACAGCTGGCGTTCGTACCAGCCGGTATTCTGGAACAGGTCGTCATCATCGTCGGTCAGATCGTTGATCTGTGCCAGCGATGCGCGCTTGAGCGAGTCCCGGATAAAGAGATTTGTCAGGCGGAACCGGTGCTCGCCCACCTCGAGACCGAGGCCGAGCATCGCATTTGCGAGAATGCGCTGGTCGGTCTGGAACTGCGTGCCGTCCTGATCGAGATCGAGCGCGCCGTTCACCGCGACCTGGCGGGTGATGAAGCGGTTGCGCCATTTGTTGCTGAGCGAGGCGGTGGCGATGATGCCGAACCGTCCGTCGGCAAAAACGTCGAAGCTCGTGCCTGCCGTGATGCCCGCCGACCAGTTGACCGGCAGTTCATCGGTGCTCTGGAGGAGGATCTGATTGGGATCGCCCAGTTCGAGCAGGATCGCCTGCTGATCGACCTGCGGGTCGGTAATCTGGAGGCCACTGTTAAGGAAGGACTGCAGGTTGGGACCAGGTTCGCGGCGACCGTCGTCGAAACCGAACCAGTCATAATCCGAGCCGTAATAGCTGTATCCGGTCCCAAATGTGGTTTCGGTGTCGCCGGAGATGCCGGCGCTGACCTTGACGAAGCTTTCGTCCGGTACCGCGCGGGTCGTGAGATTGATCACGCCGCCGCCGAATTCGCCCGGGAAGTTGGCCGAGTAGGTTTTCTGCACGAGGCTGGACGCGATGACGCTGGTCGGGAAGATGTCGAGCGGGACGACACGGCTCAGCGGCTGCGGCGAGGGCAGGGGAAGACCATTGAGCAGGGCGAGCGAATAACGATCGCCAAGGCCGCGAACGAAGACGAGACCGTTCCCCACGGTGGAAAGACCTGTCACGCGGGTAAGGGCGCCCGCAATGTCGCCTTCGCCGGAGCGGGCGATGCTGGCACTGTCGAGCACGGACACGACCTGCGAGGACGCGCGGGTGACGTCCTGCCTGCGGCGACCGGTAACAACGATAGAACCGCCGGGCACCGAAATATCGGGTTCTTCGAACTCTTCTTCCTGCGGCGTGTTGTCGATGCCCTGGGCTTGCTGTGCCTGAAGGGCATCGGTAGCGGCATCTTCATCTGCGGGTACGCCTTCGGCACCGGTGCCGACACCCGCATCCTGAGCGAATGCCGCTGCGGGCAGGGTGAGCGCGGTGGTGAACAGGAGCAGCGCAGTAAGCTGCTTGCCGGTCGACATGGTTCGAGACCCCCTCATATTCAGGCCTTTGAAACTGGAGTGGGCGAAGCGATCGCCCCACTTGAAAAGCGTAGGCGGCCGGGGACGCTCAAATGCGTTTGCCCGGCCGCCATGTGTTCAGATCAGTAGATCGGCAGGCTGGTGCAATCGGACACCGCGGTGTCGAAGGTCACCGTTGCCGAGTTGCAGGTCCACCCCTGGAACCAGGTGTCGTTACCGGGATAAACGGCGCCGATATTGGTCGGAAGCGTGAAGAAGGAACCAAGCGAAGTCGGATCGAATACCGCAACACCGTTTTCGTTCGCGCCGTTGATGAAGGTCATCGACAGCGTGTTGGTGAAGCCCGCATTGTTGTTCGAACCGGCATTGAAGCGGGTCTGAACGTCTGCTGCGGTGACACCGCCAGATCCGGAGCGGAAATCCGTTGCGCAGTCGAGGACGAACGAATTGAAGACGACCGGGCCGGCTTCGTCGATGCCAGCATTGGCAGCGCGGTTGAGCGTTTCGGGGTTGTCGACCCGCAGGCACGGCGTGTTGCCCGACTGATCGATGAGAACCGAGTTGACGATGGTATAATCGGCAAAGCCGCGAATGCGAATGGCCTGATCGCCAACACCGCTGTTGGCAATGAAGGTCGCGTTCGAGATCTTCACATTCTGACGCGGTGTGTCTTCTTCGAGGCCATTGGAGGAGTCCGCTTCGATGATCGTGTCACCGAATCCAGGGCGCTGGATGGCGATCACGTTCTGCATATTGGCCTTCACGCCGGTGTCGGTGTCGAGGCTGTCGTCTTCCGCGCCGACGACGATCAGGTTCGAAACATTCATAACGCCGCCGAAGAATTCGACACCGTCGTCCGAGCTGTTGTAGCTCATGATGTTATTGAGCGTGGTTCCGGAGCCGACGCCGCCGGTCGTAAGCGACTGCAATTCATTATCGCCGGACAAAACGAAGCCGGAATAACGGATTTGGACAAAGGTCAGGCTTCCCGAACTGTCATTGGTAGTTGCACCGCCGAATAAAGCGGGTTGTGCCGCACCTTCGACCTGGCGTTCGCAGGCTGTGGTCCCGGGAGTGGCGCCTGGAGCGATACAATCGGTCACCGGTGCGCGACCAGAAAGAACGACGCCGCCCCACTGACCGGAAGCATTGGCCGCGTTCAAACCCTGTACGTTGTCGCGGCTGGTGAAGATGATGGGCCGCTCGGCAGTACCATTCGCCTGGATGGTGTTTCCGCGATTGACGTTGAGCCAGCCAGCAGAGGACGAGAATAGAATGGCGCCCGGCTCGATGGTCAACTCGACTTCAGTATCCGCACCGGTAGCCACCGGGCCACCGTCGGTACCGACATCAACGCGACCGTTTATACGATAAAGCAGACCTTCGATGTACGGCAACGTCGAAGATGCGGCAAAAACGGCGGGCAGAGTACACACACGATATTCGCCAGTCGGACCAGAAATCGTGCCACTATCGGTGAGGCCGACAGGGTCCGAAATGGTGGGGCAACCTGCAGCAGCGGTTACCGTGCCCGAGGTCGGGGCCGGCGTCGGTGCCGGGGTGGGCGCAGGCGTGGCAGGTGGGTTGATGATGATGTCACCGCCAGTGCCGGGCGAGACGATTTCGTCGGCGCCGCAGCTGGCCAGAGCCAGAGCCGAGCAGCCGAGTACGAGCGAACGGTGAAGATTTGTCACGGGTAGCGGTCCCCTCAAAAACCGGAAGAATCGAGTTGCGAACTCTTGATCGCGACTCGTCCGCTACGGACGCTGTGTGACAGTTTGTGTCGGTAGATGACCGTTATGTTGCAGTTTCAACAGATAATGCGAAGCATCGGAGCGCGCTGTGAAAATCCCGCGGTTGCCGCGATGATTGCAGAAATATGACAATGTTACAGTTTTGTTGCGATTGTCCATGCGGTGAGGCATTCCTGCTCTGGCAAAGAGAGTAGGGAGAGCTGTCATGGCAATTATCACGAGCATTGCGCTGGCCCTTTTAGCGCAGGGCCCTGTCGAAGCCGTCGCAGGCCCGCAGGCCGATTACGATGTCGGGTATGAAGAGCTGGTTTCGAACGAGAATGCCGCTGCCCGCAAAGCTATCGAGAACTGCGATGAGCTGGCAGAAAACGATCCGGCCCGGTTGATTAATCATGGCATCGCGCTTGCGCGGACAGGGGAATACGACGCCGCGCGGGCAGAGTTTAAAACCGCCGCCATGGCCCGCGACAGTGTCGAACTGCAGACCGCTGGCGGTGCCTGGGTCGATTCGCGCCATCTCGCGCGCAAGGCGCTGGCCATGCTCGATAAAGGCGAGTTCGCCCGTTATTACGCCCTGTCGTTACGCTAACTTTTACAGAAGCCGAAAAGCTGTTTAGGCCCGGGCTCCGGGGAGCACGGGCCTTTATTCTTTCGTCCCGTCGACACAATCCCGGATATTCAGTTTTGTGTCACTCGCCTGTCATGTAGTATGCGCATGGGGGCCGGACGGAGGGTGCAATGATTCTAGCACGCTTGGCGCTGGTGACAGGTTTGTCCTGCGCGGCGCTGATCGCTTTCCCGGTGAAGGCGGATGTCATGGAGATTAACGCGGACGGAGCGCGCTGGGTAACCGGCGGAAGCACCGCGCTTCCTGCTGCGCCAATCGAACTCATCTCTGCGGATCCCATTTCAGAAGTCCCGGCCGATCTTTTCGTTCCCGATATTGCGGTGGCCGATCCCGGCGAGCATGCGCGCCTTGTTCCCCAAGGTTATCAGGCCAAGGTCGCCGAACTTGCAGCGCGCTTCGATCTCAGCCCGACACTGATAGAAGCTCTCGTCTGGCAGGAAAGCCGCTGGCGTGCGAATGCGGTGTCGCCTGTCGGCGCGCGCGGGCTTGCGCAATTGATGCCGGGCACTGCACGCGACCTGGGCGTCGACCCGAACGATCCGTTCGCCAATCTCGAAGGTGGGGCGCGTTACCTGCGCGAACAACTAGACCGGTTCGACGGCGATCTGGAAAAGGCACTGGCGGCCTATAATGCCGGACCCGGACGCGTTATCCGCGCCAACGGCATTCCGCGCATTCGCGAAACCCAGCATTATGTGGCGGCCATCATGGGCCGTCTTTCTGACCACTCACGGGAGTAGTTACTTGAGTCGCAAGTTTATCGTTCCGGCAGCTCTTGCCGCTCTGTTGACGCCGAGTGCAGCGTTTGCACAGGCTGCCGATCCGGCCGGATCGGGCCCGATCGTGGCAGCACTCGGCTGGTTGCAGGGCACTTTGCTCGGCAATGTCGCTACGGCCGTGGCAGTCATGGCTGTTGCTGCCGTCGGCTTCATGATGCTGACCGGCCGCCTCAATTGGCGTTTCGGCGCCACCGTCATCATCGGCGTCTTCATCCTGTTCGGTGCAGCGTCGATTGTCGCCGGTATTCAGGGCGCGGCCAGCTAGGATGACCGCGCTCGTCCGCCATCCCGTTCACCGCGCGTTGACGCGCCCGCAGATGTTTGCGGGCGTGACGTACAACTATTTCATCATCAACGGGATGGTGACGACCGAAGCTTTTCTGATCACCGGCAGCTGGCTTGCGCTGCTGGTCTTCGCTGTGATGCATGGCATCGGCTATTTCGCCTGCCTGCGCGAACCGCGTATTTTCGACCTCTGGATCACAAAGGTCAGCAAATGCCCGCGGGTGAAGAATTACAAGCGCTGGGGGTGCAATTCCTATGCCGCGTAACGACAAATGGAAGGGCGCCGCTGCCTGGAGCGCAAAGGAAGCGCGAGCCGGCGACCGTCTGCCCTATGTTCGCCTGATCGACGAAAACACGCTGCTGTTGCGCGACGGATCGGTCATGACCGCGATCCAGGTTCCGGGCCTACTGTTCGAGACAGAGGACAGTGAAGCGCTGAACGCGCATGCCGCCACACGCGAGGTCGTATTGCGTTCGACCCTCGATGCGCGGTTCGTATTGTACCACCACGTCATCCGTCGCCGCGTGTCCGTTGAACTTGAAGCTGAATTTCCCGATCCGATCAGTCGTCATATCGATGAACGCTGGAGCGAGCGGCTCGGTTCGGGACAGCTGTTCGTGAACGATCAGTTCATTACGCTCATCCGTCGTCCTGCCCGCGGCAAGGCGGGGCTTGTGGAACGGGTCGGCAAGAAATTTCGCCGCAAGGATGGCGATAGGCTGGAGGCCGATCCCAAGGATCTGCGAAGCCTGCGCGCTGCGTCGCAAGGTCTGGTCGCCGCATTGCAGGCGTATGGCGCAACACCGCTGGCCGATTACGTCGGGCCGCAGGGCAATATCAATTCGGAAATGCTCGAGCTGCTGAGCGCGCTGTATAATGGCGAGATGCGCCCGGTGCGCAAACCGGCGGATGATGTCGATGTCGGGTACATGCTGCCATACCGCCGCGTCAGCTTCGGTCTTGATGCGATCGAGATGCGCGGATCCGGTTCGCCCGACTTCGCTGCAGTGCTGGGGCTCAAGGATTATCCCGAAGCGACGAGCCCGGGTCTGCTCGACAGCCTGTTGCGCTTGCCGTTCGAAATGGTGGTGAGTGAAAGCTATGCCCCGACCGAACGGCAGACTGCCCGCGAACGCATGGATCTGGCCATTCGCCGATTGAAGAGTGCGGATGAAGAAGCGGCTGCGGAACGAGCCGATATGCTGGCTGCGCGCGATGCGCTTGGCAATGGCGCGGTCGGGTTTGGCGACCATCACCTCACCGTCATGGTCAAGGAACGCGATCTCGGTCGACTGGACGATGCCATGGCAGCCTGCGCCGCGGCTCTTGCCGATACCGGCGCGATCGCCGTACGCGAGGACACCAATCTCGAACCCGCCTTCTGGGGGCAGTTCCCGGGCAACGAGAGCTATCTCGTCCGCCGCGCGCTTATATCCAGCGCCAATATGGCGAGCTTTGGCAGCATGCATGGCTTTGCTCTCGGTCAGGCGCAGGGCAACCATTGGGGCGAAGCCGTAACGCTGCTGGAAACGACCAGCGCGACGCCGTTCTTCTTCAACTTCCACCACGGCGATCTGGGGAATTTTTCGGTCATCGGTCCTTCGGGGTCGGGCAAGACGGTGGTCATGAATTTCCTCGCTGCGCAGGCGCAGAAGTTCAGCCCGCGCACGATCCTGTTCGACAAGGATCGCGGCGCCGAACTGTTCGTGCGCGGTATTGGGGGCCGGTACGACAGCATTCGTGCCGGAGAACCGACCGGCTTCAATCCTCTCGCTCTGCCGGACACGGCAGGCAACAAGGCTTTCCTGCGCGATTGGCTTGGCGTGCTGCTGAAGGCCGAAGGTCCCGAAGAGGAACAGACCATCGCCGCAGCGGTGGATGCCACCTATGCCAACGATGCGTCGCTGCGCCGCTTGCGTCACTTCAAGGAACTGCTTTCCGGCAGTCGTCGCCCGCAACCGGGCGATCTGGCGGATCGGCTGGGAGCCTGGATCGGCGAAGGCGAGCATGCCTGGATGTTCGACAATCCCGAAGACCGGCTGGATTTGACCGCCCGCGTTCTTGGTTTCGACATGACGGCGCTGCTCGAAAATCCGCGCCTGCGCACGCCCACCATGATGTACCTGTTCCACCGGATCGAGGAGCGGTTGGACGGCAAGCCGACCATGATCCTCATAGACGAAGGCTGGAAAGCGCTCGATGACGAAGTCTTTGCGGCACGCATCCGAGACTGGCTCAAGACGTTGCGCAAACGCAACGCGCTGGTCGGTTTCGCCACCCAATCGGCCCGGGACGCGCTGGAAAGCCGCATTTCAACCGCATTGGTCGAGCAGACCGCGACCATGGTGTTCATGCCCAACAGCCGCGCGCGGCCAGAGGATTATTGCGATGGCTTCGGCCTGACCGAACACGAGCTTGCTCTGATCCGTACGTTGCCGGCACACAGCCGCTGCTTCCTCGTTCGCCAGCCCGATGCGAGTGTGGTGGTCCGGCTCGACCTGTCGGGCGCGCCCGAAGTGCTGACACTGCTTTCAGGCCGCGAGAGTTCCGTCCGCCGGCTCGATCTGCTGCGCGAAGCGCTGGGCGATGCGCCGCGCGAATGGTTCCCTGCACTGACCGGCACGAAATGGCCGGGCGGGGCGAATGATCATGGAGATGCCGGGATCGAAGCCCTCGGTCTGGCCGCGGAATGAGCGCCAATTGCCAGCAGGCTGCCGAACAGGTCGGCAATGGCGTAGCCGCCGCGCTGCGCGGTGTGGATTGCGTGGCGGGCGAGGCAAGTGCCGCTGCGTTCAACCGATTGTTCGCTTCGGGTGGACAGCTGAGCATGGTGCTGACGCTCGTCCTTACCCTCTTCATTGCGCTCTTCGCATTCGCCCTGCTCACCGGGCGCGCCAATATCGGCGTGCGCTCGCTCGTCCCCCGCATGATGACGCTCGGCCTTGTGCTGACCTTCGCAACCAGCTGGATTGCGTACCAGAGCGTGGTCTGGAACCTTGCGGTGTTGACGCCGGACTATCTCGCAGGCCTTCTTACCGGAACCAGTGGCTCTGCCACCGATGTGTTCGCCCAGAAGATCGATGTGGTGTTCATCGCCATTCAGGAAGCAAGCGGGGGTAACGAGGACTTCTCCGCATTTTCGCCCGAAGGGATGATGTGGCTCGGTGCGATGCTGTTCATGCTGGGTACGGTCGGTCTGCTGGTAACAACCAAGATTGCACTCGGTGTCCTCGTCGCCTTGGGTCCGCTTTTCGTCGTGATGGCGCTGTTCAATGGCACCCGCGGTCTCTTCACGGGCTGGATAAAAGGGCTCACGATGTGCGCGCTGGCCCCGCTTTTTGCGGTGCTGGGCGGGAGCGTCATGCTCGAACTGGCTGTTCCCATCCTCGGTGCGTTGACGGCCACACCCGGGCAAGTCGATCCACAAGCAGCCATGGGCTTCTTCATGATCGGCGCTGTCCACGTAGCGTTGATGATACTGGTGCTGAAGGTCGCGGGGGCGATGGTGTCCGGCTGGACCGTTTTCGGGCTGGTATCCGAAAAGGACGATAAACCTTCGGTCGCCCAGCATTCACAAGCAGCCGCACCGAGCGCTGCCGCACTTGCCCAGGCACAGGCTGCCAATCAGGCCAGTTCGCAGGCCCGCAGGATAGACGTGTCCGCCGTCCCCACTGCCTATGCGGCGAACGATAGCGGGGCGTCCGGTGGCAGCGGAGGTTCTCGCGTTACCAAAGTTTACGCGACGTCTTCAGGATCCGGTCAGCAAGCGATCGCCAGCAAGGCCCGCGCGCGCGGTTCCGGCATCGGCAGCAGGTTCAAATCCGCCACACCAAAAGCCCTCGACCGTTCGATGGAGAAACACGCATGACCCGCGCGATCATTCCCGCGCTCGCTCTCGCTCTGATCGCCGCGCCCGTTGCGGCGCAGGATTCCCGCCTCGTCGAAGTGATGTATGACGAAGCAAAAGTGGTTCGGATCGATGGCCGCGTATCGGTGCAGGCGAGCATCATGTTCAACGATGACGAGGTCATCGAGAATGTTGCCATCGGCGACAGTGCGACATGGCAGGTAACCCCGAACAAGCGGGCCAACATCCTGTTTGTGAAGCCGCTCGAACCGCGTGCCTCGACCAATCTCACGGTCGTGACGAGCAAACGAACCTATCTTTTCGATCTTGTTGCCACCCCTAACGCAAAGCCGCTCTACCTCATGCGCTTCGCTTACCCGGACGAGCCCGAGGAAGAGCAAGTGCAGCTGGCCGCAGCTCCAAATGCCGTGGAGCAGCAGGCGGCGAATGACCCTTATGCTGTGGTTGATCCGGCAGATCTCAATTTCGCCTGGCGTGCTTCGGGCGATCCGGAGCTGCTGCCAGAGAACACCTATGACGACGGCACCGCGACATTCCTGACCTGGCCGGTTGGGAAAGACGTGCCGGCAATTCTGGTCGTCAACAGCAAAGGTGTCGAAGGCCCCGTCAACTTTACCGTTCGCGGCGATACCATCGTTGTCGACGGTGTTCCGCGCACGCTCGTTCTGCGAGCGGGCGAAGATAGTGCCCAGCTCACGAATACCGGGCCCGAACGGCCTGCAGCCACAGCGAGCGTCAGCCCAGCCCTCGCTTCGAAAGGGAAGTAACCGATGCGCCTTGCAATGCGATTGCCCGAAAAGAAGCCGGGCAACGAAAATATTGCCAACGATGTCGATCCGCGGGACGACACCGATGCAGAGATCATCGATCTTGCGCAGCGCAATTCGTTTCCTGCAGTCGCCCGGCCAGCGGGCAAATCCGATGCGCTCGGTCTCGTTGCAGGTATTGCAGTGGTAGCGGGCCTTGGCCTTGTCACGCTGTGGAGTATGAATTCCGCCCGTGTTGCCCCACCGGAAGGGATAGGCGGTCAGGCAGCGGCCGTGCAAGCGCCGCCTCTGCCCGCAGCAGCCCCTGCCGCAGCGACAAATCAGCCGAACGAGCAGCTTGCTGCCACACCGCGGCCCGACCCGGCACCTCAACCTGTGCTGGCAGCGCAGCCCGAACCCGGTCTGGCCAGCAATCCCTATTCCAATCCGACGGTTGTCTACGACGCGGGCAATTCCCCCGCTACTCTGGCGGCCGCGGAGCCGGCTGTCGCTGGCGAAACGGCGGCTGCGGGGACCTCAGGCGGTACGGCAAACGATTTCGCCAGCCGGATCGGCGGCGTTGGCGGGGCACCGGCCCAGGCCAGGGCCATGGTTAATCCAACGACAACCGTCACGCAGGGTACGCTGATCCCCGCTATCCTCGAAACCGCGATCGACACGAATGTGCCGGGATATGTCCGGGCGGTTGTCAGCCAGGATGTGCGCAGCTTCGATGGCACCAAAGTACTCGTACCGCGATCCAGCCGACTGATCGGCCAGTATCAATCGGGACTGCAGAACGGCCAGAGGCGCGCCTATGTCATCTGGACACGATTGATCCGTCCTGACGGGGCATCGGTCAATCTCGCCTCGCCGGCTGTAGGCTTTGACGGAACCACCGGCCTCGCCGGCAAGGTTTCGGGCGCCAGTTTTTTCAAACGCTTCGGTTCGGCAATGTTGCTGTCCGTCGTGGGGGGCGTGGGATCGCTGGCCACCGGCGGTGCTGCAGGCGTCCTGATCGGCGGCGCAAGTTCCTCCGCAGCGGCGACGGCGGCACAGCAGGACGGACAGCGTGGGCCGACCGTACGCGTCCGGCAGGGCGAACCCATTCGGATCTTCACAGCGCGCGATCTGGACTTCTCAGCGGTAAGCTGAGCCGGACACGATCGTGAGCGCCGATATCCATCCCTTCCATCCGGACGACAACCCGGAAGACGACGCGCCGCCCGTCGATCTGCACGGGGAACGGAGCGTCTATCTCGACGCTTACCTTGCGCCGTTCCGGGAATGGCTCGAACGGGATACGGTAACCGAAATCCTGGTGAACGGCCCGGGCGAGGTTTGGGTGGAAGATGCCAGTGTCGGGGGCATGCAGCGCATCGTTCGCCCCGAAATCGACGACCGGCTGATCCAGCGCCTTGCCGAACAGGTCGCCCGCGTCAGTCACCAGGGAATCAACCGCGAACACCCCCTGCTCGGCGCGACTCTGCCCGGCGGCGCGCGCGTACAGTTCTGCGGTCCGCCCGCGGCGCGCAAGCACTGGGCCATGGCGATCCGCCGCCACCGCCGCCTCGACCTGCCTCTCGATGCCTACGACACGGGGCCGCTTGCACCGTCGCAGCGGGGGCCCATGCCCGACGCGCAGGCCGAACCGATCGCCTTTCTGCGCGAAGCGATCCGGCAGCGCCGTACCATTCTGGTTTCGGGTGGCACGAGTACCGGCAAGACCACATTCCTCAACGCTATGCTGGGCGAAATCCCGAAACACGAGCGCGTGGTACTCGTGGAGGATACCCCGGAACTCAAATTGCCGGGCAAGAACGGTATCGGTCTGGTGGCCGTAAAGGGTGAACTGGGCGAAGCGAAGGTGACTGCCAACGAACTCCTTCAGGCTGCGCTGCGCCTTCGTCCCGACCGCATCGTTCTTGGCGAACTTCGCGGTGCCGAGAGCGTCAGCTTCCTGCGCGCGATCAACACCGGGCACCCGGGAAGCTTTTCGACCATTCACGCGAACAGTCTGCGCGGCGCGCTGGAGCAATTGTCGCTGATGGTCATGCAGACGGGAATCGGCCTCACTCGAAGCGATACGATCGCCTATTCGGCAAGTGTGATCGACGTGTTCGTACAGCTCGGTCGCGACGAAGCCGGCAGGCGCGGTATCACCCAGATAGCCGAAAGCGCGACGCTGGTCTGAAAAATCGGCCGCTGGCATCGTGCGGAATCAAGTATTCCGTAACGTAAGCGCATCGCCACTCCTAATCTCTAAAACAACACTCGACAAAAATATGTGGGCATTTACGCAATAATCGTGCGCAATCGCTTGCGTGCATACGAATGTGTGATAACTATGGGACCATAGGCCGCAATAGACGGCCATGTGGAGAGGAGAGGGTTTATGAGGGTAAGGGCTTCCCTGCTCGTGGGAATTTGCGCGAGCGCGATTTCGTTTCCGGCTTTCGCACAGGAAACACCAGATGACGATCTTGATAGCCGCCGTATCGGTCCGAATGTCATTATCGTAACCGCCCAGCGCCAAAATCAGTCGCTACAAGAAGTCCCCATCGCCGTCAGCGCCTTCGATGCCGAAGCTCTGGAAGCCCAGCAGATCGAGAACGCGAGCGACTTGCAGCTTACGCTGCCCAACGTCTCTTTCACGAAATCGAACTTTACCAGTTCGAGTTTTACCATTCGCGGTATCGGCGACCTTTGCGTTGGCGTTACCTGTGACAGCGCGACAGCCATCCACACCAATGGCTCGCCGCTCTTCGGTACCCGACTCTTCGAAACCGAATATTTCGATCTTGAGCGGGTTGAGGTGCTTCGCGGACCGCAGGGTACACTATTCGGCCGCAATGCTACCTCGGGCGTCGTAAACGTAGTCACCGCCAAGCCGGAACTCGGCACGTTCGCCGCGGCGGGCGACTTCGAATACGGAAATTACAACAGCATTAAAACCCGCGGCATGATCAATGTGCCGATCGGCGACACGCTCGCACTGCGAGCTGCCGGGTTCTATCTGAACCGGGACGGTTATACGACCAACCTTTACGATAACAGCGATATCGATGGGCGCGACATGTACGCGGTTCGCGGTTCATTGCGCTTCGAGCCGACCGCGTCGACCACTCTCGATCTGATGGCGTTCTATTTCCGTGAAAAGGACGACCGTCTGCGGATCCAGAAGCAGGCCTGCCAACGCGATCCGACAGGCGTGCTGGGCTGCCTCAACAATCGCCTTGATTTCGACAAGACTAACGCGAACTCTACACTCGCGACCGTACTGTCGTCGGTCGAACTCTTCCGCATTCAGGGCATTCCCGAAGCGCTTGCCCTTGGCAGCGTATACGGCACCGATGGTTATGCGAACTTCGACGAACCGAATGACGTTCGTACCGTGAACACATCCTTCGATCCTGAATACTTTGCCGATGAACTGCAGTTGCAGGGCCATCTTAGCCAAGGCTTCGGCTCGATGAACCTGTCGCTGACCGGCATCTATCAGGAAACGACGGTCGACTCGCGCCAGGATTACAACCTCGGCGTTCTCGACCGGTCGGGTTATGCTACCGGGCTAAATACGCTGGCGTTCTTCGCTGCCAATGGTCTGCCGACTGGCCTGCCGGCGCCGGCGCCTGCTTTCATCCCCGGCTCGAGCGCTTATTTTGCGCCAATCGCCGCAGCCCTCATTCCAAATGGTCCCAATGGTCAGCTGTGCACGTCGGACAATGACGATGGTAATCTGGGAGCTTACGAAGGCAATTCGATTTGCTCTGATGCGCCATTGGCATTCGACCGGTCAGTCCAGTACCAGACGGCGTGGTCTGGCGAAGCGATCCTGTCGAGCGATTTCGACGGGCCGTTCAACTTTCTTGTTGGCGGGATTTATGCGCAGACCGATGTTAGCGAGAACAGTTATTACGTAAACTCCTTTGGTCTCGATTATGCGACCGGGATACTCGGGACGTTTTCCGCCTTCGCGGCAGGTGCCCCGCCGTCCTACCTCGCCACGTCGATGTATCGCAACAATACGACCGACTTCAAACTGAAGAGCTTCGGGATCTTTGGTGAAGTCTATTTCGATATAACCGACAGCCTGACCCTTACCGGAGGTATTCGTTATAATGACGATACGAAGTCGGTATCGGCACGCACAACTCTTGCAAACTTCCTGAATCCGTTCGGGAATGGTGATCCGTTTACATCGCCCTTCGTCGGAAGCTTCGATGCCGATGCCGGGATGGACGGTAACCAGCTACTACAACAGCGCGACGTCAGTTTCGATGCGATTACCGGACGCGCGGTGCTCGATTATGCGATCTCGCCCGACAACAGCCTCTATTTCTCTTATTCGCGGGGGTATAAATCGGGTGGTATCAATCCGCCGCTCTCGCCGGTCTTTGCTGTGTCAGAAAGTTTCGGCTCGGAAAAGATCGACGCTTTCGAAATTGGCTCGAAGAACACCTTCCTCGATGGGGCGGCGCAGATCAATCTCACGGGCTTCTATTATAAGTACAAGGACCTGCAGCTCAGCCGTATCGTCGCTCGGACGTCCGTCAACGATACGATCGATGCCAACATCTGGGGGCTCGAACTCGAAAGCATTTTGCGCCCAAGTTACAATTGGGTGATCAACATGAACCTCAGCTACCTCAACGCGAAGGTGGCCGGTGACCAGTTCTTCAGCAATCCCCGCGATCCAGGGGGCGGCGATCCGCTGGCCGTCATCATCAAGGACATTTCAAACGGTTCGCTGTGTGCTGTGACGGGGGCGGGCGCCAATACGTTCGTTGGCCTGGTCAATGGCGGGCTCGGCCTTCAGGGGCCTGAACCATTTCCGGCAGATGGGGGCATCGCGTCCAACGGCGCGTTCAGCATCTGTAGTGTGCTGAGCGCTCAGGCTGCCAATCCAGCCTTCGCGGCGCTCGGACCCATCAATGTATTAAGCCCGGGCGTAGAGGTTAATCTGCGTGGAAACAGATTGCCGCAGGCGCCCGAATACAAGGCGTCGGTCGGGGTTCAATATACTGCTGAGTTCGGGGACGGCATGTCGCTCGTGCCGCGGTTCGACCTCGCGCTTACCGGCGAGCAGTTTGGCAATGTGTTCAACGGTCGGGTCAACCGCATCAAACCATTCGTCCAGTCGAATGCATCGATCCAGTTGAATGGAAGCGATAATGGCTGGTTCGTTCGCGGCTTCGTCCAGAACATCTTCAACAGCAATTCCGTCACCGGGCTGTATGTGACGGATGCTTCATCGGGTAATTTCACCAACATCTTTACGCTTGATCCGCGGCGCTACGGCATCGCGGTCGGCGCGAAGTTCTAAAACCACCCATAAATTGGGGGAGAGGGGAGGGGCGGCCTGCGGGTCGCCCCTTTTTCGTCGTTATGAGTTCCTTGAAGCAGAGAAAGGAGAAAAATCGGTGTCGGTATCGAAGACTTCCACGCCCTCTGCTTTTTTGAGAGAACCGACAACTGCATAGGTCACGGGAGTAAGCAGGGCTTCCCATGCTGTCTTGATGGCCCATTGGGACAGGACAACCTGCCACAGCAGTTCAACGGGCCAGCCCGCCAGACCCCAGAAAGCCAGGGGATAGAAGATCAGACTGTCGAGCCCCTGGCCGACTACGGTCGAGCCGATCGTGCGCATCCACAGGTGGCGACCGCGCGTCCAGATCTTCATTTTCGCGAGCACATAGCTGTTTGCGAACTCGCCAGCCCAGAAAGCGATCATGGATGCGAGAACGATCCGCCAACTGTTACCGAACACGAATTCATATGCCGCTTGCCCCGGCCAGCCAGCAGCGGGTGGCAATTGCACCACGACCCAGGCCATGAAGGCCATGAACAATAGCGCTGCAAAACCTGTCCAGATGACCCTGCGAGCGCGGGCATATCCGTATACCTCGGTGAGCACGTCGCCGATGATATAGCTGACCGGAAAGAACAGTACGCCGGCGCCGAACGACCATTCGCCAATGAAGGGAAGCGTTACATAACTCGGCTTCGAGGCGCCGATGAGGTTCGACAGCAGCAGGATCGTAACGAATGCCGCCATCACGAGGTCGTAATAGCGGAACTGCGTCTGGGACGAGGCCGATCGCGTTTTTTCCATGAAAGACGATTAGTGCCGATTGGCCCGGCGCGAAAGTAGCGTTATGGGGAACCGCGAGCGCGCCCGTAGTTCAACTGGATAGAGCACGAGCCTTCTAAGCTTGGAGTTGCAGGTTCGAGTCCTGCCGGGCGCGCCATTTGAAAAGGCACCCTTGTCGATTTCTGCCACTCTGGTGTGGCACCCGAAGGTCTTCGGCCGGTGCAGGCCGAAATCGGGTCAGGCTGGTTTGACGCCTCTGTCCGGGTAATCTTCCGGATCAGCCTTGCTCTGGTTCTTTAGAGCTTGCCGGTCTTCCTCTTTCAGTGCCGGGTTCTTGTCACTCTTTTCACGTTTGGGATGTCGTTCTTTTGCGCCACCCTCATCGGGATGCTTGCGATTATCCTGGCCCATGCCTCGCTCTCCACCTTGTCTATCTGCCCTCAACGCTAAAGCGGGCGCCAATCAGGGCGCCCGCTCAATGTCGCTCGTCAACGGCGGTGTCTGCTGGCAGCGCCGGTCGCCGGCTCCGACCCTCGTGACAGGTCCTTGCCGCCCGGTGTGTGTCCGCTTCGTTGGATCTGACCCTCGTCCGCGTCCTTGCGTGGATCCCGCGTCTCGCCTTCGTGCGGCCCCGTTCGTTCGGGCTCGCCCGGCACATTCGATTTCGTCTGTGTCACATTGCGGGAATCGTTGGGTTCATACTCGCCCATGATCTTTCCTTTCTCCGATTGCTCTCTAGCTGAAGAGCGATTGGGAAGTTGGTTAAGTTCCAATCAAACAGTCCGCGGCGGAGTTGGCACCCGGAACTGGGAGCATCCAATGCCAGAGGGTAGGCATAATTGCTTAGGCTGCCGCTAGGCCGCGCCTAACCAGCCGAGAGTATAGGGCAATCATGGCTTGGCTTTGGGATCGCACTCCGAAAGAGACCGAGAGGTCCCAGCGCAAGATGGTGTCCATGCCAGTCAAAATGCGATCCGGTGATGGATGGCAGGATATCCTGATTGTGAACGTGTCCGAAAGCGGATTGTTGCTGAAGGCCGAGATCACGCCGGCCTTGGGCGATTGCGTTGAGATCCGGCATCGCAGTCTTTCCATTCGCGGTGAGGTGGTGCGTACGGCGCATCGCCGCTTTGCAATCCATGCGTTCGAACCGATCGATCTCGACACTTTGCTGGCAAAGGCTGCAATCAGGGTGCGAAGTGACGGACGTTTTCTGGCGCCGGTAGAAGGCGATCCCTGGCACTGGCGCCGTAACCGTTGATCAATCGCATAGATTTTCTCCTGCGCAGTGCAGTCAGGCTCTGGGATTGCTGGGAGTAAGCACGGTTGGCAGCGGGAGTGCCGGTCGCCGAATCTGGCCACCCCAATCGTCAGCAATTCAATCCGGCAAGGCAGCCAATACGCGATCCGGTGTCATCGGATATTGGAAGAGCCGCGCGCCACATGCATTATATATTGCATTGGCGATCGCCGCCGCGCCCCCGCACATTCCAAGTTCGCCGATGCCTTTGGCTTGAATGGGGCTGGCAACGGGATCGCGTTCTTCCAGCATCAGGACATCTACATCCGGTACATCTCGATTTACGGGTACGTGGTATTCGGCCAGATCGCAGTTGACGAGATGTCCGTCGACAGGATCGAACAGCAGGGCTTCCGTCAATGCGACTCCGATGCTCCAGGTGATGCCGCCCAGGCACTGGGACCTCGCCGTTTTTTCGTTGAGTACGCGGCCGAAACCAAAGGCGCCGAGCATATGATCGACGCGTGTTTCTCCGGTAAAGCGGTTCACTCGAACCTTAGCGAAAAATGCGCCGAAGCCGGATGCGGTGTGGCTGTCCGCGATGTCGCCGGGTTCGTAATGACCGATTTCGCAGATGTCTTCGCCGTCCAGCAGTTCGACAAGCGATTTGCCTCCGACGACAGAGCCGTCACGCAGGTCCAGTTCGGTTTCGCTTGTTCCCGCTCGATGGGCGAGCTTTTCGCGCAGCGCTTCGCAGGCGACGTACACGGCCGATCCGATCGACGCCGCGCCCCAGCTACCGCCGGAACCCGGGCCTCGGGGATGATTTGTATCGCCGAGTTCTACCAACACTTTTTCGATCGGGATGCCGAGCATCTCGCCAGCAATCTGCGCCACGATCGTATAGGTACCCGTACCGATATCGGTCATATCGCTCTGGATCACGGCCGTCCCATCGCTCTTGAGGGTCACACGTGCCTTTGCTTCGCCGACATTATGGACGCGCGCCGCACTCGCCATGCCGGTGCCGATCCACCATTCGCCCTCGCGCTGCTGACGCGGTTTTCTGGGACCGCTGTCCCAGCCGAATTTTTCTGCTCCCTGCCGCAAACAATCGGCCAGCTTATGCGATGAAAAGGGCAGATCTTCTTCCGGGTTGCGATCCGGAATATTGCGCAGCCGCAGTTCGACAGGGTCCACACCCGACTTTTCGGCGAGCATGTCCATCGCCACTTCGAGAGCGGGCATGCCAACGGCTTCGCCCGGTGCACGGACCGAGCCAGCAGTCATTCGATGAATGCGGGCAACTTCGAGCTTCAGTTGCCGGTTCTCGCCGCCGTACAGAAAGTGCGATGATTGCAGCACGGGTTCGGCAAATTCCTCGCCCGGGAGATTGGACACCAGCGCACGATGCGCAAAGCCGTCGAGTTTCCCTTCCTCGTCACTTGCCAATCGTAGCTGCTGCGTCGTTTCGGAGCGGCGCATGATGCATTGAAATACCTGCTGGCGGCTCATTACCACGCGCACCGGGCGGCCGAGTTCGCGTGCAGCGATCGCTGCGGCAACGGTCTCTTCGCTGATGCCGAGTTTCGATCCGAAGCCACCACCGACATACCGGGATACGAGGCGGATATCGTTTTCTTCCATCCCCAGACTGTCGGCCAGTTCGGCGATATTGTAATTTGGCATTTGGAGAGATGCATGGACAGTGAGCTTATCGTCTCTCCATTCGGCGATGGCTGCATGTGGTTCCATGGCTGCGGACGCATGCCCCTCGGTCGCAATTTCCACATCGACCGTATGCGCGGCCCGAGCCATGGCGGCATCTAGATCGCCCTGATTGACGGTCTCGTCATCCTGCTCTTCTGGCGTAACCTGATGGGGATCGAGCGGCGCTCCTTCGTGGACGCGGTATTCCACCTTGAGATGCTTCGCCGCATCGCGCGCCTGTTCGAACGTTTCTGCAACCACTACCGCGATCGGCTGACCCCAATAGCAAACCGTTGCCGGGTCTTGTTTCGGCGCCTCGTTAGCCGTGCCTTGCGCTGCGCGAGTTGTAAGGCGCTCATCGTCTAGGACCGCCAGGACGCCGGGCATCGAAAGGACGCTGTCCTTGTCGATGGATGTGACTTCACCGCGGGTTATCGGCGCAGTGACCAGAACACCTTCGGCCACATTATCGATCTTGTATTCTGCCGCATACGGGGCGGTGCCGGTAACCTTGGCCAGACCGTCGACACGGGAAAGGGGTTGGCCGACGATACCCTGCTTCATCCCATCCAGCCGGTTCGACGTGACAGGTTCATCCTGCTTCAGATGCGCGCTCATATTTCGATCTCCGTCGCTTCTGCCATCACCGCGGCAAGGGTGCGGCGGGCAAGCGGTATCTTGAAGTCATTCTCGCCGTACCCGCGCGCGCCTTCGAGCAGCAGGTCGGCCGCCTTGTCGAACAGCGCAGCAGATGGCGCCTCGCCGACCAGAAGTTCGGACAGACGAGGGTCGTACCAAGGTTTGTGCGCCAGACCGCCAAAGGCAAGATCGGCTCGGGCGATGACGCCGTCCTCGACAGCCACGATGGCGGCGACCGACACCAAGGCGAAGGCGTAGGACGATCTCTCACGTACCTTGCGGTAGAGGTGTTTGGCCTTGACTGGACGAGGAAGGGTAACCGCCGTGATGATCTCGCCGCGTTCGAGTACGTTTTCCCGCCATGGGGTGTCACCAGGCAGCAGGTGGAAGTCGCGGACGGGAACGGAGCGCTCATCGCTATCTGGGCTTGCGATCTCCACTGTCGCATCGAGCGCGCTCAGGGCCACAGCCATGTCGCCCGGATAGGTCGCGATGCAGCTTGGGCTCGTGCCCAGAACGGCATGCAGATGGGCGATACCGTCGATGGCGCCGCAACCCGATCCCGGCTCGCGCTTGTTGCAGGGCTGATCGATATTGGTGAAATAATAACAGCGCGTGCGCTGACACAAATTACCGCCGGTCGTGGCGCGGTTGCGCAACTGCTGGGTTGCACCAGCCAGAATAGCGCGGGAAAGAACCGCATAGTCCGCGCGGACCCGGTCGTCATTGGCGGTCGCGGTATTGGTCGCCAGCGCGCCGATGCGCAGGCCGCCATCAGCGGTTTCCTGTATCTCGGTCATGCCGAGGCGATTGATGTCGACCAGTCTTTCGGGCGTTTCGACCTGGAGCTTCATCAGGTCGAGAAGGTTCGTCCCTCCGGCTACGGCGGTGGCTTCTTCGGCCGCGGTGAGTTCATGCGCGTGGGCGAGACTATCGGGACGCTGGAAGTCGAATGGTCTCATCAGGCGTCTCCCTGCGCGACTTCGCGGATGGCGGTGACGATATTAGCGTAGGCGCCGCAGCGGCAGAGGTTGCCGCTCATGCGTTCGCGGATTTCTTCGGGGCTCGCCTGCATTTCGCCGAGCAGGTCCTCGCTCGCATCGCTGGCGAAGCCGGCGGCGATTTCATCGAGCATCGCGGTGGCGGAACAGATCTGGCCCGGTGTGCAATAGCCGCATTGAAATCCATCATGTTCGACGAATGCGACCTGCAGGGGGGAGGGGGAGGTGGGGGTGCCGAGGCCTTCGATGGTGGTGACGCTGTCGCCATCGTGCATGGCGGCGAGGGTCAGGCAGCTGTTGATCCGCATGCCGTTGACGATGACGGTGCAGGCCCCGCACTGGCCATGGTCGCAGCCTTTCTTGGTGCCGGTAAGCCCTTCATTTTCGCGGAGAAAATCGAGAAGGGACACGCGAGGGTCGCTGGGGATCGGACGCTCGGTTCCGTTGACGGTGATGGTTTTGCTCACAAAGGGCCTCCTTGCTGACCTAACTGCGGTCGCGCGCGAAGGGTCCGGGAGCGAGCAAGAAACACCCCGAAAGCATGTCAATCATACGTATGATCAGGCTGCCGAACACCGCTGAAACGGCAGTGTCCGGCAGATTTCGGGATCGTGCGTTCAGCGCCAGTATTTACGGAATTCGGCGCGCGGATCATCTTCGACCCGCAGGTCCTGATCGAAGATCATGGTCGTGCGCCGGGGCGCGGAATAGGGTTTCCATTCCGGCACGCGTTCGTTGTTGGGATCGCCATTGGCGGCAAAGGCAGCCCAGCTTCCGGCGATGGCGGCGGCCAGTTCGTTGGCGGACGGGCTGGACCCGTTGAGAGCGCCGCGCGTGTTGTAGAGGCTGGGCGCGACATCGATGCCGTGCACCGCGCCGAACCGGCCATCGACCGCGGGGCTGGGCTCGGTCCACAGATAGGTCCAGACCGGGGCACCGCCCTGCCGGGCCTTGAGTTCAGCCTGCGCGAAAGCGCCCTTGCGGAAGGTGAGATCGGAATCCATGCGCGCGGCGAGGAGGAAGGGCTTGGCGTCGGGATCTTCCGCCCGGTAGGCGGCGACCGCATCGGCAGCCCGTTCGCCAAGGCGTTCCTTCGCGAAGGCGAGGAGGCCCGCTTCGTCCATCGCGAAATCCCCCATCCGATAGGAGCGTTCGTCCAGAACGGAGGAGACGATCATCGGCACGTCGGCCGAGATGGAGGGCGCGTCCGGGTCCCACGGGTGGCGCGGCAGGGTAATGCCGTCCACGACGGGGGCGAAGCTGCGAGGTGCTTCCCCGCGCGCACGGTCGGCCGCTTCGAGCCCGGCCTGCGTTTCGAGCAGGGTGGTCCAGGGCACCTGTTGCAACTTGCGCACATCGCCGGGCGCAATTTCCAGCGCGTCGAGCAGCCGCTTTGCCGTGGCAGATGCCATTTCGGGAGGCATCATCCTGAGCGCAGACCCGCTCATGACGCCGGCGCGCTGGAACAGCCCCTTGCCGCCCGGCATCGCCATCAGCACGCTGGTCTTGGCGCCGCCGCCCGACTGGCCGTAGACGAGGACGCGATCCGGATCGCCGCCGAAGGCCGCGACATTTTCCCGCACCCAGCCGAGCGCGGTGACGATATCCTGCATGCCCACCGTGCCAGAGGTGGCAAAGTCATCCCCGCCGAATTCGGCCAGATGGAGGAAGCCGAAAGCGCCGAGGCGATGGTTGATGGCGATGACCACGCTGTCGGAGAAGCGCGCCATCTGTTCGCCGTCCATGCCGACCGAGTTGCCCGACCCCGAATAGAAGCCGCCGCCGTGGAGGACCACGATGACCGGCTTTTTCGCATTCGGATCGATCGTGGGTGTCCACAGATTGAGCGAGAGATTGTCTTCCCCCATTCCCGACGGATTGCGATCGACCATAATGAGATCGGCATAGACATGGCGCCGGTCGCCCGGAATCTGCGGGGCGACATCGGTCCAGTGGAGCGCATCGCGAACACCCGACCACGGTTCGACCGGTTGCGGCGGCATGAAGCGGTTCTCGCCCGACGTATCGGCCGCATAGCTGACCCCGCGGAAGATCGAGACGCCACCCGATTCCAGACCGCGAAGCTTGCCGCGGGCCGTTTCGACTACCGGGAACATCGTGGCCCCCAGAGCGGGTTTGGCCATAACCGCTGCGCCAAGAGCCAAAGCCGATCCCAAAGTCTGCCGCCGAGTCATCATGTCAAATTCTCCCTTGTCCTGCCGATTGACACTAGAACCAATTGTGGGTGCGTGTTAAGCCTTTTTCGTATTTCGAGTATGGGTGAAATATCCAAAGCCAAGGATATGAAGCTATATCTCTGAAAGGCAGGTTCGGTCGTCGAGCGTGCCGGACAAAGCGGGAGAGCGGAAATTTGCAGGGTTTGGGCTTTTCGCGCCGAGCGGCGCTTTGCGGGGGTGCCGCGCTGATGGCGGCGCCTGGACTTGCGGCCCGTATCCCGGTTGCCGACCGGATCGCGCCCGCTGCCAATTCCAGCCAGCGGGTCTGGGGGCAGAGCCATCTTCGTGGACTGATGAACCTGTTCCTGCCGACATTTCGCGAAGACGGACGGACGCTGGACGAAGAAGCGATCCGTCACGATGTCCGCCATGCGATCGCGCAGGGGTTTTCCGGCACCATGCCGATGATCAACTGGACGCTTCCCGGCGATCCCAACTGGCGCGAATTCTATCGCATCGTCATCGACGAGGCGGGCACCGATCTTCCTGTCCATGGCATTATCGCCAGCCGGGAGGTGGAAAACGACAAGGCGCTGCTGGAGAAGCTGGAAGAGATCGGGACCAGCCTTGTGCTGCTGGCATCGACCTATCCCGCGGATAGCAGCGCGGATCAGTTGTACGATCTGATGGCACAGCGCATTTCGGCAACTGCGCTGCCCGTCATGCTGTATGCGGCAACGGGCAGGCGTGCGTTTCCCCATCTCGGCCCGGCTGGCCAGCCGCTGGACGTTTACGACCGCATCGCCGATCTCGAGAATGTCGTGGCGGTGAAAATTTCGCAGCCGGTATCGCTGACATCGACCATGCAGCTGTGCGAGCGATTGGGCGATCGGCTGTCGATGGGGCCCGTCAATCTCGATTTCCTGCCGCTGCTGGCCCGCCATTTCCGGATCGGCTGGAGCGGTCAGTGGAACGCGGAGGCGGTGCAGACCCCACAGCAGCAGCTTGGCAATCGGCTGCTGGCCGCCTGTGCCGCAGGCGAGGCAGCGCAGATCGATGCGCTGGCACAGCAGATAGAGCCAGCGCTGTCGCATTTCTTCGCCGTGCAGGCCCCGGTGATCCGGAAGGGCGCACATCCCTGGCAACACAATCGCTATTATCAATGGCTGGCAGGCGGAAACGGCGGCCTGCTGCCGCGGGACAGCCACGCACCCGAAGGTGCGATCCCGGTGCTGGACGCCAGGGCACGCGAAGGCATGCGCGCGGCCTTCGTCGCATCCGGACTGGAGCCCACCGAAGCGCCGGAAGAACAATTCGTGGTCGGCAGGGCCGCCTGGGCACGCGGTGTGCGGGCCAGCGATCTGAGCGATCTGCCATATTATTCCGAACAATAAATCGAAGGGGAGAAACATGAGATTACGTGCTGCAATGATCGGCGTGGCTGCCGCTGCACTGAGCCTTTCCGCCTGCACCACCATGGACGGGGCAGGGGCAACGGCATCGGTCGGCAATGTGCCGCAACTGCAAACCGCATACGGAGCGGTGACGGGAACGCGCGAAGGCGCAGCGAACGACGTGAACGTATTTCGCGGTATCCGTTATGCCGCCACGACCGAAGGGCGGCGCTTCCAGCTGGCCGCCGATCCGGAACCGTGGACGACTGCGCGCCCCGCGACGGAATTCGGCAGCGAATGCCCGCAGCGTCCATCGGGCGATGTGCCCGTGTTCAAATCATGGGAAAATTCGGTCGGGACCAGCGAAGACTGCCTGTTCCTGAACGTGTGGACGCGCGGCCTGAGAGACGGGAAGAAACGCCCGATCATGGTCTGGCTGCACGGCGGCGGTTACGTCACGGGATCGGGATCCAGCAATGGTTATGACGGATCGCGCCTTGCCGAGCGCGGAGATGTGGTGGTCGTCACGCTGAACCACCGGCTGAACGGGCTGGGGTACAGCTATCTGGCCGGCCTGTCGGACGATCCAAAATATGCCGATAGCGGCAACCTTGGCAGCCTGGACATCGTGAAGGCGCTGGAATGGGTGCGCGACCATGCGGACGAGATCGGCGGCGATGCCGGGAACGTGACCATTTTCGGCGAGAGCGGCGGGGCAGCCAAGGTATCGACGCTGATGGGCATGGAGCAGGCCAAGGGGCTGTTCCAGCGCGCCATCGCCCAATCGGGATCGATGTCGCTGGCCGGCTTCACGCCGCGTCTGGCCACGCCGCTGGCAAAGGATCTGATGGCCACGGCCGGCGTATCGAGCGTGGAAGAACTTGCGGCCATGCCGATCGATGATTTCGTGGAAGCGATGATGAAATCGCGCAGCAAGGCGGCCTTCTATCGCCCGGTGGTCGATGGACGGTCGTTGACCCGGCAGCCCTATGCGCCCGACGCCAACCCGGTTTCCGGGGACATTCCGCTGCTGGTGGGGACGAACAATAACGAGATGCGGTTGCAGGGCGGGCTGGGCAGTCCGGAAAACTTCGCCCTGACATGGGAGCAGTTGCCCGCGAAACTGACCCCATTCGTGGACGATGCCGATGTCGAAGAGATCATCGCCGGGATGCGCAAGGCCCACCCCGATTACGATGCGAGCGACGTGTTCTTCCAGGTGGCCACGTTCCGCAATTACCGGAACACGGCGCTGCGCCAGGCGGAGCGCAAGAGCGCGCAGGCGGCGCCGGTCTACATGTACCGGCTGGACTGGAAGACGCCGGTGGAAGGCGGCCGGCTGGAAACGCCCCACGCACTGGATATCGCGTTCGTGTTCGACAATGTGGCGCGTTCGCTGAGCTATACCGGGCCGGAAACCGCGCAAACGAAGCGCATGGCGGATCTGATGGCGGATGCCTGGATCGCCTTTGCGCGTACGGGCAATCCGAACACGGCCGCATTGCCGCAATGGCCGGCCTACAATGTCCAGCAACGCGCGACGATGATCTTCGATGTCGACCCCGAAGTGGTGAATGACCCGGACAGTGCAGAGCGCGAACTGCTTCAGCGCCTGCTGCCTGAAGGACGTTCGCTTTAGGTCCCTTGGATCGACGCCGTCCCGGCAATAATCCGGGACGGCGACTTACCGAGCGATCAGGCGGCGGCTTTTGCCGCCATCTGCATCATTTCGATTTCATGCCCGTCGGGCGTGAGGACGAAAGCGATCCGGGCGGGCCCGAAGCTGACGGTTTCGCCCTTCTGTTTTGCCCCTGCCTTCAACGCGCGCGCCAGATCGGCATCGAGGTTGCGGGTCAGCATGCCGACAGGGCCATAGCCATTGCCGGTTTCGATGGCGCGCCCATCCTTCCAGTGGAACAGCACGATGGTTGCCGAACCTTTCCGGCCCGTCATCATGTGTTCGCGGAACGCTGGGGTATCGACCGTATCGGCATGGGTCATGCCGAATGCATCGACGAAGAAGCGGCTCGCCGCATCGATATCGGATACGGTCAGCTTGACGAAAGAGAAGAGGGCGGGATCGGTATCGTCCAAGGATTTGTCCTTCACGAAGTGGGGCGGGCGGGATCGCCCGGCGGGCGCGAGGTCGGGTGCGAGCTGGACAGGCCGCCATCCACGGCCAGCGCCTGACCGTTGACATAGCTTGCCTCGTCGCTGGCGAGGAACAGCGCGGCATGCGCGATCTCTTCCGGGCGACCGCCGCGCAGCAGCGGGTTGAGCTGGCCGATCTTGTGTTCCTTGCCCGCAGCGCGCGCGCCGTCGAACATCGGCTGGGTCATCCCGGTTTCGGTAAGGCCGGGCAGCACCGCGTTGATGCGGACATTGGTGCCCGCAAGCTGCTGCGCTGCGGTCTGGACCATGTTCACGACGCCCGCCTTGCTGGCGGAATACTGCGCCGGGCCGGCACCGCTGCGCAGGCCGGCGACCGAAGCGGTGCACACGATCGATCCGCCGCCGCAATCGCGAATGACGGGCGCGGCGTGTTTCACCGCGAGGAAGGGGCCGATGAGATTGACGCGGAGCACTTCCGCCCAGACTTCCGGCGTGGCATCGAAAAAGCCGCCGCGCACGCCGCCGGTGATACCGGCATTGGCGAACATGACGTGCAGGGCGCCGAAGCTGTCGGTTGCCCTGGCGACGAGCGCTGCGACATCGCTTTCCTCGCCGGCATCGCCGACCATCGCCAGCGCATGTCCGCCTGCGGATTCGACCATGGCTGCGGTTTCTTCCACCGCGTCGGTCTTGTCGAACAGCAGGAGGCGGGCACCTTCGGCAGCGAAGAGCCGTGCGCTGGCCCGGCCGATGCCCGAACCCGCGCCGGTGATGGCAGCGACCCTGCCTTCGAGACGGCCGCTCATATCGTGGCGCCGCCGTCGATCACGACCATCTGGCCGGTGGTCCATCTGGCGGCGGGAGAGGCGAGATAGACCGCGCCCCCGGCGATATCTTCCGGTTCGCCGATACGGCGCATGGGAAGCTGGCCTTCCACCCGTTCGCGCGCCTTGGGATTTTCCCATAGCGCTTTGGCGAAATCGGTCTTCACCAGACCCGGCGCGATCGCATTGATGCGTACGCCGTGCTGGCCGTTTTCGACGGCGTAATTGCGCACGAGCTGGAAATCCGCCGCCTTGGACACATTGTAGGCGCCGATGGTGGTCGACCCGCGCAGGCCGCCGATCGAACTGATCACGATGATCGCCCCGTCCTGCTTTTCGCGCATGTCGGGAAGGGCCAGCTGGATGAGCCAGTGATTGGAGAGGATGTTGTTATCGAGAACCTTGCGGAACTGTTCGTCCTCGATCCCGTCCATCGACCCGTAATAGGGGTTGGACGCGGCGTTGCAGACGAGGATGTCGACGGCGCCGAGCTGTTCCTTCGTGCGCGCGAAAAGGTCCTGCAGCTGTGCCTTTTCCGAAATGCTCGCCGCGATGGCGATGGCGCTGCCTTCGCCGTGTTCGGCATTGATGGCGGCAGCCACGTCGTCGCAGGCTTCCTGCTTGCGGCTGGAAATGACGACCTTTGCGCCGTGCGCGGCAAGCTGCTGGGCGATAGCCTTGCCGATACCGCGGCTGGAGCCGGTGATGATGGCGACCTTACCGGTCAGATCGAATAGCGACATGATGCTCTCCCTTGCATGTCAGTGTTGTGCCTGCTGCGCGAATGCCCAGGCCTGCTGCGCCAGCGGAACGATGCGGGCGGTTGCCGCCTCGGCATTGGCGCTGGACGCATTGCCGTCGAGCGTGCGTTTCTTGATGCCCTGGATGATGCCGACGAGGCGGAACAGATTGTAGGCGAAGAACCAGTTGAGATCGGGAACGCTGTCGCGACCGGTGGCGGCGCAATAGCGCTGGGTCATCTCCTCCAGCGTGGGAATGCCGAGCGCGGGCAGGTCGAGCCCGCCGAGCTGCGCGCCGCGCCCGCCATGCGGCATCGCCCAGTTCATCGCCAGATAGGCGAAATCGGCCAGGGGGTCGCCGAGGGTGGACAGTTCCCAGTCGATGATCGCCAGGATGGCGGGCCGGTCGGGCGCGTAGATCATGTTGTCGATGCGGTAATCGCCGTGGATGATCGAGGTGCGATCCTGCTGCGGCAGGGTGCGGGGCAGCCATTCGATCAGCCGTTCGACCTCGGGGATGTCGTCGGTCTGCGCGGCGCGGTACTGTTTCGTCCAGCGGCCGACCTGGCGGGCGAAGTAATTGCCCGGCGCGCCGTAATCCCCGAGGCCCACGGCCTCGTGGTCGACCGCATGCAGCGCGGCGAGGGCATCGATCATGGCATTGTAGATGGCGCGCCGTTCCTGCGGATTGCAGTCGGGAAGCTCGCCTTTCCAGAAGGTGCGGCCCTCGACCATTTCCATCAGGTAGAAGGGGGCGCCGATGATGGCGGGATCCTCGCACAGCGCGATCGGGCGCGCGACGGGCACCGGGGTCGGGTGCAGGGCCTCGATGAGGCGATATTCCCGGTCCACCGCATGGGCGGAAGGAAGCAGTTTGCCGAAGGGTTTGCGGCGCAGGACCATCTGGCCTTCGCGCGTGCGCACGCGATAGGTGGGATTGGATTGCCCGCCGGGGAATTTCTCGATCCGCTCGACCGGGGAAGGAGCGGGGACGTTCTGCGCCATCCATCGCTCCAGCGCGGCGATGTCGAAATCGGGGGCGGTGTCGTCATTACTCATGGGGTTTCGCCTTCGCGCAGTCTGTCGAGCACGTCCCCCTTGGGGCGCATCAGGCTTTCCTGGCTGACCGTTGCCACCATGCGCCCGGTTTCATCGAAGAAATGACCGTGGTTCAAGCCGCGTGCGTGGCCCGCCCAGGGGCTGTCGGTCGCGAAGAGATGCCACTGATTGAAGTCCGGCGTTTCGTGGAACCAGATCGCGTGGTCGAGAGAGGCCGCCTGAACCGAGGGGCTTCCCGGACGCACGGCATGGGGCAGCATGGCATTGCGCAGGAACATCATGTCGGAGGCGTAGGCGAGCAGGGCGCGTTGCAGCAGCGGATCGGTGTCCGCCGCATCGCGCAGGCGCATCCACACGCCCGTTTTGGGTTCTCGCGAACGCGCGCCGAAGAGCGAGCCCGGATCGAGCGGGACGATTTCGATCGGTCGGTTCTGCAAACGGTCGATGATCGGCGAACTGCTGGCTTCGCTATTATGCCGGCGCCAGCTTTCCAGCGCGTCGAGCGCCGCGGATACATCCATGTCGGCGGGGGCAGAGGCGGAATGGGTGAACCCCTGCTCGGTCACATGGAAGGACGCGATCATCGAGAATATCAACGTGTCGCCCTGCGATCCTTCCACGCGGCGCGTTGCGAAGCTGCGGCCTTCCGATAGCGTGGTGACGCGATAACGAACGGGATGCGCGCTGGACCCGGCTTTCAGAAAATAGGCGTGAAGCGAGTGGGGAAGACGCCCTTCGCTTTCCGCTTCGCACGCCGCGAGCAGGCCTTGGGCGATAGCCTGTCCGCCGAAAAGGCGCGGCCCGATGGCGGGCCCGACCCCGCCTTCATAGGTGTCGGCAGCGATCTGCTCGACGCCAAGTATCGTCGGTAGGTGAATAATTAGACCTCTCCCGTCCTTTGCATACCCGATATTCGAACAATGTCCGACCTTCAAGCTCGGAATTCGCCGGGCATCTTCGGACTCCTCCGTGACATCAATTTCCACAATGCGTTTGACGAACTAACAAATAGTGTGAGATAAGCGTGCCAGATGTTCAGGAGACAAGCATGACGTACACCGCCGGACGAGTCGTCAACGACGCCGACGCCCACACAATGGAAACCCAGGACTGGCTGGCCCCCTATCTGGAAGGTGAGTACAAGGAGTTGTATTCGCAGGTATATTCCAAGCGGGAAGGCGGCGACCGCATCGTCAAGATGATCGACGCGGCCAAGGCCCGTAAGAACGATCCCGAAGCGCGGGCAAAGGCGCTGGAAAATCCCATCGAAGGAGCCAAGGGCTGGCTGGGCTACGGCGGTTTCGACAAGGATGAGCGTGTCGAGGCGCTCGACTGGCTCGGGTTCAACAGCCAGCTCGTATTTCCGACATTCGGCCTGGGAGCTATCACCAAGGCCACGGATGACGATCAGCGATATGCCGCGGCAACCGCCCTCAACAAGGCGCAGCAGGATTTCTGCGATGCCGATGCCAGGATGGACTGTGTCGCCTTCGCGCCGCTTGACGATCCCGATCGGGCCCTGGCGGAAGCAAAGCGGGCGGTCGGCGCTGGCGCTAAGGCCGTAATGTTCAGTGCGGGTCCGGCGGGCGACAAGAGCCCGGGCCATCCAGATCTGGACCCGTTCTGGCAGTTCCTGCAGGATAGCCGTATCCCGTTCATGCTGCATATCGGGCCCGGCACGAAAACCCAGCCGCCCAAGTTCAAGAACAATGGACGTGACCGGGCGGCAGATCTCCACGGCGGCGGCGAGAACCTCCGCTTCCCGGATTTCCTGTGCCTGTGGTTCGCACCGCAGGAATTCCTTACGGCCATGGTCTATGACGGCGTATTCATGCGCTTCCCGGAACTGCGCGGCGGCGTTATCGAAAGCGGGGCCGGCTGGGTTCCGGAGTTTCTCCGCATGCTCGACCACGGATGGCATTCCTTCAGCAAGACTGATCAGTACCTGAAGGATATGGATCTGATGCCGTCGGAATATCTCAAGCGCGCCGTCCGGTTCACGCCGTTCCCGAACGAAGATGTCGGACGTATGATACGCGACAGTTCGCCGGAGCTTTACATGTTCTCCAGCGACTATCCGCACCCCGAAGGAACGCGCGATCCCTACGGGAAGTTCGAGACGTCCCTCGAAGGGTTCGACGAGGACGTGAAGGACATGTTCTACCGGACGAATTACGATCACATGATGTTTCGTGAGAGCCAGCCGCTCGCCGAAGCAGCCGAGTAACCAAGAACTCAGTGGAATGTGAATTCAGGGGGCATCGGAAGATGCCCCCTTTTTTAATCCGCCTCAACTGCGGGCGGCATCTCCGTCGAAGCGCATAAGATCGATGATTGGTTCGATGCTCTGCGCATCGTCGAGACCGTCGCACAGAGCGACCAGTCGATCTGCTTTCGACCGGCCCAGCACCGGCTCGATCAATTCGATGGCCTTTTCCTCTACCTCCGCCTTGCCGAGGGGATGCGTGGGGAAGCCGGGTACATAAGCGACATAACGTTCTTCCGTTCTGCCATCCTTGAGGGTGACGGTTACGCGCGCGCTTTCCGTCCGGTCCTCGCCTTCGCCCATTTCCTGCGCTTCATCGCGGACCACGGTAACCTTGCGGGCGAAAGCTCTGGCCTGCTCGTCCTTTTCCTGTCTGCTCAGGGACTGCGCGTCCACGAAATCGAGCCGGCCATCGAGCATGATGATCGCAGCGAGATAGGGGATATTGAGCGCGGGCATGTTCGCGCGTTCGAAAGTGGCCGCTTCACCCGGCATGGCGACCACGATCTTTTCCACCTGATCGGGAACGATGGTTTCGCGCAGATCGAGCAGCGCGCGCACGGCGGGCTGCGTCGGGCCGCCCACCGGATAGCGTTTCATCGCTGCGAGCGAGAGTTCGTACCGCTCGTGCAAACCATCGACCAGCGATGCATGGTCCTTGCCTTCGCCCTGAAATGCGCGCCAGCGGAACCATGCGTTTTCATTGTCGAAGCTTTCGGGCACGCCGGTAAAGCCTAGCTGCGCCATATAAGCGGCCTGTAATCCGTTACGCGCTCCCATGCCGCCGAAAACGAAGGCTTTTTCGATGTGGCGAATATCGAGCAGCCATTGCCAGGAGCCCGACGCCTGCTGCGAGCAGTAGGCGAGCATGTGATCGACCTGTTCCGGTGACAGGGCCATCAGGCTTGCCGCGGCAGATGCTGCGCCAAAGGTTGGCGCGATGCCATGATTGGCGAGCCCGGCAAGGTAGAGATTGCGGGTCCCGATAGCCTTGGGCAGGCGACCGGCGATCTCGTATCCGGCAATCACCGCGCCGACCAGATCCGAACCCGTTCGGCCGTTTGCGCGTGCAGCTTCGATCGAAACAGGTACGATCGCAGGGCCCGGCTGCACATAGGCGGACGGAATGAAGTCGTTTATTTCTGCTGCGTGCGCAGTCATGGCGGACGCAAAGACTGCATCGACCGGCGAAGCCGCCTGACGCGAGCCGAGGATGGGGCTCTGTCCATCGGGAGACATTGCAGCGGCATAAGCGCGGCCCAGCGTTGCCGCTTCCAGAGAATTGCAGGCAATGATCGAGGCCAGCGTATCGAGAATGTGCAGTCTTGCGCGCTCCCGAATGGCCGCAGGAACGGTGTGTGTCGCCGCGCCTGAAATGTAGTCCGTCAGGTCCGGCGTGATGTCCTGCCAGCCACTATCACCGGGAGATTTCATCGTTTTCTGGCCCTCGCCGGACTGTGCGCTGACGATCGATGCTTTGGTCGCCAATACCGTGGCTGCAACATACCCGGTCTTCATCAAACCTCTTCTCGTGAAATCCAGCGCCACGGTTTTCTCCCATCTTGTTCAGCAACGAGGGTGCCCCAGGGTCGCCTGACAGTCAAACCAATAAGGATTTCCGGCACGATTGGAGAAAGGTCCTTGCCTTCGATGGCCGCTGGTTTCACATCCTCCGCATGACGGAATTCGAGGATGGGGGCGATCGGGCCGGTCAGGTGCTGGAGGTGGCCGAGGCGATCATGCTCGAAACGCGATCGGTCAGCCTGACGCTAAATGATATTGCCGACCGTATCGGAGTGAGCCGCAGCCTTCTGTACGTCTATTACGACGGGGTTCCCGCCATACTCGATGCGATCTTCCAGATTCATCTTGGCCGGCTGGAAGAACACCTGCCCCTGCAAGGTGATGATGGCGAGGCCTTCGAGCGCAGGGCGATCGGCGCCAATCTGGCATATTTTCACTATCTGGTGGAAGCAGGGCCGGTGCTCCAGCTGATCCTGAGGGAACGCAATCAGGATAGCCCGCTGGGACAGGAAAGCCGCAAACGGTTCATGCGCCTGGCGCGTTCATTGGCCACTCAAACCTGCCATGCGCTCGCACTGGAGCCGCGCGAAGCATTCGTCCTCATAGAGCTGAATGGGGCCATCCCGGAAGCGCTGGCCCGTCTCGTGCGCAGTGGAGAGATCGATCAAGAAACTGCCGCACAGACCTGCGAGCGGCTGATAGCGGCATCGCTGCAATCTTTTGCCCTAAGGCCGACGCACTAACCGGCTTTGCCGGACGCTATCCGTTCGTCGCTCTCGGTACCCGCCATGACGATATGAAGGCAAATCGCTTCCACCGTCGCAAAAGGCGCCCGGCGACTGGCGACGATACCACCCGCCTTCAACGAGACCGCGGTCAGGGCGGCCGTTGACGCCTTCGCGCTGGCAAGATCCATGCTGCCACTCGCGACGAGTTGCTTCAGGATGGGCTCACGTGCCGCTTCGCCCTTGGAGGCGCGTTCGTGCTTCAATGCTTCGCGCACCTCCGGCAGATGCAGAAGCATCTGCATCAGCGGCCCGCGGCGATGGGCTTCGTGGAGATAGCCGATCGTCGACAGCATCACCCGGGTGTGATGCGACGATCCGCGCGAGATATTCCTGCGTCGATGGCTTTCCTGCGCATCGATTTCCCGGCGTGCAAGGGCTGCCAGAAGATCCGTCCGTCCGCCAAAGCAGTTGTGAACCTGGGTTTCGCTGATCCCGACGCTGCTGGCGACCGAGCGCATGGTGACCGCCGATATTCCGTTGCGAACGGCGATCTTCCCGGCGGCATCGAGCAATTGCTGCCGCCGGGCTTCCGCAGACATTCGCGTGCGGGTGCCGGGCGACTGGCGAGGCTGGCGGCTCCCCAAAGCGAATGTCTCGCTCAGGCCAAGCGGTGCCGGGGGCAAAGGGGGCTGGGCGTCGCGTGCTTCGACGCTCCTGGTCCAGTGTGATCTGGGCGGACGCGGAATGGCCAGCCGATCGCAAATCTTCGCAAGCCCATTCCCGGTCAGGCCGTAACGCGATGCCACATTCCCCAACGGTTCCGACCAGACCGAGTTGAACAGCTCTGCGCGAGTGACTTCCATGAGGGAAAGATACGCCCGATCGGGTCGGTCTGTCTACCGCCGGGACCGTGGTTTCAGCAGCCAGTTTTCATTTCGTACCCGATCTTCTAAAATCTTTGTTGTTAGATCGTAAATATCGCGCTAAGCAGATGGTGAGGAAATGGGAGAGAGACATGCGGGGGACTCCGGCTGCGCTCGCGGGTGTAATGCTGATAACGGCATTCCAGGCACCTGCAATTCACGCGCAAATGCCCGAACCGATCGATGCGGTTACTGTCGATGTGACCGCCGGAGCCCTGCAGGGGTCACGCGAAAATGGCGTACTGGTTTTTCGAGGCGTGCCTTATGCCAGCCCGCCAACCGGGGAATATCGCTGGCGTCCGCCGCAGCCGGTCAAGCCATGGTCGGGCGTACGTTCGGCCACTGCGCACGAACCGGCCTGCACGCAGCCTGTCGATCTCGACACGACCGTCGCCAATTTCGGCGGGGTCAATGGCGCGCAGTCGGAGGACTGCCTGTATCTGACGATCACTGCGCCGGAGAATGCCAGCGGAGCGCCGGTGCTGGTCTGGTTTCACGGCGGGGCCTTCTTCCTGGGTGCGGGCAGCCTTGGATCGTATGACGGGACGGCGAATGCGCGGCAGGGTGTGATCACCGTGAGCGTAAATTACCGGTTGGGCGCGCTGGCGAATTTCGTTCACCCGGCGCTTGCGGCCCAGCATTCGGATGAGCCTCAGGGTAATTATGCCCTTCAGGACAGCGTCGCGGCGCTCGAATGGGTGAAGAACAACATCGCTGCGTTCGGCGGCGATGCTTCCCGCGTGACGATTGCCGGGCAGTCGGCAGGTGGCGGTATCGTCACCAATCTGCTCGCCCTGCCATCCGCCAAGGGTCTGTTCGACAAGGCCATCGTGGAATCGGGCAGCCTGCTGCTTCCCGACCGTCCGCGCGAAAAGGCGGAGGAAATGGCCGTGGATGCCCTGGCTGGCATCGGCATCGGGGCGGATGCTACCGCTGACGAGCTGCGCAGTGTCTCTGCTCAGACCTTTGCCGCGTCCAACGATCTGCGGGCCGGCTTCTTCTTCACGCCCGACGCGAAATTCAAGCCGAAAGCGGCGATCGATGCATTGCGCGCGGGAGAAGAAACCGATGTGCCCCTGCTGGTGGGGACGAACAGGGGCGAGGGCGGCTTTGGCGCAGCGCGCAGCTTTGCGACACTGGCAGGCGATGAGGGTGCGCCGTCCTTCTTGTACCGCTTCGACCATACGCCCGCCTTCCGCGCACAGGAATGGACCAACGGCCCGGTGCATTCGGCGGAGCTCATGTTCGCATTCGATTCCATCGATCAGTCGAGCTGGGGCGGGGAGCGGGCCGACGCCGCCGACCGCGAACTGGCGAAGAAGGTCAACGGTTGCTGGGTGGCCTTCATCAAGATGCCCCCCGGCGCGCAAAGCTTCGAATGTGCCGACGGTTTCGTCTGGGAACCATACGAGAAGGGTGAACAGGCAGCCCTCATCGAAACGGACGGGCTCCGCATGGCTCCGGCCGACGCATTGCCGGATGGACCGGGAAAAACAGAATAAGATCAAACAAAAAAGCGATTGGGAGAGAACGATGAATCGGAAGACACGATACCTCTTGGGAACGACGCTGGCCGTCCCGGCCTTGCTTGCAGCAAATGTGGTCAGCGCGCAGGATGCCGCGGCTCCGGCTGAGGCGGATCAGCCCGCCGCGACGCAGGACGCCAGCACGATTGTGGTGACCGGGTCCTTCATCCGCGGTACGTCCGAAGAAGGTGTTCTCCCGGTCGACGTCTTCGGCGTCGATGAACTCAGCCAGCGGGGCATCGACAGTCCGCTCGAATTCATCAAGACCCTGCCTTCGGTCGGTCCGGTGCTCGGCGATTCGAACCAGTATGCCGCCGGCGGCAGCCAGGGCGTCGGCTCGATCAACCTGCGCAGCCTCGGCCGTGAACGTACACTCGTCCTGATGAACGGGCAGCGCTTCTTCCCCGAACCAGGCGATGGTGCTGCGGATACCAATCTCATCCCGATGTTCGCCCTCCAGCGCGTGGAAGTGCTGAAGGATGGCGCCGCATCCACCTATGGATCGGACGCCATTGCGGGCGTGGCCAATTTCATCACCCGCACCAATTTCGAAGGGGTCGAAGTTGCCGGAAACTGGCAGTTCGTCGACGGGTCGGACGATAATTACCAGGCCAGCATTCTGGTCGGAAAGAATTTCGGATCGGCCAACATCATGGTCGGTGCCGGATATCAGCACCGATCCGAACTTCCAGCGACCGAACGCGATTTCACGCAGCGTCCCTACGAAGTGAACCCCTCGGGCTGGTCACCGCTGAACAATCCGGGCGTGTATCTGCCGCAGACGGCAACGGGAATTTCGCTGGCACAGCCGGGGATCGACGGTAATTTGCTGGATGCCTGCAACAGTCTTGGCGGGATCGAAGTGCCGATTTCGTCCTTCCAGACCTGCCGGTATTCCTACATCCCATTCGTGAACCTGATCGAGAAGGAAGACCGGTATCAGGTCTTCGGACAGCTTACTGTCGATCTTTCGGACACGCTGAGCTTCCGCGCAGACGCTCTGTATTCGCATACCGAATTACCTGAACTCGGTTATTCGCCAAGCTATCCGGTAACGCAGAGTCCACGTGGGCCGGGCACGAGTTCACGTTTCATCGTACCGCGCAGCAATCCGAATTATCAGAATTTCATCGATACGACATTTGGCCCCGGTTCGCTGCCGGATCTCGCATCCGCTTATTCGGTAATCGTGCTGTGGCGCCCGTTCGGATCGGGCGGCAACCCGCTGGATCCACGCGGTGCCGGAGAAGGCGGCGCGTTCAACGATGCTTGGCGCATTTCGGGCGGTTTCGAAAAGGAACTGTCCGACAATATGCGGGTCAACCTCAACGGGTTGTTCCTGCGTAGCAACCGAACCGCCTATTCCATGGATTTTGTCAGCGACCGTCTGCAGCGGGCCCTCAACGGTCTCGGCGGGCCCAACTGCAACACCCTCACACCGGGTACGAACGGCTGCCAATATTGGAACCCCTTTATCAGCCAGTCGCCAGGCAACGCTGCACTTGGCTTGAATAACCCAGCCTATGTTCCCGGATCGGAAAACAGCGAAGAACTGATCAATTGGGTGCGTCAGAAAAACGGAACCAACGGGTTCGAGGAACTCTGGACTGCTGACCTCGTCGTAAGCGGTGAGACCCAGATTGGCGGTATGGATGTCGGTTACGCATTCGGCGGCCAGCACAGGCAGAGCACCTTCGTTTCGCAGCCGATCAATCGTTTCAGCGACCCGGATGCCTATCCCTGCGCTGTCGACGGAGATCGCAGCTGCCTCGATGATCCGACGGACAATCTGGTGCCCGTTGGTGCATTCTCGTTTCTGGGCAATTATCCGTCCGCCAATCTGACGCAATCGATCAACGCGCTATTTGCGGAAGTGAAGGTCAATCCCACGCCCGACATCGAACTTGTCGGTGCGGTGCGGTTTGAAGATTACGGCAATCCGGTTGGATCGACCATCAATCCAAAATTCTCCGCAAGGGTTCAGGCAACCGATTTTCTCGCATTCCGCGGTTCTATCGGAACGACCTTCCGTGGGCCGTTGCCTGGAGATCTGAGCCCATCGGGAGCAAGCTTTGTTACCGGTATCAACGCGATCAATAACGAATATCGCGCAACCGATTCCGGCGGCAATCCGGACCTCGACCCGGAAACAGCGCTCACATATAACATCGGAGCCGTGTTGTCGGCCGGAGACCTGACTTTCAGCGTCGACTTCTGGACTTACGAGTTCGAGGGCCAGTTCGCCGATCTGCCGTTCCAGCAGATTGCCAATGCGGTCGCGCCCGGTACGTCGGGCACTCAGCTGGTCGATTGCTCAAGCCCGTTCACTCAATATATCACGTTCCAGGGCGGTCAGTGCACCCAGGGCGTGACCATTGCTCGGGATATCGCCCGAATTCGCACGCAAACGGTCAATGGGCCCGACGTGACGACCCGCGGTCTGGATTTCACGCTGAACTATCAGCGGTATTTCGGTGACGTTGTATTCAATTTCGGCGCGAACGCGACTTATGTGCTCGAATACAAGTTCGACGCATTCGAGTTCAACGGATTGCAGTTCGATAACGGTTACGAGGCATCCGGCTGGGCCAATTACGGCCGCGACCCCGGGACGGTCTCGAAATGGCGCGGCAACGCTTTTGCCTCGCTCGGTTTCGAACCGGTCACCCTGACATACAATGTGAATTATATCAGCGGTGTCGACGATAACCGCTGCTATAACCGGGATACGGGTGAGCTGATCGATCCCTGTGCTGTCACAGAGTTCGGGGGCACCAACTTCGGCCGTCGCATCGGCAGCTTCATGCAGCACGATTTGCTCGCATCGGTTGAACTCGACCTTGGCGGCCTCGACGTCACGCTCAACGGGGGCATCGAGAACGTCTTCGATCGTGATCCCGCAGGCGCGCGTTTGGAATACGGATACGATCCATTCATCGGATCTGCGATCGGACGCACATTCAGGCTTGGGACAAAAGTTCGCTTCTGATCCTTCTCTCCCAGAAGCGAAAATTCGGAAAGGGGTGGGTGGCCTTGAGGTTGTCCGCCCCTTTTTATTTGGTGGAGCCGGAAGGCAGGCTGTTGGCCATCGTGCCTAAGCAAATGCTCAAACTTCAATGCGTACCACATATTCTACCGTTAAGATCGCTCCTCAGGCACTTGGTTCAAAAGAGCCCATACCAATATTTTAGACATTGGCGGTGTGCGCTTGCGTCCGGCGGGTAAATGCGGCTATCCCGTTTGAAAATTGCCTCATGGCTATAACGGGAAAGGAATCTGAAAAATGCGCGATGCTGTCATTGTGTCTACCGCACGTACTCCTCTTGCAAAATCCATCCGCGGTGCCTTCAACGCAACCCATCCGGTCCAGCTCGGTGCCTGGAGCGTGGAGGCCGCGGTCGCGCGCGCGGGGATCAATGGCGACGAGATCGAAGACGTAGTCATGGGAGCAGCCAGCCAGGGTGGGGCGCAGGGGTTCAATATCGGACGCCAGATTGCCCTTCGCGCGGGCCTTCCGGTCGATGTCGCGGGTATGACGATCGATCGCCAATGCTCCAGCGGCTTGATGGCAATTGCTACTGCAGCAAAGCAGATCATCGTGGATCGGATGGATGTCTGCGTTGCCGGCGGCATTGAATCGATTACCGCCATACGGAACAACACCGCCAAGCCAGCGCGTGATGAAGAGCTGCTGCGCATGCATCCGGATATTTTCATGCCGATGATCGGCACTGCCGAAGTGGTCGCCAAAAGGTATGGCATCTCGCGCGAGGATCAGGATGCCTATTCTCTGCAATCCCAACAACGGACGGCGGCGGCGCAGACTTCGGGCAAGTTTAGCGACGAGATCATCGAAGTGTCGACTACGATGGACGTGAAGGACCGAGAAACGGGTGAGGTGTCGCAGCAGGACGTCACCATTGCGATGGACGATTGCAACCGCCCCAACACCACCATCGAAGGGTTGGCAAGGCTCGACCCCGTCATGGGCGAGGGCTATTCGATCACGGCTGGCAATGCGAGCCAACTTGCGGACGGTTCCGCTGCGAGTGTGCTGATGGAAGCGGAAGTCGCCAAGGGGAGGGGGCTCGCACCTCTCGGCCGGTATGTCGGTATGGCGGTGGCGGGTACGAAGCCCGATGAGATGGGCATCGGGCCGGTATTCGCGATCCCCAAGCTGCTGAAACGTTTCGATCTGTCGATCGAGGATATCGGCCTGTGGGAGCTTAACGAGGCCTTCGCGGTGCAGGTGCTCTACTGCCGCGACAAGCTCGGCATTCCGGACGATCGGCTCAATGTGAATGGCGGGTCGATCTCGATCGGCCATCCGTTCGGCATGACCGGCGCACGCTGTGTCGGCCATGCGCTGATCGAAGGCAAACGGCGGGGCGTCAAATATGTCGTCGTGACGATGTGCGTCGGCGGCGGCATGGGCGCAGCCGGCCTGTTCGAGGTGATGTGATGGCGACGGAAGCAAAACAGGACCTCGCGTCGGCGATCGGCTGGGTTCCACCGGCGAACTGGCCAGCGCGCAGCAGGGCGGAATGCAAGGCGATCCTTACCGCACCGGGCATGCGCTTCGAGATGGAGGAGGTCGACATCCGCGGCGTACGGCTTCGGACATGGAAGAACGCGCCGCCCAATCTGCGCGCGATCGCTCTGCTTGGACAGTCGCATGGTGCGCGCGAATTCGTCATCTATGAAGACGAGCGCATGACATACGATGCCTGGTTTCGTGCTGTCGCAAGATTGGCGCACGAATTCCAGGCGAGGGGCGTGAAGAAGGGCGATCGGGTTGCGCTGGCGATGCGCAACCTGCCGGAATGGCCGGTGGTTTTCTTTGCCGCCGTAACGATCGGCGCGATCTGCGTGCCACTGAATGCCTGGTGGACCGGTGATGAACTGGCTTTCGGCCTTTCCAACTCCGGTACCAAGCTGCTCGTGTGCGATGAAGAGCGCTGGGACCGCCTGAAGGACCGGCGGAACGACTTTTCCTGTGTCAATCATACGTTTGTTACGCGTGCCGAACACCCACTGAACGGGGCCGACACGCTGGAATCCGTGATCGGGACACCCAAGCAATACGCTTCCCTGCCACAGGCGACCCTCCCGGACGTCGAAATCCTGCCCGAAGACGATGCGACCATCTTTTACACCAGCGGCACGACGGGGCGGCCCAAGGGAGCACTGGGTACGCATCGCAACCTTTGCACCAATATCCTGTCGAGCGGTTACAATGCCGGTTGCGCGGTTCTGAGGCGCGGCGAGCCATTGCCCGAACCGCAGCCAAAGACCGGTCTGACCGTCATTCCGCTGTTCCACGTCACCGCATGTTCTGCCGGGCTGATGGGCAATATCGCTGCGGGCAATACGATGGTCTACATGTACAAGTGGGATCCGGTCGAAGCGTTCAAGATAATCGAACGCGAGAAAGTCAGTTCGACTGGCGGTGTGCCGACAATCGCATGGCAATTGCTGGAACATCCCGAACGCAAGAATTACGACCTCTCCAGTATCGAGGCGATCGCCTATGGCGGGGCGCCCGCCGCGCCTGAACTGGTTCGCAAGATCCGGGAAGTATTCGGAGCCTTGCCCGGCAATGGCTGGGGCATGACCGAGACGATGGCCACGGTGACCGGCCATTCGTCGGAAGACTATCTCAACCGCCCGGACAGCTGCGGCCCGCCGGTAGCAGTGGCCGATCTGAAGATCATGAGCGAAGACGGCTCCCGCGAACTGCCGACAGGCGAAATCGGCGAATTGTGGGCCCGGGGTCCGATGGTAGTCAAAGGCTATTGGAACAATCCCGAAGCCACCGCCGAAACCTTCGTCGACGGTTGGGTGAAGACCGGCGACCTTGCCCGCCTCGACGAAGAAGGCTGGTGCTATATCGCAGACCGCGCGAAGGACATGATCATCCGCGGAGGCGAGAACATCTACTCATCCGAAGTGGAGAATGTGCTCTACGACCACCCGGCCGTGACCGACGCGGCCCTGATCGGCTTGCCGCATCAGCAACTCGGCGAAGAGCCGGCGGCCGTCGTCCACCTAGCGCCGGGATTGCAGGCGAGCGAGGCCGAATTGCAGGAGTGGGTGGCAGAACGCCTCGCCAAGTTCAAAGTCCCGGTCAGGATCGCGTTCACGCCTGACACGCTGCCTCGCAACGCGAACGGAAAGATACTCAAAAAGGAACTCTCAAGCTTCTTCGAGACATAGGTAACATTCGCTGAGGATTGCCGCGCCTGCCCCATTGGACGGGCAGCGGTACCTGCTGTAAGCGGTTGGGGTGGGGAATTGGATGGCAAAGAAGCCCGATGTGACGAAGAAGTTTGGCGAAAAACGCAGCGCGATCGTTCACGCGGCATCTGTGCTCATCAACGAAACCGGCGTCCAGGCGACCACCCTGACCAAGGTTGCGCGCGCAATCGGGCTCAACGCGACCAGCGTTACCTATTATTTTCCGCGCAAGGACCAGCTGATCGTTGCGGTTTATGCCGAAACCATCGCCTTGATGAAGGCGACGGCAGAAGAGGCACTGGCGGAGGCGACGCCGCGAGAGCGGATCGCCAAGTTCGTGAAGCTTCACGTGCAGCTTCGGGACCGCATCCGCCGCGGGGAACACGGTCTCATCGCGGCCTTGTCGGAAATCCGCTCGCTCGATCAGGAACAGCAGGACGAACTCCTCCAGAAATATCGCGATGTCGTGCAGGATGTCAGGATGTTCTTTGGTGACCCGGCTACGGAAGCCGAACGGGCACTCTATTCCGCGCGTTCGCACATCCTGATCGAGGCGATGCTGTGGTGGCCCGTCTGGTCGCGGCGATATTCCGTGCTCGACTTCCCGCGCGTCGAACGGAAGATTGTCGAAATCCTCTGCAACGGCATTCCGGCTAGCAAGGGCGAATGGGCACCGTCTTCGCTGCCCGATGGCGGCTGGCGCAGCGATGGCGATGTCACGCCATCGCAAAACGATGAATTTCTCCGCGTTGCAACGCTGATGATCAACGAGCGCGGGTATCGCGGGGCATCGGTCAACAGGATTGCCGAAGCGCTGAACGTGACAAAGGGCAGTTTTTACCATCATCACGATGCGAAGGACGATCTGGTGATGGATTGCTTCCAGCGCAGCTATGACCGCCTGTCGAAGGTTCAGATGGCCGGTCACGACGTGCCTGGATCATATTGGACGAAGCTGTGCAGTGTCCTCAACGAATTGATGGACCTTCAATTCTTCGATCCCATGCCGCTGCTGCGAACGACCGCTCTTCAGGCGCTGGATAGCGATCACAAGACGGACGTGGTGATGCGCTCGAACCGTCTGGCCCGGCGCTTCGCGGGCTTCCTTATCGATGGCTTCGAAGACGGCTCCGTCAGGGCTATCGATCCGTTGGTGGCCAGCCAGATCATCATGTCGACACTCAACGGGGCCTATGAGGCGCGCCGCTGGGCATCGCGTTTCGAGGATCGAGCGGAGGCGATAAAAACCTACCTGTCCGTGCTCAGCGAAGGGATGCTGGTAGGAAGTTCTTAATCGGGTTGGCATGGCACGCTTCGCCTTCTGAACGGGGTTCGGAATCCAGGGTATTGTTTTTGCCACAAAAATTGCGATGCTAATGGAATGCTCAAAAGCCTTGCAATCACACTCGCTCTTCTCGGTGCTCCCTCATCTATCACGGCGGCACCTTCAGATGGGGACCTCGTGGTCGAGGGCCGCAAACGGGAAGCCCTTCAGGAATTTGTGCAAGCCCTTACCGACGCGGACCGGACCAGACAGCTTGCACGATGGAACAGGGCCATCTGTCCCAGCATCGTAGGTGTTGACGAAGGCCAGGCCGCACTGATCGAACAGAATATAGCGCGAGTGGCAGAATCACTCGGATTACAGGCTTACCCCCAAGGTTGCCCTACAACCATGCTGATCGTATTCGATAACGAAGCGCAGGCTATTGGAGCGGCTCTTGCCAAGAACCAGACAGTCTTTTTAGGTCAGCAAGGCAGGGATCGCCTGATCGATTTCGCCGAGACAAAAAATCCCGTACGCTGGATAAGCCTGAGTGACCCGTGTGGGTTCGGGGGCTGCACTCTAACAGGCTCGCGTCTAAGCAAATCGGAACGACCGGCAATCAACATGATGCTGGTTCTGGTCGACGGGCAGGAAATTGGTGCATTCGGACTCTACGAAATTTCCGACTACCTTTCCATGGTCGTCCTGGGCAATCCGGTGCTTGGCGAGGCGTGGCCGAACACATCGATACTCTCGATGTTCAGTCGAAAGCGCGAAGATCAGCCTTTCCTGCTCACAGATAATGATCGGGCCTATCTTGCCGGTCTTTACACAAGCCGGACGGATGCAACGGGTCCGATACAAAGACGGTCCATCGTCGAGAAAATGACCAATTCAGGCGAGCAGTCCGAGTAAGTCGGGAGAGGTTGGGGCGGCGCAGAGCGATGGAAAGTCTGCTCCTCGCCATTTTTGACGCGGCCTAGATCGCGGGCTCCCGGTGGCGGGGCTCCCGTACTTTCCAGATCAGAAATATCAGGGCCGCTACCACCGCGGCTAGGACAATGGCGAACAGGGGCTTGAAGCCGCTGGTTGCTACGAGCACTCCGGCAAGGACGGGGCCGGTCGCTGCGATCACGCCTTCCAGGGTCGTCACGAATGCGAGCCGCATCGGGATATCTTCGACATTGCCGAATTCCAGAACCATGGTCGTGGACGCGAGCATCCAGCCCGACCCGCCAACGCCGAGGAGGACGAAGGCCGCATAGATAGGAACGGCGGAATTGCCGATAATGAGGGTGGTGACCCCGAGGATCGAGCTTGCCAGAGCAAAAACGTAGATGATCTTGAAGCCCCAGCGATCGCCCAGCGGCCCCCAGAAGATGTTGGATACCGTATCCGAGCCGAGGAATACAAAGCTGAGCCCTCCGATCAGCGCCCCATCGAGGCCGAGCTGGGTCCCGGCGTAGATCGTCCAGAAAGGCGCGCCGACACGGGCCATGGTGGCAAAGCACTGGACGACGAGAAACCACGCGAAATCGCGGTCGTGCAATAGTTCCGGGAACTGCCGGATCCGTTCTCTCATCGGCATCTGAGGGCGCGATGCCGGTGCGGCAGGTTCGCGGATCATGGTCTTGAGCACGATGAGCCCTGCACTGGTCAGCAGGAAGGCAAACAGGAAGGTCGTGGCGTAACCATTACCCAGCCATTCGTCGGCGATCAGATAATTGCCTGCCGCCCAGGCGAGAACGGCGGCGATCAGGCCGCCTGCAAAATTGCGGTATCCCTGCAATCGCCCGCGTTGCCGTATCGGGATGAGCTTGCTCATAAGCATCTGGAAAGCGACCCGCTGTGCACCGGTGAAAAAGCCCAGCATGAGGAAACACGCAAAGGTCGCGAAGAGTAGGACATTGCCGGTCAGGAAATATCCCGTGAGTGCAAGCCCCAAGATCATCAGCCGCATCATGGAACCGACGCGGATGGCGTAGGGCAGGATGTGGCTGCGATGCTCTATCCGGGCGCCGCTGGCGATCGGGCTGATGGTGGCGCCCAGTTGCAGCAGCGCCGAGCCAAGGCCGACTGCGGCCGTGCTGCCCGTGAGCAGCAACAGATAGGCGGGAATGATGGTGGGCGCATAGATCAGGCGAAAGCCGGTCATCCCCAGAACGCCATGAATGAAGTTGGCGCGGTAATTACGCTTGAGGTTTTCGTCTACGAACCGCGCGTGATCCGCCATCGCGCGCTGCTGCACGGTGCGCAGATCTTCCAGCCCTTCGGGATTTTCCAGCGGGTCCAGTGTCAGTACTCACCTTCGTGCGAAATGCCTGTGCCAGCCATCTGCCCGACCCTCACGATGGATCCGGAATGTCGTCGGCATTGCTCGCAGCGGCGCGGTCGCGCTTCTCGAGTTCGGCCAGACTGGCTTCATGCGTGGTTCTGTCGATGCGGTAGGCAAACAGGAATCCGGCCCCGCCGATATAAAGCACGATCAATGTGGGCACGTAGACGGTGGCCAGAAGTCGCGGAATGGCAGGATCGATGGTGGCCGGTTCCATACCCGGTACGATGCCCACGAACGCAACCAGCATGCCCGCAGCGAACACGCCGATCCCGGACGTGCTTTTCTGCATGAGCGTGTTTGCCGCGTAGAACAGCCCTTCGCTGCGGCGCCCGGTCGCCAGTTGGCTTTCTTCGACAACATCGCCGACCATTGCGTGGGTCAGGACTGCCGACGAAACGCCGCACATCTGAAACACGGTCGAAAATGCAAAGAGGGCGGGCACCAGCAGAGGATCGCCATTGTCGAAGAAATTGCCGGTAAGACGCAGGACGTAAGGCGCGCTGCCGAATATCACGGCAATGATGGCAAGGCCGAACGCCGCGTTCCGCTTGCCGATTTTACGCGAAGCCCATGGCGCGATGAACAGGGCAAGGAATGCCCCGGTGAGCGAATCTATCGTGAGCACGGCCAATTGGGCCGAATTGAGCCCCCACAGGTAGGTCCCGAAATAGATATTCAGCGCAGAGGTCATGCCGACGGAGGTGTATTTGAGCACCCCGAAGGCGACGATCGCCAGAAACCCCTTGTGCGCGAAGGTGCTCTTCATCTGCACCAAAGTGCGGATAGGGCCGATCTTCTCACGCGCAGGCGGCATGCGGAAGTATTTGACCCGGTGCAGCGTTCCCAGGCTGGAGATGAGGATTGCGGCAAACATGATGGCCGCACCGACAATCGCGAAAAGGCGATAGCCTTCGGGATTGAGCTGGCCGACCGGATATTCCGCCGTTGGCGCGAGGAAGACCAGCAAGGTCAGGAACGCCATGCCGACGCCGCCGAGATAGGCGAAGAAATAGCGGAAACTGGCGATTGAAGTGCGCTGGTCGTAATCGCTGGTCAGTTCGGGGGCGAGAGCGCTGCTCGGAATTTCGAAGAAGGTTATGAAGGTCCTGACGCAGCAGCCGACCACGAGAATGTACCAGAAGGTCTGCATCTCGCTCATCCCTTCGGGCGGGAAGAACAGGAATAGCAGGCTGCCCGCGGCCGGGATCGCGCTCAGGAACATGAAGGGGTGGCGTCGGCCCCATTTGGTCCGGACCGTGTCCGACCACTGCCCCACGATCGGATCGGAAATCGCATCGACGCACAATGCGACGAGGATTGCGAAGGACACCAGATCGGCGCGGATGCCGATGACCTGATTGTAGTACAGAAGAAGAAACGAGCGGAAGGCGACGTCCTTGACGCCGTAGCCAACCGAACCGAAGCCGTAGAACAGTTTGGTCGATAGCCCGAGTTTGGGGGCTGAGCGATCTGCGATCATTATTATCCTTACCTGGCGGGGGAGCCAAATGCGCCATCGCGGATGGCTTGCTCTCGGGCCTGCGCCTCGCGCGACTTCAGGCGATCGACGTTCTCACGATGGCTGGCCTCGGTGATGGGATAGAGCAGCAGAAACAGCGCGCCGATGATCCACAAACCGCCGGAGGCCGGTATGTAGTGGATCAGCAGGCTCTTCTGCATCGCCACCGTCACCTGGTCGACGTCCACCCCGGTCGGGAAATCGGACAGTTCGAGCACGATGCCTGCCATCATGATGCCGAGGCCGGTCGAGCATTGCTGCATGAAACTGGACGCGGCGAAGAACACGCCGGCGGTATGCTGGCCGGTCCGCACGGCGTGATCTTCCACCACATCCGCCAGCATGGAAGAGGTGTTGATTAGCGAGGTCGCGATCATGGCACCGTAGACTGCGCCGATGATGAAGAGCGTGGGCAGCAGCATCGGATCGCCCGGCTGGAAGAACAGGTCGAGGTAAGTCAGCAGTAGCGGCGAAAGGCCGAGCAGAATGCCGCCTATCGCCATGAACATCGATGTGTTGCGCTTGCCCAGCCAGCGCGAGAATTTCGGGGCGAACGGCGCAGCGATCGTTGCAGCGACCAGACTGTCGAACGTCAGCAGGGCCAGCTGTCCTGCACCGAGTTTAAAGACATAGGTGCCGAAATACAGCGTCGTTGCGGCGTAGAGCCCGATCGCAGTGTATTTGCATACGCCGAATGCGAAGATCGCGAGGAAGCCGCGATTGCTGAACGCGCTGAACATCTCCTTGAAATGGGACGTGGGCGTGGCGCCTTCGCCGGGTTCGTCGCGCTGGCGCAGATGCGGCACTCGGCTGAGCGTTCCAAAGCCGCACACCAGAATGGCCGCGAAAATGAGCGCGCCGCCGAGCCATGCGAACTTCACATAGCCTTCGGGATTGAGCTGGCCGCGGGCGAATTCGGGTGTAGCCACGAAGAACACGGCAAGGGAAAAGGCGGTGAAGCCGAAGGTCCCGACATATCCGAACCAGTAGCGAAGGCCGAACAGCTTCGTGCGCTCGGCATAATCGTCGGTCAGTTCGGGATTCATGGCGCTGGAGGGGATTTCGAACGCGCTGATCGAGGTGCGCGTCAGGGCCGCGATGGCGAATACCCACACGCCCATCTGGATGTCGGTCAGCCCGGCGGGCGGGAACCATGCCAGGATGAAAAATACTGCCGTCGGAAGCGCGGATCCGAGAATGAACGGATGCCGGCGCCCGATCCGCGATCGTGTCATGTCCGACCACCGGCCGATGAAGGGATCGGCCACTGCATCGACCAGCAACGTCAGCGCGATAGCGGTCGAAACGATGGATGCCGGGACCCCCAGCACCTGATTGTAGAACAGCAGCAGATAGGTGGAAAAGGCGGCGTTCTTGACGCCGTTCGCCACTGCCCCGAAACCATAGCTCAGGCGCTGTCCGCGCGTCATCGCTGGCGTCGGCACCGGCTTACTCCGCCGCCTCCACCAGTTCTTCGAGCGGGTCGTACATGTCCCGCGCCCTGGCCCGGCGCTCTATCAGCGAATAATCGGGGAACATCGGATCGGCGACGTCGCGATATTTGCGCAAATGTTGCTTGGCGACGGTGACCTTGTGCACTTCCGTCGGCCCATCGGCGATGCCCATGACCATCGAACCGATGAGGCTGCCGACGAACGGCATTTCATTCGAAACGCCCAGCGATCCGTGGATGTGGATGCAGCGGTGCGCGATGTCGTGATAGACCTTGGGCATCAGCGCCTTGATCGCGGCTATGTCTTTGCGGACCTTGCGGTAATCCTGATATTTGTCGATCATCCATGCGGTTTTCAGGACGAACAGCTTGAACTGTTCCAGCTCGATATAGCTGTCGGCAATCTGCATCTGGACCGCCTGGTAATCGGCGATCGTGCCGGTCCGCGTCTTGCGACTGACAGCACGCCGGCTCATCGCATCGAGCAGACGGCGGCAATTGCCGACGGTGCGCATGGCGTGGTGCACGCGCCCACCGCCCAAGCGTGTCTGCGAAATGGCGAAAGCACCGCCCTGTTCGCCCAGGAGATGATCCGCCGGCACACGCACGTCGGTGTGGCGCACATAGCTTTCCGAACCGTCTTCCTGGCCATAGACGCCGACGTTGCGGACGATTTCGACCCCCGGCGTGTCGACCGGCACGATGAACATGCTCATCCGCTCATGACGCGGAGCGTCGGGATCGGTCACCGCCATGACGATGAGGAATTCCGCCCAGCGACCGTTGGTCGAAAACCATTTCTCGCCGTTGATCTTCCAGTGGTTGCCGTCGAGTTCGGCCTTGGTGATGAAATTGGTCGGATCGGATCCGCCCTGCGGTTCGGTCATGGAGAATGCCGAAACGATTTCGTTTTCGAGCAGCGGCTGCAGATACCGTGTTTTCTGTTCGGGCGTTCCGTAATGGGCGATGATCTCTGCATTGCCGGTATCGGGCGCCTGGCAGCCGAACACGATCGGGGCGAAACTCGCACCGCCGAGGATCTCGTTCATCAGGCCCAGCTTGACCTGACCATAACCCTGACCGCCAAGCTCCGGGCCGAGGTGACACGCCCACAGTCCCCTGGCCTTCACCTCTTCCTGAAGAGGGCGGACCAGCTTGTTGCGGCGCGGGTTCTTCACGTCATAGGGATGGATGCCCAGCAGGCCCAGCGGTTCGACCTTCTCGCGGACGAATCCGTCCATCCAGTCGAGCTTTTCTTGGAATTCAGGATCGGTCTCGAAATCCCAGGCCATGCAAACATACTCCCAACCGACGCACTTTTGCGCGTTCGCCTGCAAGCATACCTAGTTTTCAGATCGGGGCAAGGCAATGATCGCCGGGCAGCAGTGATTACCTTTGCCCGGCGCTCGCCAACCCTACAGCAACGTCACCAGCAGGATGATGGTGGTCGCCCCGAAACCCACGGCGCCTGCCTGAAAAGCGTCCGCATGCAGGCGCAGCAATGCCTTCAGGTTCACGATGCCGTCTCCCGCTCAGCCGACCATGAACCGCCCAGAGCGCGGAACAGATCGATCTGGCGGCTCGAGACGAGCGCGTCCTGATCGGCCAGTTCGGCCCGCGTTTCGGCAAGCGTGCGCTCCGCATCGAGCAAATCCAGCGAATCGATAACGCCTTCGCGGTTCTGGGCGCGGGTGATGCGTGCCGCCTTGTTCGCTGCCCGCATCGCCTGTTCCAGAGACCGCCGCCGTTCGATTGCCCCGGCATATCGGGACAGGGCGGTTTCGGTTTCCTGCAAGGCATTGAGGATCGCCCCGTCAAATGCGGCGAGCGATGCGCGCGCGTCCGCTTTGGCGGCATCGATGCGCGCGAATACCGGTTCGCGATTCGGGAAGACCCAATCGATCAAGGGTCCCAGGATGAAGCCGAGCGGACCGCCGGAAAACAAATTGCTCACGCTGGATGCTGAAGATCCGACGGAACCGCCCAGCGTTATGCGCGGATAGAGATCGGCGCGGGCAACCCCGATCCTGTCGGTATCGGCAAGCAACCGCTGCTCTGCCGCACGGACATCCGGCCTGCGTGCCAGCAATTGTGTGCCGTCGCCAACGGGCAAGGGGGCAGCTATCTCGAGCGGAATCGAGCGCTCGCCCGAAATGGTGGGCAATTCCGCAGGCGTGCGTCCGGTAAGCGTCGCCAGCGCGAACAGGGCGGCGCTGCGCTGCGCCTCGATTTCCGGGATGGTGGCGGCCCGCTGGTCGCGAAGGCTCTGGATACGGGCGACTGCCAGCCCGTCTGCCATGCCCACCTCGTGGCGTCGCCGCGTCAGGCGAAGGCTGTCGTCGAGCAGGGCGACGATCGATCGCGCCACGTCGATCCGCGCGGCAGCGCTGGCAGCATTGGCATAGGCCAGCGTAGTATCCGCTACGACCATGACCCGCACCGCATCGGCGTCCGCTTGCGCCGCAGCCAGATCGTTACGAGACGCGCTTATCTGTCCGCTGACCCGCCCGAACAGATCGACTTCATAAGACACATCAGCACCTAGCGAAATGCCGGTACCCGTCCGATCGGCTCCGGGGGGCGTCTCGAATTCCGGTGTTCTGGAATAGGCGGCTGACGCGGTCAGGCCGACGGTCGGCAGTCGGTCCGATCGCGCACCGCGCAGGGCAGCACGGGCGCGGTCCATCCGCGCTACCGCCTGCCGGATGTCGGTATTCGCGCCCAGCGCATCTGCAACCAGTCCGTCCAGCACGGGGTCTTCGTAAAGCCGCCACCAGTCCTGCGGCAGCGGATTGGCGGTCACGATATCGTTTTGGGCGGAAAGGAAGGGGCCGGAAGTCGCGCTCGGGGACGGGGGGGAGGGAGAGACGCGATCCGGCCCCACCGCGCAGCCTGACAGGGCAAGCGCGGAAACGGCGGAGAGGATGAAGGTGCGATATGCCATGATGAAATGTCCTATTCGGCTGGCTGCGCGGTAAGGCCGGGTGCCTTTCGGCTCCAGCGGCTGCGCAGCTCGGCCACGCGGTCGCCCAGTACGCGGCAGACCACATAGAAAGTGGGAGTGAAAACCAGTCCGAACCCGGTGACGCCGAGCATGCCGAAACATACCGCCGTACCCAGCGCCTGGCGCAGTTCCGCCCCGGCGCCGGTGGCAATTACCAGCGGGACGGAGCCCAGGATGAACGCGAAGCTGGTCATCAGGATCGGCCGCAGGCGGGTGCGTGCCGCTTCCACTGCGGCAGCCGCGGGCGAAAGGCCGTGCAGCTTCTCACCCTGGCGGGCGAATTCAACGATCAGGATGGCGTTCTTCGCGGACAGGGCGATCAGGACGACAAGGCCGATCTGTGTAAGCACATTGTTGTCCATGCCCATCAGGTTCACCCCGGCCATTGCCGCCAGCAGACACATCGGCACGATCAGGATGATCGACAGCGGCATGATCAGGCTCTCGTATTGTGCGGCCAGCACCAGGAAGACGAGCAGGACCGCCAGTCCGAAGACATAGGCCGCCGTATTGCCGGTGGTGGCCTGCTGATATGCAATGCCCGTCCATTCGGTCGAATAGCCTTGCGGAACCGTCGTCGACGCGACCTTTTCCATGGTCATCAGCGAATGACCGGTCGATCCGCCCGGCGCCGTATCGCCATCGATGGCCACGGCAGGGGCGAGGTTGTAGCGCGATACGCGGTACGGCCCGGTGGTGTCCGTAAACGTCGCAAGCGAGCCGAGCGGAACCATCGATCCATTGGCCGAGCGGGCATGGAGCCCGGCAATGTCGCTCACATCGTCGCGATAGTCCGCCTCCGCCTGTGCGGTCACTCGGTACGTGCGGCCCAGCAGGTTGAAATCGTTGACGAAGGCGCTGCCGAGATAGACCGAAAGCGTATCGAAAATGTCTGCCGGGGCCACGCCCAGCATCTGGGCCTTGTCGCGGTCGATATCGGTCTTCACGCGGGGCGTGCCCGTGTCGAAGAAGGTATAGACACCGGCCAGACCTTCCTGACCATTCGCCTTGGCAATGACCTCATTGGCGACCTGCTGCATGTCGCGATAGTCCTGGCCGGAATCCGCTTTCAGCATCATGCGAAAGCCCCCCGCCGAACCGATCCCCTGGATCACGGGCGGTTTAACGATCATCAGGCGTGCTTCGTTGATGTCCGCAGTGGCGGCTTGCGCGGCAGCGATAAGTTCGTCGATCGATTTGCCGCTACCCTTGCGGTTCTCGAATTCGTCGAGCACCCAATAGGCGGCCGCCGAACTTGCGGACTGCGTTTGCGTCGTGCCGTCGAAGCCCGACAGTATGACGGTGCCCTTGATGCCTTCGATCGGCAGGACGCGCTCGGCCACCTGCTTCATCACGGCATCTGTTCGCGTGGTCGACGACCCGGGCGGGAGCTGGATGACGGACACGAAATAGCCCTGATCCTGCTGCGGAATGAAGCCGGTTGGCGTCGCGCTGAGCGTTAGGGCGGTAAGGCCGATCAGCAGCGCATAGGCCGCCATCATCCTGCGCGGCATGGCGACCAGCCGCGCCGTCAGGCGGGCGTACCAGTCGCTGAACCGTTCGAATGCATTGTTGAACCGCTGCCCGGCACGGTCCAGCCCCTGCCGCCAGCGCGGCGCATCGGCGGGCAGATCTTCATGTGGACGCAACAGCAGGGCCGAAAGGGCCGGCGAGAGCGTCAGCGACACGAACAGGGAAATGGCTGTCGCAGCCGAAATCGTAACCGCGAACTGCTTGTAGAATTCGCCCGACAATCCGCCCATGAACAGTGTGGGGACGAACACGGCGCACAGCACCAGGACGATGGCGATCAGGGCGGTCCCGACCTCGTCCATGGATCGGCGGGCCGCTTCGAGAGGGGAATACCCCTGTTCCAGATTGCGCTCGACATTCTCGACCACGACGATGGCATCGTCGACGACAATTCCGATCGCGAGCACCAGTCCGAAAAGCGACAGATTGTTGAGCGAATAGCCCAGCATGGCGAGCACGGCGAAAGTCCCCACCAGCGATATCGGTACCGCCAGCACCGGAATGATCGATGCGCGGGCCTTCTGCAGGAACACCACAATCACCAGGACTACCAGCACGATCGCTTCCAGCAATGTGTGCAGGACGGCGTCGATGCTCTGCGATATGAACTCGGTGGGATTGTAGACAATGCGGTATTCCATCCCCTGCGGGAAGGATTCCGAAAGGCGGGTCATCGTTTCCTTGACCCCCTCGGCCGCCTCCAAAGCGTTGGAACCCGGCTTCTGGAATACGGGCAAGATGACCGAATCCATGTCGTTCAGATAGGCCGACGTGGCATAGTCGGTCGCGCCGATTTCGACGCGGGCGACATCGCTGACGCGGATCTGCCGTCCTTGCGCATCCGTGCGGATGACGACCTGACCGAACTGCGATGGATCGGTGAAGCGGCCTTGCGTTTCAACGTTGAGCTGAAAGGCGCTTTCAGGGCTTGGCTGCTGCCCCAGCGTGCCGGCTGCGACCTGCACGTTCTGCGCCCGCAGTGCGCGCACGATGTCGCTGCCGGTCAGTCCGCGGGCGGCGGCGCGGCCCGGGTCAATCCAGACGCGCATCGCCAGTTCGCGTTGGCCGAACAATTGCACATCGCCGACCCCTTCGAGCCGGGCGAGCTGATCCTTGATCCGCGTCTGGGCGTAGTTCGAGATATATTCGCGATCGAGCGACCCGTCCGGCGACACCAGATTGACAACCATGAGGAAGTCGGGCGTCGTCTTGCGGGTCACGATGCCGAGCCGCTGGACTTCTTCGGGTAGCCGGGCCTCGGCAATGGCGACGCGGTTCTGAACCAGCACCTGCGCATCATCCAGATCGGTTCCGGGCGCGAAGGTGACGGTAATCGTCATGCGTCCATCGCCCGTGGATTCGCTGGACTGGTACAGCATCCCATCGACGCCGTTGATTTCCTGCTCGATCGGATTGGCGACCGTATCGGCAACCGTTTCCGCCGATGCGCCGGGATAGACGGCTGTGACCGTCACCGTCGGCGGGACGATGTCCGGATATTGGCTGATCGGCAGGAAGAAATATGAAATGGCTCCGACCAGCGTGATCAGGACGGCCAGTACACTGGCGAAGATCGGTCGATCGATGAAGAAACGTGACAGTCGCATGGACGCACCTCGGGTGTGAATTGCGGATTGGTCAGGCGGGAACCGGGCCGGTTATTCGGCGAAGGTCGCAGCCCCAGCGCGGAATTTTGCCGGTGGCGATTTGGCCATGCGTGTCTCGGCATGGGCGGGGGCAATGGTCCCCTGCTGCGCGGAAACCTGCTGACCGGGCATGGCCATCTGGACGCCCTTGATCACCACCTTCTCGGTCGGCTTCAGGCCGCTCTCGATCACCCGCAGATTGCCGATCTGGGGCCCCAACTCGACTGAACGTGCGGCGACCTTTCCATCCTTTTGCACCACCAGAACCAGCTTGCGTGTCTGGTCGGTCGTGATGGCGGTATCTGGAACCAGCATCGCCTTGTGCGTGCCGCCAGTGGCCAGCCGCATCTGGCCGAACAGGCCGGGCGTCAGGAACCCGTCGGGATTGTCGACCAGTGCGCGCGCGCGGATCGTACCCGATTCATCGTCGAGCCCGTTGTCGGTGAAATCGAGCTTGCCGTACCAGGTATATTCGGTCTCGTCCTGCAGGCGGATTTCCACGGGCGTACCCTTGTCCAGCCCTTCGCGCTGGGCTTTCAGGAACAAGGCTTCCGATCCGGTGAATTCGAAATAGACCGGATCGACGGCGTTGATGGTCGTCAGCAGGGTGGCCTGCGAACCGCCGCTGCCCGACACCAGATTGCCTGCATCGACCCGGCGATCGGAAATCCGCCCGGAGATCGGCGCGCGGACCGTGGTGAACCCCACGTCCAGTGCGCGGGCCGATACCAGCGCCCGTGCCGCGGCGAGGCCGGCCTCGTTATTGCGCACCTCCGCTTTCAGCCGGTCGATTTCGTTGGCGGCAACCGCGTCGTCCTCGACCAGCCGCTGCGCACGGGCCAGATTGTCGCGCGAGAGGGCAAGCGCCGTGGTGGCTTGAGCGACCTGTGCCTGTGCCTGCGCCAGCGAGGCGCGATAGGTTCGCGCATCGATCGTGAACAGCGGCGCACCCTGCCGGACGAACTGGCCGTCGGTAAAGTGGATGGCGGTTATCTGCCCCGACACCTGCGGGCGGACTTCGACACGGCGGCTCGCTTCGAAGCGGCCGACGAATTCGTCCCATTCGGTGATTTCCTTCTGCAGCGGTGTGGCCACGGTGACCACGGGCAGGGGGGCTGCTGCGGGCGCAGGTGCGCCGCCGCCAAGGACCCACCACGCGGTGATCGCGGCAAGGACGATCAGCACGCCGATCCACACCCGCATCAACCGCGAATTCGGCTGGCGTGCCGTCACCTCTGCCGGATCGTAGCCGCCGTCCTGTTCGCGCTCGTCGAACTGCTCCTGCTCGCGGCGCTCTGCCGCTGCTTCGTCATGGTACCTGTCGAAGGGGGTATCGAACATACGCTGTTCCCTGATCTTGTTATGCCGCACGACATCGCTTTCGAAAGCGCGGCTTTCGAAATTGAACTCGCAATTATTCCGGGATCGGGCGTGCACATATCATCACGCGTGACCGACGGGAGTCGGCCCGACCAACAATCTGTACCGATAAGTATGTAATGCTGCGTTCAGGTCAAGGTATTTTTCTGTACCGACCGATATTATTTTCGCAGATCTGGATGTCCGTCAGGCAGACGGCCAAGAAAGTAATGCAGAATCAGCAACTTGCAAAAGCTCTTCGCGGCTCGCACCCGATTGGGCCTGGACCGAGATGCCTTGCATGATTGCCAGCAGATAGCGCGTGATCGCCTCCGCCTCGGTCGCCACGCCGAATTCGCCGGCGTCGATCGCCTGCTGCATGCGCGCGATGATCGCCCGCCGGGAGGATTCCGCCCGTGCGTTCACATCGTCCCTGATCGAAGGCTCCACGCTCTGGCAGGCCACCGAGGCGATCACGCCCATGCAGCCCTTGCAGTCGCCCGTGGTTGCGGCATCCACCGAGCCCATCAACAGGCGCTCGGCAACGCCGCGCGCCGTGGGCGCCTCGATCGCATCGCCGATATAGGTCAGCTTGTCGCGTTCGTAGAGGTCGAGCGCCTGCCGGAACAGCGCTTCCTTGTTGCCAAATGCGGCATAGAGGCTGGGCCGCGTTATGCCCATTTCGTCGGTGAGATCGGAAAGCGAAGCGCCCTCGTACCCCTTGGCCCAGAACACGCGCAGCGCCGCGCCAAGGGCCAGCTCGGTATCGAATTCTCTGGGACGTCCTCGGCTTGCGACTTTTTCCATACCGTAGAGTATAGAAAATGCGCGCCGGTTTTCAAGGCGTTTCGCGCCCGGCCCCGGTCCGCTGAGCGCGGCTTTACCGCACTTGCACGTGTATTCCCGTAGGGCGCCTAAGCATCTGCTATACCATATTGTTGCTAGCGCTTACGCAAGTAAGGAGATGCTGCATGCCCAGGATAATCGTCGCTGAAGATGACGAGATCGTCGCCGAGATCGTGCGGGACACTCTCATTCAGGCTGGACACGCCGTGGGTGTGGTTCAGGATGGGGCGGCTGCGCTCGACGTCATCCGGGCCAAGCGCCCGGACATGGTCATCCTCGATTGCAGCCTGCCCAGCATGACCGGGGTCCAGATCGTTCGCCAGATGCGCATCGACTATGATCTCTGGGAAATCCCGGCCCTGATGCTCACCGCCCGTGTCAGCGCATCCGATGAAGACCTCGCCATGTATGCCGGGGCCGACGAATATATGCGCAAGCCCTTCGATCCTAAGAAACTCCTCGCAACGGTCGACGTGCTGTTGACCGAAGCACATGATCGCAAGGCACTCGAAAAAAGGCCGGCCGGCGCCCGCGCCATCTGATCCCATTCCAGGATATTCCGGGGCAGGGCGGGCCTGCCCCCACACCTTCAGGCCGCTTCGTCCAGAACCGACAGGCTGCGCGAGACGAGCACCAGGCGGCTTTCCGCTTCGCTCGCCTCGCCCAGCTCATGCTCGATTTGCGACGCCAGTGAGCCGAAATGCGCATCACCGAAATAGGCGGCCACGCCGGCAATCTGGTGCAGGGCACTCGCCAGTTCGGGCCAGCGCTCTTCGACATTGCTGTCGTCGATGGCGCTGATCAGTTCACGCAGGTCGTTCTTGCGCTTGATATAGCGATTGCGAAGCCGCGCCGTGTTCGAGACACCGGGATCGATCGAAACGCCGGCTTCGGCCGCCATCCGCCCCGCCTTGTCTGCAAACCGTTCCACATTGCTGGTGAGGTCGCGATACGAAAACGGCTTTGCGATATGCGCCTGCATTCCGGCTGCCCGGCACCGGGCGATATCGTCGGGATAGGCATTGGCAGTCAGCGCGATGATCGGCAGGTCTTGCGGGCCAAACCCTCGATTACGCAACTCGCGGGTTGCAGTTAGCCCGTCCGTTCCCGGCATCTGCACGTCCATCAGAACCAGATCGAACGGCTTCTCGTCCTGCGCCGCGGCGATCACGCGTTCGATCGCAATACTGCCATCCTCGACAATGGTGGCATCGTATCCGGCCTGTCGCACCATGGCCGCGATCAGCTCCTGATTGATCGAATTGTCTTCGGCGATCAGCAGGCGAATGGGGGAATGCGCCGCATCTGTACGGTCTTCGCATTCTCCCGCCACATCCTCTTCGTGTCGCGGCGCGTCACAGGGAACCAGCGGCATTGTCACGCGGAAGGTGGAGCCTTTGCCCACTTCGCTTTCCACCGTCACCTCGCCGCCCAGCAGTTCGGCAAGCTGGCTGGTGATGGACAGGCCAAGGCCGGAACCGCCATATTTGCGGGCGGTCGATCCATCGGCCTGCGTGAACTGATGGAAGATGGTTTCCAGATGATCGGGCGCGATGCCGATGCCGGTGTCCGCGACCGACAGCTCGAACCTGGTACCGCACGCACTGGGCGCGACGCGTACGCTGACCGTACCGTGCGCTGTGAACTTTATCGCATTGCCCACCAGATTGAGTGCGATCTGCCGCAAGCGAAGGCGGTCGCCGACCACCCATTTCGGAAAGTCGTCGGCAATATCCAGTTCCAGAGCGACCTGCTTTTCCCTGGCTACGGCTTCCATCAGCCGCACCACGCCGGTCAGCTTGTGGCGCACGTCCACCGGTTCCTGCGCCACGCGCATCAGCCCCGCCTCGATCTTCGATATGTCGAGGATGTCGTTGAGCAACTGCATCATGCCGCGTCCGGATTCGTCGATCAGGCGCACGTAATCCGTCTGCCGGTCGCTCAGATCGGTCTTTTTCAGCAGCTCGGTGAAGCCAAGCAGGCCGTTCATCGGCGTGCGAATGTCGTGGCTCATGTTCGCCAGGAACGCGGATTTGGCCGTGGCGGCATCTTCCGCCGCCAACCTGGCTGCGCGAAGTTCGGCTTCGAGTTTCTTAGTGTGCGATACATCGCGGATGGAGGCGATGATTTCGACCGGCCGCCCGGTGCGATGATCGTGCACGGGCGCGCAATTGGCCTCCATCCAGCGATAGGTCTCGGGCTCGTCCACCGAAGCCGCGCGAAACGCGATCAGCGCACGTTTCCTGCTGCCATCTGCCAATCCGGCGAAAGCGTCATGAACGCTCGCATCGTCGTCCGGATGGAATCCGGTCAGCAGGTTGGATCCGATCAGCGCACTCAGCGGCAGTTCGAACAGATCCCTAGCCGATGGCGAGGCGTAAACGCAGGTCCCCTTCAGGTCGAGACGCACCACCGCATCGGTGATGTTTTCGGTGATCAGGGTCAGTTGCTCGTCTCGCCGGGCCAGGGCGGCGATGGCTTCATGATGCTCGGTCACGTCGATGTTCACGCCGATGAAGCCGGTGACCTGTCCGGTCTGGTCGAATTCGGGCCGTCCGATGGTGTCGACCCACACGATCGACCCGTCGCCATGAAGCCAGCGGAACTCCAGACGGCATTCCGTCCGGCTTTCGACCGCACCGGTCCATTCCGCATGCACCCTGTCGCGATCCTCGGGATGTACTGCGCGGGCCCAGCCGTCGCCCTGCCATTCATCGGGTTCCAGCCCGGAAAGACGCAGCCACGCCGCGTTGACATAGGTGCAGCGGCCTTCGGTATCGGTGCGGAATATGCCCGCAGGTGCCAGATTGGCCAGGGCCTGAAAGCGGCTTTCGCTGGCCTCCAGCTTTTCGCTCGCCTCTTTCTGCTCGGTGATATCGACAGCCGCGCCGTAATATCCGGTCACGGCACCATTCTCGTCGAACTCGGCCGTATTGTAGGTATCCATCCACAGGCTCGATCCGTCCGGCGCCCGAAATTCCAGGGTACGCCGCCGGACCATGCCGGGTTCGAAACCCCTGAACGGCGGGTCGGCCTGTATCGCCTCGAGCGATGCCAGCGCATCGACCCATCCACGCCCAAGCATTTCGTCGACGGTTTTGCCGACCTTGTTCGCCCAGGAAGGATTGATGAAGGTCAATTGCCCCTGACCGTTCGCCTGGAAAATCCCGATGGGGGCGGATTCGGCAAGGGTGCGGAATCGCTTCTCGCTATCCGACAGGGCCTTTTCCTGACGTATCTGCTCGGTCACATCGCGGATATTTCCGATTGTCCCGGAAAATCGTCCGCGCTCGTCGGTTGCTCGCCGGATGCTGACCTCGATATGTCTGCAGGCGCCCCATTTATCGATGAAACGCTGGGTCAGGGTCGTTTCGCGAAGCTCTCCGCTCACGAGGGCGGGGTAGATCTGACCTGCCGCTGCAAAATCCTCGGGCACCAGCAATTTCGTGGTGGGCCAGCCCAGCGACTCCTCGACGGTATAGCCCGTCAGCGCTTCCCATGCGGGATTGAGCGAGGTCCACCGACCGTTCTCATCCGTGCGGAAGATGATTTCGCGGATGTGATCGAGGATTTCCTGCTTGTCGTCCCGGCTCTGGCGGATCAGGTCCCGGTCGCGGATGCGCCCTTCCAGCATGGCGGCGACAGGCAGGCCGATCGCAAAATTGCTGGCGAGGAAGATCTGGAAAGCGAACAGCTTGTCTTCGATGGACCCGCGCACCAGCGTGATCGGCCCGGTATCCAGGGACGTGGCAATCGATGCGATTGCGGTCACGATCAGCACGGCTATGGCCGTTCCGTTCATCCCGGTCCGGAAAGCTGCATAAAGGACCAGCGGACATGCCAGGAAGAGAAACGGATATTGCGACTGGGCGAAGACGACGATGCTGCCGCAGATGACGATCGCAATCATCGAAGCCCATTCGGCCGGGCTATGCCTGGGCGGCAAACGGCGTTCACGCCACGCGTCAATCCCGATCAGGGCAAGCGGCAGAATGATCAGCAGGCTCAGCCCGTCGGCCAGAACCCATCTCTCCCATTGCTGGAAGAACGTCGCTGCATCGCCCCCGGACAATGCCAGCGCGGCAATGGTGGCCGAAACGCCGGCGCCGCTCAGCGCGGATACCAGCAACCAGCCATGCGTCCTGATATCGTTGACGTCGGGATGTTTGCCGCAGCACGTCTGCATCGCCCAGACGATCACGGCGATCTCCGCGGCATTCGCCACCGACAGGGCGATGGCAATGCTCCATCCGTCCCCGATCATCCGGTTCACCGCCAGATCCGCCGCGGCGCAGGCCAGGATGAAATAGACACGGCTGTCCGACCGGCTGCGGATCAGCAGGGCTGCCACCACGGCGTTCGGGATCCACAGCAGCGCGATGCGTTCGCTTGCGCGCATCAGCGTCATGCCCAGATATGCCAGCATCGCGAACAGGCACGCGACGGCGATGATGGCAATCAGGTCATTGCGATTGGGTCTGGCCATATTCCGGAAATTCCATCGGTAGAATTCCGGCTGCTGTGCCTCACTTTGGTTAACGGCCAGGCAGGCGGCCGCTACCTGTTTTTCCGGAGGGGGCGCCGCACCGCCGCCCCCTTGCGGTCACGCTGTTGCGGGTTTTCGCGCGAAGAGTCCGAAGCTGGCGATGATGGCATAGCAGATGGCGGGGAGGGTGAGGGCGAGGGGGAGGCTGCCGGTGGTATCGGCGAGGACGCCGAACAGCAGCGGGACGACCGCGCCGCCGAAGATCGCGACATTGATGATGCCCGATCCGTCCGCCGCGCGCGAGCCGAGCTTTTCGCAGGCGAGCGAGAAGATCGTGGGGAACATGATCGAGTTCATCAGGCCCACGGCAAGGAGGCTGTAGGCGGCCAGCGTACCGGAACTGTTGGCGCTGATCAGGATCAGCAGGATCGAACCGGTCGCGTTGAAGGCGAGGATCTTGCCGGGCGAGAAGAGGCGCAGGAAGTAGGAGCCGATGAACCGGCCCACCATCGCACCGCCCCAGTAGAGGCTGATCATCCAGCCGATCACGCTTTCCGGCTGGCCCAGCACGCGATCTTCGGCAAGGTAGTTGATGATGATCGACCCGATCGACACTTCCGCGCCGACATAGAGGAAGATGCACAGCGCGCCGAAGCCGAACCGGCTGCGCTTCAGCAGGTCGAGACCGGCAAAGCCGCTCGATGCCTCGTGCTTTTCGCCCTGCAGGCGATTGCGGAACAGCCAGACGGCCAGCGCGACCAGCGCGATGAGGGCGGCAACACCCAGATAGCCCTGCCAGATCGCTTCGCTTTCCGCCTGGCGATAGGCGGTAAGCTCGGCGCCCGAGAGCTGATCGGCAGTGATATTGGCAAGGCTGCCCAGAATGACGACCGAGCCGATCAGCGGGAAGACCCAGGTGCCCAGCGAGTTGAAGGCCTGGGCAAAGGTGAGGCGGCTGTGCGCCGTGCTTTGCGGCCCCAGCAGCGAGATCAGCGGATTGGCGACGACCTGGACGATCACCACGCCGCTGGCAAGGACGAACAGGGCAAGCAGGAACACCCAGTAGGTGGCGTTCTGGCTGGCGGGAATGAACATCAGGCAGCCGACCATCATGGTCAAAAGGCCGGCCACTGCGCCGCGCATGTAGCCCAGCTTCTTGACCAGCTTGGCACCCGGGATGCCGATCACGAGATAGGCGGCAAAGAAGCAGAACTGCACCAGCATGGCCTGCGTGTAGTTGAGCGTGAACAGCTCCTTCAGCTTGGGGATGATCACATCGTTCAGGGACGTGATGCCGCCGAAGATGAAGAACAGGCCGAAGACGAAATAGTTGAGACCCGGCGCCTTGATCCCTTCGCCATCCTCGACAACCGCCGCAGGATCCGTGCTCGCTGCAACATCAGGGGCCAGTGCCATCTCTACATTCCTCCCAGGTGTGCCCCGTCCGACGGGCCTTATCCGCCATCGGATAGCCAAGAATGTAACCGGTTGCACGAAATTTCTGGCCCCGCGCCGTGCGAACGCCTAGCCCTCGTTTCAGGAGGTAGAGATGATCGGGTCATATTTGCGCAATCGTGGTGGACGGGCGGCCTTGGGCGCTTTGTTCCTCGTGCTCGTTCCAGCAGGCGGCCTTGCCGCGCAGGACGATGTCTCGCATCGGCAATGTTCGCCCGACGGGCGGCTCTGCTTTGCGCTGACCACAGTGGACGGCGCGCCGACCTATTCCGTCGACCGCGACGGGGCGCCGGTCATTGATGCCTCGCAACTGGGTTTCCTGCTTCGCGGCGCGGGCAAGTGGGGCAGCGGCATCACGCTCGGCGATCCGGTGCGCTCCAGTGCAGACGAAACGTGGGAACAGCCTTGGGGCGAAAGCCGGTTGGTCGTCGATAAACACAATGAAATGCGTGTTCGGCTGACCGAACAGGGCAAGATCAAACGCTCGATTGACATGACTATCAGGGTGTTCGACGACGGTCTGGGCTTCCGCTTCGCCTTTCCCGATCAGCCTCAGCTCACCGATGTGATGATCGATGAAGAGCTTACCGAGTTCGCGATTGCCGGCGATGCGGAAGCCTGGTGGATCCCCGCAGGTGAATGGAATCGTTACGAATATCTCTACAATCACACCCCGGCCAATCAGGTCGGCACGGCCCATTCGCCGATCACTTTCCGCCGCTCGGACGGCCTTCACATCGCGCTCCACGAAGCGTCGCTGATCGATTATTCGGCCTTCTGGCTGCAACGCATCGACCACCAACGCTTCCGCACCCGCCTCGCTCCATCCTCGCAGCCTTGGAAGGTCCGGCGGGAAGCGCCCTTCGAAACGCCGTGGCGGACCATCCTGATCGGCGAGGACGCGCCGGCGCTTTATGCGGCCGCGGACATAATTCTCAACCTCAACGAGCCCAACCGGTTGGGCGATGTCAGCTGGGTCAAACCGCAGAAATACGTTGGCATCTGGTGGGGAATGCATCTCGACAAATGGAGCTGGAACGCGGGGCCCAAGCACGGCGCGACCACCGATAACGTACTCGAATACATCGATTTCGCAGCCGACCATGGCTTCGGCTCGGTCCTTGTAGAAGGCTGGAACGAAGGCTGGTGGAGCGAGAGCGGACGCAATTTCCAGTTCGCCGTAGCCTATCCCGATTTCGACATGGACCGCATCGCGAAATACGCGCGCGAAAAGGGCGTCGAGATCATGGGGCACCATGAAACTGCAGGGAATGCAGGGCTTTACGAACGCCAGCTCGAAAAGGCTTTCGATTACTACCAGCGCTATGGCGTTCATTCGGTAAAAACCGGCTATGTCGCGGACGCCGGCGGCGTCCTGCGCGAAGATCCCGATGGGACGGAGCAATGGGAATACCATGACGGACAATACATGGCCCGCCATCACGTCCACGTGGCTGAACGGGCCGCGGAGCACCACATAGCCATCAATGCCCACGAACCCATCAAGGATACGGGCCTCAGGCGGACCTACCCGAACCTCGTCACCCGTGAAGGTGCGCGGGGGACCGAATACAACGCCTGGGGTCAGCCGCCCAATCCGCCCGAGCACGAACCGACCTTGCTCTTCACCCGCATGCTCTCGGGTCCGTTCGACCTGACGCCGGGCATCGTCAGTCTGGAAGGCCGCGACGGCCGAGCCATCCCTAACACGCTGGCCCGCCAGCTAGCCGATTACGTGGTGATTTACTCGCCCCTCCAGATGGCGGCCGACCTGCCGGAAAACTACGCGAAGCATCCCGATGCGCTGGCCTTTATCGAACAGGTCCCGGTCGATTGGGAACAGACGCGCGTCCTGGCGGGCGACATCGGCGAATACGCGATCGTCGCGCGCCAGCATCGCGGCGGTGAAGACTGGTGGGTGGGCGGCGTTACGGATGCCGAACGCCGCGAAATCCCGATCGATCTGTCTTTTCTGCCAAAGGGCAAGCGCTACACCGCAGAAATCTGGCGTGACGGCAAGGGCGGCGGGATCGACGGCGATCCTTTTGCCATGGTTCGAGAAACACGCGAGATCATCGGCGGCGACACTTTGACGCTAGCGATGGAAGCGGGCGGGGGCTTTGCCCTATCTCTCCGTCCGGCAAGCTAGGCCGGCGACGTCCGGCCGCGTGCCTTAGCGAACCTTCCCCGCCGCAGCAGTGTGAACCTTCCCGGCCTCGACCGCCGCACAGCTCGTCAGGGCAATGGATGCGAGCAGCGCGAGGGTTGGGGGGGCACGGAGGCCGGGAAGGTTCATGCGATTACTCCGTGAGGGTAAAGGTTACCGGAGTACTCGCCTTCGCGCCCGATGAAGGCGCGATCCAGAGTCGGTATTCACCCGGTTCCCAGCCATGCGACATGTCTGCACGGGTGAACGCGAGGTCTTCGGGCCGCAACGTAAAGGATACCGTCCGGCTTTCACCCGGTTGCAGCGCTATCTTTTCGAAGCCCTTCAGTTCCTGCACCGGCCGGGTAACCGATCCGACAAGATCGCGCACGTAGAGCTGCACTACCTCTTCGCCTGCGCGCGTGCCCGTGTTGGTGATCGTGGCAGTTGCGGTGATCGAACCCTTGGGTCCCATCGACGAAGCCGACAGCGTTGCCGGCGAATAGCCGAAGGTCGTGTAGCTGAGACCATAACCGAAGCGGTACAGTGGATCGTTCGGCGTATTGAGATAGCGCGAAACGTATTTTGCGCCCGGCTCCCCCAGTTCAATGGGGCGGCCGGTGTTCTTCATGTCGTAGTGGATCGGCGCCTGGCCCACATTGATGGGGAAGGTGATCGGCAGTTTGCCCGAAGGGTTGTAATCACCGAACAGCACATCTGCGACCGCATGGCCGCCCTGCGTGCCCGGATACCACGCATGCAAAATGGCGGGCACGTTGTCGTTTGCCCAGGTGATCGAATTGGGGCGACCGCTCATCATCACCAGCACGACCGGTTTGCCCGTTGCAACGAGCTGTTCGAGCAAGGCCTGCTGATTGCCCGGCAGGTCGAGCGAGGTACGGCTGGCAGCTTCGCCCGTCATGTCCCATTTTTCGCCCATGACCGCGACGACAACGTCCGACGATTTCGCCAGCGCGAGCGCTTCGGCAAAACCATCGGTCTTGCCTTCGTCGCCGAACTCGTAGCTCGCGCCCTTCGCGTACTGGACCGTGACACCGTTTCCGGCGTGGGCCTTCATGCCCTCAAGCACGGTGACCGGTCGGGTCTCGCGATCACCGGCTGCCGACCAGCTGCCGATCATGTCGGTCTTGCTGTCCCCAAGCGGGCCGATCACGGCAATTCGCTCCGCATCGGCGGCCAGCGGGAGCACATTGCCGTCGTTCTTGAGCAGAACCATCGATTTGCGCGCTACGTCGCGCGCAGCTTCGAGAAATTCGGGCTTGTACAGCGTTGCTTCCTGCCGCGCCTCGTCCGCATAGCGGTAGGGATCTTCGAACAGTCCGAGGCGATATTTCATTTCGAGCACGCGGCGCACCGCGCGGTCGATATTCGCCTGGCTCACGCGGCCTTCTTCGACCGATTTCACCATGTTTTCCATGAACACGGCGCCCTGCATGTCCATATCGACGCCGGCATTGAGCGCCTGTTCGCCAGCCTGTTCGAGATCCTTGGCGTAACCATGCGGGACCATCTCGTTGATGGAGGTGTAGTCGGTGACGACAAAGCCATCGAAGCCCCATTCATCGCGCAAGACGTCGGTAAGCAGGAATTTGCTGCCGCTGGCTGGCACGCCGTCGTATTCGTTGAACGACGTCATGAAGGTTGCGACCCCTTCATCGACTGCCGCCTTGAAAGGCGGGAGGTAGACATCGCGCAGTGTTCGTTCGGAGATATCGACCGTGTGATAGTCGCGGCCGGCCTGGGCTGCCCCGTAAGCAGCAAAGTGTTTCGCGGTTGCCAGAACCGTGTCGACGGCCCTCAGATCGTCGCCCTGGTAGCCATGCACGCGTGCCTTGGCGACTTTGCTGCCAAGGTAGACATCTTCCCCGGCGCCTTCCGAAACGCGGCCCCAGCGGGCATCGCGCGATACATCGACCATGGGGGAGAAAGTCCAGTGTATCCCTTCGGCTGACGCTTCCGCGGCCGATACGCGGGCCGATTTCTCGACTGCATCCATGTCCCAGCTCGCCGCTTCGCCGAGGGAGATCGGGAAGATGGTGCGGTGGCCGTGGATCACATCGTATCCGAACAGCAGCGGTATTTTCAGCCTGGTGCCTTCGACAGCCATCCGCTGCAGTTCGCGCGTATAATCTGCGGTATAGGCATTGAAGATCGATCCCACGCGCCCTGCTGCGATATCCTGCTGATAGCCTTCGCGCATGGTCGGACCGGTCGATTCCCAATCGCTGGTGAGCAGCGTCAGCTGGCCGACCTTTTCTTCAAGAGTCATCCGCCCGATCAGATCATCGAGAAAGGCGTCCATTTCTGCATCGCGCGCGGCCCAGGATGGCTGGGCGGGCTCGATCGGCACTGCGGTGGACGAAGCGCTGGAGGATGGCGGGGGTGCCGATGCCACGCCCGTAGTGGCGCAACCGGCAAGTGCCAGCGCGCTGACGCCCGCAAGCACACCTCGCTGCAATGAACGCATGTAATTCCTCCCATTTGGACTTCTGACTATATTCACGATGAAGAGCCGTCCCAAGGGAATCGCCTCTTCCGATCTGTCTATACATCGATCATGAAACCGGTTACAACATCGCTCGTCAAATGTCGATTCGGTTACGCGGCAGGCAATGCCGCGAGCCTGAGCGGTCGAGCCGAGACCGCGATTTTGGGGAGGAATTACCGATGAAGTTTCCGCATATGAATCGTTCGGCGGTCGCTCGTCGCATGGCTCTGGCTCTTGTGCACGGTAGCGCCATGGGTGCGCTGGCGATCGGCCTTGCTGCGCCGGCGCATGCGCAGGAATCCAATGCATCGCTACGCGGTCAGATTACCGGCGGCGCCACCCAGGTTGCTGCGGTCAGAGTGGATACGGGCGTGACCCGCACCGCCACGATTGCTGCCGACGGGCGGTATAACTTCGCGTCCCTCGCGGCGGGAACCTATCGTCTCGAAGTTACCACGCCCGACGGTGTGCTTCAGACCGACACCTTCCAATTGTCGGTGGCGCAGGATGCTGTCCTGAACTTCGATGTGGGCGAAATCGCCGCAACGGAAGCACCCGCAGCCGCCGATGATGGTGCAGACGATGTTGCTGCTGGCGACAATGTCATTCTGGTGACGGGCGACCGCATTCGTACGCTGGAAGGCGGCGAAGTCGGCATCAATATTTCCCAGCGGCTGATCGAACAGATCCCGCAGACTAACCGCAACTTCCTGGCTTTTGCCGATCTTGCGCCGGGCGTTCAGTTCATCGACGGGTTTGGCGGCGACCGCCGGCTTCAGGGCGGTGCCCAGAACAGCAGCTCGGTGAATGTGTTCATCGATGGCGTGAGCCAGAAAGACTATATTCTCCGAGGCGGCGTAACCGGACAGGATTCAACGCAAGGCAACCCGTTCCCCCAGGCGGCGATCGGCGAATATCGCGTCATCAGTTCCAACTACAAGGCGGAATTCGACCAGGTCGGATCGGTCGCAATCACGGCTATCACGAAGTCGGGCACCAACGAGTTCCATGGGTCCGGTTTCATCGATTTCACCAACCAGAGTTTGCGGGCTGCACGCCCGATCGAATTGTTCGGGGAAAATCCGCAAGGGAAAACCGAAAGCAGGGATCTGCAGTATGGCGGTACCCTGGGCGGGCCGATCATCCGCGACAAATTGTTCTTCTTCGGCACGTATGAAGGCAAGGAGATCATCACGCCGCGCGACGTGACGCCCGGCCTCGATCTGTCCACGGGCTTCTTCCCCGGCGAATATCAGGGTGCGTTCGGTACGTTCAGCGAGATATTCAACGAAAACCTCTATTTCGGAAAACTGGACTTCACGCCCAATAATTCCGACCTCTTTCAGGTTTCGGTCAAGTATCGCGACGAGGATGGTGAAGATTTCGGTAGCGGTACGGCTGCCTACAGCACGCGCACAGTCACGAGCGTGAAGGAATGGCGCGGTCTCGCGCGGTGGGAACACACCTCCGACAATTTCATCAACGACTTCAAGATCACGTATGAAGACGTGACGTGGAACCCGCGCCCGTTCCTGCTCGAACCGCGCAACATATTCCGCGCAGAGATTGTGGAAGACGGCGTCCGGCGGGAAGATACCATCCTGCAGACTGGAGGCGGTCGAAATTTCCAGGACAAGGGTCAGGATGGCTGGCAGGTGTCCAACGACTTCACCTGGACGGGCTTCGAGCGGCATACAATCAAAGCCGGCGTAAAGGCTAAGTGGGTCACTCTCAACTCGACCCAGCAGAACAGCTTCAATCCTCAATACACATACAACGTCTCTTACAACCCCGCTGATCCCACGACACCAAACAGCGGCGCTTTCAACGACGCCATTCCATATGAATTGAATTTTAGCACGATCGTGCCGGGCGACGATGTGTCGCTCAATTCGGAGACTTTCCAGTTTGGCGCCTACATTCAGGACGACTGGGATGTCACGGATCGGCTGACGCTCAATCTCGGCGTTCGCTGGGATTTCGAGCGGACGCCCGATTTCCTCAACTATGTACACGACCCGGCGCGGGTTGCGGCGGTGCAGCCGGAAAACTACCCGAACCTGATCAACGCCAATTACGATATTAACGACTATATCTCGACCGGAACCGAGAGGAAGGTCTTCTACGGCGCGATCCAGCCACGGATCGGGTTTTCCTATTGGCTGGATCCGGATGGCCAGTTCGTCCTTTTCGGGGGATACGGTCGCTCCTACGATCGTAACCAGTTCGATTTCATCCAGCAGGAATTGGTTCAGGGCGCATCGTTCGGGCGTACATTCAGATTCCAGAACGCGGGTGACCCGCGCGGCGAATGCGACACCAGTCCAACCTGTATTCCGTTTGACCCGATCTATCTGACAGAAGCGGGGCGTCAGCAGCTAATCGACGGAGCACCTCCGGGTGCTGGCGGCGAGCTCCGCTTTATCGATAACGATCTGAAGCTGCCGTATTCGGACCAGTTCAGCCTGGGTGTTCGCAGCACGTTCGATCTCCTCAATCTCGAGGTCGGATATCGGCATATCGCCAGCCGCGATGGATTTGGATATCTGCTCGGTAATCGTCGCCCGGACGGAAGCTTCTTTCCGTCCGAAGGCAATCCGGACTCGCCTTTCGGTACTCCGCCAAGTCCGTATGGCGCTATTCTAATTGGTACTAACGGCATCAACACCGATGCAGATTCCGCGTATCTTAAGTTTGGGAAGCGTTACACGGAGCAGTCACCGTGGTCGATCGATGCGACCTACACCTTCACGCTCGCCGAAGAAAACCGGAAGTTTGGCGAATATTTCTCGCTCGATTTCCCATCTTTCGACGATTATCCCGTTATCCGGTCGGCGGGCGTACGCAAGCATCGTTTCGTTATGGCGGGTACCGTGGATCTGCCGCTGGACTTCACGCTCGGCAGCAAGTTCCAGATTGCATCGCCAGCCTATCAGCAGGCTTTCGTCTCCGTAGCTGGTGATCCGAACTCCCGCGATGTCGTGGCAGTCGAAAACGATGCAAATGGTGATCTGTGGGGTTTTCGACAATTCGACCTTTCGTTGACCAAGTATTTCAACATCGGTCTGATCAACGACGACAATCGCCTGTGGGTGCGCGCAGACGTGCTCAATGTGTTCGATGATCGCAATTACAACGGTTTCGACGCGGTGACTGGAGCGCGCAACTTCAATAACTACAGCACCGATGGTTTCCCGAGGACGATCAAGGTCTCTGCAGGCTTCGACTTCTAATCGGGTCGCAACAAGGTGTGCCGCACTGTCCTCCCGGTGCGGCACATCATAACGATTTGAGTTTATCATGAGATTTTCCGCAGCTTCAGCTGTCGCCCTGTCTTTAACCCTCGCTGCCTGCGCCAATTTCGATCCGCCTGCGTCTTCTGGCCCCGCATCGAACGATGTGGCTGCTTTCTCCGAAGATCTGACTCAGCGCACATTTCGGTATTTCTGGGATACTACCGATACCGAGCGGTGCCTGGCGCCGGACCGGTGGCCCAGCAACCCGTTCTCCTCAATCGCTGCGACAGGCTATGCCCTGACCGCCTTTGGCGTCGGTGCTGAACGTGGCTACGTTTCGCGCGACGATGCTGCCCAGCGTACGCGAGATTGTCTGGAATTTTACTGGAATGCCCCGCAAGGGCCCGCGGTCAGCGGAACGAGCGGTCACAAGGGTTTCTTCTACCATTTTCTGAATAACGAAGATGGCACGCGGCGCGGCAATACCGAACTTTCTACAGTCGACACCGCGCTACTCCTCGGCGGCGTTCTATTCGCTCAAAGCTACTTCGATCGCGACACAGCCGTGGAACGCGATATCCGCGATCTCGCGGAGAAGATCTACCGGCGGGTCGACTGGACTTTCGTTGAGCGCGAAAACAGCACCATTCCTTCAGCCAATGGCGGGAGCGGAAAGGCGATCGCCATGGGGTGGTACCCCGAGCGCGGGGAAGGGGGCGACTTTGGTACGCACGACTGGATCGGCTACAACGAAGGCATGCTGGTTTACATACTGGCAGCAGGATCCCCCACACATCCCGTTGGCAAGGAAGCTTGGGATCAGGCCTGGGCCATGGATCTCGAGAAGGACTGGGGCACCTACTACGGTTACGAATATCTCCAGTTCGAGCCTCTGTTCGGGCACCAGTACAGCCACGTCTGGATCGATTTTCGCGGCATCCAGGATGACTTCATGCGTTCGAAGGGCATCGACTATTTCGAGAATAGCCGGCGCGCCACGTTGAGCCAGCGGGCCTATGGTGCCGATAATCCCAATGACTGGAAGGATTACAGCGCCAGCATCTGGGGGTGGACTGCGTCAGACGGGCCAGCTTCATCGGCGGGCCAGTACACCGTTAACGGCAAGTCCCGCACCTTCCTGACCTATGCTGCGCGCGGCGTCAGTGCCATTCGCGTGGTCGATGACGGCACCATCGTCCCGACAGCAGCGGGCGGGTCGATACCCTTCGCGCCTGAGGTTACCATCCCGGCGCTGATGAGCATGAAGGCCAAGTACGGCGACCGCCTCTACACGGACTACGGCTTCAAGGACGCCATCAACCCCAGCTTTACGTTCGTGGACGCCGGCTCGACAACGGGCGATACCGATACGGTCAAAGGCTGGGTCGCGCGCGATCATCTCGGCATCGACCAGGGCCCGATCCTGGCTATGTTGGAAAACCAGCGCACTGGCCTCGTATGGGCGACGATGCGTAAGAACCCGCACATCCGCCGCGGCCTGGAGCGGGCCGGGTTCTCCGGCGGCTGGCTGGACGATCCCGAACGGTAAGGCTCTAACTGTCTGGCAGTCGCAGAACCACACTTACCGGATAGTGGTCCGATGGCAGGCGGCCACCCCAGTGCTGAGTGATCACCGCAAATCGATCAACGAGAATGCCAGGTGACAGGAATATGTGATCGACCGCCGCGCGCGGATCCTGGGTGATGTCGAAGCCGGTAAAAGTGCCCGGCGGTCCGTAAGGAGGGGCGATGCTTGCGCTGCGGCTATCGACAAGCGCGCCGGAAGTCAGGACCTGATAGGCTTCGCTGTCCGGGTCGGAGTTAAAGTCGCCCATCACGATCGTCGGCAAGCCCTTTCCAGGGCCGGCGTTAATCCAGTTCAGTATGAGTTTCGCTGCGTTGACCTTGGCGGCCGCGCCGACATGATCGAAGTGCGTATTGAGAACGCGGAGCTTTCCTCGACCATCGCGGCGTTCCAGAATGGCCCACGCGGCAATGCGCGGGTAGGCGGCATCCCAACCCTTACCTGGAACATCCGGTGTGGGAGACAGCCAGAAGGTACCACTGTCGGTCATTTCGAACATATCGCGCCGCCACGCTAGTGGTGAAAACTCGCCAGCTTCTTCCCCATCATCCCGGCCCACTCCGATGAAAGAATAGGCAGGAAGTGTTTTTTCCAGATAGCGCTTCTGGGGAAGCAATACCTCCTGCATGCCGAGGATTGCCGGCGCTTCATAGCGGATCAGATCGCGCACGAGCGTGCGTCGCTCTGACCAGGCATTGGGCCCATCCGATGCCAGATCGAGCCTGATGTTATAGGTCATCACATCAAGTTGCGCTTCGCGCTCTGTCTTGGCGGTCGGCGCGTGCATGCAGCCGGCGATCAGCAACATGCCGATCAGCACCAGCGCCGCATATAGTCTAGTCATCTGCATCAGTCCGCCGCTGCGAAAGCATCCAGAGGTAGAGTTCGGGATCCGCATAGGCGGGGTCCCACGCGTTGTGACCAAGGTCGGGATAGATTGTCAGCCTGCTTCGATTGCCACCGCACGCCCTGATCGCGCGCGCCATCGCAAAACTTCCCTCAGGAATGACCACATCGTCCCGATCGCCATGCAATGCCCAGATTGGTACATCAACCAGTTCACAGGCGGTCGCCGGATCACCTTGCCCAGCCACCGGGACTAGTGCCGCAAAGAGATCGGGCCGCTCGGCTCCCCACCGCCATGTGGCACGCCCACCTCGGCTCAAACCGGTGAGGTAGATGCGATTTTCATCTATCGGCATCGTCTCCACAATATGATCGAGGATCGCTTCCAGCTTCGAAACATCCCAGTCTTCTTCCGCAGGCAGCAATGGGGAGACGAGAATGAAGGGAAAGTCTGGATCCATGTCCGCGTGCTTGGGCGGTCCGTGAACCTTGACCTTCGCGATGTCCGATCCACGCTCCCCGGAGCCGTGGAGGAAAATCATCAATGGCCATTTGGCTTCGGAATCGTATGAACGGGGCACAAACAACTGGTACGGGTAGCCTCCTGCCTCCAGACTCTGTTGCGGGTGTTGTCCAGTGATCACGGGTACCGCATCAGCGAGCGCTGGACCCGGCATACTCGCGCAAGCCGTGGCCATTGATGCTGCAGTTAGCAGCACGGCAAAACGTCCGAACCGGGTCATCGCGATCTTTCTCCAAGAAACTCGAAAATAGAAATAAGTTCGTCCTATTCGAGTTCTCGATATGGGGTCAATTCGTCAGGTACGAGCCGTTCCGGCTCCTCCTCCGCTTGATCCTCTGATCGCGAGGGTGGGGGCGATGATTAGACTTTGATCCCGTTCCAGCGTCTCGCCTTCCATCATGCGCAGCATCAGTTCGGCGGCCGTCGAACCCACACGTGTAATGTCGGAATGAACTGTCGTGAGGCCCGGCGTCACATGCCGGGCAAGCGGAATGTCATCAAACCCCGCGACAAGAATATCGCTACCGATCTGAAGACCGGCCACGCGCAACTCGCTCATCAATTCGACCGCCATCATGTCGTTGCTGGCAAACACGGCATCGAAGGTAATGCCGCTGGTAAGCAGCAGGCGGGCGGCCTCGCGACCCGCATCATCGCGAAAATCGCCCGGCAATATCAATGGGCTTCCATTGCCGGTGCGCTCCGCCAGCACGTCGCAATATCCCCGCTGTCGCTCGCGCGCATCGCGATTGTTAGCAGGACCCGCGATGTGAATTATATTGCGTGCTCCGCGATCGATGAGATGGTCCGTGACCAACCGCGCGCCTGTATAATTGTCTACCGATACAAAGGGAGTGACGTCATCGGTTCCTTGGGCGTTAAGCAGTACGGTGGGGATATCGCGCGTCACCGCCTCTACAGTATCGGCACGAGAGTTCGGTGGCATAACAAGCAGTCCGTCAACTCTGCCACGCATCGCCCGGATCGCTTGTGCAGTTTCTTCGGCACTCCCATGCATATTGCCAAGCAGCAAGCTCTTGCCGGCGCGATGGGTGACAAGGTCGATACCGCGAATGATTTCGGAAAAGAACTCGCCGAATAAATCCGGTAGAATAACCCCAATCGTATCGGTCTTGCGCTTGGTTAGGCTTCTCGCGCCACTGTGTGGAACATAATCAAGCGCGGTCGCTGCAGCTTCGATTTTTTCGCGCGTTTTTGCTGTGACGATGGACATGCCATTGAGCGCGCGCGATGCGGTGGCAACCGACACGCCTGCGGCTTTCGCAACGTCGCGTATCGTTACCATGCGTCCCCCATAATCCTATCTTACCCGAACTGCCTTACAACTCCACCTGTCGCAGAGCGGAAACATTTATTTGGCCACAAGCACCGTCGATAATTGCCAACGCCATACGAAAGAGTCCGGAAGAGCGAGCACCTAACGTCACCCTCTTGCTACCGTATTCAACGGTTCGCCCGTCACGGGGTATCCCAGATCCTCACCAATGTGCAGCCACGACTTGCCATCCATTTCGCCAATGAAGGGAGTTATCGTTCTCACGGGAATGGCTTCGGCCTGTGCCTTCGCCGCGGCGAAATTTTCGAACAGGGCGAGGCGCTCCAGATTGCGGCGGGTCGGGAAGATTACCTTGATGTCTCCCCTTTCCGCAGAATCGAGCGCGCCCTGCGCAGTAGTCCAGAAAAGATGCGTATTTTCGGAAAGGTCCGCCTCTATTTCGACCGCGCCTGTACCGATGTCGGCTAGGTAGAAACGTGTGTCATAGACACGCGGGATGCGTTCATTCTTTGGATACCAGCGGGCAAACGGCACTAACTGATCGAGATCGAGTTCCCATCCGAAATGTTCGAGAACCGGTTCGAGCTCACCGGTCTTTTCGAGGTACTTCCGCGCGGCGCGCGCTTTATCGGCATTGATTTCGCCGGTCAGTCCGATGACCAACCCTGTTTCTTCAAGCGTTTCGCGTACAACGGCGATCTGGTGTGCAGCTTCGTCTGGATCGAGGCGACCGCCAATCTTTGCCCCGAGGTCGAAATCTGCCGGGTCGACCCGTCCGCCCGGGAAGACGGCCATGCCGCCGGCAAAAACCATTTCGCGCGATCGGATCGTCATCAAAATCTCAGGCGGGCCATCCTCTGACGAATTGCGAAAAATGACCACGGTCGCTGCTGGAATGCCGTCGGCGCCGATATCGGTTGGTTCGTTCATGCTGATGTTGTGACGGTGACTGCGACCATTGCCAAGGGCTAAAGCCGGATGTCCGGTGTCGATAAACTTTACAGAAGGCAATGCCGCGGAATGCCCATTAACCAACGAAAGGCCAGAACAACCGCCCGTGCCTGAATTTTGGCACATCCCATGCTTTATGTCCCGTGTCTCGATCACGTCTTTGTGGCGACGCTGAACCCACGGTCTCCTAACCCTGCGTCGCTAAGAAAAAAGGCCCGTCCGGTTTCCCACCGGACGGGCCTTTCCCGTTCTACAACTGCAATTGGAGTGAGATCGGCTTACTTTCACAAAAGCCAGTGCGTTACTGGCTGGAAAGGCTGCTGAAGGTAGTAAGATGCTACGATGCTTTGGCGACCTGCTTCTCATCCATCATCTGCTGGAGTTCGCCTGCTTCGAACATTTCCATCATGATGTCGCTACCACCCACGAACTCGCCCTTCACATAGAGTTGGGGAATGGTCGGCCAGTCGGAAAAGGCCTTGATGCCTTGACGAATTTCCATGTCTTGCAGCACGTCCACACTGTCATAAGCGACGCCGCAATGGTCGAGGATGGCAATCGCGCGACTGGAAAATCCGCATTGCGGAAAAAGCGGGGTGCCCTTCATGAAGAGCACGACATCGTTGGCGCCGACAATATCGGTTATACGCTGATTGGTATCGGACATTGGTCCGTCCTTTGTCTAAATTCGGTATGCGAGATCAGGTGGGGGCTTGCGTAGTGAGTTGCAAGGCGTGCAGTTCGCCCCCCATTCGCCCGCCCAGCGCATCATAAACCAGCTTGTGTTGTTTGACACGCGTCAGCCCGGCGAATTGCGGCGCCGTAACCTTGGCGGCCCAATGATCATTGTCGCCCGCCAGATCGCGCATTTCCACGACTGCGCCGGGAAGCGCTTCTTCGATCAGCGTGACGATGTCGTCTGCGGCCATGGGCATTACATTCAGCCCTGATCGCTCATGAACTGCCGCCGCGCTTCGACGGAGCATTCTTCCAACTTGGTGCGAATGTCGGCTTCGCTGACATCGCATTCGGCCGCAGTCAGATCGCCCAGAAGCTTGCGGATGACGTCCTCATCGCCAGCTTCTTCGAAATCGGCCTGCACGACAGCCTTTTTATAGGCGTCGGTCTCTTCATCGGTGAGGCCCATGAGCCCGGCAGCCCATTCGCCAACAAGACGATTGCGGCGTGCAGCGATCTTGAAGGCATTTTCCTCGTCGAAGGCAAACTTGGCTTCTTCGCCGCGTTCGCGATCTTTAAAATCAGTCATGTCAGTCCTCTCGGGATGGAATCTTGCGGGCCGGAATAGGCGTGGCCCCACCGGCCTGCAAGGGCGCTTATTCCATTACAACGACGAGTTTACCGATCGCTCCGCGGTTCTCGAGCTTGGCGATCGCTTCGTGCGCCCGCTCCAAGGGATATGTCTCGCTCACCAGCGGTTCGATTTTGCCGGCTTTCCAGAGATCGAAGAGCTCTTGAATATTCTGCTCGTTACGTTTCGGCTCGCGCGCGGCAAATGCGCCCCAGAATACACCGCGGATGTCGCAGCTCTTCAAAAGGGTGAGATTGAGCGGCATTTTCGCGATGCCGGCAGGGAAGCCGACGACCAGGAAACGTCCTTTCCAGGCGATCGCGCGCAAAGCCGGCTCGGAATAATCGCCGCCCACGATATCATATACGATGTTGGCGCCATCAGGGCCTACGGCCGCCTTAAAGTCATTCGCCAGCTGCTTGGACGTGTCCTTATCGAACGGGGCGCGAGGATAGATTACCACTTCGTCGGCGCCGTGCTTTCTGGCAACCTCGCCCTTTTCCTCGGTGGAGACGGCAGCCACGACCCGGCAGCCATACGCCTTGGCGAGTTCGACGGCCGAGAGACCAACGCCGCCGGCGGCGCCGAGTACGAGAACCGTCTCGCCTTCCTTGATATCACCGCGATCCTTGAGCCCGTGGATCGTTGTGCCGTAGGTCATCAGTAGCGCGCTGGCTTTTACCAGATCGATGCCATCGGGCACCTTGAACAGCTTGGTTGCCGGAACGACGACCTTTTCCTGCAGGCCGCCGTTGCCGACGCCGCACATCACCCGGTCACCTACGGCGAAATCGGTAACCCCTTCACCCAGTGCTTCGATGGTGCCGGAGATTTCGCCACCTGGCGCGAAGGGGCGAGGGGGCTTGAACTGGTACATGTCGCGGATGATCAGCGTATCGGGGAAATTGATCGCACAGGCAGCGACCTTGACCAGAACCTCACCCGAGCCAGCCGTAGGGGTATCAATCTCCTCGACAACGAGGGTCTCAGGGCCACCGGTCTCCTTCGAAAGGACTGCTTTCACGCTGATCTTCTCCTATTTTGTTTTATCAAGCCAGGGCGCGGTGCCCCGGCGCATTATCTCGTGCGCTGCAATAGCGCTCTCGCTGGCCAGCGTCAGGCCGATCTCGTCTAGACCTTCGAGCAGGCAGCGCTTGCGGAACGGATCGATCTGAAATTCGAACCGGTCCTGAAAGGGGGTCGTGACCACCTGAGTTTCCAGGTCGATCGTAATCGGTTGATCCTTGGCAACCTCCAGCAACCGGTCCACCTGATCCTGCGGCAGCTCGACTGCCAGAATACCATTCTTGAAGGCATTGCCGGCGAAGATATCGGAAAAGCTGGGTGCGATCACCGCCGTCAGCCCCATGTCCAGCATGGCCCAGGCGGCATGTTCGCGGCTCGATCCGCAACCGAAATTGTCGCCCGCGATGAGAATGGGGGCGTTAGCGAAATCCTCGACATCGAAAGGATTCCCGGGCGCTGCGCGGATGGTTTCGAATGCACCTGCACCAAGCCCTTCGCGGCTTACGGTCTTGAGCCAGTGGGCAGGAATAATGACGTCGGTATCGACGTTCTTGAGGCCCAACGGAATGGCGCGCCCCTCGATGGTGGAAACGGCCTTCATCCTCCACCACCCGGCATGGTCGCCAATGTCATGCTGCGCAGCATGGGAAGCTCCCTCCAGAAGCGGTCGACTAATCGGTTTCGGGCGTCTCGCCTGAAGGTATGGGGCCGGGGCGCTGCGGCTGGTTTTTCCGCTCCTTGCGCTTGTTGGCGTAAAGCATCGCGGCAGCAATGGCGGCCGATCCGATCGCGCTTGCAATGGCGGCTTTTCCGGTGATCTTCTTGGTCATGAGTTCTCAATGGTCAGGCCGCACCGTCTTGGCAAGGGGCGAGGTTACGGACATCGGCAAGCCGCCCGGTAACGGCGGCGGCAGCAGCCATTGCCGGGCTGACCAGATGCGTTCGGGATCCGGGGCCTTGGCGGCCGACGAAATTACGGTTGCTGGTGGAAGCGCAGCGTTCCCCCGGCGGTACCTTGTCGGGGTTCATCGCCAGGCAGGCGGAACAGCCCGGCTCGCGCCATTCGAAGCCTGCATCGGTAAAGATCCGGTCAAGCCCTTCGTCTTCGGCCTGGCGTTTGACCAGGCCGGAACCCGGGACCACGATTGCCCACCGCACGTTTGGCGCCTTCTTGCGACCTTTCAACACCTCGGCCGCGGCACGCAGATCTTCGATCCGGCTGTTTGTGCAGCTGCCGATGAAGATGTTTTCTACCGCGATATCCTCGATCGGCGTCCCGGGGGTCAGGCCCATGTAATCCAAGCTCTTGCGCGCCGCATCCTGCTTTGATGGATCGGCAAAACTGTCGGGGGAGGGGACGCACCCGCCTACCGCCACCACGTCTTCAGGACTGGTCCCCCAGCTTACGGTTGGTTGAACATTCGCAGCGTCGATCACGACCGACTTGTCGAAATAGGCGCCCTCATCGGTGACGAGCGACCTCCACCAGGTGACCGCGTTATCCCAATCCTTGCCCCGCGGCGAATAGGGACGGTCGCGAAGATACTCGAAAACCTTTTCGTCAGGCGCAATTAGGCCTGCGCGTGCGCCGCCTTCGATGCTCATGTTGCAAACGGTAAGCCGCCCTTCGACGCTCATTTCCTCGAACACACGGCCGCGATATTCGATGACGTGTCCGGTACCTCCTGCGGTTCCGATGATGCCGATAATATGCAGGATCAGGTCTTTTGCAGTAACGCCCGGACCGAGCATTCCATCCACCCGTACCTCCATGGTTTTCGAAGGGCGAAGCTGTAGCGTCTGGGTCGCGAGCACATGCTCGACCTCGCTCGTCCCGATACCGAACGCCAAGGCGCCGATCCCGCCGTGCGCGGCGGTGTGGCTGTCGCCGCAAACGATGGTGGTGCCTGGCAGCGAAAAGCCCTGCTCGGGGCCCACGACATGGACGATACCCTGTTCGGGCGCGGTAGCATCGATATAGTCGATTCCGAAGGAAGGCGCATTGCGTTCAAGGGCGGCGAGCTGCGCTGCACTTTGTGTATCTTCGATCGGCAGGCGCGAACCGTCTGCAGCAATCCGCTTCGTGGTCGGCAGATTGTGATCCGGGACCGCAAGCGTAAGGTCGGGGCGCCGTACGGTTCTACCAGCCAGCCGCAGGGCTTCGAATGCCTGCGGGCTGGTCACTTCGTGGACGAGGTGACGATCGATATAGATCAGGCAAGTCCCGTCATCGAGCCGATCGACGACATGCTGATCCCAAATCTTTTCGTAAAGAGTGCGCGGTTTGCTGGCCATAGCGGTGAACCTTGAGCCAAGCAGCCCGTATCCGCAAAAAGGCAAATCCAGAGTCTTCCAAACTTAACCTTTCTCTGCTCTATTGACACTTATGTCAGCAAAGCCATTTTTCTTCCCGATCAAAGTCCTTCCCGATGATATCGATTTCATGGGCCACGTGAACAATGCCCGCTATCTGAACTGGGTTCAGGATACAGTGCTTGCGCATTGGCAGAAGCTGGCTCCTGCAGAAGAGGTCGCAACCAAGGCATGGGTCGCTCTCAAACATGAGATTACCTATCGCAGACCAGCGTTTCTGCATGACGATGTCATCGCGGAAACCGTGCTGGAAAAGATCGCGGGTGCCCGTAGCTTCTACAATACGATAATCCGTCGCGGCGAAGAGGTTCTGGCCGAAGTGCAAAGCATGTGGTGCTGCATCGATGCCGACAGCCATCGGCCCGCTCGCATCGATCGCGACGTTGCAGAGCGCTGTTTCGGAATGCCGCGCAAGCAGAAACCTTACGCTGCCGAATAGTCCTCACGCAGGCGGGCTTTGCCTGCCGGGCGCATGACACTATATCGGGTGCATGGATTTCCTCGCCCCGGCCCTTATCGTCTTTGCAACTGTGTTGGCCATGGAATGGGTCGCATGGGCGAGCCATAAGTACATCATGCACGGATTCGCTTGGGCGTGGCATCGCGACCACCACGAGCCTCATGACAATTTGCTGGAAAAGAACGACCTTTTCGCAATCGTCGGCGCAGTGGCAAGCATTTCCATGTTCGCCATCGGCAGCCCGATGGTGCTGGGATCGGGCGCGTGGTGGCCGGGCACATGGATCGGGCTAGGGATATTGTTCTACGGAATCATCTATACGCTGGTGCATGATGGCCTGGTCCACCAACGTTACTTCCAATGGGTTCCAAAGCGTGGCTATGCGAAGCGCTTGGTGCAGGCGCACAAGCTGCACCACGCGACTGTGGGTAAGGAAGGCGGGGTGAGTTTCGGATTTGTCCTGGCTCGCGATCCTGCGAGGCTCAAGGCAGAACTCCGGCGGCAGCGTGAAGCGGGTATCGCGATCATACGCGAAAGCGCCGGAGCCTGAGGCCCCGGCGCAATTCATAAACCGTTGGCGAATGGGTTACTTAGCGTAGTTCACGTAAAGGCCATGGATCAGCCCCGGGAAATAACCCAGCAAAGTTAGAACAAGGTTCAGCAGCGCTTTACCGCCCAGTCCATGCTTTGCAGCGACACCCAGGGGGGGAAGCAGGATCGTGGCGATGAGAATGAGAATTGCCATGGAAAAAATGTCCTTTTGATGCCCTTCCGTCGTTCGCATTACCAACCGATCGGCGACGGGGCAGTTCCAGAGGTCACTCGTTCCGGGTGGCTATCCAACTGCCGCAGAAGACAAGAATCCCGATGGAAATCCAGTACCAGGGATGGCCGAGGGTGTACCAGGTGAACACTGCGCCCGCTGCCATGGCGCCGATGGCCATCGTCTTGGAAGATCGGCTTATGGCACGGCGGTCGCGCCAATCTTTCACCTGTGGTCCCCAATGGGGGTGATCGAGGATTTTCTGTTCGAGTTCCGGGCTCGATCGCGCAAAGAAATAGACCGCCAGTAGCAGGAAAGGGACTGTCGGCATGATCGGTAGCACCGCCCCTATGGCACCGAGACCGACTGCGAAAATACCCAGACCCTTGAAAATCGGCCGTCTCACGTCAGATCACCCCGCTGCAATCCGCGCGGCATGTTCCTGCACTAGGGCAATCATGTTCGGCACACCCTGCGTGCGATTGCTCGACAACTGGTTTTTCAGATCGAAAGGGGCGAGTGCAGCATCGATGTCCATTTCCGCGACTTCGGTTGCCGGCTTGTCCTGCACGGCCGCTATGACCAGAGCGACGATGCCCTTGGTGATTGCGGCATTGCTGTCGGCCAGGAAATGGAGCTTTCCTTCATCACCGGTTGGATAAACCCATACTTGGGCACTGCAGCCGCGCACCAGCGTGGCATCTGTCTTGAGCGCTCCCGGCATTTCCTCAAGGTCGCGACCCAGCTCGATCAGCAGGCGGTAGCGTTCGTCGCCTTCGAGAAACTCGTATTCTTCTGCAATATCGGAAATCGTGCGCATGGCGCGCCTTTAGCGGGCTGGGCGGCAGCCGTCCATGTACCTCAACCTGACAAACCGCCGGGCCGGGTAAACGCATAGTAGATAACGTAAAACCAGCCAAAGAAGCCTTGAATGGCGGCCCACACGATGGACTTGTGCAAGCTCCAGCTGATGGCCACGGCAATTGCGCTGCCGAGGCCGATACCGGCCCGTGCGGCGTCGGTCCTGACGACGCTCAAAGGTCCACTCCGCTGGCGATCGCCTCGAGCTTCTTGATGCGTTCCTTGAGGTCGGAAATCTCAATGCGCGCCGCGCCGAGCGATGATCCGGCCTTTTCGTCATCAGGCGCGTAGTGTCGTTCAAGCTCCTGGCGCTTGAGAGCAAGCCAGCCCTGCCAGGCCCGGAGCAGCACGCTAGCGACGATGGTCAATCCGACCAGCGAGGCTCCTGCGATTATCATAGTCGGTTCGAACACCACCTCATGTCCTCCTTCAACTAGTCCCTATCGGTCTGCTTTTCGCGCAGAGCCTCGATTTCGGCAGAGATGCGCTTCGTTTCGCGCGCATCGAGCGAATTATTATCAGTCGCTATCCGCTCGAGCACCTTGATGCGCTCGCGCAGTTCATCCAATTCGCGGCGCTCTTCGCTGCGATCAAACGTCTGATGCTGCCCGCGCTCCGACTGGTCGTCGCCCAGTCCTGAACCATGGCGATGCTTTGATTTCACCATTTCGGCAAAGGCTATGAGCGCCACGATTATCACAACTGCAGTCCAGAAACTCATGATGCATTCTCACGCGAAGCTGTTCGGTCATCGATCTGGTGAAGGTCTCTTAGTTCGTCGATCTGGATAGCGAGCACATGATTGCCATCAGTAGCGATGCGCTCGAGAACGCGAACCCGTTCTTCCATCTTTGAATAATCACCATTGGCAAACCGCGCCTGGTCTGCCTTCGCTTCTTCGGCGCGGGCATGCAGTTCCAGCTTACGCTCCTCGTGCGCTTGGACCCGCTGATTCACTATGTAGGCGAAGGGCAACGCCAACATCAGGATCACCAGAATGAAACCGAAGACAAGGATCAGGTCGGGATCCATCAGTTGGTTTCCCTGCCTTCACGCAGACGGTCGATTTCGTGCGTCAGATGATAGCCGCTGTCGGTCACGATCCGTTCGACATTGCCGAGGCGATCCTTAAGCGAACCGAGTTCGGCACGCAGTTCAGCGTTTTCCTGCGTCAGCAACTTGACCCGTTCGACGGCCTGGTCGTTCTTTGGATAGACTGCCTTACCCCAGCTGTTTTCGAGCGGGTAACCATTCTTGATCCGCATCCATGTCGTCATCAGCCACCCGGCTGTCATGATGCCGACGCCTGCGATGATCGTTGTTTCGGAAAGGAATTCCATTATGCCTTCTCCCCTGTCTTGATGCTCAGCGGCACCCCGCTGTCGGCTCCTTCGACGGTGCGCTGATCGCGCAGTGCCTCAATCTGGGTGGCGACATCGTAGCCCTTGTCGGTCACGATACGTTCGAGCACGCGCACCCGGTCTTCAAGGTCGTGGACCTTGCTGGCGTATTGCGCGGCCTTTTCTGCAGTGGCTTGCGCAGTGGTCTTGACGTTCATTTCAGCCAGCTTTTGCTGGTGCTTCGTCCAGATCGCGACGATCGGGATCATCAGGGCGATGATCGGGATGAAAACGCCGATGTTTTCCATTCTGCTTCTCCCCCTCTGTTTGCTCAGCGTAGCCGTTCGATCTCGGCGTTGAGGCGCGGATTGCTGCTGACATAGTAGGTTTCGACATCAGCAAGGCGGCGATCGACGTCCTTCATTCGCGCGCGGATTTCGCGGGCAGTGCGCTTCGGGTTCTGGCGAACACGTTGCCAGTAGGTCTGCTCTTCGCGGTCGACATAGAGATGTGACGGCTTCTTGTTCAGCAGCAGGCCGGCAATGAAGTAGAACGGGATAGTCGAACCACCGGACATGAAGGTCAGGCCGACCAGGCCGAGACGGACCCAGAAAACATTGACGCCGGTATAGTCGGCAATGCCGGAGCATACGCCCATCAACTTCGCGTTCTGCTTGTCGCGGTAAAGCGTGGTGCGGGGGCTGTTCATTTCAGGCTTCCTTTCTTCTCGGCCATCAACTGCTCGAGTTCGCGCAGCTGCTGGTTATCCTGTTCACTGTCATGAACGAGGCGGGCGGGGCGAAAGTCCGGATTGTCGCTCGCTACGAGGCGCTCGACCGTATCCATGCGGTCGTCCAGCCGCTTTGCGAGGCTGTAGAGTTCCTCGAGCAGGGCTTCGTCATCTGTCGTGATGGTCGCCGAAGTCTTCCACTTCGTGATGTAGTGGAGGATGATCCACGGCAGGCCGATGAAAATGGCCACGATTGCAAAAATCTCTTCCACGGATCAGTCCTCCTTGCTCGCGCCGTTCTTGCCGAGCGCCTTTTTCATCTGTTCGAGTTCGTCGTCGATCGCGTCGGCACCTTCCAGGGCGGCGATTTCGTCGGCCAGGCTGGGCTTGTCCGACTTGTCGGCAATGCTCAGCGCATCGGCGCGGCCTTCGGCGTAGTCGACGCGGCGTTCGAGCTGATCGAAGCGCGAAAGTGCATCGTCGACCCGTTCGTTCGTCATCAGGCTGCGAAGCTTGACGCGGTTCTCCGCGCTTTCGAGGCGCGCGGCAATCGCCGTCTGGCGGCTCCGCGCTTCGCGAAGGCGGTTCTGAAGCTTCTGGATGTCCTGCTCGTAGGCGCGCAGCGCATCGTCGAGGACGGCGATCTCCTGTTTGAGCTGCTCGCTCATGTCCACCGCCTTCTTCTTTTCGACCAGAGCGGCGCGGGCAAGATCCTCCCGGTCCTTCGAGATGGCGAGTTGGGCCTTCTCGCTCCAGTCCGCCTGAAGCTTGTCGAGCTTGACCGTGTGGCGGTGCATCTCCTTCTGGTCCGCAATCGTGCGAGCGGCGCTCGCGCGGACTTCGACCAGCGTTTCCTCCATCTCGAGGATGATCATGCGGATCATCTTCTGGGGGTCGTCCGCCTTGTCCAGCATGTCGTTGAAGTTGGCGGCGATGATGTCGCGGGTGCGGCTGAAAATGCCCATTAAAGGTGCTCCATTGGCAAAAAAGTCCGATCCTCTGGACCGTCCGGCGTCGCGGGTCGGTGTCGGTGACCGGCGCAGCCGTTCTACCTCTTCCTCGATCCGCGACAAGCGGGGGCGGGCCGAAGCGCCGTCGGCATCACTGCCGCGGGGACTGTCGGGGGAGTGGCGCTCCGGCCCTAAGGGATCGTGGTCGGGGGGCAGGGTCATGCGATCTCGACCTGTTCGTAGGCGGCCACGGTGGGGGTGGGGGTGGTGACCGTGATATGCGAGCTCAGCACGACGAAGGTGGCCATGGCCGCGATGCTCGCGATGGCAGCTTGCCCGAGCTGGCTGCGGAAGAAGTTGATGTTGTACATGCGGGGTGCCTCCCTTGGGTCAGGTGACCGATTGCTGTTATCCCTTGTTCAGCAAAGGGCGTGCCAAACCCGGAAAACGGCGGATTTCCGAGCGTTGCGAGGCACCGTATAAGAGAGGTGATGGTTTTTGTTGCCAATCCTTGGGGTATTTTCCTATATATTGGTCCATGGAGCGGGAGAACCAGTTCATAGGCCAATCCGGAGCCTTCCTCGACGCAGTCGAGCGGGCCAGCCGTGCCGCGCCAATGCGCAGGCCCGTGCTCGTCATTGGCGAGCGGGGCACGGGCAAGGAACTGATCGCGGAACGTCTGCATCGCCTTTCTACCAGATGGGACGAGCCACTGGTCACCATGAACTGCGCCGCGCTGCCGGAAACGCTGATCGAGGCCGAGCTTTTCGGGCACGAGGCGGGGGCCTTCACCGGTGCTACCAGATCAAGGGCGGGCAGGTTCGAGGAAGCCGACAAGGGGACGCTTTTTCTCGACGAACTGGGCACTTTGTCGATGGGTGCGCAGGAGAGGCTGTTGAGAGCAGTCGAATATGGCGAGGTGACGCGCATCGGATCGAGTCGTCCGACGCGGGTCGATGTCCGTATCGTCGCGGCCACCAACGAAGACCTGCCCAGAAAAGCGGAGCGCGGCGACTTCCGCGCCGACTTGCTCGACCGGCTCAGTTTCGAAGTCATTACCCTTCCGCCCCTGCGCGTGCGCGAAGGGGATGTGCATGTCCTGACGGATTACTTCGGCCGCCGCATGGCTGCCGAGCTGGGTTGGGAGGGCTGGCCGGGCTTCGCGCCCCATGTCGCCGAACAAATGGAAAAGCACGACTGGCCCGGCAATGTGCGAGAACTGCGCAACGTCGTGGAACGCGCTATCTATCGCTGGGACGACTGGAGCGAGCCGATCGGGCACGTGGTTTTCGATCCCTTCGACAGCCCCTGGAAGCCCGTGTCGCCGGAACCGCGGGCCGAGAAAGCGGCTGCGAAAGTCAATGCGCCCGCCGACCGCCCGCCTGATTTCGATCATGTGGACGATCTGCGTTCGGCCGTGGATGCGCATGAGCGCGCCATAGTGGAGCATGCGCTGGGCAAGCATCGCTGGAACCAGCGGCAGACAGCCAAGGCGCTGGGGCTGAGTTACGATCAGTTGCGCCATTGTATAAAGAAGCACGCGCTGGCGGACGATAGCTGATCGCCGCTTGCTTTTCGCAAGACTCGCGCCTATCTGGCTGCGCATCCCGACATTGTCGCGACACTGGAGGGGCTGGCGCCGCAAGGGGCCGGCACGAAACCCCATTGTCGCCTGGCATGTGCAAATGGAGACTGAATGGCCGACCTGGTACGCTTGACCGAAGTAATCGAACCCGAGGCAAAGGCGCTCGGATTTGATCTCGTGCGCGTCAAGATGATGCCGTCCGAAGCCGGCGACGGCGGCGAGGCGCTGCAGATCATGGCCGAAGACCCGGCGACGGGCCAGCTCGTGATCGATCAGTGTGCGGCCCTGTCGCGCCGCGTGTCCGAACGGCTGGACGCGCTGGAAGAAGAAGGCGAAGTGCTGATTGCGGGCGCCTATCATCTCGAAGTGTCGAGCCCGGGCATCGACCGCCCGCTCACCCGAGCGAAGGATTTCGCCGATTGGGCAGGGCACGAAGCCAAGATTTCCATGGCGAAGGGATATGACGGCCAGCGCAATCTGCGCGGTTCGCTCAAGGGCATCGATGGCGACCTGGTCACGATCGATGACCGCAAGGCAGGGGAAGTTTCCATTCCCCGCGACCAGATTCATTCGGCACAGCTTGTCTTGACCGACGAACTTATTGCCGCCACCCAGCCGCTCGACACGAGCGGTGCCGACGAAATTGTCGAAACCGAAGAAGAAAAGGCAGACGACTGATGGCCAGCGCCATTTCCGCCAACAAGGCTGAACTCCTCGCGATCGCAAACTCGGTCGCTTCGGAAAAGATGATCGACAAGGCGATCGTCATCGAAGCGATGGAAGAGGCGATCCAGAAATCTGCCCGTAACCGCTACGGCGCCGAAAACGATATCCGTGCCAAGCTCGATCCGCTGACCGGCGATCTGCGCCTGTGGCGTGTTGTCGAAGTGGTCGAGGAAGTCGAAGACTACTTCAAGCAGGTCGACCTGAAGGCTGCGCAGAAGCTGCAGGACGACGCCAAGATCGGCGACTTCATCGTCGATCCGCTTCCCCCGGTCGATCTCGGCCGGATCGACGCGCAGAGTGCCAAGCAGGTGATCTTCCAGAAGGTCCGCGACGCCGAGCGCGAGCGCCAGTTCGATGAATTCAAGGATCGCGCAGGCGAAGTGATCACCGGTGTGATCAAATCGGTCGAATTCGGCCATGTGATCGTGAACCTGGGACGCGCCGAAGGCGTGATCCGCCGCGACCAGCAGATCCCCCGCGAAGCCGCCCGTGTCGGCGAACGCGTGCGTGCGCTGATCACCAAGGTGGAACGCAACAACCGCGGTCCGCAGATTTTCCTGTCCCGCGCGCACCCCGATTTCATGAAGAAGCTGTTCGCGCAGGAAGTGCCCGAAATCTACGACGGCATCATCGAGATCAAGGCAGCCGCCCGCGATCCGGGCAGCCGCGCCAAGATCGGCGTGATCAGCCACGACAGCAGCATCGACCCCGTCGGCGCCTGCGTCGGTATGAAAGGTAGCCGCGTGCAGGCCGTCGTGCAGGAACTGCAGGGCGAGAAGATCGACATCATTCCCTGGTCGGAAGATGGCGCGACCTTCATCGTCAATGCGCTGCAGCCCGCCACCGTCAGCCGCGTCGTTCTCGATGAGGAAGATGGCCGCATCGAAGTCGTCGTGCCCGACGACCAGCTTTCGCTGGCCATCGGTCGCCGCGGCCAGAACGTGCGTCTCGCCAGCCAGCTGACGAGCAACCAGATCGACATCATGACCGAGGAAGAAGCCTCGGAAAAGCGGAGCAAGGAATTTGCCGAGCGTTCCAAGATGTTCGAAGAGGAACTCGACGTCGACGAAACGCTGTCGCAGCTGCTAGTTGCCGAAGGCTTCGCCGAACTCGAAGAAGTCGCCTATGTCGAGCTGGAAGAACTGGCAGGCATCGAAGGTTTCGACGAGGATCTGGCCGAAGAGCTCCAGAGCCGCGCACAGGAAGCCATCGATCGCCAGGAAGCAGCGCACCGCGAGGCGCGCCGCGAACTGGGCGTGGAAGACGCGCTGGCCGAACTGCCGCACCTGACCGAGGCCATGCTGGTCACGCTGGGCAAGGCAGGGCTCAAGACGCTGGACGACGTGGCCGATCTTGCCACCGACGAACTCATCCAGAAGAAGCGCGAAGCTCCGCGTCGCCGCAACAATGCCGACGGTCCGCCGATGCGGCGTCCTTCGGTCCGCGAGCAGGACAAGGGCGGCGTGCTGGGCGAATATGGCCTGACCGAAGAGCAGGGCAACGAGATCATCATGGCTGCCCGCGCCCATTGGTTCGAAGACGAAGAGGAAGCTCCGGCACCTGCCGAGACGACCGACAAGCAGGAGGCCGCCGATGCGGACTCCACCCAATGAGAGCCTGAGTTCCGACATCGTCGAAGCGCCCAAGGCACGGAAAGCTTCCGAGCCCGAAAGGCGCTGCGTCATTTCAGGGCAGACCGGCCCGCGCGAGGAACTCGTGCGGCTGGCGGTTTCGCCGTCCGGCCTTGTCCTGCCCGATGCGCAGGAAAAGGCGCCGGGTCGCGGGGCCTGGGTCGGTGAAAACCGCGCCGGTCTGGAAGCGGCGCTGGCCAATGGCAAGCTGAAGGGCGGGCTGTCGCGCGCCTTCAAGACGGGCGACCTGGAAATTCCCGAGACGCTGCCCCAGATGGTGCAGGATGCGCTGACGCGCGTGCTGCTGGACCGACTGGGGCTCGAAATGCGCGTCGGAGGTCTTATCTTAGGTACGCAGCGCATTGCCGAGGCGGCGCGCGGCGGGGCCGTGGTCCTGTTGCTGCACGCCAGCGATGCAAGCGAAGATGGGCGCAAGAAGCTGGATCAGGCCTGGCGGGTCGGACGCGAGGCGGAAGGGTCCGGAGAACGGGGCCTCGAACTGCCTCTGGACCGGAACGCTTTGTCTGTGGCATTGGGCCGCGACAATGTCGTCCATTTGGCGCTGGCCGAGGATGCATCGGCTACCAGGGTCATCAAGCCCCTGACGCGCCTCATGCATTATCTGGGACAGGAATTCCCTGCCGGTATGGCGCCGCGTTAGCGAGCGCCAGCGACGAATTGAACGATTGATACGAAGAGAAACGAGCAAGAATGAGCGACGACGACAAGAAACCAGCCCGCAAACCGCTTACCCTGAAGGGCGCGCAACCGGGTGAGGTCAAGCAGACCTTCAGCCACGGCCGCACCAACAAGGTGGCGGTCGAGGTGAAGCGCCGCCGCAAGCTTGTTAAGCCCGGCGAGACGCCGCCTGCGCCGCCACCTCCGCCGCCGGCGCCCGAGCCCGCGCCGGCTCCTGCGCCGACCCCGACGGCTGCAAAGCCCGAGGTCAAGAAGAAGCCTGCCCCGTCGAACGAGACGCCGCAGGAACGTGTCGCCCGGCTTCAGCGCGAAGCCGAGGAAGACCGGCTGCGCCAGGCCGAAGAAGCGCGCAAGCGCGAGGAAGAGCAGGCCCGGCAGGCAGTAGAAGACGAGAAGAAGCGGGCGGAAGAAAACCGCAAGGCCGAGGAAGAAGCGGCCAAGAAGGCCGCCGAAGAGCCGAAGAAGGTCGAACAGGCAGAGAAGGCCGAGAAGGAGCCCGAAGCACCGGCACCGGCTGCCGAAGAGGCACCGGCAGAGGAAGCGTCGTCTGCAACGCCTGCGCCGGCCCCGCGCCGATTCACACCGGTCGCGCGACCCGAAATCAAGAAGCCCGAGCGCAAGAAGAAGGAAGAAAAGCCCGCCCGCGGTGCGCAGGCCGAAACGCCGGACAAGCGCCGTTCGGGCAAGCTGACCGTCAAGAAGGCTCTCAACGAGGACGAAGGTCGCCGTGCGCGCAGCCTCGCCGCACTGAAGCGTGCCCGTGAAAAGGAACGCCGGATGCAGGGCGGTGGCTCGAGCAAGCCGCGCGAAAAGCAGGTACGCGACGTTATCGTCCCAGAGGCGATCACGGTCGGCGAGCTGGCCAAGCGTATGGGTGAGAAGGGGGCCGATCTCGTCAAGGAACTCTTCAACCTCGACATGATGGTTACGGTCAACCAGACGATCGACCAAGATACGGCGGAACTGCTCGTCGAACAGTTCGGTCATACCATCCAGAAGGTGTCCGAAGCGGACGTCGATATTGCGGCCGACGAAGATGTCGATCCGGAAGAAACGCTCAAGGCGCGCCCTCCGGTCGTCACCATCATGGGCCATGTCGACCACGGCAAGACCAGCCTGCTGGACGCGCTTCGCGGCGCCAATGTCGTCAAGGGCGAAGCCGGCGGCATTACGCAGCATATCGGCAGTTATCAGGTGAAGACGAAGAGCGGCGACCTGGTCACCTTCCTCGACACGCCGGGCCACGCTGCCTTTACCCAGATGCGCCAGCGCGGTGCGAACATCACCGATATCGTGGTGCTGGTGGTGGCCGCCGACGACGGCATCATGCCGCAGACAATCGAGGCCATCAATCACACCAAGGCTGCCGGCGTTCCGATGATCGTGGCGATCAACAAGATGGACAAGCCGGAAGCCAATCCGGACAACATCCGCAACCGCCTGCTCGAACACGAAGTGATCGTGGAGAAGATGTCGGGCGATGTGCAGGATGTCGAAATCTCGGCCAAGGAAAAGACCGGCCTCGACAAGCTGCTCGAAGCCATCAGCGTGCAGGCCGAACTGCTCGAACTGAGGGCCAATCCCGATCGTATGGCCGAGGCCACCGTGATCGAAGCGCAGCTGGACAAGGGCCGCGGCCCGGTAGCGACCGTGCTTGTGACCCGTGGTACGCTGGAGCGTGGCAACACCTTCGTCGTGGGTACGCAGAGCGGCCGTGTCCGTGCGATCGTCGATGATCAGGGCAAGCAGATCAAGAAGGCCGGGCCTTCTATGCCGGTCGAGGTCCTGGGCCTTGGCGGCGTGCCGAGTGCGGGTGATGTGCTGACCGTGGTCGAAAACGAGCAGCGTGCGCGTGAAGTGGCGGAATATCGTCAGGAAAAGGCGACGGAAAAGCGCACGGCGCTGGCCCCGACCAGTTTCGACACGATGTTCAACAACCTGGCCGCCAATGTCATCGAATTCCCCGTGCTGGTGAAAGCCGACGTGCAGGGTTCGGTGGAAGCGATCACCTCTGCGTTGCACAATCTGTCGAACGACGAGATCAAGGTCCGCGTGCTGCATGCAGGCGTGGGTGCGATCACCGAAAGCGACGTGACACTGGCCGCTGCCTCGAACGCGCCGATCATCGGTTTCAACGTACGCCCGAATGCCAAGGCACGCGAGCTGGTGAAGCGCGACGGTGTGGAGATGAAGTATTACGACGTCATCTATCACCTGACCGAGGAAATAGCCAAGGAGATGGCAGGCGAGCTGGGTCCGGAGCGGATCGAGCATGTCGTCGGCCGTGCCGCCGTCAAGGAAGTGTTCCGTTCGGGCAAGAAGGACAAGGCCGCGGGCCTGCTGGTCGAGGAAGGCGTCATCCGCAAGGGGCTGCATGCACGCCTCACGCGGGACGATGTCATCGTCTCGGCCACGACCATCGCCTCGCTGCGCCGGTTCAAGGACGATGTGGACGAAGTCCGCGCCGGTCTGGAATGCGGTGTGGTGCTTGCCGACACGAACGACATCAAGGCTGGCGACCAGCTGGAAGTCTTCGAAGTCGAGGAGCGTGAGCGTACCCTGTAATGGCGTCCGAACACGCTCTGGGCGCGGCCCATGCGGAACTGATGGGCGTCGAATTCGATCATTTCGATGCGGAGCGTGAGGAAATCACGCTCCGCTTCACTGCTCCTGAAACCTTCATCACCCCGCGCGGCAGCGTGCAGGGCGGCCTGGTCGCAGGTTTCCTCGACGAGGTGATGGGCTGGGCACATGTCTGGGCCACCGATCAGAAGGAAGCACCGCTCAATCTGGAAATCTCCATGAGCCTGCTGCGGCCCGTCCCGGCTGGCCCGTTGATCGGCAAGGGCAGGGTGGTGCGGCGCGGGCGCAAGGTGATTTTCCTCGAAGGCGAACTGTTCGATGGCGAGAACCGGCTTCTCGCCCGGTCGACCAGCACCGCCATTCCCACCCCACGTCCTACCGGAGAGAAGTGATGGTCCGCCAGCAGTCCACCCCCGAACAGCAATCGGTTCGCGTCCTCAAGGTGGGTGAGCGGGTGCGGCATATCCTGTCCGAACTGCTCGCGCGCGGGGAGGCGCATGACGACGTGCTTTCGGCAAGCAATATCGCGGTCACCGAAGTGCGCATGACGCCCGACCTGCGCAACGCGAAGGCCTATGTAAAGCCGTTGCTGGGCGAAGACGAGGCGACCGTGCTGAAGGCGCTGCGTACCAATACGGCTTTCTTCCAGAAGGAAGTCGCCCAGCGGCTCGGCCTCAAATTCGCGCCGAAGCTGAGCTTTCAACCCGACGAAAGCTTCGACGAAGCCGATCGGATCGAAAAGCTGCTGTCGGATCCCAAGGTCGCACGCGACCTCGACGACGAAGACTGATCGCTACGGCATCGCGGCGGGCATGACATAGGCTACCGGGGCATCCGGCCCGAGCGGGATGCCGAGATAGAACCACAGCACGATCAGCATTGTGCCCGAGACCATCAACCAGATCGAATAGGGCAGCATCATCGCAGTCAGGCTGCCGAGGCCGAAATCCTTCTGCCAGCGCTGGGCGAACACCAGGATGAGCGGGAAATAGACCATCAGCGGCGTGATGATGTTGGTCGCGCTGTCGCCAACGCGGTACGCAGCAGTGGCACCTTCCGGGCTGATGCCGAGCAGCATCAGCATGGGTACGAGGATGGGAGCAAGCAGTGCCCATTTCGCGCTGGCGGAGCCAACGAACAGGTTCAGCAATCCGGTGAAGACGACCATCAGGCCAAGCACGATCGGCAGGGGAAGGCCGGTGGAATCGATCGCCGCCGCGCCGTGAACGGCGCTGATCAGACCCAGGTTGGACCAGCCGAACATGGCCACGAAATGCGCTGCGGCGAAGGCAAGGACGAGGTAATAGCCCATGTCTTTCATGGATTCGGCCATCATCTCGACCAGATCACGGTGGCTCTTGATGCTTCCGGTCGCGCGGCCATAGGCCCAGCCTGTGAGCAGGAAGAGCAGGAAGAAAGCGGCAACGAGACTGCGATATAGAGGCGCCAGCTGCGCGTGGATGGAGCAATCTGCCGCGGGGATCGCTTCGCAAGCTGCTTCATCGATCAGGGGCGTTCCCGGGGCGAACACCATCAAGAGCCAAAGCCCGACCACGAACAACGCCGCAAGCCCTGCATGGCGTAGTCCCCTGGAGGCGAGTTCGCCGGTCTCCCCGGCCGGGTCCGGGCTGGCATCGTCAGCGCTTCGACCTGCGGTCGCGCCGCCAGTCCATGGACCCAAGCGCGGCTCGATGATCTTGTCGGTGACGTACCAGATGATTGGCAGGTAAACGACTGTCATCACGCTGATGAAGAACCAGTTGCCGGCAATGTTGGCGGTCCAGGAGGGATCAAGGGCGCTGGCGGCGACGGCTTCTTCCGTAATGCCGAACAGTAAAGCGTCGAGCTGGCCCGGCGAGATGTTCGCGGAAAACCCGCCTGAGACGCCGGCAAAAGCGGCCGCGATGCCGGCAAGCGGATGGCGACCGGCTGCTGCGAAAAGGATTCCGGCAAGCGGTATCAGCACGACATAGCCCGCGTCGGCGGCATGATTGCCGATCATGGCGACCAGCGCGACTACCGGCGTCAGCACCGTCTTGGGTGCGCTCTTCACGGCCTTCGACATGCCTGCGGCGAAGAAGCCGGAACGTTCCGCCACCCCTGCGCCCAGCATGACCACGAGGACGTAGCCCAGGGGATGAAAATGGGTGAACGTTGTCGGCATTTCGACCCAGAGGCGCTGGATATTCTCGGGCGAAAGCAGGCTTACCGCCTCGATCCTCTGCGCATTTCCAGTGACCTCGTCGAGCGCAGTGGGATGCATTGCCGAGATGCCGGACATCGCCGCAACGACCGAGAAAAGTACCAGGGCAATTATCAGATAGAAGAAAATGAAGACTGGATCGGGCAGCTTGTTGCCTGTCCGTTCGACCCATCCCAGAATGCCGGTCTGGGTAGGTATTGCCATCGCTCCTGCTTCCGCCATCGAAAATCCCTGAATACCATCTTCGTTGGATGGATGATCATGATCATCCTCTCTGACACCGTGCTTAACAGGTGGTGCCGCAAGGGCTAGAGCCAGTCGATGGCCAAGCTGTATTTCTATTATGCCAGTATGAATGCGGGCAAGAGCACCACCCTTCTGCAGGCTGCATTCAATTATCGCGAACGTGGCATGCGCGTGTCGTTGTGGACTGCGGCTCTCGACGACCGGCCGGGCTTCGGCGCGATCTCCAGCCGGATCGGATTATCGAGCGATGCCCACCGGTTCGAGGTCGACACCGATATCGAAACGCGCGTTCTTGCCGATCATTCGGAAAGCCCGATCGCCTGTGTACTGGTGGACGAAGCGCAATTCCTGACCAAGGATCAGGTTTGGCAACTTGCCCGGCTGGCGGACGATGCGGGCATCCCTGTCCTGTGTTACGGCCTGCGTACGGATTTCCAGGGCGAACTGTTTGCAGGGTCGGCCGCATTGCTGGGCTTGGCAGACGCGCTGATCGAGATGAAAGCCGTCTGCGATTGCGGTCGCAAAGCGACGATGAACCTGCGCGTCGATGCGCGAGGCGACGCCGTGATCGAGGGTGCACAGACGGAAATCGGCGGCAACGACCGTTATGTCGCCATGTGCCGAAAGCATTTCCGCCAAGCGCTGGCGCGCTAGGCAGGCCCACCCTATCTAGAGCGCCATGACTGAAACCATTCTGCTAGCGGTGATTCTGATCCCGTGTCTGATCATCGCCATTGTCTTTCACGAGGTTGCCCACGGCTGGACTGCGCTTGCTCTGGGCGATCCGACCGCCAAGGAACAGCGGCGCCTTTCGCTTAATCCGATCCGCCACGTCGATCCAATAGGTACGCTGCTGGTGCCGGGAGCGCTGGCCCTGTTCGGCGGGCCGATATTCGGCTGGGCGAAACCGGTGCCGGTTCGCGGCGACCGGCTGCGCGATCCACGTTTCGGAATGGTAGCCGTGGCAGCAGCAGGGCCGGCCACGAATCTTGTTCTGGCCTTCATCGGGGCGCTGGTATTCGGCGCAGTCTCGGGCACCATCATCGCATCGGGCGGAACGCCGCCGGATTGGCTGCTGTCGGCAGGCGGGATGTTCATCCTGATCAACGTATTCCTGGCACTGTTCAATCTTTTGCCGATCCCCCCCTTCGACGGATCGCATATTGTTGGCGGCTTGCTGCCGCCCAAATGGGCGGCGAACTGGCAAAAGCTGCAATCGATGGGGATGCTATTCTTCATCATCCTGATCGCAGCGACGTGGGCCTTTCCGAACAGTGGCCTGATCGAGAACACCGTGCTGCCGCCGGTCTTGTGGCTGCAGGAGCGCTATTTCGAGATTGCCGAGTGGATGGCCCGCGGTATCGCCGGATGAGCGGCACCAAACCCCCGTCACATGGCTGGTTGATCCTCGACAAACCCCGCGGCCTTGGCTCGACGCAGGCCGTTTCGGCCGTCAAGCGTGTGCTGCGGCAGGGCGGCTATGCTAAGACCAAGGTCGGTCACGGCGGTACGCTTGATCCGCTGGCCGAAGGGGTGCTGCCCATCGCTCTGGGTGAAGCGACCAAACTCGCCGGTCGCATGCTCGATTCCGAAAAGATCTATGCCTTCACCATCCAGTTCGGCGAGGAAACCGATACGCTGGATACCGAAGGCGAGGTCATCGAAACATCCGACCGACGCCCGCCGATGGCTGCGATTCCAGCAGTGCTTGATCATTTCACAGGCGATATCCATCAGGTTCCGCCCGCTTATTCGGCTGTAAAGATCGATGGGAAGCGGGCTTACGATCGGGCGAGGGCCGGCGAACAGGTCGAGATGAAGACACGCGCCGTTACGGTGTACTCACTCGACCTGGAAGGTAACCGCGAAGATGGTGAATTGCGGTCCGCTTTTGCCACCACCGCCGGCCGCCCCGATCCTTACGATCCGCAAGCCCCGCTGGAACTGGCAGACAGCATCACACTCGTGGCGCATGTGTCGAAGGGCACCTACATCCGCTCGCTTGCACGGGATATCGCACGCGCGCTTGGAACGCTGGGGCATGTCACCTATCTGAGGCGCATCAAGGCCGGCCCGTTCACCGAAGAACAGGCGATTTCGCTGGACAAACTGGAGGAAGTCGCTAAGGGCGCGCGCATTGAAAACCTCCTCCTGCCGCTCGAGGCGGGGCTGGACGACATCCCGGCCTTGCAACTCGATCCCGATAGCGCGCAGGCGGTCCGCCAGGGCCGGGTACTTTCGGAACTGCCCCATGCCGACGGGCTCCACCTTGCGACACTGCACGATGTGCCGGTGGCCTTGATGGAACTCAGCGGCGGTACGGCGAAGGTCGTGCGGGGGTTCAACCTACCGGATGTCGCGGAGTAAGAAGTATGTCGGTTACCGCCGAAAAGAAACAAGAGATCATCAAGGACAATGCCGTCGCCCAGGGCGATACGGGTTCTCCGGAAGTTCAGGTCGCCATCCTGACCGAACGCATCCGCAACCTGACCGAGCATTTCAAGTCCAACCACAAGGACAACCACTCGCGTCGCGGCCTCCTCATGATGGTCAACAAGCGCCGCAACCTTCTCGCCTATCTCAAGAAGAAGGATGTCGAGCGGTATAACGCGCTGATCCAGAAGCTGGGTCTTCGCAAGTAAGAGTTTCTCAAAGGGGCGGCTCAGGTCGCCCCTTTGTTTATCCGGCTTCCGCGCAATCCGGCGCTGGGGCGGAGAAAAGAGGCGACGAAAGCCTCGTACCGGACCGGGACGGAATACCCGGCACAGTAGGCCCCGCATCGCAATAAGGCCGTGCGGGTCATCAAGGAAAATACATGTTCGACACGAAAACCGTATCGCTGGAGTGGGGCGGAAAGACCCTCACTCTGGAAACCGGCCGCATTGCCCGTCAGGCTGACGGCGCGGTCCTCGCCACATATGGCGAAACCGTTGTGCTCTGTGCGGTCACGGCCGCCAAGAGCGTGAAGGAAGGTCAGGACTTCTTCCCGCTGACCGTCCATTATCAGGAAAAATTCTCGTCAGCCGGCCGTATCCCGGGTGGCTTCTTCAAGCGCGAGCGCGGTGCGACCGAAAAGGAAACGCTGACGAGCCGCCTGATCGACCGTCCGGTCCGCCCGCTGTTTCCCGAAGGTTTCTACAACGAAATCAACGTCATTGCGCAGGTGTTCAGCTATGATGGCGAATGCGAGCCCGACGTTCTGGCGATGATCGCCGCTTCGGCAGCCCTGACGATTTCAGGCGTTCCCTTCATGGGCCCGATCGGTGCCTGCCGCGTCGGCTTCAAGGATGGCGAATACATTCTCAACCCGAAGCAGACCTCGGCCCTGGCCGACGACGGCCGTCTCGATCTCGTCGTTGCCGCCACCGGCGATGCAGTGATGATGGTTGAATCGGAAGCCAAGGAACTGACCGAAGCAGAAATGCTCGGTGCCGTTGCTTTCGCACACGACAACATCCGTCCGGTCGTCAATGCGATCGTCGACCTGGCCGAACAGGCCGCCAAGGATCCGTGGGACGTTGCCTCGCAGGATGGCAATGAAGACATGAAGTCGGCCATCAAGGCGATGATCGGCAAAGACATCGAAGCTGCCTACAAGCAGACCGACAAGTCGGCCCGTTCGGACGCGCTGAATGCCGCCCGCGACAAGGTCAAGGCGCATTACGGTTCGGATGAATTCGACGGCCAGCAGCGCATGACCGCGATCAAGCTGACCAAGAAGCTGGAAGCGGAAATCGTCCGCGGCGCCATCCTCAAGGACGGCACCCGCATCGACGGTCGCAAGCTCGATCAGGTTCGCCCGATCGAAGCCATGGTCGGCGTGTTGCCGCGTGCGCACGGTTCGTCGCTGTTCACCCGCGGTGAAACGCAGGCGCTGTGTTCGACCACCCTTGGCACCAAGGACAGCGAGCAGATGATCGATGGTCTTGAAGGCCTGTCGTACGAACGCTTCATGCTGCACTACAACTTCCCGCCGTATTCGGTCGGTGAAGTCGGTCGTTTCGGTGCCCCGTCGCGCCGCGACACCGGCCATGGCAAGCTTGCCTGGCGTGCGCTGCACAACGTGCTGCCGACCCATGACGATTTCCCGTACACCATCCGCGTGCTGTCCGACATTACCGAGTCCAACGGCTCGAGCTCGATGGCAACGATCTGCGGCGGCTGCCTCTCCATGATGGATGCCGGCGTTCCGATCGAACGTCCGGTGAGCGGCATCGCGATGGGCCTGATCCTCGAAGGCAATGATTTTGCCGTTTTGTCCGACATTCTCGGCGACGAAGATCACCTCGGCGACATGGACTTCAAGGTTGCAGGTACGGAAGCCGGCATCACCACGATGCAGATGGACATCAAGGTTGCCGGCATCACGCAGGAAATCATGCAGAAGGCGCTCGAACAGGCAAAGGCCGGTCGTGCGCACATCCTCGGTGAAATGAACAAGGCTCTGACCGGTTCGCGCAACGAGGTTTCGAAGCATGCTCCGCGTATCGAAACCATCCAGATCGACAAGTCGAAGATCCGCGACGTCATCGGCACGGGCGGCAAGGTGATCCGTGAGATCGTCGCCGAAACCGGCGCCAAGGTCGACATCGACGATGAAGGCGTGATCAAGATTTCGTCTTCGAACGCCGACGAGATCGCGGCCGCCAAGGCCTGGATCGAAGGCATCGTCGAAGAAGCGGAAGTCGGCAAGATCTACAACGGCAAGGTCGTCAACATCGTCGACTTCGGCGCTTTTGTGAACTTCATGGGTGGCAAGGACGGTCTCGTCCATGTCAGCGAAATGAAGAACGAACGTGTCGAGAAGCCGACCGACGTCGTGTCCGAAGGCCAGGAAGTTAAGGTCAAGGTCCTCGAGATCGATCAGCGTGGCAAGGTCCGCCTGTCGATGCGTGTCGTCGATCAGGAAACCGGCGAAGAGCTGGAAGACACTCGTCCGCCGCGCGAACCGCGCGGTGACCGTGGTCCGCGTGGCGGCGGTGGCGGCGGCGGCGATCGTCGTGGCGGCCGTGGTGGCCGCGGCGGCGGCGACCGTGGTCCGCGTCGCGATCGCGATGGCGGCAACGGTGGCGGCGAAGCCCACGTTCCGGACTTCCTGAAGGACTGATCCTTCCACAATAACTTTCGGGAAAGGGCCGTGAGGGAGACCTCTCGGCCCTTTTCTTTAAGTGTGCCTGGTTATGATGAATTAACCCGTTTTTAACCGTGATAAATGACACTGCGACTTCTACATGATAATGAAGGATGTGAGTGCTCGCATGCGAGTTGGTGTCATCAGCATGGATGAACATGCGGCGGGGTGGAGCAGTGCTGCTTTGACAAAAGTCCCGAAACGCAATCGTCAGTCTGAACGGATCGCGACGCTTCGCGAGCGGGGCTATTCCGAACAGGAACTTGCCGAAACGCAGCGCCTGGACCGGCACAATCTCCTGCTCGTTCTGCTGACGCTGGCAGCGCTATTGCTGGCGGCCAGCCTCTACGGGTGGCACATGTACGCCAATCCGGCCGGTGCAGCCGATAGCGATGTTGTAACGGAAAGCGAAGAAGGCTCGGGCGGCATTCTGTCCGGCGGGACCGTTGCCGATTTCTTCCGCTCGACCGTCGAAGCCGAAGAACCAGCGGCGATCGATGAAGATGATGCTACGACAACACCCAAAGCTGGCAAGACGGCGAAGTCCGGCAAGTCAGAGGCGTCGCCTGGTCCTTTCATCCTGCTGGGCCCGCCGCCGGCCAGCGCACCGGTTGCGATACCCTTCGCCGGCCCCGACAAGTCGGCAGTGCGGCGTACGACCGTGCGGGCCCTGAAAAGCGGAAAGGCTCGCATGTGGAAGGATAATGGCGAACGCGGCTATGTCTTGGTGAGCGGAGCCACTGCCTATTCGGACCGCACCTGCCGTCAGGTGAGCTACACCCTTATTCCTGAAATTGGAGATCAGCGGACATCGTCCCCCGTCCAGTGGTGCGAAGTCAAACGCGGCGACTGGCGCGAAGACGCTTACAGCGGGCACTGATCGTACGAATGACGCCTTGAGTTTGACGCGAGCATGATTTGGGTTAGGGGCGGGGACCTTTCCGGAGATAAATGTGCTGCCGCGTGAAACGATCGCCACTGCCGACATACCCGATGGCGAAACACTCACGCTCGTTAGTCACGGGCGCGATTTCGTCATCATGCTCGGCAGGGACGAACTCATGGGTACGCGCATGCAGTTCTCCGAAGAACAGCTTGCGGTGCTCACATTGGCCGAACTCGATGCGCAGGCTCCGCGTATCCTCATCGGCGGCTACGGAATGGGCTTCACCTATCGCGCGGCACTTGCGGGCCTGCCGGAGAAGGGCACCGTCACCGTTGCCGAAGTCGTGCCGGAAATACTGGAATGGGCTGAAGGTCCGCTAGCCCATCTCACGGGCGATAGCCTTCAGGATCGCCGCGGGAACGTCGTGATTTGTGACGTCGCCGCCCTTATTGACGACGCGAACGACGGAACGAGCGCCAAATATGATGCCATTCTCCTCGACGTCGATAACGGCCCCGACGGGATCGTACGCGATGCCAATTATCGTATTTACAGCAAGACGGGGCTCGGCAAGGCGCGCGACGCACTGAAGCCGGGCGGCATTCTTGCGGTCTGGTCTGCTGCTCCCGATCACAGGTTCACCATGCGCCTGAAGGAAAGCGGTTTCGACGTGGAGGTGCGCGAAGTGCGCGCAAGGCCCAATAACAAGGGCCCGCGGCACACCATCTGGTTTGCCCGTAAGACTAGGGCTTGATCCTCACTCGCCCCAGAAAGTCGCGTTTGCCGACAGGGACGCCTTTCATGCGCAGGATGTCATAGGCAGTGGCGCAGTGGAAATAGAAGTTCGGCTGACTGAAACTCAGCAGGAAGTCTTCAGCGGTAAAATCCATTCGGTTGCTTTTGAATTCGAACCGCATGGGTTGGCCGATGAACCCTTCCATGTCCTCTTCGGTCAGGCCGTTCATGAATTCGGTCGCTTGCGACAGCTTGGTGCGCAAATCGCCGAGACTTGCAGGTGGCGGCGACAGGTCGGGGGAATAGACGCCGGCGCGTAGACCTTCGATCGACCCTTTCGTATGTTCGGCAACGCTCTTTATCTGATAGGAAAAGGGCAGCATGTCATCGACGATCCGAGCGCCGGTGATGTCGGCATGGTCATGGCCGTGATCGTCGCACCATTGTTCTGCCGTATCGACTAGATGCTTGGCTGTCCCAAGCATTTGGAGGGCGCTGGGCACATAGGCGGCGTGAAGTGACAGTGGCATCGACTGGATCCTCTCTTGTTCGCTCGTGTCGACGTCTAACTGACGTGTCACATATGCATCAATGAGGCATTTCGAAATTGGCCAAACGCCAGCGTCCGACCCGGCAGATGTTCGGGCCCCTTTCGATAGGTCGTGAAACTATGCTCGCCTTCTCCGCATCGCGGATGAAGGAGAAGGCGAGGAGTTCGGACAGTCGATCAGCGTACGCGCGGTCCGCCGAAGGGCAGGGGCGGAGGAGGACGGCGCGCGCCTCGCGGAAGCTGTGCCTGATACGCCCGGCCGCAATGTTCGACGCAGTAGGGGAAGCCGGGATTTACGGACTCCCCGCAGAAGTGGAAATCGGGCTCGCCAGGGTGACCCATGGGCCAGCGACATACCTTGTCCGACAGATCCAGCAGGCTCGTCTTGTCGGCGATCTCCGCACTTGGTTTGGCCGGCACCAGTCGGCGGGGCGGCGCCGGCGGGATAGGGGCCTGCTGGTCGCCCGGGCCCTGACGGAGAAAACCGCCCGGACCCACCGAAACGATCTTGGGTAGGTCCGAAGACTTGTTGGGCAGGGGCTGGGACGGGATTGAGGCATCGGGCGCTGGCGGCTGCGCCGCCGCAGGTTTTGCGGGAGCAATTGGAGCGGCCGGAGCGGGTTTCGCTGCAGGCTTTACCGGCTTCTTTGCGACCGGTTTGGGTGCAGCGGGTTTGGCCTTCACCGCAGGTTTCTTCTTCTCGTTCGCCTTGACTGGCGACGGACGTGATTTGAGGCCGAGGCGATGTGCCTTTCCGATCACCGCGTTGCGGCTGACGCCGCCAAGTTCGTCGGCAATCTGGCTGGCGGTAGATCCACCTTCCCACATCTTCTTCAGCGTTGCGATCCGTTCGTCGGTCCAGCTCATCTGCAGTCCTGTATCTCGTGTCTTGACGCCTCAGCTTGCAAGCTGGGACGCTTGGGCCTAGTCGCGGCCTCATGGTGGATCAAGCCCAGCCCGCATCGCCCGAAAACGAGCACCCGGACGCCTCTTTCGTAGAGGACCATGCCGGAGGGGAGGGCCGTTTTCCGCCGCGGGGACGCCCGGTGATCCGGGGGATCAACGGGATTGGCCTGTGGAGTCTCTATATTAAGGAGATACGCCGGTTTCTCAAGGTCCAGACGCAGACAATCTGGGCTCCAGCGATCACAACGCTGCTTTTTCTCGTGATATTTTCGGTAGCGCTCGGCCGTGGGGGGCGCGAAGTGCTGGGAGTGAACTTCCCGACCTTCGTCGCGCCGGGACTGATTGCCATGGCAATGATGCAAAATGGCTTTGCCAATTCGAGCTTCTCGCTGCTGTCTGGCAAGATCCAGGGAACCATCATCGACCTACTGATGCCGCCCTTGTCCGAAGGCGAACTGATGGCGGGGATCGTCGGCGCTGCAATGACGCGCGCGGTTGCCGTGGGCTTCGTAGTGGCTGGTGCCATGCTGCTTTATCCGGGCGTCAACCTTGCCATGGCTCACCCATGGGCGGTGGTATGGTTCGGCCTGATGGGGGCGCTGATGCTTTCGCTGCTGGGTCTGGTCGCGTCGATCTGGGCCGAAAAATTCGATCACAACGCGGCCGTCACGAATTTCGTAATCGCTCCGCTCGCCATGCTTTCGGGCACGTTCTACATCATCGACCGGCTTGCGCCCGCGTTTCAGTCCGTCAGCCGGGCAAATCCGTTCTTTTACGTGATTTCAGGCTTCCGTTACGGCTTCCTCGGGCAAAGCGATATCGGCGATGGAACGGCTGTAATGCTGGCTGGGCTCGGCCTTCTGGCGCTGAACGCGGTGCTGGCCTTCGTGACTTACCGGCTTCTTGTATCAGGCTGGAAGATCAAGAACTGATCGTAACGATCGATCATCAGTGCGTCATGCTGCGACGCATGCGATAGCGACCGTTTTCGAACTGTTCGAAATACTGGTGCACATCGGGGTGCGAAACCGGCCCAGAGATCGAATCCGTCACCAGATTCTGCTGACTGACATAGGCGACGTAATCGCTGTCATCGCTTTCTGCGAGCAGATGGTAAAAGGGCTGGTTGCGATCGGGGCGAATGTCTTCGGGAATAGCTGCGTACCATTCGTCGCTATTGGCAAAGACCGGATCGATATCGAAGATCACGCCGCGAAAATCGAACACGCGGTGTTTAACCACATCGCCGATGGCGAAGCGGCTTTTTACACGACGCGGAACGTCGATTGTGCGTCCAGCTTGGGCGGAAAAGTATTGTGTGCGATCCATGTGACTAGCAGATATGGGATAATTCGCGGCCCTTACAATGGGGAATGGCGGACGATCCCCCGAATTCTCGTGAAAAGGGCTTGGCAAGGGTGGGGTGCTCGGCTAATCGGCGCCCTCGCTTCGACCGGGGCCTTGTGCCCGAAAGCGCACCCGAGACATGCGGAGAGGTGGCAGAGTGGTCGAATGCGCCGCACTCGAAATGCGGTATACGGGCAACCGTATCGAGGGTTCGAATCCCTCCCTCTCCGCCACTAGCCTTTTCAGGCTTTTCCAATGCCATCCAGTTTCACGCGGAAAGCTTTACATTTCCGCCGTTTGCGACTCCTATACTGTCCAACCTCATCTACCCCCAACCAAACGCAAGTGGGGGTAAATTGGGGGTAAGGAAATGATCTCCATGGGGGTATTGGATGCTCACGGACAAGGCAGTGCGCGCGGCGACGGCACAAGACAAAGCGTATAAGCTTACCGATAGCCGTGGGCTACATCTGCACGTATCGACCAGCGGACATAAAAGCTGGCGTTACAAATATCGCTTCGAAAAGAAGGAGCGACTGCTGACGCTCGGAACATACCCCGAGGTTTCATTGGCCGATGCTCGTGAGAAGCGGGACGACGCGAAAAGAATTTTACGCGAGGGACGCGACCCCCGTCACGCTACAAGACGGAGCCGGTTGGTTGGCACAGGCGATCCGGTAAAGTCATTTGAAGAGATGGCGCGCGATTGGCACGCTCTCCAGATCGAACGGTGGAAACCCGTCCATGCCAAAGATGTCATCACAAGCTTGGAACGTGATGTCTTTCCGCATCTAGGATCGGTGCCCTTGGCCGAGATCGACAAGCCCCTGCTGCTATCTATTCTGCGTAAGATCGAGAGCCGCGGCGCAATCGAAACCGCCCGAAGGATCAAGCAGCGCGTGGCCGCGATCTATAGCTACGCAAATGCAGAAGGCGCGAAGCTTGAAAACCCCGCAGCAGATATTAACGATGCGTTGAAGCCCCTGCCGCCACCGAAGCGTTATCCTGCCCTGCTCGATGTCGGATCCATCCGTACCATGATCTGCGATGTCGATCGAGCTGGTGCCTCCCCGGTCAACCGCCTCGCTGCCCGTCTGCTAGCCCTAACCGCGCAAAGACCCGGCATGGTGCGTTTCATGGAGTGGGACAATATTACTGGTATCGATTGGGCAAACGGTAATGCGGACAGCAGCGATGCGCTCTGGAAAGTGCCGGCGGACAAAATCAAGCAAGAGCTTCATCTTCGCAGCGATGAGGCATTCGAGCATCCCGTCCCGCTTTCATCCCAAGCGGTGGAAGCACTACGCGCTGTGCGCTGGCTGACAGGACGCTCGTCGTTCGTTTTTCCAGGTGCACGGTCAGGCCTCAAGCCCATCAGCGAGAATGCGATCGGCTATCTGTACAATCGCGAAGGATATAAAGGACGCCATGTGCCGCATGGCTGGCGTTCCAGCTTCTCGACCATCATGAACGAGCAGGCCGAACGCGCACTCGGTTCAGATGTACGACTTTTGGCCGATCGGATGATTGTCGATCTGATGCTCGCCCATTCTCCAAAAGGTATGAGTGCCAGCGAGCTACGGTACAACCGAGCCGCGTACATGCCGCGGCGACGCGAACTTGCGCAACGCTGGGCCGACATGATCATGGAAGGCGCGATCCCGTGTGCGGAGATCATTAATAGCCCGCGCCGCAAGCGGCGTTAGTTCTTGCTTCGCTTCCCAGCTTGTTCAGCAATGTAAGCAAGCACCTCGGCCTTCAGCCATCTACTGCTCGAGCCAAGTTTGACGGCCTCTGGGAAGATGCCCTTGTTCATGTCGCTGTAGATCGTGGAGGATTTTCTCCGGGTCAAATCGCAGACTTCTTTAAGTGTCATGAGAGCTGGTCCAACGCCTGGCGAATCGGGGACCAGACCGCTTTCATGATCTTCCAGCATCCCGTGGTCGATCTTGTTTGTGCTCGCTTGTATCGAAGCCGACCGGGCTGCTCGTATCTGAGGATCGACGATCGCTTCAACCTGACGATTGGTCAACGGCCCAAGGGGCTTGAGGTCTGCAAGCCAATGGTCGAACTGCTTGGCATCGACAAATATCCGGTGTGTTGGCTCTGTATCGGCGTCCCACCATCGATCAAAGTTGAATGCGCCGGTAGCAAATCGAGGCAGGGGATCATCGATCTCCCAAAGTTCCTCAGAAAGAGGTACTACTTCTCCGCCACCCAAAGGTCTTGCGAAGCTGGCAAGCTTTCCTGTTGCGAACAGATGCGCAAATAGCTCTGCATTTAGTCTGACCAGATCCCGGGCAGCATCGTTCTCGCCGTCATCTTCAGGCGCTGTGAAGATCTCCGGTAACTCAGTTGGCGGAAAACCAGCGCGGCACTTAACGAGGTCTGCGAAAGCTGACGTGAGGGTCTTACGACCACTTGAGACGTAATCGGTCCGGCCTTCATAAGGGGACCAAGGATGAATCGCTTTGCTCACATGAGGAGAATAGCAGCGGTCAGAAATTCAGCAATGAAATGACCGTTATGCGCCCTCATTTCGGTCATTGGGGGCGGTGTCCGAGATGCCCCAAAGCGGACATTTGCCGATTGCGGGCGCTATTCGATGGCTAGTGAATAGCTCGAATACAATCGAACGGCCCGGACCGGAGTTGTTCTTCTATCGGCATTGGAGGACAGGCAGTTCGATAACTCCGGTCCGCGAATTCTCCAAGCCGTCGGGGCTGGCCGAGAGCGCTTCCGAGTTCGGCGACCTCGTCAAACATCACGGTGAAGAGTTCATATATGTCATCGAGGGCGCAATCGAAGTGCACTCCGAATTCTACGATCCACTCGTTCTTGAGCAGGGGCAGAGCATCTATCTCGATTCAAGCATGGGCCATGCATATGTCGCAGCCAAGGGTTGCGACGAAGCGGTCGTCTTAGGCGTGTGTTCAAGCGCGGATGACGGATTGCTCGATTCCCTTAAGACTTCGCGGGGCTGAAGCGACCGGTAATAAGCGCGTTCTATCGGCTTTCCGGCAGCCCGCAATCTGGAAAGAGCTAGAACCCGTTTGGCACGATCCGGCACATGTCCGGCTCGGCTCCGGTCGACCTGCCGAACCGAGGCAATCACGCTAACGGGTCACCTGAAATGCAAAAGTAAGTGCAAAGTCTAATCACAGCGTTTTCGGTAGCATTCGGTTAATGCGAGGATCGCGCTCGACCGGGCCGTCCAACGACTCCCTTACGCTCTACCTCGCCGCAACCCAAACTCCCTCACACAATTCTTGGAATTTATTCCGTTGCTTCTCGGTAGATCCCAACACGACCAGCATGGTTGTTATCTTCGATGCCTCGATGGTTCCGTCCGGTTTTCTGAACTTCAAACGCCCTCCGAAGAAGAAAACAGAAGCTCCCATCTGAAGGGCCTGCGCGAAGAAGCGTGTATCCGTACGGGTAGGTATAAGGCAGGCCAGAACCGCGATTTTATCCTTCTCATATTCATCAAGAGCCTTGTCGAGCCACTTTCCCAATTGCGAAAAGGGCGGATTGACGTAGACGAAGTTCCCGAGCCACGGCTGAGCCAATCCATCCTGTCCTTGCTGCTTGAAGTAGCCCTCGATCGGGTTGATCGAACTATCGGGATGCGCACAAGGATCGAGGCTGACCCTTCCAAACGCTTCCTCTAGACTCCTAGCCGTCTTCTCGTCGGTAAACCGGCTGTCCTTGTCTGCATCTGCTCCGCCTTTTCCTCCGCGACGGTTGAATCGTGGCGCGAGCGCCTTCAGAATAAAAAGGAGGTCGCGAACACTCCCTTCTCCTTCCTCCAGCATTTCGATCGATTGGGCGGAGACACCGGTTTTATGTGCCAAGCGGTCTATCGACCACCCTCGTTTCATCTCGCGCGTCGCGCGAAGGCGAGCGTGCAGAAGGGGTCCCGCCGCAAGGCCGGTCAGTTCGATCTTCAGAGCATTCATCATCCGGATCATGATGTCCGCTCGGCCCTCGCCGTTCTCGACGCGACGGACTTGCTTTTCTTCGGCTCCAATAAGGCGGGCTAGTTGCGCCCTTGTCAAACCGAGGCCCTCACGGGTTTCCTTGAGCTCAGTAGGGAGATCGAATTTGGCGCGGTTATTGGTGGAATTTGTGTCGGCTTTCTTTGCCATGGTTCCCTCGCAAGGCGAGCGAGACCACCGCTTGGGCAGCGATTTTCGACTAGGATCATTTGGTGACCTCAAACGCCAACGGATCTCGCCAAAGGCGAGGTCCTAAGGTTGACGCGACACTAATTCAGGTCACCGGCGTGGATGCTATCCAGCACGCAGGTCGCGAATTTCATCCGTTCTTGACGGACACGCATCCCCTACAGCCCCAGGGGTTAATTGTTTCTTAAAGCAGAAAAGCGGCATTATGTAGCAAGCGCAACAATGCGTAGGCGATTGTCTGCTCTGATAATGGCGGCTGTCATCGTTTGCGGGACGTTAGGTGTCAAACGGGCGGTTTCTTATGAATATCCTGACAGCTTGCCAACGTTCAGGCCCATAGCCATCGTCAGGCTGGTAGGACACAATCAGGCCAAAGTGGGTTTCGAATCCTTCACAATCCAAAGTTTCATATTTAGCAGTCCCAATAAGGTAGATAGGCCGGCCAGCTTCAGGTCTTATGTCGAACGCCAAACATGGCGTCCCGCATTTTTTCACGGGCGGGATAACCCTTTTGGTCTTCAGAGAATGATTAAAGTTTTCTGGCCATTCGGGAGTTTTCGTGAACGACCACTGGACTTTCGTCAAAGTGCACGGGGCAGATCCAATATTCTCGAATTCCACGGAAATGCCTTCGCTCAAATCGACAAGGCTTGTGGTTCGAAATCCATCGCGCTGCTCAAGTATTCCGCGCTCTTTGGCTATAAACGCTAGCAATGTTTTGGCGCTGCTGTTGGCGGCTTCACGCGTAGCATCCCAAGTGCGCCAGATCAGACCAAGTCCGAATATGCCAACGGCCATACCTACAAGCGCGGCAAGGCCCATGGCACGCGTCCAGGCGGACATAGTGCGTTGGGCAGCAAGATCGTATTCTTGGCGTTGCTCTGGGCGGTAGCGATCTTCTGCTTTATCCGCGCAGTCCGCAGCGGAGAGTTTAAGGGCAATACAGGTGGGGGCTATATCTTCCCTTGCGGAGTCAGCGTAATCTCTGGCACGATCTTCGGCCTCGACTTGGCTAATCGCCTCATTTTTTGACGCGTCCCAAAAGATGACCCCGCCGACTATAGCGGCAAGTGCGAGGGCAATTCCTAGCCAAGCCTCAGATCGCTTACCCCTATCGCTGTTAGACATTGAACAAGAAACACCGCTGTAAATTTACCCCGGCTAATCTTGTTTCTGATATTCGGCTCAGAGTCCATAACACCTACGTCTGCGAGCTTTCCTACCAGTTCGGCATAGGTGACAATCCGGCGCTTTAGCTCGGCCTTCAGGAGGCCTTAACGCGGTCCTCCCATTCCTTCTCTTTGACTGCGGACATACCGCCTCCTGTGATTGCGAATATCACTATAAGCGAAACATCGCCCCGCTGAGAAAAAGAATTCTGGTTTATGGTTTGGCCCAAAACCCGCCTTCAATGAGTAAACAGCGTTCAGTAACATCGAGTCCGTTCTTAGACTTTAGCCTTAGCTTGTGCTTTGACGCTTTCGCTAATTAACTCTGTAGTCGCAACGCTTGCATTGGAGAAAGCAATGCCAAACATCCATGTTGCTGACGCTGGGGAAGTCGACTGCTTAAAGAAACTGCAGAATGCCTGGCATGCCGAGTAGAGCCTCGCCTCTTACGATCGGGAATGCATCTAAAATGATGCAGACGGCATGCTTCGATTCTAGCAGCTAGATATGGCCGAGAGATAATTTGCCATGTTCATTCGTTATCCGACCAAGGACCAGTTTCTACCAGACGATGTCGAACTAGAAGCCGGTTGGATCAGGCACGATGGGTCACAACGCGTAACATCGGAAAGCGACCATCCATTAATACTATTGCGTGACGGCACGATCTTCAGACCGATTTCTCCACTTCCGAACAAATGGATGGTATTTTACAATATGTGTCGCTGGGAGTGGGAAGGCCGAAATCGAGACGCTTTCGACGTGATAGCATATCAAATATTCGGATGCCCTTACAGAAGTATTCGATAAACCCGACTACGGGGCTCCGAATTACCAATATCTGCTTCGTCTAGGACTCAATGGCAAACCTAAGGGCAGGTACAAAGTTGACGGCCCGGCTTTCGGCAACTTCATTCGAGCAGGGAATGACCGCGATTAGGGTGCGAAGCGGACGTAGCGAGCAATTTGCTGAGCGGCTGTATTTGGGCCGTTTGCAGGCGGTCCGCTTGGACTTTTTGACTGCGGAATAGCTGCCTTTCGCATCGTACTGTCAAAAGTCTTGGGACGTGAAGTATCTCGGAGAGAGCATGGTTAGGAACGGATGGCCTTGCGACGAGCCGTTGCATCGAAAGCTGGTATTGATCGTTAACCCTCACGAAGGGTCTGAATTATGTGTCACGTGCTTATCATCGAAGACGAATATCTTTTCGCCGATTTCATAGCCTGGATGGCCGAAACGAACGGAGCCGATACCACCAACATAGCTAATTCCGAAGCTACGGCGATGGCATCCGCGATGAGCCAAGTGCCCGATCTAATCCTGTCTGATGTCAATTTAGGCAAAGGCGGCAAAGGCCCCGATGCGGTCGCGCGCATTCGTGATGCTTTGGGCGACATTCCGGTTATTTTTGTGACCTCCACGCCGGAAGAATGCAGCACATGCGACTATGCGAGAGCCATTTTGGACAAACCTGTCCAGCCTGAACGGTTGGTTGCCGCGATGCAGGCTATTAGCGACTAAGCCATGTCAACCCTGATCGAATTCCAGCGTTTCGCGCGGGCATTCGAAGCGAGCCGTCAGCCCCTCCGGAGCATAATCCAGATCGACTTCCCGTGTGCCGGCAATGCCCATCGCGATCAGTTTTGATCCGAACCCCTTGCTTTCCGAGTTAATGGCGGGCGGGCCACCGGTTTCCTTCCATTCAAGACAGAAAGTTTCCTCCCGCAGCTTCCAGCTCAGGAACACCTTTCCAACCGACACGGACAGAGATCCATGTTTGACCGCATTTGTCGCGAGTTCGTGAAGCAGCATTGAGAGCGACAGAGCAGCGCGCGAACCGATGACGAGATCGGGTCCGTCGAAGACGAAACGGCTTTCATCGCCCTCGAACCGCAGGACGCGATCAAGTAGTTCGTCGATGGAGGTCGAGGACCAGCTCGTCTGGACCAGGATCTCATGAGCACGGCTGAGTGCGGCGAGGCGGCTCTGCAAAGCGTCGATGACCTTCTGATCGATGCCGCGCAAGGTCTGGAAAACGATTGCCTGAACTACCGCAAAGGTGTTCTTCACCCGGTGCGACAATTCCTGCATCAGCAAATGCCGCTGTTCCTCGGCCAGTTTGCGGGCGGTTATATCAACCGCCGTGCCAGAAAATCGCACTGGTTGGCCGTCTGCTGAATACAGCATCCGCCCTTTGCATTCGACCCAGCGTAGGGGAAGGTCGGGAATGTCCAACCGGTATTCGACGAGAAAGTCTGCGCCCGCCTCGAACACCTCGCGAATGTCGCGGCGAAGCGCTTCGAGATCATCTGCGACGACGTAACGCTGATACTGCTCTTCGGTAAGACCGGCTTTGGTCTCGTCGATGTCGAGCCCATAGAGGCGCGCGAAGTTGGCATCACCGTGCAGAAGGTCGCTATCGACCATCCAGTCCCACAGCCCAACCGCCCCGGACGATGCAAGCGCCATCTCCAAGCGCTCTTCCGCCACGCGTTCCTTCGTCCGGTCACGAAGCATTTTGACATAGCCTTCGAGCTTTCCGCTCGGCTGTCTCAGCGGCATCATTTCACCACTGGCCCAGAAGCGCTCACCGCTCTTCCGCAGGTGCCAGCGCTCGTCCATGCCGCGCCCTTTTTCGCGCGCGCTCTGCATTTCCTTGTCGCTGATGCCGGCTTCACGGTCCTCTGGGGTGAAGAAGGCATCGACATCGCGCCCGATCATCTCGTCTCTATCCCAGCCGAGTATTCGCTGCGCGCCCTCGCTCCAGTCCACCACCGTTCCATCGAGATCCATGACGATGATCGCATAGTCTATCGCGCTGTCGAAGACGGTGCGTGCGCGCGAACGTTCGCTTTCGACGGACAATAGTGTCATCGCCTGCCGCGCAAGAGCCTTGAGGCCCGCTTCCTGCTCCGTGGTGAGGCCGCCTGGGCGCGGCTCGTAATCCATTACGCAAAGCGACCCCAAGGGGGTGCCAGATTTGTCGGCGAGCATCATACCAGCATAGAAGCGGAGAGACGGTTTTGCCGTGACCAGCGCGTGCGTCTTCGTGCGCCTATCTTCTGCAAGATCGGAAATTACCAGTAGACCGCCGGTGTCGATCGTGTGCTGACAGATTAACTCATTGAGAGGCGTTGTCTTAGCGTGGATACCTAGGGTGGCGCGTGGCACCTGATCATCGTTTTCCAGCACGCCCAAAAGGGCGACGGGCGCGGCGCAAATCTGTGCCGCGAGCAGGGCGATGTCATCGAGTTGCGGATCGGTTTCAGCTGTCGTGACGGGCGCCTGGCGCGAACCCATACCGGTATTGTCATCAACTGCAGGCATGCTGAATCACGCTTTCGTCTTGCGGGCAAACCGAGCCTACGCCAACCTCGGATATGGGAATAGCGATTCTTTCGCCCATAAAGCGAGCAATCTAATACGGCCAAACGCTTTGTTAAATTTCGGATTATCGGACTCTCTGACCATTCTGATTTCTTTCTCGCCCACATGATTGGGGATAGCTTACTGACTGCAGCAACCAGCCCCTTGATGACGAATTTTGGGGCGCATTGCCGACTGGCAGGAACTGGGCCGGAAAGAGACTGTCCGATTTTGGCGCAAGAAAAACTAACGCGGACTATACCAGCGGGCAAGAAAGTCGCAGATCGGTTTGCCGGGATGCAGCATGGTAGTTGCAGGTCGTATTGTACAACAGCTCATTCAGAGATTGGCAAAATACGCAGAAATCTTAGGACTGCCAATAAGCCAAGCCCCTGTATGGGCCACCAATTCCATTGAGCAGACCGGTCGCCCATCCTCATAAAGCTCAGCCTTGCTCCCATGCAATCTGGTCTTAGCTTGATCAAGGGCACCAGCTATGGAGAGGCACTCGAATTCGATTTTAGAAACCTGATCGCCACCCGCATTTCTCGTTACCAGGCAATATTGATGCATTGGTCGTTCCTCTCGAGAAATTTCAGTGGCAAAATTGATACTAAAAGCGGCTACTTTGAATCCCTTCAAAAACAGACGCAACTTTCACAGTTCAACCTGCACACGCGCAACACCAACAGGGTTAATAAAAGTTACCCATACGGTCTATGTTCAATGTGAATTTTAAAACCGTTTCACGGGACTATTTATTAGAATTCCTCGCGATCTCAATGTGATCCATCCTGTTATTGCGACTTCGCTGCGCAATAGCTCGTTTACGCGGGTAGTTCTGGGTGTGCACAAATCTCTCTCGTATATCGGCTGCAGTCTTTCGGCATTGCGCGATTAGTTCTCCACACTATTAATCGGTAATGCGCTAAACATGGCAAGTTTGCGTAGCTCTGGCTCGGCGAGAACGTGAATGGATCGAGTCTGCTTTACATCTACCAAGCCGCGCTCGCGAAGTGAGGCAAAGCATCGATTGGCGTGAATAGGCGTCATGCCGCAAGCTTCTGCGTAATCGCACTGCCGAAGGGGCAGGTTAAGCTCACCGCCTTCAAACCGTCCGTACTGCCTGAGGCGCTCGGCCAGTTCACATATCAAATGCGCAATGCGTCCCTCGCCACGCAGCCTCCCTATACGGAAAATCCAATATTGAAGTGCTATACCCTCGCTGACCGTGGAGGTCCAAAGGATGCGAACCATATCGGGAAAGCGGCAAAGAAGCGCAGCGAGACCATCAAGCGGAATTTTGGCAACCTCTGCCTTATCCAGCGAACGCATACTGTAATTCGGCACTCGAAGCTGGAAGTTATCGACATCGAGAAACTCGCCATGCAGCCCGATGCCAACCACTTGTCGATGCCCCTTCTTATCCTCCCTGTAACGCACGACAGTTCCACGCAGGAGGTAATGGATATGCGACACTGCCTCACCTGACGTGACCAGATCGTTCCCAGCCTCGATCGTTATAACGTCACTCGTGGCTTCTTCTAACGCGCTCAGGACTTCAGCGCTTAATTCAGTGCGCAAGGTGCACTCTGAATAAAGTTCCGGGCACATGACTATCATCTCTCCCACCAATGGCAGGTCTGATTGCGCGTGAACGCCCTGATTCCTAGCGGGATTGGCCGCTAACTAACCTTTTTTATGTCGTTTTGTACCCGTCAAGAAACGGGCGCAAATCGTGCTCAAGTTTAGGGTAAGTGCCGAGCGCTAGGTATTACCACTAGCATTTAACCAGTTGCTATAAAGATCGCAGCTTTGCCTACAGTGCGATGGAAGGATGCTTCATAAATAGGCTTAACCTTTGTTGGATCACGGATCATCGATTGGCTTCACCGGTACTGGAATTGAGAGTGACGGTGAAAGGTAGGGACCATGGCAAATGAATTCGAACTTTCTGATGGTGGTGCAAACCGTCAGAAACCTCAGACCGAAGCTGATGTAATGACTACGGCCCAAGGTCATCCAATCGCTGATGATCAAAACTGGCTCACTGCTGGTGAGCGTGGTCCCCAACTTCTGGAAGATCACATTGCGCGAGAGAAAATCTTTCACTTCGATCACGAACGCATTCCAGAACGCGTCGTGCATGCGCGCGGCTACGGCGTTCACGGACACTTCGAACTGACAAAAGCCATACCGCAATATTCTCGCGCGGCCATCTTCAACGAAGAGGGCGTCAAGACGCCGACCTTCACGCGTTTCTCGACCGTGGCAGGCAATAAGGGCTCACCCGATCTGGCACGCGACGTGCGCGGATTTGCAACCAAGTTCTACACTCAGGAAGGCAATTGGGATCTGGTTGGCAACAACATCCCGGTGTTCTTCATCCAGGATGCGATCAAATTCCCCGACCTGATCCACGCCGCCAAGCCCGCGCCCGATCGCGGCTTCCCGCAAGCGCAGACCGCGCATGACAATTTCTGGGATTTCATCAGCCTCAGTCCGGAATCGATGAACATGGTCATGTGGATCATGTCCGACCGCACGATCCCGCGCTCGTTCCGGTTCATGGAAGGCTTCGGAGTCCACACCTTCCGGCTGGTCAACGAGAAGGGTGAGAGCCACTTCGTCAAGTTCCACTGGAAGCCGAAGCTGGGTCTCCAGTCGGTAGTCTGGAACGAGGCGCTCAAGATCAACGGGATGGACCCCGATTTTCATCGTCGCGACATGTGGGATGCGATCGATGTGGGCGACTTTCCCCAGTGGGAGCTGGGCATCCAGGTGTTTGACGAGGAATTCGCCGGAAAGTTCGATTTCGACGTGCTCGACGCGACAAAGATCATTCCCGAGGAAGAGGTGCCGGTCGAAATCATCGGGACGCTGACGCTCGACGCGAATGTCGACAATTTCTTCGCCGAGACCGAGCAGGTTGCGTTCTGCACGCAGAACCTCGTACCGGGGATCGACCATTCGGACGATCCGCTGCTGCAAGGCCGCAATTTCAGCTATCTCGACACGCAGCTGAAGCGGCTCGGCGGCCCCAACTTCACCCACCTGCCGATCAACGCGCCCAAGTGCCCGGTGCGCCACTTCCAGCAGGACGGCCACATGGCGATAACCAATCCCAAGGGCCGCGTGAATTACGAGCCCAATAGCTGGGGCGAGGGCGATGGTGCCGGGGAGGAGCGCGGACCGCGCGCCTGCCCGATGAAGGGTTTCCAGAGCTATGAAGCTCCGGTCGAAGGCCCCAAGCTGCGCGTGCGTAGCGAAACCTTCGCCGATCACTATAGTCAGGCACGTCAGTTCTATGTCAGTCAGACTCCGATTGAACAGACTCATATGGCGAATGCGCTGACCTTCGAGCTTTCGAAGGTCGGCCGAATGAGCATTCGCAAGCGGATGGTTGGCCATCTGCGGCATATCGACGAAGGCCTGGCGCAAGAGGTTGCCAACGGGATCGGTCTTCCAGAATTGCCCGAAAAGGTACCGGCGGCGCGCGACCCGATCACCGATCTGAGAGAAAGTCCCGCGCTTTCGATCCACAAGAATGGCCCCGGTAATTTCAAGGGCCGCAAGCTAGGCATCTATATTGCCGATGGCGCAGACGCGGATGTCGTGAAGGCATTGAAAGACGCCGCGACTGGCGCCGGTGGCATTGTCGAAATCGTCGCACCGCACGTGGCCGGTGCCAAGCTGTCCGACGGCAGGATGATGGAAGCCGACCAGAAGATCGATGGCGGTCCCTCGGTGGTCTACGACGCTGTGGCCGTGGTCATGAGCGAAGCATCGGCCAAGCGCTACAACACCGACAAGCCAAGCATCGACTTCGTCAACGACGCTTTCGCCCATGCGAAGTTCGTCGCCTACGTACCGGCAGTGAAACCGCTCTTCGAGACGGCGGGCGTGTGGAACTGGATGGACGACGGCTTCGTAGATGTCTCGTCCGGGAAGGACGCGGCAAGCGACTTTATCGAGACGTGCGGCGAACTGCGTTTCTGGGACCGCGAAAGCGTAAAGCAGGACTGAGCGGAAAGGACACCAACATGAAAAACAATCGAGAAATCGGGATTGCGGGAAGTGTCGCCGCGGCGGGCGTTGCGCTGGGCGCTGTCGCCTTCGGGGCTTTCCTGTCCCGCCGGCATGAGGGCGGAAGCGACAATGCGCCGAAAATGGCCCGCCGTAAGAACCACGGCGAACACGCGCTTGTGGGTCGCACAGTCACTATCCGCAGGCCCGCCGCCGAGCTGTATGCCTACTGGCGGGACTTCGGAAATTTGCCCGAGTTCATGGAGAACGTCGAGCAGATCACGAAGGAGGGTGGTGCGAAGGACCGCGCCACCTGGACAATCAAAGCGCCCGCCGGGACAATGGTGGATCTGAAGACCGAGATCACCGACGCTGTCGAGAACGAACGGATTGCTTGGGCATCGGTCGAGGGTTCGGATATCGAGACTACCGGTGAGGTGACCTTCATCGAGGCACCCGGCGATCGCGGCACCCGCGTCTCCCTACGGATGGAATATGATGCACCGGGCGGCGCCATCGGACGGGGAATCGCCAAGGCCTTCCTGCGCGAACCCGAAGTCCAGGCCCGGCACGACCTCAAGCGTTTCAAGATGTTGATGGAAACCGGCGAGATTGCCACGTCCGCGCATCGGAAAAACGAAACGCGTAAAGCAAAACAGCAGGAGAACGCATAATGCGCGCACTCACATGGCACGGAACGCACGACGTCCGCGTGGACAGCGTGCCCGATCCAGAAATCATCAATCCGCGTGACGCGATCCTCAAAATCACCTCGACTGCGATCTGCGGGTCGGACCTGCACCTGTATGATGGCGTCATCCCCGGCGTGGCGCCGGGCGATGTGCTCGGCCACGAATTCATGGGTGAGGTCGTGGAAACTGGCAAGGACAGCACGCTCAAGAAGGGCCAGCGCGTGGTCGTTCCCTTCACGATCAGCTGCGGCGGCTGCTTCCACTGCCAGATCAAGCAATACTCCGCGTGCGAGAACTCGAACCCGGCCGAAAAGCAGGACATGTCCGCCACACTGTACGGCCACCCGATGGCCGCGCTGTTCGGCTATTCGCATCTGACCGGCGGCTATTCGGGTGGACAGGCGGAATATGTCCGCGTGCCATTCTCCGATGTCGGGCCGATCGTGATACCCGATCATCTTGAAGACGAGAAGGTCCTGTTCCTTTCCGACATCCTCCCAACTGGCTGGATGGGGGCAGAAAATGCCGAGATCCAGCACGACGACACCGTGGCTGTATGGGGCTGCGGCCCGGTCGGTCTATTCGCGATACAGTCTGCGATCGTGATGGGGGCAAGCAAGGTGATCGCGATAGATCATTACCCTCACCGGCTCGAACTGGCGAAGCAATTGGGCGCAGAAGTCATCAATTTCCGCACGACCGACGTGCGCGAAGCTCTGATGGAAATGTCGGGAGGAATGGGCTGCGACGCGGTGATCGACGCTGTCGGCATGGAAGCGCATGGCTTCGCGATCGATAACATGATCGACATCGCCAAACAGAAGGTCGGCATTGGCGCCGATCGTGCGAGCGCCTTGAAGCAGGCCATTCTGGCAGTGCGTCCGGGCGGCCGGGTGTCGATCCCCGGCGTCTATGGGGGGATGACCGACAAATTCCCGCTTGGTGCGCTGATGGAGAAGGGACTCCAGGTTCGCAGCGGACAGACCCACGTCCAGCGCTACACCAAGGATCTGCTCGAAAAGATCGAGGACGGCACGCTCGATACGACATTCCTGATTTCGCATCGGTTGCCGCTCGAAGACGCGGCGCGCGGCTACAAATGCTTCCGCGAAGAACAGGACACATGGACAAAGGTGATCCTTAAGCCCGGCATGGAAAGGCAGGCAGGCGTATGACCAAGAATTCCGTCGAAAAGCTTTCAGGTTTTTACGTCGTCACAGGAGCATCGAGCGGCATCGGCTTGGAATTAGCCAAGCTCGCGGCGCAGGACGGCGCGGCGTTGCTTCTGGTCGCTGATCGAGACCTGGGCGACGCAAAAAGGGTTGTTCAGCAATGCGGCGCATCGGAAGTTGAGACCCTGGAGGTCGATCTGGCCACCGTGGACGGCATCGATCGCGTTATCGAAAAGATCGGCAGCCGAACGGTAGACGGATTAATGGCTAACGCCGGCCATGGTCTGGGGGAAGCCTTCCTTACCCAGAAGTGGGACGAGATCGCTCATGTTATCGACACCAATATAACGGGCACCGTTTCGCTCATTCATAGGATTGGTGGCGGTATGGTGCTGCGCGATAAGGGCCGGATACTCGTAACCGGCTCGATCGCTGGCGATATGCCTGGAGCGTATCAGCTTGTCTACAATTCCACCAAGGCCTTCATAAACGACTTTTGTGTCGGATTAGCCAACGAGCTCAAATCCACGAGCGTTGTTGTCACCTGCCTGATGCCGGGAGTTACCGATACGCAATTTTTCGAACGCGCGGGCATGGAGGATACACGCGCAGGTCAAATGAAGGACAAGGCCGACCCTGCCAAGGTAGCACGCGATGGGTACAACGCACTGCTGAAGGGCGATACTCAGGAGGTCAGCGGAATCATGAACAAAATTCAGGATTTGTTCGCGGACCTTCTCCCGGAAGAGTTAGTTGCCCAGATGCACCGCCACCTGGCTAAGCCCTGACACGATCGGGCGCGGTCGTTGGTCCGTCGCTCTCGTCTGGATTCAAACCGCGAGTAATGAACTCCCGCTTTCCCAGTCTCGCTAGAGCAAATTGATACCGCGAGATCGCAGCCACGCGCCCGTTCGGTCGCAATTAAGCATCGGGATGGAATTTTGGACGGTTCACCGTTGCGCTAGGCAGAGGTTCGTGCCGCGAAGAAGGCGCGCGATACTTCAATCATCATTTCGAGAGCTGCCGCGACAGCCTGCTCGCACGCTGCTTTTCGACCAATGTCGCCAAGATGGAGAGCCTTGTGGCAGACCCCTTGCGCATATGCAGTAGCAATATGGATCAGCCCAACCTCTTCATCGCCTTCTCGCGGCCCAGCGAAGCCAGTAATCGCGACGGCAAGATCCGCGCCACTTTTTTGTAACGCGGATCTTGCCATGGCTATCGCTACATCTTTTGCAACGCCCCCGCATTCTTCAACGCGGTCCCGCTCCAGCCCAAGCATGTCACACTTTGCATCGACCGTATAAACGACGAAGGCGCGCTCCAGGATGGAGCTTGCATCAACGTCCGACACGATTGCGCATGCAAGCATTCCGCCGGTGCAGCTCTCCGCCGTCGCGATCTTGAAATGGCCCGGCAGCAAAAGCTCGCCCAGATCATGCACCAAGGTGGCGAATGCGTGTTTTGTCATTGCCTTGTTCAACCAGGATAGTTGTCCGCTTTCAGCAGCCGTGCGAGATGCGCAGCGTTTGAAGTCACCATTGCGGCAGTTTCGGCGATTTTCGAAGGTGTGGATTTCAGATCTTTGAAGTCGACAGATCCCATAGCTTCACCAACCCAGTAACACGCCGCAACGGCTGGGATAGTGAAGCCGGTATCGTTAAGTGCCTGAAAGGCAGTCGCTGCGACGCTATGCGCGCCATCCTCGTTTCCGACAACCGCGACAACAGCCACCTTCGAGTAACTTGGCATGCGCCCCTGATCATCTGTTTCCTCAACGAAAGCATCCATGCGCTCCAGCGCACGTTTCGCGACACTTGACATCTGACCCATCCAGATTGGTGTCCCGAAGATGAGGATATCGTGCGCCAGGATTTCATCTCGAATTTCAGGCCAGGCATCATCGCTACCTTCATCAGAGGTTACGCCGGGCTTGATATCGTGATCAACGAGACGGATCGTTGGACTAACTTCGATCTCCATGCCGGAGAATTTTTCCGCAAGGAGGTTGATGAGCGCGTCGGTCGAAGATTGTTCGTTCGAAGAGGCCTTTAGCGACCCATTTAGAGCGATTGCTTTGAGTTTAACCATTCCAATACTCTCTCATTCGCTGGGTGACTAACGCTGCTTCAGTGGGTTCAAAGTTCCGGTTCGCTATTTTTCGACAGCACATGTATCTCTTACCACGGTCTTTCGGGTACCAACGCGTTAAAGGGGCGATAAGACCTGAGCCTGGGCAATAGCGCGTCTGTCGCGTTCCCTGCATTTCGGCATCGCGCCCACGACGCTCGCGCGTCCGCCGCGAACATTGCTGAAGTTCACTGTAAGCATTTGGACAGTGAACGTTTCTGCCTCGTTGCCCGTTCCCTTTGCAATCACGGAACTCCTGCTGCGATGATACACTGTTGAGTGGTCGGCACTGCGCAGCCCGACCATCCAGCGCATGATTTAAGAGCTAAACGAGGTTCGGTATGACGCAACGCAACAATGCATTCATGCAATATCTCATTCCCAAGCGCATCGTCACCGAGTTCGCTGGTCGCGTCGCCCGGGCGACTGCCGGGTCGCACACGACGAGACTTATCCGATGGTTCGTCAAGAAATACGGCGTGAACATGGAGGAGGCCTTGACCCCGGATGTTGCGAGCTATGCAAGCTTCAACGACTTCTTCACTAGGCCACTGAAGCCCGGGAGCCGACCCCTGGCAGATGCGGACTTCGTCTCGCCAGTCGATGGCGCTATCAGCAAACTCGGTGCCATCGACGATGCCCACATCATCCAGGCCAAAGGTCACAGATATACAGTGACGGAACTGCTGGGCGGCGATGCCGTGCTCGCTGACCAGTTTCACCACGGTTGCTTCGCCAACCTGTACCTTTCTCCGCGCGATTATCACCGCATACACATGCCTTGCACCGGCACTCTGGTCCAAATGGTTTACGTCCCAGGCAGTCTGTTTTCCGTCAATCCGGCGACAGCACGTTCCGTGCCGGGGCTCTTTGCGCGTAATGAACGGGTGATTTGCGAATTTCACTCCGAAGAGCATGGGCCTTTTGTGATGGTGCTTGTCGGGGCGACGATAGTCGGCAGCATGGCGACTGTGTGGCATGGCATCGTCAATCCCAAACGTACCGGATTGCAAAATAGATGGACATACAGCGACCAATCCATACGCCTGCGGAAGGGCGAGGAGATGGGACGGTTTTTACTTGGATCGACAGTGATTACCCTGTTTCGGAAGAACGCCATCCGCTTCAACGAAACATGGATACCGGAACGGTCCGTTCGACTGGGTGAGTGCATGGGCAACGAAGCACGTTAAGCCTTGGATCAGTTCAACGCGACGCCCCACTAACGCAATATTTTACCCCCTCGTTTGCTTTGCCCTTCCGGAAAGCCCATTACCGTTGAACGGGGGAGGTGCTCCACCCGTCCAGAGCAAGTGAGGGTATCATGTTCGGCTTCGATCCCTATCACGTGTTGCTCGCCACGGCTGGCTTGGCGATCATCGTCTCCTACTGGTCGCCACGTTTTATTTCTGGCCGCGAACCTGCCGCTTCGGCTCTTCTCGTCCTTGGCGGATTTGCCGCGTTCGCATGGGTGCCTGGCATGCCTGACGCCATCAATCCCGTGGAGTCTCCGCAAATTTGGGAGAAGGCAGCCGAGATTTGCGTCATCCTCGGTCTGTTCGGGACTGGTCTGCGAATTGACCGGCTTGTCGGTCGAGATTTGTGGAAGCCAACGTTCCGGCTGCTCGTGATTGCCATGCCGCTCACGATCCTGGCACTCGCACTGGTTGGATGGCAGGCCGCTGGCATGACCCTGGCAGGGGCGCTTTTGCTCGGAGCAGTGTTGTCGCCCACCGATCCGGTCCTTGCAGGTGAAGTGCAGGTTGGTCGCCCGACAGAGGGCGGTGAGCATCAGGTTCAATTCGCGCTAACGACTGAAGCAGGTCTCAACGACGGGCTGGCATTCCCATTCGTCCATCTGGGAATATTGATCGCAACCGCGGGCGCGTTGAGCGTCGGTGTGTTCACCGAGTGGGCGTTGCGGGACGTGTTCTATCGCGTGATCGTCGGTGCAGCGGGTGGTGCTGCTGTGGGCTGGCTGTTGGGCAAGTCGCTGTTCGACTGGCCCGAAGGAAATGCCCTTTCGAAAACCCAGACAGGCTTCGTAGCCTTCGCTGGCGTGATCCTTGCCTATGGGCTGACCGAACTGATCGAGGGATACGGCTTCATTGCAGCATTTGTCGCTGGCCTGGTATTACGGCGGGAAGAATCCGAAAACGACTTTCACCAGCGATTGCACGATTTCTCCCAATCCATCGAACACACGCTTACCGCTCTATTACTCGTGGCGCTGGGCGCAGCACTGCCGAGCCTATGGCCATATCTCGGATGGCCGGAGATGATCGTCGCGGTTGCCCTGATCTTTGTCGTCAGACCAGTTGCCGCGTGGTTCGCGCTCTCGGGACTTGGTCTGCGATGGCGCGCACGCGCGGTAATGGCATTCTACGGCGTGCGGGGGATCGGATCCATCTACTACCTCGCCTATGCCGGGCACCATGTCGAGCTTGTCAACGAGGGAGCGCTGTGGGCGACCATTGCCTTTACGATCGTCGTTTCGACCTTGGTTCATGGTCTGACCGCAGGTCTTGCTGTGGAGCGAGTGATCGAGGAAAAATGACGCGTTCCAAAGCGTCGCCGCTGTCCAGTTCTTTGGCGTAGTTACGTAATCCTGACCGCGACTAATCCGGTATGGCCCGCGGCGCTCTGACAAGCTCTTTCCCTTCCAGCTTGATGCTACGTATCCACGAGCGGCAAGGTGATCGACTGCTTCATGGACGCGCGGCTTCGCCGCCCGCCAGCAGCGCCAAGGCGAGGAATCGGCCGGCGCCGCGAAGTTATTGCGCTCACCGGAACAATCGATGTCGTTCACACGCTTCTTCAAGACCCCAGGCAGATGGGGTTTTTAAGAAAGGAATAAACATGGGTGAGCGCAAAAACGATAATGCGAATGATGATCTGAAAAACATCGACGACTTTCCAGGAGAACCCAAGCAGACGCGCCTTCGCGAAGCCGACCATCGAGACGGCCGTCTTGACGAAGATCAAGGCCAGATTCAGCGAAGCGGCCATACGCCGGGTGGAAAAGATCTCTCGCGAGGCTCCGAGCCATCGACAGGAGCAGCCAGTAGGCACCGCCGCTAATATTTAATCGCGTAGTGGCGGGCCAATCGGGCCCCCCTTGTGCAAACACAGCATTCCGGAGAGCACCCATGATGGAAGAGGATCACAAACGTCTGGATGAAGGTGGAGCCAAAGAGCAATCATCTGACAAAGACGCTCGCACGTCGAACACGGAGTTATCGGAAGAGAACAGCCAGGCTCTGAAAAACCAAGGCACAGCGACCCCGGGAGAATATCCAGATCGTGAAGAAACGCCGACCTAGCTGAGGCATCCCAATATCATCAGAGCAACTTCCCGAATCGTTCTCATCATGTTCTACGCCCGCCATGGGAAAGAACGCACCTCTCCGGCCAGCCTGGACCGAGAACCTCGGGGCCTTGATAGACGCAGGCGCGACCGTTCGGGCGTGTTGTGCTGGCCAATGCAAGAAGTGGAAAGATATCGATCTAGAAGCGCTGGCCGCCATCAAGGGTCGTGATTACGACCTATGGAACAAGCGATCGGTATGTCGCCTGACCGAAGGATGCGAGGGGCCAGTCAGGTTTCGCTTTAGCGGATTGGGTATGATGCGGGCGTTGTATGATTGATGACGGGACTTGTTCGTCGCCTTGAGCCAGCGCGATGTGCAATCTCTACCGTATGTCAAAGAACATCGACGAGGTGGCGAAGTGGTTCTCCGCCAATAACGCGGCAACAGGTGCAAACTTCAGCACGGAAGTTTACCCCGGCTATCCTGGCGCGGTAATTGCGAATGGTGAAGTCCGGTCTATGAGATGACCGATGCCGCGGGCGACGCGGCTTACGTCCACACCCGCATGCCGGTAATTCTCAACCCTGACGACTACGACACGTGGCAGAATGGCGCGTCAGAAAATGCAAAGGCGCTGTGCACGGCATGGGCAGGCGACCTCACCATCAATCGCACCGACGAGCCGTGGTTTCGTAAGTCAGCGCAGTAGGAGCGGAAATTGGCAGCCTAGACAACGCTGTGGGTCCAAAACACTCGATGCGCGGAGCCGGCTTACTGGGGCATTTCCGTCAAGGTGGCAGGTTTGCCAAAAGGGTTCATCCTTGGAACAGGTGCAGTCCCTGGGCTGCCAAGACACTCCGAAGCGATCCGAAATCCGGTGAAGGCTGAGGTTTTGTACCTGATCTGCATCGCGCGATATAATGTGGTTCTAGCTAGGATTCATCCGCTATGTTTATTCGTCATCCGACCATGGTGCACATGTTGCCAGATGATATCAAACTGGAAGACGATTGGGTCCGCCATGATGGGGCGAGACGGGTGTTGCCGGACGGTGATCGATCGCTAATTCTTTTGCGCGATGGCACGATTTTCCGACCGATCTCACCGTTGCCTAATAAATGGGTCCCATTCTACGAAATGTGCCGTTGGGAGTGGAAAGGTCGGGATCCAAGCCCGTTCGATGTGATGGCTCATCGTGGGATTGAATGACGAAGGTGATGCTGCTTGCTCACCAGTGTACGACGCACATGATTGTTTAGATTCGGCGGTATTAGCCGACACCGCGGAACGCCGTCTGTTGCACATATCCTTCTATGCCAGACGTGTTGTGGGAACTTTCATTGCCCCCGACGGCATGTAGAATTCGCGGACCGGAGTTATCGAACCGCCTGTCCTCCAAATGCCGATAGAAGAACAACTCCGGCCCGGGCCGTTAGATTGTATTCGAGCTATTCACTAGCCATCGAATAGCGCCCGCAATCGGCAAATGTCCGCTTTCGGGCATCTCGGATACCGCCCCCAATGACCGAAATTAGGGCGCAAAGCCGTCCGGCAGCTTTCGCCAACAGTTGCCGGACGGCTTTTGGGCCGATAGCGGACTGTCCGCTGCCAGCGTTCAACTGTTCAATTCAGCCGCTCGTGCTGTAGTTCGAACCATCCGATTATGATCAATGGGAGAGCGCGCCGGACCGTCAATCACAGCCCTCAATTGCGAAACGATTGCATATCGACGTAGGCCGTCAGTTCCTCAGGCGCCGCCATTGGGAAAGCCGATCCGAGCAATTCAAGAAAGGCGGAAACTCTGGCGCTCAGGAGACGACGAGATGGGTAGAGCGCCCAGAGCGCGACGTCCGACCCTTCAATCTCTCCCCACTTTACAAGGCGGCCTGCCGCCAGATCACCAGCGACCAGTGAGACTGGAAGCTGGGACATGCCGGCCCCGGCACGGACCGCGTCGTGGATCATAACGAGAGAAGAGAAGCGTAGCACCGGCTCGACCGGAATACTGACGCGCCCCGACGACGTTTCCATCGACCATTGGTCCGACCTGTCGTTACCGCGAACCAAGGCCCGCACCGGCCCGCGATCGGGCCGGGAGAAAGTCGGCGCAGCCACCACCACCAGCCTGTCTTTAAGAAACGCGCGGCCCACCAACGCTTCATCGGGGTCTGGATTGACTCTTATGGCAAGGTCATAGCCTTCCTCGATCATATCGACGGGCCGGTCTTCGCTCGTCACCTCAAGGCGCACTTCGGGATATTTCGCGGCATACTCTGCCGCCAGACGGCCCATCGCGGTCTGAGAGAATAATAGCGGCGCGCTGATCCGCAGCGTTCCCCGGGGTTGATCGCTGCCCGACGCGATGGACCGGGTCGTCTCCTCGAGCTCGGCCAGCAACGCGCCGGCGCGTTCGGACAGGGCGCGCCCTTCCTCAGTCAGCTTGAGATCGCGCGGACCACGATCGAAAAGGCGCAGATTAAGGCTCGCCTCCAGTTCGGCCACCCGTCGCGACAGCGTCGCCTTCGGCCGGTTCGCGGCGCGGGCGGCTTTGCCAAAGCCGCCATGGCGCGCAACCAGCGTGAAGTCGGCAAGTGCAATCAGGTCCATCATCGTTCCACCTGTGAGACGGCGCGTTCAAACTATGCGGCTAGTGGACCGCGTATGGATCGACCACATTCTCCTCGTCAACAAGGCATTTTCGAGGAGACACTATCATGACCATTCTTGTTACTGGAGCCACCGGCCGCGTCGGCCGCCATGTCGTCGACCAGCTGGTCAAGCGCGATGCGCCCGCCCGGGTTCTGTCCCGGGACTCGTCTAAAGCCGACTTCCCTGACCGCGTCGAGGTAGCGCAGGGCGACCTGCTCGATCTCGATGCGCTGCGTTCGGCCATGTCGGACGTATCGACGCTGTTCCTGCTCAATGCCGTGACCGGCGACGAGTTTACGCAGGCGATCGTCACACTGAACGTCGCACGGGAGATGGGGATCGACCGCATCGTCTATCTCTCGGTCTTCGACGCGGAGGGGGCCGTGAACGTGCCGCATTTTGCGGTGAAGCGCGGGACGGAGCGGATGCTAGAGCAGATGGATTTCGGGGCCACGATCCTGCGCCCGACATATTTCATCGATAACGAAGCAATGGTGAAGGATGTCATCGTGAACCACGGCATCTATCCGATGCCGATCGGCGGCAAGGGCGTCGCCATGGTCAATGCAAGCGACATTGGCGAGGTCGCTGCGATTGAGCTGGTTCGCCGCCACGATGCGGATGGTCCGCTGCCGATCGAGACGATCAATGTGGTCGGCCCTGAGAACCTAACAGGCGAACGCGTAGCTGCCATCTGGTCTGAGGTGTTGGGCCGTCAAGTCGCGTATGGCGGTGATGATCCCAGCGGGTTCGAGCAGAACATGTCCGGGTTCATGCCTGCTTGGCAGGCCTATGAAATGCGCCTGATGGCAGAGCGCTATGTCAGCCATGGGATGATTCCAGAGGCTGGCGATACCGACCGGCTGACCGCGATGCTCGGCCGCCCGCTGCATCAGTACCGCGAAACGGCCGAGGCGCTGGCCGCCGCGTGACGCCCTCCAAGAAACAAAAGGATACTTCCATGTCCACCATACTCATCACAGGGTGCTCGTCAGGCTTCGGCCTGGCGACTGCCAGACTTTTCGCCGAGCGGGGCTGGGATGTCGTCGCAACCATGCGCACGCAGCGCGAAGATGTTCTGCTGCAAACCGATCGCATCCGGGTGATCGCCCTCGACGTCACGGATCCGGAGAGCATCGCGCGAGCCATCGAAGCGGCGGGGCCGATCGATGCCTTGGTCAACAATGCGGGTATCGGGTTGCTCGGCGCGGTCGAAGGCACACCTATCACGGTTGCGCGCGAACTGTTCGAAACGAACACGCTGGGCACGATCGCCATGACGCAAGCCGTCCTACCGCAGATGCGGGAGCGCGGGAATGGAACTATCGTCAACGTCACCTCGTCGGTGACCTACGGCTCGCTGCCGCTGCTTTCGATCTATACGGCGAGCAAGGCGGCGGTGAATGCGTGGAGCGACAGCATGGCGATGGAGCTAGAATCCTTCGGCATTCGTGTCCGCACCGTTCTGCCCGGTCGCGCGCCCGACACCAGCTTAATAGAAAATGCAAGCAACCGGATGAAAGGCGCAATTCCGGAACCCTACGCGCCGCTTGCCGAGCGCATCTTCGCGGGTTGGCAATCCGATACCGGGCCGGTCACTTCCGCCGACGACGTCGCAGAAGCGGTTTGGGAAGCAGTGACCAACCCAAACACATCTGCGAGCCTGCCGGCGGGTCCTGACGCAGTGGCGTTATCGCAAGCCAAATAGCCGAAAACTGGCGGTCGCGAAGATGACCGCCAGCCTTTCACGCGTTCGATAATCGGTGAGGATATGTCGCCTACCGTGCTGATCCGTCAGAGCGGCAGTGATTTTCCGGCTGCCCTGCGCCGCCGTTATTATTTCCTCAAAAAGCGTCCGCTTCCATGGTTATCCTGAAACAGCATGATTTGGGCCGCGAGGGGTCTGTCCTTGGGATGGAACGAGACCAAACAGACGTTCTAAACGTGAACGCTAGTGAAGAACTGCGTAACAAAACATTAGTCGACGATAGAAACATGATATGGCGGGTTCAGACATTCGGGCACGGCTCTCTCAGCCCGGCTGCATGGCGGTTCCTCGAAAGGATGAACACCGCCGCAAGGGCCAGCCCTGCATCGCCGCACCCTCAAACGGGACGGCCCGGTAACCGATACCGGCGGCAAAAGCCGCAGGTCAGGCGTTGAAGCCGCCGTCAACGGTTAGCGCAGATCCGGTCATGAAGGCAGCACCGGGGCTCGCCACAAACACCACTGCCGCCGCAATCTCGTCCACAGTGCCGTAGCGCTTGAGTGCGGTGAACCCACGGTTGAGCTCGAAGGCCGGACCATCGGCAGGGTTGAGCTCGGTATCGATTGGGCCGGGCTGAACGACGTTGACGGTGATATTACGAGGCGCGAGCTCGTGAGCGAGGCCGCGTGTCAATGCGAGCTGCGCAGACTTGGTCGTTGCGTACAGTGTGAGGTCCGGAAATGGCACACGTTCGGCAACGTTGGAGCCAATCAAGATAACGCGCCCGCCATCGCTCAGTAGTGGGATTGCCGCCTGTACGGTGAGGATGGCACCGCGAAGATTGACATTCAGAAGCGTGTCGATGTCTTCCAGTGACATCTCGGCAAGTGGTCCGACCCGGGAGGTGCCGACGTTGTTTACGAGAATGTCGAGTCCACCGAATGCCTCTGCGGTCTTATCGACCAAGGCGCGTACGGCGGTGGGGTCGGCGGCGCTCGCCTGGACCGCGAGTGCACGTCGACCCTTTGCCTTGATCTTCGCGACGATACCCTGCGCGCGATCGGCGGCATGTTCGTAGCTGATCGCCACATCCGCACCGGCCTCGGCCAACGCGACTGCGATGGCGGCACCGATGCCGCGCGAGCCGCCCGTAACCAAGGCGCGCTTACCTTCAAGATAAGGCATTATCATTCTCTTCTCATTCTAAAGTGTGGGCCAAGCACCGCTTGTCGCCGGTCAGCCGAATATCTCTGTCGCGTGTGCAAGATCCGTATACTCTCGGACGGCTGCCAGATGGCCGTCACGCAGGGTGATCACGAAGTGGTAGGCGTTGGCATACAGCTTGCCATCGTGAGTGCGGCCATCCGACACTACTTCGGTCGCAACCTGGTCGCCCTCCGCGATCATGCCAGTCACCGACATCGTCAAAGGACCGTCGAGCGCCTCGTATAAGCCGTGCCAAAGCTCGGCGATCTCGACCTTGGACTTGGTGCCGACAAAGGGCGAGAGGTGCGGCTTGCCGACGATCGTCCAGGTGAAATCGTCGGTCATCATCGCCAGCAAGCCGTCGATATCTGAGCGGCCGAAGTTGGCCATGTAATCCTGCACGAGCTGTTTGTTATCTTGGATGCTCATCGCGTTTATCTTTCGAAAGAATGGGAGTTCGGCGCCGGGCATTGCGGGGGAGGTAATACCCGACGCCGATGGGGGCGGCGGCGTCAGTCGTTGCGGACGATCAGCTTCTTGCCGCTATGGCTGCCATCAAAGAGGGTGAGGAAAGTGGTCGGCAGCTTGTCGAATCCGTCGACGAACTCTTCTCGGTGTTTGATCTTCCCACTGGTAATTAGCGGGATCATTTCCGCGAGGAACTCGGGGAAAGTGTCCATGACGTATGGCGTGGCAAACGCCTTGATGCTCAAAAACCGGTAGTGGATGATGGTGATGAGCCGCGGCAGATAGTTGGTTCCCTCCGGCAACTCGGTGTCGCTATAGTCGGAGATAGTACCGCACAGCGTCATTTTCGCATCGGTATTGAAGTGCTCCATCAGCACCGGAAATATCGGTCCGCCGACATTCTCGTAGAACGCGTCGATGCCGTTCGGCAAAGCACGCGCAACCTGCTCCTCAAAGTCGGCGGCCTTATAGTCGATTGCGTCATCGAGGCCGAGCTCCTCCTTGAGATAACGCGTTTTCTCGGGACCACCGGCGACGCCTACGACGCGCATCCCGCGCAGCTTGCCCAGTTGCGCCGCAGTAGAGCCGACTGCGCCCGCTGCACCTGTAACGACCAGCGTGCCACCAGGCTTAAAGTCATGGACCTTGGTCATACCGTACCAGGCGGTGAAGCCGGTCAGTCCGAGCGGCCCCAGCGCTGTCGAGAGCGGTGCTTCTTGGGGATCGAGCTTACGCAGGTCGGAGCCGTCAGACACGGCATAGTCCTGCCAACCGGACCACGACTGAATGTAGTCCCCTACCGAGAAATCAGGGTTGCGGCTTTGCTCGATGACGCCCACGGTCGGTCCGCCCATCGGATCTCCGATCTCGATTGCCGGCCATTCCGACGAACCGTTGCCCATCAGGTTACGCTGATACGGGTCGATCGAGATCAGGGTGTTGCGGAACAGCACTTGACCCTCGCCGATTGAGGGGACCGCATCTTCCACCAGTTCAAAGTCGCTCAGTTTGGCAGCGCCCTGAGGGCGGGCTGCCAATGTGTATTTCCGGTTCGATGACGTCACGATCATGATTCCTAATATAATTTACAGGCTATAACGCTTGTTACGTAACGGTCGTTACTTAACTCGACAGGAGGTGTCAATGTCTATATAATGCTCGTTATGAATCTGGTCGGATCTATCTGATGCCACGAACACGCAAGCTTGATGCCGAGGTCGCTCTGGAAGCGGCGATCGGCCTTTTCTGGCGTAAGGGTTTCGAGGGTACGTCCTACGCCGACCTTGTAAGCGCGACCGGCGTCGAGCGCCCAGCGCTCTACGCGGCCTTTGGTAACAAGGAAGCGCTGTTCCTTCAGGCGCTCGATCGATACGGCGCAACTTACGGAAACTATGTGTGGGAGGCACTAGATGCGCCGACGTCTCATGAGGTGGTTTCGCGCGTGCTAGAAGGTGCCGTCGATTTGATCAGCCGCTTCGCCGACCGTCCGGGATGCCTCGGAATTAACGGCGCCCTCGCAGGCTCCGACAGTTCGGAATCGGTTCAGCGCGCATTGATCGAATGGCGCGCATCGGGCGAGCAGGCTCTGCGTGAAAGATTCGAACAGGCGCAGACGGAGGGCGACCTGCCCGCCGGCGCCGACCCCTCAGCGCTGGCCGCCTACATTCTTGCAGTCGTGCACGGTATGGCAGTACAGGCCAAAGCCGGCTTCTCCCGAGACAAGCTCTTATCGGTTGCGCGCCAAGCGATGGCCACGTGGCCCACTGCGTTGAAAACCAAAGGCGCTACGGAGTGCGCCGACAGGTCGGCGACCTGACGCCGGAGCGATGCGAAGGCGTGTCAAACCGCTGAAGTTGATGGCCCACCACGTTCTGTGCAGCCCCGAAGCCTTCTCGGCGCCGAACTCGCCCTCATTCGGCCGGGTCCGATCTCCGGAACAGCAAAGGCATTGATTGCAAAACAAGCACGCAAATGGTCTGCGCAACGATATACCAGTTTTGCGGTCTTCCTCCGAACAGCAGAGAATGGGCCGATTGCGGAAGGTCGGCTTTCGGAGCTTCCTATAGGCCTACCTGTCATCAGGCAAAATCTACTCGATCCGTACCACTGCCAATAGCTCTGGGGCGAGACCAGCAAAGCCACAGAGCTGCTTGCCTCATGCTTGATCAGTATATTGGTCGTAGGCCTCGAGGGCCTGGGCTGCATACATCGCGCTGGGTCCGGCACCCATGTAGATCGCGAGGCCGAGAGTTTCGGCTATCTCCTCGCGTGTCGCGCCGTGCTTGCGTGCGCCCTCGACGTGATAGGTGATGCAGGGATCGCAGCGCACTGCGACCGAGATCGCAACCGCGAGCAATTCCTTGGTCTTGGAATCGAGTGCGCCGCCTTCATGCGCCGCGCCGCTCATCTCGCGGAAGGCCTTCATCACCCCGGGCACACTTTTGTGGAGTTCCTTGATCGCCGGGATCAGTCCGGCGGCCATTGCGGGCCAATCCTTGAACGTCGTGTGTGACATGTCTTGTCCTTCGTGGAGTGAATGACCCCCTGCGGGAGGAATTGCCGGGGGCCTTACGAGGCGTCCGCTCTCTCTAAGGACGCCTCATCCAACGCGGTCAGAAGCGGTAGCTGACGCCCGCGCTCAACACCCAGGGATCGAGATCGTGCTCGGTCTCGATGGCCAGCGTATCGCCAGCATACCATCGTGCGGTCGTGCCAACGAAATAGCGCTTGGCGTCCAGCGTGAGGCCCATGCCGCCGTCTCCGAACGCGACGTCGACACCTGCCTGCAGGACAAAGCCGAACTCGTCCGACAGGGTCGTACGCGTAACACCGAGAGGAATCGTGTCCGCGCCGGGCTCTGCATCTACCCACCAGAAGTAGGTCGCGCCCGCTCCGACATAGGGTTTCACATCGCCCGCGTTCAGGTGGTATTTGGCGGTGAAAGTAGCCGGGATGAGTTTGCCGTCCGAAACGAGTTCGGCGCCGGTCAGGCCCGAGACTGCATCGACGTCGTGCTGCGTCATGCAGCAGGTCGTCTCGATCGAGAATTCGGGGCTGACGAAATACTCGATTGCCAGCGTAGGCACGAAATTGTCGCTGGCTTCGGTTTGCGTGTCTGCGGGAAGGCCGACGATATCGGTATTGACCGAACTGATCTCGCCATCGGGCACCACATAGGTGCCGAGCAGCTTGATCTGGACATTGCCTTCGTCGTCCTGCGCCATCGCAGGGGTTGCGAGCATCGCCGCACTTGTGAGCGCAGCCACGAGCAACTTTTTCATCATACCATCCTTCGCGCCGCAGCGGTCGCACGATGCGACCCAGGATTCTTGCGGCGTCGAATGCCGGATTAGGGATGCGGAAATCGCCCGGCATTGATCTGGATCAAGGCAATCCATCCGGCTGCGCGCCATCCAACCCGCATGATTACGTTTGCCGACGCCTTCGACCTGTTCGCCCGCCGGGTCCTTCCCGCCCGCCTGACCGATGCCGTGCATTTGCGTTTCCGATTGCTGGCGAGCCTGCGCCAGCTTGCGCGCGAGACATCGCTGGAACTGGCGGAGGGAGGACAGCAGATCGTGTTCCTCGCGCGGGGTGCGACCAAGCTGGTCGCTCACGCCTCGCAGTCGCGCGACCAGATCGTCGGGTTCCATTTCCCTGGGGACGTCTTCACGGTCCCAGAGCCCGACAATTATTCCTATTCGGTCAGCGCTCTTCGAGACAGCGACATCCTGACCTTCAATGCGGCGGATTTCCTTGCTCTGGCAGCGGGTGAGGCGTGCGTATTGCAATACCTCCTCGAAAACACGACGCTGTCGCTGCGGCGCTGCCGCGAAAAGACGATCGCGCTCGGCCGCAAGAATGCGCGCGAACGGCTTGCCGTATTCCTTCTGGCAATGGCCGAACGCATCGGTGCCGAGCAGGATGGAGGCGTCTGGCTAGACCTGCCCATGTCCCGGCGCGACATTTCCGAAAGCCTGGGGCTGACGATCGAAACCGTTAGTCGCCAGTTGACGAGGCTGAGGGACGAACGGGTCATCGAGACGATGGGGCGCTCCGGCATCGTCCTCCTCGAACCATCGCTGTTGCGTGATCGTGCGGGGTTCCTGCGCGAGGCGGCGTGATTTCTTTTCGAAATTTGATCTGGGTCAATGCCGATCGCGACCCGGCCGCCTAACGACCTACAAAAGGACGGAGAATTCTATGCAAGCGGAGACTGCGCTGGGCCGGGTGGGCCTGTGGTTCCTTGTGATGCTCGTCGCGATGGCGGCGGCGCTTGGTGCAGCGGACAGCGGATTTGCTGCTCACGCCTGGATCATCGCCGCACTGGGCTTTGTGATGATCTGGCTGAGCGCATCGCGCTTCGATCCGATGGGCAAGGCACAGGGTTTCTTCAAGATGCCCGAAGGTCCATCGCGTTATGACGACGATCCGGTCCGCTGGGGCGTCATAGCCACGATGTTCTGGGGGCTGGCAGGCCTTCTGGCAGGTGTATTCATTGCCTCGCAGCTCGCCTTCCCGTGGCTCAATTTCGAGCCTTATCTGAATTTCGGCCGCCTGCGCCCGCTGCATACGAGCGCGGTGATCTTTGCGTTTGGCGGCAACGCCCTGCTGGCAACCAGTTTTTATGTTGTCCAGCGCACCTGCCGCACGCAGCTCGCCTTCCCCGGCCTCGCCCGCTTCGTGTTCTGGGGCTACCAGCTGTTCATCGTGCTGGCGGCGACCGGTTACCTGCTGGGCGTCACCCAGTCGAAGGAATATGCCGAGCCTGAATGGTATGTCGATCTGTGGCTGACCATCGTCTGGGTGGCCTATTTCATCGTCTTCGTGGGTACGCTCGCGAAACGCAAAGAGCCGCACATCTACGTCGCGAACTGGTTTTACCTCGCCTTCATAGTGACCGTGGCCATGCTTCACATCGTCAACAACCTGGCTATGCCCGTCAGCCTGCTCGGCGCGAAAAGCTATGTGGTGTGGGCGGGCGTGCAGGATGCGCTGACCCAGTGGTGGTACGGCCATAACGCAGTCGGCTTTTTCCTGACCGCGGGCTTCCTGGCGATGATGTATTACTTCGTTCCGAAGCAGGCCGAGCGCCCGGTCTATTCCTACCGCCTGTCGATCATCCACTTCTGGTCGCTGATCTTCCTCTACATCTGGGCGGGTCCGCACCACCTCCATTACACCGCACTGCCGGACTGGGCGCAGACGCTGGGCATGGTCTTTTCGATCATGCTGTGGATGCCGAGCTGGGGCGGTATGATAAACGGGCTGATGACCCTGAACGGTGCCTGGGACAAGGTCCGCACCGACCCGATCATCCGTATGATGGTGATGGCGCTCGCCTTCTACGGCATGAGCACCTTCGAAGGTCCGATGCTGTCGATCAAGAGCGTGAACTCGCTGTCGCACTACACCGACTGGACCATCGGGCACGTCCATTCTGGCGCGCTGGGATGGAACGGGATGATCACTTTCGCCTGCGTATACTTCCTCGTCCCTCGCCTATGGAAGCGCGAACGGATGTTCTCGCTGCGCATGATCAACTGGCACTTCTGGCTCGCGACGATCGGCATCGTTTTCTACGCTGCCAGCATGTGGGTCGCCGGCATCATGCAGGGCCTCATGTGGCGCGAATACGGCCCCGACGGTTACCTCGTCTGGTCGTTTGCCGACAGCGTCGCGGCGATGTTCCCGATGTATGTCATGCGCGCAGTCGGCGGGCTCATGTACCTCGGCGGTGCGCTGATCATGTCCTACAACATCTGGATGACGCTGGCCGGCAAGCTGCGGGACGAAGCGCCCCTGCGCGACGCGGCCTACGACCCGGAAGCCGACCGCCCCATCGTCAACCAGCCCAGTGCCGTTCCGGCCGAATAGGATCCAGCAATCATGACCGATCCCATCGTCGAAGAAACCGTCACGGGCCACAAGCGGCTCGAACGCAATATCACCCTGCTTGCCATCGGTACCTTCGTGACTGTCGCTATCGGCGGTCTCGTCCAGCTGGTGCCGCTGTTCTATCTCGAAAACACGATCGAGCAGGTGGAAGGCGTGCGGCCCTACACCCCGCTCGAACAGGCTGGCCGTGACATCTATGTTCGCGAGGGCTGCTATGTATGCCACAGCCAGATGGTCCGCCCGTTCCGGGACGAGGTCGAACGGTACGGCCATTACAGCCTCGCGGCGGAAAGCATGTACGATCATCCCTTCCAGTGGGGCTCGAAGCGCACGGGGCCAGACCTGGCGCGTGTAGGTGGACGCTATTCGGACGAATGGCATGTCCAGCACCTCACCGATCCGCAGAGCGTGGTGCCCGAAAGCGTGATGCCGCAATACGGCTTCCTCAAGGAAACCGATCTCGAGATCGGCGATCCCGAAGCGACCATGGTTGCGCTGATGCGTGTGGGCGTCCCCTATCGCGACGAAGACCTGGAAAATGCCCGGGCGGACATGCTCGCACAGGCCGATCCCGACGCCGATCCGGGTGATCTCGCCGCCCGCTATCCCAAGGCGCAAATCCGCGATTTCGATGGCGATCCCGATCGCCTGACCGAGATGGATGCGCTGATCGCCTATCTCCAGATGCTGGGCACGCTGGTCGATTTCGAAAGCGCAGCGGGGCTGGAGGAACTTGCCGAGGAGAAGGGCCGGTGAGCTTTTACGAAACCCTGCGCCATTTTGCGGACAGCTACGCGCTTGTCGTAATGCTGATCCTGTTCGTGGGCCTGTGCGCTTGGCCTTTCCGGCCGGGTGCCAAGAAGCGCAACCACCAGGCTGCAACTCTGATCTTCGAAGGACAAGACGATGGCGAATAAGCGCATCGACCAGCCAACCGGCACCCAAACCGTCGGCCATGAGTGGGACGGTATCGAGGAGCTGGATACGCCGCTGCCGCGCTGGTGGCTGTGGACCTTCTACCTCACTATCGTCTTCGCGATCGGTTACGTCATTGCCTATCCAGCCTGGCCGATGATCGACAAGGCGACCCAAGGCGTCCTCGGCTGGACCAGTCGCGGCCAGCTGGCCGAAGAAATGACTTCGGCCGATCAGGCGCGCACCAGCATTCGCGAACAGCTGAACCGCACACCGATAGAGCGGCTCGGTGAGGACAGCGAATTGCTGCAACAGGCCGTGGCCGGCGGGGCAGCGGCATTCCGCGTCAATTGCGTGCAGTGTCACGGTTCTGGTGCGGGCGGTAGCCAAGAGCTGGGCTATCCCAACCTCAACGACGACGACTGGTTGTGGGGCGGCGACATGAAAGCCATTCACTACACGCTGACGCATGGCATCCGGCAGCCGGGCGACGACAACACGCGCACCAGCCAGATGCCGCCTTTTGCCGGTGCATTCGACAATGCGCAGCTGGACAAGCTGGTGGACCATGTCCTCTCACTCAGCGGCAAGGCCGAAAGCAATCGGGTGGGCGCGCAGCTCTACGCCGACAATTGCGTGGCCTGTCATGGTGCAAGCGGCGGCGGCAATCGCGAGCTCGGCGCCCCGCGTCTCAATGATGCGATCTGGTTACGGGGCAGCAGCCGCGAAGCGATCAAGCGCCAGATACTCGACCCGCGCATGGGCATGATGCCCAAGTGGGAAGGTCGTCTCGATCCGGTGACGGTCAAGATGCTGGCCGCATATGTCCATTCGCTTGGGGGTGGCGAAGACTTCATCGAGGTCGCCAAGGATCCCGAGGTAGCGGTCGATGAGCAACCCTGACGACCCCAAGCCGGGAGGCGGACGCGACTGGTCGGTAGTCGTCGAAGACGGCGTCACCAAGACCAACGAGCCTGTCTCCGGCGCGTTTGCCGAGCCCGAAGCGGCCACGCGCCGCCACGAGCCACACGAACCCTCTCGCGAGCACTTGCCCGAACGACTGTACGAACCCCGAAAGGCGGTGCACAACAAGCGGATCGACGGGCCCTTCAGGCGGTTCAAGTGGCTGGTGATGCTGGTCACGCTTGGCATCTACTACGTAACGCCGTGGCTGCGCTGGGACCGCGGTCCCTATGCGCCCGACCAGGCGGTGCTGGTCGATCTCGCCAACCGGCGCTTCTACATGTTCAGCATCGAAATCTGGCCGCACGAATTCTATTTCGTCGCCGGATTGCTGATCATGGCGGGGATCGGGCTTTTCCTCGTCACCAGCGCGGTTGGCCGCGCGTGGTGCGGCTATGCCTGCCCGCAGACGGTGTGGACCGACCTGTTCCAGCATGTCGACCGCTTCGTCGACGGGGACCGCAACGCGCGCGTGCGTCTCGATGCGGCACCTTGGACCTGGGGCAAGGTCATGCGCCGGGCATTCAAATGGTCGATATACCTCGTGATCGGTTTCTGGACCGGTGGCGCTTGGATCATGTATTTCGCCGACGCGCCCACGCTCGTGCATGATTTCTGGCGAGGCGAGGCGGCACCTGTCGCGTATATCACCGTAGCCATACTCACGCTGACCACTGTCACCCTGGGCGGCTTCATGCGCGAGCAGGTCTGTATCTACATGTGCCCCTGGCCGCGCATCCAGACCGCTATGCTCGACGAGAAATCGCTGATCGTCACCTACAAGGACTGGCGGGGCGAACCGCGCGGAAGCGTCAAGAAAGCGCAGAAGAATCCGGGTCAGTTCGGCGATTGCATCGATTGTGTGCAATGCGTGCAGGTCTGCCCCACCGGTATCGACATCCGCGAGGGTCCGCAGATCGGGTGCATCACATGTGCGCTATGTATCGATGCTTGCGACAAGGTCATGAAGGACATCGGCCGCCCGCGCGGACTGATCGACTATGCGACACTGGAAGACTGCGAGCGCGAGGCGGCGGGAGGTGAGCCGAAATCGCCGCTGCGCACGCTCATGCGTCCACGCACGATCGCCTATTTCATGATCTGGGCGGGCATCGGCGGCGCGTTGCTGTTTGCGCTGGGCAATCGCAGCCATACCGAACTCACCGTCGCTCCCGATCGCAACCCGCCCTTCATGCTGCTGTCGGATGGTTCGGTGCGCAATTCCTACACGCTCAAGCTGCGCAATATGGAAAGCCGCCCGCGCGATATGGAAATCGCGGTCGAGGGGCTGCCCGGAGGTGTGATGTGGACCGACACGATCGGGCGAGGCGAGGCTTCACCTGTGCAAAGGGTAACGGTTCCGGCCGATCTGGTGCGGCAGGTGCGCGCCTATGTCGCCGTCCCCGAAGGTGCGGCATCGCAGCAGTTTACCTTCCGTGTCACCTCGCTCGATGCGCAGCGGGAGACGGATACCGTCCAGACCCGCTTCGATGCGCCGGAGGCAGAATGATGCAGCGTCCCTTCACCGGTAAACACATGGCCGCGATACTGGTTGGCGGTTTCGCGATCGTGATCGCTGTCAATTTCTACATGGCATCGCTGGCTGTCGGCGGGTTCGGAGGCGTCGTGGTCGAAAACTCCTACGTCGCGAGCCAGAAGTTCAACGGGTGGCTGGAGGACGCGCGCGCTGCCGAAGAACTGGGCTATTCGGCGGAGCTGTCCCGCGCCGAGGATGGGCGGCTGATCGTGACCACCACGGGCGTTCCGGGCAACGCAAAGCTGTCGGCCAGTCTGCGCAGGCCGCTTGGCCAGCCCGAGGATCGTGCGATGACTTTCGAGAGGCTCGCTGACGAGACTTATACCTCGGCCGATACCTTGCCGTCCGGCCGCTGGATCGCACGCCTCGCAATCGAGCATGGCGACACGCGCTGGGTCGAAGAAACGGAGTTGCAATGAACGCTCCGCTCGCCCGAGGATCGATCGATGGAGCACGGCTCACGGACAGCCGCTTTACGGTTCCGGGCATGCGCTGTGCCGGCTGCATCGCGAAGATCGAGCACGGGCTGGCGGAAATCGACGGTGTCGACGCGGCGCGGGTCAATTTTTCATCCAAGCGGGTCGCGGTCCGGCACCATGAGAGCCTGAGCGATCAGGATCTGGTCGAAGCGATCGAGAAGATCGGGTTCGAAGCCCAGAGTGTCGCCGCCAACCCGCTGGCAACCGACGATCGGGAGAGCAAGGCCTTGTTGCGCGCTCTCGCCGTGGCGGGCTTTGGCATGATGAACATCATGCTCCTGTCGGTCAGCGTGTGGTCGGGCGCGGGCGGAGTGACGCGTGAGCTGTTTCACTGGCTGTCCGCGCTGATCGCCGTGCCTGTCGTCGCCTATTCCGGCCGCCCCTTCTTTGAAAGCGCTGCCATGGCCCTGCGTCACCGCCGCACCAACATGGACGTGCCGATCTCGATCGGCGTCCTGCTGGCAACGGGCCTGAGCATCTCCGAGACGATGACCGGAGGGGAGCATGCCTATTTCGACGGCGCAGTGATGCTGCTGTTTTTCCTGCTTGCCGGGCGCGCGCTCGATGCGGTGATGCGCAACAAGACGCGTGCAGGTATCGGCGCGCTTCTCTCGCGCATGGGCAAGAGCGCGACGGTCCTGGACGACAACGGCGCGCACCGGAGGCTGGCCGCGGAAGATCTTGAACCCGCCATGCTGATGCTGGTGGCGGCCGGAGAGGCGCTGGCGGCAGATGGTGTGATCGAAGACGGATCGACCACGCTTGACAACGCCATGCTCACCGGAGAGAGCGCACCCGAGGGGGTGCGACCGGGCGATCTCGTCAACGCGGGCGCTATCAACCTCGGCAATCCGGTGCAGGTGCGGGTAACGGCGGCAGCGTCCGACACTGCGCTCGCTGAAATCGCCCGTCTGATGGATGAGGCCGGGCAGTTACGGAGCAGCTATGTCCGCATCGCTGACCGTGCGTCCCGTCTCTACGCTCCGGCGGTCCATTCGCTCGCCCTGTTGGCCTTTGCAGGGTGGATGATCGCGGGGGCCGGCTGGCACCAGTCGTTGATCATCGCGATCGCCGTGCTCATCATCACCTGTCCTTGCGCCATGGGACTTGCCGTGCCGGCCGCGCAGGTGGTGGCTTCGGGTGCGCTCGCGAAACGCGGATTGCTGGTCAAGGACGGAAGTGCCCTCGAGCGATTGGCGGAAGTCGATATAGCCCTGTTCGACAAGACGGGTACGCTGACGCTGGGCGAGCTGGTACCGCAACTCGGCCACCTCACCACATATCAGGCCTCGGTCGCGCTCGCGCTGGCGCGCAGCAGCAGGCACCCGCTGAGCAAGGGAATAGCGAAGACGCTCGAAGCGGAAGGGATCGCGCCTGCCGCCTTGTCCCAGCTGCGCGAAGAAAGCGGCGTCGGTATCCTGGCGCGCAGCGGCGACACGCAGGTCGCGCTCGTTCGCCCGCAGAATGCCGGCGACCACATTGCAACCAGCCTCAGGATCGGCGATGAGACGATCGATATCGCCTTCACCGACCCGCTGCGCGAAGATTCCGCAGAGGCACTTGCCGCATTGCACCGCGAGGGCGTGGGGGGCTCGATCATATCGGGCGACAGGGTGGGACCCGTTGAGGCGATAGCCGCGAAGCTGGGCATCGCCGCGCAAGCCGAACTGCTTCCAGATGCCAAGCTGCGCTTACTCGAAGGGCTAAAGTCCGAAGGGCACAAGCCGCTGATGGTCGGTGACGGCATAAACGACGGGCCCGCTCTGGCCGCGGCCCACGCATCGATAGCGCCGGGAAGCGCCAGCGATGCGAGCCAGCAGGCAGCCGACGCGGTTTTTCTTGGCAGGGCGCTCATGCCGGTGGCGCTGGCCGTGCGTGTAGCCCGCAAGACCATGGTCATCGTGCGCCAGAACTTCGCATTCGCGATAATCTACAACGTATTTGCGGTACCTCTGGCACTGGCAGGCATGGTCACTCCGCTCATTGCCGCAGTTGCGATGTCGCTGAGTTCGCTGGTTGTCGTGGGCAATTCGCTCCGCCTCTCCAAGGCTGCGCAATGAGTGGGCTGGCCTTTCTGATCCCGATCGCACTCGGTCTGGGGTTGCTGGGTCTTGCGGCGTTCTTCTGGGCCATGCGGAGGGGCCAGTTCGAGGACCTGGACGGTGCTGCCCGGCGCATCCTGATCGACGACGAAGAAGACGAGCCATGAGCCTCGCATCGCTTGCCGCGCTGTGCGCCCTCCTGCCGTTGGCGATGGGACCACTGCCTGCCGCCGACACAAAAATCACGGCCAAGCTATGCGGCGGTGGATTCGTGGAAATCCCGATCAAGCGCAAGTCGCCTCCTGATCCGCCTTGCCACGCAAAGGCTTGCCATACCGGATCGTGCCGCAAGAGATTTGATCTGGGTCAATGACCGATCTTCATCGCCGGCCCATCAGGGCTGCCATGTGGACCTTTTACCCCGACCTCCTCGCAAAGCCCGTGCCCCGCTATACGAGTTACCCCACCGCTGCGGAATTCGGTGAGCTCGATCCCGACCACTACCGACAGGCCCTGCGCCACGCAGAGGGCGACGTCTCGCTCTACATTCATATCCCGTTCTGCGAGAAAATCTGCTTTTACTGCGGCTGCAACACGGCAGCGGCGGGACGGCGTCAGCGGCTGAAATCCTACCTCGATGCTCTCCATCGCGAGATCGCCCACGTCGCATCGCTCCTCCCGCCATCGACCCGCGTCAGGCGGATCGCGTTTGGCGGCGGAAGCCCCAACGCTCTCGACCCGGATGATTTCCAGCGCTTGGTCGATGCGCTATTCTTCAACTTCGCAGCGCCCGATCCGACTATATCCATCGAACTCGACCCCCGCACGATGACGCGTGAATGGGCTGCGGCGATCGAGCGGGTCGGCATCGAACGTGCCAGCCTCGGTGTCCAGACGTTCGCGACCCATTGCCAGGAAGCCATCGGGCGCGTCCAGTCTGAAGACTGCATTGTCCAGACGGTCGACTGGTTGCGGGATGCGGGCGTTACCTCGCTCAATTTCGACCTAATGTACGGACTTCCCGGCCAAACAATGCACGATCTCGAGGACAGCTTGCAACGCACCCGCGTGCTCGGCGCCGACCGCGTGGCACTGTTCGGTTACGCGCATGTCCCGCATATCATACCGCGGCAGAAAGCCATCGACGACAGCAACCTTCCCGACCAGCGCCAGCGCTTCGCCATGGCCGCGATGGGTTACGCCTATTTCGGCACTAGCGGTTACGCCCCGATCGGATTCGACCATTTTGCAAAGCCCGGAGGCGATCCGCTGGCGCGGGCGTCATTCGAGGGCAAGCTGCGCCGCAATTTCCAAGGCTTTACCGACGATCCGAGCGATATTCTGATCGGCCTCGGCGCATCGGCCATCAGCAGTTTCCCGCACCTGCTTGCGCAAAACGAAAAGAACAGCGGGCGTTATCGGATGATCGCCTCGCAGGATCAGCTCGCAGCCAATCGCGGCATCAGGCGCACCGCCGACGACCGCTATCGCGCGGCGGTGATCGAACAACTGCTTTGCCAGGGCCGCGCGCAACTCGGTGCCTGCCTGATGCGGGAGGCGAGCGAGGCATTGCGTCCATTCCTCGACCGCGGGCTTGCTTCGGTTGGCCGGCAATGGCTCGATATCCTGCCCGAAGGCTTGCCCTATGCGCGGACCATCGCGGCGATATTCGATCGCTATCGGCAGCCGCGAGGTCGAGTATTCAGCTCGGCGGTTTAGCTATTCGAATAGCATAACCAGACGGCCGCATTCGGTAGTGGAAAGAATCCAAGCATGGCAGATTGCCGACCATGCGAACGTCCGCTTTCGGGCAATCGCAACGATGGATGGAATGGCCGATATGAGGGCGCAAAGCGGACTCTTAGCTTTTGGGAGTTTTCCGCTTATAGGATCAGTCGATCAAACGTAGCTTCGTAAGTCAGCATCGGGAATGCTTTTCATTTCGTGTGTACTCAGAAAAAATGCTTCCGACATGGCAGCGGTTGCGAATGTAGAAGACCCCGCTGGAAGCAGCGGGGCTAATTTCTTCGATCATTCCTATGTGATGCTAGTTGCGGACGTTGAATTTCGGCCGAAAACGTAGGTTTTGAGGGCTTTGCCAATTCCTACGGTCCACTATGCTAGGTCTCTCTTTTCAGTATCTTAGATTGGTAAGTAAGTCGTTTTGCGACGTGTTTTCACGCACGGCTTCGCCAAGATCGCTCGCGTGTGCCTCTTGTTTCCCTACGGATCCGGGCCCGGCCCCTGGTACAGGAGGTGCACCTAACGAAGCGTTCTATTTCAATCAGAACAATTGACACGAAACCGCTGATCAGCAGAAAATCCTGCAACCATAAGAATCTTACAAAACAGGGCGCGTCTTATTCTGAGACATGTGTCCACCTGTCGCCTAGTTACAATGCCAGATTCGAAGGGCCCTTAAGGTGCTTCTTGCGACCCGAAGGGCATGGGATTTCCCGTGTTCCCAACTCAAGGCCCCACCATCAGGTGGGGCCTTTTTTAATGTTTGTCGAGGGATCTCGTTCAGCACTAGCGCGTCTACGTCACTTCCGCATGTTCGTGCTGATCCGCCATCGAAAAGCCGAATTGATCATCAATATCTGCATACGTGGAAGTACGGTCAAATGGTGCTCGCAACGAAACCACGGTTAACCATTCGCAGTTAGAGCAAGGCCATGATTTCCCCCCGTTCCAACCCCCGAAACATAGCCCTTCTCAGGCCTCTTTTTACCGGTTTGGGCTATTTTACCGCGGCTTTGATAACGCTGCGCATGGTCGACGGAATTAACAGCATTGCCATCATTTGGCCTGCGAGCGGATTGTTGCTTGCGGTCTTATTACTTAGGAAAAATTCTTCCGCTTACCCCCACGTTCTCTCGGCCGGGCTGGGGAGTCTCGCTGCAAATGTGATTGATAACGGTGCGCTGGCAATTTCTGCAGGGTATACAGCCGCCAACATGTTCGAGCCTCTTGCGATTGCTTGGATTTTAAAGGTGAAGCTCGCGCGGCGCCTATCGTTTTCATCACCTCAGCACCTGATGTGGTTCTCAGTTGCCGCATTACTTGGATGTGCGTGTAGCGCAACGATAGCTAACACTGTTACCGCGGCGGCATCAGCCGAGTTTTGGTTTTCGTGGTTCTCCACCGACCTTCTAGGTATTCTGATTGTGACACCGCTTTTGATGGTCGCTCACCGAGCTTTCAGGAATCGCGGGATCGTCACTGTGCCTTCAAAGGTCATTGAGGCAACAGCGATTTTTGCTCTTATAGGGACGGTATCGTGGGTGACCTTTTACCACCTTGATGCAACGATGCTCTTTCTGCAGATGTTCGTAGTTCTAACCGCTGCTTCGCGGCTGGGTCCTTTAGGAGCGGCGGGGGGCATCTTAGTCATTGCCTGCGTGGGGGGGCTTTCCTTCGATATATGGACCCCAACCCAAACATCCTTCGGCACCAATCTACGTGGCAAAAGCCTCTATTTCCAATTCTACTTGCTGACTTTGTTCGCAGCTTCATTGCCGATCGCGGCCCTGCTTGCCGAACGCGACCGCATTCTTGCCCGTCTCGGTGAAGAAAAACGTTTGCTTCAACTCGCAGAGGATAATGCAGATCTTGGACATTGGTGGCTCGATGTCGATACTCAAACTATCCGTTGGTCTCGCGGCGTGTTCACTATTTTTGGTCTCGAGGAAGGCATTCCACCACCCTTAGAGGCGGCGATCGACGCGTATCACCCTGACGATCGCCACGTAGTGACCGACCATATTGAGAAAGCTATTGAGGATCGCCAGGGCTTTGAATTCAGGGCCCGCATCATCAGACCAGACGGGCAGGTCCGCTATGTGCGCTCCCGCGGAGAACTCGATCACCAAAGCGATCGTGATCGGGTAGGGCTGTTCGGGATAGTCCAAGACGTGACACAACAGGTCACCCACGAATTCGCCATCATTGAGGCACGCAAGAGGGCTGAAGAAGCTGCTTTCACGGCAAAAGTCCTGGCGGAGACTGATCAGCTAACGCAAATCCCTAATCGTCGCCGCGTCACAGAAGATTTAACAAGGGCCGTGACGACATCGAAAAGCGAAGGAAACCCGGTATCGGTCGCGCTTTTCGACATAGACTACTTTAAACGGGTCAATGACACTTTCGGACATCAGGCCGGCGACGACGTGCTGAAGCGTGTAGCGAAGACCACGACTGCCGCGGTTCGTGTAGGTGATGTGGTAGGACGGTTTGGGGGAGAGGAATTTATCATCGTTCTACCAAACACGAATTCAGGAACTGCGATGGTGATTGCCGAACGTGTCCGCGTCGCAATTGAGGATGTCGCAAACACGCCGGCGGTCACGATCAGTGTCGGCGTGGCTGAACTAACACATATGGAAAGCGTCGAGAGTCTGCTTCAGCGCGCGGATCAGGCTCTTTATAAAGCCAAGCGGGAGGGACGAAACACTCTCAGACTAGCTGCGTAACGGCGCTATTCTATCTTTACGCCTTCTGATCCCATACCAACTCGGACCTGCGCCAGCCAATGCGCTCGCCTTGCAGTGTTAATCAGGGATCAGAAAAAATTCAGCGTGAACACGAAATGGAGAACTTAAACAAGGTTTAATGCCAAGTCTGCCGACAATCCCAGCCTGAGTTCCAAGCCATTTCCGCCGGCATGCCAAACAGATTCGATACCTAACATATCTCCCAGAGAGCATATCAAACGTAGGTGCCAAGGCTGGCCTCAGCAGTAGTTCGCTGGAGCGACGGCGCAGCGGGACCCGGCGGCTTAGGTATACGGTTATTCACGCGCTCAGTAAGGTCGATGACCTCATTGCGGTGCTGGCCAATCTGCAAAACAAAGAAGCTTCGGTCGGAGCCCAGCACCTGGTCGTCGCTGATCAGCAACCTGCCTTAACAACCACTTCACTGAAATATTTGATAAGCTATCACGTCGAAAGCGTTTGGATCTCGACCTTGCCATTCCCACCGACACATTTTGTAAAATGCCATCCATTTGTTCGGAAGTTGAGAAATCGGCCTGAAGATCGTGCCGTCACGCAATAGGATTAATGGATGGTCGCTCTCAGATGTTACGCGTTGTGACCCATCGTGCCTGATCCAGTCGGCTTCTAGTTCGACATCGTCTGGTAGGAGCTGGTCCTTGGTCGGATGACGAATAAACATGGCAAATTAACTCTTGGCCATATCTAACTGCTAGAATCGAAGCATGGCGTCTGCATTAATATGGATGCATTCCTGATCTTAAGAGGCGAAGCTCTACTTGGCATGCCAGGCAATCGGCAGATCTTTTGAACAGTCGACTTGGCCAGCGTGAGCAACATGGACGTGCTGGATTGATTTCTTCGTCGCTGGTGGTCGTGGAATCGTCACATCTATACCTGCTGCTTTCAGCGCTTTTTGCGCTGCAACGATCTTAGCTTCGTATTCAGCTCCTCCTTCTGTGTAGCGATGTGCGAAACCCGCATCATATTCATCGGAATGCGATCCCTCGCGGCTGACACACTCTGATACGCCAAAAGCCAACGCCATGCTCAACAAGGTCTGTGCCTTGATAAGTGCATTTGGTTGATTGAGTTTGAGCAGGTGTTGCGACCTCCGTCCTCCACCGATCAATGTCCCCGCGCACAATTATAAAAGCGTTGCGACTATAGAGTTACTTAGTGAAAGCATCAAAGCACAGGCCAAGGCTAAAGTCCAAAAACGAACTCGATGTTACTAAACGCGGTTTACACAGAGATTGCTTCCCTCGGTAATATCGACAGCAAAATTGGTTGGTTTAAAAATTGAATGCGCCTTCTCAGGTGGACACCGGAAATCACAATCCGCGTTCATGGTGTCGGGGTGAAGAGGTAGGGGGCGGGATAGCCTCGTATTCGACTAACGTCAGTTTTCCACCCCATTGCGACACCCAGAGGCCGGACGGGAGGCACCAAAAGCTGAAATCACTCAATGTCCGCCGGCTACGGCCGCTTTCGGGTGCCGTGGGCGGTCGGTCTAACGACCGAAATGAGGGCGCGAAGCAGCCCTTCGCCCCGTTCGCCAGCAGCAGAGCATATCTCACATCGACACCAAGTTAATGGACCGTGATCTGAATCCTCGTCCATTGAGATATGGAGTCACCCGTTTAATTACACAAGGATGAGCCCCAATGTGACTCACATTCGCATATGTCGCGACGTTACAATGTTTACCATCCGGATGGCGTATTGTCTTTCCTGCGACCCGGAGGGCTTGGATTTTTCCACGCCTTCTCCTTGAAGACCCCACCTCTCGGTGGGGCTTTTTTTGGTTAGCAATTCATTTTCCAAGGAGCAGTATCCGACCTCAGCGCAAATCCCGTGATCACTAAAAAGTGTAAGCGGACCGCCAATTAGCGACGATTAATCAGGCTCATTGAGCCTGTCGATCAGATCGGCGATCCTTTCAATCGCCTCACGTGTTTCCGGACTGTGTTTTCTGGCATCTGCACGGACGTAGTCGGCAATTGAGGGATGGGTTAGATAAAAGACTGCGGCGCTCCGATAGGCCATCATGGCATCATTGAGCGCATTCATCTCTGTCGCCGCAGACGAGCTTTCGATGGCGCGATTGGCGCAATCAGCAACCTGCTGGGCGTGCTCGGCGAGCTGTTGTAGCCTTTTCTTCATCGCATCACCTTATGGCTTAAGCGGCAAACGCGATAAACACGAAGTGGACTCAGTCAATAAGTTGGATGCTGAGCCCAACTAGCTATCATACGCAAATCAGGGGATGTTTGGTGAGACGTCAGACCAAAAAGGGGGCTTCCTCTACCACGCCGGGTCGCATTCAAACGTGGATGGCCTGTCGCCTCATTTCCAATATAGAGATTGTAAGCCGAGCTTCACGGGAATTCATAACCGTAAGTAATAGCGCGGACTTATTGGAAGGCTTACGGGATTGAACGCCGAGCAGACCGACTGGAATGAGGTCGACCGCGGACTCTCGGCTTGCGAAGATAGGTAGCGCAGAACAGACGTTCGGCTCATAGTGCTATTTTGCTGAGAAATTTTTCACCAGAATATAAGGCGCAAGTGTTCTTATAATTTTCTTCACCGCTAAAAAGCTTGCGAAGGACTCTCGCAACTGTAGCCAGAATGGCTTGTAATGGATGAAGAGGTTTGAAACGCTCACCGATAGGCAGCTTTAAGGCTCACGGATTTGGGGTTTATGTCGCCGCCGTATTTTTGGCTCTTGGCATCATCCAACTCGCCGGCAGTCTCGTATTCTATCAACTTATTGATCGCCAGACGCTTCAGGACGACCATGCACGGCGCGTCGCCGAACTTCTCGTCGTGGGGCAGAGAATGCACAAACTTGCGCCCGATCAGATGGCGGCAAACATGACTACGCGATACCTCGCTGTTGACGTATCGCCGGCGCCGAACGTGGAAGGTTCGAGCGGTGATCAAATGCTGTCCGGCATCGGCGAAGATATCATAGCATGGGAGCCGTCGTTGGCCGGAAGGCCCCTCCATCTATCGACATCCCTGTCGGACAAAAGCAGCCGCGATCTGGAGGGCTCCTTGCAGCTGGACGATGGTACCTGGCTCAACTTCGTCTCGCGGGACATAACGAGCATGTGGCCAGTCGCCTGGCGAGCCATGGTTCTCACTACACTGACCACGGCTGCATTTCTGGCCATCGGTCTGGCGCTCTTGTATCTGGTTGCGAAGCCGTTGCGCAGCCTTACTGATGCGGCCGAGCGAATTGGTCAGGGGGGCAAGGTCCAGGTCGCTGAAATGGGGCCTCGAGACCTTCGGGACCTGGCGCACGCAATGAACGCGATGCAGGAACGAATTGATCGTATTTTGAGTGATCAGACCAAATCGTATCGGGCGATCGGGCATGATCTTCGCACTCCGCTATCCAGACTTAAAACGATTTCTGGGATGATTGAAGACAAGGAACTCGTCGGCATACATGACCAAAGCGTCGACGAGATGGTCCGATTGCTGGATTCCCTCGAAAGCTATCTTGGCGCACAACTCCTTCAGAGCGATCCTGAAGAGGTCAATCTCCGCGAATTGCTGGTGGACGTAACGAGCCGCTACGGAGAAGCAGTTACGTTGATCGGTATGACGAATATCGTCATCAAGACATTCAAAGAGCCCCTCAAGCGCTCAATCAATGCGCTGATAGAAAATGCCGTTCAGTTTGCTGGCTCGGCTGAGGTTGCGGTCCGTGTCGGTAAAAGCGGCTATACGATAGACATCATCGATCAAGGCCCTGGGGTGGACGAGGATCAATTCCCATCATTATTGGAACCGTTCTTCCGCGTCGATCAAGCCCGGCAGAGAAACACCGACGGCTTCGGCCTCGGGATTCCCACAGCACATATATTGCTGACCAGGTTCAATGGCTCTTTGAAGTTTTCGCGAAACCCTTGCGGGGGCTTGACCGCTCACATCCTTCTCCCGAATTCGTGGCTATCAACAGCTTAGAATGACTGAGAGACCTGAAATCGAACCCGGGCTGAGCTATCTCCCGTATCGTAGCGCACGCCCGATAGTGGCACAGCAACTTCCAATCCGCCCGTGAGGCTTTTACCGATGTCAGCTCTAAAGCCGCCCCCTGAAGAAAAGAGGCTTCCACCGCCGAAGCCCTCGTCAAGATTATATGCCTTACCGCCATCCACGAACCCATAGAATTCCAGCTCAGCTAGTGGTCCCGGAAGACTGTCCCAGGAATAGTTCAGTTCCCCGTAGGCCAGAAGGGCCTGATCGCCGGTCCGTTCACTGTAGTCGTAGCCGCGAACGAAGTTAGCACCCCCAAGTCCCGTTTCTTCGGAGATGAGTAATGGCTGCGAGGCCAACTGTGAGCGGACCGCAACATTAATACCTAAATCGGCGACCACATTCTTTCGCCATCCGATATCGAACGTGGCTGTCGTGAAGGTTCCATCGGCATCCTGGCGGGACGATAAGGGATCTCCGAGCTGCGTTGCGTCGAAAAGATCCAGGCCCTGCTTAATCTGCGCATTGGCGCGCAACCATCCGCCGGCGAGACGTGAATAGCCGTAGATGCCAGCTGATACGGTGGTCAGTCGATCCTGGCGCGCGAGAGCTCCGTCACGACTTTGCTCAATTTGGCGATGGGAAGCGTCCGCGCGTATCCAGATACTCGAATTTTGTCGCCGGACCGCTGGATGCAAAAGCCCTAGCGATACTGTCCAACTCTCTCCACGAATATTGAACGGTTCGAGATATGCCCCGGGCGCACTGCGCGAAAAAGAGCCGGTGGCCGAGATTTCAGTTCCTTCGCGACTAACTCGTTTGCCGTATCGTACCTGACCAAAAACAAGCTCTTCGACATCAGGCACTGTGTCGAGAATAAATACCTGTAAGGTGTCATCTTGGGCAAAGAGGCCATTGAATCTAACGTGTCCGTAGAGTTCGAGCGGCCCGAGCGGCTTCGATCCGTCATTGCCGAATGTCACGCTTCCACCGACACGCTCATAGGTGCCGTTTACCACAAGGATATTTCTGTTCTCTTCGCGCATGACACGGACGTTGCCCAGGGTTACCCCGTCGATATCTCCGGCCACGAGAAGGCTGCGCTCGAGGTCCACTGCCGTGACCGGTTGTCCCGATGCTAATTTTGATAGAGCTGCCACGACCGACCGGTTTTGCGCCCCCTCGATCCTAACCTCGTCGATTGCGCCTTCGTCGATGGTGACCTGAAGCACACCAGCAGTGATTTTTTGTGGCTCGACATAGACGCTTGCCAAGGGGAATTTCGCTTTCACCCGGTTTGCGAGCCGCTCGACTAGTTCGGTCAATTCGGATCCGCTCAGCGTGCGGCCGATGTAATTTTCGACAATATCCGAGAAATCGCCGCGCGCCATGACGTGCAGCCCATCGATAGCGATCGCGCCGACGAATACGTCATCCTGCGTTTGAAACGCAGTGGAAGTTTCTAAGATTTGCGGATCGCTTGTTGTTGGAATTTCTTCACGTTCATTCGTCACGCGTTCTTCTGCGCGACCCGGATCGACACGGTCGAGCGCGACCTGTCCATAGCAGGGCACGGCGAGCAAACTGAATGTTAACGAGGCGATGGCGAGGTAATTGCGACCCACGGGATCCTCTAAGTGTCTGATTAAGTTCTCGCGGGACTGCGCCTTAAAGATTTAGAAATCATAAAATTTGATCCCTGAGAAACCCTGTTCCTCAACCGTTGCCCCAAGCCTCTCCGTTACATCTGGCAAATTGAATGGAGTCGCACGCATGATCAAAACCCTCACCCGAAGTGTAACGGCTGCGCTACTTATTTGCGCAAGCTCACAAGCGATTGCGCAGTCGTCTGGCTGGATGGTGAGCGAGGTCAGCGGGCCTGTGTTCGTCGATCGGGATGGAAAGCGTGTCGCTGCACGGCGCGGTGCCACCGTGGAAGTAGGCGACACGATTGCGACTGGAGCAAGAGCCCGAGCGGTCCTTGTTCATCAGAATGACTTTGTGACTGTGGCTTCGAATAGCCGTGTTCGAATTCCCAAGGAGTCCAAGAATTCTTCGATAACCCAATTCTTCCAAGAAATCGGGAACGCTATCTTTCGTGTCGAAAAGAAGGGAACCCCGCATTTCAAAGTTGATACGCCTTACCTCGCTGCTGTCGTGAAGGGCACAACCTTTTCGGTTACGGTGGGCGCAGAGGGCTCTTCGCTGCAAGTCACCGAAGGACTCGTCGAAGTATCTACGCTTGATGGCGGCGCGCGCGATCTTGTTCGGCCCGGCGACGTCGCGATGATTTCAGCTGGCGATAAGTATCGCCTGTCGATTTCGGGAGATCAGTCAATCGTGATCGATTCTCCTGCACGTCCTGCGGCTCAGAACGAAGAGAAGGAGCAGGTTGAGGTAGAGCCCGTCACCATTCAGGCGCCAGCGTCTCGCGATGTCGAGAAAGGGAGCCAAGCAGACCTTCGCTCAACCAGCACACCTGTGAAGAGCGGCGGCGGTCCTACGGGGTCGGCGCTGCCTTTTATCGCTTCAGCGATTGTAAGTAAGCCTGCGGATATGGGTAAGGCGACTTCAGGAGTAGTATCTGGTCCGGCCCCTGTCGCACTCGTTGCGGAAGTGGCTGCAAGCTCCCGGTCCGTTTCGGTAGGCAAGGCTCCGCTCGACAAGAGCGTGAACGGTCCGGATCAACCGAGCCGCGGCGAAAATCCCGGCAAGGATGACAAGCCTGGCCTGCCCGGCACGGATGATCGGCCCGGCAAGGACGACAAACCTGGTAAGGACGACAAGCCCGGTAAGGACGGCAAGCCCGGTAAGGACGACAAGCCCGGTAAGGACGACAAGCCTGGCAAGGATGACAAACCCGGCAAGGATGACAAACCCGGCAAGGATGACAAGCCCGGTAAGGACGACAAGCCCGGTAAGGACGACAAGCCTGGCAAGGATGACAAACCCGGCAAGGATGACAAGCCCGGTAAGGACGACAAACCCGGTAAGGACGACAAACCTGGCGGTCCGGGCAAGGACGGCGGCCCCGGCAAGGGTGACTAGTCGTGCTAATCGTTAACGCCTTCGATGCCTTTCGACATCTCGCAATATGCGGTCGATGGGTATGAGCGCCACTATCGGCCGACTGCTGATCTGCGTACTATCGCTGGCAGCTGCGATGTTACTGTGGGGCTCGGGGTTTTTGCAGGGCGCTGAAGATGCTTTGCGCAATTCCCTGTTCGGCATCCATTCCCGCGAAGCCAGCGGCCAGCTTCACGTCGTCGAGATGGATGCGGCAAGCCTGGCAGAGATAGACCGGTGGCCTTGGGACCGGCGCCACTATGGTGCACTTGTCAGTCGGCTGTCGGATGCGGGCGTGCGGAGCATTACCTTCGACGTCGATTTTTCCACTCCATCTGAAACAGAGCAGGATCTCGCTTTCGCCGCGGCGCTGGCCGAGGCCAAGCCAACGATCGTCATGCCGACATTTGCGCAAAGAGCATCTCGGCACGACACAAGGATGCTAGACGCCCTGCCGATCCCGGCCTTGAGGGATTATGCAATCCTGGGTTCGGTTTCCATCGCAGCAGACGGCGACGGATTCGTGCGGCGAATGCCATTGGGCACTCTTACGCAGGGCATTCCCCGGCCATCATTGTCCGCGCAGATTGCGGGCCGACCCGGGACGGTCGATCAACCTTTTCCATTAGATCTGTCGATCGATCCTCTGACCATACCCCGCCACAGCTTCTCTGATATCGAGCATGGTCGGTTTGCCGAAGCCGATCTTCGTGGAAAAGATGTGTTGGTCGGTGCCACGGCAATAGAAATGGGCGACAGGTACGCTGTTCCTCAACATGGCGTAATTCCCGGCGTCATTGTTCAAGCGATTGCAGCTGAAACTCTCTTTGCGGCTTTACCTGCCAGCGCAGGCCCGCTTGTTCTTATGGCAATAGCCTGCGCAGGCTTCGCCTGGTTGCTACGGGCGACAACAATGCGCCAGGCCGCAACGCGCAGCGCCGTAGCGCTGGGCACAGTTGTGAGTGCCTACGGCGTTTCTTGGTTCGCATTTTACACGATGCTCGAAGCCGCACCCGCCGCAGTCGCGGTATTGTTTGCAGGCGCTGCGCAGTTGCTGGCAATTCTTAAAAAAGATTTGGACCATAGGCGCGTCCATGACTCCGACACAGGGCTTCCGAACCGTCTGTCGATGGAACGAGAGATTGATCCGGCGTCGGCCGCATGCATTACGGCAATCATTGGTAATTTCGCGGCGCTCTCGAGCGTTCTGGGCGATCACAATGCGAAAGAACTCCTCAAACGCGTTGCCGAGCGGCTCCTCGTAGGGAACTTCGGCAGCACAGTTTATCGAATAGAGGACCGCACGCTCGCCTGGCATTCTTCTCTTGAAGCCGGAGAGATGGAGGCAATGCTAAAGGCATTGCATGCACTGATGCGACGTCCCATCGAGGTCGGAGGGCGACGCGTTGATGTCCAGATCGCATTTGGCGTTGCCGCACCTCAAGCCCTAGCAGAGGCGGCGTTGTCCGCTGCGACGGCTCTGAGAAATGCCGAACCTTGGCACATTCATCTGGCTGATGAGCAAACCGAAGTGGAACGGCAGATCTCCCTCATGGGAGAGCTCGATGTGGCAATCGATTTGGGTGAGCTTGAGGTCGTCTATCAGCCGAAGCTTGATTTGAAGACTGATCGTATCACCAGCGTCGAAGCGCTCGTACGTTGGAATCACCCGCAACGCGGTCCGTTACGACCCGACCTGTTCATTCCGATGGCCGAAGATGCGAACCGGATATGCGACCTGACCTTGTATGTTCTGCAAAGAACCATCGATGATTTGGCCGCTTGGTGCCAGCGTGGTCTTGTTGTGAGCGCTGCAGTCAATATTTCTGCAAAGCTGGTTTATTCAAACGAATTCATCGACAAGGCAAAGCGGATCCTTACGGAGACAGGAATTCCGCGGAAACGTTTGATTTTCGAGGTGACTGAATCAGCAACAATTGACGATCCTAGCGCCGCTGTCGCCGCGCTTCAGCACTTTCGCGACCTTGGCATCGCAATCTCGATGGACGATTACGGCACAGGCCAGTCGACATTGACTTATCTCAAGCAGCTTCCACTGTCCGAACTTAAGATCGACCGGAGCTTTGTTCAGCACGCCCATGAGGACGCAAACGATGCGCTTCTTGTTCAGTCGACCATCGACCTTGCGCATCGGCTTGGTCTGCGAGTTGTTGCAGAAGGAGTCGAGGATCGAAGCTGTCTCACCTTCCTCCGGGAAGCGGGCTGCGATCTTGCTCAGGGCTATTTCATTGGAAGACCGACCAGCCCAGAAGAAATAAGGGAAATGCTTACATCGCACACGTCACTTGCGGCCTGAACGCGACTGACAATTTTCTGCTTATCGACTGAAAGCACCCGGCACGCTCGGTAACCTTTCATTGTTAAGCGAACATCCGCTTTTGGGGTGCTGCATCAATCCCTCGAATGACCATTATGAGGGCGCAAAGCTGACGAAATGTCTAAGACCACAATCGGGTCTCTAGCGGAATGGCAGTTTTTCAGCACTCACCCACCTAAAAATCGGACAGGCAGCAACCCGCGCAAGAGCGGCCGCTCATCAATTAAACTTTGGACCTGCGATATCCTGCAGCGATCGCGTCTGCTTCAGAGCAGAAGATCTCTTCCGGTCTTGTCTGCTCATAATACTGCATGCCGGGAAGGTGATAGATCCAATCACCGCGCCTACTGCGGTTCCCCTTGATGTCGCATATGGAGGAGGGCCTCTTCGTTCTGCCTGCTGCTGCAGTTGTGGCAGCCGGTCTGCTCGCTTCTCTCGCTGCTATCCGATGTTGCTCGGGCAGGGCGAACTGCGATCCCCAGATCCCCGCCTTTGCCGAACGTGCTCGATGCTCCTGTGCCAGGTAGTAGTCGCTGTAGGCGCGATAGGCCGTGGCCCAACCATACTCGACCATGGAGGCGTTGAGGTTCACCCTGTTCGCCGAGCATGTTCCGAGAAGCCGACCATACTGGTCTACTCCCTCTCCCTGGCAATACACCGTCTGGCCTCCAATCATGCTATCTAGCTGGCGCTTGGCTTCTTCGCCGCATGCCCAGGCTTGGCCATCACGCTGGCAGTTCTGGTCGAGCTCCGGTGCGTCTATACCAGCGAGGCGCACCTGCCTGTCGTTCAGGACGAGAGTATCGCCATCGACAGCATGTGCTGGCCCGCTGACGACCTCTGCATTGGCCGGAAAGGCGAAGGCAACAAGCAGTAGGACCAGAAGGCTGCGCATCGGTCCAACGTAACGCGCCTGCGTAAAGAGATCGTAAGCGGCCTTCACGGTCCAAAAGACGGGCCAATGCGTATTTCACGGCTGCTACAGCGCGAGCACTTTAGCCGCCGTTCGACACCCGCCATTTGCTTTGACCAACCGCGCCGCTGGCACAGCAAGGTTACCTCCAGCGGGTTGAGGACAGCTGTGTGGCGACATGCCTTGCAGTCCACCCGCAGCGCGTAGCCATGGCGCGTGTAATCGGCGATCGTATCGAGGCGCTTAGAGCTCATGGTTTACGACGCACTGACCAGATAAGGCGGCAAATGCGGTGATGATGCTCGCAATCGCAGCGAGCATCGGGGCGCTAAGAACAATCATGGCTATCTCCGACTCGATGATCGGCTCTGTTCCATATTTGTTCCGTGTAGGAAAATGATCTATCGCACCCGCTCGAAAGAGCGATCCTGAAGGCGGTATTCAGGTGGCGAAAGCCTCGGCGGTTGGTTGTTCTGCCGTGGCCCGGACATAACGCGCCTCGATAGTCTGTTCGGCCTGAACCATGGCAGCGAGCGAGCGCTCGACCCGCGACAGTCCGACGCCTGTTAGGGCAATAAAGGTGACCCTGCCGTCTTCATCCGACGATGATCGACTGATCTCCCCCACATTTTCGAGAAGATCCAACCAGCGCAACGCCGTTGTGTAGGGCACGTCGGCTGCTGCCGTGATTTCCTTTGTAAGAATATTCACCCGCTCTTCGCGTGAAGCAACGTAGAGGTGAAGCAGCATATTCCATGCAGGTTCGCCGAAGTAGTCGCGATCCAGCGCATTGAGGCGCAACTGGCGGCGAGCCAGCTCCTTGCGCGCCATTACCACTAGCTCGTGTATTCCCTCCGTCGCCTGCGCCGCGATCCCCACCCAAGCCCCCTCAATGGTGTATCCAGTTTGAGGACCTCCTCACCTTCTGCAAAGCAAGGTCGAGATCGATCGCAACCTTGTCGAGGCCGAGCCTGTCGGCTTCGGCAAGGCATGCCGCGATATTTTCTGCCAAGCACTCGATGTCGTTGTGAGCTGATTTGGAGGTCTGTTTCATAGGATCAATTTGGCCCAACACAGACTTCGTAAAGCCACTTCGACTACGGCGGTAAAATTACCTAGGTAAATTTCCTAATAAAATCAGCGTGTATGCGCTGTAGGAACGCTCGCGGGTCACTAACATGCCGGGCATCCTGCGAGGGACTTTGCGCAGGCAGCCTTGACTAGCAATCATCCTGTAGATGTTCAGGTCGGTTCAAGTATGAAAAAGCTCATTGCACCCGTAGAAGGGCGACATGCTCCTGATTGCTGCTGCCCTTGCCGTGTGTGCCCCCGGTCCTCGCGACAATTGCGTCCATGACGGCGATACGGTTTGGATCGAAGGCGAAAAGATCCGCATTGCGGACATCGATACGCCGGAGTTAAACGGCAAGTGCGAGTATGAGCGACGACTGGCGCTGCGCGCCAGGAATAGACTTGTGGAGCTACTGAACGCCGGAGAATTCGAGATCGCCCGGACAGGGCAGGATCGGTATGGGCGAACGTTGGCGACGCTGCAAAGGTCAGGCCGTTCGATAGGGGACCAGTTGGTGTCCGAGGGGCTTGCACGAACATGGTCTGGTCGCCGGGAACCATGGTGCAGCAATGGTTGATTTACGCGCAAAGAGAGGCACGCTGATCGAATTCTCCGTGCTGCTGGTTCTGCATGTCGCGATGTTTGTTGTGGTCATGGTTGGGCTGTTCTCATGACGGTTACTCGCGAACAGGAAGTCTGGGCCATAGCGCTATGGGTCGATCGCGAACACGGCGAAGAGGCCGAGCAATTTATCGCCGGAAAGGTGCTGCACTTCGTCGAGCGGGGCGACGATGGCGGGAGGAAGCTCTGGGCCGAAGTAGCGCGGCGGTATGTCCAGCTTCGCGAAGCAAAGTCCGCAACAGTGAATTAGGGAGAAACGCCAGTCGGTGATGAACTGAATAGGTTGGGCGAGGAAATTTCCATCCTAACAGCACTCATTGGCGGGCGAGCCTGACCAACCTGAAACCCGCTCCTGCTAAACTACCCTTATCACACGTGGTCGCGATCACGGCCGTACATCTTCCAGGTTGTGATTTTCTGGTGCTTAGCATGGCTCATATCAGCGATGATTACGCGATTTCGGCTTGGATCCTTCGTGCCCAATTAGCTATATCGATCATCGAATTAGCTAAATTCCATTAAACTCCATTCATCGCCAGCAGTTCAAGTAAGCACATTAGATGGCGTCCGTCGAAAGGCGCCTGCGATGTTTTGAATGCGGCTCGAATGACGTCCGGGGCTCAGATATGATGTTGGCCATTATCTATGTGAGGTCCGACAGCAATCTGAAGAATATGGGGCGATGTCTCCGAAGCAGTTTGCAGCTGTGCTTGAAATCAGGCGAGAAACGCTCAGCCGCAACGACCACGATCGACAAATGGCCGGCTTTTCGTACGCTCTTCAGGTATCTGGACCTTTTGGGTCTTGAGCTCGACGAAGTCGCGAACAAGGATGGCAGGCCAAGGGCCCCCGTTCCCGATTACCCGGACGTGTGCTGGGAGCTGGGTCAGGCCCTTGACGCTGGTCGCAAGCAAGAGCGCTTAACGCTCCGCGAACTTTCGGAACATACAGGCATTTCCTATTCGCAACTGTCCCGCCTAACGCGAGGACAGTTCAAAGGCGGGCGGCACGTCGAAGTTTCCTACTTCGATGGTCATAGAGAGTTCGATGAGGACACACTGGTTTCGTTCACTCATCCAGTTCTGCACTTTCTTTCCAAACTTGGCGGTTTCCTTCGCGATACCGGTAAGCGAGCCTTTTAGGTTTAGCGATCTGCCATTCCTGAAGAGCTAGCACCACACAGGGGCGAGGGTAGCGACAAAAAAGGGGCGCCTCCGCAAAGACGCCCCCAAATCAGTCGCTGGTTCGAGCTTCGCTTGCGAAGCTAAGCCGCAGAAGATGTTCGCTGAGCGCCTGCGCGCCATCCATGCGTGCCCGGCCCGACCAGTCTTCCCAGCGGTCGATCCGGTCGACGAGCCACCGATAGAAGCGATCCCGCTCGTGGCCATGAGGGAACGACAGCGACCAGAGCGTGCGCGCCAACGGCACATTGTCTCCGCTTGGCGGACCGGTCAAAGTGATCGCTGGCCTACCCGCCACATCCTTGCGCACAAAGCGGCATGGAAGCTTGGCGACAAAGGTATCGCACTGCTCCATGATCGCTTCGCGCATAGCCGGATCCTCGCCCAGGTCCGGACCATTCAATGTCTTGAACACGGGAAGACCGACAGGGATCGGCGCCGCACCCCTCGATCGCGTGCTTGCGAGCATTTTAAGTACAGCTTTACCTTCGCTGGTGAGCCCGCCTGACAGTCCACTCGTCGTGAGGCCCTGGCCTTGCAACCAGAGCCCGAAAAACTGACGCGCCAGATGCCAGGAATCGGCGAAGAGATCGATCACCTTTTCCTCGATGGATATGACCTGGCGATCGATGGCGACGAGCACCGACAGCAGGACTTCCAGCGCGCGTTCCTGGTCGTGGCGCGATCCGCTGGCCATCCCTAATCGATCGATCCAGAGATACTCGCGCACGCTGCTCCAGCCATTTCCCTGTTCGTCCAGCAGCGGCGGAGATGCTTCGTCATTGACGGTGAGCCAGTAACCCCAGGGGAGCTCGGGATTACGATGGTCGCCATAGGGTTCATCCTTGAACATCACTCCCTCCCTTCTTGCCAATCGAACGAGCAGAACCCGGGATGGATTTAGTGGACGACAGGTTGGCACCCGGCGCCTCCAGAGCATCGAGTTGGCAGGCGAGCCGGGTAACCTCGTGATACATGAAACCGATGTCCCGGTAGACGGCGCCTTCCTCCGGCTCGAGCCGGTTGGTGTGATTGGGGATGAGGTCGCCAGCCTGATCAGCTGTAAAGCCGAACCACCATTTATCGGCATGCTGGTCATCGGGTCCTGGGGCACGGCGCGAGCGCTGCCGAATGGCCGCATCTAGGATGTGGCATACGCTAATCTCGGGCTGTTCTTCATCCTGGCATTCTTGGCCGTAGTTGATCCGCCCGTGGACGCGCAGGTCACACGAGGCAGGAATGGCATCGAAGCGGAAGCCCCATAGCGGGTGATCGGGATCGACGCCCACGAAGCCGGACCATTCGCCGCTCGGCTGCCGCAGGAGGATGCAGTGCTTGCCCGTGGGGGCATGGATCCATGCAAGCTTGTCCGGTTCTTCTTCCCATGGTCCAGGCCCGCCTGGATGGCGGTGCGGATTGGTGAATAATTGCACCGGGCGAACTTCCGTCCCGCCGATGGCAAAACGTTCAGGCAAGGCCGGGAGATTGGTGGAAGGATTGATGGCCGCAATCGCGCGGCCGGATGTCTTCTTACGGGGCATTACAGTTTCCTTTAGATAGCAAAAAAGCCGCCGTCCGGATTGGACGAGCGGCTTGGGGATTGGTGCGCTTCTGGCGCGCACCATTACGGCACTTGGGATTTGGCTAAGGTAGCGTGTGCCAGCGCTTCCTTACCCGGTATCGATCAGGTCATCTTTTCCTCCTTCCCTGGTATCTTCGCAGTTCTTGCAAACATGAAGCGGTTTTCACCCTTGGAACCAGCTTTTGCGAGGGCCGGTGCCTGGCAGGTTCAGCGGGCCATCTCCCGTGCCCGCTCGAGCGCGCGCCACGCTTCCCATCCCGAGGCCAGCCAATGGCGCTCCTTTGGCCTGCAACGGGTCCACAAAAAGTACAGCCACAAGGCCTGTGCATCGAACGCCGTCCGGCTCCCTGGTGGTACCCGGGTTCGCTTCGATGAGGCGCCGATGTCGTAAGCGGCACACACATGGACCAGTTCGCGCCGCGAACATGGCAAGTAGACCGTCTTGATATCACTACGAAGGCGTTCGATCAGCGCCATGTCGTCGGGCGGCCGTTTTGAGCTCGAGCCGGCCGCATCGCTGGCCGCTTTTTCCGGTCGTGGAGGCGCTAGCGAAAGGACCATTGCCTTGCGCGGTAAGCGCAGCACGATCCCGTCGATGATGTGCGCGCGGGAGTGCGTCTCATCGAAGGAGCGGGCCTCAAGCGAAAACCGTGCGCCCCAATCGCGGCATTTGACCACGCTGAAGATCGCAGCTCCCTGGATATGGGAACCGCCGATATTCGCAGAGGATGTGCGGTTGATGGCAACGACGGCAAGGCTAGCGGGATGCCGCATCGTTTCGCCGCTCACGATACGGTCTCTTCGATGCGATAAACGGTTCCTCCCATGCCTGCTGCACGCAGCCGGTCGCGCGCCCAGGTTTTGAAGTCGCGCTGCAGGAAGGGACTATCGGGAAACGCTGCTGCGGCAGCGTCGGCGATTGCCATCTCGCTGCGTTCGCGGTGGCACTCGATCTCGCCTGTCGATGCCAACCAGCGAAGGGCTATGACAGCACTGGTCAAAACATCGGCCAGAACATGGTCGCGCACCTCGTCCCATCTGCCCGCCTCGGCCATCTTTCCGATCGTGCGTGGCGGCGATGGTTTTGCAGGGATGCCGGCCCCTGCTGCATATTCATCGAGATGAACCGGATCGGCCTGCACCGCGACACTACGGCACAGATCGGTCCGCTCGCGCGAATGCGGCGACGTGCCGCGCAGCTGGAGGGGCATAAGAAGGCCGAAGCGGCACGCCTGGTAACGCAGCACCGCAAGGTCGCGCACTTCGCCGCCCCAGGTCACCAGCTGTGCGGTGCCGCCAGCGTCCAGCAATGCATCGAAGAAGGCTTGCACAAGTTCCTTTTCGCTGCGGTCATCAAGGCCCAGCACGAAGGGGCCATCGATCTGAGGAACATCGTTCCCTTTGGTAAGCCGCATGACGATCCAGGAAACGGCCGCGATGTCGTGAAAGGGCCAGCGGATTTTTGGCGGCTTTGGCTTTCCGCGATCATCCACGTCCGGCTCGCGTCCATACACCCAGCCATCGTGCGCCGAGCGGCGAAAGCGATATTCGAAATCGCACACGACATATGTGCGCCCTATCGCGGCAGCATCCTCGGTGTTGGAATTGGCATCGATGATGACTTGCGCCTCACGCTCGAGCGAGCGCTGCAGGGCACACAGATCGTCTTCAAAAATGTTGGTGGTCTTGCTCATGGGTTTTCTCATTACGGTAGATGCACCAAGGCCCGCCGGTGGGCGGGCCTTGGTGGGGATTGAAACGGGTTTGAAAGTTTGAGTGAGGCGCTGCGCTCAGCGATGCCGTTCGCAGGCCGTTATCTCGCGCACGATGGGCGCTGGCAGTCCCTCGATCTGAAACCAGGTTTCCTCGTGCTCGACGGCTATCTGAGCGATCTCTTTGGCCCACACTTTCCTGGGCGCGGGATGCCAGGAATAGCCGCGGGCTCGAAGGCGTTCCTTTGCAGCGAAAGGTGCACCGCGCGCCTCGACCAATGCCGTCTTTTGGTCCGCGGCTTCCAGCAGGCGTTGAAGATGGGTTCGGCGCGGGCCCTTGAGCCAACCTGATTTGCTCTCACGCAGAAGCCAGAAAAGCGACCAGACATCGGCAGCCGCACGGTGCGCTGACGAGAACCAGCCATGCTGGTTGAGAAGCGCCGTTTGTGCTCTGCCATCCAATCCCAATTGCAGCCAGGGAAGATCGCGCATCGAGCACGCCCACGGCTTGCCTTTAAGCGCTGGATACCGCCGCTCGAGCCAGCCAATCTCGAAGGCGCAATTGTGAGCGACCAGAAGGTCTGCCCGCTCGAGCATTCCGGTGACCGCCGCGTCATTGATTGTATGATCGGTCAGATGGTGATTGCAGAGCCCGGTCAGCATGGTGATTTCTGGCTCTAGCGGAACGCGTGGATCTTCCAGCCAGGACAGCGGGCCGAAGTGGCCCAGCACATCGCCATCCTCGCTCACGAAAACCATCATCAGAGCGAGCTCGATGATCTTGTGCCGGTCGGGATCGATGCCGCTCGTTTCGAGGTCGATGATGCACACGCATTTGCCGGCCGGCGGCGCGCCATTTCCCGGCATCTCGCTGAACGGCTTTGGCACTTCGCGCAGCACGCGAAATTGGGGGTCTGTTTCGAGGCGCTGCGCGGCTTCCTCGAACTCGGGATTGAGATGATCTGTATTCATGTAATCTGCCTTTCGGTTCGTATTCGAACCGGCGAGGCGGGAGCCGAGCGTTATTGCCTTTTTCCTTCACCCTGCCGGTTCACCCGGCAGGTCTTCCTAAGGCGTTCGAAAGTCCCTGCCGGCCCGCAGCTGTCAGCGGAGGGTCCGCATTCTTCCAAGGCGTCGCCGACGCTGCCCCAAGGACGATGGTTCGTCCGCAAAGCAGGGCGCCCAGGATTTCTGCCTATCGAATGGGTAAAACACGTCGGCCGAACGGGGGGCGGGAAGAGGAGGGCGGCTGTGGCCGGACGACGTGTGAGCGAAGCGAACTAACCCTTGCAGCCCGGAACGGGCGGAAAGGCGGGAAAAGTCCTTCGCTGCGAGGCTGCTAAGGACTTTGTGGTATTGCGCCTCAAACAGGGCTGACGTCAGTGCGGCCCTTTTTGTGGTATTGCGCCTCAAACAGGGGTCGCATTTTGCACCCCTTTTTGAGGTATTGCGCCTGAAATTCCCAGTTGATTTGGCCACGAATCCGGACCGCTGACCAGTGTCGTAGGGGCAACATTTTGCCACGCATCAGCAGTGCAGACCATGGTCGGCGGTTGCTGGCCGCGGCCAAATTGAAACGATGGACGCCGTTGGCCTCTTCAGGAATTCCTCATCATTTCAAATGGCAAAAACCGGGTGTCCCCGCGTCGCATCGCGCCTGTTAAGTGAATTGCTATGAAATGAATTTATGGAATTTCAATCTCTTGCCACGAATGCCTGACGCGAGCCATTCCATGTGCGGCTCAATGGGAGTGCAACCGTGGAACAGGACAAGACGGCGCAAGATCAAGGTCCAGGGGTGGCCGATGGCGGCGAGGAAATTAAGGATGCGGCGAGTAGTGATGCCGATCGCAATGCGGATCGGCGCGACGCCCGGTCGCGTGCGAGGAGACTCAAGCGTCTCATGGATGAGTTCGAGATCGAACCAGCTCTGGCTGACGAGATTGTTTCAGACCTCTCGTCTCTGCTTCCGCCGCAGCATCGAATGTCGCGGGATAAGGACGTAGCGGTTCGCCTAAAGGCGTTGCTTGAGCGGGACACAAAAGCGCCCCCCAGCCTGCTGATGCGTCACTCCAGCGCAGAAATTGATGTCGGTTCTGAAGGGACGATCAGATCTACTCAAAAGCTCTCCGAACTGGTTCAGGATGGCGATGAAAGGCTGTTGCAAAGCTATGTAGCGAATGAACGAATCCGGTCTGTATTGGCCTGTCAGATCGCTGAACATGATGCAGCACGTAACGTTTTAGTGGCCGAGCTGGCCCGCCGCTATACGGTTAGCGAGCAGTGGCGATACAAGCTTCCAAAGTTCATGATGCCCCTAATCGCGGTGATGCTAAAGGCAAGCGTAAAGCGGGACGATTTGCGTCTCGGTAACACGTTGCTGGGCTCGATTATCAATCTCGTTGCTCAACACTGTCAGACTAAAGGGATTGCCAAAATCGAGCTTACAGAAGCAGCCGAAAAAGCCGAGGAAATGCTCGACATTTTCGTGCCGGAAGAGATTGAAGGTCAGCGAACGAATGCTGCAGAAAGTCGAGAATGCGAGCCATTTCTTGTCGCAGAAGAACGTTTGAGACCTGTGAAAAACAAACGCCATGGGGCGTGGTTGCGCGATAAGGAAAACGCTGAAGTGACTCGCATATTCAAGGAAGCATCGCTCCTTTACCTAGCGGGAGGCGGACTAGATGAATTCGGCCGACCTGTCTTCGAAAGTCTCGAGGAATTTCACAAAGGCGTGATCCATCTCAAGGAAAATGCGATCTGGAAAAGTTGATCGCTGGAGCTGAGGTATCTCGAAGGGCTTTTGGCATCGGAAGCAGGGCCCGGTTTCGGTCGGCAATAGCTCACCGTGCAGGTAACCACACAGATCGAGCTTACCAGAATGTTGTCTTATTGAACTCTTTCAAGCCCCTGTAGCGCACGGAAATAACGGTGTACCTGTTGTACCACTACCGATCCTTCGCCAACACTAGCCGCAACTCGTTTGATCGAGCCCGATCGAACGTCGCCAATAGCGAAGACGCCGGGCACGGAGGTTTCGTAAGGTGATGTTGCGGTCGCGCCTGTGAGTACGAAACCACGCTCGTCCAGTGGTAAGCAATCTTCTAGCCACCCTGTGTTCGGCTCCGCGCCAATCATGACGAAGAGATTGGCGGCTTCGACTGTAGTGGTCGCTCCGTCGGCATTGGACATCCAGACAATCCGTTCGAGTGCGGTGTCGCCCGCGAGCGTGCTTATTTCGCTCTGGAGGTAAAGGGTTATGTGCTCGGAATGAAGGATTCTCTGGACCAGATATTCCGACATCGTCTCTCCCAGCGCATCTCGCCGGACTATCATATGGACGTGCTTCGCAAAGCCCGCGAGGAACACTGCCGCCTGGCCCGCTGAATTGCCTGCACCCACAACGACGACATCTTCATCCCGGCACAAAGTCGCTTCCATAGGAGTGGCGGCGTAATGGACACCGCGGCCTTCGAAGCGGTCGAGATCGTCGACATTCAGCCGTCGGTACTGCGCGCCCGAGGCGACAACGACCGTGCGTGAAGAGACGACGCGTCCATCTTCAAGTTCTACCTTCAGCGGTGAACCTGAACAATCTAGCTTGACCGCTCGGCGCGACACTGCGATCCGCGCGCCGAATTTCTGGGCCTGGACCTGCGCTCGGCCCGCGAGGGCCTGGCCGGTAATACCGGTTGGAAAACCGAGATAGTTTTCGATCCGAGAGCTCGTTCCAGCCTGCCCTCCGGGGGCGAGCATCTCGATCACGATCGTGCGTAGCCCTTCCGACGCGGCATACGTCGCCGCTGCCAAGCCGGCCGGTCCAGCACCGATGATAGCAACGTCCCACACGTCATCCGGATCGAGCGGGGTGGTTAGCCCCAATCTGTCCGCCAGATCCATGATCGATGGATTGTGCATGACATTACCGTCGGGAAATACGACGGCCGGCAGGCTCTGAGCCCCTGCAAGGGGCGCAACGAATGGCGCGTATGCTGCTGCGTCATCGGCGTCGATCAATCGGATAGGGTAGCCATTGCGGATGGAGAAGCGCTCCAGTCTGAGAGTGTCACTTTCGCGTGGGTGCCCAACTAGGACTATTCCGCCTTCGGCCCGATGGATGAACCCCATTCGGCGAAGTATGAACGCGCGGATGATGATCTCGCCGACATCCGGCTGTGCCGTCATCAACTGGCGAAATCCTTCGGTGCTGACTCGCACGACACAGGTTCGGGTCAACGCACGGGCTCCAACCAGCAGTGCACGCGCGCTGAAATGGTCCAGTTCTCCCGTGAATTGTCCCGCACAATGGGTGGTAAGCAGGCGCTCCGAACCTTTTTCGCCAGCTATGAAGATGCCGATCCTGCCTTCGCGTACGAGGAAAAAGTCAGCAAGGCGGTCGCCGCGGTCGAAGAGGACTTCGCCTTCTTCCAGTGTAGTGCGGCGACCATAGCGTTCGACGCGGTCAGCTTGGTCCTGCGACAATATCGGGAAGATATGTTCGCTGCGTAGGTAGGGATCAGCGGTATCGCCCGCCGGGTTCATTTCCGTGTAGCCTCGAAGAGGTACCAGTGGCGGGTTTCGCTTTCGTCGACCCAGTTCTCGATGAGGCTGGCCGTCGCGATGTCATGTGCCTCGCCGGCCAGTTCATGAACTTCTCGCAGGCGCCGGACCAGATCGCGATTGTCGTCGCGCAGTTCGGCGAGCATTTCGTGCGGCGGGACAAAAGGGGCATCGTTGTCTAGGACGCGCTGCGAACGTACAATCGCACCGATCGAATGCAGCGTCTGGCGACCGAGCTTTCGCACGCGTTCGGCAATCGGATCGGTCATGGCAAATAGCTGCCCGGCCTGATCATCAAGCATGCGATGATAGTCTGGAAAATTGGGCCCCGACACGTGCCAGTGAAAGCTCTTAGTCTTGAGATAGAGCGCGAAGCAATCCGCCAGAATCGCATTGAGCGCGGCACCGAGTTCCTGCGCCGATTGCGCTGCAATGAGTGGATGCGGCGCCGTCGCGTCATTCCGGCGTTCGTCAAGCTTTGGCATGGGTCACCTCCATTGAATGAGGGTCCCAGCCTAACGCCCCTGGGCGCGAACTCCTTGAACAGGCTTCTGCAAGTTTGACGAAAATCGATGGTCGATTGACGGGTTTGGCGCACTATTTGCCGTTAACCGCGAGGAACGCCATCCCGGGTCATCTGCGCGGCCCAGTCATCGATATCGAGCAATTCTAGTGCAGCCTTGATTCGTGCAGCGGCCGTTTTGCCCGCGGCGCCGAGACACCCCATGCGATAGTTCAGCGCGGTGTCTGCAACCCCAGCAGCGCTCCAGCGGATCGTCGTGCTGGCAGTATCTGAAGGAACTGTTTCGCAGGGCGCTGTGGATTGGCCGGGGCTCGCAGGCCTGAGGGGGGCGAGGGCGGCCTCGATAGCTCGTACCGTTGCGGGCTGGATGCGCTTTTCGCGATGCCCCAGCACTCTGGTATGGCGGTCACCATCGAATTGCACAACGCCGTCGTTTGTCACGACAACCTTGTAGACAGGACAAAAGCCGAAGCAGGGTCCACGTTCGATCGCGATTTGGCGAACTGGCACCGTTTCCGCCGTAGAATGCGGCGTTGAACAGCCACCAGTGATCGTGATCGCCAGTAGGCCGAGGAAAACGGCGTTTCTCATTTTATTATCCATTCGAATGAATCTGCGCGGCTCCACTATGAAGCGGAGCCGCGCGATCAAGACTTTCACCGTGAACGGTGGATAGCATATTTTCCGCCGCCGAATGCGACGATCTGGACAAGTCCACCTGCTAGCGCGACGTTCTTGAAGAAGTGAATGAACTGGTTCTGGTCACCCAGCTGCGCATGGAAGGCGAAGGCGGTCGCCAACGAGAAGAAAGCCAAGATACCGGCGACCAGCCGCGGGCGGTATCCGGCAATCAGCGCTGTTCCGCCGACCAGTTCGACCAGAACGGCGAGTCCCAGGCCAATCGGGGCCAGAGGGAGGCCGACCGCCTCGATGTAACTGATTGTTCCTCCAGGATTGGTGATCTTCGAAATTCCACTCAAGATGAAGATCGCGGCAATCGCAGCGCGACCGATCGTCGCAAGGGCATCGCCGGAAATGCCTACGAGCGTGCCACTCGGGGTCTCTTGTGATTCGATAGTGTTCATGTCGAATTCCTCGGAAAAATAGCGCGGCGTCCTTCGCCGGCATTCCGCTGAAGATGGGCGGTCCCGCTAGTTGAGGGGATTGCGATAAATCGCGACAATCAGTTCAACTATCTTGAAGCGATCATCCCTTGATGAAAGCCAGCAGATCTTCGTTGAACCGGTCCATTTGCGTTTGTGCGAGGCCATGCGGCGCGCCCTTGTAGATCTTCAGTTGGGCGTTCTTGACGATCTGCGCCGATTTCATCGCGGAGGCCCCTATCGGTACGATCTGGTCGGCATCACCATGAACAATGAGCGTCGGCTTGTCGATGCGCTTGAGATCGGGCGTGTAATCGACTTCGGAGAATTCACGGATACAATCGTACTGTCCCTTGATGCCGCCCATCATGCCCTGCAGCCAGAACGATTGCCGCAGACCATCCTGTCCGCCGGGCGCGCCCGGTTTATTGAAGCCGTAGAATGGCGTTGTCAGGTCGAGGAAGAACTGCGAGCGGTTCCCGAACGTCTGCTTGCGTATATCGTCGAACACCGACATCGGCAGGCCGTCCGGATTGTTCGGCGACTTGACCATTTGCGGCGGCACCGCACCGACCAGCACGACCTTCGCCACCCGACCCGTGCCGTATCGGCCGATGTAGTGCGCAATCTCACCCCCGCCTGTCGAATGGCCGACCAGGACGATGTTGCGCAAATCGAGCGCGTCAATCACTGCTGCCAGATCGTCGGCATAGGTGTCCATGTTGTTGCCGTCCCAGGTCTGGTCCGAGCGACCGTGGCTGCGGCGGTCATGCGCAACGACACGATACCCGCGCTGACCAAGGAACAGCATCTGGCCGTCCCAAGCGTCAGCAGTGAGGGGCCAGCCGTGGGAAAAGACCACCGCTGGTCCTTTGCCCCAGTCTTTGTAAAAGATGCGGGTGCCGCCATTGCCGGTGATGGTACCCGTGGTGTTCGTGCTGTCCTGCAGGCCCGTCGCCGCGATCGCCTTTCCCCCGGCTGCGACCAGCGTGGCAACACCAGCCGCCGCCGTGAGCGATCCCGCCATCAGAGAACGACGGGTCGGTTGAAGAAATTCGAATGCCATGGGTTCCTCCTGCAAGCCTAGTCCTTCGCCAAACTATCGGAGTTTCGTGGGACGGGCTTGAAGAGGGTTGCGCAAATTTGGACCGTCGCAGCCCCGCATCACGGGGTGTGCACACGCCCGCTAGCAGGGTGTACGGAAAAGATAAGCGTGGATACGAGCACTACCCCACCGGTAAGAAAGAGCGGGAGCGACAAACCCGCATGCAAGACGAGCACGGCTCCGATCGCAGCGCCCGTCAAGATGCACAGAACCGCCATGATCCGGCGACGCCAGTTTGGGTTTTTTCCGCCTGCGAAATGGGAATCCGAGGCGAGTCCGGTCAGCGTCAGCGTCAGCACCGTGGTCGTGAGGTCGGGCACCTTTAGTTGGCGCACGGTACCATTGCGAAAGCCCATGGCAATTCCCGTCAACGCGATGATGGCGTAGAGCGAGACCGTCGGCGTCAGTGTGGCGGGATCATAGCGCCATGCAATGATAGCCGCGATCCAAAGCGCAAGCGTTTCGAATACCGCGGCGCCGATCAACCATCTTCGGATAGGGCCAGCTGCCATGCGCTTGCCGCCTTGACCCGCTGCGAAGGCACCGAACAGGAAGCTGGCCAACGCCGCGACGTACGACCATACGAAAAAGCCGGGCGCTCCCGCGATGGCGAAACCCATGAACACGACGTTTCCGGTCATGTTCGCGGTGAAGACCTTGCCCAGGCCGAGAACGCTGACCGCGTCGATCAAGCCCGTCGTAAATGACAGGACCAGCAGCAGCTTGCCCAGCGGACTGCCCACATCTTGGTTTGCGTCCTGCACGTTACCTCATCCTTCCTAAAATTTGTGCGTCACTTCGATGGCGATCATGTCGATGTTCCGGCTGAAGCCGGTCTCATTGAGAAAACGCCCCGGCCAAAACGTCGAGGCCGAGGCGGAGACTTCGACATGCCGTGTCGGTTGCCAGTCCATCGTCAGTTCCAGCTGTGAGCCGACATGCCGCGCCGTCCCTAGGTCTCCGCTTCGCAAGAGCCCGCCCGGCACGGAGTAGATGCCGTCGGCCCGGCGATGCCGCCAGTAATCGCTCGCGGCGACACCGATCGCTAAGTCGGGCAGCGGTTGCAGGTTCGCACCAAGGTGCGCGTTGATCATGTTGTACGGGCCAATCGGAGTCAGCTCTCCGAAATATTGCCCCTTGGGATAGAGTGCATCGAAAGTGCCGAGCGTGCTGTCGTCGCGGCTTCTGTCGCCACTGGCGATGTTGAACTTTGCGTCGATTGTTGGCGTAAGCGGGGCCTTCGGAAAGGTGCGGGAGACATTGCTGGCAATACTCCAGGCTCTGACGCGGTCCTCTCCGATTTGGCCGATCTGGCCTATCGCTTCGACATTCCAGCGCCAATTGCCACGCGTCGCGAAAGTCCGGAGCCCAAAGGTTTGGCGCTTTTCCTCACCCTGCGCCGAGTTCCAAACCGCCGCGTCGTTGCGTGTTCCGATGTAGTAGATGTCGGCCTTGCCAGCGGACAAATTCAGCGTCGCGTAGGCGGCCCAGATCGACCGCGTCTTGTTGGCGCGGTCGTCGAAGTCGTGCGGCCCGGGTGCGACTGGCTGCGCCCACAGTACCGAGAGTTTGCCTATGCCATACGAAGCATCGAACCGTACACCGTCGAAAGCACGCGGCACATTGGGCCCGTACCGCGTGCCGACTAGTCTTTCCGAACCAAGAGAGACCAACTGCCGGCCCGCGCGTATGACGAAGCGATCTTCCGCCCCCATGCCAACTTCCGCAAACCCTTGCAGAAGATCCAGGCCGGTGCGGTCGACCGGGCCTGCCTCAGGTTTCACCCCGAAAGCATATGCGGCGATCGGCTGCGCGAAAAATCGGGCCCGACCGACGTGCAAGTCGGCATAAGGCAGCGATCTGACCCAGAGATAGCCGTCGTCGAGCCCCGTCTCTTCGCTGGTGAGATTGTTCGCATAGCCTTCGTAGCGGCTGCGAAGCTCGGCACCGATCACCAGATAGATCGCTCCGTCGTCGGTCAGAGGGGTGTACTTGATCGCGTCCAGCGGATCGTGGGCAGCGATGCCGGAGGCGGCCAGTACACTCCAGTCCTCGTCGTATCGCAAGGTGGTTGGCGTGGGTAGGGGGTCTTGCGCAGCTGCGGGCAGCGTATGGAGGAGTCCGGTAAGGCAGAGGCCCTCAATCCAGCGCATGCAAACGCGAGATCATCGCTGAAAGCACGAAGGCTCCGGCAAGTCCGAGATGTTCGAAAAAGGCGTTTGTCGCCATGAAGCGATCATGCCCGGCCATGGTCCAGAAATCGTTGGCCACTATGGCGGCGAGGATGGTGAACACGCCCAGCATTCCGGCGCCCAACCAGCCCTTCCAGTCGAACAGCACCATGATGCCGCCTACCAGCTCGATTACTATTGTAAGACCCGCCCACAGGGCAGGGGGGGCAAGGCCGAAATGGGTTTGCTCGGCGACCGCGCTGGGCCAGTCAAACAGCTTCTGTACCCCGCCGATCAGATAGGCGCTGACGAGCAGGAGGCGCGCGACGAACAGCGCGACCGGCCAGGCCAGAAACGTGTCGATTGCGATGATCAAAGGCGATGGACGAGGCTGGCTCATGAATCAGACCGCCCAACACGAGCAGCCCATGACACCCCAAAAGCCGGCAGCATCGCGCGCCGGAACCGAGGCAGCGAGCGCCGTTGCGTGATCGTGCCCATGGACGCCGCATGAGGACGCGCAGCCGCAGGCCGTGGCCAGCTTCTCACGCGCTTCGGGGGATTGGTGATAACCTCCGAACTGCGTCACCGGAGACCAGTCGGGTGCGGGTGGTGGGAGGTCTGGCGCGAGAGGTGCGAAGGGACCATCGCCATGGACGATGACACCGCCTAACATTGTCAGAACAGAGCGCAGGTGCACGATCTCGTCCTCGGGCACCGAGAAGTAATCGTCCGACAGGACGACAAGATCGGCCAATTCGCCGGCTCGGATGCGGCCCTTCTTTCCCTCTTCGTTCGAGAACCACGTGTTTTCATGGGTCCACATGCTGAGAGCCTTCTCGCGACTGACCCGGTTCGCGGGCGGATAAATCCGCTGTCCACCCACGGTCTTGCCGGTGACGAGCCATGACAGGGAAACCCACGGGTTGTAGCTCGCGACCCGGGTTGCGTCGGTTCCCGCGCCCACCGGTATCCCGGCAGCGATTATGCGCGCGATCGGCGGGGTGCGCTCAGCCGCCCGCTCGCCGTAGCGTTCGGTGAAATACTCGCCTTGGAACGCCATGCGGTGCTGCACGGCGATCCCGCCACCCATCGCGGCGATCCGATCGATATTGCGATCGCTGATCGTCTCCGCGTGATCGAAGAACCAGTGCAGACCGTCGAAGGGGATATCGGCATTGACCTTCTCGTAAACGTCGAGCGCACGGCCAATGGTCTCGTCGTAGGTCGCGTGGAGACGCCATGGCCAGCGGTTCTCGGCCAGCAGGCGAATGACCGGCTCCAAGTCGGTCTCCATATTCACTGGCATCTCCGGGCGCGGCTGGCGGAAATCCTCGAAGTCCGCGGCCGAATAGACCAGCATCTCACCCGCGCCGTTGTGGCGATAATGGTCGTCCCCCTGACCGGGCGAGACCTGCTTGGCCCAACCGGCGAAGTCGGCCAGCTCCTCCTTCGGTTTCTGTGTGAAGAGATTGTAGCTGATGCGCACCGTCAGCTGATCGTCCTCGTGCAGCTTCTCGATGATCTCGTAATCGTCGGGATAATTCTGGAAGCCGCCACCGGCGTCGATCACGCTGGTTACGCCGAGACCGTTCAGCTCGCGCATGAAATGGCGGGTCGAGTTGAGCTGATATTCAGGCGGCAGCTTCGGCCCCTTGGCGAGCGTCGCATAAAGGATCGTCGCGTTCGGCTGTGCCAGTAGAAGGCCGGTGGGATTGCCTGCGGCATCGCGCACGATTTCTCCGCCGGGCGGGTTCGGCGTGTCCTTTGTATAGCCCACAGCGCGCAGGGCGGCAGCGTTCAGCAAGGCGCGGTCGTAAAGGTGGAGGATGAAGACCGGAGTTTCGGGCGCAGCGGTATTGATCTCGGCGATCGTCGGCAGCCGTTTTTCGGCGAACTGGTGCTCGGTAAATCCGCCGACCACGCGCACCCATTGCGGCGGCGGCGTGACCAGAGCCTGCGCTTTCAGCATCGCCATGGCATCGGCGAGGCTCGGCACGCCATCCCAGCGCAGTTCCATGTTGTAGTTGAGGCCCCCCCGGATCACATGCGTGTGGCTGTCGATCAGCCCCGGGATCAGACGGCGACCGCCTGCATCGATGACATCTGCCTCGTTAATGCGTTCACGAACTTCGGCTTCCGATCCGACGAGGAGGATGCGCCCGTCTCGGATCGCCACGGCTTGCGCCTCCGGGTTTTCTCGGTCGAGCGTGGAGATCTTTGCATTGACGATGAGGAGGTCGCGAATAGGCATGGTGGCGGTCCTTGCGCTAAGAGGGAAAGCGGAGAAGACAGCGGTCGCAGCCGCCCCGGCGATGACATTCCTGCGGCTGGCACAGATCACTGCGGTTCTTCCTTGCTGTCTGCGTTGGAGGGAAGCTCGCCAAGGACGTGGTTGGCGCAATCATCCTTGACGAATTCGATCACCGGCGCATCGGCGAATAGGCGCTTGCCGATCGGCAGGATCTGTTCGCCTAGAAGAATGCCGAGCAGGCCAACCAGAGCCACTACCGGAGGCGCGGGGGAACGAACGCCCATGATCGAATAGACGACACCTACGAGCAAACCGGCACCCAGCGAGAGAAGATAGATCTTCATTACAATCTCCAGGGATTGTCGCGGGCGACGCGACGGTCGCACGCGGCGTCGCTCAGTGCCCGCCTTCTTGCGCGCCGAACATGGTCTTGGCGTAGGTAATGCCGAGGCCGTAACCGCCGGCCAGCCGCTTCGCGACGCCGGTGGTCGCGTCGTAAGTGTCGGTCCGCGCCCAGTCGCGCTGCAGTTCGAGCAGATACTGGAGCGAGGTCATAGGGACCGCTCCCAGTTGGATCATGCGCTCTACTGCCCGCTCGTGCGCTTCATTGGACACGTCACCGCAGGCATCGGTAATGACATAGGCTTCGAAACCCTGATCGATGGCGGATGCGACGGGTCCTACGATGCAGACGCTGGTCCACAGCCCGCACAAAACCAGACGCGGTTTGCCGATATTGTTGACCTCTGCGATCACCGCTGCGTCTTCCCAAGTGTTCATCGAGGTGCGGTCGAACAACTGGTGGTCGGGCAGGGTGTCCGTGATTTCGTTGAACATCGGGCCGGAGAAGCTTTCGGCGGCCACGGTCGTGAGGATCGTCGTTACGCCGAATTCCTTCGCAGCCCCGGCCACTAGGGCGGCATTGGTGCGTAGCATGCCGATATCGATGGATCGCGTCGCAAAGGCCATTTGCGACTGGAAGTCGATCATGATGAGCGTGTGATCGCTGGGCGACAGCAGCGACTTTCCGGGCGTGGCAGAAGCATTGGGCATGACAAGATCCTCCAGGTTTCGATCTGAAAGCAATCTTGCCCGGATGGGTGGGAGTTTCTTGGACGATCGTCGCATCATCTGAAGAGCCATGACGCAAAGCGCCCATCCGAGGTGTTATCGGGCGGATTGTGCTTCGCGGCTGGTGCCCATGCGCGCTAGGCAGGCATTATGAGCAAGATACTGGTCTTCTATGGTTCCTATCGCAGCGATCGTCAGGGCATTCGGCTGGCGCGCTTTCTGATCGACAGTTTATCGGACCGCGGACATGACGTGGAACTCGTCGATGCCCGCACGGTCGGCCTTCCCATTCTCGACCGCATGTTCAAGGAATACCCTGCCGGGGAAGCCCCTGCGGCAATGGCCAGTTTGGCGCGAAAGATCGTGGCCGCCGACGGGTTCGTCTTCGTCACGGGCGAATACAATTGGGGCGTTCAGCCGGGCCTAAAGAACCTGACCGATCATTTCCTGGAGGAATGGTTCTTTCGTCCGGCAGGAATCGTGAGTTATTCGGCGGGACGGCTGGCGGGAGCCCGCGCTGCGAGCGCCTGGCACCCGACGCTGAGCGAGATGGGCATGGTCGTGGTGCCCAGCACCGTCGCGGTGGGGCAGATCGGCAAGAGCCTTGCCGAAGATGGAACGCCGACGGAAGAGAGCCTCGAAGCGATCGGGCGAGCCTTAGAACGGTTCGCGGCGGACCTAGAGTGGTGGATGGATGCCGCTGCAGCCCAGCGCGCGGTCAAGAAGCCCCCTTACTGAGACGCACGCATCATGCCGACGATCAGACTGGAGGCATTCACGGACGGCGTTCTCGCGATCGTGATCACCATCATGGTCTTGGAACTTGGCGTTCCGCAGGGTGACTCGTTAGCCGATCTTGCAGCGGTTGCGCCCCTGCTGCTGGCCTATATTCTCAGCTTCCTAAATGTCGGCATCTACTGGAGCAATCATCACCACCTGCTGCAGGCCGCAGACCGGATCGATGCCCGGGTTCTGTGGAGCAACCTGGCGTTGTTGTTCTTCCTCTCGCTGCTGCCATTCACCATCCGCTGGCTCGACAGCGCCGGCTTTGCAGCCGGTCCTGCAGCGGCGTACGGCGTGATCCTGACGCTTGCCTCGGCATCGTGGATCGCGACCCGCCACTTCATTATCGATCTGGAAGACGCCCAGTCTCCTGTGCGCGACCTGCTTCAGGGGGACCGCAAACCCTTCTTCAGCCTCGCCGCCTACGCCACTTCCACTGCGCTTTGTCTGGTAGACCCATGGCTGGCCATCGTGGGCTACACGCTCACGACAGGCGCATGGCTGATCCCCGATAACCGTCTAGCGATGATCGTAGCCCAGTCTCGCAAGACACCGCCATGCTAGTCTGCGCTTCGGTGCGAAAATTGGCAAATGGGCGCGGTCCCCAACGGACCACGCCCATTTTTATTAGTTCAGGCCACGTCGACCAGAACGATTTCCGCGTCTTCGATTGCAGTCACCGTGATGATATCGACGTCCGCGATGGCTGCGCCGTCACGCGCGCCGACCCGTACTCCGTCGATTTCGACGGCACCCTTCGCCGGGACCAGATAGCCCTTGCGCGTTTTGCCGAGGCGGTACTCTGCCGTTTTCCCCTTCGCCAGTGTGGCTCCGACCACGTGGGCGTCGGCCCGGATCGGCAGCGCATCGGTATCGGCCGGATCGCCACTCGCCAGAGTGATGAACTGGCCTGCACGGTCCCCTTTGGGGAAGGGTTTGGCCCCCCAATTAGGGGCGTCGCCAGTGCGGCTCGGAATAATCCAGATCTGAAATATCTGGGTCACTTCGTCTTCCAAATTGTATTCCGAATGGGTTATGCCCGTTCCCGCGCTCATCACTTGGACATCGCCCGCTTCGGTTCGGCCTTCGTTGCCCATATTGTCACGATGGGTAATCGCGCCTTTTCGGACATAGGTAATGATTTCCATGTCGTTGTGCGGGTGTGTAGGAAATCCGGTCTTGGGTTCGATCGTGTCGTCGTTCCAAACCCGCAGGTCGCCCCAGTGCATCCGGTTTGGGTCATAATAGCTCGCGAAAGAGAAATGGTGCTTGGCGTCGAGCCAGCCATGATTGGCGCCGCCCAGTTCCTGAAAAGGTCGAAGTTCGATCATGGTCATTTCCTTCCTTCTTGCCGGCGATCTGCGTCGGCTTCGGACTTCGAAATAGGTCGGATATCATTGCGGAAAAACTGTGATAAAACACGCCAATTTGTTCGAGAATGTTGAATAGATGACCGAGCCTGGCACCCCTACCTTCGATCAGATCCGACTGTTTTTGGCGGTCGTGGAGACAGGCAGCTTCGGTGCTGCCGGACGCAAGCTCAACCGGGCGGTGTCGGTCGTCAGCTACGGCGTAGGCAATCTCGAGGACCAGTTGCAGATCCGCCTGTTCGACCGGGTCGGGACACGCAAGCCCACACTGACGCGCGAAGGTGCGGCAATTCTGGCGGAGGTCCGCGCCCTCGATCACGGTATCGACGCACTAAAGGCCAAGGTTCGCGGGCTGCTCCAGGGGCTCGAGGCCGAACTGAGCATCGCCGTCGATGTAATGCTGCCCTCCGGCGTCCTCGCCCGCGTGCTGGAAGATTTCAGAGCTTCGTTTCCGACTGTGGCACTGCGCCTAAATGTCGAAGCGCTAGGTGCGGTTACGGCCAAGGTGCTCGACGGAAGCGCGAATTTCGCGATCAATGGACCGCTTACAGTTGGGCGCGAGCGCTTGGAGGTGTTGGCGGCAGGCGCGGTGCCTCTTGTACCCGTCGCGGCTCCCCAACACCCTCTTGCGCGGCCAGGCCCCCTTTCCGCCGGTGCCGCGCGAGAACATGTGCAACTCGTGCTGACCGACCGTTCTCCGCTCACCGAGGGGCAGGACTACGCGGTCCATAGCCCGCGTACATGGCGGCTTGCGGATCTGGGCGCCAAGCACGCGTTGCTGCGACAGGGCATCGGCTGGGGGAACATGCCGGTGCCCATGGTGGAAGAGGACCTTGCGGATGGCCGTCTGGTTCGTCTGGTGCTGCCGGAATATGGCGGCGAAATCTATCCGCTGCACGCCATCTACCGTTCGGATACGCCGCCCGGGCCGGCTGGGGCATGGCTTCTCGATCGGTTTGTCTCCGCGCTCGCATGATCGGGTTCAGCGCCCGAACAGCTCGGGCAGCCCGCGCGGCTGACACCGCAGATATTGATTAGGCGCCACCACCGACGCGCCGAGCGCAGCGGCGGCATGCCATGGCCAACGTGGATTATATAACATCGCTCGCGCCAACGCGACGAGATCGGCATCTCCGTTTGCCACGATCGCTTCTGCATGGCTTGGCTCGGTGATTAATCCCACCGCTACGACAGGGGCCGCAACTTCCTGCTTGATCGCTCGGGCAAAAGGCACCTGATAGCCAGGATGAAGCGAAATCTGCTGCCGCGGATCGAGCCCGCCGCCAGACACATGGATCGCATCGGCGCCATGCTCTTCGAGCGCCTTGGAAAGCGCGATCGATTGTTCAATATCCCATCCGCCCGCAACCCAGTCGGTGGCCGACAGACGGAAGGTGACGGGCCGACCCGAAGGGAATACCGCGCGCACGGCATCGAACACTTCCAGCGGGAACCTCATGCGGTTCTCCAGAGATCCGCCGTATTCGTCGTCCCGCCGGTTCGCTAGCGGGGAGAGGAACTGATGCAGCAGATATCCATGCGCGCCATGGAGCTGGATGGCGTCGATACCGATATCCGCGGCGCGCTTGGCGGCAGCCCCGAAGTCATCGCGCAAAGTGGCGAGGTCGCTCTTGGAGAGCATCTGCGGCGCATGTTGGTCGGGGCGAAAGGCAAACGGGGAGGGGGCAACGGTTTGCCATCCGCGTTTGTCCTCTACAGGTATTTGTTGACCGCCAAGCCATGGTTTTTCGGTCGATGCTTTCCGACCGGCATGGGACAGCTGCACGGCAATCGGCATGTCGGACCAGTACCGAACGTCGTCGAGAACGTCGGCCATTGCTCGCTGCGTTCTGGCATCCCAGAGACCGACGTCGGCGTGGCTTATGCGACCTTCCGGCGTTACCGCCGTCGCCTCGATCGTCAGCGCCGCAGCACCTGACAGTGCAAGATGGCCGAGGTGAATACGATGCCAACTCGTCATCTGCCCGTCGACGGCCGAATACTGGCACATGGGTGCTATGACGATGCGGTTGGCAAGTGAGAGACCACCCACACACATTGGCGTAAACAGATTCGGTTCCGACATGACGACGTTGGTTCCTTCGGGTTCGGGGCTTGGGCCTTGAGCTGCACCGCCTATACTTGTCCAGCGCCTCACGGTGTGTGGCCCAAGTTCGCATTAATTTAAGACAAAGCAGCGCGGAGCGATCCAATCCGATCCTCAGTGAATAGCACAGAAGGCTCCTGAAACCTCGTCCCATATCGCAATGGAGAATCGACATGCCCTTCGCCACCGCCAAAGACGGAACTGAGATTTTTTACAAAGACTGGGGAAGTGGCCCGGTCGTCTTCTTCAGTCATGGCTGGCCGCTCGATGCGGACATGTGGGATCAGCAAATGGTGTTCCTTGCCGAGCAGGGCTATCGCGTGATCGCACATGATCGCCGAGGCTTCGGGCGGTCTGGACAGCCTTGGTCCGGCTACGATTACGACACCTTCGCGGATGACATAGGAACCATCCTCGACACACTCGATGTCTTTGACGTGACTCTGGTCGGCTTTTCCATGGGCGGCGGCGATGTTGCACGATACATTTCCCGAAGCGGCGGCAAACGGGTGACCAAGGCATGTCTAACATCTGCGGTGACGCCCTATTTCATCAAAGCTGACGACAATCCCGACGGTGTGGAGCTGCAGGTATTCGATGGCATTCGCGATGGGCTGCGTAAGGACCGCCCCCAGTTCCTTCTTGATTTCAATCCCGTTTTCTACGGGGCACCAGATGCCGTGTCCGAAGGAATACAAGCGCAGATGTCGCAGATTGCCTTCATGGCCTCGCTTAAGGCTACGCTCGACTGCGTCGGCGCTTTTTCGCAGACCGATTTTCGGCCGGACCTGGCCGCCTTTACCATGCCCACGCTGATCATTCATGGTGACAACGATCAGGTCGTGCCGATTGCGACTTCCGGTCAGGCAGCGCATGCCGCGATCCCGCATTCGGTCTTCAAGGTTTACGAAGGTGCGCCACATGCACTGACGTTTACTGAGCAGGAACGTTACAATGCTGATCTTCTGGAGTTTCTCCAGAATTGATCTTGCGTCGAGGTGCCCCTGTCCCGCCCCGATGGCGCCTCGCAGCCGGCCAGCCCAGACAATGGGCTGGCCGGTTTCCCGTGTTTTGAGGTTTTCTGCCATGACCGTGAATGACCGCCATGCGAGCGATTTTGGCCCCCAAGATGGCGATGAGCCGCTATCGCGTTGGCAAATCCTTGCGATGGCCGCAGCGTGCGGTGTGGCAGTTGCGAACATCTACTACAACCAGCCCATGCTCTCTATCCTCGAACGCGAGTTCGGTCAGGGCGCGGTGGTGCTCGTACCGACAGCGACACAACTGGGCTACGCGATGGGCCTTCTGTTCCTTTTGCCGCTGGGCGATTTGTTCGAGCGGCGGCGGCTGATTGGCATACAGTTCTCCGCCTTGGCCGTAGCTTTGGTGTGTGCGGCTCTCGCGCCGGGAGCAATTACTCTCGTAGTCGCGTCTTTCGTCGTGGGGGCCGCTTCGACCGTTGCTCAGCAGATCGTTCCGCTGGCCGCGCATCTTGCGCGGCCAGACCGGCGCGGAGCTGTACTGGGCATTGTAATGGCAGGGCTACTGTGCGGAATTCTGCTGAGCCGTACGTTATCGGGATTTGTGAGCCAGCATCTCGGTTGGCGTGAAATGTTCTGGTTCGCTGTGCCGATCGCGCTTGTTGCAGGGGCCGTGATGGTGCGCATTCTGCCGCACAGCCTTCCGAAGGGAAAACTCGGCTATCTCGCTCTGATGCGATCGCTCGGTGCTATTTGGCACGAATTCGCCCCGCTGCGCAGGGCATCGCTGACGCAGGCTCTCATATTTGCGGCCTTCAGTGCGTTCTGGACGATACTCGCCCTACATCTGCACGAACCGCCTTACAATTACGGTGCCCAAGTGGCGGGCCTGTTCGGCATCGTGGGGGCTGCCGGTGTCCTTGCCGCCCCTCTGGCGGGACGGATAGCCGACCGCCGCGGCCCACGTCTGGTAATCCTGATTGCGTCTGCGATGGCGTTGGTTTCGTGGCTCGTGTTCGCTAGTTGGGAAACGGTCATTGGCCTAGTGGTGGGTACAATTCTCATCGATTTTGCCAGCCAGAGCGCACTCGTTTCCCACCAGCACATCATCTATGCACTGCGGGCCGACGCCAGGGCGCGCATCAACACCATCTTCATGAGCTCCATGTTCCTCGGCGGTGCATCCGGGTCGGCGCTGGCGACCTGGGCCTGGAGTGCTAACGGCTGGCTCGGCGTATGCTTGCTGGGTGCCGCGCTGAGTGTCTGCGCGATTGTGCGCGCGGCGATCACACGCGGAGTGGCATAGAAGCCCCATTTTAACTCTCGATGCCACCCTATGTTGGTGTTTGCGAACACTCGAAAGGGTTGGCCAATTTGCCCCTGCCGGGGCTGCACCCATTCGAGCAAACCTGCGATCTTTGAACTGTGAGCCGGACGCTTCGCCGGACCTGTTCAAGGAGCAAGGTGTGCAACAGGTAATTCTACTGAACCGACAGACGGGATGGCCGTTCGAGACTGCGGCTGCGGCACAGCTGATTGTAGGGATCGGGCGTTCACTGGAGGCCGATCCGGGCCTGGCACGCTATTACTTGCGGTGTCTGGCCGAGATGGTGACCGACGACGAAGTGCCTTCCGCGCTGTCGAATATTTTGCCGGAGCGCCGGCCCGGCTACGAGGCGGGGGCACAGGGCGGGCTGGCGAGTTGGCAGATCAAGCGGGTCATCCAGCACGTGGAGAGTGAGCTGGAGAACGCATTGAGAATCGAGGACCTGGCCCAACTTATCGATCTCAGCCCAGGGCACTTCTGTCGAACATTTAAGGTTAGCATGGGCGAAACCGCGCATTCGTTCATCATCCGGCGCCGAATCAGACGCGCCCAGATACTAATGATCGAAACGCGAAGCTCATTGTCGCAAATTGCATGTTCATGCGGGTTGGCAGATCAGGCACACCTCACACGTTTGTTCCGTAAGATGGTCGGGGATACTCCGATGAACTGGCGACGTGGCAATCAGATACCTGGCTGATTTTCGAGAAGTTTCGGCGAGGGGTGATACTCCCGGGCGAGCCTCGTCCAGTTAGGAAATGCGTTGAGTACCGAACAGGCTCTGCGTCATCGGCAATCGATGCGCGCCGGGATCGAGATAACCAAGTCCAATCCGATGCCGCCAGCCATGGCCCCCGGATAGGGATCAGATAAATCCAAATCTTGCCTCGATCTGCCAAGCTGACTTTCCTTCATGCGCCCATGCCACGACGATGACCGTTGGAAAGCAGGGCTAAACGCATGGGTCCGACCAAATGCTTGAGCACACGCGCGTAGACCTGATGTATGGGTGACGCAGATGCTGACGCAAGCACGCCTCCGCGTGATTCCCATTCCCCCAAGCTTGTTGGGTTATTCGACGATGTGAGTTTCGAGGTTCAAGCGGGCAATTTCGTGACGATCGCCGCCGAGTTATGCATAGTGGGATTGTTCACTCGACAAGCCGCAGCGATGTATTCCGGAGGTGCGCTTTCGGATCTCGAAACGGCGCTGAACGGTGCGCTCTCCGCTTTGCGAAAAAATAAACTCTATCGGGGCGAGTTGGGAGACAAGCTGCTGCTTTCCTCCCCCCCACCGCCATTGGCCGCTCGCGCAATCCTGCTTCTCGGTCTCGGTGAACCCGATGCCTGGAATTCCGGAGTGGCTGAGAAAGCCGCAGCGATCGGCATGCTTGAAGCGCTGCACCTTGGTGTGAAGAGCGCCGTTTTCGCACCTTGTCTTAAGGAATGCGGACTTGAATCCACCGCTAGCGCCGGTTCTGCCGAGAGAGCGCTGGCAGGAGCCAGGAAAGCTCTGAAATCCGTGTCTGCGAATGCACCCAGACCCGCGCTTCGCCGGTGGATATTCGCCGAAGGCATGGAGTGGATCGATATTACGTTCGATCAGTTGTGGGCGGCCGCCGCCAAGCTCGATGTGCGATGATGCAGCGAGCTATTACTGTTCCCACAACACTTCGCGAAGATTGCTAATAGCCCTGACGGTTTCCGTTTAACCAAGGACGATAAAGCGATAAGTATCGGTACACAGACGCCAGCAACGTTCGCGCGAAGAGACCGCCAATGTCATGCCTCCCTGAAACATCCATCCGTATCGTCGTCGCCGATGATCACCCGATGCTGCGTGAAGGTGTCCAGGCTGTCATCGAGGGTGAGGACGACATGGAAGTCGTGGGCGAGGCCGCGACGGGCCGCGAGGCGGTTGAGCTTTATCGCGAACTGCAGCCCGATCTCATGTTGCTCGATATTCAAATGCCCGATCTCGATGGGGTCGCCGCGATCCGGCAGATCCGGTCGGAATTTCCCGAGGCTCGCCTGATAGTACTCACCACCTACTCGGGCGATGCACGTGCTATGGAAGCGTTGCGGGCCGGAGCCTCGGGCTACTTGCTAAAGAATAGTCTGCGACGGGAATTACTCGATGCGATGAGGTCGGTGCACAATGGCGGTAAACATCTGAATGCCGAAGTTGCCAGTCAGATCGCAGTCCACATCTCAGATCAGGCGCTGACCTTTCGTGAGCGGGAAATCTTGCAGTTGGTAGCTCAAGGAAATTCCAACAAACAGATCGCGCATCGGCTCAGCCTGTCCGAAGACACGATCAAAGGTCATATGAAGGTAATCTTCGCCAAGCTAGGGGCATCGGACCGCACGCACGCGGTAACGCTGGCAGCGCGGCGCGGAATGATTGCGATTTAGGGATCGGACGCGTGTGCTTCGGTTCCGTACCCGGCGGCATGTCCCGATGAACCTGCGTAAAGCGGTCTTCGCATTGCTGGTGAGCGTCGGGTTGGTGCTCTGCGCACCGACCCTCATGCATGCCGAGCAAAAGCCACTTGGTATTTCTCGCCAAGATCTCACGCTCGCGCATTACAATCACCGCGCATGGCGTTTGGTCGACGGGGCTCCGCCCGATATATGGGCGCTGGCGCAGGCGCCCGATGGCTTCCTATGGCTAGGCTCGGGGTCCGGCATTTATCGGTTCGACGGACTGGTCTTCGAGGAAATCCGCCTGCGGTCCGGCCAATTTCCTTCAAGCAATGCAACCGCGCTCCTTATTGCGCCCGATGGGGCTGTCTGGATCGGTTATTTTACAGGCGAGATATCCCGCCTTCATGATGGCCGCATGACCAATTTCTCTCATTCGGATTCGGTCGTGGAACAGCTTGCCCAGGATCGGGACGGCTCGATTTGGGCAGCCCGGAGCGGGACGCACGGTGGGCTTTTCCACTTTGATGGTAAGCGATGGAAGCGGATCGGCAAGCAACAAGGCGTTTCAGGCGGAACGGCCTACAGCGTCCTCGTGGCGCGCGATGGAACGGTGGTGGTGGCGACAGAAAGTCAGGTCCTTATGCGTCGGCCTCACGGCGTTCGATTCGAAGTCGTAGGTAACAGCCGGGGCGTCTCGCGGCTGGCGGAGGCGCCTGACGGGAAAATCTGGGTTTCCGGCGATGTACGTCGAACGACTCGCGCCGCGGGTATGCCCGGTTTTGCTGTCGTTCCCGGCTCGGCCAGCCCGACCGATCGTGCGGATCGTATGATCTTCAGCCACGATGGCTCGCTTTGGCAGACGAATTTCGGCGGGGGCGTGGCCCGGATCGGCCGCCTTTCTTCGCCTGGCGCAGCTCCGATGATCGAACGCTTCATGCCCGAAGACGGGCTGACTTCTCCGGTCGCCGTGCCTGTTCTCGAAGACCGCGAGGGCAATATTTGGATTGGCACAAACGTCGGGCTCAACCGGCTGAGGCCTGTTAGTGCTGTAACCGTCCTGAAAGTCGGCGAGGATTCTGCCCGGACCTTCAGGTTGACGGCAGCAAACGACGGGATCGTCTACGTCGCGAGTGGCAGAATGCTTTACCGTGTCGTCCCTGAGGGGGATCTCGAACTTTTGAGAAAATTGCCGGAACCGGTCGGGTTTCTGGAAGCCGACGGGCAGGATCTTGTCATCGGGCAAGGGAATTCGATTGTTCGGCTCGCGAAAGGCAGTATCGTTCGCCCACGATATCCTCCAGCACCCAGCGAAATCGTATCTTGGGGTGCGGATGCGCAAGGTCAAATCTGGATAACTGCGGACAACTTCGGCGGCTACCGATTGAGTCCAGGTGGCTGGGTTGCGGCGAGCCTCGCAGACCAGAAACTGGCAGGGCGGTTCGTGTTTTCGCATACCGTAACCAAGAGCAGCGACTGGCTCTACGCGCAGGATCACCTGCTGCGTCGCGTCGGCCCACTGTTCGAAACTGTAACGACCAAGGGCCCGGGAATTGGCCACATCACCATCGTATCGGAAGGTCGCTCCGGGCCCCTGGTTGGCGGAGAACTGGGCCTCGCGAGATTAGGCCGTTCGCACTTCCAGACGATTTCCGCCGCGCGCGAACCGGCCCTCAGGGGCATCAGCGGGATCCTGCAGACGCCGGATTGCGAAGTCTGGATAAACGGGGTGCGCGGGCTCCTTCGAACCACTTGCGACGATCTGAAGATTGCTTTTGACGATCCAGGCAAGCGTCTCCGTTACAAGCAGTTTAGCGCCGCCGACGGCCTTCCCGGGGTCGCGCAGCAGAATGGCAATGGATCGACTCTGACTCGCGGGGGTGACGGCCGAATCTGGATCGCCAACAACCTCGGGGTTGCATGGATTGATCCTGCGCGGACCATCACCAATCGCCTCCCGCCACCGGTCCAGATCAGGAAACTCGAGGCGAATGGACGTATTTTTGCAGACGTTGACCGGGTCGAACTGCCTGCCGGCACTCGAGATGTCCGCATCGCATACGTAGCGCCAAGTCTCGCCGCCTCGGAGAGGATAATCTTTCGCTATAAGCTCGTCGGGGTGGACCGCGATTGGGTCGAGGCGGGAACGCGGCGCGATGCCTTTTATGCCAACCTTCCGGCGGGGAAGTGGCAATTCCAAGTCATCGCCGCGAACAATGATGGCGTTTGGAACAAGCAGGGAGATAGCTTGTCCATCTCCATAGCTCCGCAATATTATGAAACCACGTGGTTTCGTTTGCTCTGCATCGTGTTGGTACTGGCGACTGTCTGGCTTCTCTACAACTGGCGCGTCCGCCAGCACCGCAGCCACGCGCGTGATCTGGCGGAAGCCCAACTGGGTGAACGCGAACGAATTGCACGAGAGCTGCACGATACGCTCTTGCAAGGTGTTCAGGGCCTCATGCTCCGGTTCCAGGCGGCAACGAATGCAATGTCGCCAGGGTCGCGGGAGCACGTGCTTGCGGAGCGAGCGCTCGAAAGGGCCGACGACCTTATCATTCAGGCTCGCGATCGTGTTCGTGGACTTCGTGCCAGGGAGCGCTCGGGAGAACTGGTTTCACTCATGGAAGAGCTGGCGGCGCAATATCGTAGCGATGGTCTGTCCGTTTCAATTTCGTTCCAAGACAGGCTCGAGCCGCTGGCGCCGGAGCTGGCTGAGCAGGTATTGGCAATCGTCGCCGAAGCTTTGGCGAACATCCTCCACCATGCGCAGGCCAGCGAGGTTACAATAGAGATTGATCGCGGCCGCACGCACCAGACAGTTGTGATTACGGACGATGGTATCGGTTTTCCGATAGAAGTCATTGCCGATAGCGGGCGTGCCGGCCATTTCGGTATCCAAGGAATGATGGAAAGGGCTAACGCTTTCGGAGGATGGCTGCGCATCGAGAATTCGGCCGAATTGGGCGCACGGGTCGTTTTGGGTATTCGTTTGAGCCCGTTTAAAGGTTGATGAGAACCTTCGACTATCTAGCAGAAACTATGCTCAATTCGGGGGTATAAGTGGGGGTAACGCTGGGTGATGTATCTATTAAAGTGAAGCTAAATTAACGCATTCTAAGATAAAATCGAATCCCTCCCTCTCCGCCATAATTTCACGCATTTGCTAGTGTCGCTCACGAACAGCGCAGCTGTGAGGCGTTATCAGCTTTGGCTCTTTCGCAGAGCTGTTGTGGGGTACTGAGGCCGTTTTTCAAATGGTCGGGATACTCCCAGCAAGACACTGCCAGCGTTTGCGTGAGCATTTTTCATAATCACAGTGTCGGCCTATTGTAATTTTTTTGCACGCTGTTATATGAAAATTGCCTGACGTCGTTTGCGACGGATGTTGATTGCCACCGGCCGCGCGAAAGCACGGGGTTGGCACCAGTTCCACTTCATCCAAGTTGGCTCCGCTGCGGAATGCGTCTGCGCGGATTATTTTTGTACGTAAGGATGGTTGTTTGGCGAAGGAAGAGCTCATTACGATGGAGGGTGCGATCGACGAGGTCCTGCCCGATGGACGTTTCGGCGTCACTCTCGATAATGAGCATCGCATTATCTGCTACACGGCGGGAAAAATGCGTCGCTACCGCATCCGATCGGTCGTTGGAGACCGCGTACATGTCGAAATGACACCCTACGATCTCAGCAAGGGCCGGATCGTCTTCCGCGAACGAACACCAGGGCAAGCGCCCGCCGGTGCGCGCAAGCGCGGCTACAGGCGCTGAGACTTTTAAGAAAGTGGCGGGATCAACCTGCCAGCACACAATTAATGAACACAATGAACGTGCGCGATGCGTCGCGCCCCAAGCTTTCGCTGCGCTATGGCGCGACCAATGCTCCGAGCGTGAGCCGTGAGCGAGACATTCCAGCTCCGATTGCGACCACCGAACTGCGACGTCTCGTCGCGACGATGATTGACTGAGCGCCCATCTTATTCGCGGCCGTGCACCAGCATTCCCGCCACAGCAGGAGAACTGACATGGACCTGAACCATCAATACGCCGAGCATCAGCGGGCGCTCATGGGTGCCGGATGCGCGGCGAACGATGATGATCGCCTCGCCAAATTGGCCACGGCGTCCCACATTGCCGGTCGCATCAGCGACTTTCAGCACGGATTGGGTGCTGCGGCAGCCTGTGCCTGGAGCAAGGCGCACTTTGCCAATCCGGTTCCGATAACGGAAACCCCGTAACCCTAGCGTGGCGCGGTCCCAACCCATGCCAAGTCGTTGGCCTCGATCGATGCTTCAGTTTCTTGATGCGTCTCGAAAGAGGTTTCTCCCGGACTTGGGTTGAGGCAATGCCAGCCCCCCTATCCAAGCGGCGGACAGGGAACCGTGATCGGGGCGAGGGCCTGCTAATACCTTGTTAAATTTCCTGGACTTGCTACTTTGTCGACTTTGGAATGGAGTGGGCCATCAAAAATTCGCAAACCGCCGATGCTCCCTCCGCGACCGATCCATTGTCGGACAGGTATCTGGCAGAAGTATGGCGCCGCCAGCAGCAGATTCTCGGTCGCGTCGCATTGGGGGGCGATCGCGAAGCGATACTGTCCGACATTGTCAGTCTGGCTGAAGAACAGACCGGCGATGGCATGCTGGCGTCGATCCTGCTGCTTTCCGAAGATGGAAAACATCTCGAACTGGGCGGTGCACCGAGCCTTCCCGATGAATACAACGCCGCCATCGAAGGCATGGAAATCGGTGATGGCGAGGGGTCGTGCGGGACTGCGGCGGCACGGGGGCGCCCTGTTTTTGTCGAGGACATAGCGACCGATCCGCTATGGGCCGATTTTCGCGAACTGGCCCTGTCTCACGGTCTGGCAGCCTGCTGGTCAGTGCCGATCAAAGCAGGTGACGGAAGCGTTCTCGGCACCTTTGCCAATTACTATCGCGAGCCGCGCCAACCGTCGGATCTCGACCGCGAGATTATCGAGGCAATTGCGCTCACAACATCGATCGCTGTCGAGCGGATCCGCCTCGAACGCATGCGGCATCGCGCCGAAGAGGCGAAGGGGCTTGTTCTCGAAGAGCTGCAGCACCGCGTGAAGAACGCCTTCTCGCTTGCCCAAAGTCTCATCAATCTCAACGTGCCGGCAGCGCTCAGCGCCCGCGATCTGGCAGACAAGGTCAATGGCAAATTGCGTGCCATTGCGTCAGCCCAGGATTTGATCATCGTGCGAAATGCGGCGGGTCGCTCGGATGAAATGACATCCATCCGCACGCTGCTCGCGACGATATTGAGCCCTCTGGGATATGGCGATGTGGATGAGCGCATACGCTTGGCAGGGGATGATCAAACGGTCGATGCGCAGTCTTTGTCGGGTCTGGCCATGGTCTTTCACGAACTTGCCACCAATGCGACGAAATATGGCGGTTTGAAGGACACTTCGGGCGTCGTTTCCATCGAGTGGAATACGGGTCCTGAGGGTTTGAAGATCGAATGGTCTGAAAGTGGAGGTCCTGCGACGGTCGAACCCGAAAGCCAGAACTTCGGCAGCCGGCTGGTGGCTTCCACCATCCGCCAGCTTGGTGCGACCATTGATCATGACTGGCGCAACGATGGGCTTCGCGTGACGATTGTTTTGCCGCGCTAAATTGTTGTCACTGGTTTGAATTCAGTCCGACGACGCCAGCATTTCCTGTATCGCTGTGTGGACCGTGGCCGACGCGTAGGGCTTGGCATAGAATCGCGAACCTTCCGGTAGCGAATCCGTGCTGAGCGAGGCTCTGCCAGACGTCACAATAATGCCGATTTCCGGTCGGCGTTGTGAAACCTCTCGCGCCAGCATAACCCCATCGAGATCGCCCGGCATATGGACATCGGTGAAAAGGATATTGATCGCACTGCCGTCTGACAGCGCATCGAGTGCCTCCTGGCCGTTCGCCGCCTCGATCAGCCTGTAACCAAGAGCGCCAAGCTGATCGACCGCATCCATACGTATGAGGATTTCGTCCTCGACCACGAGGATCACGGTGTCGGGGTTCTGCATGGGGACGATATCCTTCTCGGATAGCCCCTCCGCCTTGTGGAACGACATATCTCGAACGCCTGCGCGTACGCATACGTTCCCCAGGCGACTTTAAGATTCGAAATGCATTGATCTTGAAGCACTTGAAGCAGGCGAAAAAGCCATTGCCGTCCCTCGGTGACGCACTAAACGCTCTTGAATCTGCGCCAATTGCCGCGGTCGAAGATGACTTCGCGTGCGCAATTATGGCCGGGAGCGCCTGTCACCCCGCCGCCGGGGTGGGTCCCCGCACCGCACATGTAGAGCCCCTTTACCGGTCCCCTGTAGGCCCCGTGACCCAACACCGGCCGCGCGGACCACAACTGGTCCAAACTCATGTGGCCGTGCATGATATCGCCTCCGACCAGCCCGAACTTCCTGTAGAGCCCTTTGGGACTAAGAACCTGTCGCCCCAGGATGGAGCCACGGAAGCCTGGTGCGACCGCCTCGACCGTATCGATTATGGTATCGGCTGCAGCATCCTCTTCATCGTCCCAATCGCGGCCATCGGGGAGTTCGGGCGCGAATTGCTGGCAAAACAGGCTCGCCACATGCTGGCCTGCCGGAGCAAGACTATCGTCGACCGTGCTGGGGATGAGCATTTCGACGATCGGTTTCTTGGACCAGCCCTCGGTCTTGGCATCGAGGAACGCCCTGTCCATGTAATCCAGTGTCGGGGCGAGAATGATACCCGACCGGTGGTGCTCACCCGGTTGAGGGAGCGCGGTAAACGTCGGTAACTCGCTCAGCGCCACATTTATGCGGAAGGTGCCGCCGCCCGCCTTGTACCCCCGCATACGGCGGCGGAAATCCTCGGACTGGTGGCTCTCGTCCAGCATTTTACCATAGAGGAGCTTGGGGCCGACATTGGCGATTACCCGCGCCGCCGCGATTTCCTCGCCGCTTTCGAGCCGTACACCTGCGACCTCATCGCCATCCACCAGAACTTCGGACACCGGCGCCTCCAGGCGAATGTCGACACCCGCCTGCCGGCACACCTTGGCCATGATCTGCGTGATCGTGCCCATACCTCCGATTACATGGCCCCAGGCACCCTTGTTGCCATTTACCTCGCCGAACACGTGATGAAGGAGGACATAGGCGCTGCCCGGCGTGTCGGGGGAGGCGTAGTTGCCAACTACGGCGTCAAAGCCGAACGCGGCCTTGACCGCTTCGCTCTCGAACCACTGGCCGAGAAAGCTCGACGCGGATTTCGTGAACAGATCGAGGATGTCGCGCTTGGCCGGGAGGTCGAGACGCGCCACGCCCCACCCTTGCGACGCCCCGGAAATCAGTGTGCGCAGGCCTTCGCCGACATTCGGCGGGCTCTTGAGCGCCAGGTCGCGGAGAACCGAAGCCACCCCTTCCAGCGCATCGTAATAGGCCGGGAGTGTATCGGCATCATGCTTGGAGAACTTGCGGAATTCGCCCTGTGTTCGTTCCAGCCCGCCGCCCAGTTTCAGATAGCCCCCGTCTTCCTGCGGAAGGAAATTGGAGATTGGACGCTCGATGACGGTGTAACCCTGCTCTTCCAGTCGCATGTCGCGAATGACTTTGGGCTGCAGCAGGCTGGCGGTGTAACTTGCTATGGAATTTCGGAAACCCGGGAGGAATTCCTCCGTAACGGCCGCACCGCCCACGACATCGCGCCGTTCGACAATGCGGACTTTCAGCCCCGCGCGGGCGAGATAGAATGCGCATACCAGCCCGTTATGGCCTGCTCCGATGATGACGGCGTCATATCTACTGGCCATGTGCGCTCTTCCGGTTCAGCCCCGGCCCCGGTACGACGGAACGCCCTGATCCGGTAGCCACAGAGCCTCGGGCGGAGCGCCGCTTTGCCAGAACACGTCGATCGGAATGCCACCGCGCGGATACCAATAACCGCCGATGCGCAGCCATTGCGGCTTCATTTCGTCGAACAGACGCTGGCCGATGCCGACCGTCACATCTTCGTGAAAACCGCAATGGTTGCGAAAACTCCCAAGGAACAGCTTGAGGCTTTTCGATTCCACGATTGTTTCGCCGGGTGCGTAATCGATAACGATATGTGCGAAATCGGGCTGTCCCGTCACCGGGCACAGTGATGTGAACTCGGGCGCCGCGAACCGCACGAGATAAAGCTGGCCTGCGCGCGGGTTCGCCACATAGTCGAGTTCCGCCTCGTCCGGAGAGGTGGGCAAGCCAGTACTGACGCCGAGGAATTTGGGAGAAGGTGTGTCGCTCATGCCGCGCTCCTGCCGTGATGCGCGAAAATGCGCAAGCCGGGGCTTGGAACTGTGCGCTTAAGTACCTATTCAGCGCGCCTCCGCACAGTGGCGGGTTTAATCCGCGAAACGAACCGCATGTATCTTCGTACCCGCATTTCCATTCTGGCGCTTGTCGCATCTTTACCGGCCTTGGCGCACGCCCAGTCGGTAAACGATTTTTCGTTGGAACCTGCGCCAAGTCCAAGCGCCACCCCGCAAGCACAGGGGCCTGCGGATACGCAGAGGGGCGTGGAGATCCGTCCGCGTGCCGTTAATACCCCGACACCGACACCAACCCCGTCCTCGGCGCCCGCGCCGTCGGTGCCGGTCCAGCTTTCCGAACCGCGGCCTGTTCCTACAAGACAGGCCCCGCAGGCAAGTCCTCTCCCAACCGTGACGCCCCGCACGGTGGAAACGGTAGATCCGCAAGCCGAAGCACAGCCGACCCCGTCGCCATCCGAGCCGGCGAGCGAGCCGAGCGCTACAATCTTATCGCCAGCCTCTCCGTCGCCGCAGCCGTTGCCGCCCGCACAACTGGCAACGAGTGATGACAATGGGGAAGACCTCCCCTGGTTGCCGATAGGCGGCATCGTAGCGCTGCTTACACTTCTCGGCGCAGGTTTTGTTATCTGGAACCGCCGCCGCGAAGCCGTCGTACCGGAAATCGAACGACCGCTGGTTGCCGAAGCGGGGTCCGTCGACGTGGTGCCGCTGGCGGATGCGTTGTCCGTACGGATCGAAAACGAAAAGCTCATCCGCAGCGCGGCCTTCGCCACGCTCAAATACCGGTTGACGCTGATCAATCGTACCAATGCTTCGCTAGCGGATGTCGTGATCGGCATAGACCTGGTTTCTGCTCATTCGGGTGCGCCGATGGAACAGCAGATCGCTACCAATGGCACGGTGCTCGAAAAACGCCACGAGGTTCCCCGGATCTCTCCGCGGCAAAGCGTCACCCTTACAGGGCAAGTGCAGCTCCCGCTCGCGCAGGCCCATGTCATCAGGCAGGGGCGCCACCCGCTACTGGTTCCGCTGATGCGGGTCAGGATAGACGGTCCGGGCGAGGGGGCCGTGCTCAAGACGTTCGTGGTCGGGCAGGGCATGCCGGATGGCGGCCGCGTGCAACCCTTCAGGCTTGATGAAGGCCCGCGCAGTTACGAACCGATTGCCCAGCGCGAGCTTGCCTGAGTCGACTTCGCTTCATCCGCACGCTAACCGGGCGACAATGCATAGTCTCGTCTCGACCCAATGGCTTGCCGAACAATCCGGCTCTCCCGACCTGGTGATACTCGACGCGTCGGCTCATTTACCCGACAGCCCGCGTAATTCGGCTGCGGATTTTTCGGAAGGTCACATCCCGGATGCGCGGTTTCTCGACCTGACCAGCTTTGTCGATACTGCATCACAGGTTCCCAAGGCGGTCCCTACGGCGGATCAGTTTGCCAGACGCCTGGGGCAGTTGGGGATCACCCCGTCGAGCCGCGTCGTGCTCTACGACGACAGCCAGATAAAAAGTGCAGCCCGCGCGTGGTTTATCTTTCGCCTCTATGGTTTCCGGAATGTCGCCATTCTGGATGGCGGGTTCTCGAGATGGAAACAGGAAGAACGGCCCATCGAGGCGGGCCGGGCAACTTACGAACAAACAGAATTCCCTACCCCCTCCATAGCTGGCGCCGTTCGCGGCAAGGATCAGATGCTCGCAAACGATAGTTCTCGCGCCGAACAGATCGTCGATGCGCGAGACGCGGCGCGCTTTGCGGGGGAAGAAGGCAGCGGTTCGGAAGGTCATATTCCCGGGGCGGCGAACCTGCACTTCGCCAAACTCTTCGCTGAAGACGGAACCTACCGGTCGCCCGACGACATAACTGCTTTGTTCGCGGAATCCGGCGTAGATCTGGATGGTCCGGTCACCACTTATTGCAACAGCGGCATGACCGCGTGCGTTCTCGCGTATGGTCTGCATCTGGCAGGAAAAGACGATGTCGCCCTTTACGACGGCAGTTGGCTCGAATGGGGTGAGGACGCCGATACGCCGAAGGAAAAAGGGGCGGCGCAGTAGCGATGGCTGGGGGAAATGACGACAGCTACGCGCGGTCGACGCGTCTTGTAACGGTTGGCCGCTCTGGCGACTTTGCCGACAATGTCGTCAATCCGCCGATTTGGCGCGCAAGTACCCACCTTTATGCAAATTGCGCCGACCTCAAGGCGCGAAAAGCTCGTAACGAAGACGGGCAATTCTTCTACGGCCGCCGCGGCGCGCCGACGCAGTGGGCTCTGGCACAGGCGTTGACTGCGCTGGAGCCTGGGGCGGCGGGAACGGTCCTGTACCCCAGTGGCCTTGCGGCTCTGGCGGGGGCACTATTGGCCGTTCTGCGCAGTCGAGACGTTTTGCTCGTCGCCGACAATGCCTACGAACCTACACGCAATACGGCGATGGGACTGCTCAAGACCTTCGGTGTGGAGCATCGTTTCTTCGACCCTCTCGATCTCGAGGCGTTCGAAGCGGCGTTTTGCGATCGCACACGGGCCGTGATGCTCGAAGTGCCCGGCAGTCTGACCATGGAAGTTTGTGACATCCCCGCACTTACGCGAATAGCGCGAGACAAGGGCGCGGTCAGTCTCATCGACAACACGTGGGCCACGTCGCTCGGCTTTGAGGCTCTTGGCCATGGTTGCGATATCGCCATCACCGCGCTGACCAAGCATGTGGGCGGACATTCCGACCTTATGATGGGCGCCGCATCTGCAGGGGAGCGATGGTATCGGCGCCTGCGCCTCGGTGCGCAGCAGTTGGGCCATGTCGTGTCCCCCGATGATGCTGCGCTGGCCCTTCGGGGGTTGCGCACCATGGGCGTGCGCCTCGAACAGCAGAGCAAGACCGCACTTGCGATTGCGCAATGGCTCGATGATCGCGACGAGGTCGCTCACGTCCTTTCGCCGATGCTACCGGGAGGGCCGGGGCATAACCTATGGCAGCGTGATTTTACAGGGGGCTGCGGCCTGTTCAGCTTCGTATTGAAGGGCCGAGACGATGCCGCCCGTTGCCGGTTGATCGATGCCCTGCAATTGTTCGGCATCGGCTACAGTTGGGGTGGTTTCGAAAGCCTGGCCTTGCCGTTCGATGTCGATCCAATCCGCAGCACCATGGCATGGCCGAAGGAAGGATGGGGGCTTGAGGACCGCTTCGCCATCCGGCTATCGATCGGTCTTGAAGACAAGGACGATTTGATTGCCGACCTCACCAAAGGTTTTGCGGCGATGAACGAAGGATAGACGTGCAGGGCGAAACCCCACCTAGCGATGGTGCGACACCCACCACGGCTCCCGTCGAACAGGCGTGGAGCCTTGCCGAGCCTGCTCAGGAGCAGGGCGGGCTGGACGCGGCCGACGGCGCGAGGGAAGCGCTGAGCTCGCGAAGCGAAACCGTGGAGTCTGTGGTCGATACGCTCGATGCCGTGGCCTTGTCGTTCGGAGAATTCAGAGTTTCTCTGTTCGATGTGCTGATGGTCAGTTCCGTCATCATCGGCGTTCTTGTATTCGCCTGGTTCGTCAGCAGGATGGCTCGACGCCTCGTCAGGCGGATGACGAGGCTGGACAACGCCCAGCAGTTGCTGGTCGAAAAGGTCGCCACGATCATCGTGTGGGCTATCGCCTTCTTCCTCGCGATCGATCTGCTTGGCATCGACCTCACCGCCCTGGCGGTGTTTTCCGGCGCTTTCGGCCTTGCGATCGGTTTCGGTCTGCAAAAGACCTTCGGCAATCTGATCGCGGGTATTATCCTGTTGATGGATCGATCGATCAAGCCGGGCGACGTGATCGCCGTGACGGACATGGCGGGCAATGAAAGCTTCGGGCAAATCCGCAAGATCGGCATCCGGGCCGTGTCGGTAACGACGCGCGACCAGCGCGAATATCTCATTCCGAACGAAAACCTGATGATCAATCAGGTCGAAAACTGGTCTTACTCGTCAAAGAATGTCCGTATGCAGGTGCCGGTTGGCGTCAGCTATGAAGCCGATATGAATCTTGCCGAAAAGCTGATGCTCGAAGCAGCCAAGAGCTGTGAACGGGTACTCAGCGCGCCGCCGCCCACAGTCTGGATGAAGGAATATGGCGACAGTTCGGTCAATTTCGTCATTCATTGCTGGATACAGGACCCGGAAGAAGGCGTCGGCAATGTGCGCAGTGTTGTGCTCAAGAAGCTGTGGTGGCTCTTCAAGGAACACGACATCGAAATCCCGTTCCCGCAGCGCGATCTGCATATCCGCTCCAGTGCCGATTTCGATCGTCTTATCGAAGTAATGGGGCAAGGCGCGATCGCGCCCACTCCGGCAAAAGAATAGATTGCCCCACGCACAGCGTCGGTTTCAAAATCTACCCTTCCTTGCCGCACACGCATTCTGATTGGCGCGAAAGGGCCCTAGTCCGCATCTTGCCACGATGGCTGATACCGGAACCATTTACCTTGTCGGCGCAGGGCCGGGCGACCCCGACCTGCTGACAATTCGCGCCGCGCGGTTGATCGAACGCGCCAAGATCATCGTGCACGATGGGCTCGTCGATCCGGCGATCATGGCGCTTGCGCGTGATGACGCGGAACTCATCTCGGTTGCGAAGCGCCGGTCTCATCATACTCTTCCTCAGGAAGCGATCAGCGACCTTCTGGTCCGCCTTGCGCGCTCCGGCGAGGACGTCGTGCGCCTGAAGGGGGGCGATCCCTTCATTTTCGGGCGCGGTGGCGAAGAGGTAGAGGTTGCCCGTGCGGCAGGTGTCCCGGTCGAAGTTGTGCCCGGTATCAGCGCTGCAAACGGCGCAGCCGCCGCATCGCAGATCGCGCTGACGCATCGCGACGCGTCGAGCATCGTGAGCTTCGTTGCGGGCCAGTGCAAAGGCTTGAAGGATCAGGATTGGGCAGGGCTGGCCGGTAAGGGCCGCACGCTAGTGATCTACATGGGCGTCAAAACTGCGCCGATGATCGCAGAAAAGCTGATGGAGGATGGCCTTGCTCCCGATATGCCCCTGGCCATCATCGAAAACGGTACTCGCCCGGAAATGCGCGTGTTGCGCGGCTTGCTTGCCGGCTTGCCCGATTTGGTCGAGAACGAGAATGTCGTGAGCCCTGCCCTGATCGTGATCGGGGAAGTGACGGCGCGCGACGACGTTGCGCTCGCGCTGGCAGCACAGGAGGCTGCGCGATGAGGCTCCTGACAGGAAACGATCTCAAGACCGGAGCGGTAACTTGGTGGACGGGTAAAGACTGGTCGATCCATATCGAAGAAGCCGTCGACGTGTCCGGCAACGAAGACGAGATCGCGCGCCGCGAAGAAGCCGCCCGCCGCGTGAATGTGCCATACGCCGTCGATGCCGAAATGCACGATGGCTCGCCGCGACCGTCGCACATCAAGGAGCGCGTTCGCGCACTTGGACCGACGGTCCGTCCCGACCTGACTCTCAAGCCTGCCGATCCGGAAATCGGCAACTGGGTGATCTGATGTATAAATATGACCAATACGATCAGGCGATGGTCGATGCCCGCGTCGAGGAATTCCGCGATCAGGCCCGCCGACGTCTAGAAGGGAAGCTGACCGAAGATCAGTTCAAGCCGCTCAGGCTGATGAATGGGCTCTATCTTCAGCTCCACGCCTATATGCTGCGCGTCGCCATCCCTTACGGCACGCTCGACAGCCACCAGATGCATGCACTTGCCGACATCTCGGACAAGTACGATCGCGGCTACGGCCATTTCACGACGCGCCAGAACATCCAGTACAACTGGATCAGGCTGGAGGACGCAGCCGACATCCTGGCCGACCTTGCCAAGGTGGAGATGCATGCGATCCAGACCAGCGGCAATTGCATCCGCAACATCAGTTCAGACCATTTCGCAGGAGCGGCGGCGGACGAGGTTGTCGATCCGCGCCCCTATGCGGAGCTGCTGCGTCAGTGGTCCAGTTTCCACCCTGAATTCAGCTACTTGCCGCGCAAGTTTAAAATTGCCGTCATCGCCAGCGAAAAAGATCGTGCGGCGATGCGGCTGCATGACATCGGCATCAACATCGTGAAGAACGATGCGGGCGAGCTGGGGGCTGCGTTCTATGTGGGCGGCGGCATGGGCCGTACGCCGATGATCGCGCCCTGCATCAATCCGTTCGTTCCGCTGGACCAGCTGGTGACATATTGTGAAGCCTGCTTAAGGGTTTACAACCGGTACGGGCGACGGGACAACAAGTACAAGGCCCGGATAAAGATCCTCGTTCACGAGCTGGGCGCGGAGGAATATACCCGCCAGGTCGAGGAAGAGTTCGTGCATCTGCTCAAGCAGGGCGTGGAGCCGCCGCATGACGAACTCATGCGGATCATACGTATGTTCGAGGCGCCGAACACCGACCAAACGGCACCGAACGATATCGACCGTTCGGATCCCGATTTCGCGCTGTGGGTGGATCGCAACACCGTGGCGCACAAGGCCAGCGGATATGTGTCTGCCGTCATCAGCCTCAAGCCGGTGGGCGGGATCCCCGGCGATGCCACGGCAAAGCAGATGCACCTGATGGCCGATCTGGCGAAGGAATACAGTTTCGACGAACTGCGCGTGATGCACACGCAGAACATCGTCCTGCCGCATGTTCGCAAGGCCGATCTGCATGCTTTGTGGACCGCGCTGGACCAAGCGGGGCTGGGCAGCCCGAACCTCGACACGGTCGAGGACATCATCGCCTGCCCCGGGCTCGACTACTGCAGCCTTGCCAATGCCCGTTCGATTCCCATCGCGCAGAGGATATCGGAGCGCTTCGCCGAAACCGGCAAGACCGGTACGCTGGGCGAACTGAAGCTGAAGATTTCCGGCTGCATCAATGCCTGCGGGCATCACCACGCGGGCCACATCGGCATCCTCGGCGTCGATCGGAAGGGCGTGGAGAATTACCAGCTCCTGCTCGGCGGTAGCGAAGCCGAGGATGTGAGCCTGGCCAAGATCACCGGCCCCGGTTTCGACGAGAATGGCATCGTCAACGCGGTTGAGACGGTCACCACGGTTTACGAACGCGAGCGTCAGGATGGCGAGCGCTTCGTGGACACCTATCGCCGCATCGGCATGAACCCTTTCAAGGAGGCGCTTTATGGCTGATACGTTGCGCTATCGCGAAGACGAGCCCGTCGATCACCCGGCGGTCACCGTCGATGCTTTTCTCGACCAGTCCAATGCATCGGCAGTCCGGATCGAACCGGGCGACGATGCCCGCGAACTGGTGCCCCATCTCGAGCGGCTGGCGCTGGTCGAGGTGAACTTTCCCGCTTTCGGAGACGGGCGCGGCTATTCCTCCGCCCGCATCCTGCGCGAGGCGGGTTATGACGGCGAACTGCGTGCCGTGGGCGATGTCCTGGTGGACCAGCTCGCCTATATGCGCCGCTGCGGCTTCGACGCATTCGAGCCGGACCAGCAGCTCGACATGGACGATGTGCAGGCTGCATTCGATCGCTGGCCGGATGTCTACCAGAAGGCTGCGGACACGCGGACGCCGATCTGGGCGAAACGGCACTCATGAACGAACTGCGCGCCATCGACCGTCTCGACACGGGGCCCCGCTTTACCGAGCAGGACGCCATTCGCCTCAACCGCATGTTTCGCGGGACGGAGACGGAAGAATGGCTGCGCGCGGTAATCGAGGGTAGCCTCGCTGGCGATACTGCGGTGGTTTCCAGCTTCGGGGCGGAGAGTGCCGTGCTTCTGCACCTCATTTCGCAGATCGACCCGAATGTGCCCGTGCTGTTTCTGGAAACGGGCAAGCACTTCCCCGAGACGCTGGCCTATCGGGACGAACTGACCGACCGGCTGGGGTTCAGGCGCATCGATCTCTATCCCGAACTCGCCGACCTGAAGACGCGTGACGAAAGCGGGCTCAGATGGTCGTACGACCCGGATGGCTGCTGCGAATTGCGCAAGGTCAGGCCGCTCGCCAAGGCGCTGGAAGAATACGATGCTAGTTTCACAGGCCGCAAGGCTTTCCAGTCGTCGACCCGCGCCAATCTGCCGCGTTTCGAAGTCGATACGTCCGATGCGCAGGGACGGCTGAAGATCAATCCGCTGATCGACTGGTCCGCCGACGACATCACCGCCTATTTCGAAAAGCACGATCTGCCACGCCACCCGCTGGTGGAGCGCGGCTTTCCCAGCATTGGCTGCATGCCGTGCACGCGGCCGGTAGCCGAAGGCGAGGACGCCCGTGCGGGACGCTGGTCCGGCTGGGACAAGGTCGAATGCGGTATCCACCGGCCCGGCGAGGAACCGTTCCTGTAAGGCAGCAAGTGGCGCCGACACGCAATTCGGCGCCACCCGTCAGACCAGGGCGCGGCGTTACATCCGTTCGACGGTCGCCGTTTCCCCATCGGCATTGGTCGATGTCCAGACGCCATCGGCGCCGACCGCTTCCGTGTTGCATTTCTCGGCGCCCGTATCGCCTTCCTCACGATATTGTTCGTCGACTGTCCAGCAATAGTCCTGGGGCGATTTCTGCACCCAGCGGCCGGTCTCGACCACGGTGCCATCCGCATCGGTCTGAACGTATGTGCCGTCGGGCTTGAGTTCTTCCGTGAAGACAACGCCGCCTTCGGTAGTGACACGGTAGGTTCCCGGCGCAGGCTGGCCGTCGGCGGCCATGACTTGCGCAGGTTGCGTTGCAGCAGCTTCGGGAGCTTGCGCGGCAGGTTCCTGTTCGGCAGGCTTTGAACAGCCGGCGAGCGCAGTCGCTGCGGCGAGCACAATCAGATATTTCATGTAATGATCCTCCGTTCGCGACCCGATGGCGAAGGCGGATGTTTCCGTTCACGAGTCGCGACCCGAAAGGGCCGGTATAGGCTGAAAGCCCGGCGTTGGGAAATATGGGCAGTATGCTCGTTGGAGGCTGGATCTGATCGGTAATGCGCAGTGACGAAGTGCTCATTCCGCCAGCGTGGCTGCAAATTGCCGCAATCCTCGCGCGCGCCGACGAGGCCGAGTGCTCCGTCATTCGCGACATAGCCGACGTCAGCGATGCAAGTCTTTCCAAAAATCTCTCGGGGAAGCAATGGCGGATTGGCGGCATTTCTCGATTTATGTCCAACGGCGATCATTCAGCTAACGACCCCATTGCGGTCATTGGTCACCCGCATGAGCTTGCCAGACGAGCCCCTGCCAAACTCCCCCTGAAGCCTTTTCAACAACGAAATCACGTTTCGGCATTCGACGTAGCTTGAGTCTCGACATTACAGCCTGTGATCTCAGGTTGTCAGGACTCGTATACGTTAGAATCTCGCTCGGCCGAACGCGTGCTACAGCGTCGAGCAAAGCTGCCTGCGCGCTCTCGGTCGCGTAGCCATAGCCCCAAGCGTTCACCACAAGACGCCAGCCGATTTCAAAATGCGCGCCTAGAGGATGGGCCTCATCTAGACGATGCACCACTCCGGTGTAGCCCAGAAAACTTCCGTCCCTATTCTCTATCGCCCAACGAGAAACTCCCTCTTCGATCCATCCACGGCGATAGCGGTCGAACTTGGCATCGCTCTCTTTGGGATCGATAGGCCCATTTTGATCCGCCATCACAACAGGGTCAGCATGCATGGCCGCGAAAGCCGCTCGGTGCTGTTCACCCCATAGAACCAGCCTCAGATTACGAGTTTTGATCATGAGCAGGATAATGACGCCAGGACTGTCCGCTTCCCACCCTAATTGCAGACCCTCCCGCGTGTTATGGGAGCGCCTGAAAGTCACCGTCCGCTAATTGTAGACGCACGATAAAAGCGGGCCGACTGCTTACGACCCCATTGCGGACATTGCCTGCTACTGTACAAACATCGCATAAAATGGACGAGACAGAACCCCTTGGCATGCGCCGCATGACGTTGGGCCTTGTTTTTGGCTCACTGGTCGGCTTGCTGTCTTATCTCGCGTTGGAAGCGGGAAGCGATCTGCTCATTCAACTCATAGCGCACCAATTCTTCGGCTTTGAATGGAGCGATCTCCATTTCTTCGAAACGATCTGGTTCTTGGCATTGTTTGGTGCGCCCATTGCCATCGTGATGGGCCTGCTTGTGGGCCTGCCCGTTTGGCAAGTAGCCGAGGCGCGGCCATTACGTTCCTGGAGAAGTGCATCCGCCTATGGCTCGATTGCAGGAGCTGTCATCGGACTGATCTTCTTGCTACTAGGACTGGCAATCGGTTTGCAGACTTTCTTGGACGATAGGTCCTCCTACAACAGTTGGTCTTATGGATACCAAGTGACGCGGGACGGATTGCCGACGGCATTTGGCTGGTTGATCCAGCTGAAAACACTGCTGTTCTACTGCGCGGCGGGCGCAATTGGTGGAATTGCTGCACGGTTTTTAGCTATCCCTCGCTAGGGTCCGCTTCCCACCCCAATGCATACCTTCCCAGCGGTTGTCGCAGCGCCTGAAAGCCGATTGTCCGATAATCGAGGACGCATGATAAAAGCGGTCCGGCTGCTACCGACCCAAAGCAGTCGGTCAGCAAAGCGCGCTCATCCCGGTCATCCATTGGCCATTAGAGGTTGCCCAATAGCGGACCTTCATGATGTTCGATCTCAGGTCTAGTTGAGGCGTGATCTGAGGCGAACCTAATTTTTCGATCAAGGCGCTGATCAAGCGTGTGCCGGATCGTAAGTCTACAGTGCCGCCTGCGAGAGTTACAACCTGGACGAAAATGGGTAAGCCTCCCGCTTCTAGTCTAGTAGGTGGCTCTGTATATGACCATCGCTTGCACCAACCGCGACGTTCGGCCCGCCCCCGACATAGTGGCCTAGGCCAATCAATACCGATCCGGAGGCAGAACCATAAACTTGCGGTCTTCTGAAGTCTCCGCGAATGGCCGAGAAGGGAATAGGGATGGCAGCCTCCGCGCCGCCGCTAAGGCCACCGAAGAAAACAAAAATCCGCCAAACCGAAACCTCATGGCGATATCGTAATTCTCGGTCCCGCACCGCGCCTTACTTCATCAATTTGCGGCATCCGAACTTTCTTTTGAAAAAATCGATCAAAAGATAAGCCAAGAATATGAGAGGACTATAAAGAATTATCATCGAAACGAGAAAGGCAATGTATTCTTCAGGATATTCAGGCCGACCGAACACGTAAGAGTCTACAAAGGCTCCACCATTCCAAGTAGATCCAAAAAATGCCCAAAAAAAACTCATTAAAAGAAGGGCGCAAAATATCATAAATTTAGCCAAATCTAATTACCCCCATGTTCACGCCGCCAGCGAGCTCCGATTTGGGCTTGGTTGTAAGTCTCTACCAAAAGAGACCACAGCCAATTAGTAAGTGAAAGCGCGCGTTTTAAACCCGCATTCTGCTAGCATCCCAATCAAAAAATTTCGATCGCATTTGCTCAAGAGTCACGTAGCAAAGATCGTGCGTCGTGCACGCAACGAAGCTGCTCACTGGACTATTCTGTAAACCTTTGTGTCCCCGGTTAGGCCGCCTCTGCCACAATCCGTCGCAATTGCCCGGCTGGTCTGAACCTGCGACAGATGTGCCAAGGTCCAGTCGGCCGAGCCCTCAGCGGCACCGTCGGCGCTCTCGGTGCAACAGCAGACGAACGTCCGCTTACCACCCCAAATGCGGACGTTGGCAGTAGTTGTCGCAGCGCTTCAAAGCCGAAAGTCCGATGATCGAGCAAGCACTTACAAGCAGTCCGGCTGCTCACGACCCCATATCGGACGGCCGGTCAAGGCTATTCCTCGACGCTATGTGGGCGATCAATTCCAGTTAGTTTTCTTCTGATCGATATAAGAGCGATGAAGAGGGAGAAACCGCAAAAGGGGAGCAACGCGTTGCGCAATCCAGTTACTGCTACCGATGGGGAACCGTTAAAGAGCGCCATAACGATTGTGAAAACGGCACCTAAAAACCACATCAATGATAGTGCGGCGGCCACTTTGAGCATGGCTGTTACTATTTTTTCTGACATTCGATTCCTCTCGTGTGCACGCTATCTGACTGCCATAAATAAGCAATGTCCGCTTTCCACCCCGACGCAGACCTTCCTGGCCATTCGCACAGCGCCTGAGAGCTGACCGTCCGATAATCGAGGAAGCGCGACAAAAGCGGACCGGTTGTTAACGACGCCCTTGCAGACATTGGGCTTGAGCGGTCGTGATATTTTCTCCATTATGCGACAGCCGAAAATAGAGTGGCAGGTTGGTAGCTCCTGCACCCACATCAGGGTTCTTCTCAGCCGCGGCGTTGACCCAACCTGTTTGGGGAGGCGCTGGCTGTTTTTTCGCGTCTCTCCGGCTCCTGCCGAGGAATCCTAAATGTCGCTTTTCTCTATCATTGCACTGGCGTCCGCCGCCTTGTTTGCCGGTGCGGCAAGTTATATCAGTCTGGTCGAACACCCGGCGCGCCTGTTGCTGGAAGACAAGCCGCTACTCACACAGTGGCAATCAAGCTACGCGAAAGCGCTACCGATACAGTCCGGCCTGGCTATTATCGGCGGTGTATGCGGAGTGGCGGCTTGGTATTTATCGACCCAATGGTTGTGGATCGCTGGAAGCATCGCACTTCTTGGTAACTGGCCGTTTACCATCATAGCAATCATGCCGACGAACAAACGACTTCAGGCCGTTCATCCAGAACAGGCAGGCCCTGACATTAGGGCTCAGCTTGTGTCCTGGGGGCGCCTTCACGATATAAGAAGCCTGCTCGGGCTGGCTTCGACAGTGCTTTTCGCGATAGCCTTGATGGCGACGATGTAGCGGCAGATCCCCACAGATCTTCGCCGGATCAGTCGCTGACGACAAGTCAGCCGAGAATTTGGCCGAAACCTGACAGTCCGAACCCCCAAAAAAGAGGGCCGATAGAGATAGTTGAGAAACCGCCGGAACCGGCCGTTGGCGGGCTGTCGCTGATGATGACGCCCCACAGGGCGGGGAAATGGTGCCGGCTAGAGGAGTCGAACCCCTGACCTGATGATTACAAATCAACTGCTCTACCAACTGAGCTAAGCCGGCGACCGGAGAGCGCCTTTCAAGCAAAGGCTTTCAAAAGTCCAGCCCCATTGCGACACATCAACCGGCTGTTTGCGAAGTATCGGCCACAGGTCGGCTCATACTGGCGCTGGGAATGCCTAGCGGTTAGAGCCAGCCCTGTTTTCGATACCACGCAGCGGTCGATGCGAGGCCTGCCTTGCCCGAGATGCGCGGCGACCAGACGGCTTCGGGCACCTTGCGGCTGGATCGTGCCACCCAATTGGGGTGGGTCATGTAGCCTACACGGTCGGCGGTGAGGCGGGCCTTGTCGCGGCGTATCAGGCGGTCGGCCCTCGCGGCGGTTTCGAGGACGGCGCGGGGCAGGTGCGGGGCGAAGACGCGGCGACCCACGGCGGCGCCGATCGCCTTTGCGAGTTCCTTGTGCGACCAGCCCCCTTCGCGGCCATCGTCGGGTTCGAATATCTGGCGGCGTACGAGGGCGGGCGGCGCATCGACCAAGGTCAGCAGCAAGCGAGCGAGGTCATCGACATGGATGATCGAACTGGCGCCCCCGGGTGGGAGCGGGACAAAGCCCATGCGCGCGCTGCGGAACATTTCGAAATAATCGACATCGCGCGGGCCGTAGACACCGGGCGGGCGGACGATCGTCCAGTCGAGGCCGCTGTTTTCGACCAGGCGCTCCGCTTTCGCCTTGGACGCACCATAGACCGAGAGGTCGGGCTCGCGGGCGGAAAGGGAGGATACGAAAATGAAGCGGCGGACCTTTTTCTCTTTCGCCGCGGCGATCAGCCGTTCGGTTCCGGTGACGTTGGCTTCTTCGAAATCGGCGGGATCGGGCGTGGTGGTAAGGCCGGCAACGTGAATGACGGCATCGGTACTGTCACACAGCCGCGCGAGAGCGGCGGGGTTGGACAGATCGCCTGCAATCCATTCAACGTGTTTGCGTTCAGCCTGCGGGCGGCGGGTAAGTGCGCGAACAGGCTCTTCGACCTGCGCTGCGACATTGATCACGGCTTGTCCGACAAAGCCGGTGGCGCCGGTAAGCGAAACGGTCATATTCGCACCATGTGATCGCGGTGAATGACGGCGGCGCGCGGGGCGTAGCCAAGCCTGTCGGCCTGCTGTTCTTCCCTGAGGCCCATGATCGTGCGGCATTCGGCCGACGTGTACTCGATCAGCCCCTGGCCAAGGCGTTCGCCTTGCGGACCGTGAACCGCGACCAGATCGCCGCGCCCGAATTCGCCTTCTATGTCGATGATGCCTGCAGCCAGAACACTTGCTCCGTTTTCGAGGGCCATCATGCAGCCTCTATCGATGGAGACGACGCCCGAGGGGGCAAGGCGACCGCCGAGCCAGGCCTTGCGCGCATTCGCATTCGCTTGCGGCAGGAAGATCGTCCCGGTGCCATTGTCGATGGCGCGGGCAAGGGGCGAGGGGTGGGTTCCATTGACGATCGCCAGGGCGATGCCAGCCCGTTCTGCAATGCGTGCCGCCTGCAGTTTGGCGGTCATTCCGCCGGAGCCGAGGCCGGATGTCGATGCGCCCGTGGCCATGGCGATGATTTCCGGCGTCACACCTTCCACCTGCGGCACGAGGGTGGCATCCGGTTCGCAGGGGTCGCGATCGAACAGGCCATCGACATCGGACAGCAGCACGACGGCATCGGCACCTGCTGCCTGGGCGACGCGGGCAGCGAGCCGGTCGTTATCGCCGAACCGGATTTCTTCCGTGGCGACGCTGTCGTTTTCGTTGACGACGGGGATGGCCCCTGCGTCGAGCAGGCGGGCGAGGGTAGCCGAAGCGTTGAGGTAGCGTCTGCGGTCTTCCAGATCGCCCAGCGTCACGAGCATTTGTGCCGCCGTGATCGTGTGCGCTTCCAGCGCATCGGACCACAGGCGGGCGAGTTCGACCTGACCGACAGAGGCGGAGGCCTGTGCATCGGCGAGACTGCCGCGTCCGCCCTTTGCCAGCCCGAGTTTCGCCGCGCCGAGGGCAATCGCGCCCGAGGAAACGACGATGATTTCGGTGTTCCGGCGCATATCCGCGATTTCGGCGGCCAGGGTCACCAGCCACTGTGTGCGCGGCTTTCCATCCTGCACGAGCAGAGCCGAGCCGACCTTGATGACAAGGCGGCGCGCGTTGCGCAGGTCTGCGAGGGCGGCAATGGTCATCGTCGACCGACTAGGCAAAGGTAGCGGCACGCGGAAGCCGGCTTCGCTTGGCGGGCCCGAAGCACGACTTCGCGCTCAGAGAGGCGACCATTCGGCCGTATCGTCTTCGTCTTCCACTTCTTCGGCGTGGGTTTCCGTCGACGTACGGTCGGGAAGATAGCCCAGCACGCCGTCGAGCAGTTCGGGAATCCCCGCGCCCGTAGCGCCGGAAATGGTGAAAACCTTGTCCGCGCCGGCGGCCAGCAGTTCTTCTGCAAAGCCCTGACCGAGTTCGTCGTCTGCCAGATCGAGCTTGTTCAGCGCCACGAGCTGCGGCTTGTCCGCAAGACCGCCGCCATAGGCTTCGAGTTCGGCATTGACCGTGCTGTAGGCTTCTGCCGGATCATCGCCCGAAATATCGATCAGGTGGATGAGCACGCGGCAGCGTTCGATATGGCCAAGGAACCGGTCCCCGATGCCAGCGCCATCGGCGGCGCCTTCGATCAGGCCCGGAATGTCGGCCAGCACGAATTCGCGGTTCTTGTGGGTCACGACGCCGAGCTTGGGGACCAAGGTGGTGAAGGCATAGTGCCCGACCTTGGCCTTGGCGTTGGAAACCTGGTTGATGAAAGTGCTTTTGCCCGCATTGGGCAGGCCCAGGAGGCCGACATCGGCGAGCAGCTTCAGCCGCAGCCACACCCACATTTCCTCGCCCGGAATGCCGGGCTGGTGCTGGCGCGGGGCGCGATTGGTGCTGGTTTTGTAGCTGGCATTGCCGCGCCCGCCCATACCGCCTTCGAGAAAGACGACCCGCTGGCCCACTTCGGTGAAATCGGCCAGCACCTCTTCCTTGTCTTCCGACAGGACCTGCGTGCCGACCGGCACCTCGATAACCAGATCCGGCGCCCCAGCGCCGGTCCGGTCCTTGCCCTGGCCATGATTGCCGCGCTTGGCCTTGAAGTGCTGCGAATAGCGAAAGTCGATCAGCGTGTTGAGGCCCTGAACGGCCACGAATACGATGTCGCCGCCCTTGCCACCGTTACCGCCGTCGGGGCCGCCGTATTCAACGTATTTTTCGCGCCGGAAACTGACGGCACCGGGGCCGCCGCCGCCGGACTTGAGGTAGATCTTGGCTTGGTCGAGGAAATGCATGCGCGCCCTCTAGCCGCTTTCTTCGCCATAGGCGAGGGCGCGCATGTCAGGTCGGGATCAATCGACGAAATCGTCGACCCGTTCGACGATGATGGCGGGAGCCATGCCACCGGCTGCACACATGGTCACGAGGCCATAGCGTTTGCCCTGGCGTTCCAATTCGTCGACCATCGTGCCGATGAGGATCGAACCGGTGGCACCGATCGGGTGACCGAGTGCGATGGAGCCGCCGTTCACATTGACCTTGTCCCAATCGAGATCGAGATCGCGAACGAATTTGGCTGCGACGACGGCAAAGGCTTCGTTGATTTCGTAAAGATCGATGTCGTCAGTCGTCAGGCCTGCCTTCGACAGGACCTTTTTCGCCGCCGGAACCGGGGCGTTGAGCATGAGCGTCGGATCGTCGCCCATATTGGCGGTGGCGACGATGCGCGCGCGGGGCTTGAGCCCATGCTTTTGCGCATAATCCTTGCTTGCCACGAGCACCGCTGCCGCGCCATCGACTACGCCTGAACTGTTGCCCGCGTGATGGAAGTGCTTGATATCGACGTCGGGATATTTGGCGTTGATCAGGCCGGAGAAAGTGGTGCCGGCCTTGTCGAGCGCGACGTTGGCGATCTTGGTGAAAGCGGGTTCCAGTTCGCCAAGACCTTCCATGGTGGTCTGCGGCCGAGGGAACTCCTCCTTGTCGAGAACGACATTGCCATCGTCGTCGGTTACCGGGACGAGCGACTTGTCGAAACGCCCTTCCTCGATAGCCTTGGCGGCGCGCTGCTGGCTGCGATATCCGACCTCGTCCAGTTCTTCGCGGCTGAAGCCTTCCATGGTGGCGATGGCATCGCCGCAAACACCCTGATGGCTTTGCGGATGTGTCCGCATGAGACGTTCGTTATAGCTGCCCATCATCGGCGGCTTGAGGCCAGCGGCCATCTTGTCCTTGGACATCTGTGCCGTGAGGCTCATCATCTCGGTGCCGCCCGCAACGACGCAGTCTTCCATCCCGCTCATCACCTGTGCCGCAGCGAGCGCCACACTGGTGATCCCGCCGCCGCAAAACCGGTCGAGCGTGGTGCCGGAGGACGTGACGTCATATCCGGCGTCGAGCGCTGCCATGCGGCCCAGATCGCCCGCCTGCATGCCATCCTGTGTGCTGACCGACCAGATCACGTCATCGACCGTGGAGGTGTCGAGATCGTTGCGATCCTTGATGGCTTTGAGGCAGGTGGCCGCAAGGTGCTGCGGATGCATGTGCGCCAGCGATCCCTTGCCCTGTTTACCGATCCCGCGCGGGGTCCGGACGGCATCGATGATGTAGGCTTCGGCCATGGCGTAAACTCCTCTCCACTTTTCGATTCTTGCGGCGAATGCCGGTTGACGTTTGCGTAAACGTGACGCAGCAAGGGCGCAAGACAAGTTTCGATTTGCAATGGGAGAGAGCGCGATGTCCGAGGAAGTCCTGACGAGCGAGGAGGACGGCATTCTGATCGTCACCATAAATCGTCCCGAGGCGAAGAACGCCATGACCAAGGCTGCGGCGGAAGGCATAGCCGCGGCCATGGACCGGCTCGACAGCGACGATAATCTGCGCGTCGGTATCCTGACCGGAGCCGGCGGAACATTCTGTTCGGGCATGGACCTGAAGGGTTTCCTGCGCGGGGAATCGCCCAGTATCGAAGGGCGTGGGTTCGGCGGCATCGTCCAGAAGCCACCGGAAAAGCCGCTGATCGCTGCGGTGGAAGGATATGCTCTGGCAGGCGGGCTGGAACTGATGATCGCATGCGATCTGGTAGTGGCCAATACGGGTGCCAAATTCGGCATCCCCGAAGTAAAACGTGGCCTGGTGGCTGCAGCGGGCGGGGTGATGATGCTGCCCGACCAGATCCCGGAACGGATCGCCATGGAATTGGCGCTGACCGGCGACTTCATCGATGCGGCCCGTGCGTATGAGCTTGGTCTCATCAACCGGATAACCGACGGCGAGGCACTTGCGGCGGCGAAGGAACTGGCCGCCAGCATCGTCGCCAACGGGCCGTTAGCCGTGCGTGTGTCCAAGCAGGTAATCAAGCAGTCGCGCGGCTGGCCCATGGATGAGCGCTATACGCGCCAGACCCAGCTTATTGCGCCCGTATTCATATCGGAAGATGCGCGCGAAGGGGCCGCTGCCTTCGCCGAAAAACGCGCGCCCAACTGGAAGGGCAAATAAGACCCTTCAGCGCGCCATAACAATATCCGGAGAGGACCAGACAAATGCCCGCAATCAACGTACCCCAGCCTGAATTCATGGAGGACGAGGAAATCTCGATCTTCGCCGACGCGGTCGGCAAGTTCTATCAGCAGCATGCCCCTGAAAAACGTGTCCTTAAATGGCGCGAGGATGGACAGGTCGAACGCGAATTCTGGAACGAAGCGGGACAGGCGGGACTGCTGGGTGTATCGGTGCCCGAGGAATACGGCGGCCATGGCGGGGACTTCCGGCACGAAATGGTCGTAATCGACCAGCAGGCGAAGCACGGAGTGGAGGGCTTCGCCGCATCGCTGCACAACACCGTGATCCTGCCCTATCTGGTGCGGCATGGCACCGAAGAGCAGAAAAAGAAGTATCTGCCAAAGCTGGTAAGCGGCGAACTGGTCAGCGCGATTGCCATGACCGAGCCCGGCGTAGGGTCCGATCTGCAGAGCGTCACGACGACTGCGCTGAAGGATGGGAACGGCTATCGCATCAACGGCGCGAAAACCTACATCTCCAACGGCCAGACCGCGGATTTCATCATCGTCGTCGCCAAGACCGATCCCAATGAACGGGCCAAGGGCATTTCGCTGATGCTGCTCGAGACCGAAGGCGCAGAAGGATTCCAACGCGGCAAGAAGCTCGACAAGATAGGACTGGACGCGTCCGATACGTCGGAACTGTTTTTCGACGATGTATTCGTACCGGCGGAGAATGTGCTGGGCGGGGAAGAGGGCAAAGGCTTCTACCAGTTGATGGGCGAGCTTCCTCAGGAACGCCTTATCATTGCGATGGGTGCCATGACAGGCATCGAAAAGGCGCTGGAGACGACCCTGGACTTCGTCAAGAATCGCAAGGCTTTTGGCCAGACCATCTGGGATTTTCAGAACACGCAATTCGTCATGGCGGACCTCAAGGCCCGCGCGACCGCAGCGAAGATTTTCGTCAATGACTGCATCGCCAAGCACCTGAAGCGCGAGCTTGACGTGCCGACTGCGTGCATGGCCAAATACTGGGTCACGGAATTACAGGGCGAAGTGGTCGACAAATGCCTGCAGTTCCATGGCGGTGCGGGCTTCATAAACGATTATCCGATCGCTCGCATGTATCGCGATAGCCGTATCACGCGGATTTTCGGCGGGTCGAACGAGGTCATGAAGATGGTCATCGCCCGATCGATGTAGCAGCAGCGCGAACGGACGATCCGGCGAATTAGAGACACTGCCGGGGTTCTAAACCGGCGGCGTAAGAACTCGTTTGCGCGCTGACGTGCTCCTATCGCAACCTGCATGCACATTAATTCGCTTGTTCGGCGACCTTGCAACACCGATCCTGAGGTAGGGAACGAACATGGGTTTCTGTGTGCGCCCGCATGCCTTTGGAATTTTGGAACCATCTATGGAACTTGACGACAGCGAAAAGACTGCCTGGATTTTCAAATCCGGATGGAAAGGACTGTGCCCGCGATGCGGTAAGGGCAAAATGTTCAAGTCGTGGCTGAAAGTCAGCGACCGATGCGAAGTGTGCGGACTGGATTACCGGTTCGCGTCACCGGATGACGGCCCGGCCTTTTTCTCTCTGACGTTCGTGGCGTTCCCGCTGCTGTTCTTCATCGTCTGGTTGCAGGTTTCGCTGGAACTTCCGCTGATCGTCCTGCTTGCGATCGCGATCCCGCTGATGGCCATTGGATGCGTTCTGCCGCTTCGCCCTATCAAGGGCTGGCTAGTCGCTTCGCAGTTCGTGAACAAGGCGCAGGAAGCGGGGACGGAAAAGCTCTGGCGCGACATGCATGCGCGGGAAGACGAGGTGAAACAGCGCGAGGAGAGAGATTGACGTCGCGATACGTCGAATGGATGAAAAGCGATTGATATATATTTGGTGATGCAACGATCCGTTCGGTCAAACATTCGCCAATCATGCAAGTTGTCACCCCCGCCGACGCGCCGAGTGCGCATGCTCTTGAAACCCACATACGCGAAGCAGGCTTCCCCTGCGTCGGTGCCAAGTCGGCACTGGCCAAAGGCAATCTGAGCGTGGTTCATGCTCGCGATATCACCAGCGCCTGGAACGACCTCGAAATTCACCGCGCCTTGGTCGAATGGAGCGACCGGTATCGCGAGGAGCGTATCGAAAGCGGACTGAGGAGCCTTGCGGTGGTGTTCGAAGGGCCTGAAGACTTGAGCGAGGAACGGTTCGAGCAGGCGCTATGGGACCGCATCCAGTCGCTCAGCGATAAGGACATCTGGTGCGACCAGCCGCGCGATCCGCGTGTCAGCTCCGATCCGGACGATCCACACTTCTCGCTCAGTTTCGGTGGGGAAGCCTATTTCGTTGTGGGGCTACATCCGAGGGCATCGCGCGTTGCGCGCCGGTTTGCCTTTCCGACACTGGTTTTCAACTTGCACGACCAGTTCGAAGCTCTGCGCGAACAGGGGCGGTATGAGAAGATGCGCAAAACGATCATCGATCGCGACATTGCGCTGGCCGGTTCGCCCAATCCGATGCTGGCACGCCACGGTGAAGCCAGCCCCGCTGCGCAATATAGCGGGCGGGTGGTCGATGAGGATTGGGTCTGCCCATTCAGCGACACGAGGGCTGCATGAACCCCAACCGCATTGCCCCGCGTTCCGGGGTCGCCTTTCGATTGGAGGAGGGCGAAACCTTGACTGTCGTCGACCCGCAAGGTGGCCAGGTTTCCGACCTGCTTGCTTTCAATGCGGACGATGTGCGGGAAGTTATCTCGAATGGGCGCACTTTCGATTACGAGGAGACCATCTCCTTGGGGCAGGGTAATCGCTTATGGTCGAACCGGTCCAAACCCATGCTCGAAATTGTCGAGGACACGGTCGGGCGGCACGATTTTCTGCTGACGCCGTGCAGCGAGGCGACCTTTCGCCATTTCTATGCCGACAAGCCCGTGCATCGCGGCTGTTTCGGCAATCTGGCCGAAGCGCTGTCGCCCTATGGTGTCGAAGCGGACATGATCCCGACAGCTTTCAACCTATTCATGAACGTGCCGGTCGACGGCGCGACCGGACGCTTGGCGGTAGAGCCGCCCGTTTCCAAATCGGGAGACCACATTTCCATGCGAGCCTTGTCCCCCTTGATCATCGGGCTGACGGCCTGTTCCGCTTATGATTCCTGTGGTGGAACCTTCAAGCCGATCGATTACGCTATCGACCGGCCCACCGCAGGAGTGACGTAAAGCCATGTTCGGTCTTTCCGAATATCCCGACGCCATCCTGCGAGGCGTGGCACTGGGGGTGATCGCGCTGATCTGGGTCATCGTGCTGGTGCGCACAATCGGCCTGCGTACTTTCTCCAAGATGACGGCTTTCGATTTCGTCGTCACACTGGCGACCGGATCGCTCCTCGCTTCGGCAGCAACGGTTACCGAATGGACTGCGCTCGTACAGGCGCTCAGCGCTATAATGGCTTTGCTGGTGGCGCAGCTAGTTCTGGCGCGGCTGCGGCGCGGATCACGCAGGTTCCAGTTGTTGCTGGAAAACGATCCGACCATGCTGATGTATGACGGTAAAATCCTGGAAGGGGCGCTTGCCGAAACGCGCGTGTCCGAAAGCGATATTCTCAACAAGATCCGCAGCGCAGGAATATCAGACCTGGCGGACGTGCGGTCGATGGTGTTGGAGAGCACGGGCGACATTTCGATCATCTCCGGTACCGAAGAACCGACCGAAGAAGTGATGCAGGAAGTAGACTGCTGTCACGGTCCGCTGAAACGCCACGTCGCTCGCGGGAAATGATTGGGGGAGCGGGGCCCATGTGACCCCGCTCTGATTCATGTTCAGGCTTCGACGACCTTCTGTTCGATCGCGCCGAAGATGGAATGGCCATCCTTGTCCTTCATTTCCACGCGCACGGTGTCGCCGGGTTCCATGAAGCGGGTTTTGGCCTCGCCGTCTGCGATCGTCTCGATCATGCGGATTTCGGCGATGCAGCTGTAGCCGAGGCCGCCTTCGGCCACCGGCTTGCCCGGGTCGCCGTCGGGGCCCTGGTTTGACACCGTGCCCGATCCGATGATCGTCCCGGCGCCCAGGTCGCGCGTCCTGGCGGCGTGGGCGACCAGTTCGGCCAGGCTGAATGTCGCATCGACGCCCGCATTGGCGCGGCCGAAGGGCTGGCCGTTGTAGTCCACCATCAGCGGCAGGTGGATGACGCTGCCCTGCCAGGCATCGCCCAGTTCGTCGGGCGTGACCGCGACGGGGCTGAACGCGCTGGCGGGCTTGGACTGGAAGAAGCCGAAGCCCTTGGCCAGTTCGCCCGGGATCAGTCCGCGCAGGGACACGTCGTTGACCAGCATGACCAGCTTGATGTGGCCGGCCGCGTCTTCCTTCGACACGCCCATCGGCACATCGTCGGTGACGACCGCGATCTCGCCTTCCATGTCGCAGCCCCAGCTGGTGTCCTTCAGCGGAATGTCGGCGCGCGGGGGCAGGAAGGTGTCGCTGCCGCCCTGGTACATCAGCGGATCGTGATAGAAGCTCTCGGGCACCTCGGCGCCGCGGGCCTTGCGCACCAGTTCGACGTGATTGATGTAGGCGCTGCCGTCGGCCCACTGGTAGGCGCGCGGCAGCGGCGAATGCGCCTCGCGTTCATGGAACCGCTCGCACGGCACCGCCTCGTGTTCGACATCGGTGTAGAGCGCTTCCAGCTTCGGGGCGATTTCGTCCCAGTTGTCGAGCGCGGCCTGCAGCGTCGGGGCGATGTTGTCGGCGGCGCAGTAGCGGGTGAGGTCTTTCGACACGACCACCAGCTTGCCGTCGCGGGTGCCGTCCTGGATCGTTGCGAGCTTCATGGATGGGGTTCCTCTCGGGGCTTATGTGTTCTCGGGATTGTCGGACTGGTTGTCAGGATGGGCGCGCTGGAATTCCGGCAGGGGGAGGCAGGCGCTTTCGATCCGGGTGATGTGCGGCATGTCCGAAAAATCGAATTCGAACCGCCTTGCGTTGTAGACCTGCGGCAACAGGCAGACTTCGAAGAAGCCGGGGGCATCGAACAGGAAATCGCCCGTGCCGAGCTGCGCCAGGCGCGCCTCCAGCGGGGCGAGCGTGCGGGCGAGCCAGTGGCGATACCACACGCCGATTTCGTCCTGCGACTTGCCGTATTGGTCCTTCAGGTATTTCAGCACCGGAAGGTTCAATGGCGCGTGCAGTTCGGTGGCGATGGCATAGGCCAGTTCGCGCGCGATATAGCGATCGTGCAGGTCGGACGGCAGCAGCGGGCGATCGGCAAAGGCTTCGTCGAGCCATTCGATCTGCGCCATCGACTGGACGTAGTCCTTGCCGTCGACTTCCAGCAGCGGGACCGAGCCGAAGGGGTTGCGCGCGGTGAACGGCGCGCCCTTCTGCTCGGACGTCAGCAGGTTCACCGGCACGTATTCGTAATCCAGCCCCTTCAGTTCCAGCGCGATGCGCAGGCGGTAGCTGGTCGAGCTGCGGTAGTAGCCGTGCAGGCGGATCAAAACGCGGCGATCCCGGTAATGGCCCGTCCCAGGATCAGCGCATGGACATCATGCGTGCCTTCGTAGGTGTTGACCGTTTCCAGGTTCACCATGTGGCGGATGACCTGGTATTCTTCCGAAATGCCGTTGCCGCCGTGCATGTCGCGCGACTTGCGGGCGATATCCAGCGCCTTGCCGACATTGTTGCGTTTCACGATGCTGATCATCTCGGGCGCGAACTTGCCTTCGTCCATCAGGCGGCCGACCCGCAGCGAGGATTGCAGGCCCAGCGAAATCTCGGTCACCATGTCGGCGAGCTTGAGCTGGTAGAGCTGCTTGCTGGCGAGCGGGACGCCGAACTGGTGCCGGTCGAGCCCGTACTGGCGCGCGGCATGCAGGCAGAATTCGGCGGCACCCATCGCGCCCCAGCTGATACCGTAGCGTGCGCGGTTGAGACAGCCGAACGGACCCTTGAGGCCCTGCACATCGGGCAACAACGCGTCTTCGCCCACCTCGACTTCGTCCATCACGATCATGCCGGTGGTCGATGCGCGCAGCGACAGCTTGCCTTCGATCTTGGGGGCGGACAGGCCCTTCATCCCCTTGTCCAGCACGAAGCCGCGAATGCCGCCGCCATGCGCTTCGCTCTTCGCCCAGACGACGAAGACGTCGGCGAAGGGGGCGTTGGAAATCCAGGTCTTCGAGCCCGAGAGGACATAACCGCCGTCGACCTTCTTGGCGGTCGTCTTCATGCCGCCGGGATCGCTGCCCGCATCGGGTTCGGTCAGGCCGAAGCACCCGATCAGCTTGCCGCTGGCGAGGCCGGGCAGGTATTTCCTGCGCTGTTCTTCGGAACCGTAGGCATGGATCGGAAACATCACGAGGCTCGACTGGACCGAGGCCATCGAACGGTATCCGGAATCCACGCGTTCGATCTCGCGCGCGATCAGGCCGTAGGCGACGTAGCTGGCGCCGGCGCCCCCGTATTCTTCGGGCACGGTTGCGCCCAGCAGGCCTGCTTCGCCCATCATGGGGAACAGTTCGGGATCGTCGACTTCGTTGCTGAAATTCTCGATCACGCGCGGTTGCAGCTCGCCCTGCGCGAAAGCGTGGGCGGCGTCGCGGATCATCCGCTCTTCCTCGGTCAGCTGATCGTCGAGGTTGAAGGGATCGTCCCAGGCAAACGGCACCATTCCAGCCATGTAATCTCCTCTGTTATGCGATTGCCAGTGGCAGGGTTGCATGGCGGGAGCAAGAGGTGTGGCCGATCAGCGGGATCGCATGCGCATCGAGCGTACGCATCAAGCCACCGAAGCGAACGTCGCCCGGGGCGGGGCCCAGGGAAACACAAAACGGCCGTTAGCCGTGATGTGTGGCGCGCTGGATCGAATCGATGACTTCGGCCGGAGGACAGGGCTTGGCTAACGCCAGCGCGCTGGGGAACCGACGGGCCACTTCTGCCGGGGTCATTTCACCCGAATGGAAGATCACCGGCACGTTCTCCGCGATCATCTGCTCGGCGAGGGGGTAGACGATGCCGTCTTCGAGCTGAACGTCCAGAATGGCGATGTCCGGCTTGTTCTTCTGAAAAGCCAGCATAGTGGAGGACAGATCTTCGAACGGGCCTTCGACGATATACCCGGCTTCTTCGACTGTGTGACACAGGTCACAGCCGATTATGAACTCGTCTTCGGCAACGAGCACGCGCAATCGCTGTCCCATCCTTGGTCTCCTCGTGTTCGACCCAAGTAAAGGAATACCACACCAATCGATTCGTTCCGAATTTCAGGAGAGCTTGCCAAAACGTTCGACGAACCCTGCCTCATCTCCGACAGATAGATATTTAGCCTGGTCTACCCAGTTGTCGCGGCGGATGCGGCCCTGGAAGCGGCCAAGATTGGCATCGATGCGATCGATCTCTGCGTCATCCCATTGCGCGATTTGCGATAGGGTGGTCACGCCCATATCTTGCAGCGTCGCGGCCAGCTTTGGACCCAGACCCTTTATCCGGGTGAGGTCGTCGCCAGCCGATGGTGCCGGTGTCGACATCGTTGGAACACCTGCAGCAGGCTGCATCGGACTTGCGGCAGGCGCGCTGTCGATTAGCGCCTTGTTACGTTCTGCAGGTGCCGCACCTTCGTCCAGCACATCGCGGCTGGCGCCGGTCACACGCGTGCGGCGAGAAGCACCGAACACGTACCAGGCGATGACCAAGCCGACCAGCAGTGCGGCAACGATCAGGGGCCAGTAGGTCTGGAGTAATTCGTTCATCGATCTATTCCTCGTCTTGGTCGTGATTGCCCCAGATGACCCAACCGATGCCGATCCCGGCACCGTAGGCGGCGATCATCAGGGCAGCGAGTTCGAACCACAATGGCATGTCAGCGTGCTCCCGGAGTGTCGACCGGGGTGGGGCGGACGGGTTCTGTGCGAATAACGGAGAATTCGATGCGGCGATTGGCTGGGTCGCTGGGCGTCAGCCCTTCGACGGGCTGGCGCGAACCCACTCCGGTTGCCCGCAAGCCATCGCGGGGGATACCGCGGCGAACCAGTGCTTCGCGAACGACCTCGGCCCGTTCCACGCTGAGTGCCAGATTGACCTCATCACTTCCTTGCTGGTCGGTGTGCCCGGTCACGGCGATGAGAGAGCCGAGACATGGTCGCAGCGCTTCGGCCACCTCGTCAATCAGGACCTGACTGGCAGGCAGAAGCGCGGTGCTGGCTTCCTCGAACCGTATGGATCTGCTGCGCAGCAACCCTTCGACGTCTTCCTGGCAGTGCAGCGGTTGATAGACCTGTTCGCGGCTTTCCGCCCTGCTGGAACCATCACTCCATCTGACGCCGCCAACGCCGGGGACGGCGTAGACGGCCTGTGCGACATCGGCGCGCGTGGAATCGTTGAGCGTTTCGCCCCCTGACAGGATGGGATGGCGCGTGGGAAGACCACTTTCCGTTGCAAACCGGGCAGTTACCTTCCCGCCACCTGCCTGTTCGATAGCGGCCGCCGATTTTGTTTCCAGACCTTCGATGAAGCCGGGTGCCATAGGTTCGGCCAGCAGATAGGCGCTGGCGCCGGTCAATATGGCTCCGGCAAGGATGACAAGGGATGGGCGGATCGGCATGGCATGGCTCTTAGCCATCATCCGCCCTTCCTGCCAAGGACGCTATTCCAGCCCGTCGGCCGTCCTTACCAACTGAACAAACTCCTGCCGCCAGAAATCGGTCTGTTCGCCAGCAAGCGCGGCGATTTGCGGATAAGAAAAATCGGACAACATGGGATCGCCGCGCAGCTTCTGACCGAATGCCGCTACGGCAGCGGCAAATGCGAAATCACCACTTGGCGAGCGAGTGGTCTGCAAAGATGAGCTGGGCAGCGTGCTGGTGATCAGCGTGGACGTGTCGCCGTCGGGCCGTTTGTACCGCAACTTGATGAAGGCCGCTTCGGCGGCGAGTTGGCTGGCCTTTGCATCTGGCTGGTCTTCGTATCGACGCGCCGGGATCCAACCCTTGCCGCCAACCGGGACCACCTCGTAAATTGCCGTGACCTGATGGCCGGCGCCGATATCGCCCGCATCGATCGCATCGTTGTCGAAATCCTCTTCGCGCAGGATGCGGTTTTCGTAACCAACCAAGCGGTACTGGCTGACCACTGCCGGATTGAATTCGACCTGGATCTTCACATCCTTGGCGATGGTAAAGAGCGTGGCGCCCATTTCATCGCCCAAGACCTTGCGGGCTTCCAACGCGCTGTCGATATACGAGTAGTTGCCGTTGCCGTTATTGGCCACCTGCTCCATCATCGCATCGTTCAGATTGCCGCGGCCGAAGCCGAGTACAGATAGCGTGACGCCGGTTTCGCGCTTTTTCTCGATCAGTTCGATCAGAGATTCCCTATCGGAAGTGCCGACATTGAAATCGCCATCTGTCGCCAGGATTACGCGGTTGACGCCGACATCGATCCGGTTCGCTTCGGCCACGCGGTAGGCAAGTTCGATGCCCGCTCCGCCGGCCGTCGACCCGCCAGCTTCCAGCTGGTTGAGCGCGTCCTTGATCTTGCGTTCGTCATTCGTGGGTTCGAGAACGAGACCGGCGGCGCCCGCATAAACGACGATCGAGACGCGGTCCTTGTCGCTCAGCATGCCCGCAAGCTGACGCATGGCGGTCTTGACCAGCGGCAGCTTGTCGCGGCTGGACATGGACCCGGATACATCCAGCAGGAAGACGAGGTTTGCGGCCGGCCGTTCCTGTTTGGGCATCTCGTAGCCAGCCAGCCCGATCCGCAAGAGGTGTGAACTGCTGTTCCAAGGTGTTACAGCGACATCGGTATTGACGGTAAAGGGCTGCGCGATGCTGTCCGGGCGTTCATAATCGTAGCGGAAGTAGTTGATTAATTCCTCGGTCCGAACCGCGCCTTTGGGCGGCAAGCTTCCTTCCGATATAAAGCGACGCGCATTGGTGTAGGCGCCAGTATCCACATCGACCGAGAAGGTGGATACGGGTTCGTTGGCTACAACCTTGACCGACGAGACCTCGTCACCGTCATATTGGTCCCGGCTGGGCGGCGTCGGAACGAACACCGGCGGAAAATAACGGTAGTTAGCGTCTGCAATGGATGTTTCAGTCGTATCCGGAGCCGTTTCTTGCGCCATTCGAGAGCCGGAAACTATCACAGCCTGCGGCGCCATGAGCGATGGCGGAGGTGGCGGAGGCGGGGGTGGCGGCGGAGGAAGTTTGCCATCCGTAGCAGCGGTACGGGCGCCGGTTGTGACGATTTGTTCGCCACCTTGCTTTGACGCACAACCCGCGATGAGTGCGGCAGCAGCGCAAGCGGCGGCAAGATTGGCGAAACGCATATGATGTCCTCCCCAAGACAGTTGGCTTGATACAAAGTTACATCATCGAGGGGTTAATGCGGACTGAACGTTTCCTGTCAGCGACGAAAGCCGTCAATCCGCAGCAGCCGCTTCTTCCTTATCCAGATTTCGCTTGAACAGGACACGATCTTCCGGCCCGAAGCCACGTCGCCAAATAATAAAACCGTAAACGCCGAGGATTGCAGGGATGCCGATGATCAGTTCGGCCCATTCGGGCAATCGCGTGGCGAGCCAACCAACAAGGACGGCGGGGGCTGCTGCCCATACCAGCGGCCAGCGGAAGGTGTTGATCCGCTGGCCGAGAATTTTCGACAGCAGCATGGCCTTGACCAGGCTGGCAGTGCCCAGAGCCAGCATGAGCGCAATTGCCGCAGCAGCTGCCTTGAAAGGTTCGCCGTAGCCGCCAGCGACCATAGCCTCGATTAGCACGACCGTCAGTATCGCCTGCAGTGCAATAGTGGCGATCGATATCCACAAATTGCGCACTCTAGCGACATAAACCAGTACCGCTTCCGATACGACAGCGGTAGCAGCGACGACTTCTGCCGCGAGCAGGAATGCGAGGGCGCCCGTCCCGCCGACGAATTCCGGCCCGACCAACCCCATTACCGCTTCACCTGGGACACCCAGTGCGAGCGCGATACCTGCCTGCATCGCCACGATCCAAAAACCAACCTGACAGATCTGGCTTGCGATGGCTTTGTAGTTCTTGGTCTTCAGGTTCTTTGTAATGACGGGGCCGAGGATCGGTTCGAAACTGGTCTTGAGCTTTTGCGGAAGGCTGGCGACCTGCTGTGCAATATAATAAACGCCCACTGCGGCAGGAGCCGCGAAGAGGCCAAGGATAAAGATGTCGACGCGCCGAGTGCCCCATTCAATCGCATCGGCAGTTGCCAGTGGCAGAGCCCGCGCGGTCATCTTGCTCATATAAGTGGGGTGGGGGCGCCATTCTTTCGGGGGACCATAGCTGCGAAAGAAAGACCAGAGCCCGGTAGCCAAGCCCGCGTAGATCGAAGCCAGATATGCCATCGAAAGTCCGGATTCGCTCATCGACGGCACAAAATAGAACGCCCCTGCCATGATCGAGATGGTCCAGGGTTCGACCACGGCGCGTGCGCGAACTGTGGTAGCAATATCGTACTTGTACGCCTGTGCTGCCAGGACGATTTCCGTCAACGCGTAGCCGGGGATCGCAAGGACGATGAACCGATCGAGTTCGGTATATTCCCCACTGGGAAATAAGGGAGCAGGGACGAACCAGAAGAATACGGCAGCCAGCGACGCAAATAGGACTGCGAGCAGCATCCCATCGTAAACGAGGTTCGCCGGATGCACTCCCTCGCCATCGGAAAGACGCTGCGCAAGGCCCCGCTTTTCGCCCATCGCACAGATCAACGCGACCAGTTCGACCACGACCAGCGCCGACGCGAAGCGACCCAGGGCGTCCGGGCCGTAGAGGCGTCCCGCGATGAAGAGGAACGGCAGACGCGCGACAAGGCGCAGAATGAAGCCGAAGAAATTCTGCCGCCCACCTTTTGCCAAGGCGGAGAGGTCTTCGTCCGGTTTTTCCGCTGTCACCCGGCAGGTCCCTGTTCTGCCCGTAGTGGCCGGGACAAGAGATCGGAGACGACTTCGCGCGGTGCCCCGCCCGTGAGCAAACTGTGCACCGCTTCGACAATGGGCATCGCAACGCCCCGCTGCTCGGCGAGTTCGACGAGCACGGGTGCGGTATGGGCACCTTCTGCAACGGTGCGGCGATCCGCCATTAGAGTATCGGCGCTCATGCCTTCCCCCAGCGCCTTGCCGAGCGAGAAGTTGCGACTGGAAGTGGATGAGCAAGTCAAAACGAGATCGCCCAAACCGCACAATCCCGCCAAGGTCTCTGGCCGAGCGCCGAGTGCTTCGCCAAAACGGAGCATTTCGGCGTAGCCCCGAGCAATGAGCGCTGCGCGTGCATTCTGGCCAAGACCGAGTCCGTCGACCACGCCGCAGGCGATGGCGAGAACATTCTTTACAGAACCGCCAATTTCCGCGCCGATGATGTCATCGGAGTAATAGGGGCGGAAGGTTGGCCGTGCGATCATCGCAGAAATACGGTTCCACTGTTTCTCTCCCCCATCGCAAGCGAGGGTTACCGCCGTCGGCAGTCCCGCTGCGACCTCATGTGCGAAGGTCGGTCCGGACAGGATCGCGATGGCGCTGCCCGTGGCAACATCCTTTGCGACATGGTTCATCAGTCGCCCGCTGCCGGCTTCGATGCCTTTCGAACAAAGTACGAGATCATGCGGGTGAGCAGGCATGGCAGCGAGCACACTCCTCATATGCTGGGCCGGCGTCACCACAAGCAGAGCATCGAGTTTGGCCATATCGACCAGATCGCCGGTTGCGTGGATGGTATCTGCCAAGGTGGCAGTGGGCAGATAAATCGAATTCGAGCGCGCTGAATTGATCTCGTCGACGAGTTCTCGCTCGCGAGCCCATATCAGCACCTTCCGTCCATCGCTCGCCAGCATTTGGGCAAGCGCCGTGCCCCAGGCGCCCGCTCCGAGAACGCCGACGCGACCGTTTTGCCCGCCACTCACGCCTTTACTCCTGCGCCGCGTACCGGCTCTGCGTCGGGATCGAGCGGCCAGCGGGGACGGGCGGAAATATCAAGGGGGTCCGACTGTCCGAGGCGTTCGATCCCTGCCCACGCGATCATTGCTGCGTTATCGGTACATAGTGCTGGCGGCGGGGCCGCGAAGCGCATCCCGTGATCGGCTGCCAGCTTTTCCAATGCGCCCCGAACGGTGGCGTTCGCGGCGACGCCCCCTGCTACAACGAGCGTATCCACGCCAATCATGGATCGAAGCGCGATACGCAACCGATCGGTTACACAGTCCACGGCAGCCTGCTGGAAGCTGGCAGCTATGTCGGCCACTTCGTACCGGCCGCTTTCGTGCGCGCGCAGGACCGCGCTCTTCAACCCGGCAAACGAAAAGTGCGGTTCGCCGCTGCCGACCATCGGACGGGGGAGCGGAACGGCGCGGGGATTACCCTCCATCGCCTTGCGCTCGACCGCCGGGCCGCCGGGAAATCCCAGCTTCAGGATTTTTGCCGTCTTGTCGAAAGCCTCGCCCAGCGCGTCATCGATGGTGGTGGCGAGTCGACGATATTTGCCTACGCCGTCAACCCTGAGGATCTGGCAATGGCCGCCGGATACGAGGAGCAGGGCATAAGGAAAGTCGATGCTTTCGTCGGCAAGGCGGGGGCTCAAAGCATGGCCTTCGAGGTGGTTTATCGCAATGAGGGGAATGTCGGTGGCCATTGCCAGTGCCTTCGCGCTGACCAGGCCGACCATGACCCCCCCGATGAGGCCCGGCCCGGCGGTGGCGGCAATCGCATCGCAATCCGTCAGCGAAATATTGGCATCGGCCAGTACGCCGTCGATCATCGGAGCGAGCCGTTCGGCATGGGCGCGCGCGGCAATTTCCGGGACGACGCCGCCGAACGGCGCATGTTCCGCATCCTGCGATGCGATGCGCTGCGCCACGATGCGACGATCGCTGTCGACGAGTGCGACTGCGGTTTCGTCGCACGAACTTTCTATGCCGAGAACCAGTGCCATCCCGCTTTCCCTTAGCGGCATGGCTCGCTAGGGCAAGCGGACCCTATGCCAGTCCAACCTATTCTCCGACTTGGAACCCGCCGCTCACCGCTTGCCATGGCGCAGGCGCACGAGGCGCGTGCAAGGCTGTGCGCCGCTCATGGCTGGGACGAATCGGCAGTCGAACTGGTCCCGGTCGTGGCGAGCGGCGACAAGGTGCAGGATCGTCCCCTGGCCGAAATCGGTGGCAAGGCGCTCTGGACCCGGGAACTCGATCAATGGCTGGTGGAAGAGCGTATCGATGCCGCGGTCCATTCGATGAAAGATGTCGAAACCATTCGACCCGACGTCATCGCTATTGCAGCGATCCTGCCTCGGGCGGACAAGGCGGACCGATTGCTGGGTGCTGCCTCGATAGCCGAAATTCCGGCAGGCGCACGGGTCGGTACCAGTGCGCCGCGCCGCGCGGCACAGCTATTGCATCTGCGCCCGGATGTGACGGTAGTCGGCATTCGCGGCAATGTGGCCACGCGTATGGCGAAATTGAAAGCCGGGGAGGCTCACGCAACATTTCTGGCAGCGGCCGGTCTCGATCGGCTCGGAGAAGACGATGTAGGCGTGCGGCTAGACCCACAGGTCTGGTTGCCTGCTCCAGCGCAGGCCGCGATTGGGATCGAATGCCGGCGTGACGATGCGCGAACGCGCGAATTGCTGGCTGGTATCGATCACGTGAAAAGTCATGCGGAAATCGCTGCGGAACGCCGCCTGCTCGAAGGGCTCGGGGGATCGTGCAGCAGTCCGATCGCGGCGCTGTCGCGGATATCTGCGGGGCGGATCGAATTGAATGCGGCAATCTTCAGTCCCGACGGCACTGTGCGTATTGCCGATGCCGCCGAATTCGAGGTTGGCGACGATCAGGCCCCGCTCGAACTTGCGCGGACGTTGCTGAACAATGCGCCGCCCGAAGTTGCCGAACATTTCGGGGAAGCGACATGAAGACACTGTTTCTCTTTCGGCCGGAGCCGGGTTGGTCGGTCAGTTCGAAAACGGCGCTGGACATGGGCCTCGATGTATCGGGAGCGCCGTTGTTCACGGTCGAACCCGTCGGTTGGGAAGTGCCGGATCCCGAACAGTTCGACGGCCTGCTGGTTGGCAGTGCCAATGTGTTCCGTCACGGTGGAAAGCAGATCGACCGGCTGACCAAATTGCCGGTTCACGCAGTGGGCGATGCAACCGCCGACGCTGCGCGAAATGCGGGTTTTCTGATCGGCCGGACAGGGCGGGGCGGATTGCAATCCCTGCTGGACGAACTGGATGGCCGCGAACTCCATCTGCTGCGGCTTGCGGGCGAGGACCGCGTAACCTTGCGTCTGCCGGAAAAGATCAGGATGGAGACGAAGATCGTCTATCGAGCTGTCCCGCAGAGCATGACGGACGACGACATCGCGCGGCTGCGCACGGGCGGCGTTGTTGCGTTGCATTCCGGCGCCGCGGCCGAGCGACTGCAGGTTGAATTCGACCGCCATGAAATGGAGCGATCACAGGTCGATCTGGCAGTGATCGGGCCCCGTGTCGCGGAAATGGCGGGCGAGGGTTGGCGATCCGTCGAAATTGCAGACGCGCCCGGAGACAGCGAGCTACTGGCCTTGGCGCGAGCTTTGTGCCAGACCGACGAGTAATGGGCTGGAGGGTCCGCGTCAGCGGGACGAGTGGGTCGCAGAACGGAAGCACATGAACGATTACACCAGTACCCGGCGCAAGGGGCCTTCGGCGAAGCCCGTGCTTGTGGCCGTGCTTGCAAGTTTCCTGCTGGGCGGGGCCGTGGCAGGTTATGCCGTCTACTCCATGACGGACCGCACACCCGCCGCAACCGGTAACGCCCCATCCAAGCCCCAAACGCTGTCCAGTCCGGCTTCGTCTCCCGTACCCACCCCCAAGGCGACGGCAAGTCAGGCGGCACGGGAAGCGGTACAGCGTGTTGCCGAACAGCAGGGCGGTATCGACAGCCGGCTGGCTGCAGCGGAGCAGCGGCTCGCGCGGCTGGACCTGCAGGCTCAGGCCGCGGCCGGCAACACGGCCCGCGCTGAAGGATTGCTGATCGCCTTCGCCACGCGCCGCGCTCTCGAAAAAGGCGCGGAGCTCGGTTACCTCTCCGACCAGTTGAGATTGCGCTTTGGCGATGCGATGCCCAATGCAGTGGACACGATCATCCGCACCAGCCGCAATCCGATTACGCTGGACCAGCTGATAGCGCGGCTTGAAGGACTTTCGCCGCGGCTTTCCGAAACCAACGGTCAGTTCGGCTTTGCGCGCCTGAGCGAGGAACTTTCGCAGCTATTCGTTGTGCGCCGGGAAAGCGCGCCGTCTCCGCAACCGCAGCGCCGGCTTGATCGGGCGCGTTTGTTCCTCGAAAGCGGGCGGACGGATTCCGCTATTGCCGAGGTTCGCAATCTGCCCGGCGCCAGCAGCGCGGAAGGTTGGATCCGCGATGCAGAGCGCTATGCCGCTGTGCAGCGTGCGCTCGATCTTATCGAAACCGCTGCGGTGCTAGAGCCTCGCCGGCTACGCGACGGGGCGGGGAACAGGATCGAACAGCCGAGCCCCGCTGACGAAAGCTAGGCTTTGAGCAGATCGGGAAGCTTTCCCGAAATACCGCGGGCTTCGTCCATGAAGAAGCGCTTGAGCCAGCCCGAACGCTGAATTCCGGCCATGCCCAGACGGCGTACGGCGCTTGCCGATTTGCCGGGTACACCGAAAATCCGTGTCAGGCTGTCGGTCGCGCCCATGACCATCAAGGCATCCAGCGCCCGCCATTCTTCATATTTCTTGAGCACCTGTGCATCCCCAAGATCGAGACCGAGCCGGATCGCCTCGTCGAGCACTTCGACCAGCGCTCCGACGTCTCGGAGGCCCAGATTGAGGCCCTGACCCGCAATCGGGTGCATACCATGCGCGCTGTCGCCGATCAGCGCGAGGCGATGCTCGACGATCTTGGCCGTATGTTGGAAGCTGAGTGGATAGGACGACCGTCCACTGTTGAGCGTCAGTTCGCCGAGCAGGTCGCCCATGCGTTTGTGGACTTCGGCCAGGAAGGCGCGATCGGACAGTTTCAATACACCCGCCGCATCCTTCTCGTCGACCGTCCACACCAGTGCACTGCGATGCTGGCCGTCCGGTCCATCGAGCATAGGCAGCAGAGCGAACGGACCATCAGGGTAGAATATCTCCCATGCCACGTTCTCATGAGGCTTGCTGTGGTCCAGGCCGGCGATCATGGCGCGGTGGCTGTAGTCCCAGCTCGCCATCTTGAACCCTGCCTCATCGCGGCTGGGCGATCCCCGGCCTTCGGCACCAACCATCAAGGCTGCTTCGAGTACGCGGCCATCACCCAGGGTGGCCGACACGCCGAACTCGCCCCGTTCGCGTGAGACGATTTCAACTGGTGCATGCCATTCGATCAATGGTTCTTTCGCTGCCGCTTCGTGCAGGGCAAGGCGCAGCTGGCGGTTGGCGAACATCCGGCCCAGCGTGCCCTCGTGCGGTTCAGGCCTGAAGTCCAGCCGACCGGATTTCATCTGGTCCAGGACGGCAATGGCTGCGATGTCGCACCCATGCGGTTCAAGGACTTCGTGAAGCCCGAGATGACGAAAAAGACGCCAGCTGGCGGTGGAAATCGCGGATGCGCGACCGTCGAAACCTTCTGCGGTCAGGCTCGCCGGATCGGCCCGATCGACAAGATGGCTGGACAGCCCTTTTTTCGCAGCGGCCATCGCCAGTGTCATGCCCACCAGGCCGCCGCCCAGGATCAGCAGGTCTCGCTTGTCTGTCATAGGGTGTGTCCCTAGAGCGGCGGACGTGACCCACGCAAGGATTATGGAGCGGCTTGCCGCACTGGCGATACTGGTTTTGCTGGCGCTCGCGCTGCCGGCCAGTGCGCAACAGCAAATTCGCGGGCCCGGCAGCGACCGGATGCCGGTGGAAATCGCGGCGGACGGTGCGCCGGTGCCCGGCGATACGTGGATGGTCGCGCTACATTTTTCACCATCGACGTCCGAATGGCACGGCTACTGGTCAAACCCGGGCGATGCCGGCCTTGGTATGCAGCTCGAATGGCAGCTTCCGGACGGATGGGAGGCGGGTGATGCGCTGTATCCTTTACCGCATCGGTTGGTAATCGGCGGCCTTATGAACCACGTGTACGAGGGCGAATACGCCGTGCTGGTACCGGTTTCGGTGCCGTCGGGCGCTGACGTGGGCAAGGCCGGTCCGATCGCGGTTACGGCGAGCTATCTCGCCTGCACGGATACTATTTGCGTCCCCCAGCAGGCGAGGCTCTCGCTGGATCCCTCGAGCATTTCGGCTGATCCGCGCTTTGCCGGTTGGCAATCCGCTATCGTGCCGCAACTCGACAGCCCTGCGCATTTCGAATTCACGGCGACGCATCTGCGTGTTGGAATTCCCATTCCGTCCGAAACAGCGCTCGGCGATCTGCATGTTTTTCTCGGCACGGGCGAACTGGGTGAGGGCGACAGGCCCATTTACACCGCGACGCAAACTTTCATCAGCGAAGGCAATCTACTGGTTGCAGAAATTCCGATCGAGCGCCTGGCACAGACAAGCAGTGCCAACCCGGGTGCCGATCCAAGACCCGCAACGATCGGCGGCATACTCGATCTGGGCGAGGGTCGCGGAGTGCGCTTCACTGCGAAGCCGGGGGACGTGCCGCTAGAAGGGGCAAAGCCGATCCGTGGCGGTGATGCGGAACCGGTGCTTTGGCAATTGCTTCTCGCTGCATTGGCAGGCGGTCTGTTGCTGAACGTCATGCCCTGCGTCTTTCCGATCCTCAGCCTCAAGGCGCTGGCACTGGCCAAGGCCGGTGGCGAAGAACGCGGGGCGCGGCGCGATGCTCTTGCGTATACAGCCGGCGTAGTGATCGCCTGTGCTGGGTTGGGGGCTGCAATCCTGTTACTCCGTTCGGCGGGTGAACAGGTGGGTTGGGCATTCCAGTTGCAGCAGCCGATCGTAGTGGTCGGCCTGTTTTTGCTATCTCTGGCGATCACCGCCAATTTCGCCGGATTGTTCGAAGTGCCGGGAGTAGCGATTTCGGGCGGAGCGCCGTCCCGCGGCGGCTCGTTCTCGACCGGCTTGCTGGCCGCTTTCGTCGCGACACCCTGTACGGGACCATTCATGGCCGTGGCGCTTGGTACTGCGCTCGTTATTCAACCGATTTATGGTTTGCTCGTCTTTGTCGCACTTGGCGTCGGGTTGGCGCTACCGTTTCTGCTGATCGGCTTCGTTCCTGCTATCCGTCGCCGTTTGCCGAAACCGGGAAGCTGGATGGAAACCTTCCGTCGCTGGATGGCCTTGCCAATGGGCCTCACGGCAATCGCCTTGGCATGGCTGGTGTGGCGGATCGGGGGGGCGGGATATCTGGCGCTCGTGGCATCGCTGGCCGTGCTCGTGCTTGTGGGTCTGGCGGTGATCGGCCGTTTTCAACGGACCGGTCGCGGCAGCGTGCGAATGGCGATGGTGGCGCTGCTTGCCGTAATGGCTTTGGGCATAGTGGTATTGCCGAAGCCCGAAGCGCAGGCGGCGTCCGAGGCAAGCCTGCTTGATCCGGTCGAGTATAGCGAAGCGGCGCTGACCGAGGCGCGAACGGCGGGCAAGCCCGTGTTCGTATGGTTTACCGCCGACTGGTGCGTCACCTGCAAGGTCAATGAGGGTGTAGCCATCGAACGCGAGGCTACTCGAGCTGCTTTCGAGCAGGCCGGGGTCGTTGCCATGCGCGGAGATTGGACTCAGCCCGACGAGGAAATCAGCCGGATGCTGAACGAGCAGGGAGCCGCCGGCGTGCCGCTTTATCTTTGGTACGAACCCGGCGGCGATGCCGAGCAGTTGCCGCAGGTGCTTACGCCGGATCTTCTGGTGAAGAAGGCGCAGGCATCGGCTGCTCCGCAGTAAGCGGTTCGGTAAGATTTCGACAGCGTTCGACCAATTCGCCGGGCAACGCACTCGCATTGAGAATGACGCTTCCCGCGCCGGGCACCGTCGCTTCTACCTCGCGCCGTCCGGTCAACGCGTCGAGCCGCCGGTCGTCCGCTTCTATGGCGCCTTCCCAGCGCCATATATCGCCGATCTGCACAGCATCGATATTGAGCCGCGAAACGTGGCCATTGCCGATCAGCGCAAGGATCGCCTTGGCATGGGCATCCGCCCGGGCGAAGCGCGTATAGCCGAGCATGGGCTCGGTGCCGTCGCTGAGGCACTCGATTGCGAACAGGGGGTGTTCGCCGGGATTGCCGTAGAGCAGCCGTGCGCCTTCTTCGGCCGGTGCCCAGATCGCGTCGTCCGTGTCGGGGGAATCGATCGGTTCCGACGGGCCCTCGGCGGGCTCGTCGATCCTCGCACGCTCGATATAGTCGTCCGAAGCCGGCGGTTTGCAAGCGGCCAGAATCGCGAGCGGAAGGAGGGCGAGTGTGCGACGCATTTTCGGCCTATGACACAGGCGTGACGGCGTTCAAGCTGCCAGCCGAAGCTATCCTCAGCGTCCGCTGCGGATGAAGGCGCGAATATCGCTCGACAGCTTGGCCCGATCCTCGTCGCGCACATACATCATGTGGCCGGCATCGTAATAATGAAACTCTACCCGGTCCTGCGGAATGCCCGTCCGGTTCAGGGAGTATTCCGCACCGAAAAAGGGGGTGGCGAAATCGTAATATCCTTGCGCGACGAATGTCCTGAGGCCGGAGTTCTGTCGCATGGCCTGCCCGATGAAGGGGGCGACGTTGAGATAGGCACCGCGTCCCTGATTGAGCGTCCACTGCCAGTTGCGGCCCGGTTCTCGACCTATGGACTGGTATTCGCGATCGGTTTCGAAGCCCAATGTGTCGCGTGCCCAGCTGTTGATTGCCGCGGTGTAGCCTGCATCGATGCCATAGAAGCTGGGATCGTCGTCAGGGTACTCGCCCGCATTGTCGTAATCCTGGCCGGTATAGCGGGAATCGAGCCGCCCGATGGTGAGGCCCCGGTCGCGCAGCAGTTCCTTGTAGAAACGCTGGTCCGTCACGCGCAGGTCGGCATTGTCCAGATATTGCTCGGACAGGCCGGTCAGGCGCGACAGTTCGGCACGGACGGATGCTCGTTCCGCATCGGGAAGATCCTGTCCCTTGAGCAGCGCGGTTGCGAACGGCCCGATCGCGAACTGGCGCGCTTCCTCCACGATCGCTTCGACCGAGGGGGCCTGGACCTTGCCGTGATAATAGGCCGCCGCCGCCATGTTGGGCAGGGTGACCACATAGGCCATCTCATTGCCCGGTGTGGGCTCGCGTCCTGCGAAATCGAGGATCGTCGAGATCAGGATCAGCCCGTTAAGCCCGACATCGTTGTACGTCGCGCCTTCCAGTTCGCGCGCCACCATCGCGGAGCGTGTGGTGCCGTAGCTTTCGCCGCCGAGATACTTCGGGCTGTTCCAGCGGCCGTTGTTGTTGAGCCACAGGCGTATGACCTTGGCGACCGCCTCTGCGTCGGGTTCCAGCCCGTAATACTTCTTCGGATCGGTGCCCTCGGTCAGATAGCTGAAGCCGGTGCCGGGGGGATCGATGAAGACGAGATCGGCGACGTCGAGCAGACTGTCGGGGTTGTCGAGCAGCGGGTAGGGCGGCGCGCCATCGTCACGCGCGTCGGAGGGGATCGCGACGCGTTTGGGGCCAAAGGCACCCATTTGCAGCCATACCGAGCCCGAGCCCGGGCCGCCGTTGAAGAGGAAGAAGACGGGGCGCGCGGTGTCGCGGGGCTGCTTCACGTAGCTGGTGGTGACGATGACCGCTTCCGGCTTGCCGTCGTCGGCCTTGAGCACGGTCTCGGCGATGGTGGCCCTGTAGGAAACGCGCTGCCCGCCGAACGTGCCCGTCATGTCGCGGGTGCGGACCTGCGGTTCGATGGTGAGGGGCTGCTCGGCAGCCGCCGCGGCGTCGGTGCTGTCCTGTGCAGCGACGGCCTGCGGCGCCAGCGTCAGGGCGGTGGCGGCGCACAGGCCGGCGAGAATACGGTTCTTTGTCACGGTGTTCGGTCCCCCTTGTCGGACAGTCTATGAGGGGGGAGGCGAAGCCGCGTCAAATACGTCCGTCGATCAGGGTTTGCCGCCCATCCGTTTATAGCGGGTCTTTCCGTAGCGCGTCTTGCGCGTTCCCGGACGCCCGGCATCGCTGCGACCGACGCGCGGAGCTTTCTTTTCCTCGTCTCCGAGGCCGAGCTCGTCATTCTCGAGGCGGCGGATTTCGTCGCGCAGGCGCCCGGCCTCTTCGAATTCGAGATCGGCAGCAGCCGTACGCATGCGCTTTTCGAGATCTTCGATGTAGGCCCGCAGATTGTGGCCGACGAGATTGTTGCGCTCGTCATCGCCCGTATCGACGGTGACGCCGTCCTGAGCGGCGGTATGGGCGACGATATCGGCGATCTGGCGCTTGATGGTCTGCGGCGTGATGCCGTGTGCCTCGTTGTATTCGCGCTGTTTTTCCCGACGCCGGTCGGTTTCGGCCATCGCCCGTTCCATGCTGCCGGTGATGCGATCGGCATAAAGGATGACGCGCCCTTCCACGTTTCGCGCGGCACGGCCGATGGTCTGGATGAGGCTGGTTTCGCTGCGCAGGAAGCCTTCCTTGTCGGCATCGAGGATACAGACGAGGCCGCATTCGGGAATGTCGAGACCTTCGCGCAAAAGGTTGATGCCAACGAGCACATCGTAGACGCCAAGACGCAGGTCGCGGATCAGCTCGATACGTTCCAGCGTTTCGACGTCGGAGTGCATGTAGCGCACGCGAACGCCCGCTTCGTGCATGAATTCGGTCAGATCTTCCGCCATGCGCTTGGTCAGCGTGGTGACAAGCGTGCGATAGCCCTTGGCGGCCGTCGCCTTGCATTCTTCGATGCAGTCCTGAACCTGATCTTCGACCGGCTTGATTTCGACCGGAGGGTCGATCAGGCCGGTGGGGCGGATGACCTGTTCGGCAAAAACGCCGCCGGTCTGTTCCATTTCCCACGTGCCCGGCGTGGCGCTGACCGCGAAGGTCTGCGGGCGCATCGCGTCCCATTCGTTGAACCGCAGCGGGCGGTTGTCGATGCACGACGGCAGCCGGAAACCGTATTCGGCCAAGGTGATCTTCCGGCGATGGTCCCCGCGCGCCATCGCGCCGATCTGCGGCACGGTCTGGTGACTTTCGTCGACGAACAGCAGGGCGTTTTCAGGCAGATATTCGAACAGGGTCGGCGGCGGTTCGCCGGGCAGGCGGCCGGTGAGAAAGCGGCTGTAATTCTCGATCCCGGCGCAACTGCCCGTTGCGGCAATCATTTCGAGATCGAAATTGGTCCGCTGTTCGAGGCGCTGAGCTTCGAGCAGCCGGCCTTCTTCGTGCAGTTCCTTCAGCCGTTCCTGCAATTCGAACTTGATGGCTTCGGCGGCCTGTTTCATCGTCGGCCCCGGCGTGACGTAGTGCGAGTTCGCATAGACCCGCACCTTGTCGAGGCTGGCGCCCTTCTTGCCGGTCAGCGGGTCGAATTCGCTGATCTCCTCGATCTCGTCGCCAAAGAAACTGACGCGCCAGGCCATGTCTTCATAGTGGGACGGGAAGATTTCGAGATTGTCGCCGCGGACGCGGAAATTGCCGCGTGCGAAAGCCGCATCGTTGCGCTTGTACTGCAAAGCCACGAGCTTGCGGATGAGCTCGCGCTGGTCGACCTGCGTGTCCTTCTTGATGTCGAAGATCATCGCGGAATAGGTTTCGACCGAACCGATACCGTAGAGGCAGGACACGGAGGCGACGATGATCACGTCGTCACGTTCAAGCAAGGCGCGCGTTGCCGAGTGGCGCATCCGGTCGATCGCTTCGTTTACCGAGCTTTCCTTCTCGATGTAGGTGTCGGACCGCGGGACATAGGCTTCGGGCTGGTAATAGTCGTAATAGGATACGAAATATTCGACGGCATTTTCGGGGAAGAAGCTCTTGAATTCGCCGTAGAGCTGCGCAGCCAGAATCTTGTTCGGCGCGAGGATCAGCGCGGGGCGCTGCAATTCCTCGATCACCTTGGCCATGGTGAATGTCTTGCCCGATCCGGTAACGCCGAGGAGCACCTGCGTCTGTTCGCCATCCTTGGCGGCGCCAGTCAGTTCGGCAATCGCAGTAGGCTGATCGCCGGCGGGCGTATATTCGCTGACAAGCTTGAACTTCTTGCCGCCCATCGACTTTTCCGGGCGGGCAGGTTTGTGAGGGACGAATTCGCCGGTTGTGTCGGGTTCTTCAAGGCCGCGGCGGATGACGAGTTCACTCATATGCGCACATATGGGGAACATGGGGGCAAGGCGCAACGGTGCTTGCCAAGGGCGATCCGACTGCTAGCTTTCGGGCACCAATTCGGGAGAATATTCGATGCGCCGTTTCGTGATTGCCGCTGCCGCCAGCCTGACTCTCGCCGCCTGTGGAGGCAGCAATGCGGACGCCGATGGCGATGGCGAGATCAGTATGGAAGAGGCAGCCGCAAGGTCGGCCGACATGGTCCGGCCGCAGCCGGGCAAGTATCGCGCAACGGTAGAATTCGTCGACGTATCCATGCCCGGAGCGCCCCAGCAGGTACAGGACATGATGCGCAGCATGTTCGACAAGGAAGCGCAATCGCACGAATACTGCCTGACCAAGGAAGAAGCGGACAAGGGCTTCGAGGAAATGGCCCGGCAGGCGCAGGACAGCAATTCGGATTGCACATTCGAAAAATTCGATGTCGATGGCGGCAGCATCGATGCGGTCATGAACTGCAAGGCGGAAGGACAGGGCACGGCCCGCATGGTCATGACGGGAACCGGCACCGAAACATCGTCGGAAATGAACATGACCATGAACGGCGAAGGGCCGGACGGTCAGACCATGACCATGACGATGAAAAGTTCGCAGCAGCGCCTGGGTGATTGCGACGCTTGAATGACGAATTGAAATTCGGGAGCCATTAATCGGCTTCGCGCATTATTACGCGGTGATGGCAACGTTACCGTTCAAAGACACCGTGATCACGCACCGCGAGGAAATCGCGCGACGTTGGGCCTTGGCTGCCGAGCCATGCCCCGACGATGCGTGCGGACCGCGCTGGCAGCTGATGCTGCGGGAATTCCTGTGGCCGATCGAACCGTTGCGCCGTCTGGTAGGCCCGCCGCTGGAGATCCCCGCGGCCCAAACCCCGAAGACCGTGATGTTGCTGCCCGGGTTTGGCGCACATCCCATCCGTATGCGGTGGATGGCGCGCAAGCTGGAAAAGGCCGGGCACATCACCAAGAAATGGGGGCTGGGCTATAATTTCGGTGCCACCCAGGCGCGGTTCCAGATGGTCGAGCGCCGTCTGGTCGATATCTATCGCCGGACCGGCACGCCCATCTATCTGGTCGGGTGGAGCCTGGGCGGCGTCATGGCGCGCGAACTGGCAAAGGCCCATCCGGACAAGGTTGCAAAGGTCGTCACGATGGGATCGCCGTTTTCAGGCAGCCCGCGAGCGAACAATGGCTGGCGTGCCTATCAGGCGATTGCCGGCCACCGGGTCGATGAACCCGAGATCGATACCGTGGTACATGAGAAACCCCCCGTCGAAACGGTAGCTTTCTGGAGCCCGTGCGACGGGATCGTCGATCCGCGCGCTGCCTGCGGCAAGCCGGGGGAGCGTGACCGTGCACGCGCGTTGCGCTGTTCGCACATGGGCTTCGTGCTGACAAATGAAGCGGTCGAAGCGGTGCTGGGGGAACTGGATAGGGATTAGATACTTGTTCCCTTGAAGGGGGGCTTCCTGCCCTCGCGTCGTCTTGTCCAAGGACGACATGCACATCCAGTTCGGGGACCCATGACCGGCAGCGCCGATTATTTCGACGAAATGCGCAAGCCGGATGGCGGCGTGAGAGATGCCTACGCAGGCTATTGCCAATGGTTCGACGGACAGGACAATGCCTTGCTTCGGCGCAAACATGCCGAAGCCGAGACCAATTTCCGCAAGACCGGCATCACTTTCAATGTGTACGGCGAGAATGAAGCCGAAGAGCGGCTGATCCCGTTCGACATGGTGCCGCGCGTCATCAGCGCGGCCGAGTGGCGCAAGCTCACCCGCGGGATCGAGCAGCGCGTATCGGCGCTCAACGCATTCATGCACGATCTCTATCATCGGCAGGAAATCATCCGTGCGGGCCGCATACCCGAACGACTGTTCAGCAATAATGCCGCATGGCTGCCGCACATGGTCGGATTCACGCCGCCCGGCGGAATTTACACCCATATCGTCGGTATCGATCTGGTGCGAACCGGGCCCGATGAATTTTACGTGCTGGAAGACAATGCCCGCACGCCGTCCGGTGTCAGCTACATGCTGGAAAACCGCGAGACGATGATGGCCATGTTCCCCGAGCTGTTCATGCGCGTCCCGGTGGAGCAGGTATCGGACTATCCACGCCGCCTGGCCAAGAGCCTTGCTGCCTGTGCGCCCGATTGCACGCGCGGCAAACCGGTCGTCGCGGTGCTGACGCCGGGCATCTACAATTCCGCCTATTTCGAGCATGCGTTTCTGGCCGACCAGATGGGTGCCGAACTGGTCGAAGGAAGCGACCTGCGGGTAGTCGACGGTCGAGTGGCGATGCGCACCACCCATGGTTACCAGCCCGTCGATGTGATTTACCGGCGGGTAGACGACGAATTCCTCGATCCGCTGACCTTCAACGAGGACAGCGTGCTGGGCGTGCCGGGCATCATGGATGTCTATCGCAGCGGCGGCGTGACCATCGCCAATGCGCCGGGGACGGGCGTTGCCGACGACAAGGCGATCTATTCCTTCATGCCCGAAATCGTCGAGTTCTATACCGGCGAAAAGCCGTTGCTGCCCAATGTCGAAACCCATCGCTGCGCAGATGAGGAATCCTGCAAATACGTGCTCGACAATCTGGCCGAGCTGGTGGTGAAGGAAGTGCACGGTTCCGGCGGGTACGGAATGCTGATCGGTCCGACCGCGACCAAGAAGGAAATCGAGGAATTCCGGCGCAAGATCGTCGACAAGCCGTGGAATTACATTGCCCAGCCGACGCTGGCGCTTTCGACCTGCCCGATCTTTACGAAGAAGGGGCTGGTGCCGCGCCACGTCGATCTGCGGCCCTTCGTGCTGGTTTCCCCGGACAAGATCGACATTACGCCCGGTGGGCTCACGCGTGTCGCGCTGAAAGAAGGCTCGCTCGTCGTGAATTCAAGCCAGGGCGGGGGCACCAAGGATACCTGGGTGCTGAAAGACTGATGCGCGGGTATTCATCATGTTAGGGCGGACTGCCAACGGCCTGTTCTGGATGTTCCGCTATCTCGAGCGGGCGGAAAACACGGCGCGTCTTCTCGATGCCGGTCTGCGCATGGCGCTGACCCGCGATCTGGTGACCGCGGAGGAAGAATGGCGATCGGTCATCGCCACGGCCGGCCAGCGCGTCGGATACGAGGCGAAGCATGCGACATATACGGGCATGCAGACCTGGAACCACATTCTTCGGGACAAGGACAATCCGTCCTCGATCCTTGCCATGTTCGGGCAGGTTCGCCAGAATGCGCGGCAGGCGCGCAATGCGATCAGCAGCGAGTTGTGGGAAGCGATCAACGAACCCTGGCTGGAGATCAAGGACCAGCTGGCAAAGCCGGTAGGCGAGAACCGCGTCATGGATACGGTCGCCACCATCCGGCGCGCCGGCACGCTGGCACACGGGGCGATGGAAGGTTCCATGCTGCGCGACGAAGGGTACCATTTCGCACAGGCCGGCACCTTCATCGAGCGCGGCGACAGCATCGCCCGCATCCTCGACATCAAATACTACCTGTTGCTACCGTCGCTTTCCTACGTCGGATCGAGCCTTGATACAGGACAGTGGGATCAGGTCCTGCGCTCCGTTTCCGGGGACCGCGCCTATCGCTGGCTCAACGCCGGACAGATCGATGCCCGCGGGATCTGCGAATTCCTGATACTGGACGACGGATTCCCGCGCAGCCTGGCGTTCTGCCATTCCGAACTGCGCGCCAATCTTGCAGCGCTGGCCCGGCTGCACGGCCAGGAAGGCGTCAGCAACAGCCTGATGCGCGAGGCGGATACGCGAATAGCCGACCTTACCATCGAGGACGTCTTCGATCAGGGGCTGCACGAGTTCCTTGTCGACTTCATGGCGTCGAACGTCGCGATCGGACAAGCGATCGCCACAGATTACAGGTTCCTTGCCTGATGCGCCTCTCTATCCGTCATACGACTCGCTATCTCTTCGACACGCCCGTGGTTCATGCGCTGCAGCGCCTGCGGCTGACCCCGAAGCAGACGCAGGGGCAGGAAATCCTCGAATGGGAGATGGAATACCACAACGCCCATCCCGAGTTCGTTTACGAGGATCAGCATCACAACACGGTAAACCTGGTCTCGGTCGAAACCGGGGCGCAGGAAGTGACCGTCACCTGCCGCGGGCGGGTGGATACCCACGATCATGCGGGCGTGATCGGGCGCCATGCAGGACATCTTCCGCTGTGGAGCTTTCTTGCGCAGACGCCGCAGACGACGCCGGGCCCCGGTATGCGCAAGCTGGCCGGCGAAGTGGGCAAGCGCAGCGAAAGTCGCCTCGATACGTTGCATCACCTGTCCAGCGCGATCCTCGACCAGGTCGAATACAAGACCGGGACGACCCATTCGCGGACCATTGCCGAAGAGGCCTATGCGGCGGCAAACGGCGTGTGCCAGGACCACGCGCATATCTTCATCGGCATCGCCCGATCGCTGGGCATTCCGGCGCGATATGTCAGCGGCTATCTGATGATGAACGACCGGGTCGAGCAGGAGGCGGGCCATGCCTGGGCGGAAGCCTATGTCGATGAACTCGGCTGGGTCGGATTCGATATTTCCAACGGGATCAGCCCGGACGAACGATATGTACGGGTTGCAACCGGCCGCGATTATCGCGATGCCGCGCCTGTGACCGGAATCAGTTTCGGCACCACGTCAACCGTGCTCGAAGTCGATGTGGCGGTAGAGCAGCAGCAAGTGCAGCAGTAAACCTGCCGAGAGGAAAATCCAGATGACGTATTGTGTGGGCATGATGCTCGACAAGGGACTCGTCCTGATGAGCGATACGCGCACCAATTCCGGCGTCGACAATATCTCGGTCTTTCGCAAGATGTTCACCTGGAACGTCCCGGGCGAGCGGATCATCACGCTGCTGACGGCCGGCAATCTGGCCAGTACGCAGGCGGTGATCAGCCAGCTCGAGGAACGGATGAAGGAACCGGACGAGCGGGACAATATCATCCTCAAATCGCCGACCATGTTCCAGGTCGCGACCGAAATCGGCAAGCTGCTGCGAACGATCATCGCGGAACGCCAGGATTCGAACGGGGTGAAGGGCAGGGGGCGCTTCACGGCGTCGATCATCGTCGCAGGGCAGATTGCCGGCATGGAGCCGCGGCTGTTCATGGTCTACCCCGAAGGCAACTTCATCGAGGCGAGCCGGGACACCCCGTTCTTCCAGATCGGCGAGACCAAATACGGCCGACCGATCATCATCCGCGGCTATGATCCGGAGATGAGCATGGAAGATGCAGTGAAACTGCTGATGGTCAGTTTCGATTCCACGCTGAAGGCGAACCTTTCGGTCGGTTTGCCGCTGGATCTGCAGGTGATCGAACGCAACGGGTTCAAACCGAAGCACGAACATCGCATCACGCATGACGATCCGTACTTCCAGGCGATCTCTTCGAGCTGGGGCGACGCGCTCAAAAACGCTTTTCATTCCCTGCCCGATTACAGCTTTTACCGAGAAGATTAACGAAAACAGGGTTTTACTATAGCGTATCGACTAGGTAAAATTACCCGATCAGGGGTCTGTTGCCTCGGTAATAATCCGCACCCGTAATATTACGGATATACGGTTGGTGCCGGATTCCCTCACCTCGTCAATCATGAACGAACGACATACGGTACATATCGTAGGTGGTAATAGCAGATGCAGGGCGGAGCAGGCTCATCTGATTTACAGTCTTGGGCTTCATTCCGAAATCTATGCTAATGTCGCCGAGCTCATGGAGCGTCCCCCTCAATCAGGCATAGTCCTGGCCTATGACGATCCGGAGGGCGAAAGCGCTGCGTACGTCCTCAAGACTTTGTCAGACGAAGGGTACTGGATCCCTGTCATAGCAACGTCCCAGGAACCACGGCCGACCCATGTGGTGGAAGCGATCAAGGCGGGCGTTTTGGACTATATGAAGCTGCCACTGCGCGGCGAGAGGGTCACCCGAGCGATTTCGCGCACTTTGACCGATGCCGACAATCACGTGATGGCACGGCGCAGAATTGCGGAAGCGCGCGACAGGATCGCCAACCTGTCTCCGCGCGAGCGGCAGGTGCTCGACTGGTTGACCGAAGGGTGCAGCAACAAGGTCATTGCGCGCGAGCTCCATATCAGTCCGCGCACGGTGGAAATCCACCGGGCCAACATGATGACGAAGCTCGATGCCGATCATCTGGCCAAGGCGGTGAAGCTGTTTTTCGAAGCGCGGCTGGGTGACGATCCAACACCAGAGATCGGGGCCAACGCGGCCTAGCGGCAGAAACTTCCTGTTCCATGTTCCAGATGGAAGTGGTCGTGATGCGCCCGATTGTAATCGGGACCCAGTACGGTACCGAAGCGCTTGCATGCGCTTTTATGGATTACCTGCAGGAATTCGCGTTCCTGGCGCGAGGCGTTCCAGCCCGATAATACCGAAATACGGCGTCCGTCGGCCAAGACGAAAGCGGAGACATCGATCGCTTCGGCGCGCGAATGGGCGCTCAAACGGCCGGTTCCGGCGACATTGCGGCAGGAGTAGCTGCCCATGGTTTCGATGCGAACCAGCGGGCTGCCAAGGATCTGGCGTGCTGCACGATCAACCCCGTACCGCGCCCAGGCGGCAAAGGTATTGGCGAGCGGACAGGCCACAGCGCCCAGATTGGTAACAGTAAATTCGCCTCGGTCGCCGCCGACGCCCTGCAAACTCACGCTGTTCGTCGTCGAGCAGCCAGCTCCGTAAAACCTGTCCGTCAAAGGAGAGAAGCGCGACCCCGTCTGCCCCAATTCGACCTGGCACTGGCGAACTTCGGGTCGCGCAACAGCAACAGGGACGGACCCTGCCTGCCGCCCGACCCGTTCAGTCGGCTTGGAACCAGGTACTGCGCCGCAACCCGCCAGGGTCAGAAGGAGAAAGGCTAAGAAGGCAGGCTGCAATCGCATCGAGGGAAGTATTTACCAGACATGGTTAATCTCGTCCTAACGGACTTTGAAAAGAGATGCACCCGATCGTCGCAAGTGTAGAAATTCGGCAACGCAAACACGCCGCCATGCTATTGCAAATGATTATCATTGCCAATCCGGCCATGAGTTCGTAACGGGCGGGGCGTGAGCCGCACGACTATCCGAATCTGGTATCTGATCCATAAATGGAGCAGCCTCATCCCGACGGCGTTCCTGCTCATGTTGTGCGTCAGCGGACTGCCGCTGATCTTTCACGACGAGATCGATGCCGCCATGGGCTTCGATACGGAGAAATCGCTGTCGGGCGTCGCTTCGTCGGAAGGCGGACTACCGCTGGATACGATGCTGGACCGCGCCCTGGCGGAACGGCCCGGTGAAGTCCCTCTGTTCATGGCGTTCAGTCAGGACAGCCCGCTGCTGACCGTTACGACCGGCCCAGCGCCGGATGCGGCAAGCGGTGACATGCATCTCCAATTTCTCGATCGCGTTACAGGCGAAGCGCTGGGGCCTGCGCCGGTCAATCCGCTGCTCGACTTTCTGCTTCAACTGCATACGGACATGTTTCTCGGCCTGCCCGGGATGCTTTTTCTCGGCGTAATGGGCATCAGCTTCATCGTCGCCCTGATATCCGGCACGGTACTGTATGCACCATTCATGCGCCGACTGCGGTTCGGCACGCTGCGCACGCGACGCAGCCTCCGCGTCAAACGGCTCGATCGGCATAATTTCCTTGGTATCGTCACGCTGGTCTGGGCGCTCGTCGTAGGCGCGACGGGTGCGATCAATGCCTTTGCCGATCCGCTGACGGACGCGTGGCGCAATGGCGAAATTGCGGAAATGACGGCCGCCTATGCCAGTTCGCAGCCCTTGGCGCCCGCAGATTACGGTTCGATCGACAAGGCCATGGCTGCGGCGCAGGACGCACTGCCCGGCCGTAACCCGCAGTTTATCGGATTTCCCGGCGGATCGTGGAGTTCCGGTCATCACTATGCGATTTTCTTTCAGGGCGACCGCCCTGTCACGGAACACCTGCTGACCCCGGCGCTAGTCGATGCTGCGACGGGCGAACTCACGGATGCGCGGACCATGCCTGCAATTAATCAGGCACTGATGATGTCCAAGCCGCTGCACTTCGGCGATTATGGTGGCTTGCCGCTCAAAATCCTGTGGGCGCTGCTGACGCTGGCAACGATCTGGGTGCTGTGGACCGGCATCTTTCTTTGGCTACGCCGCCGTGGCGGGGAGATCGACCGCCGCGTCGATGAGATCGCCCTTGGTGCACGCAAGGAGATGCGCGCATGAGCCACAGGACGCGGCATCGTCAGAGCACTGCCACGGTGTTTCGCTGGCCGATTGCGATCGGCGTGGCTTCCATCGCCGGACTCGTACTCGGACTGACCGGCGATGGCACGCGAGACCTTTTAGCCTGGATTCTGGTCGGCATTGCCCCGGCCGTCATTTTCGCGGCGCTGGTGCGCCGTACTTCCCGCTAGAACCGATGAAAGAACCAATGATGAAACTGCACCTCCTCCCGCTTCCGGCACTTGCCATTGCCTCAGTCATTGCTGCCCCTGCGCAGGCGCAGGAGGGGACGTCACAGGAAGTGATCGTCGTTTCCGCCCAGCGGGCCAATCAGACGGAAGTCATCGCGGGCGGAACGCTGGGAGTTCTGGGCGCCAAGGATGCTCTGGACGTACCGTTCGTGGTGCGCACATTCGATGAAAGCCTGATCCTGAACCAGCAACCGCTGACGTTGGGCGAGGTTCTGGAAAACGACCCTTCGATCCGGACTACCTATGCGTTCGGAAATGCAGCGGAACAGTTCGTGATCCGCGGTTTCCCGCTTTACGGCGACGATATCGGGATGAACGGTCTTTACGGCATCAGCCCACGCCAGCTGATCGCGCCCGAGCTGTATTCGGGTGTTCAGGTGCTGAACGGGGCGAACGCATTTCTGAATGGCGCGGCGCCGGGCGGAACCGGGATCGGCGGCAATGTGAGCCTGCAGCTGAAGCGTGCAGGTGACAGCCCGCTGACGCGGGTCACGGCAAGCTATCTATCCGATAGCCACTTCGGCGGCAGCGCAGACATTGCGCGCCGGTTTGGCGAAAATGACCAGTTCGGTGTGCGGGTCAACGGTGCCTATCGCAGCGGCGATGTCGCAGTGAACGACGAGTTTCGCCGCACAATCGTTGGCGGCGTATCGTTCGACTGGACTACCGATAATCTGCGGGTCACGCTGGATGGCGCCTATCAGCGTTATGAGGTGAACCATCTTCGCCCGCAGGTAGTGATCGGCAACGGCGCAATTCCCGAAGTGCCCGAGGCGGATCTCAATTATGGTCCGTCTTTCGCCCGTACCGAGCTGCAGGACATTTTCGGCCTTGCCCGAATCGAATACGATGTAGCCGATAATGCCATGCTTTATGTCAGTGGCGGCGCGCTGGATGGCAATGAGGAGGGCACTTACGGCGGGATCACCATAACCGATGCCGAAACGGGTGCTGGCACGATCGGCCCGTCCATCATTCCCGCGCGTATCAACAATGAGGCAGTGGAAGCGGGGCTGCGCGTCAAACTGGGCGAGGCCGTGACGCACGAAATCAACTTCGGCGGCAATATCAACTGGCAGCAATTCCGTACCGCCTTCGATTTCCGCGCGGGGTACGACACCAATCTTTATGATCCTGTGGACGCGCCCATTTCCCCTGTCAGCACTTTTGCCAGCGGAGATCTGGACGATCCAAAGCTCAATTCGCGTTCGGTCCAGCTTAGCGCATTTGCTTCCGACACCATCGGTTTCTGGAACGATCGCATCCTGCTGACGGGTGGGTTGCGGCTTCAGGAAATCACGCAGAAGAACTACGACGTTGTGACCGGTGACTTCACGGGCCGGCTCAGCACCTCTGCGATTACCCCGGTTGTCGGCCTGGTGGTCAAGCCGACCGAGCGAATTTCGCTGTTCGCCAACCGTATCGAGGGGCTGCAACCCGGCGCCCGCGCGCCTGTCAGCGGTATCGATCCTGACAATCCCGGATCGGGAGAATTGCCGGTTATCAATGGTGGACAGGCGCTCGCACCGGCGCGGTCCGTGCAATATGAAGTCGGCGGCAAGGTTGGGCTGGATCGTGTACAGGCAAGCCTTGCGCTATTCACGATCGAACAGCCCAGCAGCTATCTCGCGATTGATCCCGACGTGCCGGGGCAGCTGCGGTTCGGCCGATATGGCGAGCAGCGCAACCGTGGGATCGAGCTGTTCTTTACGGTCCAGCCGACCGATGGACTGCGCCTGATAGCCGGCGGGTCGGTGGTCGATGCGAAGCTCAAGCGCACCCCTGGAGGCGTGAACGAAGGCAACGATGCGCTGGGTGTGCCCGACTACACCCTGAACGCCAATGTCGAATGGGACGTGCCCTTCGTGCCCGGTTTCACCTTGACCGGACGCGCTATCCATACGGGTGAGCAGGCTGCAAACGTGACCAATACCAGCTATCTTGACGACTGGACCACGCTCGACCTCGGAGCCCGCTATGTGCTTGCAGCGGGCGGCGCGCCGATCACCCTGCGCTTCGGAGTCGACAATGTGACCGACGAACGGTTCTGGAGCTCGTCATACAGTGCGTTCGCATCGGGAGACACGGCGCGGCTGCTGCAGGGGCGCCCGCGTACCTTCCGGGGATCGGTCTCGATCGACTTCTAAGGTTGCCGGAAGGGGCAGGCCGGGGCGGGATCAGTACCCGCTGGCCTGCCCATCCTTGCGCATTTCGGTTGCGCCGGTCAGCACGCCGGTTTCGGGATCCCGGGCGATTGCCTGATATCCGCCGAACATGATGCCGTTGTCGATCACTTCGACCTTGTGGCCCATGGCCTGCAACCGCTCCACTGTTTCGGCGGGAATGCCGGGTTCGACGAACAGGGTGCCGAGCGGGTCGGCAAAGGGACCATTCAGCGCCTCTGTCGGCTGTGGGCCACCATCGTGGTTGAAGCGCGCGGCATCGCCTGCTTCCTGCAGGTTCATGCCGTAATCGACGATGTTGACCAGTACCTGCACATGGCCCTGCGGCTGCATGCCGCCGCCCATCAGGCCAAGGGTCATGTAGGGCTGGCCATCCTTCTTCACGAACGCCGGGATGATCGTCTGGAAGGGGCGCTTTCCGGGTTCGTAGGCATTGGGATGCGCGGGATCGATGCTGAATAGTTCGCCGCGATCCTGGAACATGAAGCCGGTGCCGGGCGCAACCAGCCCGCCGCCCATGCCGCGATAGTTCGACTGGATAAGGCTGACCATCATGCCATCGCCGTCCACCACTGTCATGTAGGTGGTATCGCCTTCGCCCTCCAGCTTCGGCTCGCCCGGTCCGAATTCCGGAGTGGCACGAGCCGGATCGATGAGTCCGAACCGCTCCGCACCGTATTCGTCCGATAGCAAGGCCTGCGGGAACGGGCTGAAATCCGGATCGGCGTAGAAACGTGCAACGTCAGCGTAAGCGAGGCGCTTCGCTTCCACGAGATAGTGCATCGCTTCGGGACTGCCACGCTCCCACTGCGACAGGTCGATATTCTTGAGAATGTTGACCATCTGCAAAGCAGCAAAGCCCTGGCTGTTCGGTGGCAATTCGCACAGTTCGTAGCCATCCTTGTATTCCGCACAGGCAGGCTCGACCCACTCGCTGTGATGGGAGGCGAAATCTTCGCGGGTGAAGGCGCTGCCCTGAGCCTGAAGATAGTCCACCATGACATCGGTGAGCGCACCATCGTAATAGGCGTCACGCCCCTCGCGGGCGATGGTCTCGAGCGCATTGGCAAGGTCGGGGTTGCGGAAAATCTCCCCAGCCTCGGGGGCGGCGCCGTCGGCGAACCAGACCTTGCGCGCATTGGAGAAATCGAATTCATCCTCGCGCGCGGAGTAGGCCTTGAACGCCCGGTCGAGATACATTCCGATGACCGGGGCGATGGGGTGGCCTTCGCGGGCATACCGTATGGCAGGCGCGAGGTTATCGGCCATCGGACGCTTGCCGAACCGCTCGTGCATGGCAAACCACGCATCGACCGTGCCCGGAATGGTAATCGGCAAGGCGCCATAGGGAGGCAGGGCATCGGCGCCGTTCAGTTTCTGCTTGAGCTGGTCGAGCGTCTGGCCCTTCGGGCTGCGGCCCGAACCGTTGATGCCGTAAAGCTTTCCGCTCTTGGGATCATAGATGATCGCGAACAGATCGCCGCCTATGCCATTGCCCGTGGGTTCCATCAGGCCGAGCGCGGCATTGGCGGCAATCGCCGCATCGACCGCGTTGCCGCCATCCTTGAGAACGTCGAGCGCGACTTGCGTGGCAAGGGGATGCGCGGTGGCCGCCATGCCATGCTGTGCGATTACCGGACTGCGCGACCAGTTCGCGCCGACCGGACGGCCGCCGGCGCCAATCTGCTGCTCGACAGAGGGCTTATCCGCGGAGACCTGCGCTGTGGCAGGGCTCACGGTCAGGGCAAGGGCGGCAGCGCCGGCCAGTAACGCTTTCATATTCGTCTCCTCCGTTTGGGAGACGTGTGAAGAAAGCGTGTCAGGCTGGCAAGGGGCGCTCGGTCGTTCCCGACGTTGCCTTGCTCACCATGACGATTGCAATCCAGGCGGCAATGAAGCCGGGAACGATCTCGTACAGGCCCTGATTCATTCCCGGCAGGGCCGAATTCCAGCCGAGCGCGATCCAGGCCATGACAACGGCAGCACCAGTAACGAGACCGGCAACTGCACCGGTGCCCGTCATGCGATCCCACGTCAGCGACAGGATGATAAGCGGCCCGAACGCCGCGCCGAAGCCGGCCCATGCGTTGGAAACGAGGCCGAGCACCTCGCTCTCGGGGTCGCTGGCTATGATGATGGCCGCGATCGCCACGAGAGCGACGCAGATGCGCCCCACATTCACGCTTTCGCGTTCGGAAGCATTCTTGCGGAAGAAGAGCTTGTAGAAATCCTCGGTCAGCGAACTGGAGGCGACCAGCAGCTGGGAGGAAATCGTCGACATGATGGCCGCTAGAAGCGCAGCCAGAAGGAAGCCGGTCACCAGTGGATGGAACAGCAGGTTCGCCAGGACGATGAAGATCGTTTCGGGATCTTCGACGACAATGCCGTTGCGCTGCGTAAAGGCGCGGCCCGCGATCCCGATGCCGATGGAGCCGAGCAGTGCCACGCCCATCCACGTCATGCCGATGTTACGAGCGGGCCGAACCTTCGCCACCGTATCGATTGCCATGAAGCGCACGATAATATGCGGCTGACCGAAGTATCCGAGACCCCAGGTTACAGCGCTGATGAAGCCAAGAACGGTCAGGCCGTTGGTAAGACTGAGAAAGCCTTCGACAGGAACCTGCGTGAGCGAACCGCCCGCACTGCCACCTTCGCCGAACATCACGACCAAGGGCATTACAACCAGCGCGACGACCATGATGAGGCCCTGGACGAAATCCGTCAGGCTCACAGCCAGGAAACCGCCAACCATGGTATAGGCAAGCACCACAAGCGCCGTGATCCAGATGCCCAGCATGTAATCGGACATGCCCACATCGCCGAACAGTCCTGCAAAGCTTGTTTCGAACAGCTTGCCGCCACCGACAAGTCCTGCAGCGGTATAGACCGCGAAGAAGACCACCACGATCAAAGCCGACACGACCCGCAGCGCCACGGCCCTATCAGGGAAGCGATTGGCGAGGAATTCCGGAATGGTCAGCGCATTGCCGTAGCTCTCGGTCTGTTCGCGCAGACGCGGCGCCACGATGAACCAGTTGGCCAGTGCGCCGATGAAAAGACCGATGCCGATCCATGCTTCGACCAGGCCGCTGGCATAGAGCGCGCCGGGCAGGCCGAGCAGCAACCAGCCGCTCATGTCCGAAGCGCCAGCCGAAAGCGCGGCCACCGCAGGGTGCAGATTGCGACCGGCGAGGAGATACCCTTCGCTGGTATCGGTGGAGCGTTTCCAAGCCCACAGACCGATCGCGATCATGAGAATAAAATATAAGGCGAGTGAAATATATGTTCCCGTTGGCATGGGTGCGCCCTTTAACAGAACCGCGGACCAATGGCCACTGCACGGGTTTCGGGTGGAAAACCGCCGCTGTGCGTCATCGATACCGCGCCGATGCGAAAACCCGAGTGTGACTTGAAAGCGACACTTCAGAAAAGCTGCATTTAGCAAGGGAACGCGGGCCAGCCTCGGGCGTCTGTGTTGCAACAGGGTCAAACAGTTACAGGGTTTCTCAATGAAAAAATCGACACTTCTGGCAACCGCCGTTCTGGCGGGCGCAATCGCTCAGCCTGCCTTCGCGCAGGACAGCAATCCGGACTACTTTAACGGCGTCTATGTCGGCGGCACGCTCAGCGTCGAATCCATCGACGATGGCAAGGACGAAGGTCTGGCTTTCGACACCGACGGCGACGGTGAATACAACGATGTCGTACGCACCATTACCGGTGCAGATGCGTTCTCGCCCGGTCTGTGCAACGGTCGGCCGAATGCCGGTCCGGCTACGCCGACCTGCAGCGACGACGAACAGGAACTGGGCTACGCTATCAAGATCGGTATGGACCGTCGCATCGGCGACATGTTCGTAGCCGGTGTGGTGCTGGAAGGTTCGAAGTCGAACGCTACCGATTACACCACCGGGTTCAGCACGACGCCTGCGAGCTACACCATTGCCCGTGAGATCGATTATGCTGGCGCTCTTCGCGCACGCCTCGGTATCTCGCCCGGTGATGGCCGCGGTCTTCTCTACGCCACCGGTGGTGTGACGTATGGCCGGATCGATCACGAATTCACCACGACCAACACTGCCAACAGCTTCACCCCGGTGAACGGCGATGAGTGGCTGTGGGGTGCACAGTACGGCGCAGGTGCAGAAATCTACCTGACCGACAGCATCAGCCTGAACGTGGAATACCTTCGTACCCACTTCGAAAAGGACGATTATTACGTTGTAGTCGGCGCCGGTTCGGCTCCTGCAACCAACCCGTTCCTGCTCGACTCGGGCGAAACGAACCTGCGTTCGACCGGACGTCAGCTCGAAGTGAACTCGTTCCGTGCGGGTCTCAACTTCCGCTTCTGATCCAGGTCACAAGCTAAAATAGAAAGGGCGGTCGCATCGCTGCGGCCGCCCTTTTTGTATGTCCGATTTGCTAGTGCCGCCGGGCTACTTTCCGTAGCCAATGCCGGCGGTAGCTTCGGCGAAGAGCTTAGCTCTGCGCTGCGCGCTTGGCGCGCTTGCGTTCATGCGGATCGAGGATCGCCTTGCGCAGGCGAATGCTTTCGGGCGTGACTTCGACCATTTCGTCGTCATCGATATAGGCGATGGCCTGTTCCAGCGTCATGACGCGGGGAGGAGTCAGGCGGATGGCGTCGTCCTTGCCGGTCGAACGGAAGTTCGTCAGCTGCTTCGACTTCATCGGGTTCACTTCGAGATCGTCCGGCTTGGCATTTTCGCCGATGATCATGCCTTCATAGATCTTGGCGCCGCCCCGGATGAACAATTCGCCGCGGTCTTCCAGCGCGTTAAGCGCATAGGGGACCGCTTCACCCGGGACCATCGAGATAAGCACGCCGTTCTGGCGTCCTTCGATGGGGCCGCGATAGGTATCGTACTTCTCGAACAGGCGGTTCATGATGCCCGTGCCGCGCGTGTCGGACAGAAATTCGCCGTGGTAGCCGATAAGGCCGCGGCTGGGAGCGGAGAAGGTGATGCGTGTCTTGCCCTGGCCCGACGGGCGCATCTCTGTAAGCTCTGCTTTACGGCGCTGCATCTTCTCGACGACGGTACCGGAGTGTTCGTCGTCCACGTCGATGACGACCGTTTCGAATGGCTCCATACGCTGACCATCTTCGGTGCGGAACAGCACGCGTGGGCGGCTGATGCCGAGTTCGAATCCTTCGCGGCGCATCGTTTCGATGAGCACGCCGAGCTGGAGTTCGCCGCGACCGGCGACTTCGAAACTGTCCTTGTCTTCGCTTTCCGTGATGCGGATGGCGACATTGGTTTCCGCTTCGCGGTAAAGGCGATCGCGGATCATGCGGCTGGTAACCTTGCTGCCTTCGCGACCGGCGAGGGGGCTGTCATTGACCGAGAACTGCATGGCGAGCGTAGGCGGATCGATCGGCTGGGCTTCGATCGGCGTCTTTACGCTCGGATCTGCGACGGTGTTCGACACCGTGGCCTTTTCCAGACCTGCAAGAGCGATGATGTCGCCCGCTTCGGCGCTATCGACCGGCACGCGGTCGAGGCCATCGAAGCTCAGCAGCTTCGTCGCGCGGCCGACTTCGATCACATTGCCCTTTGAATCGAGCGCATGGATCGGATCGTTGACATTCAATTTGCCCGACTGAACGCGTCCGGTCAGAACACGGCCCATGAAATTATCGCGGTCGAGCAGAGTGGCGAGGAAGCTGAAAGGCGCTTCCGCATCGAGGCCCGGCGCGGGTACGTGGTCGACGATCAACTGGAACAGCGGTTCGAGATTGCCGTCGCGGGCGTGCTCGTCATCGCTGGCATAACCATCGCGACCCGAAGCCCACAGGCTGGGGAAATCGAGTTGGTCGTCATTGGCATCGAGCGAAGCGAAGAGATCGAAGACTTCGTCGAGAACTTCCTGGGGACGCGCATCGCCGCGGTCGATCTTGTTGACCACAACGATCGGACGCAGACCGAGAGCGAGTGCCTTGCCGGTAACGAACTTGGTCTGCGGCATCGGGCCTTCGGCGCTGTCGACCAGCAGGATCACGCCATCGACCATCGAGAGGATACGCTCGACCTCGGCGCCGAAATCGGCGTGGCCCGGGGTATCGACGATGTTGATGCGCTTTCCGTTCCACTCGACGCTGGTGCACTTTGCAAGGATCGTGATCCCGCGTTCTTTTTCCAGGTCGTTCGAATCCATCGCGCGTTCTTCCACGCGCTGGTTTTCGCGGAAGGTGCCGGACTGGCGGAAAAGCTGGTCGACAAGAGTGGTCTTGCCATGGTCGACGTGGGCGATGATCGCCACGTTGCGCAGGTCGCGGGACATGAAGTGTGCTTTCGATTAGGGTGCCGTAGCGTCAGCGCCCAGTGGCACTGCTTGTTTCGGTGGCGCCCCTAGCGGAGATGCTGCAATGCGGCAAGGTGTTGCGGTGTAACGCGAAAGGCACAGTCGTCGAGTCAGCTATGGCGTTGGTCCGCTAAATGCTTGAGAGGGCGGGGGAGTCTGGTAGTTGCGCCCTTGCATGCGCGCATTTTTTGGGAGCCGCGCAGCGTACCAAGATACGTCTTGAGAGAAGAGGACCTTTCATGAAATTCACCGCTTTCGGCCGCACCGCGACCGTCCGTACCGTCATGCTTGCAGGGGTAGCCGCTGTTGCGATCCCGGCGAGCGTTTCGGCACAAGATACAGATCTCGAAGAGGTCCAGCAGCAGACCGACAGCGACGGCGACAACATCCCCGATGCTGCCGATGCCTCGACCGGCAATGTCATCATCGTTACCGCCACCAAGCGCGAGCAGACCCTTCAGGAAACGCCCGTCTCGGTCAGCGTCACCAGCGGCGAAACGCTGGAGCGTGCGGAAATCCGCGACTTGCAGGACCTTCAGACCGTGGCCCCGTCGCTGCGCGTCAGCCAGCTTCAGAGCTCGGCGAACACCACCTTCATCATTCGCGGCTTCGGCAACGGCGCCAACAATGTCGGTATCGAACCGTCCGTCGGCGTATTCATCGACGGCGTCTATCGTTCGCGCTCGGCATCCTCGATCAACGACCTCGCCAATGTGAGCCGCATCGAAGTGCTGCGTGGACCGCAGAACACGCTGTTCGGCAAGAACGCCAGCGCCGGCGTCATCTCGGTCGTTACCCGTGAGCCGCAGTTCGAGTTCGGCGGTTCGGCCAGCTTCACCTACGGCAATTTTGACCAGATCGTCGCCAAGGCCGACATTACCGGCCCGCTGACTGACTCGATCGCCTTCTCTCTCGACGGCACCTACAACAAGCGCGACGGTTTCGTCGACGTCGTGAACCTCGATGAGAAGATCAATGAACGCGATCGCTACGTCGTTCGCGGCCAGTTGCTGTTCGACAATGGTGGCCCGCTTAGGGTTCGCGCGATCGGCGACTATTCCAAGATCGACGAACTGTGCTGCTATGCCGGCAACGTTCTTGCCGGTCCGACCGTCCCGCTGCTGTTCGCCGTTGGCGGGCAGCTGGCAGTCGAAGACGTGTTTTCCGACCGTGCCTTCCTCGACACGCTGCCGGTCAACGACATCGAGAACTACGGCGGTTCGGTCCAGGCCGACCTCGACCTCGGCTCTTTGACGCTGACGTCGATCACGGCCTATCGCGAACTGCGCGCATTCAACCAGCAGGACGTGGACTTCTCCAGCGCGGCCGTGGTCAGCGAGTTCCGCAACCAGGCGGTCGACACCTTCACGCAGGAACTGCGCGTCGCGTCCGACTTCGACGGTCCGGTGAACTTCCTGCTCGGTGGCTATTACTTCAACGAGAAGGCAAAGCAGAACAGCGGTCTCGACAATGGCGAAGATGCGCGCGCGTTCTTCGATCTGCTGGCAGGAGGCGGCACTCCCGGCACGCTGTCCTTCGTTGAATCGCAGCTCGGCATTCCGGTCGGCGCTACCTTCGCAGAAGGTCCTTCGACCCGCGAATTCTTCACGCTCGATAACGAATCCTACTCGGTCTTCGGGCAGGTCGATTTCGAAGTGACGGATCGCCTGACCCTCACCGCCGGCTTCAACTACACCGACGACAGGAAGGATTTCTCGCTCCGTCAGGATTCCTTCGATCCGCTGGCGAATGTGAACTTCGTCGATGCTGTCATCGTTGGCGGTATCGCGCAGGCGCTGCAGATCCCCACCTCACAGGTGACGCCCGGCGTGATCCAGCAGTTCGCTGCTGCCCAGCCGGCCGGCTTCCAGCAGATCGCGGCGATTGCGACCACGCCGTGCTCGGCCGGTTCGCCGCCGCCCGCCTGTAACCAGTTGCTCCCCCTCCAGGCGCTGCAGTTCCTGCCGCCGTTCCTGGCGGTGCCCAACGCAGTAGAGCCGGGCAGGACGAATGATGACAATCTGAGCTATACGCTTCGTGTGGCTTACGACGTCAGCGATCGCGTGAATGCCTATTTCACCTATGCGACGGGCTTCAAGGCCAGCTCGGTCAACCTGTCACGCGACAGCCGCCCGACCAACGCCGATTACACGCCTGGTCCTTTCGGTTCGACCATCCTCGCGCCATCTTCGCCGATCCGCGATGCCGGTATTGCGGTGCCGAACCTTTCCACCGGTTCGCGCTTCGCGGCTCCGGAGGAATCAGAAGTTTACGAAGTGGGCCTCAAGGCCGATTTCGACCGGATGGCCTTCAACCTGGCATTGTTCGATCAGACCATCGACGGTTTCCAGTCGAACGCCTTCACCGGCACAGGTTTCGCGCTGGTCAACGCCGGATCGCAGTCGGTCCGTGGTTTCGAATTCGATTCGACGCTCACGCCGATCGATCCGCTCGTGTTCACCTTCGCACTGACCTATCTGGATTCGAAGTATGACAGCTTCCCCGGATCGGTCGTTGGTGACCTTTCCGGACAGCAGGTCGCCGGTGTTCCGGAATTCACCATTGCGACGTCGGCAACCTACACGCACGAGTTCGGCAATACGGGCAATCTGCTGATTGGTCGCCTGGACTATTATCACGAGAGCAACACTCAGATCCTTGACGGCGTACCGGACGCTCCGGATCCGATCGCCCTTGCGCGCAACTATCGCCGCGAAGTAAATCAGGTAAACGGGTCGCTGACCCTCGCGCTCGAAAACGGGTTCGAAATCAGCGGTTTTGTCCGTAATCTGACCAATCAGCGCTATTTGTCGCAGATCTTCCCGGGTGTTGCACAGCCGGGTACGATCTCTGGCTATCCCAACCAGCCACGCACTTATGGCGCTACGGTTCGCTATCGCTTCTGATCGTGGGAAATATTCGAATGGAGAAGGGGGCCCGCGCGGCCCCCTTTATCTTTGTCCCATTTCGGCACAGCATATACGCATTACGCGGTAGTCCAGCTGGATGCGTGATATATCGCAGATGCGACCCGAAGGGCTCGTGCATTGCACCGAGCGCTTTATCTTAGAGCCCCGCGTTCTCGCGGGGCTTTTTTTTGAATCGCCTGGGCTTTTAGAGGTCCCGCAACGCCTGCGCAGGTTTGGCACGCAGTAGCGGCAACGAAGCGCCAAGAGCGAAAGCCAGAACGACGAAGACGCCGAGGCCAAGCACGGCAAGCACTTGGCCCCAATCCGGCAGCCAGTCGAATTCGAACAACTGCGTGATGACCAGCCATGCAGCAAGGCTGCCGATGCCAAGCGCCACGACCGCAAGCGTTGCCGCCAGGGCGACGTATTCGATCAATTGCATAGCAATGATCTGGCGGCGATCGGCACCTAGCACCCTCAGGATGACGGTATCGTACGTCCGCGATGCGCGCGCGGCAGCAATGGCGCCCAGCAAAACGGCAAGACCGGCAAGGACCGCGACGCTGGCCGCGGCAAGCGTGGCAAAGCCGACCTGTTCCAGGATGGTCCGAGCCTGTTCCAGCACACCGCCAACCTCGATCACCGAAGTCGAGGGGAGGGCTGCCACCAGCGATTGCAGAAGTGGGCCGGTCGGCGTGCCCCGGCTGAGCTCGACGGTCGCCGCGAGATTATGCGGTGCATCCTGAAGGGCGTTGGGACTGAGCACGAAGACGTAGTTGAAGCCCATGCTTTCCCAGTCGATGCGGCGCAGATTGGCGATGCGGGCGGTCCGCTCTACGCCGAGTACACCAAAGGTCAGCATGTCGCCGACCTTCAGGCCTGCGGCGTCGGCAAAATCCTCGTCGACCGAAACCAGCGGCTCGCCTGCATACATTGGTCCCCACCACGTGCCTTCGGTCAACTCGTTGCCTTCCGGCAGGCGATCGGCATAGGTCAGGCCGCGTTCCCCGCGCAGGGCCCACGCACCATCCGGAATTTCGTCCAGATCGGCGGTGCGGGTCATTGCCCCTTCGGAGCCGAATGCGAGCACGGAGCCACGCAGTGCAGGGACCGTGCGCCAGCTTGCACCCGGATCCGCATTGCGGACCAACGTCTCGAAGTCGTCCACCCGGTCGCGCGGGATATCGAGCACGAAATAGTCGGGCGCACGGTCCGGCACGCGTTTGGCGATATTGCCGTCGATGGCGCTCTGAACCGCTGCCAGCAGGACAAAGGCCGAAAGTCCGAAACCGAGGGCGGTTACCAGCGCGCCGGTGGATGAGCCCGGGCGATGCAGGTTGGCAAGCGCATTGCGCGCGACCGGGTTGCGCGGCCGGGGAAGGGCGGCGGCGAGCCGGCGAATGCCAAGGCCGAGCAAGGCGAGCAGGCCGAGTATGGCGGCGGCTCCGGCCAGGAAGCTGCCCGAAAGCATGGGGTTGTCGGATGTCAGCAGGGCGAGGGCGACGATGGCGGCGAGACCCCCGCCGACCAAAGCCAGTGCGCGTGGATCGCGCGCCAGCGGCGCGACGCGGGCGCGCATCAGCGCCATGGCCGGGAAATTGCGTGCGCGCAGCAAGGGCGGGGCCGCGAATACCAGCGCCACCAGCATGCCATAGGCCACAGCCAACAAGATCGCGCCGGGATCGATGATCACTCCGCTGGAAACGGGCAGGAGACCCTGCAACGCCGTTGCCAGAAGCGGAACGATGGCGATGCCGGCGGCAATCCCTGCAAGGCTGCCCGCCAGCGTAGCCGCGACGATTTGCAGTGCGTAGATACGTGCGATGTCATTGCTGGTCGCGCCGAGGATCTTGAGGGTGGCGATCCCCTGCCTGCGCGCGTCGAGATAGGATGTGACGCCCCCTCCGATACCGATACCGGCAATAACCAGCGCCGCGAGGCCGACAAGCGTCAGGAACTCGCTCATGCGGTCCACGAACCGGTCGGTGCCGGGTGCAGCGCGGTCCGCCGTATCGATATCGAAGCCGGCGTCGGGAAATTGCTGCTTCAGTTCTTCGCCGACCGCCTCGGTATCGCGGCTTTGCGTGAAGCGAACCCTAGTCTTGGACTGATACATCGATCCTGGCGCGATCAGCCCGGCGCGGATGGGGAGATCCTCTGCCACGATGATTGTCGGACCCAATTGAAAACCTTCACCGAGACGATCGGGTTCATCGGCGATGATCCCGCCGATCGACAACTTCTCCGTGCCGATGTCGATAGTGTCGCCCGGCGCGACGCCCAAGCGATCGGCTGCGCCCTGCGACAGCCAGGCTTCGTCGGAACCTGGAGCGCCCACCGTACGGCCGTCCTCGAGGGTCAAATGGCCATAAAGCGGATAGGCCTTATCGACGGCCTTCAGTTCGATCGGTGCGGCCTGCTCGCCAAATCGCGCCATGGCCTGCATGCGGGTTCCGGCTGAAACATCGCCAAGCTGACCGAGTGCAGCGCGTTCTTCATCGGTAAGGTCACGCTGCCAGAGTTCGATCTGCAGATCGCCGCCGAGATAGGTCCGGCCGTTGGTTTCGATCTCGCGCTCTATCGCTGCCGTCAGCGATCCGATCGCTGCCAATGCTCCCGTGCCGAGAAACAGACAAACGAGTAGAAGGCGCAAGCCGCGAAAGCGAGCGTTGAGATCGCGGCGCGCGATCCGCCAGGCAATCGCCCAGGTCACGCCGCAGTGTCGCTGGCGATGCGGCCATCACCGAGCTGCAGCACGCGCTCGCAATGCTCGGCAAGTTCAGGATCGTGCGTAATGACGAGCAATGTCGCTCCGGTTTCGACGCGGCGGTTGAAGAGAAGTTCCACGATTTCGTGACCCGTGGCGGCATCGAGATTGCCGGTAGGCTCATCGGCGAAGATCAGGTCGGGACGCGGAGCGATTGCACGGGCGATGGCGACACGCTGCTGTTCGCCGCCGGACAATTGCTGCGGGTAATGATCCAGCCTGTGGCCAAGGCCAACCGCTTCGAGTTCGGCTTTGGCCCGCGCCTGGGCGTCGCGTTCGCCAGCCAGTTCCATCGGGGTGGCGACGTTTTCCAGCGCGGTCATGGTCGGTAACAGGTGGAACGCCTGCAACACGATGCCAATGCGCCCGCGCCGGGCATGCGCAAGAGCATCCTCGTCCAGCGTCGCGAAATCTTCACCCGCTACGACCAGGGTTCCCCCGCTGGCACGCTCGAGGCCCGAAAGAACGGCCATCAGCGAGCTTTTGCCCGAGCCGGAAGGACCGAGCAGTGCGACAGTCGATCCACGCGCAATGTCGAGATCGATCCCGCGAAGGATTTCGACGGGAGCATCGCTGGAGCCGAGGGTCAGGGTGAGGTTGCGGGCGGAAATCGCTGCTTGAGAGTTCGTCACGGTACTGCGATGGCATGGAGCGAAAAACTGCACAAGGAAACTCGCCGATGCGTTTGCGGCATTTGTCGATCCTGTTCGCCGCCATGGCACTGTCCGCTTGCGGCGGCGCGCAAGATGCGGCGCCATCAACCGAAGCGGAAGCGAGCCAGCAAACCCCTGCGGCCGATATCGCTGTCGAAGGGCCGGAGAGGCGCATACTGGCTTTCGGCGACAGCCTGTTCGCAGGCTATGGGCTGGAAGAGAACGAGGGCTATCCCGAACAGCTTGAAGATGCACTGCGCAAGGACGGAATCAACGCGCGGGTGATCGATGCCGGCGTTTCGGGAGATACCAGTGCAGCCGGTCTGCAGCGGCTGGCCTTCACTCTCGATGCGCAGGAGGTCAAACCCGATCTCGTCATCCTCGAACTTGGCGGCAATGACATGCTGCGCGGTATCCAGCCTGGACAGACACGCGCCAATTTCGAAGCGATGCTGCAGGAACTGAGCCAGCGAGAGATCCCTGTCCTGCTGATGGGTATGCGGGCGCCGCCGAATTACGGGCCGGAATACCAGCAGCAGTTCGACAGCCTGTATAGCGAGCTTGCCAGCCAATACGATGCGGCTTTGATCCCGTTCTGGCTCGAGAGCATCTATGAGGACCATAGCCTCTTCCTCGACGACCGCATCCATCCCACGGCTGATGGAATTGCGGCTCTGGTGCGCAATACCATGGGCGATGTGGAAAAGGCGCTACCGCCGAAGCCCTAGGCGCGCGTCACCGATCCCGCCGTTACAGCCCAGACGGCGGATTCCGTCGCTATGCTGCTGAAAGGGGCTGGCTCGGTTCCGGTCATCCAAACCTGCGCTCCACTGCTGCGCAATTGTTCGAAAAGAGCGGCGCGGCGAACGGGATCGAGATGCGCGGCCACTTCGTCCAGCAAAAGCAAGCCTGCCCGCCCTTGTGCCGCCAGCCCGGCATGGGCCAGCGTCATGGCGACCAGCATCGCTTTCTGTTCACCTGTCGAGCTTTGCGCAGCGGGGACCCGCTTGGCTGCGTGGATGACTTCAAGCTCGTCGCGATGCGGGCCGAGCAGGGTGCGCTGTGCGGCGCGGTCGCGCTTGCGGTTGTCATAGAGCGCTTGCGACAGACCATCCGAATGATCGGGCGCGCTCGGGGCATAGGTAAGGGCGGGGCGAGCGAACGGTTCGGCAGGCATTTCCGCCAGCCTTACCGCCAGTGTTTCGACGAGCCGCGCGCGGCCTGCCATTAGGGCGGAGCCATGCTGAACCATTTGGGCTTCGATGGCATCGAGCCAGGCGCTCTCAGGCTCTCGCAGATCGGATAACAGGCGATTGCGTTCGCGCAGGGCACCTTCGTAGCGGGCTGCATGACTGGCGTGCGCTGGTTCGAGCGCAAGCGCCAGCCGGTCCATGTAGCGGCGGCGGTCGCCGGCGGCGCCGGTGAACAAGCCATCCATGGCGGGAGTGAGCCATGTCACCGCGAGCCATTCCCCGAGGCTGGTCGCACTGCTTTCCGCCCCGTTTATCCGGACGCGGCGGCGGCCCGGGTTGGCGCTTTCCGAATATGTGGCGAGCCGTACGGCTTCACCATCCTGCAGCAGGCTGGCGCCCACGCCGAAGCCAGCATCGCTGCCATTGCGGACCATGTCGCACAAGGCAGCGCGGCGCAGGCCGCGCCCTGGGGCAAGCAGGGAAAGCGCTTCGAGAATATTGGTCTTTCCCGCACCGTTTTCGCCCACGAGCAGATTGAACTGGGCGGTATCGCCCAGTTCGGTCGAACCGTGGTTGCGAAAGTCGGTCAGGGAGATGCGATCGAGCGCCATGAGGTGAGCGTTCGATAGCGCGCCGTCGCCATGCCCGCCACTTCAAAACATATCATTTCCAACAGTTGGGGAAATTCCCCAACCTTTCGGATTGGTGAACGATGTTTGCTCTCATGGTTCAGGAAAAATTGACGGAATTCCGTCATTTTTCGAGTTTGGCACACCCGTTGCAAAGTACTTGGCATCCCGGATGGTCCGGGAAAAACGAACCAAGGATCAAGGAGCAACACAATGTCCATCTTCGAATATGCCAGCAACCGTGCACTCGCCGCCGTCTTCGCCCTGGGTGTCTCGGCAATGTTCATGGCCGCCGCCATCATCCCCGCAAGCCCCGCCGGTCTCGTCGCCTGATCGGCCAACCGCCCACATTCTTCAGGAGGAAAACATGTTCAACTCTGACAACGGCCACAAGCTCTTCGCAGCCGCCTTTTCACTGGCCCTTTCAGCCCTCTTTTTCGCCACCGCCATCTTACCTGCCTCGCCCAATGGACTTATCGCATGAGCAATCTGAAATTCCGCGAAGGGGACGATGCCGTCCGTCCAGCCAAGAGCTTTGCGCTCGATCGCACGAATGGCAAGATGATGGGGGTCTGCTCCGGCATCGGGCGCTATTTCGACATCGACGCCACCTGGGTCCGCCTCGGCTTCGTCGCAGGAACACTACTCGGATTTGGCAGCTTCATCCTGCTTTACCTGGCGATCGCACTGATCGCAGACTGACCACGGCCCCGCGCCTACCGTCCCGGTTTTCGTGCCGGCCGTGGCTCACACAAAGAGAACCGGGAGGGGCCGCATGGCCCCTCTCTTGATTCTGCAGTCGTGGAATTACATCGCGGAAATGCCGCCATCGAGCTTGAGCTCGGCACCGGTCATGAAGCGGCTCTCGTTGCTGGCGAGATAGACCACGGCATTGGCGATATCGTTGGGCTCGCCCACGAATTTGAGCGGAATTTGCCGCGCCAGCTTTTCCAGCAATACAGACTTGTCGAGATTGTGATTGAGCGCCGTGCCATCGAGGATCGGCGTATCGACGAAGGTCGGGTGCACGGAATTGCAGCGGATCTGCATATTCTTCTTCGCACAGTGCAGCGCGATCGATTTGGTCAGCATCCAGACCGCGGCTTTGGACGAGTTGTAGGCGGGCATGGTGTCGCTGGCGATCAGCCCCGCAATGCTGGAAATGTTCACGATCGAGCCGGGTGCATGCTCGCGCATCAGCGGCAGCGCCTTCTGGCAGCCGTGAAAAATGGAATCGACATTGATCGCAAAGCAGCGTTTCCAATCGTCGAAATCGCAGGTTTCGATATTGCCGCCCACGCCGATACCGGCATTGTTCACCAGGACGTTGAGACCGCCGATATTCTCGCGCGCAGCGTCCACGGCGGCTTCCCAGTCAATGGGATCGGTAACGTCGTGCCGGATCGCATGGGCGGTGCCGTCACCCAGATCCGCATTGATGAGCGAGGCGGTTTCGGCAGCGCCATCACCGTTGATATCGGTGCACAGCACCCGCGCGCCCTCTTCGGCCAGCCGGGTTGCATGGGCCCGGCCGAGCCCCTGCGCCGCGCCTGTCACCAGTGCCAGCTTGCCTGCACACCGTCCTGCCATCGTCACTCTCCTGCCAATATTCCCTGTCCCAGCAGCATGAGCACGCGCACATCGATCCCGCAACCATCGGCGCGTTTGGCGGCGGTAAAAGCGGCAATGTCGGATAGGGCGACACGGTGAACGGTGATGTTCTCTCCGCCGACCCCGCCGCCTTCGCCGACCTTCGCCAGCTGGCTGGCGCGGACCAGAGTGAAGCTTTCGCTGACCATTCCGGGAGAGGACCAGAACGTGCCCAGATCTTCGAGCACATCGGCGCGATAGCCCGTTTCCTCTACCAGTTCCCGCCCGGCAGCAACGAGAGGGTCTTCGCCTTCGAAATCAGCCTCGTCGCCGATGAGACCCGCCGGTAGCTCGATACAGGGCCGGCCAAGCGGCACCCGGTACTGCTCTACTAGAAGCACGTGGTCGTCTTCGTCGACGGCAAGGATCACCGCCGCGCGGATGTTGCGGGGACGACCCACATATTCCCATCGACCGCGCGTTTTGGCGGTGATGTATTTGCCCTGCCAGACGATCTTCTCGTCCGCATCGTGATCGGGGACGGGCATGGTCAGACTTCTATCAGTCGGTCGGGAAGCTCGTTGCGGTCGTCATCGGCGCGCGGGAAATGTTCTGACAGTACCATGCCGACGTCGCGTACCCCGATGGCCAGGCTTTCGGCGATGTGGCCCTGTTTGAGCTCTTCCAGCATGTCCGCCATCGCTTCGCCCCAGACTTCTGCCGGCACAATTGCGGCAATGGGCTGGTCGGCAACGATTTCCGCGCGGTGTTCGCGCATGGACAGATAGAGAAGTACGCCCGTGCGGCCATGCGTGCGCTGTTCCGCGCCGACTTTGAAATGCCTGATTGCGCTGCTGTGAACGCGGGCACTCTTAACCGGGCCGGGGGTAAGGGCGAAGCGCAGCGGGTCCCAGCTCAGCAACAGCCATCCCAGCGTGAAGGCGACCAGCCCCAGGGCGATGGTCATGCTGGCGAGTTCACCGGTCGTCCATTCGTGCATCCAGCCACCGACGAGCGAATCCCACAGATCCATGAAGGGCTGCGGGATCACCGCAAACAGGCTCATGGCCGTGAAGGCCAGCGCCACGGCCCACACCAGCACGACATCCGAATAGCCATCGCTGCGATCGGCCAGAACGGTCACGATTTCGCCACTGGTGGTAAGTTCGGCCGCCGCGACGGCATCGGATACTATCTTGTGATCGGATTGAGAAAGATAGCCCATTACCACCCCCCGGAGGCGCCACCGCCCCCGAAACTGCCGCCGCCGCCGCCAAAGCCGCCGCCGCCGAAGCCACCGCCTCCGCCGAAGCCGCCGCCTCCGCCCCAGCCGCCACCGCCGCCCCAGTCGTCATCGGTGAGACCGCGTGCGATCGCCTTGCCGGCTTCCCAGAGAATGATGTCGCGTGCGGCATTGCCCCACGGTCCCTTGCGATAACGCCGCCGCCGGCCGCGCCCGCTCAGCATGGGTAGCACGAAGAAGAAAAAGATAAAGCCGAGCCAGATCAGCGCGCCGATGGGGAAGCCGCCGTCGCTTTCGCGCTGTTCGCTCACCTGCTGGGCCACCTTGGCCGCTTCTTCAGGAGGCAGTTCGAGCTGTTTGATGATCTGGTCTGCACCCCAGCTAATCCCGCCGGAATAGTCGCCATCGCGGAAAAATGGCTTCATCCCTTCGACATATTCGAAAGCAAGCCCGTCGGGGATGACGCCCTCCAGGCCGTAGCCGACCTCGACGCGCATCTTCTTTTCGTTCGGAGCGACGATCAGAATGATGCCATCATTACGCTCCGCATCGCCCAGCGCCCATTCCCGGCCAAGGCGATAGCCATAGTCGGAAATGTCGTAACCCTCGAGATCGGGGATCGTCGCGATCACGAACTGACGCTGGTTGCGCTGCTCGAACGCGTCCAGCTTTTCGGTCAGAGCGGCTTCGGTTGCGTCATCGATGATGTTCGCAGCGTCCACCACCGGCGCTGTGCCGCGTTCGGGAAAGGTCTGGGCAGCGGCGGGCAGGGCAAAGCCCAGCGCCGCCGCCACCGGCAGGATTACTGAGAGAAACAGGCGCATGTTTGTGCCGCTCAGTTTGCGGCGCTGCTATCCGAACGCATGTCCAGGGTTGGAGCGACTTCTGCACCCTGCGTCACGGCTTCGTAGGGAACCATGGGTTCTGCACCGTGAATGATGTTGGCGCCGATGGTATCGGGGAAGGTGCGGATCGTCGTGTTATAGGCGCGCACCGCTTCGTTATAGTCGCGAATGGCGACGCGGATCCGGTTTTCCTGACCTTCGATCTGGGTCATGAAGCGGCCGAAATTGTCCTGGCTGCGCAGTTCGGGATAAGCTTCCACATTGGCCATCAGCCGCGACAGCGCGCCGCCGAAGGTGTTCTGCGCCTGCTGATACTGGGCCATCTTGTCCGCGTCGCTCAGATCGTTGCCATCGAGCTGGATTTCCGGACGGGTGGCGGATGCGCGGGCCTGTATGACCGATTCAAGCGTCGCACGCTCCTGTTCAGCGGAACTCATCACGATCTGTTCGAGGTTGGGAACGAGATTGGCGCGTTCCTGGAAAGCGGCCTCCACATCGGCCCACTTGGCCTTTGCCGTTTCTTCAGCAGCAGGCACCGAGTTGATCCCGCAGGCCGATATCGCCAGCGCAGCGGCGGCGACGATCGAGGCACGGAAAGCGGCGAATCGGTTCATTTCAAGAATCCTTCTTAGGGAGTCGGGGGACGTACTGCTTTATCTAGATAGCACACCATGGCGCCGGTTCAAGATTAACGCCCGCTTGTGACTGCCAAACCATCATGGCAGGGAAGGCGCCAGTTTTAAGGGTTAAGGGAATCATACCGCCATGAGCCTGGGAAAAGAATTCAAGAAGTTCGTCGCGCGCGGGAATGTTGTCGATCTGGCAGTCGGTGTCGTAATCGGCGCCGCGTTCAGCGGTATCGTTACGCAGCTGACCGAAGCGATAATAATGCCGCTGATCGGCTGGATCTTCGGCGACATCGACTTTTCCAACTGGTTCCTGCAGCTGGGCGAGATACCGGAAGGCTATGAAGGCGCGCTCGACAATTACGAGCAGCTCAAGGAAGCAGGCGTGGCGATGATCGGGTACGGCGCGCTCATCACCGCCGTGATCAATTTCTTCATCGTCGCCTTTGCGCTCTTCATGCTCGTTCGCAGCGTGAACAAGATCACCGAAGACATGCAGCGCAAGGCCGCCGCGACCGAGGACAGCTCGAAGAACGCAGACGTGCCGACGAATCCCGAACTCGACGTGCTGAAGAAAATCCTGGCGGAACTGCGCAAGGATGGCGGCGCGGCCTAGGGCAAGGGCCTGCATCGGAAGGGGTACGCTCGAAGAAAGGGCGGGGCGCGACACTGCCAAGGCAAAAGGCGCGCTCCGCTCACTTCACATTAAGCTCCGCATCGCTATATAGAGGCTGTCGGCTTCGGCCGGATATGGCGATAAACTGCGCTGTGTAATAGGTACAACGGACCCGGGGGCAGTACCCGGCGGCTCCACCACAAACCGCCTTTTCCGGCGGGTTATGACGGGGCCGAACTAGGATCGACGTGTGCTGAAAGGCAGTGTTTTCGCCCGGGCTGAGTAACCCGTAAAACTGTTCACAACACACAAGTGCCAACGATAACGAAGCACTCGCTCTCGCAGCGTAATCTGATGGGCTAACGCCCTGATCTTACAAAGCTAAAGCGCGGTTGGACCCACCGGGCAACAGAAGCGGATTCCGGGGCTCCGGGGGTAGCTAGCAACAGAAACCCCCACCCATTTCATCGAACGGCTTTATTCGGACTCGGGTTCACCCGGCACTGCTTCCTGCGCTTCGCGTTCGTAGCGCAAGGCGTCGAGGATCTTCGCGCCGCCGAGGAAGACTGCGCCCGATGTCGCTGCGAAGAGCAGATAGCCGCCCACGCCGGGATATTGCAGCGTGTAATCGGCGCCGCGGGTCATTGCGCCAAGTGCCAGGGCGAAGATGATCAGATAGGCCTCGAAGCGCGTCTTGATCACGAACAGCCGTTTCACCTTCTTCAGCACGCGCGCCTCACTCCGTTTCTTAACGCCCCGCGATGCAATTCGCGTGCCAGCGGCGCGAATCTGCGGGTTCGCCTAGTTAATGCGCGAAGAAGTGTAAAAGTGCCCGACGATGTATCCGCACGCCCCAATCTGGGGCGGTGGAAATTATGCCAGCTCGTCCAGCGACAATACGGCCAGCAGGGCTTCGCGCGCTTCGATGACCTTCGCTGCGAGAGCTTCGGTTCCAATTTCATCGGGCTGAATTGTTTCCGGCCACATCTGGGCAATCACCGCCTCGAGCCGTTCGGCCTTCGCCTCGTCCAGCATGAACCGCGCGTCGACCGTCGCAGGATCTGCCACCACGCGCAGCCGCAGGCAGGCCGGGCCGCCGCCATTCGCCATCGATTGGCGCACATCGACGGGGATGACGTGGCGGATCGGACCGTTGGACGCGAGCATGCGTTCGCACCAGGACCAGACGCTGGCGCTTTCCTGGCATTCGCTGGGGACGACCAGCGCCATTTCGCCGGTGGGCAATGTCACGAGCTGCGCATTGAAGAGATAGGTGCGGATCGCCTCTTCGAGAGTAACCTGGCTTTCCGGCACTTCCACGACATGGAGGTCGGGGAATACGGCCCGGATGGCTTCGTAAGCGTCGATCTGGTCGGCAAAGGCCTGATCGTGCGTGAAGAGGACCTTCTCGTTCGCCACGGCGACGACGTCGTTGTGAAAGGCTCCGGCCTCGATGGCCGCGGGGTTCTGTTCGATGAAAACGCAGCGCCGGGGCTCGAGTCCATGCAGCCGGGCGACGGCGCGGCTTGCCTGTTCGTGCTGGCGCGCGGGAAAGCGCCCGCCGGGGCGGCCATAGACGAACACCTCCACGCCGGGCGCATCGTGACTGTCGCAGAACCGCATGTGATTGGCCGCACCTTCGTCGCCGAAGCTGGACGGGACCGCATCGTGTACCGCGAAATGCCGCTGATCACCGAATGCGATCTTCAGCTGCGCCTGCGTATCGCGCCATTCCTGGCCGCGGTGCAGCATGGTGACCAGATTGGCTGGCGTCAGATGGCAGCGGCCATCGCCGGTATCCGGCGCGGGACTGACGGTGGCGGCATTGGCAGTCCACATCGAACTGGCCGACCATGCAGCGGCCATGAGCGCCGGGTTGGTTTCGTCGCCTACCGCCAGATCGCGCAGCAGACCGAAATTGGGCCGGGGAAGGGGAAGCAAAAAGCCCTGTGCAAGCCCGCGCTCCAAATTGCCGCGCATCTTCGCGATCCCCTGCAGCGCTGCCGCGCGCGGGTAGGAAGCGTTGCCCTTGTGGCTGGCGCTGGCAATATTGCCGAGACTGAGGCCGGCATAATTGTGACTGGGTCCGACGATCCCGTCGAAATTGATTTCGACCAGCTTGTTCATCGCGCCACGCTCCACACCTCGTCGCCTTCGCCGACTTCGAGTGTTTCGGCACAGATCGCGTCGATGGCGACGGATCCGTCCTCGCCTGTCTCACGCATGCCGTAGGCGCAGCGGAACGTACCCAGCGTGCCGGTGGCGATCAGCGCACGCTCGCCAATGTCGAGATCGGTCGCGGAGACCCGGCCCGGAGTGGACCCGGCGATGCTTTTCACATTGTCGGTGCGTGCCGTCATGGAAGGGCCGCCATCGAAGATGTCGACATAGCCTTCCGCGGCGAAGCCTTCGTTCTCCAGCATCCGCATGGCGGCGCGGCCCGACGGGTGGGGGACGCCGATAACCTTCTTCGCTTCGTCATCCAGCATGGCGACATAGACGGGGTGCTTGGGCATCAGATCGGCAATGAACTGATTGCCGTTGATGGCATTGAAATAGTCGGCTTCCTGAAAGGTCATGCCGAAGAAGCGGCCGGCCACGCCGTCCCAGAAGGGCGAGCCGCCGCGATCGTCGATCACGCCGCGCAATTCGGCTAAAATGCGATTGGCGAAGCGGTGGCGGTGCATGGCGATGAACAGATAGCGGCTGCGTGCCAGCAGCAGGCCGAGCCCGCCTGCGCGTTCTCCCGGGTGGAGGAACAGACCGCCCACTTCGGACGACCCCTCCAGATCGGTAACTAGGCTGAGGAGTTCGGCCCGCACGGTGCGATCGAGTTCCTGGCTGTGCTGGGTCAGCGTGTTGAGGCGATAGCTGTAAAACGGCCATTGCTGGCCGACCTGGCTGAAAAGCTGACAGGTGCCGCGCACCTGCCCGGTTTCGGTATTTTCCAGCACGAGCGTAAACTGGTCGTCGCCGAGTTCGTCGGCATCGCGCGAAAAGGCATCATCCGCCCGTTCAAGCTTCTTGGTCAGTGCTGCGCGATCAGCCGGCAGATTGGTGAAACCGCCGCCGGTCAGCTTGGCCATCTCGTAGAGGTGTTCGAGGTCGCTGATATGCGCGGCGCGCAGGCGAAAAGTCACAGATGGTCTCCGGAAGATAGCTTGGCGAGAACCAGCGCGCTAAGCGCGGCGCGTTCGCGAAGCGAAGGAACGATCATGAATTCGTCGGGCGAATGAATGGCGCCGCCGCGCACGCCCATAGTGTCCACCACGGGTACGCCGGTGGCAGCGATATTGTTGCCATCGCACACGCCGCCGGTCGGTTTCCAGCCGATGTCCTGCCCGAGTTCCGCGCCGCATGCCTTGACGAGATCGAACAGGCGCTGCGCCTTTTCATCGACCGGTTTGGGAGGACGGGTCACCCCGCCGTGACGGTGGATGCCGACTTCATGATCGGCCTCGATGGCAGCGAGAGCCGCATCGAGCTGTCCATCGAACCGGTTCATGGCGTCGGTCGATTTGGGGCGAATGTTGAACCGCAGGATGGCAAGGTCGGGCACGACATTGTTCGCGCTGCCGCCTTCGATCTTGGCGGGGTTGACGGTGATGTCGTCTGCCTCGAGGGCCTTGATCCGCAATACGAGATCGGATGCGGCGACGATGGCATTGCGCCCGTCGTGCGGATTGCGCCCGGCATGGGCGGACTTGCCCGTGAAGGTGATCGAATAATTACCCGTACCGCCGCGCGCATGGGCCAGCGTTCCATCGGGCAGGGCGCTGGGTTCGTAGGTGAGCGCGGCATATTTTCCGCGGGCTAGTTCCTCGATCAGGGAGCGGCTGGCGAGGCTGCCGGTTTCCTCGTCCGAGTTGATCATCACATCGTATCCGACCCGCGGGGCGCTCTCCATCGTCTCGAACGTCTTCAGCGCATGGAGGATGACATCGAGGCCGCCCTTCATATCGGCAGTGCCGGGGCCGTTGATCGTGTCATCGTCGATCCAGCTGACCTCCTGAAACGGGTGATCGACGGGGAAGACCGTGTCCATGTGGCCGGTCAGCACGAAGCGCCGTTCCGCATCGGGCCGGACGCGCAGCACCATGTGCCGCCCGTGCGGTTTTTCGAATTCGCGCCCTTCTGCGGATATGGCAGTTACGGTCGCAGGGTCGATCAGTTCGACGTCGCCCGGCAGGACGCTGAAAGCATCGGCCAGGATGCCGGCCATGCGATCCAGCCCTTCGATATTGGCAGTGCCGGTATTGATGGCCGCCCAGTCCTGCACTTCGCGCAGCATCGTATCGGCATCAATCGTGTCGAGCAGGGCTTGCGGTGCAATATCAGGTTTCATGTGCAACGTCCTTAATCCCGAGCAAGCCCGAGTCCACCCCGCGCCTTGCATTGATCAACGGCTGGCGGCATAGACCGTGCCGTTCCTCCCCGGGTCCGACATTGCCACGACTGCATCTGCCCCCGAGGAGTTTCATGACACAATACGTAACGCGCGCCGGGATCGAAGCCGACCCCAAGCTTGCCGATTTCATCGAAACCGAAGTGCTTGGCCCGCTGAGCCGCGATGTCGACGGGTTCTGGCAGGGCTTTGCCGCACTGCTGGAGGAATTCGCGCCGCGCAACGCCGCCTTGCTTGCCAGGCGCGAGGATTTGCAGGCGCAGATCGATGCCTGGCACGGCGAACATGCGGGCAAGCCGCACGATGGCGGCGCCTATCGCGCATTCCTGCAGGAGATCGGCTATCTCGTCCCCGAACCGGGTGATTTCACCATCGGCACACGGAACGTCGATTCCGAGATCGCGACCATGGCGGGGCCGCAGCTGGTGGTTCCGATCCTCAATGCGCGCTTCCTGCTCAATGCCGCCAATGCGCGCTGGGGCAGCCTGTACGATGCGCTTTACGGCACCGATGTGCTGGATGCGGCGCCTGCGAAGCCGGGCGGCTACGACGAGGAGCGCGGCGCTGCGGTGATTGCCGAAGGGCGCAGGCTGCTCGACGAGATCGTGCCGCTCGCCAGCGGGGGCTGGGCCGATCTCGCAGACCTCGATGCCATCGAACTCGCCGATCCGGCACAGCACATCGGCAGGACGGATCGCGGGCCGCTGTTCCGGCATAACGGGCTGCATATCGAACTGGTCGTCGACCCCGACAGCCAGGTCGGCAAGACGGACCGGCTCGGCATTGCGGATATCGTTTTCGAAGCCGCGCTGACGACGATCGCGGATTGCGAGGATTCGGTCGCGGCAGTGGATGCCGAGGACAAGCTGGTGGCCTATCGCAACTGGCTGGGCATCATGCGCGGCGACCTGTCGGAGAGTTTCGAAAAAGGCGGGCGCACCGTCACGCGCGAACTCGCCAGCGATGTGGTCTGGACCGACGAAAAGGGGGCACAGCATTCGCTGCCCGGCCGCAGCCTGATGTTCGTGCGCAATGTCGGGCATCTGATGACCAACCCGGCGATGCGCTGGGACGGGAAGGAAATCCCCGAAGGCATCATGGATGCCGTCGTCACCAGCGCGATCGGCGCGCAGGACGTGGCAAAGCTGGCCCGCCATGGCAATTCGCGCTGCGGCAGCATCTACATCGTGAAGCCCAAGATGCATGGGCCGGAAGAATGCGCCTTCACCAACGATCTGTTCGATGCGGTGGAGGATTTGCTGGGGCTTGAACGGCACACGATCAAGGTCGGCGTGATGGACGAGGAACGGCGCACATCGGCCAATCTCGCCGCCTGCATCCACGCGGTGAAGGACCGGATCGTCTTCATCAATACGGGTTTCCTCGACCGCACGGGCGATGAGATCCATACCTCGATGCGGGCGGGGCCGATGATGCGCAAGGGGGCAATGAAGAACTCCGCCTGGCTCAAGGCCTATGAAGCGCGCAATGTCGGGATCGGTCTGGCATGCGGCCTGTCGGGCCGGGCACAGATCGGCAAGGGCATGTGGGCCGCGCCCGATCTGATGGGGCAGATGATGATCGAGAAGATCGGGCATTTGCGCGCCGGGGCGAACACGGCCTGGGTGCCGAGCCCGACCGCCGCGACGCTGCACGCGATCCATTATCACCGCGAGGACGTGTTCGAGATACAGAAGGGCCTGCCTGCCGCGGCGAAGCTGGACGAATTGCTGACCATTCCGCTGGCGGACGGCACGAACTGGTCGCAGGATGAAATCTGCGAGGAACTGGACAATAATTGCCAGGGATTGCTGGGCTATGTGGTGCGCTGGATCGATCAGGGCGTCGGCTGTTCCAAGGTGCCCGACATCAACGATGTCGGCCTGATGGAAGACCGCGCGACGCTGCGCATTTCCAGCCAGCATATCGCCAACTGGCTGCTGCACGGCGTGATTTCCGAAGAGCAGGTGATGGACAGCCTGCGCCGGATGGCCGCCAAGGTCGACGGCCAGAATGCTGGCGATCCCTTCTACCGACCGCTGCTGGAAAACGAGGACGGTCCCGCTTTCAGTGCGGCAAAGGATCTGATCTTCAAGGGTGTCGAGCAGCCGAGCGGTTACACCGAACCGCTGCTGCATGCCTGGCGCCGGAAAGCGAAGGCGTCGGGGTAGACGCTAACGTCGGCTAACGGGGCGGGCCGTATGCCGGAACAAAGCTTCCGGCTGACGCGCTCGGCCCGATAGGGCGCCGTTTACTGGCTGGCGCTTTCGGCCAGCTGGCGGGCGGCGAGGCGTTCGCTCTCGTGCCTTTCGCGGTCCGCTTTCACTTTGCGGGCCTGATTGGCCAAGCCGCGCCAGGTCTTTTCAGCGCGAAGGCTGCGTTCCTTGACGTTGTCGAGCGTGGCCGCTTCTGCTTCGACGGCAGCTTCGCGGGCACGGGTATCGTAGAATTCGAATGTCTGGCTCATGATAGCGCTCCGCAAAGTGTGGTCATCGGGTAGGGTGCCCCTTCCGCGTGCAGGGTCGCACGAGCACGCGGAAGAGACCTTGGCAGGTGCTTAGTCGGCAGCCGACAGATTGATCGCACTGGCCTTGCCATTACGGCCGGTTTCGACTTCGTAATTGAGGCGCTGGTCCTTATCGAGCGAGTTCATGCCAGCAGCCTGTACGGCGCTGATGTGAACGAAGCTGTCGTCCGAACCGTCGTCGGGCTGGATGAAGCCGTAGCCCTTGTCGGTGTTGAAGAATTTTACGGTTCCGGTCTTGCTCATGATAGTTCCTTTCAAGAACGCATGGGGTTGCCCCGCCGCAGCATGCGGCAAGGTCGTGCTTAGAATCGTCCGATGAAAGGAAGTCGTCGTCTGGTTTGCGCCGGGGCTATCGAAAGCAAGCGGCGGTCGTCAAAATCCGAAGTCCGTCGCATAATTCGACGTCAGCAACTGCGTTGTAGCACGGGCGGGCCGGATTACCTAATTTCAATTCCCGGGCCTGGATCGGCGGCGGGAAAGGAGCAGCCGTCAGAAGCGCCGCTGCTCGCTATCCACCGTGTCGCAACTCCCCGAAAAAGCATAATCGGAGGCCCCCCGGATGGAGATGCGTCCGCTTCTGCGGTCGATCGAAAGCTTGGGCTTGTTGAGCCCGTTGAGACGATATTGCGCCGTGATCGTGTCGCGCGTGGCGACGACCGCGTCGAGGTTCCACCAGCTATCCTGACCGCGCGAGTGGAGCGGCGGGATGTTCGTGCCGGAGTCGACCGACATGGAAATGGCCTGGGTGATCAGTATCGCGAGAAGGAGGAACAGTGGCGGACTGAGCGCATCCTCATATTGCTGTTCTTCGGGATCATGCAGTTCGCTGTCCGCATACTCCATCATCGTGATGGGCTGCGTAAGTGTTCGCCAGAGCGTGAGCGGGAAGAAGACCAGCCAGCTCATGACCTCGTAGAGAAGTTCATCGAGCGACTTCAGAAGCTGCATGAAATGCATAGGCGCCTCCCGCGTGTGACAGAGGTTCCTTATGCGCGAATCTCAAGCTGCTCGGCAATGAGGTTGTTTCCGGACACACGACAGCATCCGGCGGCGAGCCCGGACTGTGACGCCTGTTGTATCACGCGCTCAAGCAGCCGAAGGCGGTAGCGCGACAGATAAAGATCACGCGGCCGGGGCGAACCTTGCGCGAGACGCGCGGCGTAGCCCGGGAGCGGGATGGCGGTGGCCGGGTAGTATCGGCGCGGTTCGCGTGGCTGCCTGCCGGGCCTCGTGCGACAGGGCGGTAAAGCCGTATCGCACGGATATTTCATGCACTGCCGGAGCCTTGAGGCGGCAAGGCATGAACACGAACCTGAACCCCGATTATACTCGAGTGCGACATGGGCAATCGGTGCGACGGGGAGGGTTCGCCTTACAAAGCGTGGAGCCCCTGCCGCTGTCCGCGCGGGCGAAAGGGCCCCGCAACCGCTATCGTACTGCCTGCCGCATCCGGTGAAGGAGGAGAGGTGTCCTTGCGATCCGGATGAGGTCATCCGATCCCGATCTGGACGCCCGCGCCTTTCGCACCGGCCGCGTCGCCCTTCCGGACACCGCCGTCGCGGGCCATGGGGGCAAGGAAGGGGGTGCACCAGCTTTCGCGCCCTCCCGATCCGGCGGGGTCTATGCCGAAAAGGTTTATGAAAGTCAAGTATTTAGCGCAGAAATAGGATTGTTCGAGAGGGGGTCCTACGACTTGTGGCTGGGACGGCTGCAGTCATTGGCGAGACGGTGATGACGCGCCGGACCAAGCTGGATTCCCGCCTGCGCGGGAATGACGAGGGCTGGTGGAACCGGAGTAGCCAATTTCGAGGAGTGCTGGGGGCGAGGCAGCCGTACGGCTATTAGCCGAGCTGTTCCTGAAGGCTGCGGGTGCGCGATGTGATCTCTTCACCAGTATGCTTTGTTGCAGCTGGCTCGATCAGCAGCACCCAGCATTCCTCCCGCGCGACAGGATTGTGGCGGACGCCGCTGGGTACGGTCAGGAAGTCGCCCTGCTCCAGATCGACGGCTTCGTCCTCAAACTCGATTCGAAGCGATCCTTTGACGATGTAAAAGAGCTCGTCCTGCCCCTCGTGCGCATGCCACACGAATTCGCCCTTGAGCTTTGCGACCTTGAGAAGCTGATCGTTGACCTGACCGATCACCTTGGGCGACCAGTATTCCGACACCCGGTCGAATGCGGCGGCAAGCGTTGTTGGCGATAGCATTCAAACCTCCGGGATTACGCAGGGTCGAAACCGGATCACGCCCTGGCTCAAGATCATACACGCCGGTCTTGCGGACGCGGGTGGACAGCCATCACTGCTCGGATTTGGAGTCGATGACCTTTCGAAACCGCTCAGCCTGCGCCTTTGCGCTATCAATGGCCTCTTCCGAGCAATCTGCTTCTGCCAGATCATCGAGCTCGTCTGCGGCTCGTTTCACCAAGCCTTTAAGCGCGAGTTTTTCCTGCTCGGCATTCTTCAACTGATGACGAAGCTCGCGCTTTTCCTGATCCATTCGCACAAAATAAAATAGTATCTCTCGTTACACAAGAGCGACTGCTTTTGGGGTGGGAAACTGACATTACGATCTTTAGCGGAAGCTCGACCTCAACAATCCACGGGTGGATCAACTTTTGCAGGAATTGACCCATCTATAGTGGGTGCGCATACTGCTTGAACGCTTCGATCAATATCGTCTATTGCGTACTGAAACCAAAGCGTTCGGCACCCTTGATCTAAGAAACCCATTGTTAGATCTTCGCGTTCTTGCCAGCTCACCCCGGGCTCATACTCTCCGGGTGCTTCACCCATGTAAGGCGTTGCTAGATGGTATTCTCCAACTAGGTATCTCTTTCCGAAATAGCTATTTGGAACATCCACGATAGAATAAACACGCTTATAACACGCGAGGCTCCCAGAGCCTTCTGGCAGGACCACCCGATTTTCGGCATCGGCAATCAATGTTGCTCGCTCATCGACTGTCGGTTTGTCAGAGCAAGCTGAAATAACCGTTATACCTAAAAATATCGCGGCAAGCCTCATAAACCTTGATTGGCAAATGAACCGCAGGTCCGCAATGGGGTCGTTATCTGCCCGTCTGCTTCCAGAACGGAACGCTCGAATGCGGTCAGTCCCGATCGGGGGCGCCGAGGGGGAAGTAGTGGCGGTAGGGGCGCGCGTCGTCGATGCAGCGGGCGACCGGGGGCAGGGCGAGGATTTCGGCGCGCAGGGCGGCGACGCGGGGGCAATCTTCGGGGATGCGCTCGACCCAGTCGGCATAGAAGAGCGCGGGGGCTGCCGCACAGGTGACGAGGCTGACGTGGGGCGGCAGGGTGTGATCGGCCAGCCAGCCTTCGAGCCAGCGATAGGCGCGCAGCAGTCCGGTGCGCCCGAGGTCGAGCTGCTCCGGATCGGGGTTCTGCGCATCGGCGATGTAGGCGTTCACGACGAGCTGCGCGGTGCCCATCACGTAATTATCGAACACCCGGTCCATCATCCGGGCGGTGGCGGCCTCTGCCGGATCGGCGGGGATGAGCGGGGCCGGGCCGGGGTGGTGCACGGCGAGGTATTCGATGATCGCGGTGGCTTCGATAACGCTGGCATCGCCGTCCGCCAGCACCGGGAATTTTCCCGCGGGGTGGGCCTTGCGCACGAAATCCATATTGGCCGGGCCATCGGGCGCGCCGGGATCGACATCGCGAAATTCGAATTCGGTGCCGTTGGCGTAGAGCGGGATCAGCGCTTTCCACGTGTAGGAGGAAAAGCGGTGGCCGTAGAGCGCCGGCATCACCAGGTCCCCGCCTCGACCCGCGCCCGCCGCGCCATCTCGCGCTCGCTGGTGGAAGGTTCGGGGGCGTTGGCGGGCATGGGCGGGATGGTGCCGTCCGGCTCGTAAGTGGTGATGACGGTCCCCTTGCCTGTGACGCGGTGGTCGACCAGCTTGAGCCTGCCGGCGGACATTGCGCCATCGAGCAGGCGCTTGCCCTTGCCCAGCACGATGGGGAAAGTCATCAGCACCAGCCGGTCGAGCAGGCCCGCATCCAGCAATTGCGGATAGAGCGTGCTCGAACCCTGGATCAGCAGGTCGGGGCCGTCGCTCTGTTTGAGGGCGGGCACCTTGTCGATGGCGGACAGGCGGTGCGAGTTTTCCCATTCGAGCGGCGCGTCGCTGCTGGTGAGGACGTATTTGCCCGCCTGCGTGAGCGATTCGCCCATGAAGGCATTTTCGCCTTCGACATAGGGCCAGTAGGCCGCGAAGATATCGTAGGTGCGGCGCCCCAGCAGCAGATCGTAGGGCGCACCGAACAGCGCGCCGAGCGTATCGTTTATGCCGTCGTCGTCCATGCGGAAGACCCAGCCGCTTTCGTCGAAGCCGCCGGTGGGGTCTTCGGTCGGGCCGCCGGGGGCCTGCATCACCCCGTCGAGCGAGACGAAGGCGGCGCCGGTCAGTTTGCGTGTCATCGGATCAGTCCCCCTTGCGTGCCGCATCGATGGCGGCGACGTCGATCTTGTGCATGGTCATCATGGCTTCGAAGGCGCGGCGGGCCTCCTCGCCGCCAGCTGCCTGCGATTGCAGCAGGGTGCGCGGGGTGATCTGCCAGCTGAACCCCCATCTGTCCTTGCACCAGCCGCAGGCGCTTTCCTGGCCGCCATTGCCGGTGATGGCATCCCAGTAGCGGTCGGTTTCGGCCTGGTCTTCGGTCACCACCATGAAGCTGACGCTTTCGTTGGGCTTGAACATGTCGCCGCCGTTGAGGCCGGAAAACGCGCGGCCGCAGACGGTGAATTCCACCGTCAGCGCATCGCCCTGTTTCCCGCCGGGGAAATCGGATGGCGCGCGAAAGATCGTGCCCACGGCGCTGTCGGGGAAGGTATCGGCGTAGAAGCGTGCCGCTTCCTCGGCATCGCCATCGAACCAGAGGACGGTGGTGAGCTTGTCAGCCATTCTGCCGCTCCTCGATCAGTCTGGCGTCGATCGCCTTGGCTTCCTTGTAGGCCGGGCGTTCGCGCAGGCGGGCGGCGTAATCCTCGAACGCGGGGCGGCTGGGCATCGACCCGAAGGTCAGCCCCCAGTCGACCTGGCTGCCGACATAGACATCGGCCATGGTGAAGCGGTCGCCGCAGACATAATCGCGGCCCGTCATCAGCGTTTCGAACGTGTCCATCGCCTTGTCGAAGGTGCCGTAGCCGAGCATCATCTGCTTTTGCGGATCCTCGGCAGACCAGCCCATGGCGCGCGTGGTGATGGCCTGTTCGGCCGGGCCGGCGACGAAGAAGAAATAGCGGAAATAATCCGCCGTCTCTTCCGCCTTCGGGGTCAGTTCGGGGGCCTGCATCGCGCCCAGGTAATGGCAGATCGCCGCGCATTCGGTGATGACGTGATCGTGCCCGTTGTGGTGGTGGATGAGGGTGGGGATCTTGCCCATCGGATTGGCATCCAGCAGGGCCTGCGGCCTGTCGTCCCATTCGACAAGCTGGGTATCGTAGTCAGCGCCCGCCTCGTGCAGCGCCCAGCGCGCGATCTGGCCGCGGCTCATCGGATTGGTGAAAAGGGTATAGTCTGCCATGGCTTAAGCTCCTTTGCCGATGAGGCTGAACATCGCGCCTTGCGGGTCGATGGCGTTGAACACGTGCTCGCCGCCCGGGATTTCCATCGGGCCGTTGATCACCTGGCCGCCGTTGGACCGCACATAGTCTGCCGCAGGCTCGATTTCGGGAACGCGGAAGTAATAGCTCCACAGGCTGGCGGGCATGTCGTCCGGTTTCTGCATGATCGCACCCAGCATGTAATCGCCTGCGCGGTACATGTCGTAGGATCCCATCTCGCCCATATCCATGCTGTCGGCCTTCTCCCACCCAAACAGGTCGGTGTAGAATTCGTGCGCGCCCTGCCGGTCGCCGCTCATCAGTTCGTTCCACGCGCAATGGCCAGGGCGCGGTTCGTATTTGGCGAAGGACTGGCTGGCTTCGCCTTCGGGCTGCATGAGATAGAAGGGCGCACCTTGCGGATCGGCGACCATGGCCATGCGGCCGACGCCTTCGAGACGGTTGGGCCCCATGAACAGCTGGCCGCCCTGTTCCTTGAGCCTAGTCAGCGCGGCGTCGATATCGGCGACCGCGATGTAGCCGATCCACGCCGGCCGTGCGCCGCCGCCGATCATGTCCTGCGTCAGTTCGAGCAGGCCGACTACCTCCACGCCGTTGGCGCTGCCAAGCCGGTAGTCCATGTCGGACATGCCGCTGCCGGCGAATTTCCACCCCAGCAGCGGTTCGTAGAATGCCTGCGCGGCATCCGCATCGCTGGTCATCAGTTCGTACCAGACGAAATCACCCTGATTGTCAGCCATCGGACTTCTCCTCTCGGTTTGCATCGGCGACCGCGAAATGGGCCAGCTGGTCGGCATGCGCCTTGCGGAAGGCGGGACGGTCGGTGACGCGGCGGACATAGGCTTCGCTTGCCTGGCGATCGCCGTGCTTGCGCACCAGATCGACGCGCAGCACGTCGGCCATGATGAGGTCGGCGGCGGTGAAGGTGTCGCCCACCAGCCATTCGCGACCGGCCAGCACGGCTTCGATCTGCGCCAGCCGCTTGTCGAGCCAGCCGGTGATGCCGGCGAATTCCTCGTCCGACCATGTAAGCACCACCCAGGGCATGGTCACCATCTCGATCGAATTGAGCGCGGCCATGATCCACTGCAGAACCTCGATCTCGGCCTTGGGATCGGCCGGGATCAGCATGCCGCCTTTGCGCGAGGTGGATGACGCAGGCCCCGCTTTCGAACAGGCGCAGATCGCCGTCCTCCAGCATCGGCACCTGGCCGAAGGGCTGGCGGTCGAGATGGTTGGTCTCGCGATCGTCGAACGCAACGGTGGCGATGCGATAGGGAAGGCCCGCCTCCTCGCACGCCCAGCGCAGCCGCAGGTCGCGCACGAAGCCGCGCGGCGTTTCGGGCACCCAGTCGAGTGTCCAGATGGTGACGGGGTCGGCCATGCGTCAGCTACCCTGCAGGTCGACTACGGGCCGGAAACCGCCCCAGAACATGCGTTTTCCGTCGAACGGCATGTCACCGTCGGGGCCATCCTCCTCCATCATTTTTGCCCAACCGGCATCCCGGGTCGCCTTGTCGGGCCATTCCACGAAGGAGAAGACGACGTTCTCGCCATCTTCCGCCTTAACGGCGCGGCGGAAATCGGTGAGCTTGCCGTCGGGCAGATCGTCGCCCCACGCTTCGACCACGCGGGTGGCGCCATAGCCGCGGAAGACGGGCGCCATCCTGGCGGCGAGCGCGCGGTAATCCTCCTTGCGCGTTTCGGGCACGGGGACGAGATAGCCATCGGCATAGTCGCCGCCGCCATCGCCTTCGTCGACCAGCGTGTCGAAGCCGCCGTAGATCATCCGCTTGCCATCGAAGGGCATGGGGTTGTTTTCGGGATCCATGCGCGGATCTGCCATCCACTCTTCCGAACGCGCCATCACATCGTCCCGGTGGGCCTTGTCGGGCCATTCGACCCACGCGAAGACGATCGTCTCGTCGTCCTTTGCCTGCACGGCGCCCTGGAAATCGGTGACCTTGCCCTTGGGCACATCGTCGCCCCAGGCTTCCACGATGCGAAGGGCCCCTTCATCCTGAAACACGGCGTCGCCCAGCGTGGCGTGGGCGATGAACTTGTCTTTGTGGGCGGTGGGCACTGCAAGCACGAAACCGTCGAAATAACTCATCATCTCTCTCCTCGGGGATGGGGCGCGGGGCCGTTTATTATCGTTGGCTATGGTTTGGCGGACGGCCCCTCATGCGCGACTATTCCAAGAGTGCGGGGGCGCCTGGAACAGGGTCGCGCGACGCGCCCCTCTGGCAGGTCTGCGAATTTCCTCCGGGTCATCGATGCCTCTCCCTCTCTGGCCGACTCGCGACTTGCGATTGGTGCACCTGTGAGTTACTAAAAGCAACTATGAAGTTACAAAAAGAAACTAAACCGCGTCGGCCGGATGCCGATGTGCATGGAAGGTGGTACAATGACGCCTGCGGCACGGCGTTCGGAATGGAACTGGTCGGCGAACGGTGGTCGTTGCTGATCGTAAGGGAATTGATGTTCGGCGCACTGCGGTTTTCCGCCCTTCGCGCCAATCTGCCCGGTATTTCGGCCAAAGTGCTTACCGAGCGGCTGGAAAAGCTCGAGGGGGCGGGTGTTCTGGTCCATCGCACTCTGCCAGCGCCGTCGAGCGCGCGAGTCTATGAGCTGACCCGGTGGGGCTACGCGGCCGAACCGCTAATCCAGGAATTGGGACGCTGGGCCGCGCAATCTTCGCAGCACGACCCGACATTGCCGCTCTCGCCCACCAGCTTCCTGCTGTCGCTGCGCACGATGTTCGATAAGGACAGGGCCGCTGGACTGGCGATGCGGGTGGGTTTCAAGTTCCCGGATGTGAGTTTGGTGGCCGATCTGGAAGACGGTGCCATGGCGGTTTCCCGGACCGAGGCGGACGGGTGCGACGTGGTCTTCCATGCGCCCGACGGGCCGGCGCTGGCCGGGGCATTCTATGTCGGCATGCCACTGGCCGACGTGGGCATCCGTCTGGATGGCGATCCTGAATTGGCGGAGCGGTTCATGGACATATTCGAACTGCCCGAGAAGATCGGCTGATCCCCTTTCCCTGTAAAGGATCGGGGCATTATGGCTCCTGCATCTGTAAAGAGGTCTTGACTGACAAGAAGTCTTTACAGTAAAGAGCTCTTGTCAGGCAGAAGGATGAGTCGTTGAAAAACCGCTTGAAGGAATTTCGCGAAACACATGGCTGGAGCCAGGGTGAACTCGCGCGCCGGCTGGGTGTGTCCCGGCAGACGATCAATGCGGTCGAAACCGACAAATACGATCCGTCCCTGCCTCTGGCGCTGCGCATGTCGAAACTGTTCGGCGTGCCGGTGCCGGAACTTTTCATCGACGACTGGGAGCCACAGCCATGAACATTGCATCGACAGACCTTTCCCAGCCCCCGCACAAGGGGCGTAAACTTGCGCTGATGATCGGCGGCGGCGCGCTGACCGGCTTTTTCGGGGCGCTTGGACTGATGACGCTCATTGATAGCGGTGCGCTAGGCTCGCTCGGCCCTTCGCGCGAGATCGCATTGCTGGTGGCGATGCTGTATGGCTTCATGGGCGTGCTCGTTGGCTTCGGTGCATTGTCGCCGCGCCTTGGAGCGCGATTCCTCAACGTTCAGGATGCCGAGGAATTGCGTGAAATGAGGCAAAGCCTTTTGGCTAGCGGAATTGGAAGCCTAGCCTTTGGCGGGGTGCTCGCAGTTCTCGCCCTGACCGGTCCCGGTGCTGTGCTTGCGCCCATGGCAGGCGCTGTCGCGGCAGGTGTCCTCCTGGTGATCGTGACGCTTGCATCCGTGCGATCGATGAAACATTCCGATGAATTGATGCGCACGGTTTCGCGTCAGGCGGGATCTACCGCCTTTTACCTCGTCTTGCTTTTGATAGGCGGCTGGGCGGCGCTTTCGATCTTCGGTTTTATGCCGCAGCCCCAGATGATCGACATTCTGACGCTGATCTGGGCCATACTGATCATTGCCACGTTCGGCGTGTGCGCAAAACGCGGGATGCTCGGCGTCAGGTAACAGCCCGAAGGGGGCTTTCCGTCAGGACTGACGGAAAGCCCAGCGCAGGGTCTTGCCCATGCCCCAGGTCGCAGCGCGGGCAGGGATGGCGGCAAGGCCTGGACGTTCCAGCGCAAGCATCGATCGCGCAAACGGGGGCAAGAGCGCAACCGCTTCTGCACCCAGCAGGGCCTGAACAGCAGGGGGCGAACCTGGCGGCTTCTGCGTCAGGACCAGTTGGGCGATTTCGCGTGCCGCCGGCGAAGCGGTGAGATCGGCGCGCAGGTCGCGAAAGATCGCTTCGGCCTCGCGTCGGTCGATCGGCACCGGATCGGCGCCCAGAGCCCGGGCGATCACAGCGAATTGGCGATAATATTCATCCTGTTTGCTGCCGGGCATGTCGGGGCGGACGTGGCGCAGATAGGCCGCCAGAAAGCTGGTCGCTTCCGCAACATGGACCCAGGCGAGCGTGCGGGGATCGGTAGCGGAGTATGCCGTGCCGTCGGGCAGGGTGCCGCCGACCTTGGCGTGAATGCGGTTGACGCGGTCGACCGCGGCCATCGCATCGTCCCGATGGCCGAAGGTCGTCACAGCGATGAAACGCGCGGTCCGGCGCAGCCGACCATGCATGTCCGTGCGGAAGTTCGAATGATCGAGCACACCCTGCAGCGCATGGGGATGGAGCATCTGCAGCAGAAGTCCGCGCACCCCGCCGACCATCATGGCGACGATGTCGGCATGGACCATCCGGATCGGCGAATCCTTTGGAAACAGCGCTTCATCGGATGTCGGCACCGGCTGCTGGCCGCTTTCGACATCGTTGAAAACGCCGCGTACACGCTCGACCAGCTTGAGGCGCAGACGTTCGGAAAGCGGGGTCGGTGGCATCGCGGGCGATTATGCGGCGGGGCGGACGGCGAGTCGAGAGCGGCTTGGGGCCCACAGCGATTTCGTTGCTTGCAGCCACCTATCCATCCGTCTAACCGCCAACAAGATGAATGACATGACCGACAAGACCTTCGACGCATCCGCAAAAACCGTGCTCGCCGCGCCCGACATTACCGTGGACGTTCGCGAGACCTTCGGGATCGATATCGACTGGCAGGTTCCGGCGTTTTCAAAGCCCGACGAACGCACGCCCGATCTGGACGAAAACTATGTTTTCGACCCGGACACGACCCTGGCGATCCTGGCCGGATTTGCACATGATCGGCGCGTGATGGTGCAGGGCTATCACGGTACGGGCAAGTCGACGCATATCGAACAGGTTGCCGCGCGTCTCAACTGGCCGTGCATCCGCATCAACCTCGATGCGCATATCAGCCGTATCGACCTGGTCGGTCGCGATGCGATCGTGCTGCGCGACGGGCTGCAGGTTACCGAATTCCGCGAAGGTCTGCTTCCTTGGGCGCTGCAGCACCCGGTCGCGCTGGTCTTCGACGAATATGATGCTGGCCGCCCGGATGTGATGTTCGTGATCCAGCGCGTGCTTGAACAGCAGGGCAAACTTACCCTGCTCGACCAGAATCGCGTGATCCGCCCCGATGCGAATTTCCGCCTGTTCGCCACCGCCAATACGGTTGGCCTGGGTGACACGTCGGGCCTGTATCACGGCACGCAGCAGATCAACCAGGGGCAGATGGACCGCTGGAACATCGTGGTCGCGCTGAATTATCTGCCGGCCGAAACCGAACAGAAGATCGTCGAAGCGAAGAACCCCGAAACCGATCCCAAGCTGGTTGCCGACATGATCAAGGTTGCCGACCTGTCGCGGCAGGGCTTCATCAATGGCGACATTTCGACCGTCATGAGCCCGCGTACCGTGATAACATGGGCGGAGAATGCAGCGATCTTCAAGAATGTCGGCCTGGCCTTCCGCCTCAGCTTCCTCAACAAATGCGATGAGGAGGAACGGATGCTGGTGGCCGAATATTACCAGCGCGTTTTCGGCGAGGACCTGCCCGAAAGCGTAGTCGGCAAGAGTTAAGCTTGCGCCCCCTATCATTGACTGTGTTGTTGGGTTAACACAGTAGGCGATGGGCGTTCTCGATTCCCTTTTGCGCAGATCCGCTCCGGAGGCGGACCACCCGCCGCATCGCGGATATTACGCGACGCATGACGCTCTCGATTACGACGACTGGGACGATCGGCTGGATCGGGTCGACTATGCTCTCGATGCCGAGGAGAAGCGGCGCCGGCGGTGGTGGCAGCGCGATTACTGGCTTGGCCGCCGCAAGCGCTGGTGGGCCAGCCACATCCTTGCCGCCATCATCGGCCTGTTCATACTGCTGGTCGCATGGCTGGCGATTACCGCGCCGCTTTCCAAATCGCTCGAGCCGATTGCCGCGCCGCAGATCACCCTGCTGGCAGCGGACGGGACGCCGATCGCCCGCAACGGTGCCATCACGGATGAGCCGGTCGAAGTGTCGCAGCTTCCACCGCATGTGGTCGAGGCCTTCCTGGCGACAGAGGACCGGCGGTTCTATTCGCACTGGGGCGTGGACCCGCGCGGGATCGCGCGCGCCGCGTTCACCGGAACGGGCGGTGGCAGCACGATTACTCAGCAACTCGCCAAATTCACCTTTCTTTCGCCGGAACGCACGCTGACGCGCAAGGCGCGCGAGGCGTTGATTGCATTCTGGCTGGAAAGCTGGCTGACGAAGGACGAAATCCTCAGCCGCTATCTGTCCAACGCCTATTTCGGGGACAATGTGTATGGCCTGCGCGCAGCGAGCCTGCATTATTTCTACCGCCGGCCGGAGAACCTGAAACCCAATCAGGCCGCGATGCTGGCCGGCCTGCTACAGGCGCCGAGCGCCTATGCCCCGACGAAGCATTATGCGCGGGCGGAGAAGCGCATGCGGGTCGTGGTCCAGTCCATGGTCGATGCGGGATACATTTCCGAAGCCGAGGCGCGGCAGATGAGGCCGCCGACGCTGGACGTGCGCGCGCGCAACGAATTGCCCACGGGCACATATTTCGCCGACTGGGCACTGCCGGAAGCGCGCGAGCTTACCGAGCAGGGCTATTCCCGCCAGACGCTGACCACCACACTGGACAGCCGGTTGCAGAACATCGCCCGGCGGGTGACCCAGAATGCTCCATTGGGCGGGGCACAGGTGGCGCTCGTCGCCATGCGTCGCAATGGCGAGGTCGTAGCAATGATCGGGGGCAAGGATTACGCGAAATCGCCCTTCAATCGCGCCACGCAGGCCAAGCGCCAGCCAGGATCGACTTTCAAGCTGTTCGTCTATCTTGCCGCGCTGCGGGCAGGGTGGAGCCCGCAGGACAGGATCGCGAATACGGAGATCACCGAAGGCAGTTATCGCCCCAAGAATTCCCGCGGGCGCTATTCGGAAAGCCTGACGCTGGAAGAAGCGTTTGCGCAATCGAGCAATGTCGCAGCGGTGCGCCTGCTGGGCGACGTCGGTAGCGCCAAGGTGATCGCGACCGCCCGCGATCTGGGCGTTACGGCACCACTGCCGGAAGGCGATCCTAGCCTGGCGCTGGGAACATCGACCATGTCGCTGCTCGAGCTGACGTCCGCCTATGCGGCGATTGCGGCCAATGAATATCCGGTAGAACCGCATGCGTTTGCGCGGCCGGAACGTGGTTTCTTTGCCAATCTGTGGGATGGACCTTCGAGCTTTTCATCTTCCACCCAGTCGGAAATGGAACAGATGCTGCGGGCTGCCATCAATAATGGAACGGGGCGGGCAGCCATGCTGTCGGGACCCAATTTCGGCAAGACCGGCACGACGCAGGACAATCGCGATGCATTGTTCGTCGGCTATGCCGGTGATCTGGTTGTGGGCGTGTGGATCGGGAACGACGACAATTCCCCGCTGCAGGGCGGGATCAGCGGCGGGGGCCTGCCTGCACGGATCTGGCGCGATTTCATGAACAGCGCGATGAACGTCAGGGGCGTTCCGAGCCAGCCGAAGCCGCGTGAACAGGCGGACCCCGGCACGCCGATCGAGCCGCTGGATGTGCCCGATCTCGGCGATATTCCCCTCGGGGACGGAAACTCGCGCCTGCGCATCCGCGAGGGCGAAGCGGTACTGTCGACCGAGATCGATGGCATCCCCGTCGATATCAGCGTGGGCGATCAGGGCGTGGCGGTCGATGAGGCGGCGATCGAGGAAGCGCGCAGACGTGTAGACGAAAGACGGTTCGAAGCCCGAAACCGGCGCGAGGAAAGCGCAGGGTCAGGCGGAGCGGCGAACTAGCCGGAAGGTTCGGCCATCAGGACGTTCATCACCGCGGTCGCGATGGGCCGGGCTGGATCGTCCTGCCAGGCTTCGACGGTGATGTTCGCGCTACGGCGGCCAAGCTTGGTAATCCGTCCGCGCGCATAGCTGGTGCGACTCTTGCCGGCGGCGAGATACTGCACTGTGATGTTGATCGGCTTGAGGACGGCCTCGCGCTCCAGCCGGGCGAGTTCGGCACGCAGCGCTGCATAGCCTGCCGTTTCGAGCAAGCCGCCGGTCGCGCCGCCGTGGTAATGATCCGGCCGGCCCTCAACCATCTCGTCGAAGGAAACGGCCATGATCGGCGTGCCGTCTTCCCAGCGGTCCAGCGCAATGCCGAGCGAGCGGGCGTAAGGCGTCAGCGCTTCGATATCGGGAATGTCCGCCATGTCAGAGCCTCGCCGTGGGTGCGATCTTCATGAAGACCGCTTGGATATGGGCTACCGGATCATCCGCATCGCCGTCATGGGCGAGGCCGCGCACGAAAGCGGCGCTGCGCGTCAGGCGATAGCATTGCGAGCGGCCGAAAACGCTGGCCCCTTCGCGCGCGGGGCGGACGTAATCGACGCGCAGGTCGAGCGTCGCGATGGCAGTGAATTCGTCCATGGCGCGCCAGATGGCCATGCCGCTGGCCATATCCATCAGACTGAGAATGGGACCCGATGCCAGGACGCGTTGCCCGTCTTCGCCGAGCAGGTCTTCGCGCCAAGGCAGTTCGAGTTCGACCCAGTCGTCGCCGTGGTCCGAATATCTGAGACCGAGCCAGCCTGAATGACCGCGTCCGGTGAAGAACGCGGTGGCCTTGGCCGGATCGAATTTACGGTCCTGTTCGCTCATGATGGAAGGGCGATAGCGAGGCTGCAGGCAAGTTGACAGGGTGTTTGTGAAGCCGCCGTGGCCGCTATCAAAAGCCGCCGCCCGCCAGCGTGTCGATGGCGCCCTGAAGGATCACTGCCGCGGCATGGCTGTCGATCCTTGCGGCACGTTTGCTGCGGCTCATGTCCTGGCCGATCATGGCCGCTTCCGCGCTGGAAGTAGACCAGCGTTCGTCCCACAGGAGAACGGGCAATTCCAATGCCGCGGAGAGGTTCCTCGCATAGGCGCGGCTGGCCTGCGCGCGCGGACCTTCGGTTCCGTCCATGTTGCGGGGCAGGCCGATGACGAGGCCACGAATAGAGCGTTCCGTAGCAAGCGCGCGCAAGATGCCGCAATCCTTGGTAAACTTGCCGCGCGCGATCGTTTTGCCCGCGGTCGCATATCGCCACCCCGCATCGCAGGTCGCAACGCCGATTGTCTTCGTGCCGAGGTCGAGACCGAGCAGCGCGCCACCTTCCGGCAGCACGTCGCCATAGGTCAGGGCGTTGTCCGTTACGAGGCCTGCGCCGCTGTCCATGCCTTCACCCGTGTAACGACGTCTTCCTGCAGGTTTTTCCAGAACAGGGGGATGTCGTAGACATGATAATTACCGCCCGGAAGGACGCCTTGGCCGAGCTCCGGCGGATCGCCGATATAGAGCAGGCCGTTCTCGCCACAGCGTGCGGAAACGACGCCTGCGACCAGTTCACCCTTTGACAGGTTTTGATCGGGGATCAGCGTGCCGAGATTGGCGCTGGCGGGAGCCGAGCCCCCGGTGGCCCCGGTTAGCGGGTTGACGCACAGGATCGGCCCGGTGCCGCGCGGCTGACCATCGTAGCCAACGGTTGCTTCGTAGCGGCGCATGATCAGATCGGCATCGCCATCGTCGGAAAATGCCGACCAGGCGAGCAGGCACTGCGCTTGGCCAGCTGATGCACAGGCCGGGAATGGCAGCGCGGGAAGATCGTGTTCGACCGACACCGGCCACCCCGGGGCATAGACGGCAGCGATGCGCGCCTCGAGCGGCGTACCGGCAACCTTTTCCTGTAGTAGCCGCAGAACATGGGAAGCGCCCTGACTGTGCCCGGCTAGTACGATCGGTTTGTTTTCGTCCACGCTGTCGATGAAATAATCGAAGGCCTGGGCGACATCGGCATAGGCCGCATCGATGGCCTGCTGCGCTTCGGGCTTGTCGGTCAGGAAAGCCCCTGCGGCCGCCTGCCGGTATTTGGGCGCCCAGAGTTCATCCGCGCGATTGAACGGGCTGGCGAGCCCTTGAAGGAAGATGCGCGCACGATTGTTGGTGGTCGCATCGTCGATCTTGGAATTCCAGTCGCCACCGGCCTGAATGTAACTGGTGGGAGGCACGAAGAAGACCGCAAATTCGGGCAGCGTCTGCGGATCGGCCGCCTCGCCGGTGACGGTGCCGGTAGTCTGCAGAGGGTTGCCTGCATCGAGGCTCTGCTCGGCAGCCGGGGCTTGTGGCGAAGGATCCTGATCGGCCGGATCGGGCGCGGTTTCCGCGATGGCAGGCTGGTAGCGCGAAGGATCGTTCGTGCCGAGACCAGGCCGCGAATACCACATGTTCGGGTCCTGATAGGCGTTTTCGGCGAACGGTTCCTGCTCGACGAATTCGCCGCGGGGCACGAAGGCGATTTCAGTCGCCTCGCGTGACCAGATCGACAGTGCGATTGCTCCCAAGATGACCAGAACGATGCAAACGGCAATAAAATACAGAAACTTACGCGCCATTCGTGGCAACCTCTTCACGTTTGTTTTCATGCGCCTGTTCCGCCCGGCGTTCCAGCGCGACCTTGATCATCGCCAGCAGGGGGTCGGCGAGGAAAAGGCCGAGAATGCCGAACAGAATGCCCATGATCAGCTGGAATGCGAGCACGAGCGCGGGGGCCAGGTCGACGGTCTTCTTCGCAATCATCGGGATGATTACATAGCCATCGAAGTTCTGGACGAAGAAATAGACGGTGATGGTGTAAATACCCATTTCGACCCCACCGGAAAAGCCCACCAGGACCATCAGCAGCCCTGAGATGATCGCGCCCAGATTGGGAATGAAAGCGAGCAGGCCGGTTAGGATCGCGAGCAATGCTGCCATCGGCACTGCGCCAATGCCAACCATCGGCGCGACCACACCGAGCATGATGTAGGTAAAAACAGCCTCGACCAGCATGCCGAGCACGCGACCGGCCATCAGCCGGCGCATCGTCTTGCCCATGCGGGCAAGGGTGACATGGAAACGATCCCGTTTTTCGCTTGGCAGCATCCAGGCGACGCCGCGTTCGTAGAGTTGCGGGTCGATCGCAACGTAGACGCCGATTACGAGGATGAGGACTATCGTTGCCAGCCCGCCGACCAGCCCGCTCAGCGCGCGTGTAACGGTGCTGATCCCGCTGCCGATATTACCGAGGTAATCCTGCAATTGCGGCTGGTTGATTTCAAACCCTTGCGAGCGCGCCCAGGAGATCAGTTCGCCGACCTGGCGCTCGATAATCTCGGGAAACTGGGCTGCTTCCTGCGAAATCGTTGACCCGGCGAAATATCCGAGCCACGCCAGAAAGGCGACGGTTGCGGCCAGTACGATCGCGACGCGCCATGCGCGCGCGATGGGAAGGGCACGGCCAAGCAGACGAGCGCCGCCATCGATCATGGACGCGAAAACCATTGCGCCGAAGATCACCAGTAGCGGGCGAGCAATCCAGACCGCCAGCGCCACGGCGCCGACGACACCCACCCATACGACGGCGCGCGCTATTTCCTGACGAATATGCGGGTCGTTGATGCGGGAGGGGCTGGTGCCGAGGTCCGCTTCGTGAATATCCTGCGTCTTATCGGCCATGCGCGCCCCCTGTATTGTGTGGCTTTAGCGTTCGGGAGCGGGTTTTCGTTCCGCAATGGCGGGACGCAGGGTCGACCAGGCGCGCCCTTCGCGCAGGCTGGTCCACCAGCTGATCGGATTGATCGTGGTCGTACCGTCGAGCGAGAAGGTGATGAACTCGGCACGCCCGCCGATATTTTCGAGCGGAATGGGGCCCAGGAGGCCGCGCGGGTGGTTCAGTTCGCGGCTGTCTGCCGAGTGATCGCGATTGTCACCCATCACGAAGACATGATCTTCGGGAACGGTGATTTCGGGGAAGTTGTCCAGATCCTGATTCTGGTGGTCGATGATGAGATAGGTCGCCCCATTGGGCAGGGTTTCGCGCATTACGGGTACGCGGCAAATAGGTTTGCCATCGGCGTTGGTAGAGCGGAAGTCGTCGAAACCGAAACCGTCGCAGCGCGAGTTGGCATCCAGCGGAAGGGCGATGGCGGGTTCCACCTTCTGTTCGACCGGGGTGCCGTTGAGGATGATCTGACCATTGCGTACCGCGATCCGGTCACCCGGGAGTGCGACAACGCGCTTGATATAATCCTCATCGCGTTGCGGGTGCACGGGAATGACGATGTCGCCATATTCCGGGGTCGAGCCGAACAGGCGCCACTTGCCACGCGGGGCAAGGTGAAAGCTGATCGACGACCAGTTCCAGCCGTAGGGATATTTGCTCACCACCAGCCGGTCCCCCACCAGCAGGTTCGGCATCATCGATTCCGACGGGATATAGAATGGCTTCGCGATGAAGCTGTGAAACGCGAAAACAGCCAACAGCATCAAGGCCAGACCGCGGATTTCCGCGATCCAGTCGACCTTGTCGTCAGCTTTCTTTTTCTTTTTGCTGGTGTCGTTCACTGCCGGTGTGCCGGTGGTCACTTGGGTAGGGCCTCGATGATGACGTAGGCCTGAGCCCATGGGTGATCGTCGGTGAGGGTGAGGTGTATGCGCGCCTCATGGCCCTCTGGCACCATTTCCGCAAGCACGATTGCGGCGCCGCCCGTCAGCGAAAGCGTGGGCGCACCGGATTTCGCGTTCACCACACCGATGTCTTTCATGAAGACCCCGCGCCGGAAACCCGTGCCGACAGCTTTCGAAAAAGCTTCCTTGGCCGCAAAACGCTTGGCGTAAGTGCCGGCGATGGTGAAGGGGCGGCGGCGGGCCTTGGCGCGCTCGATCTCGGTAAAGACGCGATTCTCGAACCGCTCGCCAAAACGATCCAGCGAATTCTGGATCCGCTCTATATTACACAGGTCGGAGCCCAGGCCGATGATCAAGAGCGTGCCTCGTCCATCAGATCGCGCATGCGCCGCACTGCCGTTTCCAGCCCGACGAACACTGCCTCGCCCACGAGATAGTGGCCGATATTGAGTTCGGCGAGTTCGGGGATCGCGGCGACAGGTTTTACGTTCTCATATGTCAGGCCGTGCCCGGCATGCGGCTCGATCCCCATCTGGCGAGCCATCTTCGACATGGTGGCGATGCGTTTCAGTTCGCGCGCTTCGCGCTCTTCATCATTGTCGAGCCCGGCATGGGCATATTCGCCGGTGTGAAATTCGACCACCGGCACACGCAGGAGTTGGGCTGCTTCCAGCTGTCGTTCGCTCGCTTCTATGAACAAGGACACGCGGATGCCATTGTCGGCCAGCTTCCACACGATGGGCGCGAGCTGATTGTGCAACCCTGCCGCGTCGAGCCCGCCTTCGGTCGTCCGTTCTTCGCGCTTTTCAGGCACGATGCAGGCGGCATGCGGTTTGTGCACGAGCGCGATGGCCAGCATTTCCTCGGTCGCCGCCATCTCGAGGTTCAGCGGAAGGTCGGTGGCCTTTTGTATGCGCTCGAGGTCCGCATCGCGAATATGGCGACGATCTTCACGCAGATGCGCCGTGATGCCGTCCCCGCCCACCTGCGCCACGATTTCTGCCGCACGGACAGGGTCAGGATGATCACCTCCGCGCGCATTCCGGATGGTTGCGACGTGGTCGATATTGACGCCCAGTCTCAGGCGTGGGGGATGCGGCAGATCGATCAAGCTGCCCTGCTTCCGGGCTTGGTCACCGGGATGGCTGCCAGATCGGCGGGAATTTCGTCTTCCGCGTATGTCGGAAAGTTGATGTCCACGAGCGGATAGAAAGGCACGCCGAGATCGGCCGCGCCGTTCGAGCGATCGACCAGCGCGACTTCGGCAACAACTTGGCCGCCTTCGCGACTCACGGCCGCGATCGCCTCGCGGCTGGAAAGTCCGGTCGTGACGACGTCTTCGACCATCAAGACCTTCGCCCCCGGTTCGAGGCGGAAGCCACGGCGAAGGTGAAACGTGCCTTCGGGCCGTTCGAGGAACATGGCATCCTTGCCGAGGGCGCGGCCCATTTCCTGGCCGATAATGATGCCGCCCATGGCCGGGCTGATGACCACATCGATCTGGTTGCGCAGTTCGCGAGGGATTTTCTGGGCGAGGGCAAAAGCGAGCCTGCCCGCCCTTTCCGAATTCATAAGTACGCGCGCGCACTGGAGATAATGCCCGCTGTGGCGCCCGCTCGAAAGTTTGAAATGGCCTTCGAGGAGAGCTTCGCTGGCACGGAATTCGGAGATAATTTCGTCTTCAGTCATGATGCCTGCGTCCAAAGCGCGTCGCGCACATTTTCGCAAGAGGCAAAGGTGCGTGCACATTTTTATCGGCCAGCCGCTTGAGGCAAGCGCGATCCCTGCCTATAGGGCGGGCGCAACCGGGCCCTCGCAGGGGCGCGTCTTGCCGCGTACGCGAGATTCGCGCAGTGTGGCAGGCCCGGAACGAGACACGACACGAAAGAGTGCCAAGACGATGAAAATTCTCGGCTCCCTCCACGGGTTCCACCGGATTGTCGCCAGCCTTACGATGGCGGCGATGCTGGCTTTCGGCGCGCAGGGCGCGATGGCACAGGATGCCACCGAAACGACTGCGGCGCAGCAGACTGAAGAAGTCGCTGCGGCCGATGTTGCGCAAGCTTCGAGCGAGGATGTCGGCCCCGGTGCCGATGCCTATACGCCGATGAAGCCGACCGAAGGCAAGGGCATGCCGATCGCCAAGGCAATCGATGTCCAGCAGCAGTTTTCGCCGATCGGCCACCAGGCGAACGCTCTTCACATCGGGCTGGTCTGGATCATGGTCATCATCAGCCTGTTCGTGCTGGCCCTGTTCGTCTGGGTCATCCTCAAATATAACAAGCGCTCCAATCCGGTGCCTTCGAAGACCAGCCACAACACGCTGATCGAAGTGATCTGGACTGTCGTTCCGGCGCTGATCCTGCTCGGCATCGCCGTGCCTTCGATCGGCCTGTTGAGCGCGCAGTACAAATCGCCGCCCAAGGATGCGATCACCATCAAGGCCATCGGCTATCAGTGGTACTGGGGCTATTCCTATCCCGACAATGGCGAGTTCGAAGTCGTTTCGAACATGCTGAGCAAGGAAGAAGCCGACGCGGTGGGCGAGCCCCATCAGCTGGCCGTCGACAATCGCATGGTCGTTCCCGCCGGTGTGCCGATCCGTCTGCAGACGACTGCAGCCGACGTGATCCACTCGTTCGCGGTGCCGAGCCTGTGGTTCAAGCTCGACGCGGTCCCCGGACGCCTGAACGAAAAGATGCTCTTCATCGACGAACCCGGCGTCTATTATGGCCAGTGTTCTGAACTGTGCGGTGCGCGTCACGGCTATATGCCGATCGCGATCGAAGCGCTGCCGATGGATCAGTACAATGCCTGGGTCCTGGCCCAGGGTGGCACCATCGCCGGTGCCGAAGAGGAAGAAGCGGCAGCAGAACCTGCCGCCGCTCCGCTGCAGCAGCCCGAAAGCTCCGAACCCGGCGCTCCGGGGGCAGGCGCTGCTCCTGTCGCACCGACCGCTTAAGATTTACGATTAGCTCGAGAGTATAGCACGATGGCTACTACCGCCGACCACTTCGAGGCCCACCACGAAGATCACGCGCATCACGATGCGGACCACAAGCCCGGTTTCTTCGCGCGCTGGTTCATGTCCACCAACCACAAGGACATCGGTACGCTCTACCTGATCTTCGCGATCATCGCGGGTATCGTGGGTGGTGCGATCTCGGGCATCATGCGGATGGAGCTGGCTGAGCCGGGTATCCAGTATCTGCAGTTCTGGGCTCAGTTCATGGGCGGCAGTGCCGATTTCGACACCGCACTTCACATGTGGAACGTGTTCATCACCGCTCACGGCCTGATCATGGTGTTCTTCATGGTCATGCCGGCGATGATCGGCGGCTTCGGCAACTGGTTCGTCCCGCTGATGATCGGCGCGCCGGACATGGCCTTCCCGCGCATGAACAACATTTCGTTCTGGCTGACCGTTGCGGGCTTCTGCTCGCTGATGTTCTCGCTCTTCGTGCCGGGCGGCACAGGTCCGGGTGCAGGTACGGGCTGGACGGTCTATGCGCCGCTTTCGACCACGGGTTCGCAAGGCCCGGCCGTCGATTTCGCCATTTTCGCGCTGCACCTTGCCGGTGCAGGTTCGATCCTGGGCGCCACCAACTTCATCACCACCATCTTCAACATGCGTGCGCCGGGCATGACCCTGCACAAGATGCCGCTGTTCGTGTGGTCGGTTCTGGTTACCGCCTTCCTGCTGCTCCTGGCCCTGCCGGTTCTTGCTGCAGCGATCACCATGCTGATCACCGATCGTAACTTCGGTACGACGTTCTTCGATCCGGCCGGTGGTGGCGACCCGATCCTCTACCAGCACCTGTTCTGGTTCTTCGGTCACCCCGAAGTGTACATCATGATCCTGCCGGGCTTCGGCATGATCTCGCAGATCGTCTCGACCTTCAGCCGCAAGCCGGTGTTCGGTTACCTCGGCATGGCCTACGCCATGGTCGCGATCGGTGTCGTCGGCTTCGTTGTCTGGGCGCACCACATGTACACCGTCGGTCTCGACGTGAACACGAAGATGTACTTCACCGCAGCGACCATGGTCATCGCGGTTCCGACCGGAGTGAAGATCTTCAGCTGGATCGCCACCATGTGGGGCGGCTCGATCGAGTTCAAATCCCCAATGGTCTGGGCGATCGGCATGATCTTCCTGTTCACCGTCGGCGGTGTGACGGGTGTCTATCTCGCCAATGGTGGCATCGACGACGTCGTTCACGACACCTACTTCGTCGTCGCGCACTTCCACTACGTGCTGTCGATGGGTGCCGTATTCTCGCTCTTCGCGGGCTTCTACTACTGGTTCCCGAAGATGAGCGGCAAGATGCACTCCGAACTGCTGGCCCACCTGCACTTCTGGGGCTTCTTCATCGGCGTGAACGTGATCTTCTTCCCGCAGCACTTCCTGGGTCTGCAGGGCATGCCGCGTCGCTATCCCGACTATGCGGATGCCTATGCCTACTGGAACGAGATCAGCTCTATCGGCTACGAAATCATGGCCGGTTCGATGATCTTCTTCTTCGCCAACCTGGTCTACGCATTCGTGGCCGGGAAGAAGGCTCCTGCAAACTACTGGGGTGAAGGCGCGACGACGCTCGAGTGGACACTGTCGAGCCCTCCGCCGTACCACCAGTTCAGCGAGCTGCCGGTGATCGAGGATCACCACACCTCCGACGACCACATCAGCAAGGCCCATCCGGCCTGATCCACGCTCGAAAGACTGGACATGAAAGCGCGGCCGGTTCCATGGTGGACCGGCCGTTTTCATATCTCGACGGGAGAAACCGAATGCGTGAAATGCGGACGATCGATACGGGCGACGCAAGCCTGCGCTGTGCAATCGAGGGCGAAGGACCGCTGGTCATCATGGTCCACGGCTTTCCGGAAAGCTGGTACAGCTGGCGACACCAGATCGGCCCGATTGCAGCGGCGGGGTTCACCGCCTGCGCGATCGATGTGCGCGGTTATGGCGGTTCGGACAAACCGCATCCGATCGAAGCCTATACCTTGCAGCGGATCGTCGGCGATCTCGTCGGACTGCGCAACGCTCTTTCGCCAGATGAGCCGGCGGCCCTGATCGGACACGACTGGGGCGCACCCATCGTGTGGAATTCGGCGCTGACGCATCCGGAGCACTTTCGGGCAGTTGCGGGACTTTCCGTTCCCTTCGCCGGCGTTCCCAATCGCCCGTTCACGGAGGTATTTCGCGAACATTTCACGTCCAAAGGGCGGTTCTTCTATCAGGAATACTTCCAGGAGCCGGGCGTCGCCGAAGCGGAAGCCGAGCGGGATCCGCGCGATTGGGTGGCCCGCATGATGTATTCGATCAGCGGCGATGTCCCGCCAGGAGATTACTTCGACAAGCCGCTGGGGGCCACCTTCCTCGAAGGGCTGCCCGATCCAGCGCCGGTAGGCTGGCTGACCGAGGACGATCTCGATTTTTATGAGGCGGAGTTCAAATCCTCCGGCTTTCGAGGGCCGCTCAACCGCTACCGCAACCATGAAGCCGACTATGAATGGCTACAGGGTTGGGCGGGCAAATTGATCGAACAGCCCGCTTTGTTCATCGGCGGCACACGCGATCCGGCCACTTTCCTGTTCGGTGCGGTCGAGGATCCGATCGGTTTGGTAAAGATGTTCGTGCCGAATGTCGAAGGTCACATACTCGATGGAGTGGGGCACTGGACCCAGCAGGAAAGGCCGGGCGAGGTGAACCGCATCCTGATTGACTGGCTAAAGCGCCTCTGACGCCCTATAGGGCGCTCGATTCCATGACCCAGACCGTTCCCACCCAGCTCCCTACGGAATGGCGCGACTTTTTCGCGCTGACCAAGCCACGCGTCATGAGCCTGGTGATCTTTACCGGCTTATGTGGTTTGCTGGCTGCACCCGGGTATATCAATCCGATACTTGGCTTTACCGCGATCCTGTGCATCGCGCTCGGCGCGGGCGGCGCTGCAGCGCTCAACCAGTGGTGGGAAGCCGATATCGACGCTGGCATGAAACGCACGGCGGCGCGGCCGCTTCCCGCAGGCCGCATGAACCGCACCGATGCGCGCGATTTCGGCGTATTGATATCGGCTGCTTCGGTCATGATCATGGGCCTGGCTGTGAACTGGCTTTCAGCGACGATCCTGGCGCTGTCGATCTTCTACTACGCGGTGATCTATACCGTCTGGCTCAAGCCGCGCACACCGCAGAACATCGTCATCGGCGGCGGGGCGGGGGCGTTCCCGCCGATGATAGGCTGGGTTGCCGTGACCGGCGACATCACACTCATGCCAGTGCTGCTGTTCCTGATTATCTTCATGTGGACGCCGCCGCATTTCTGGGCGCTCGCCCTGTTCGTGAAGACAGATTACGCCAATGTCGGCATTCCCATGATGCCCGTGGTGCGCGGCGAAACGTCGACGCGGCACCAGATACTTGCTTACGCCGTACTGCTTGTGCCGGTCGCGGCGGCGCCGTGGTTCATCGGCGGGACCGGTTATGTCTATGGTGTTGCATCGCTTGCGCTCTCGCTTGCCTTTCTTGCCCTTTCGTTTCCCGTCGCTTTCCGCCACACTGGCGAGAACGACACGATGAAGCCCGAAAAGCGCCTGTTCGCATTCAGCATCATCTATCTTTTCGCGTTGTTTGCCGCACTGGTGGCTGACAGGGTATTGGCCAATCTGGGATGTATCGCATGACCCCCGAAGAAGAAACCGAATACAAACGCCGCCAGAAGAGCCGTAATCTCGTGCTGGGCGGTATTCTGCTGTTTCTGGCCGTTCTATTCTACGTGATAACCATCGCACGGATGTGAGGGACGCATGACGGCTGCAACTCTCGATTCACGCAAGAACCGCACGGCGATCTTCGCATTCCTGGGCGCTCTGGGCATGCTCGGCCTGGGATTCGCAGCGGTCCCACTCTACCAGATGTTCTGCCAGGTGACCGGTTTCGGCGGTACCACGCAGCGCGCCAGCAAAAGCGACGCCGCCCTGGCCGAACGACTGGGCGCCAGTGCGGGGGCCAAGACCATTTCGATCCGTTTCGACGGCACGACGGCCAATGACGTGCCGTGGAGCTTCCGGCCGGAACAGGTCACGGACACGGTAACGATCGGTCAGCGCGATATGGCGATATATCTCGCCAAGAACAATTCAAACGAAACGATCACCGGTACCGCGACCTTCAACGTCGAGCCTGAACAGGCTGGCGCCTATTTCAACAAGATTCAGTGTTTCTGCTTCACCGAACAGGTGCTGAAACCGGGTCAGGAAGTGCGCATGCCTGTGCTCTATTATGTCGATCCCAAGGCGCTCGACGATCCGAATATGGACGATGTCGAGCAGATCACATTGTCGTATACTTTTCACCGGGCTCTGGAATCTGCCGAGTAGCCCCTAGACCAGCGGGCATTGGCGCATTAAGGGCACCCGCAAAGCGAAACCCAGGACGCGAGTACAATGGCTGGCAACGTCAATCACCAATATCACATTCTCGAACCCGATATCTGGCCGTTCGTCGGCTCTCTGTCGGCGCTGGTCTTCACCAGCGGCATGGTGCTCTACATGCACGACATGGCAAATGGCCATCTCGTGCTTGGTCTGGGTATCGCAGGCCTGATCGCCACCTTCTTCAGCTGGTTCTCGAACATCGTGAAGGAAGCCGAGCGCGGCGATCACACGCCTGTCGTGCAGTTGCACATGCGCTACGGCATGATCCTGTTCATTGCTTCGGAAGTGATGTTCTTCGTTGGCTGGTTCTGGAGCTGGTTCGATTTCGCGCTGTTCCCAAGCGAGATTTCCGAAGTCGTCGGCGGGGTCTTCCCCCCGGTCGCCATCGAGGCGGTGATCGATCCCTTCAGCCTGCCGCTGCTCAACACGCTGATCCTGCTCTGCTCGGGTACGACCGTGACCTGGGCCCATCACAGCCTGATCCACGGTGATCGCGAAGGGCTGAAGAAGGGGCTTTGGCTGACCATTATCCTGGGCGCGGTCTTCACCATGATCCAGGCGTATGAATACATGCATGCGCCCTTCGCCTTCGGCGGGAACACCTACAGCTCGGCGTTCTACATGGCGACCGGGTTCCACGGTTTCCACGTGCTGGTCGGCACGATCTTCCTGATCGTCTGCCTGATCCGTACGTACAAGGGCCACTTCACGCCGCGTCAGCACTTCGGCTTCGAAGCGGCGGCCTGGTACTGGCACTTCGTCGATGTCGTCTGGCTGTTCCTCTTCGTCGCCATCTATGTTTGGGGCGGTTGGGGTGCTGCCGTCCACTAATGGGCTCGGCAGAATTCGAAACACGCGAAGGGCAGCCCGGTCTCACCGAGGCTGCCCTTCTCGGTTTGGCGCAGCGATTCCCGGCGATGGTCGCGACTGGTGAGCAATTGATCGACGGGCGTCACACTGGTGCCCGCGAGGGCTAAAGCAGGATTTTCTGATGCGCGTTCCCATTCTTCCCACGCTTGTCGTCGCTGCGGCCATTGCCACCATGATCGCGCTCGGGATCTGGCAATTGGGCCGAATGGATGAAAAGGCTGCGCTGATTGCACGGGCAGAGCAGGCACTGCAGATGTCGGCGGAGGTTGACTATCCGCGCTCGCCAGATGCGCTGGATGAGGTCCTCTACCGTCGCACGAGCGTCGATTGCGCCCGTGTCGATGGCATCACGACGGTTGCCGGTACTAGTGAGCGCGGAGAAAAGGGCGTGGCTCAGCGGGCGACCTGTCGCCTCGGTAGCGGTGAGATCGCAACCATCGACCTCGGATTTTCACGCGACCCGGCGCCGGTGAGCTGGGACGGCGGCATTGTTCGCGGTACGATTGCGCCCGGCGGCAGGATCGTCGCGAGCGAGTCTATTGCGGGACTCGAACCTCTCGCCTCTCCAGATCCGCGCGATCTGCCCAACAATCACCTGGCTTATGCCGGGCAGTGGTTCTTTTTCGCGTTGACTGCCCTGGTGATTTATGTGCTGGCGCTACGGCGCAAGGCGACGCGGGCTAGGGCGGATTAAAGAGCGGCTTGCTTGCCCGCTCCAGTTACCGGCGCTAACCGGCTGACACGATGCAATATGTCTCTACTCGCGGCAGCGCCCCGACGCTCGATTTTGCTGGCGTCACGCTCGCCGGCCTCGCCAATGATGGCGGTCTCTACGTTCCGGCGGAATGGCCGCGTTTCTCTCGTGACGAGATCGCATCGATGCGCGGCCTGCCCTATGCCGAACTGGCTGCCCGGGTCATGCAGCCCTTCGTGGGCGACTGCCTGACGCCGGAAAGCCTGCGCGGGCTGACGGCCAAGGCTTACGGGCGCTTTGCCCATGCCGCGGTGACGCCGTTGACGCAGCTCGACGAGCGGCAGTGGCTGCTGGAACTCTTCCACGGTCCGACACTCGCCTTCAAGGACGTGGCGCTGCAGATGCTGGGCCTGCTGTTCGAGGAATTCCTTGCGCGGGAAAATGGCACGCTGACCATCGTCGGCGCGACCAGCGGGGACACCGGCAGCGCGGCTATCGATGCCGTGGCAGGTCTCGACCGGGTCGAGATTTTCATGCTTCACCCAAAGGGGCGGGTCAGCGACGTGCAGCGCCGCCAGATGACGACGGTGCGTGCGCCCAATGTCCATAACATCGCGATCGACGGATCGTTCGATGATGCGCAGGCGATGGTTAAGCGCATTTTCGCCGATCGGGACGTGACGGCGAAGCACCGGATCGGGGCCGTCAATTCGATCAACTGGGCGCGGCTAATGGCGCAGGTTGTTTATTACTTCGCGGCTTCCCTCCAATTGGGCGGGCCGGAGCGCGAAGTAGCCTTCAGCGTGCCCACGGGCAATTTCGGCGATGTCTTTGCCGGGCATGTTGCCGAACGGATAGGCTTGCCAATCAAACGTTTGATTGTGGCGACGAACACCAACGACATACTGTATCGAGCACTGTCGAACGGCGACTATTCGACCGGAACAGTCACACCGACCGCTGCGCCGAGCATGGATATCCAGGTCAGTTCCAATTTCGAACGGCTGCTGTTCGATGTCGGGGGGCGTGACGGGATCGCCCTGGCCGAACAGATGCGCGGTTTCGAGGCCAGCAAAGCGATGCAGCTGACCAATGCACAGCGCGATGGAGCGGCTGCGCTGTTCACCAGCATGCGCGCCGACGAGGACGACATGGCACGGGCCATGCGCTGGGCGTGCGAGGACTGTGCCGAGATCGTCGACCCTCATACCGCGATCGGCTTGCATGCAGCGCGCGCGGTGGAGCTTCCTCACGACGTGCCGGTCGTCACGCTGGCGACGGCGCACCCGGCGAAGTTTCCCGATGCCGTCGAACGTTCCACCGGGACGCGGCCGTCCTTGCCCGCGCGGGTAGGCGACCTGTTCGCGCGCGAGGAAGCCTATACCGAGCTTCCCGGCACGTACGAGGCGGTGCGCGACCACATTCTGGGACATGCCTGATGGCGGAGTTGATGCGCGATCCGGTGTTGATGGTCGGCGAGGGCTGGGATGCCTATCGCCTGCTCGACAGCGGCCATGGTCGCAAGTTCGAAGAATACGGACCCTATCGCTTCATTCGCCCCGAACCGCAGGCCATGTGGTCGCCGCGCTTGCCCGAGTGGAATGCGGATGGCGAATTCGTGCCTGGCAGCGACGAGGACGGCGGAGGCCGCTGGCAATATTCCGGCGAGGTGCCGGAACATGGATGGGAACTCGGTTGGGGCGACGAGGCGCGCTTTACCGCGCAATGCACGCCCTTCCGGCATCTCGGTTTCTTCCCCGACATGGCGCCGGTGTGGGACTGGATGGGTGAGCAACTGGCCGGTGCCACCGACGCCGAGACCATGAACCTGTTCGGTTATACCGGGGTCGGTACACAGGCGCTGAGCCGGTTCGGCCGGGTTACGCATGTCGATGCGAGCAAGAAATCTGTAGCGCAGGCGCGCGAGAATGCGGCGCTTGCGGGCCTCGATGATCGCCCGATCCGCTGGCTGGTCGAAGATGCAATGAAGTATACGGCGCGCGAAGTGCGGCGCGGCCGGCGTTATGACGGGATCATCCTCGACCCGCCCAAATTCGGCCGCGGGCCCGACGGCGAGGTGTGGCGGTTGGAAGAGGGGCTTCCCGGCCTCGTTTCGGACTGCCGCCAATTGCTGGATGCAGACAGCCGGTTCCTGTTCCTCACCGTTTATGCCGTACGGATGAGCAGCCTTGCCCTGGGTGGATTGCTGGAAGAGCTGTTCGCCGGATTGCCCGGCAAGATCGAGCATGGCGATCTGGCAGTGCAGGAAGACAGCCTCGAACAGGCCAATGACGAACAGCGGGCAGGGCGCCTGCTACCCACCGCGATTTTCGCGCGCTGGTCCAATCCGCGCTAGGAGGCGCGCGCATGAACGATTCGCTGATCCTCGAAGTGGCCGAGTTCGAGCACGATGTGCTCACCGGTATTTATTCGGAAGAAACCGGCCGCCCGCAGCCGCTGCGTTTCACCATCAAGGTGCGGATGAAGCCGCTTCGCCGTTACGATCCGGACACGCCGCTCGACGATTCGAAGAATTACATGGATCTGAAGTTCGCCGCATCGGGTGCCTTGCCCGAAGGTGTGCACTTCAAGCTGATCGAGGCCGTAGCCGACCACGTGTGCGAGACCCTGTTCCTGCAGGACAGAAGGATCGAAGCGGTGACGGTGAAGATCGTCAAGCTGGCGATCGCGGAGGCGGGCGAGCAGATCGGCATCACCCTGCACCGCGAGCGCCGGGAATGAAGCGAATCGCCGTAGACGGCCTGCCGCAAGACCCGCTCGCCGCGGCGGGCGCATTCCACCAGCACTGGCTGGAGCAGGTCGAGCAAGCCCTGGATGGGGGCGAAGACGCATTGATACTCGTCCCGCCTGCCGATCACACCCATCGACAGTGGCGCCTGGCCATGGTTGCAGGGCTTGCCCGTAAATATGCGCCGCGCCGGATCAACATGGTTGCCGGTGATGGGGGCGAAGCGGTCGATGCGACCGAAACCTATCTTGCGGCGGCGCCCGGCATAACCGGGCAGTATCTGGAGACCTGATCGATGGGTGTACGCATTCTTTTCCTTGGTCCGCTGAGCGATCTGGCCGGCGAATCGGAAATCGAAGTTGCCGCCCCACTCGATTGGGAAGGGTTGCTGGAGCAGGTCGACGCCGAGATTGCGCAGCAGCTTCGCGAGACGCGGGTGAATATCGCGTGCCAGGGACGGGTGCTGGCGGACAAGACCGCCCTCGATGCCCAGGACGGCGATGAAGTCGCCCTGTTACCCCCGGTGAGCGGTGGCCAGGCTTAGCATCTCCGTCCCGCTGGACGTTCGACTGCTCGACAAGGGACTGTCGGTGGGCGAAGCGCTGGCGGCGTTCAATGCCGCGCATGGCGAGGCGGGCGGGATCGTGTCCTTCCTCGGCAAGGTGCGACCCGATGGCAATGTCAAAGCGCTCGAACTGTCGCATTACGAACCGCTCACGCTGCCCGGCATGCAGGAGCTGACGCAAGAGGCGCAGGAGAGATTTTCGCTGGATGGCGCGCTTGTGTGGCACCGGGTCGGTGTCATGGCGCCGGGCGATGCCATCGTGCTGGTTGCCGCAGCCGCGCGGCATCGCCGCGACGCCTTCGAGGCCGCCGATTTCCTGATGGACCATCTCAAATCGGCAGCATGGCTGTGGAAGCGCGAACGCCGCGGCGATGGCTGGCACTGGATCGAACCGCGTGGGCAGGACCATAGCGATCTGGCACGCTGGAAATAATTCGGGTTTCTTGATCCAGATCAAGGAAAGCGCGGTCTGACCGGCGCATCACTGCTCCATCAAAGGAGCACGCCATGTCCAAGCATTTCACCCGCGAACTCGTTGCCGAACAGGCGATCATCCTCGATTCGCCCCAGGTAACGCACGAAGTCGATCGCAGCTTCGAACTGCCCAAGGGGCTCTATGTCGCGACCGTGGGGCTTTATCTCGGCTTTCTCGCGGTCATGGCGGCTGGCCTGTCATCGCCCGGGCTCATCATACCGATGGTGATCTTCACCCTCTTCATCGTCGCGGGATTCGGTCTGCCGGCGGTGTGGACACGGATGGCGCCGGAGCACCGGGGGCGGAACATGAGCTGGGCAAAGCTCGTCCGCGACGGAATTGCCACCCATACGGGCCGGGTGACTGCGCGCGATGCCGCGGTGCAGGTGCTTATCCTGCCGGTGCTGATCTTCTGCTGGGGAGTGACCACGGTCACGATCGCCGCGCTCGTCTGAGCGGTACCGGTTTATGGGGGCGGGGGCGCGGAGCCGGGAAACCGGCTTCGTGCCCCTGGCGTTCAGCGAACCTGCGCGCGCAGCCGTTCCAGCACCGAATCTTCTTCCGATACGAGAGCGATGACGGTGTTGCGCGCTTCGACGATCGCCGTGGCGTCTTCTGCCTGCACGGTGGCAGCGGTGTAGAGCGTATCGAGTTCGCCCAGCACGATTGCCGCATTGCTGCGCGCCGAATCGAGATCGGCAAGAGCGACCTGAGCCGCTGCCCAGCTGTCGCTGCCGATACTGCTGCCCGATGCGGCCCGAACGCTGCGTTCTGCCGCAGGGACGGCGTCGGTGAAGGCGGTATGGGCAGCCTGGGCATCTGCAACGAGGGATGTGAGGCCCGCGCCGAGATCCGGGCCGACATCCACTTCTACCTCGGGAACGTCGAGTTGCGGGCCCGGTACGGGGTCGAACGTACCTTCCGCGCGTTCCACATCGCGCACGGCCAGCGACGGATAGCGGTCCGAAGAGGCGGCACAGCCTGCCACCAGAAGTGCGGCGAACGGAAAGACAAGATGCTTGCGGTCGATCATCACACCCTCCATATCACGCGCGTCGCAGCGCGCCAGCGAGGATGCAAATTTCCTCGTACCGGGCGTTGACTTGGGACCGCCTTTGGCCTAACGGCACGCTTCTTTCCGGGGCTGCTTCTGGCGGCCTGACGGGCGCGCCGTTTATTCGCAAGAGTTCGTCTTGTGGGTTAGGGCACAGCAAATTGAACGAGAGACACGTACCATGTTCGCAGTAGTGCGCACGGGCGGCAAGCAATACCGGGTTGCCGCCGGAGACAAGATCGCGGTTGAGAAGCTGGCTGGAGAAGCCGGCGACACCATCACGCTGGGTGACGTCCTGCTTGCAGGCGAAGGTGAGAAGCTTTCGGATGCCGGCAAGGTTACCGTTTCGGCGGAGATCATTGCGCAGGCCAAGAGCGAGAAGGTCCTCGTTTTCAAGAAGCGTCGCCGCCACAACTATCGCCGCAAGAACGGCCACCGCCAGCAGATGACGCTGCTGCGCATCACGGCGGTCGGCGATTCGAAGGCCGAAAAGAAGGCGGCTCCGAAGAAGGAAGCGGCTCCGAAGGCTGACGCCGACGAGAAGACGGCTGCTCCCAAGACGGAAGCTGCCGACAAGGCACCGGCCAAGAAGGCAGCGCCCAAGAAGGCCGCAGCCAAGAAGACCGAAGACAAGAAGTAAGGAGCACGGACGATGGCACATAAGAAAGCAGGCGGTTCGTCGCGTAACGGTCGCGATTCAGCCGGTCGTCGCCTTGGTGTGAAGAAGTTCGGCAGCGAGAACGTCGTCGCCGGCAACATCCTCGTGCGCCAGCGCGGTACCAAGTTCTATGCCGGTGCCAATGTCGGCATGGGCAAGGACCACACCCTTTTCGCGCTTACCGACGGTATTGTGCGATTCCACAAGGGCAAACTCGACCGCAAATTCGTCTCGGTCGATATGATGGCCGAAGCCGCGGAATAACCGGACGCTCCGATAACGGGATCGTCCAAACGGGACGGTCCCAGCCGGGTCCATGATCCGGCAACCGAAGAGGGAGATGGGACCAACCCGTCTCCCTCTCGTCGTTTCTCCCTCTTCGATTTCGTCGGCGAAAAATCCTTTCGCCGCCACGCAATTGTCACGCGTCCGGCCTAGGAGCCCGGAGCGTGGAGATACGGGGAGAATACCGATGTTCCATGTTACCGAGAGGCTGCTGCTGCGGCCTGCCTGGCCCGAAGATGCCGATGCACTTTTGCGCGCGATTGCCGACGAAGGCGTCGTCCGCAACCTTGCCAGCGCGCCCTGGCCCTATCTCCCCCGACATGCGCACGAATTCGTGATGCGCAACACCGATCCGTTCTATCCGCGTTTCCTGATCACGCTGCCGACGCCGTCAGGGTCGGAAATCGTCGGATGCATCGGCATGGATCCGGACGAGAACGGCCAGACCGAACTGGGATACTGGATTGCGCAGCCATACTGGGGGCGCGGTTTCGCCACCGAAGCGGCCCGCGGCGTACTGGAGGTTGCGCGGCTGCTGGGCCACCAGCGAATCGAGGCGGGCCATTTCACCGACAATCCGGCGTCGGGGCGCGTTTTGCGCAAGATCGGCTTCGTACCGACCGGCAAGATCGTTCCGCGCCACAGCAAAGGGCGGGGTAGCGACGCGCCCTGCGCGCTTTACCGGCTGCACCTGTCCGATGAGACGCTGATGCCGCTTCAGGCCGCCTGACCAAACGGAAAAGGCCCCGCGATCACCTCGCGGGGCCTTTCTTCTAGCAGCTATTGGGCGGAAAATTATTCCGCGGGCATCAGGGCGTCGGAAAATTCGCCCTCATAAACATTGATCAGGGCGCGATCGTCGTGATCCCACGGATGGAAGCCCGGTTTGAAGTAGGCGAGCCATGCCGGGAATATGCGCCGCACGACGCCGGGGCTGACGGTCAGATATTTGAACAGGCCCCAGCGCGCTTTCCAGCCGGTGATGCCATCCTGCTTGAGCAGGGCGAGCGAATCGGCCCAGCGATTCTTGAAGAACCGGACGGTCACGCTGAGCATGACGATGCTGCGCACACGCCAGCGCTTGCCGTCGCTCCAGTCCTTTGTCGCGTGGTTCCAGGTATCGAAGGCAACGCCCTTGTGCTCGATTTCCTCGACCGCGTGCCAGCGCCACATGTCGCGCACTTCCGGATCGGAATCGGCGAAATGCTGCGGATTGGCCAGGAATTCGGCGGCCATCATGGCGGTGTAGTGTTCGAGCGCCATGGTCACCGCCAGATTGGCGATGGCGGGACGATCCTTGGTCAGCGCGAGCAGTTCGGCCACGCGCTTGTCGATGCCCTTGATATCGTAGCCGTGATCTTCGGCCAGACGATTGAAGGCGATATGTTCGCGGGTGTGGTTGATTTCCTGCTTCACGAAGGCGCGAATTTCGGCCTCGAGCTTGGGGTCGGCCCCATCGCGATGGGCCTTCACCGCTTCGATGAAGAAGGCTTCGCCGCGAGGAAAGGTGGCCGACAGGGCATTGTGCCAGGCGGTGCCGAACGCATCGCCGGCCCACCACTTGCGCGGTGTCGAATCGCGATTGAAGCGTTCGTCGCGGACGGTGATGGTAAGGTCTTCCGGCGTGGGCGCGGCATTGCGGACGTCGGGGGAAATGGAAACGGGGGCGTTCATGGAAAGCTCCGTGGGATTAACTGACATGAATGTAAGTAAGTCCTACTGACATTACTGTCAATAACATGCGGTTAACGGGTTTCCCACTTGCGATGAATGGGATACTTCGTGGACATATGGCGACGCGTAAACGACTTTCTCCAGAAGAATCGCGCCTGGCCGCGCTGGAGGCGGCCCGGGGCCTGCTTATCGAAACGGGGCCGCAATCGGTCACGCTGAAGGCGGTGGGCGCCCGCATCGGCCGCACCCATGCCAATCTGCTGCATCATTTCGGATCGGCCGCCGGCCTGCAGAAGGCGCTGGCGGGGCATCTGGCGGGCACGGTGTGCGACACGATCATCGATGCCGTGCGGGCGAGCCGGGCAGGGCTGGGCAGCCCGCGCGAAGTGGTCGACCTGGCATTCGATGCCTTCGACAAGGAAGGCGCAGGCGCGCTGGCCAGCTGGATGATCCTGACCGGCAATGAAGATGCGCTGACGCCGATCGTGGAAACCATTCACCAGCTGGTCGACGAAATCGCACCGGGTGAGGCCGCTCATGGCGCGGCGCCGATGCAGGTCCATGAAGAAACGCTGGCGCTGGTGCTGATGGCGATGGGCGATGCGTTGATCGGCAAGGCGCTGTCGCGGTCGCTGGGGCTTCCGGAAACTGCCGCACGCGACAGGGCGGAGCGGATGCTGGTCCGCTCGATGGAGCTTACTCTTCCGCAGGGGTGAGCCCGGGGCGCATCCATTCCGGGGCCAGCGCGGGGTCGATATCGGCAACGCGCAAATGATCGACGGCAAGCCCGTGCGCAGGATATTCCGCCTTGCGCCGCTTTTCATCAGACTGATCCAGCGGCACGACCACTAGCCGCCGGTTCACCTTGCTGCGCCAGTTCATGCGCGCGGTGTTTTCCTGACCGATGTAGCAGCCTTTGGCGAAGCTGACGCCGTGGAGTTCGATGGCATTGGTTTCGAGCCACAGGATATCGCCAAGTTCCGCGCTGCCTTCGGGCACGCCCATGGCGAGGCGATGCGCCTGCCAGGCGTCGTCAGCAGCTTCATCGCTATCTTCTGCAGGAGCGAGCCAGCGCTGGCCGAGCGCGCCCAGCCGAGGGTCCGTCGCCGCGCCATCGCCCATCTCCGGGCGCCAGTGGACACCGACACGCGGATCGACGGCAATCGCGATCTTGCGACGCAAACGGTAGAGCGACAGACGCTTCGCCAGACCCTCCGCCGCGCCCGCTTCGCAATCGATCAGCAATTCGCCTGCCGGACCCGGCCACACGATGAAATCGAACAGGGTCTTACCCTGAGGCGTCAGCAGACCGGCATAGGCGGGAAGGGTCCCGGCGATGTCGTTTGTCACGAGACCCTGGAGGAAGGACGCGACGTTTTCCTCCGCATCGTCGGTCGACAGGCGGATCACGGCACGGTTCATCAGTCGAGTGGCAGTCATGGGTGACAGATAGGCCGCCCGCCGCCATAGGCAACCACATGGTCGAATCGCTGACAATCCGCCGCCCCGACGACTGGCACCTGCATTTCCGCGATGGCGATACGATGCGTGCCGTCGTGCCGCATACCGCCCGCCAGTTCGCGCGTGCGATCGTGATGCCGAACCTTGCCCCGCCGGTGACCACCACCGCGCTCGCTTCGGCATACCGCGAGCGGATCCTGGATGCAGTGCCCGATGGTACCGATTTCACCCCGCTGATGACCGCATATCTCACCGACGAAACCGACGCCGACGATCTGGCTGCCGGCCACGCGGATGGCGTCTTGATTGCAGCCAAGCTCTATCCCGCAGGTGCGACGACGAATTCGGCGCACGGGGTGACCGATGTGCGCAATATCATGGGCGTTCTCGAACGGATGGCAGAGATCGGCATGCCGCTATGCGTTCATGGCGAAGTGACCACCCCGGACATCGATATCTTCGACCGGGAGGCGGTGTTCATCGACCGCGTGCTCCAGCCGCTGGTGGACCGGCTGCCGCAGTTGAAGGTGATCTTCGAACACATCACTACCATGCAGGCGGTCAGCTTCGTCGAAAGCGCGGGCCCCAATGTCGCTGCGACGATCACGCCGCAGCACCTCCACATCAATCGCAACGACATTCTGGTCGGCGGCATTCGCCCGCATATGTATTGTCTGCCCGTAGCGAAGCGCGAGCAGCACAAGCTGGCGCTGCGCGGTGCTGCGACAAGTGGATCGCCGAAGTACTTTCTCGGTACCGACAGTGCGCCGCACCACCGGCACGACAAGGAAAGCGACTGTGGCTGCGCAGGCATTTTCAATGCCCCGTTCGCACTGGAAAGTTACATTCAGGTATTCGACGACGAAGATGCACTCGGGAATTTCGAAGCCTTCGCCAGCCTGAACGGGCCGAGCTTCTATGGCATGGCGCCCAACGAGGAGCGCATCACTCTGGAGAAGGCTCCGGTCGATGTCCCTCGAGAAGTAGACGGCGGAGCAGCGCCGATCGTGCCCTTCAACGCGGGGGAAACACTTGCCTGGCGGCTTGTTTCCTAGACCTCGCCACCAGATCCCAGACGAATATCGCCGCTGCCAGCCAGATGCAGGCGAAGCAGGCGATTTCAGCCGGATGAAGCGGCTTGTCGAAGACGGTCAGCCCCAGGATGAAAACGATACTGGGAGCTAGGAACTGGATGAAGCCGAGCATCGAATAGGGCAGCTTGCGAGCCGCGATTGCGAACATCAGCAGAGGAACGGCGGTTAGTACGCCGCCCAGCATGATGGAAAGGCTCAGCTCGGTCGAGACCGCGAAGGACGAACCCTGTGTCTGGGCATAGTACCAAACGACGCCGATCGAGGGGAGCAGGAGCAGAAGCGATTCGATCGTCAGGCCGGGGACCGATCCCACCACGACGCGCTTCCGGATCAAGCCATAGGTACCGAAGGTGAGCGCCAGAGTGAGGCTGATCCATAGAGTCGTCACCGCGCCGGCCGCGAGAAGCGATACACCGACGGCTGCGATGCCGACTGCGAGCCACTGCGGCCGTGTGAGCCGTTCGCCGAGCAGTGCGGTGCCGAGCAGGACGTTGACGAGCGGATTTATGTAATAGCCAAGGCTTGCCGCATAGACTTCGCCTGTCTGGATCGCCCAGACATACACCACCCAGTTTACGGCGATCAGCGACGCGCTGAGGGCGAGCCAGCCGACCGTGCGGCGATTACCGAGCGCCGCGCGCAGTTCGCCCCCCTGCTTTCGGAACAATGCGATGAGCAGGCAGAGCGGCAACGTCCAGATAATGCGCCAGCCAACGAATTCGAACGCCGGCACGGTCTGCACGAGAATCAGGTAAAGTGGCAGGAAGCCCCAGATAATATAGGCGCCGAACGCCGCTGCCAGACCCTTTCGGTCATGCTGAGAAGGGCCACCTGCATCCATCGGGCCGCGCTAGGCGGCTTGCAAATTGCCCGCAAGCCTCAATTCGTCACCGGCAGAAACTCGCTTCGTCGAAATTTTCAAATCTGACTGCGGCGTTGCATTCCGTTCAGGTAAACCCCTTTAAAGCTTAACGACATCGCCGGAGCCCCCCTCCGTCCGTTGGAAGAGAAAAGGAAAAAGCCATGTCGAAACTTTTCAAGACCGCCACCATGGCCATTGCCGCTTCGGGCCTCGCATTCGCCATGCCAGCCAGTGCTGCACCGGCCCTCCATGCAAATCCTAACGCCCATGCTGCCGTGACCGGCGACATGACGTTCGAACACCAGCGCGACCGCCGTTATCGCGACCGCGACTACCGCGACTACCGCGATCATCGCGGCCGCGACTATCGTGACCGTCACTATCGCGGCAACCAGTCGCGCCCCTATTACATGGGTTACGACCGCAATTACGGCCAGCCCGTTCGTTCGAACACCCGCGTCTGGCGCGGTAACGACAACCGCTATTATTGCCGCCGCGACGATGGCACCACCGGTCTGCTGGTCGGTGCTGGCGTAGGCGCGCTGCTTGGTCACGAAGTGGCCGGACGCGGTGACCGTACCATCGGTGCGCTTCTGGGCGGTGCGGCTGGCGCACTCCTCGGCCGTACGATCGATCGCTCCAGCACCCGCTGCGGCTAATCACGTCGCGAGTTCCGGCCGTGCCCACCCATGGCCGGAAACCACGGTTCCCACCGAGCCGTGAGGGCGTCGTCCGAACCCCGAAAAGGGGGCGGGCGGCGCCCTTTTCCGTCAGGCGGCGGGCTGTCCCGCAATGGTGCATGCATCCGCATCGGACTGGAACGGGTGCGGGTTCAGGCGTTAGTCGGTCAATGCTTTAAAGCCGAAAGGTCCATTGATGAAACGTCGCCTGCTTGCCTCCGTTCTGCCGTTTGTCCTCATCGCCGGGTGCGGTGACAGGGGCAATGACAAGGCCGAAGCCGATGCGATGGACCCGGCCAGCGAACAGGCGCTCAATGACGAGATGATGACCGACCCCGATATGGCCGGTCGCAACGAGGCCAATGCCGCCCTTTCCGGTACCGGCAACGCGGCGATTCCCAATATCGACAAATCGGCCAGTGCCGTGGAAGCTGCGCGCGATCGTGCGGGCGAACTGGTTGGCGGGCGCAGCAATATGGTCTTTGCACCGGGGGCCAAGGCGCTTGGCAACAATGCTACGCCGAGCCGGGCCATGGTTGCCGCGGCCAAGGCAGCGGTCGCTCCGGGCGGCGAAAATTGCGGTGAGAAAGTAAATTACACGAGTGCCTGGGCAGCGAAGCTACCACCGGCTTTCCCGGTCTATCCGCGTGCCAATACGCAGGAAGCTGCCGGAACGGATGAAGGCGCCTGTGCCCTACGCATCGTGTCGTTCTTCACACCCGTCGCGCTGGATGAGGTTCTGGCCTTCTATTACACCCGCGCGAAGGGCGCCGGGTACAGCGCCGAACACGTCACGGCAGCAGGCGACAACATTCTTTCGGGAATGAAAGGTGATGCCGCCTATGTCGTTTATGGCAAGCGGTTGCCCCAGGGTGTGACCCAGATCGATCTGGTCACCACCAACTGATACGGTTTACTCGTTCCTGAGGCCCACGCCGATGGTGGCGCGCGGTTGTTCCATCTCATTGCTGGCGACCGGATAGGCGCAATAGTCTGCGGCGTAGAATGCCGCCGGGCGATGATTGCCGGACAAGCCAACGCCGCCGAAAGGCGCTGCGGATGAAGCCCCGTTGGTCGGCCGATTCCAATTGACGATCCCGGCGCGAATCTCGCTCCAGAATGTTTCGAAATCTTCCGGCTGACCGCCGATCAGCGAGGCCGAGAGCCCGTAACGCGTGTTGTTGGCTTCCTTGATCGCTTCTTCGAAATCGGGGACGCGAATGACCTGTAGCAAGGGCCCGAACAATTCGATGTCCGGCCGTTCGTGAATATCGGTAGCGTCCAGGATAGACGGCGAAAGGAACGGCAGGCTCTCGTCAGGCCTCTTCATATGCATGATCGGGCGGCCACCGCGGCTCATCAGCGCAACGAAGCTTTCCGAGAGGAGATCGGCCGTGCCATTGTCGATCACGCAGCCCATGAAGGGCTGGGGATCGGCAAACGGTTCGTCGACGATCAGCTTTTCCGCCATTTCCTTTACTGCGGGTACGATCTTGTCGAACATGGAATCGACGACGATCAGCCGACGTGCAGCCGTGCAGCGCTGGCCAGCCGTGGTGAAGGCCGACTGGATGATCGTGGCCGCAGCATCTTCGATCTTCGGCGTGTCGAGCATGACGATGGGATTGTTGCCGCCCATCTCTAGCGCGACGATCTTGCCAGGGTCCGTAGCCAGCTTGCGGTTGATGGCGATGCCCGCACGGGCCGAACCCGTGAACAGAACACCGTCCACCATCCAGTGTTCGACGAGCCCCTGACCAACTTCGACGCCGCCGTGAATGCACTGGATCACATCTTCCGGCACCTTGGCTTCGTGGAAGCAGCGGGTAAGGAATTCGCCCACGGCGGGCGTCTTTTCACTCGGTTTGAAAATCACGACATTGCCAGCAATCAGCGCGGGAATGATGTGTCCGTTCGGCAGATGAGCCGGGAAATTGTAGGGCCCCAGAACCGCCATCACGCCATGCGGCTTGTGGCGTAGCGCCGCCGTTCCCTGAAGCGCGCTATTGAGCTTTTTCTGGCCGGTACGTTCCGCATAGGCGGTAACCGAGATTTCGACCTTGCCGATGACCGCTTCCACTTCGGTCCGCGCTTCCCAGAGCGGCTTGCCGGTTTCACGGGCGATGAGTTCGGCAAATGTTTCGGAATGCTTGCGAACCTGATTGGCAAACCGCCGCATGAGCTCGATCCTGCGACCCAGAGGTTCGCGTGCCCAACTGCGCATCGCCACTCTCGCGCGTTCGACCGTCTTATCGACATTGCCGGATTGTCCGTGCCAGATTTCCCGGCCGGTTGCGGGTTCGGTTGAGACCAGGTCGGTCGCCATCTTGATGTGGTTTTCCTCTATGGGGGCGCGAAGTGGGGCCTAAGTGGGAGGTAACAGGCTCCGCGTCAATTCAAGTCGTCGGCCTGGGGTGGCAAGTGGCCTTGGGGAAGCGGAGGGGTGCCATGCGCGTCGCCCATCCGGCGAAGAGCGGCCACCTTGTCGTGAAGGGGTGCCCATTCATCGCTTTCGGCAATCGCTGCCCAGATGGTTTCGACCTCGTCGATCAGCATCGATTCAGGGCCGTCGCCATGCCAGTAGGGATGGGTGTCGCCGACCGGCTTGAAGCCTTGCATGATCTCGGCCAGTGCGCCGGTCGCGCTGCGTCCGCCGCGATGATCGAAGAAGAATTGATCGGGCGCGATACCGCTTTCGGTCATCTGCTTTTCGCATGCATTCACCAAATCCGCGTTTGCCTCGGCATCGCGGCTTTCCAGCCCCAGTCGCCAGCACCAGCGTCTGCCGATTGCCTCCATGTAGAGCGGACCGAAGCGCTCCATCGCTGCGATCAGGGGCGGGGCATCGGTAAGGAGACGCAAGGCGACCGCGAACTGGCCACAGTTCCAATGAAGCGCTTCGGGCTGGCGCCCGAAAGCATAGAGGCCCTGATGATCGAAATAGGCGGCCGTGAAGCTTGGATCCCACTTGGGCAGGAAACGCCATGGGCCATAGTCGAAGCTTTCGCCCGAAATGTTCATATTGTCTGTGTTCAGCACGCCGTGGACGAAGCCGGCCACCATCCAGCTGGCGGCGAGATCGGCCATGCGTTCGACCACCAGGTGCATCAGGCGCACCGATGGATCGTCGCGGCCCGGAGCATCGGCTGGCGGGGGAGGGCCGGGAAACTGCTCGAGGCAATAATCGACGAGCCGTGCCATGTGCTCGGCTTCTTCGAGGGCAAGGAGGCGCTGGAAGGTGCCGATGCGAATATGACCGTGGCTGAGACGGGTCATAACGGCTGAACGCGTCGGGCTGGGTTCGTCCCCGCGCCACAATTCCTCGCCCGTTTCCACGACGCTGAATGTCTTGGACGTGTAAACGCCAAGACCTTCGAGCATTTCGGTGGCGAGGATTTCCCTTACCGCGCCTTTCAGGGTGAGCCGACCGTCGCCTGCACGGCTCCACGGTGTCTGGCCCGATCCCTTGGTGCCGAAATCGAGCAGGCGATTTTCTCCATCGCGCATCTGTGCAAACAGAAAGCCACGACCATCGCCGATTTCCGGATTGTACACGCGAAACTGGTGGCCGTGGTACCGCAGGGCCAGCGGACGGGCGAGATTGTCTGCCAGAGGCTCGAACCGTCCGAAATGATTTTGCCACTGGTCGTCGGTCAACCCGTCCAGTCCGACACCTGCTGCATGCAGGTCATTGCGAAACCGCAGGCGGGTTTTCGGGAAATCGGCAGGCGCGACGGGATCACCCAGCCAATCGGCCAAAGATTCGATCGGCGTGTCGGGGCGATAGCTCACGGCTTGCGGTTCGGCGCGCATGCAGCGATAGTGGGCGGCAAGCCCATCTGTTACAAGGGCACCTGAGACAAGCCACCAAGGTTTTCGCCGCCAGACATGGATAAAAGCTTTACCGACCGCCACTGGCAGAGCGCCGACGGTCTCACCCTGCATTTCCGGGAATATGGCAGTGCCGGCAATCGCCCGCCGGTGATCTGCCTGCACGGCCTGACGCGCAATGCGCGCGATTTCGAAGATCTTGCGCCGCACATCGCGGGGCAGGGCTGGCGTGTGCTGGTCCCTTCGATGCGGGGACGCGGCGATAGCGACTATGCCGAAGATCCGGAGAGCTATCAGGTCGGCACCTACATGCTGGACGTTCTGGCCCTGCTCGATGCAGAAGAAATCGACAGCTTCGTGTCGATCGGGACATCGATGGGCGGGCTGATCACATTGGCACTGGCCGCGGTCCACCCCGATCGCATCAAGGGGGCGGTACTAAACGATGTCGGGCCCTTGCTGGAGACCGCAGGACTCGATGCGATCAAGACATATGTCGGCCAGGGTCGCAGCTTCCCCACCTGGATGCATGCGGCCCGTGCGCTCGAGGAAGTGCATGGCGATGCCTTTCCCGACTACGGAACCGAAGAGTGGATCGCCATGGCCAAGCGCACGCTGACGCTGTGCAACAACGGCCGCATCGCCTTCGATTACGATATGAAAATCGCAGAGCCGATCATGGCTGCGGACGAAGCAGCGGTTCCGCCGGACCTGTGGCCGGCATTCGGCGTTCTGGCTGGCAAGCCATTGGCGCTGTTGCGCGGCGAGTTGTCGCAGCTCTTGTCGGTACAGGCCTTCGAAGAGATGCAGCGCCGCGCCCCCGGTGCAATTGCTGCCACGGTTCCCGCCGTCGGCCATGCGCCAACGCTCGACGAGCCCGAGGCACGTGCGGCGATCGACGCTCTGTTGGCGCGCTGCGCATGACGCGGGCACGACCGGGCACGGTGCCGCATATCCTGCACCTGCATTCCACCTTTGCGCCCGGCGGCAAGGAACTGCGCACGGTGCAGTTGATCAATGCTCTGGGCAAGAAGGCGCGGCACACGATCGTATCGGGCGAACCGGCGGAGCAGGGCGCTGCGGACCGGATCACGCGAGGTCTGGAAGTCGGCATGCAGCCGGAATTTCCGAGCCTGAAGGGTTGGCCCCTCCCGGGCCGGCTGCAGAAGCTGGCCAAGGCCATGAAAGGCTACGATCTTATCTGTACGTACAATTGGGGCGCGATGGATGCCGCCATGGCGCACACGCTGTTCAAGGATCTGCATGGCCTTCCGCCGCTCATTCACCACGAGGACGGTTTTGACGAAACGGAGCTGAAAAAGCTCAAGAAAAGCAGGACGTGGTATCGCCGCATCGCATTGGGCAAGGCGTCGGGGCTGGTCGTTCCTTCCGAACGACTGGAAGAAATTGCGCTGGTCGATTGGCAGCAGCCGCTCGGCAGGGTGAAGCGCATCCCCAATGGGGTCGATACCAAAGCCTTCGCAATGCGGCCCAAGAAGGACGCTCTCCGTCTGATCAAGCATCCCGGGGAGTTCTGGGTCGGTACACTGGCCGGACTGCGCACGGTCAAGAACCTGCCGCGACTGGTGCGGATCTTTAGCGAGCTGGATGAAAACTGGCATCTCGTGATCCTTGGCGAGGGCGAGGCGCGCAACGCCATCCTTGCCGAAGCCGATCGATTGCAGATCAATCACCGGGTCCACCTGCCGGGCGCCGTTTCGGATCCGGCACGCGTCGTCGGCCTGTTCGACATCTTCGCACTGTCGAGCGATTCGGAGCAGTTCCCGCTGTCGGTGGTCGAAGCAATGGCGGCCGGACTGCCCGTTGTTGCCCCCGCGGTGGGCGATATTGCGAATATGGTTTCCGACAGGAACGCCGAGTTCATTGCCAGTCCCGGAAACGAGGAGGAACTGGGTACGGCGCTGGCGAGGCTGGCCGGGTCGAAAGACCTGCGCAAGGAGGTTGGAGAAGCCAATCGAACCAAGGCCGTAGCCGAATTCGACGAAGCGAAGATGATCGCGACCTATCGTCGACTGTATTCCAGTGCGATGAAAATTGATCTCTAAAGCATTTCAGCCGCGGTTAACCCGGGCGGGGACAGGCTTTAGCGACCATTGCCCTTGTCCGCGCCTATCCTTAAAGAGCCGCGCAAACCGATATCTACCGAGATGGAGCCCGGCCCTGTGGCCCTGACACCCAAGAACCAACTGACCCGCCAAGACAAGCGCGCCCAGCAGGATAACGCCCAGCAGGAAGCGCTCATGCGCGAAGTCGACGATGCCGTCCGTCAGGGCGACGCCGAAGAATTCCTCAGCAAGTGGGGGAAGCCGCTTTTCGCACTCCTGATCGTCGGCCTTCTGGCATTCGGCGGTTACCTCTTCTGGCAGAGCCGACAGGAAGCTGCGATGGAGCGTAATTCCGAAGCTCTCGTCGCGGCGCTGGATCAGGTCCAGGCCGGCAATGTCGATTCCGCTTACGATCGGCTGGAGGAACTGGCCGCTTCGGACAAAAGCGGGGCAGGCGTTGCCGCGGCAATGATGCGCGCGGGGATTGCCCAGCAGCGCGGCGATGCCGCGGAAGCTTCCACCATTTTCAAAAGCGTGGCTGCAAACGACAAGGCGCCGCCCGCGATGCGCGAGCTTGCCCGTCTGCGCGATGTCACGCTGAATTACGACAAGATGACAAGTGCCGACATCGTCGCCACGCTCAAACCGCTGGCCACGCCCGGCAACGCGTTCTTCGCGAGTGCGGGCGAACTGGTAGCCCACGCCTATCTCGATCAGGGAAAGCGTGCCGAAGCGGGTGCCTTGTTCGCGCAGATTGCGAAAGACGAAAACAGCCCTGAATCAGCGCGTTCGCGCGCGCGGCAGATGGCCGGAGTTCTGGGCGTCGATGCGATCGAAGATGTCGATGCATTGCTCGAAGCCCAGGGAATCGGACGCGATAATCCTGAAGGCGCCGGCCCCTCGGTAGAAACCGAATAGGAACGCCCTGGCTTTGCCGAATACTGACGAAACGAGGAAACAGATGAACTGCAGCAATATTTCGCGCACCGCGCTTGTCGCAGCACTGGCCATCGGCCTCGGGGCTTGCAGCGGCGGGCTTTTCGGCGGCGGCGACGGCAAGAAGGTCACGCCCACGATGGGTGAACGCCAGCCGATCCTCTCGCGCATCGAAACCGGCGCGAAGGTCGATCCGGCGCTGGCGGATGTGTCGGTGGTTCTTCCTCCTGCGCGGGTCAACGAAACCTGGGCGCAGGCCGGCGGCAATGCGGCCAAATCTTACGGGCATCTGGCGCTGGCCGATACACCAAGCCGGCTCTTCAGCGTCAATGTCGAAGGGGCCAGTCAGCGCCGTCGTCTCGGCGCATCGCCGGTAATCGGTGACGGCATGATGTTCGTGGTCGGCGGGGACGGCGCTCTGACCGCTTTCGACGCCCAGACGGGTGCGCGGCGCTGGGGCTACAATCCCGGTGTCGCCAATAATCTCAAACCGTCCGCATTCGGCGGTGGTGCAAGCTACGACGACGGCAAGATCTACATGACCGACGGTGTCGGCGATGTGGTCGCGCTGAACGCCTCCGATGGTTCGGTAATCTGGAAGGTAAAGCCGTCCGGCCCGCTGCGCGGTTCGCCAACCGTAGCCTTCGGTTCCATCTTCGTCATGACGCAGGATAACCAGATATTCGCCCTGAACGCCACGAATGGCGAGGTTCAGTGGCAGGAATCGGGATCATCCACTCAGGCCGGGGTCTTCGGCGTCGCCGCACCTGCGGCAGGGCAGGGTACGGTTATCGCCGGGTACAGTTCGGGCGAACTCATTGCTCACCGCTACGAAAATGGCCGTACATTGTGGGCGGATGCTCTGGCGCTCACGTCGATCTCGACGCAGGTCGGATCGCTAACCGATATCGATGCCGACCCGATCATCGACAACGGCCGCGTCTATGCGCTTGGCCAGGGTGGCCGGATGGCTGCCTATGAACTGGTCAGCGGGCAGCGAATCTGGGAGCTCAATCTCGCGGGCATTTCCACACCGGCCATCGCAGGCGAATGGCTGTTCACTCTTACCGACGATGCCCGTCTGCTGGCGATTGCCCGCTCCACCGGCAAGGTGCGGTGGCTGACCCAGCTGCCGCGCTGGCGGAACGAGAAGAAGAAGGAAGATCCGATCTTCTGGTCCGGTCCGGTCCTTGCCGGCAACAATCTGTGGGCGGTCAATTCCGAAGGCAAGGTGTACCGGATCAGCACCGGCGAAGGTGCAGCGTCCGAATTCACGGACCTGAAGGAGCCGGTATCGCTGGCGCCGGTCGTTGCGAACAACACGCTTTATATTCTTGACGATAGCGGACGGATTACCGCCTTTCGCTGATTTTGCTGCTACCGTGACCCGTGTGTTAACCAATGAAGGCTAACGAGCGACGGTCATGACTGCGATAGCGCCAGCACCACCCACCCGGCCGAAGAGCGACGTCTCCTCGGCCGTCGGGTTGGTGGGGCTTGCAGGGCTCATTGCCTGGGTCGTTTTTGCCCGATCCTTTCCGGATATCGCCGCGGCTTTCGATCTGGCCGTCCCGCGCGAGACATTGGGCGGCCCCAATTCCGCATTGGTCGGCTTGCTGGCGGCCGCGCTGCCCATGGCGGCGTGGTCCGTTCTGGTTGACAAGGTTCATCGACGCCCTTCCACGGGGCTCGACTGGTCGCTGGTACGCAGCCGAAAGCCGGATCGCGGTGTAACCCTGGTCAAACTGGCCGGGTTATGGGCGACATGGGCCATCATCGCCTGTCTGTATTGTCTGTGCCGGTGGTATTGGGACGGTCAGTATGTCTTTTCGATACAGGTGCTTGCTTACGCCGCCATTCCGCTTGTGGTGCTGTCCCTCCCGTACATGTTCTGGATTGACGGCGCGCTCGTAAAGCAACGCGATCACACCTGGCATTTCGGCGCCCTTTTGCTGATGCGGCCCGGCTGGGACACGGAAGAAATCAAGAAGCACTGGCGCGCGTGGATCATCAAGGCCTTCTTCACCGCCTTCATGATTTCGATCATTCCGTTCGCTTTCCGCACGGTCGTGACGGCGGACATCGCCGAAGTCATGGCGCGGCCGGAACGGGTGGTGCTGACGGCTATCGAAGCGATGTTCATGATCGATGTGATGATCGGCACGGTTGGATACATCGTCACGATGCGGCCGCTCGATGCGCATATCCGGTCGGGCAATCCCCTTCTGGCTGGTTGGGTCGCTGCACTGATCTGCTACCCGCCCCTGGTGTGGGGCATTCTGGGTGACGGCAGGGCGATCAATTACGAACAGAACGCGGCAGGTTGGCTCCACTGGCTTGCGGGCCACGATACTCTGATCGCCTTGTGGGGCGGGGTGCTGGTCCTGCTGACGGGTATTTATGCCTGGGCCACCTTTGCTTTCGGCCTTCGGTTTTCCAATCTCACCTATCGCGGCGTGCTGACGAACGGCCCCTATCGCTTCACGCGCCATCCCGCCTATCTGTCGAAAAACCTCTTCTGGTGGTGTTCCGTCCTGCCGTTTCTCGTCACCACCGGTTCGCCGGTTGAGGCGATACGCAACAGCTTCTTTCTGCTGGTCGTGAACGGAATCTACTTCTGGCGCGCCAAGACGGAGGAGGCGCATCTCCTGGCCGAAGATCCGAAGTATCGGGAATATTACGCGTGGATGGCGCATAACGGCCTGATAACCGCGCCGCTGACCAAATTGTTAAACCGCTTCAGGCCGCGCCCCGCGATTTCGGTGGAAGCGACCTGATAATTACCCGAGCGGCTGGCCGTCGTCGGTCTGGTACATACGCAGATCGCGCTTTTCCGGCGGGTTGGCCGCCATCACCTGACGAAACTGTTCCATATGGGCGGATTTGCCATGGGCATCCAGCGCCTGCTGATCGCGCCACCGTTCGAAAAGGACCAGCGTATCGGGGTCTGCAAGATCGCTGGCGAAGCTGTAATCGATGCACCCGTCCTCTGCGCGGCTGGCGCGCACCATCTCGACCAGTGCCTTGCGCGTTGCGGCGTCGAGCGGGCGACCCAGCTTAATCATTCCGTTGATCTGGATCATTGCCGTTCTCCCAGGCTTGTCAGAAGCTGTATTTGTAAACGCGGCTGATGTCTTCGCCCCATTCACCATGATAGCGGTTCAGCAGGACCTGAGCCGGCACTCTGCCGCTGGCCACGATTTCGTCCAGCGTTTCCAGAAAGCCCGTTTCATTATCGCCGGAGGAGTTGAGGCGCGCCCGCTTGGCAAGACCGGAGCGGGCAATGGGAAGCACCTGCTTTGCAAGGTCGCGCAATGTGCCACCGCCCGGGATCGGCGCGTCGAGCGCCAGTTTGGGCACGGAATTGCGCAGGTCTTCCCGTTCTTCCACGGTCCAGTCCTTGACGAGATCCCATGCCGCATCGAGCGAGCTTTGTTCATAGAGCAGGCCCACCCAGAAGGCAGGGAGGGCACAGATCCGGCTCCACGGGCCGCCATCGGCGCCGCGCATTTCCAGGAAGCTTTTGAGGCGCACTTCGGGAAATGCGGTCGAGAGGTGATCCCACCAGTCGCTCTGCGTCGGCTTTTCGCCCGGCAGAACGGACAGCCTGCCGTCGAGGAAATCGCGGAAACTGAGGCCGGCGGCATCGATGTATTTCCCATCACGGAAGACGAAATACATCGGCACGTCGAGCATGTAATCGACCCAGCGTTCGTAACCGAAACCGTCTTCGAACACGAAGGGCAGCATGCCGGTACGATGCGGATCGGTATCGCTCCAGATATGGCTGCGGTAGGACAGGTACCCGTTGGGCTTGCCTTCGGTGAAGGGCGAATTGGCAAACAGTGCCGTGGCGAGCGGCTGGAGGGCCAGGCTGGTGCGAAACTTGTGCGCCATGTCCGCCTCGCTCGAATAATCGAGGTTTACCTGGATGGTGCAGGTACGCAGCATCATGTCGAGGCCGAGGCTGCCGACGCGCGGCATGTGCCGAAGCATGATGTCGTAGCGGCCCTTGGGCATGATCGGCAGATCTTCGCGTGTCTTGTCGGGCCACATGCCGAGGCCGAGGAAACCGACACCGAACCGTTCGCCGACTTGTTTGACCTGATCGAGATGGCGCCCAGTTTCAGCACAGGTTTCGTGAAGGTTTTCAAGCGGAGCGCCGGACAGTTCGAGCTGTCCTGCCGGTTCGAGGCTTACGGTCCCGTCGTCGCCGCGCATTGCGATGACCTTGCCGCCTTCTTCGACAGGCTCCCAGCCGAACTCCCGCAAACTCAGCAGGATATCCCGAATACCTCCGGGCTCGTCATACGACGGCGCCTTGAACGTCTTGCGACAGTATACGAGCTTTTCATGCTCCGTACCGATCCTCCAGGCGTCTTTCGGTTTCTCCCCACCGGCCATCGGCGCGACGAGCTGGTCGCGCGATTCGATGATGGGATCTTCACTGCTGGAGGTGTCGCGCGTGCTCATGCTGGTTGCGATAGGAAACCGAACCTTGCGTGGAAAGGAAATTATTCTTCGCCGAGCCAGTCGCCTGCCTCGGCCATCCAGACCGATATTCCCGCTATGGCTGCCGTCTCGCCGCGCAGGATCCGAGGGCCGAGGCTGATCGCCACAGACGCTGGATGCGCACGGATGGCGGCGCGTTCCGCATCGTCGAAGCCGCCTTCCGGACCGACCAGCAAGGCAGCGGGGCCTTCGGCATAGCAAAAGGCATCGGCAGCCGCTTCGCCGCCTTCCTCGTCGGCGAAGAACAGGTGCCGTTCCTGCGGCCAGTCACGCAGCAGCGCCTCGAGCTTCGTGACGGGAGCGATCTCGGGCAGCGCCGTACGGGCGCACTGTTCGGCCGCTTCTGTGACGATCGTATCGGCACGCTCGGGATTCAGCTTGTCCGCCACGCACCGCCGCGTGACGATCGGCGCAATGCGGGCGACCCCGAGTTCGGTCGCCTTTTCGAGAACGATGTCGAACCGGTCTTTCTTCAGCAGAGCCGCGCAAAGCCAGAAATCCGGCACCGGCTCGCGCGGGCGCAGATGGTCGGTGGGCTGCAGCAGGACATGGCGTTTGCCGGTCTCAACCACTTCTGCCGCCCATTCTCCGCTGATATCATCGCATAAAATCACGGCGTCGCCTGGCGAAACGCGCATGACCTTTGCAAGGTAGTGCGCCTGATTGCCTTCGACCTGCACAGGCTGTTTCGACGACAGTTCCTGTTCGACGAAAAGGCGAGGAGCGGATCTGGGCGGCCATTCTGGTGTTGCGGGCATGGCTTTGCAGGTGGCACGCCTGCGGTTAGGGAGCAAGCGATGAGCGAAACCGCGAACATGGATGTCGTACCCGACAGCGAACATCGCGGCATTGTCGCGAGACTACCGCAAGTGCCGCGCGATCTTGCGCAATTGGCGCGTTTCGATCGGCCGATCGGCTGGTGGCTGCTGTTCTGGCCCTGCGCCTGGGGCGTGTGGCTGACAGGGGCGGGTTGGCAATTGGAACTCGTTGCCTGGCTCCTTCTCGGGAGCATCGCCATGCGCGGCGCAGGCTGCGTTTACAACGACATCGTCGATGCCGATCTGGATCGCAAGGTGGCCCGCACCGCTGCCCGGCCCGTGGCGAGCGGGCGCATTTCGAAGAAACTGGCATGGGGTTGGCTGTGCGCTCTGGGCGCTGTCGGACTGCTGGTGCTGCTGCAACTGCGCCCGATCGCGCAGGGCGTGGCACTTGCGAGTGTTCTGCTGGTGGCGGCCTATCCGTTCATGAAGCGCATCACATGGTGGCCGCAGGCCTGGCTGGGGATGGTGTTCACCTGGGGACTGCTGGTCGGCTGGACACAGTTGCGCGCAGACAATCTCGACGCGCTGGCCGCCATGTATGCCGGTGCGGCCCTGTGGGTCATCGGATATGACACGATCTATGCCATGCAGGATCGCGAAGACGATGCGCTTGTCGGCATTCGGTCTTCCGCCTTGCGTATGGGGACCAAAGTGCGCGGCGGGGTGGCATTCTGCTATGCTGCGGCCGTGGCGCTTTGGGCGCTGGCCTTCTGGCTCTACCGGGCAGACTGGGTTGCACTGCTGGCGCTCCTGCCGGCAGCGGGACATCTCCTCTGGCAGGTTGCAACGCTAGACGGAGAGGCGCCGGGCAATCCGCTGGATCGCTTCCGCGCCAATCGGTGGACCGGCGCGCTCGTCGCTGCCGCGTGCTTCGTCGTAGGCAATGCCTGATGTGCAATCTCTACCGCATGACCAAGGGCAGGGACGAGGTCGCCAGATTGTTCAGGGCGGTGAACGATCTGCACGGCGCAAATTTCGGCGACGAGGTATTTCCCGGCTATCCCGGTGCCGTGGTGGCCGAAGGCACGCTCAGCCAGATGACCTGGGGGTTTCCTCTTGTCCTCAAGGGCAAGAATGGTCAGCCCCTGAAGCCCAAGCCGGTTAACAACACGCGCACCGACAAGCTCGACAGTTTCTTCTGGCGCTACAGCTTCGAAGAGCGGCGCTGCCTGATCCCCGTTACCGCCTGGGCCGAAGCCGAAGGCCCAAAAGGGGGCAAGACCCGCACCTGGCTGTCGCGTCCGGATGCGGACCTTTTCGCCGTAGCGGGCGTATGGCGCGATAGCGACGAATGGGGGCATTGCTATTCCATGGTCATGACCGATGCGGCGCCCGCCGCTGCCGAACTTCACACGCGAATGCCCGTGCTGCTGCGAGAGGAAGAGTGGCCCGTGTGGATCGACGGTTCGCCCGCGGATGCGCGCGCCTTGTGCGAGCCGTGGTCGGGCGATCTGGTGATCGAGCGGACCGATCAGCCTTGGGCCGGAGAGCCAGCGCCCATGCAGCGGCTGCTGTAACGCCTATGCGTATTGCCCTGTTCGAACCCGAGATTGCGGGCAATGTCGGCAACGTCATGCGTCTCGGCGCATGCATGGGCGCAGGCATCGACCTGATCGAACCGCTTGGATTCCCCTGGGACGACAGGCGGGTTCGCCGCGCCGCCATGGATTACATCGATCACGTCGAGATTATTCGCCACGCGGACTTCTCCGCATTCCGGAAAGCGCGCGCAGGTGCTCGGATTGTCCTCTTCACAACGCGCGCGACCCAGTCCTCTTACGATTTTTCCTATCGCCCTGACGACGTCCTGCTGTTCGGCAAGGAAAGCGCAGGCGTGACCGATGCCGTGCGCGCAGTGGTGGATGCGAGCGTGCGATTGCCGATGCGGGCAGAGGTCCGATCGCTCAATCTCGCCACAAGTGCGGGCATGGCACTGGGCGAGGCCCTGCGGCAGACACAAGGCCTGCCCGGATGAATCCTTGCCGTGGACAACTCCCGCGCGAGAATTGAGCGACTCGGCAAGGCATTCTTAACCTTGTGGGCATGACCGATACCTTCGCCGCTCTTTCGGATCCAACGCGTCGGCTCCTGCTCGATCGGCTGAGCGAGAAGGGCGGCTTGACGCTCTCTGCTCTGGCCGAAGATCTTCCGATGACGCGTCAGGCGGTGGCCAAGCACCTCGCCGTGCTCGAAGCGGCCGAACTGGTCGCTACCGAACGCGACGGGCGCTGCAAACGGCACTATCTCAATCCGATGCCACTGGCGAAAATGGCCCGCCGATGGCTCGGCCGGTTCGAGGATGTTCCTCTGGCCGCGATGGCTGGATTTCACGGCGCACCGGGTGCGGTTCAGGTGGCGCGAACATAGGCTCCCTGGGGAGCAGCTCATTCATAGCTGACCACCTCGAATTCGATCCCGTCCCAATCGAAGAAGTAGAATCGCCGGCCCGGTTCGTAATCGTCGTGGCCGAACGGTTTGAGCCCGTAGAACGTCACGACTTTCTCCGCCGCGTCGAGATCGTCGACAGTGAACGCCACGTGATTGAGCGGATTGCCCTTCGCAAAGTCGCCGGTCACGTGATCGCCCGTGTAGAGGGCAATGTAGTCGTGCTTCTCACCCACATGGATCGAGCGTCCACCCATCTTGGATTCGCCGCGCCAGCGTTCTTCCCAGCCGAGCAGATCGATCAGCAGCGCGGCGCTGCGGTCGGGGTCCGTGACCGATATATTCGTGTGTTCAAGCCGTCCGATGGGCATTGTGCATCTCCTATTTGGCAGGCGCCCGAGCAGGGTTCGGACAAATGCCTGCGGTTTCGATGCACACCCTATGCAACCTCAAGCTTACTTGAGGTCAAGCTTCAATTCGCCTATCAGAGAAATCGATGAATCCGAACGATCTGCTCACCATCGGCGACCTCGCGCGCCGGACCGGTCTCACCCCCTCGGCGATACGCTTTTACGAGGACAAGGGGCTGCTCCAGTCGCACCGCACCGGCGGTAACCAGCGGCGCTTCCTGCGTAGCGATATCCGGCGGTTGAGCTTCATTCTCATTGTGCAGAAGCTCGGCCTGTCGCTCGAAGAGATAGGCGAGCACCTGCGCAGCTTACCGCAGGGCCGGACCCCGTCGAGCTTCGACTGGTGGAAGATCAGCGAGGCCATTCGTGAGAGCCTCGACCGCAGGATCGCCCAGCTGCAGTCGCTGCGCGACAATCTCGATGGCTGTATCGGATGCGGATGCCTGAGCCTGAAGACCTGCAAGCTGTACAACCCCGACGACGTTGCCGCCGAGGGCGGACCGGGGCCGCGGGTTCTGCGGTAAAGCCGGCAAATCCGTCAGCCGTATTGATTCCGCGCACAGCCGAAGGTATCGAATCCGCGCGGAGACCACGTTCCCGCCTCTGACATTCAAGACCGGGACGGCCCGGCGATTTCAGGAGGCTGTTATGGCGTGGCTCGCTTTGTTTTTCGCAGGGCTTTTCGAAATTGTCTGGGCAACCGCGATGAAGCAGTCGGAAGGCTTCACGCGCTTCTGGCCCACCGTCGCCATGATCGTTGGAATGATCCTGAGCTTCGGGCTGCTGGCCTGGTCGATGAAGGTGCTGCCGCTGGGAACCGCTTATACGATCTGGACGGGGATCGGCGCGCTCGGGGCCTTCATCATCGGGATTGCCTATTTTGGCGAAGCGTTTTCATTTGCTCGCGTGACGGCTGCCGTCCTGATCGTATGCGGGCTCGTTCTCATGAAAATATCGACGCCGGCCTGATCGGGCGACGCCGCAGCCGGGTCAGTATTCCGGTCCGAGATCGGCGTCGAGGTCGCGCGGGCGGGCGAAGTGGACCAGCTTCCCGCAGCCGTCCCGCAGATCCGCCCAGTCTTCGATGTCGAGTTCGAACACGGCGAAAGCGGCGGTGGGAAATTTTACCTTGGCTTCATCGTACAGGGCGTTTTCGTTTTTCGGAGCCACCAGTTCGAACAGCATGTCGCCAAGGCCGGGATTGTGGCCCGACACGAGCAGCGTGTCGGCATCGCCGCCTGCCTCGCGGATCACTTCCATGATGGTGTCCGTTCCTGCGAGATAGAGCCGTTCGTCCCATTGCGGTTCGAGATCGGGAATGCCTTCGGACAGGGTGAGCTTGACCCGCTCTGCGGGACTGGCGACGAGCTTGTCCCACTTGATCCCGTGTTCGCGGATATGACCGCCGACGACCTGCGCGCCCTTGCGGCCACGGGTGTTGAGGCCGCGGTCGAAATCGCGCTTGTCGCTCTGGCCCCAATCGGACTTGGCATGGCGCAGCAGGCCGAGAATTTTCATGCGTGCGTCTTCACTGAGGCTGCTTCTCCGCTGGCGAATGCTCGGGGCTAACAACACCGTTGGCCACGCGCTGTAAAGCTTCTTCGAGTGTCAGCCTCGTGACGGGTGTGCCTTCGGGGAAGGCCGACAGCAACCGTGTCGGGAATGCGGGAGAGAGGACCACGAAATGGCCGGAGTCCTCGCGCGTGCGGATCAGGCGCCCGAAAGCCTGTGCCAGGCGTGCGCGAATGATCCGGTCGTCATACCGTTTCGCACCGCCATCCTGCTCGGCGGCAGCAGCGCGGCGGGCGCGGTGGAGAATGGTGGGGCGCGGCCAGGGTACGCTTTCCATCACCACGCAGCGTAGCGACCGACCGGGCACGTCGACCCCGTCGCGCAGCGCATCGGTGCCAAGCAGGCTGGCGCGCGGATCGTCCCGGAATATGTCGGTCAGCGTGCCTGTATCGATCGGGTCGACGTGCTGGGCATAGAGCGGCAGGCCGGTGCGGGCGAGCCGGTCAGCGATGCGGCCATAGACCGCGCGCATCCGGCGGATGGCAGTGAACAGGCCCAGCACGCCGCCATCCGATGCCTCGATCAGCCGCGCGTAGGCGCCGGCGAGGGCCGGAATGTCGCCTTTCCGGATATCGGTGACGATCAGGACTTCGGCACGGCTGGCATAATCGAATGGGCTGTCTGCCTGCGCTGTCTTTGGGGCGAGTTCGAGATGGGGTGCGCCGCTCTTGGCGATGGCATGGGGCCAGTCGGGCCCGGTTTCGTCGCGATCGGTCAGGGTGGCGCTGGTCAGCATCACTCCGTGAGCCGGCTCGAGCACCACCCGGGCGAAGGGCTTCATCGGATCGAGCCAGTGGCGGTAGAGCCCGACGTCGAATTCGCGGGCATCGTTGCGGTCGACCTGTAGCCAGTCGACGAATTCGGGGTCCGCCGGACCGCCCAGCCGTGACAGCAGGGCTTCCCAGGCTGCGATGAGGTCGATCCGCCAGGCGAGCGAGTGGCGGGCCCCCTCGATCCGGGCGCGGCCCTGGCCGTCGAGCCAGTCGGGCGCGTCTTCCATAATGGCTTCCAGACGACCCGCGAGTTTCAGCAGGGGGGTGCGTATCGCGGCAAGCGCCTGTGCGGCGGTCCCGGCCGCCTCGACAAGCTCGCCCGGCAGCTGCGCGCATTCGGTTTCGATCCCGTATCCCGCTTCCAGACCGCTTTCGTCGCGCGCGAATGTGGTCGTGCGCACGGCAGCGAGCAATTCCTCGAGCGGGCCGAGGGGGGCAGCTTCGGCCAAACGTCCCAGCCAGCCTTCGGAGGGTAGCGCCTGGGCGGCGTCGACTGCGGCTTCGACGGCCACGCCGCCTGCATCGTCATAGCTTGCGACATCGGCGAGCCGCGCCGAAAGCCCACGGCGACGGCCGCGGCTGTTCTTTTCCGGGCCAATGATCCAGCGGCGCAGTTCGATCGCTTCCTGCCCGGTAAGCGCGGCGGAAAACGTGCTGTCGGCAGCATCGAAAACATGATGCCCTTCGTCGAAGACAATACGCGTCGGACGGCTGGCCGGATCGCGCCCGCGCGCTGCGTTGACCATCACCAGCGCATGATTGGCAATCACGAGATCCGCCTGCGCCGCATTCCTGGCGCTGCGTTCGATGAAGCATTTCCGATAGTGCGGGCAACCGGCGTAGACGCATTCGCCGCGCTGGTCCGTCAGAGCCGCGATCCCGCGTTTGCGGAAGAGCGTACCGAGCCAGCCGGGAAGATCGCCGCCGATCATGTCGCCGTCCTGCGAATAGGCTGCCCAGCGGGCCACGAGATGGGCCAGGATTGCGGGGCGTCCGGCAAACCCGCCTTGCAGCGCATCTTCCAGATTGAGCAGGCAAAGGTAATTTTCCCGCCCCTTTCGCACCACAACCGGCGGTGAGCCGTCCGGGCGCGCTGCCGGCCATGCGCGATTGCTTTCGCGCCGCAATTGCCGCTGGAGGTTCTTGGTATAGGTCGATACCCATACCGTCCCGCCGGAGCGTTCCGCCCACAACGAGGCCGGAGCGAGATAGCCGAGCGTCTTGCCGATGCCGGTTCCGGCCTGCGCCAGTAGCACATGCGGGCGTTTTTGCCGGTCACGGGGCCCGAAGACATGACCCGCACCGCGCGAGAAGGACCGCTGGCCTTCACGCTGTTCGGCGCCTTCGCCGGTCAGCCGGGCAAGCTGGGCCTCGATCTCAGGCTCTTCGATCAATACTTGCGCGGGCTGGGGACGCTCGGGCGTTTCTTCCCATTCGGGCAGGCGGCTGAAGAGCCATTTTTCTGCCCGCTCCGGCCTTCTTATATGGGCCGAGAGCACACCGGCCCATGGCCAGCGCAGTCGTGCGAGAGACTGCAGCGAAGACCATGCGCCTTCGCGTTCGGCCCAGTCTGCGCTTTCGCACGTGGCCATCAGCACGCCTGCCGCCTGCTGGAGCAGTAACGGGACCGATGCGTCGTCCACCGGCTCATCCAGTGACAGGGCATGGGCGAGGCCTTTGGGGGTCGGCACGCAGAACCTGGCCGGGTGGATAAAGGCGAACAGTTCCAGCAGATCGAGGCCGGAAAGGTCGGGGTAACCCAGCCGACTGGCAACCAATGGCGCATTCATCAGCAATTGCGGCGTGTCGGCGGCGGCCATCACGGCTTCGCCCTTCGAACAGCCACGCGTGCCGCCGTTCGCATCGCGCAGCCAGGTGCCCGCGTGGCTGGCGTGAAGGGCGGGAAGAGGCAGGGGCTGGATCACCGAAAGACCATGAAAGGGAGGGAACGAAAAGTAAACAGAAGCTGGCAGAACTATGCCGAACGGCGCTCGGTTCGTCGCGATTGGTCGGCGCTTAGCCGTGAAACGGAATCAATTATGCGCTGTAAAACAGGGAGATAGAGTTTTCTGAACGGTCGTTCATCGGAACTGTGGCGAAAAGATGCCCGTTTTATAGTCATGAAGAAGACACGCCACTTGATCGCCAGCGCCCCCATTGCGATTGCCGCGATGGCCGCGCTCCACACCACAGCAGCAGGTGCCCAGGAAGCGCCGACCATCGTGCTCGACATACCCGAGGAAGCGCCTGCCGCATCGACCGCCCCGGTCGTACCGTCGACCGCGCCGGTCGCAACGACATCGCCGGTACCCGCGCCAATCACCGTTCAGCTTCCCGAGCCCGAGCCGGTGGCAGAGCCGCCAGTCGTGAACGAGGCAGAACCGGTTGCGACGACGCAGACGACCCGCGCGGCTACTCGCGAAGCGCCAGCACCAGCGCCGGTCGCCGCCACCCAACAGGCTGAGCCTACGACAGCGCCGTTCGCGAATAGCCAATCCGAGGCCGCCGGTGAGCAGCCGCTCGCCGCCGCGACCGCGCCGGAAAGCGCGCCGCCCGCAGCCGAGCTTACGCCGGTACAGGACCCCTTGAGCGATGGGTCGGGTGCTGCGCTGCTGTTTGCTCTTCTGGCCGTCGGCGGTGTCGGCCTTGCAGCATTCCTGTTGTTCCGTTCGCGTCGCCGCAAGCGGGACGAGGAAGTCCCCGTCATCGAGCAGCCGGTGGTTGCCGAGCCGCTGAGCCGGGACAGTGAAACAGTCGGCGCAACTTATAACAGCGAGCCTGCCCCGGCGATGCGTGCAGAACCGATCACGCCCGTGACGAGCAACAAGGACGTGGCCGTCGAACTGCCGAGCGAAGCACCGCGCAATCCGGTGGAACGCGATCGCCTGCTGAAACGCATGATCGATGCGAAGCCGGACCGCGCCAACCCCTTCGCCTCGCACAAGGCCCGCGCCAAGAGGGCCCGTCTGATCCTGCAGTCGCTGGGTACCCGCTTTACCGATCGCAAGCCGGGCATCGATCTCAGCCAGTACACCAATGTCTGGCCTGAGCTGCGCGGCTGGCGTCCTGCGACGGCCTAAAAACCCACCCGACCCTCAAAGGTGTCGCAGCGGAAGGGGCGTCCACTACCGAGTTGGGCGTCCCTTTTGCGTGCCAATTGCCGCATTCTAGATTGCCGAGAACTTTTCGATATCGGCGATGCGTCCCGAGACGACGAGTTCGTCGTCTTCGAAGATGATCGTGTCGGGGACGGCGTGAATGAAATTCTCACCTTCCCGCTTCACGCCCACGACCGTTACATCGAACTTTTTGCGGCACTGGCTGGTGATCAACGGCAGACCCACAATCGGTTCGGGAGCCTTGAGCCGTGCAATGGCGAACTCCTCGCCGAAGGAGATGAAGTCCAGCAGGCGTTCGTTCAGCAGGTGCGCGACGCGTTCGCCCATGCGCTGTTCGGGAAACACGACGTGGGTCGCCCCCGTGCGTTCGAGAATGCGGGCGTGTTTGTCGTTGGTGGCTTTCGCCCAGATGTTGGTCAGACCCAGATCCGACAGCGCGAGCACAGCCAGTACGCTGGCTTCGATATCCGTGCCGATGGCCACAACAGCCGCTTCGAAATCGGACACGCCGAGCTGTTCCAGCGTAGTCACTTCGGTGCAGTCGGCTTCGACCACCTTGGTCAAATCGCCGGCGAATTCCTGCACCAGCCGCGGATCTGTATCGGCGCCGAGAACTTCATGGCCCATGCGTTCGAGCGTGCGGGCGATCGCGCCCCCGAACCGGCCGAGACCGACGATCAGGACGGGTTTGCGTGTTTTAGCCGACAATGGGGTTCTCCTCGGGATAGCGATAGGGCCGCTCGCGGCCGCCCAGGGCCAGTGCGGTCGCCACGGTAATGGTGCCCACGCGCCCGATGAACATGAGCGCGCACAGAGCGATCAGCGCGCTGGGCGGCAGATCGGCGGTAATACCCGTCGACAGGCCTACCGTGGAAAAGGCCGATATGCATTCGAACAGGATATCGTCCAGGGGAAGGGGGCTGATCGATGCGATGTAGGTGGTCACGGCGAAAACGAGGGCGGCGGCCAGAACGGTGACCGAAAGGGCCTGGCGTTCGACCGCCCGACCGAAGCGACGCTGGAACAGACCCGCATCGCGGCGACCCAGCACTTCCGACAGGACGATGGCGAACAGGACGAGAAAGGTGGTGACCTTGATACCGCCCGCGGTACCGGCGCTGCCGCCGCCCACGAACATCAGGAAATAATTCGCCATGATCGTTTCGTCGTGAAACGATCCGACGTCCAGGCTGTTGAAACCTGCCGTGCGGGGCATGACCGAATGGAATGCCGCGTTCAGCATTTTCGCGCCCGTTGTCATGGGCCCGAGCGTGTCCGGATTGTCCCATTCCATGGCTGCCGTCGCAACCAGGCCGAACAGCAGCAGTGCCACGGTGCCCGATACGGTGATCTTGGTATGAAGCGACCACTGCCGCCAGCGCAGCTTGTGCCGACGGATGTCCTGCATCACCGGAAAACCGAGCGCGGTGAGAATGACCGAAAGCATGATCGGTCCCAGAATGACCGGGTCGGTCTGGTAGCTCATCACGCTGTCGGAAAAGCTGGAGAAGCCGGCATTGTTGAAGGCGCTGACCGAATGGAACACCCCGTGCCATATCGCGGCGGGGATGGACATGCCGTGTGTGATGGCGAAGCGGGCCGCCAGCACGAGGGCTACGGCGGCTTCGACGTAGATGGTGATCTTGAAGACCAGCTTGAGCACGGATGCCGCATCGCCCGTTTCGAGCCGGTTGCGTTCCACCTGTGTCGCCATGCGATCGCGCAGTCCGAAGCCGCGCCCGACCATCAATCCGAACAGGGTGGCTGCTGTCATGATGCCGAAGCCGCCGATCTGGAACAGGATCATCACTACGGTCTGGCCGAAAAGCGACCAGTAGACGGGCGTGTCCTCTACGATCAGGCCGGTAACGGAAACTGCAGAGGTAGCGGTAAAGAAGGCCGTGAGCAGCGGCGCGCGCGTTCCGTCCGCGGTCGCAAGGGGCAGGCTGAGTATGGCGGTGCCAACGATGATGAACCCGAGAAAAAGCACCGGGATCAATCGAATCGGATCGCGAAAGCGAAGCATGGCGGCCGCCCTTGCTCCCACCTTTCCAACCAGTAAAGCCTAATTGCAGATCGCGGCACTGGTCGATCGCCCGCGCCTTCGCGCTTGCAACGGCGATGCGACTGGGCAAGAGGCAACAGCCATGAGCATGACCGATCTTATTACCGCCGCACGCGTTTCCAAGGCCTGGCCTTTTCAGGAGGCCCAGCGCCTGCTCAAACGCTATCCCGACGGTGCCAAGCCGGACGGTTCGCCGGTCCTGTTCGAAACGGGGTACGGTCCCAGCGGTCTGCCGCATATCGGCACGTTCCAGGAAGTGCTGCGGACCACGCTGGTGCGCCGCGCCTTCGAAGCCATAATCGGCGCAAAGCCGGAAGACGGCAAGACGCGCCTCGTCGCTTTCAGCGACGACATGGACGGGCTGCGCAAGGTGCCGGACAATATCGCCAACAAGGACGTGCTGGCAGCCAATCTGGGCAAGCCGCTGACACGTATCCCGGATCCGTTCGGCACACATGAAAGCTTTGCGCATCACAACAATGCGATGCTGCGCGAATTCCTCGACCGGTTCGGTTTCGAATATGAGTTCATGTCCGCCAGCGACCGCTACAACTCGGGCGCTTTCGACGACGCCCTGCGGCAGGTGCTGCGCAAGAACGGCGCGATCCTCGACATCATGTTGCCGACATTGCGCGAAGAACGGCGCAAGACCTATTCGCCCGTCCTGCCCATCAGCCCGACCACGGGAGCGGTGTTGCAGGTGCCGGTGGAAGTGGTCGATGCCGAAGCTGGCACGATCCGCTTCACCGACGAGGATGGCAGCGTGGTCGAGCAGTCCGCACTTGGTGGGATGTCCAAGCTGCAGTGGAAGGTCGACTGGGCGATGCGCTGGTATGCGCTGGGCGTCGATTACGAGATGTGCGGCAAGGACCTGACCGACAGCGTCACACAGTCGGGCAAGATCGTGCAGGTCCTGGGCGGGAAGAAGCCCGAGGGGCTGATCTACGAACTCTTCCTCGACGAAAAGGGCGAGAAGATTTCCAAGTCCAAGGGCAACGGGCTGACGATCGAGGAATGGCTGACCTATGGCAGCGAAGAGAGCCTGGGTTTCTACATCTTCCCCAATCCCAAGAGCGCCAAGCAGCTCCATGTTGGCGTGATCCCGCGCGCGGTGGACGATTACTGGCAGTTCCGCGAACGCCTGTCCGAACAGGATCTGGACAAGCAACTGGGCAATCCGGTGTGGCACCTTGCGCGCGCCAATGGCGGCTTCGAAGGCAGCGAGGCACCGGGTGCGGGCGAAAGCCTGCCGGTGACCTATGGACTGCTGCTGAACCTTGCCAGCGTGCTGGGCGCCGAAGCGAGCGAGGCATCGCTGCGTGATTATCTGGAAAGCTATATCGGCGCAGGCCAGATCACGCCGGAACTGGAAGTGCTGATCAGCACTGCGGTTGCCTATACGCGCGATTACATCGTGCCCACGCTCGACAAGCGCGCACCGACCACGAACGAGGCGGAGGCGCTCCGCACGCTCGACGCCTATCTGGCCGATGCGAGCGAGGATACGAGCGCGGAAGATTTGCAGACGCAGGTCTATGAAATCGGCAAGCGCGAGGAATACGGGTTCGAGAGCCTGCGCGACTGGTTCAAGGCGCTGTACCAGACATTGCTGGGCAGCGAGCAGGGGCCACGCATGGGCAGCTTCATCGCGCTTTACGGCGTCGCCAACACCCGCACGCTGATTGCCGAGGCGCTGGCGAAGGCATAGTCGCTCCGGCCCGGGGCCGGGCCTCGGCGGCCTGACGGTTCAGGTGTGCTTGCGCGTGCGGTACCATTTGGTCAGCACGTATTTCTGACCCTTGATGACCGGCGTGCCGGCATGGAGCGTATCCTCATTCGGCAGGCCTTCGGGCGTGGCGTTGTTCCACACCAGCAGCACGCCGGGCTTGGGTTCGATCGAGGCGCCGACCTCGACGAAGTGGGTGTGGCCGCCTTCTTCTACTTCGTTGAGGAAGGCCATGGCGGTCCAGCAACGCTGGCCGCCCCGCTTGCGTTCGATGTTCCAATATTCCTGATCGGTATAGAACCAGTCGTTATGCGGCTTGAATTCCTGACCCGGCAGATAGCGCTGGCCCTGAATGTTCTCGCCCACCTTTCCCGGCAGGCCGAGCGCATCGTCGATGCGGCGCGAGATTGATTTGACGAAGGGATCGTGGGGATCGAAATTGCCTGAATAGGACGTGCGGAACTTGGCCACATAAGCCGTTTCGTGAAGCTGGCTGGGCCGGGCGACGGCATCGATCATGTGCATCAGGCGCTGGCATTCTTCCGGCGTGAAGAAATCGCCGATGGCGTAGATGTCGGCCTTGTCGGTCGGGACCCGGTAAGCCTGCGGATCGGCATCGAGACGTTTGCGAACTCTGGCGCCGACGCGCTTCAGAGCATCCTGATCGGGAACGGGGGCGGTCTTGGTAGTCATGCGGGACGTGTAGCAATCGCATCGTCCGCGACAAGACGTGACTTGCCAGTTTGCACGCGCCCGGTAGGTAGGGGTGAAACGTTCCGGGGGAATGGACCATGACCGACACGACTGCACGCCGCTATTCTGCAGGGGCGATGATATTTCACTGGCTGATCGCCATACTCGTCATCGCCAACTGGCAGATCGTCGAACGTGCCCATGATTTCGAGGGCGCGATGCGTGGCACGGTCATGGGTTATCACAAGGCCGTGGGCATCACGATCCTGGTGCTGACCGTGGGACGGCTGCTGTGGCGCTCCACGCACAAGGTGCCGCCCCTGCCGTCCGATCTTGCCGGATGGGAAAAGACGCTGGCGCGCACCGTCCATGTCATCTTCTACGTCCTGCTCATCGCGCTGCCGCTGGGCGGCTGGCTGGCCAATTCGCTGACCGGGCGAAGCATCGATTTCTTCGGCCTGTTCACCATTCCGCAGCTTCCGGTGGGTGAGAACAGGACGCTGGGCGGCACCATCTTCGACATGCACGCGCTGGGCGGATCGATCTTCATCTATCTGATCGCGCTGCATATCCTCGGCGCGCTGAAGCATACTTTCTTCGACAAGAACGGCGGCATTTTCCGCATGCTGCCCTTCGGCAAGGTACCGGGCTGAGGCCCACGAAAAAGCCCCCGCCGATCACTCGACGGGGGCCTCATTGCCGACCGGACCACTCTCAAGCCGGCCGGCGGAAGGCGGTTACCAGAAGAAGTCGTAAATTACGTCGACCACTTCGCCGCTGTAGATATCGACCAGCATCACATCGTCGTAATAGCGGACCCAGCGATAGGGGCCGTAGACGGCGGGCAGGCGATAGCGCCACGGATCGTTGATCTGATACCGGCTGCCGAAGAACAGGCTGCCCAGCTGGAAGCCGATGCTCAGGCGGCGGTAGCGGTAATCGCGATAGGGCGAGTAGTAGCGGCCGAGGCGATAGACGTTCCGGTTGCTGTGCCGGTAGCGCTGCCAGTCGTAGCGGTTGTTGTTGCGCCAGCCCCGCGAATCCCAGCGATTGTAATCGTGCCAGCGGCGGCCGTCGTAATAGCGTGACTGACGCTGGTCACGGCGGGCTTCGCGGTAACCGTCCCGATATCCATCGCGGCGGATGTTGCGATCTTCATACCGGTCGCGGCGACGTTCGACCTGACGACCGTTGCGATAGGCATTGTCGCGAATGCGGCGGTCTTCGCGCACGTCCCGCCGACGTTCGTCACGGCGGCCGTCGCGATAGGCCTCGCGCCGCGCTTCCTGGCGGCGGTCGACACGGTTGCGGTCGGTGTAGGAACGGTTGCGATCGCCGGAGTAGCTGCGATTGCGCTGCTGCGCTTCCGCCCGGGCGGCCTGGGCGCGGGCGGCCTGTTCGCGCGCCTGCTGGGAGCCACGATTGTCACGATTGAAATTGCGGTCGCCGCGGCTGATCGTGGCATCGCCGCGATTGCCCTGCCATGCTTCGCGGCGCTGTTCGCGACGCTCGCTGCGTTGCTGGCGAGCCTCGCCGCGCTGGCGGGCTTCACCGCGATTGCCGCGCTGCTGCCGCGCATCGCCGCCGCGATTACCACGGTCGCCGCGATCTGCGCGTTCCTGCCGGTCGCGGGATTGCGCCACGGCTTCGGCGGGGAGGGCGGTGATCGCCATCGCCGCCGCGAGAGCGCCGAGCGCGCTGCCCTTCATCAATTTGGTCAGTTTCATGGAGCGAATCCTTCGTCGGTACTGCCGCTCCACCACCTGCGGCTGTTGTCGATGTCGCAACATGTAACACAACGGGCTGACCCGTAAGTGAACCGACTTGACGACCTTACGTTCATCTTGAGGTCGCATAACCTGAACCTCGCGTAAGAGATCAGGAGGTGGCCGGGCGGCGCAGCGCTCGCCTTGGAACGCCGCCGCCCGGCCGGATCGATCAGGCAGCCTGCTTGATATCGCGCAGGGTAATGTCGAAGGTAAGATCTTCACCTGCGAGCGGGTGGTTGCCATCGGCCTTGATCGTCTGATCGCCGACTTCGACGATGTAGAGCGTCATGGGCGAACCGTCCTGCGCCTGCGCCTGCATGGCCATGCCGGGCTGCGGAGCGGGTTCGGGCGGCAGGTTTTCACGCGGAATGTCGATCACGAGCGCATCCTGGCGCGGGCCGAAGGCATTGGCGCAATCGATCGACACGCTCTGTTCTTCGCCGACGGCCATGCCGGTCAGCGCTTCTTCGATCTGCGGGAAGATCTGGCCGCTGCCGATGGTGATGTCCTGCGGGCCGGCCTGCTGGGTATTGCCGACTTCTTCGCCGTCGGTGCGCTTGAGTACGTAGTCGATGGTGACGGTGTCACCGCTGTTGGGAGTGGTCATGAATATCCTTCAAGATTTCGTGTTCGCAGCGCGAGGGTTGCACTGCTCGGGAAATGCACCCGCGGACCGGGCGCGTCGCGCGCGAGTCTGTCAAAGGTGGGTGGGGGGAGTCAAACGAAGCGGACCCGAGCCCGGAATTTCCGCTTTGGGCAGACCGTCACGCACGGTGAATGGCAGTGGTGAAAGAACGTGGGTAGTGGGACACACGAAAACATCCGGCGGCGAGCCCGGACTGTAATGCCTACAAAACAAGATCACGCGGCCGGGGCGAACCTTGC
>NZ_JAIGNQ010000003.1:0-585222 GCF_019711555.1 Qipengyuania pacifica | reverse complement strand
TGGTGACCCGTACGGGAATCGAACCCGTGTTTCAGCCGTGAAAGGGCCGCGTCCTAACCGCTAGACGAACGGGCCACAGGAGTGGCGCTTTTTGCGGATTGCAGAAGCAATACCACCACCGTGGTGACCCGTACGGGAATCGAACCCGTGTTTCAGCCGTGAAAGGGCCGCGTCCTAACCGCTAGACGAACGGGCCACGCCCGCTTGGCGGGTCGGTGGCGTGGCGGGGCAATTAGGCGCGGGGGTTCGGGTCGTCAACCCTGGAATGCACGCAATATTATCGATCCGCCCAGGCAGCGTCTTCAAGGTGAAGCTCCGCTTGGGGACGGCTGCCCCAATCGTCGATCTTCACACGCCCGGCGAGCCACAGTTTGCGCCCCTTCGAGGCGTGGAGCAGTGCCTGGCCCATTTCGCTCTCTGCTGCACGGAAGGCGATTCCCTTGAAGCTCTTTCCATCGTCGCCAGCAGCGATCAGCCGGACGTGATCGGTGCCGACAATGTCGCATTTGACCAGCCGCACCGGCCCTACGGCAATGCGCGGACCGGGCCAGCCCACCCCGTAAGGGCCGGCTTCTTCGAGTGAATTGACCAGTTCAGGTGTCAGGCCGCCAGGCGCCACCGAAAGATCGAGCGCCATTTCGCGGCTGGCCGTGGCCCGCGCAACCTGTCCTTCCAGAGTGGAATCGAGCCAGCCTGCAAATCGTTCGATCTGGTCGCTATCGACAGTCAAGCCCGCCGCCATGGCGTGGCCGCCGCCTGCAACCAGCATTCCTTCGCTTCGTGCGCGGATGATAGCTGCACCCAGATCCACTCCGGTAATCGAGCGTCCAGACCCTTTGCCGGTTTGCCCGTCGAGAGCGATCACAAGCGATGGCTTGCCGGTCTTCTCCTTGATGCGACCAGCCACGATACCGATAACGCCCGGATGCCACCCTTCGCCCGCAACAAGATGGACGGCACGATTGTGCTGGGCGGCTAGCTGTTCTTCGGCAGCTTCCTGAACAGCCGCCTCGATCGCGCGGCGTTCATCGTTCAGGGCTGAAAGCTGTGCAGCAATTTCCCGCGCTTCGTCGGGATCGCGCGTCGTCAGCAGCCGAACGCCCAATGTTGATTCGCCGACCCGCCCGCCAGCATTGATTCGGGGGCCAAGTGCGAAGCCGAGGTCGGAACAGGCCGGGGCGCGCTTGAGCCGACTGGCATCGATCAACGCGGCCATGCCGATGTTGTTACGCTTCGCCATGACTTTCAGGCCTTGCGCCACGAATGCGCGATTGAGGCCGTGCAGAGCCGCTACGTCAGCCACAGTACCCAGCGCCACCACATCCAGGAGCGCCAGCAGGTCGGGCTCCTTGCGATTTTCGAAGTAGCTGCGGTTCCGCAACGTTCGGACGAGGGCGATGGCGAGCAGGAACGCGACACCGACGGCGGCCAGATGGCCATGCGATGCAGCCTCGTCTTCCTCATCGAGCCGGTTCGGATTGACCAGCGCAACCGTTTTGGGAAGGTCGGGAGAGCATTTGTGATGATCGACGACGATTACATCGATGCCTGCATCATGCGCCATGCCCAGCGCCTCATGCGCCATCGCGCCGCAATCGACGGTGACGATCAGGCTCGAACCTTCCTCGCCCAGTTTGACCAGCGCCTCGCCCGACGGGCCGTATCCTTCGAGCAGTCGATCGGGAATGTAATAGCCGGCCTCCACGCCGAGATCGCGCAACAGCCGGATCAGCAGCGCGGAACTGGTCGCGCCATCGACATCGTAATCGCCGTAGATGGTGATCTTTTCGCCGGAAAGGACAGCCTGTGCGATCCGGTCCGCCGCGGTGTCCATATCGCGAAAAAGCGACGGATCGGGCAGGAAGTTGCGCAGTGTGGGGGTCAGGTGGCGGTCGATATCCTGCGGTGCGACCCCGCGCGACAACAGGAGCTGGCGCACGATATTATCGCCGAGCGAAGGGGCGTTGCCGAGTTCCATATTGCCGCCTCGCCAGCACCAGGCGCGCCCCGTGAGGGAAGTGGATACACCGAATACGTTGGAAAGGGCCTGTGATGGCATGGCCCGGCAATACTCTGTCGGCCGACGATGCGAAAGGTGCATGCATTGACAATCTACAGGCGCTGGCGATGCTGTGCGAATGTCTACCGGATCCCTCCTCATAGTCTGGCACAGCCGGACCGGCACCAGCGAACAACTGGCCAGAGCGGCTGCCGACGGTGCGGGCGAGGGGGGCGTGCCGCTGCGCGCAGAAGATTGCGCCCCTGCCGACCTGCTGTCTGCCGGCGGATATCTGTTTTGTTGTCCTGAAAATCTCGCCAGCATGAGCGGCATGATGAAAGAGATGTTCGATCGCTGCTATTATCCCGTTTTGGGGCAGATCGAAGGGCGACCCTATGCAACCATCATCGCCGCCGGGTCGGATGGCGAAGGGGCGCAGCGCCAGATCGACCGTATCGCAACCGGATGGCGGCTGAAGCGTGCGACCGAGGCCTGGATCGTGAATACCGACGCGCAGGAACCGGAGGAAATTCTGGCCGAAAAGACTGTTGCCCAAAGCGACATCGACCAGGCGAGGCAATTGGGCGAAGCGATGGCGGAAGGCCTTGCCCAAGGTATTTTCTGACAATCTATCGAACGGGGATCGAGCGGTGAAAGAAGCGTCTTACGACGAAGCTGGAAAATCGAGCCTGCCGGGTCTCCTGCTGCTGCTCGAACCGGGTGGTCGGCCCGATCATGACGCCCTACACAGGATGATAGCGGATATACCGCGTGCCGATGTGAGCATTCCCCGCATATTGAATGCCTCGGGGATTGTGGAAGTCATCGTCGATGGCCTGACATTCGATATCCATGGCCTCGCATCGGATGCTCCGATTTCTCCTCTGCCCATCCAATATGCATTCGATTGTCGCGTTGAGGATCTGTCGGGTTGCGATGCGATGGGCCTTTGTCCGGCGCCGCATCTGGCAGGTGGCGCAAATGCCTTGCCCGTCATCCGCACGCTGCTGAGTCTCGGCATAAAGCTTGCGGAACGTATCGACGGGGTGCGCGCCGTGTGCTGGACGCCCGCCAGAACCGCCATCGCAGCATCGACGTTCATCGATGCGGTCAATGCTTGGCTGGCCGGCGGGCAAATTCCCGCGCCCGGCCTGTTCGGGCTTTACAGCGAAGCGGACGGCACGAGGAGAACCGATGGACTGGCCTTTCTCTTCGGCCGGGAGCTCGTCATCGACAAAGATCTTTGCAATGACGACGCCGCTGCCATGCGTATGGCTGCGAGCATCGCCCACGATCTGGCAGGCTACGGCGCCCCCGATGTTGCGGAAGACCGCTGGCTGGAGGATGGCTGCGCAATCCGACTTGAACCGGATGATCGGACGGCAACCGTTGGCGTCCGATCCGCACCCAAATCTGCCGAACTGGCAGTTGCGGCGCGCGCCCGTTAGCCGATAGTTTTCGCCAGTTCCGTCTTGGCCGCCTGATATTCGCGTTCAAGCCGGGAGACGGTTTCTTCGACTGGCGCACTTTTCGTGACCGTTCCGATGCCCTGACCCGAACCCCATATGTCTTTCCAGGCCTTGGCCTTGGTATTGCCGCCGCTGCCGAAGTTCATCTTGCTCGGATCGCTGACCGGGAGGTTTTCCGGATCGAGGCCGGCACCTTCGATGCTCGAGCGCAGATAGTTTCCATGCACACCGGTAAACAGGTTCGTATAAACGATGCCGTCGGCACGCCCTTCGACGATCGCCTGCTTGTAGCGTTCGTCGGCATTGGCTTCGGTGGCGGCAATCCAGGGCGATCCGATATAAGCGAAATTCGCGCCCAGCGCCTGCGCCGCCAGGATCGAACGCCCGTGCGCGATCGAGCCAGACAGGGCCACCAGCCCGTCGAACCATTCGCGGATTTCCTGCATCAGCGCGAACGGGCTGAGGACACCTGCATGGCCGCCTGCGCCCGCTGCCACGGGGATGAGGCCGGTAGCACCTTTTTCGATAGCCTTTCGCGCAAACCGGTCGTTGATGACGTCGTGCATGGAAATGCCGCCCCAGTCTTCGACGGCGCTGAACACCTCTTCGCGCGCGCCGAGCGAGGTAATGACCAACGGCACCTGCCATTTGGCGCAGGTCGCCATGTCCGCTTCGAGCCGGTCGTTCGACTTGTGCACGATCTGGTTCACGGCATAGGGCGCCGCCGGGCGATCGGGATTGTCGCGATTATGTGCGGCCAGTTCTTCGGTGATCTGATGCAGCCATTCGTCGACCTGGGTTTGCGGGCGGGCATTGAGCGCGGGGAAAGACCCGATGATCCCCGCCTTGCACTGCGCGATGACTAGTTCCGGACCCGATACGATGAAGAGCGGCGAGCCGATGACCGGCAGGCGCAGCTTGTCGAAGGGGGCGGGCAGGGTCATGGCGGTAGGTCCTCTCTCGTGTGATCGAGGAGGGGTTATGGCGGCTTCGTCCCGTTGTCGAGGGTGACGTTACGTAAACGTCAAGCGGCGGGAAGGATGTGCTCGATGTCGTAAATACGCGCGGCATTGCCAGCAAACAGCGCACGCTTTTCCTCGGCGCTGTAGCCTTGAGCAAGCCGTTTGAATGCATTCCACAACACCGGATAACTCGCGCCCCATCGGTCGACGGGATAATTCGATTCGAACATCGCCCGGTCTGTGCCGAAAGCTTCGATGCAGGTCTCGATATAGGGCTGCCACATTTTGGCGAGTTTTTCTGACCCATGGCCCGCTGCAGGTCCGTCTTCGGGCATGCCGCAAAACGCCATGGCAAGACCGCCCAGCTTTACCGCGACATTCGGGCATTGGCCGATCGCGTTGATCGATGCGCGCCACGTATCGAAGCGTTCGTCCAGCTTGCCGCGATAGCTGGCAATGTTGAGCGGCGTACCGCAATGGTCGAGAACGATCTGCTGATCGGGAAACGCTTTTGCCAGCTCCAGCACATCGCCGAGCTGCGGCTCGAGCAGCCAGGCGTCGAAAGTCAGTCCGTGCTCGGCATAAGCGGCAAAGCCGGCGCGAAAGGCATCCGATCCGTAAAGACCTTCCGGAGCGTGAAACGGAGGTCCGAGTACCTCTGCATCGGCATCCCAGGCGCCTGCATGGCGGATCCCCTTGAACCTCCCGTTGCCGGCTGCAACCAGCGCTTCGATCACCGGATTGACAGCTTCGCCCAGTGTAAGGTCGGCATGGCCGACGATTGCGGCACAGGGCCGGTAATCGCCGTACAGCCCGCTCGCGCCCTGTGCCGCAACGCCGTTCACGAATTCGACTTCGCCCACGGGTTTCATCGCGTCGCCGCGACTTGCATCGTAAAAGGCACCGCATTCCATGAACACGGTGCCGATGATGTTATGGCCGCTATGCGTGTCCGAATGCAGTTCGTCGAAGGTGTAGTAAGCTGCCCCGGCGATGGCATCGATGAAATCGTGTCGCGGTTCGGGGAAGGCCGGGATCAGGGGCCGCAAATCCCATAAATGGTGATGCGGATCGATGATCGGCAGATCGGGTTCAAGAATGTCTTCGGTCATCGTCAGCCTCTTCCCTTTTGTTCTTTGCAGCGATGTAAACCTGAAGAGGCACGGCCCTGACAAGCGAAATTGGCGAGTCCGTCCAATTGGTTCGCCCATTGGTTCGACGCCGCAGTGAGGATCGCGGCCGACTACGTGATCTCACCAATATGCTTCCCTTCGCGCGATTAACTGCCGGACTGTATCCAGACGCTCATGGCGATTGCGGATCGAACTATGCGCGCCGCGATGCGTATCGTGGCCTACGGAACGCTCTTCCTAGCTGTTACCTGCTGCACGATCTTCTGGACCCGCTTTACGGGTGGCCTGGCGTTCGTGTGGCTCGGAACGGCAATCGCTTCGGCGCTGTTCCTGGCCCTGCCGCGCGCCCAACACTTCCGGGCCGCTGCCTTTCTGACCTTGATGAGCACAGTCGCGACCAGCCTCTTCGGGTTCGGACCTGTCTGGGCTTTTCCACTCGCGCTGATCAATGTGTTCGAAGCCTGGTTCATTGCCTGGCTGCTTGTGCGGATCAGGCCGGAACGCGACTATATCGAAAGCGAACGTGGGATCGTATGGCTCGGCTTGCTGGCAGGTGTGGCGGGTCCGTTTGCGGCGGCCATTCCCGGTGGGCTGCTGGTCACGCAGATCGTGGGTGGAAGCGCGCAATTTCACACTTTCTCGTGGCTGGTGGGCCATGGCCTCGGCACCCTGCTGGTAATGCCACTTGCCCTGCTGCTGACGTCATACCGCGAACCCTTGGTCATGCGGGTCAGAGAAGTCGGGAAGGTGTTCTCCTTCTCCGCCGTCGTCCTGCTAACCCTGGCAATTTCAGCCTGTGCGCTTCTCCAGTCGACATTGCCGTCGCTGTTTTTGCCGATCGTACCGCTGGTACTGGCAAGCTACCATTTCGGCCGCTTCGGTGCATCGATCACCGTCCTGATCATAACGGCATTTTCGGCCGTGACGCTCGGGCTGGATGTCGGTGTCTTTGCCGAACTCCACCTCGAACTGTGGCAGAAAGTCCTGTTCGTTCAGTTCTACCTCAGCGTACTGCTGCTGATATCGTTTCCCATGGCCGTGGCGCTCAAGCAGCGACAGCGGTTCATGCAGGAACTGGTCAACCGGGAAGCAATGCAACGGTTGATTGCCGATCATTCCGACGATGCTCTCCTCCATCTGGATGAAAGCGGAACGATCCGCTTCGCATCGCCGGCCTCGACGCGGCTGAGCGGGCACGACGCGGTCGAAGGCCGGCATCTCGCGGCGTTCTTCGGTACGTTCGACCGCAAAATTGTCGTCGATGCGCTCGCGTTGGCTGCCAGATGTCCCGGCCAGACGGAAATCATTGAACGCTCGGTCGAGCGGGGTGGAAAGACACGCTGGCTCGAAGCGAAATTGCGGGCCATCGAACCTGCAAGGAAGCAGGCCCCGACCTTTGTCGTGACCATTCGCGACGTCACCGAGCGCAAGCTCGCTGAAATCCAGATATCACGGGAAGCGCGAACCGATGTGCTGACAGGTCTGCCCAATCGCCGTGCCCTTCTCGGCGTGCTGGAAGAGCAGCTCGAATTTGCCGACGAAAGGCCGTTCGGGTTTGCCCTGATCGATCTCGATCACTTCAAGGCGATCAACGATTCCCATGGACATGCGGTGGGAGACAAAGTGCTGCAGCAGGTCGCTGGAATCATGCGTGACAGTGCGAGCGACGATTGCTTTTTTGCTCGCATAGGCGGCGAAGAATTCGGGCTGGTTGCCGTCGGCTCGGCTGTTGATAACATGGCCATCATTTGCGAGCGCCTGCGTCTTGCCATTCTGCGCAACGTAATGACCGACAATGACGGCGGACATTTCAACGTCACTGCCAGCATAGGAATCGCGCGGATATCAGAACGGTGCAGTTCGTCGATGGCCATGCAGGCGGCCGACGGCCCGCTCTATTCGGCAAAGGCTGCCGGCCGCAATTGTCTGCGCTTTGCCCAGCACATGGGGCATTTCGTGCTAGCGGACACGAACGACATGCCCGCATCGCCTCTGCGCGCTATCCGCTAGGTCGGCACAACCGCCGAATTGGCCGCGCTGAGCACGGCTCGAACACTGGCCGTTGCGATGTCCTCGTCGATCCCGCAGCCCCAGATCGTGCGTCCCTCGGCAGTTCGGCATTCCAGATAGGCCGCCGCACGGCTGTCGCGTCCGGTCGTCAGCGCGTGTTCGGTATAATCGACGACTTCCAGGCTCAGTCCGAAAGCGTCCTCGATCGTGCTCACCACCGATGAAATAAGCCCGTTGCCGCGGCCCGATACCGTCTGTTCCTGCCCTTCCACAGCGATCGTGCCTGTGAAGAGGCGGGTTCCGTCGCTTGCCCGACGCTCTTCGTATTCGACCAGCTGGAAATGTTTGGGGCGGCTCTGGACATGGTAGGCCGTCCTGAAGGCCTCCCAGATGTCGGCGGCATTGAGTTCGCGCCCCAGACGGTCCGCCATGCGTTGCACATGCGGGCTGAAATCGGCCTGCATCTTCTTGGGCAGCTTGAGACCCTGATCCTGTTCCAGAACCCAGGCAAACCCGCCTTTGCCGGATTGCGAATTTACGCGGATCACGGCTTCGTAGCTGCGGCCCAGATCGGCGGGATCGATCGGCAGGTATGGTACGCGCCAATGCGGATCGTTTTGCGTTTCGAGCGCTGCGAACCCTTTCTTGATGGCGTCCTGATGACTGCCGGAAAAGGCGGTATAGACCAGTTCCCCGCCATAGGGATGGCGCTGATGAACGGGCAGTTCGTTGCAATATTCGACGGTCTCGATAACGCCGTCGATGTCTGAAAAGTCGAGCTTGGGATCGACGCCCTGCGTGTACATGTTCAGCGCCATTGTCACGAGGCAGCAATTGCCGGTGCGTTCTCCGTTCCCGAACAGGCATCCTTCGACCCGGTCTGCGCCTGCCATCAGTGCCAACTCGGCTGCCGCAACGCCGGTGCCGCGATCGTTATGCGTGTGAAGAGAGATCACCGCACTTTCGCGATTGGGCAGGTTGCGGATGAAATATTCGACCTGGTCGGCGTAAATGTTCGGGGTGGCCGCTTCGACTGTTGCAGGTAGGTTGAGGATGATGGGATGGTCCGGCGTCGGGGCCAGTACATCCATAACCGCTTCACAAACCTCGAGACTGAAATCGAGTTCGGCAGTCGAGAAGGTTTCCGGACTATACTGAAAATGCCAGTCCGTATTCGGTTGACGACCTGCCTCGTCGCGCATGACTTTTGCGCCTTGAACCGCGATGTCCCGCACCTGATCGCGGGTCATGTTGAACACCACTTCGCGCCATGCGGGGCTGACGGCATTGTACAGGTGTACGATGGCCGCCCGCGCGCCGGACAGGCTGGCAAAGCTGGTTCGGATCAGGTCTTCACGGCTTTGCGTCAGTACCTGGACCATCACGTCGTCGGGGATCCGGCCTGACTTCACGAGGCCTGAAATGAAATCGAACTCGGTCGCGCCTGCGCTGGGGAACCCGACTTCGATTTCCTTCACGCCAACGTCGACGAGCAGATCGAAAAAGCGGGTTTTCTTGTGCGCGTCCATGGGGTCGACGATGGCCTGATTACCGTCGCGCAGATCGGTCGACAGCCACCGTGGCGGAGTTGTTATGGTGCGCGTCGGCCATTGCCGGTCGGTCAGAGGGACCTGCGGAAAGGGCGAATATTTGGTGCTCGGGTCGCGGAGCATGGACATCTGGAAAATCTCGGATCTTGCGGAAACTTGCGGGTGAAACTTCGTCCCTTGGGCGCTCAGCGCACCCGGGCAGGCACGCAAGCTGTCACGCCCAAGGGCGTGTAAGTCGCAGAATAAGGCCGAGTGCGCCGTTCATGCGCATCGCTATGCGAAAGGATGTATGGGTTGTAAAGAAAAACAGTCTTGGGCATCCCGAGAAATTATATTTCTCATCCACAAGGACAGACAATGGCCGAAGCGCATTCTCTATATGAAACGATGGGGCTGTTGCGCATCGTCGAAACCGATCCTGAAGGGCGGGCAACTCTCGAATACGAAGCGAAGCGGGAGCAATGCCATTCAGGCGGTGTAGTGCAGGGTGGCTTCATCAGCGGGTGGATCGATGCGGCCATGGCGCATGCTGCCATCGCGAAGAACGGGCCGGGGATCGTCCCGATGACGCTCGAACTCAAGGTCAGCTTTTTCGCGCCCACGCGGCCTGGCCTGGTCATTGCCGAGGCCTGGGTCGAGCGCCACGGCAAGCGCACAAGTTTCTACGAGGGGCATTTGAAGCAAGCGGATGGGACCGTGTTGGCCAAGGCTACCAGCACGATCCTTCTGGCGGATATGACCCGCGTGGTGGCGGCATCGAAGAAAGCGACGGAAAGTTAGCGCCAGCGCAGCCTGTCCGGCGTCAGTTGCGAGAGCGACGTGACGCCCATCAGCCGCATCCCCCGCTCGATCTCTTCCTTGAGGATGTTCACCGCACGCTCCACACCAGCCTGACCCGCGGCTGCCAAGGCGTAGAGATAGAGTCGCCCGCCAGATGCGGCGGTTGCGCCAGCAGCCACGCTTTTGAGAACGTGCGTCCCACGCCGGACCCCGCCATCGAGAATGATCTCGATCTCGCCGCCGACCGCGTCGACGATTTCGCGAAGCTGGTCGAACGGCGCGCGACTGCCGTCGAGCTGCCGACCGCCGTGATTGGAAATTATGATCGCATCGGCGCCGATTTCAACCGCCCGCCGCGCGTCGGCAACGCTCATGATACCCTTGAGCGCGAAGGGGCCGCCCCAATCCTGCCGGATGCGCGCGGCGGTATCCCAGTCCATGTTCGTATCGAGCATGGTGTTGAAATAATCCTGGATGCTTACGGGCCTGCCTGTACCTTCCTGCACATAGCCGTCGAGATTGGGCAGGCGGAATTTCGGACCGAAGACGTAATCCATCGTCCAGCGCGGGCGCGTGGCGTAACTCCACAGCGCGCTCGGGGTGAAACGAGGCGGCGTGGTGAAGCCTGATCGCAGGCACCGCTCGCGTTTGCCGGACACGATGGTATCTACGGTCAGCGCCAGCGCATCGAACTTCGCCGCCTGGCAGCGCTCGATCATGCTGGCGTTCAGCCCCTTGTCCTTGTGAACGTAGAGCTGGAACAGCTTGGGCCCGCTCGTCAGCGCTGCGATCTCTTCGATGGAGTGTGTGGCAAGGCTGGATATCCCGAACCACACGCCGAATTTCTCCGCCGCCAATGCGACCGCGCGTTCTCCATCGCGGTGAAACGCGCGCTGCAGCGCGGTTGGGCTCAGCATGAGGGGAAGGGTACTTCTGCGCCCCATGATCGTGCAGGAGGTGTCGATTTCGCCCACGCCCGCCAGCACATCGGGCACCAGATCGACATCGCCGAAGGCGCTGGTGTTGCGCGCCTTGGTGATTTCATCGTCGGCCGCACCGTCGATATAATCGAACACCGGCCAGGGCAGACGCCGCTCGGCAAGCGCCCTGAAATCGCCGATATTATGACAATCGCGAAGCTTCATGACGACCGATCGGCCCGGCTAGTGTGGCAGGCAAGCGGGCGCGTCCATGACCCGGTGCCATGGACGCGCCTGTCTTTCATTGTTTCTCGAACGCGGCGCTGATCGTCAGTTCGACCTCGTCGGATACCATCGGCACGAAGGTCGACAGGCCGAACTCGCTGCGGTTGATCGTCGTGGTCCCCTCGAAGCCGATCGTTTCCTTCTTGCTCATGGGGTTGGCCCCTGCGCCGGTGAATTCGGCAGCGATCGTGACGGGCCGCGTGACGCCGTTCATGGTCAGGTCGCCCACGATGGTGGCGCCCGTTTCGCCCGAGCGGGTGACCGATGTCGAAACGAAGCGCGCGGCATCGGGGTTGGGGCCGAAGAAATCGGGTTCGCCGCCGTCCTTGCCAGCTCTCAGTAGGTGGTCCTTGAGGCCGGCTGATGCGACGGTCACGTCCGCGATCGGGATGGTCACGTCGAGGCTGGCGGCTTCAGGGTTCGCCGGGTCCAGCTGCAGCGTCCCCTCGATGTCGCCGAACAGGCCGAAATAGTCGTTGAAGCCGAAGTGGTTGAGCCGCCAGCTTACCAGCGTGTGTCCGGGATCGGTGGCATAGGTGCCGGCCGTGACGCGCGAGACATCGACCTGGCCGGGGATGGCGGGGGCATCGTCGGCAAAACCCGGGGCGGCCAGAACGAGGGCAAGTCCGCCGGCAAGCGGCAATGCGTGGCGCAGTTTGATGGGAAAAGTCATTGATGCAGTCTCCTGTTGCAGATCCGGGCCGGAGTGTGCGCATCGCGTGGGAAGGGCGCAAGAAGGCACACGGGGGTAACCCCGCAGCGTCCCGCTTGTGCCCGAACCGTCAGTTCTTGTCCTTGTCGACCAGCTTGTTCGCCCCGATCCACGGCATCATGGCGCGCAGCTGCGCCCCGGTCTGTTCGATCGGATGCGCTTCGGCGGCCTTGCGACTTGCCTTGAGTTCCGGTTGCCCGGCCTGGTTGTCGAGCACGAAATCCTTCACGAACCGGCCGGACTGGATATCCTTCAGCACCCGCTTCATCTCGGCCTTCGTTTCGTCCGTGATGATACGCGGACCGGTCTTGATGTCGCCGTATTCGGCCGTGTTGCTGATCGAATAGCGCATGTTGGCGATACCGCCTTCGTACAGCAGGTCGACGATCAACTTGGTTTCGTGGAGGCATTCGAAATACGCCATCTCGGGCGCATATCCCGCCTCCACCAGCGTTTCGAAACCCGCCTGGATCAGGTGCGTGATGCCGCCGCACAATACCGCCTGCTCACCGAACAGATCGGTTTCGCATTCTTCCTTGAAGTCGGTTTCGATGATGCCCGAACGCCCGCCGCCCACGGCACTGGCATAGGACAGGGCGAGCTGCTTGGCATAACCCTGGCCGCCCGACTGCTCGCTTTCCTGGTGCACCGCGATCAGGCAGGGCACGCCGCCGCCCTTGATGTATTCGCCGCGCACGGTGTGACCCGGGCCCTTGGGCGCGATCATGATCACGTCGACGTCGGCCGGAGGATCGATCAGGCCGAAATGGATATTGAGCCCGTGAGCGAAGGCCAGCGCGCTGCCCGGCTTCATCTTGCCAGCGACCTCGTTGGCGTAGATTGCGGCCTGATGCTCGTCCGGGGCAAGGATCATCAGCACATCGGCCCATTCGGCAGCCTCGGATACCGTCTTCACCGTGAATCCTGCGCTCATCGCCTTTTTCGCCGTAGCCGAACCTTCGCGCAGCGCGATGACGACTTCGCCGACACCGCTGTCACGCAGGTTCTGCGCATGGGCATGCCCCTGGCTGCCATAGCCCACAATGGCGACCTTCTTGTCCTTGATCAGGTTCGTGTCGCAATCGGTATCGTAATAAACTTGCATTGGATTCCTCTTGAAAACTTTGGCGTCAGTCCTGTGCAGGACCGCGCATCATGCCCACGATCCCGGAACGACCGACCTCGACGAGGCCGAGTTCGCGCATGAGAGCGATGAAGCTGTTGATCTTGTCGGGCGAACCCGTGAGTTCGAAGACGAAGCTGCTGGTCGTGGTATCGACCACATTGGCGCGGAACAGTTCGGCAATGCGCAGCGCCTCGACCCGGTTGTCGCCTTTCCCGGCTACCTTCACCAGCGCCAGTTCGCGTTCCACATGGGCGCCGCTTTCCGTCAGGTCGATCACCTTGTGCACCGGCACCAGCCGTTCGAGCTGGGCGCGGATCTGGTCGATCACCGGCTCGGGGCCGTTGGTGACGATGGTGATCCGGCTGATCGCGTGGTCTTCCGAAATGTCGGCCACGGTCAGGCTGTCGATATTGTACCCGCGCGCGGTGAACATGCCCGTGATCTTGGCCAGGATACCCGGCTCATTGTCGACGATGACATTGAGAACGTGCCGCTCGGCGGCCTGCATGGCGATCTTCATTGTTCGCGATCCTGCCACAGGGGTTCGAACATGCGCCCTTCGCCGTCGTAGTCGCGCAGGAAATCGCGGCCGCGCCGCACGGCTTCGAAATTATCCGTCTGGCGGCTGAGGTCGAGCGTGTCGGGCAGCAGGACCCAGGCTTCGTCGTCCTGCTTTTCCGCGACTTCCATGCCCAGGAAACGCTGGCCGTTATCCTCGATCCAGTTCAGCAACCGGTCGGCATCGTCACGGGTGAACCACACGCGCCGTTCTGCGCGATCCGCAAACTGCGGCGGTATTTTCTGCTGCATTCCCATCAGACCAGCGCCTTCGCTTCATCATCCATGGTGCCGCCCACTTCGTCTCCGTAAAGCAGCATGTCGGTATGCGCCGCCCCGCTGGGGATCATCGGGAAGCAGTTGGCTTCCTTGGTCACCTGACAATCGACCATCACCGGGCCGTCATGCGCCAGCATGGCTTCGATCCCCGCATCCAGCTGGCTTTCATCCTCGATGCGGATGCCTTTCCAGCCATAGGCTTCCGCCAGTTTCACGAAATCGGGCAGGCTGTCGGAATAGCTGTTGGAATAGCGGCTCTCGTAGGTGAGCTCCTGCCATTGGCGGACCATGCCCATGTACTCGTTGTTGAGGATGAATATCTTCACCGGCAGGCGATACTGGCTGGCCGTGCCCAGCTCCTGGATGTTCATCTGGATGCTGGCTTCACCGGCAATATCGATCACCAGGCTGTCGGGATTGCCCAGTTGCGCGCCGATCGCTGCGGGCAGGCCATATCCCATCGTGCCCAGACCGCCGCTGGTCAGCCACCTGTTCGGCTGCATGAAGTGGAAATACTGTGCCGCCCACATCTGGTGCTGGCCCACTTCGGTGGTGATGATCGGATCGCGGTCCTTCGTCAACGCGAACAGGCGCTCGATGCTCTTCTGCGGCATGATCTGGTCGCTTCCGCGCTCTGGATACGCCAGGCAGTCGCGCGCTTTCCAGCCCAGGATGCGCGCCTTCCATTCGGACAGGTCGCGGGGTTTGCGATTGCCCCAGGCTTCCACGATCTGTTCGAGCACATGGGCGCAGTCGCCGATGATGCCGAGATCGACGGGGACGATCTTGTTGATGCTCGCGCGATCGATATCGATGTGAACCTTCTTCGCTTCGGGCGCGAAGGCATCCAGCCGTCCGGTCACGCGGTCGTCGAAGCGGGCCCCGATCGCAATGATCAGGTCGGCCCGGTTCATGGTCATGTTGGCTTCGTATGTGCCGTGCATGCCCAGCATGCCCAGCCAGTCCGGATGGTCGGCGGGGAACGCGCCCAGTCCCATCAGCGTGCTGGTGACCGGCGCGCCTGTCATGTCCTGCAGCTTGCGCAGCAACTGGGTCGCTCGCGGCCCGGCATTGATCACGCCGCCACCGGTATAGAACACCGGGCGCTCCGCCCCCGCCAGCATCTCGACCGCCTCCGCGATCTCATCGGCGGCGCCCACCATGCGGGGCTGATAGCGGTGTGAGGGAAGGGGGCTTTCGTCTTGACCGTCCCAGCTCGCCAAGGCGATCTGCACGTCTTTCGGAATGTCGACGACCACGGGGCCGGGTCGGCCGGATGTGGCGATGCGGAACGCTTCCTCGATCGTCGCGCCCAGCCGCTCGGGGTCTTTCACGAGGTAATTGTGCTTGGTGCAATGCCGCGTCAGGCCGATCGTGTCCGCTTCCTGAAAGGCATCGGTCCCGATCAGCGCCGTGGGCACCTGTCCGGTGATCACCACCATGGGGATCGAATCCATATAGGCATCGGCGATACCGGTTACGGCATTGGTCGCGCCCGGCCCGCTGGTTACCAGCACGACCCCGGGCTTGCCGGTGGAACGGGCATATCCTTCCGCAGCATGCGCGGCGCCCGCTTCGTGACGTACCAGAATATGCCGAATGCCGTCGTCCGCGAATAGCTCGTCGTAGATCGGCAGCACCGCGCCGCCGGGGTATCCGAAAACGAATTCCACACCTTGCCGCTTGAGACATTCGATCAGGATTGCTGCGCCGCTGCGCTCGATACTCACGTCAACCTCCGACCCGTTCGGGTCTTCACAAGATACAAATCGGCCCGACGCTGGGGTCTGAAGCGCCGGGCCGACAACGCCTCAGATAGGCGGGCCGTATTTCACGGTCAACCGCCTTATTGAAATAAAGAAACAAAAAAATCGTGGTCAGCGATAGTTTTGTTATCCGCCCTCGGCCACGACTGGGGCAACTGATTGCGGAACCATGTATATTGGCGCTTGGCATACTGGCGCGTGGCAAGCTGGCCAGCGGCGATAGCTTCAGCGCGCGATAGATCTCCTTCAAGCAATGCCTTGATCTCCGGAACGCCGATGGCGCGCATGACGGGCAGGGCAGGGTCGAGACCGCGCTCCAGCAGCGCCTCCACTTCCGCCAGCGCCCCCTTGTCGAGCATGCGCTCGAACCGCAGGTCGCAGCGGGCATTCAGCCACTCGCGCTCCGGCAGCAACACCAAGGGGTGCAGCGCGATTTCCCCGCTGATCCCTCCCGACTGGCGGTCCTGCCAGTAGATCATCGGATGGCCGGTGGATCGCACCACCTCCAAGGCGCGGGCCATCCGCTGGCTGTCGCGCGGGCCAAGGCGTCCGGCGGCCTCCGGGTCCTCCTCGACCAGGCGGGCGCGCAGGTCCTCGGTCGAAAGCTCGCGCACCGCCTCTCGCACATGCGGATCGATCGCGGGGATCGGGGATATGCCATCCAGCAATGTGCGCATGTACAGCCCGGTCCCGCCGCACAGGATCGGCACGCTGCCGGCGGCGTGCGCTTCCTCTATCGCGGCTTTGGCGGCATCGGCCCAGTTGGCGGCAGAGCAGGGCTCGACACCGTCCCATGTTCCGAACAGTCGATGTTCGATCCCGCCCATCTCGTCTTCGGTGGGCCGCGCCGACAGAATATGCAGGTCGCGATAGACCTGCTGGCTGTCGGCATTGATTATGACGCCATGGCGTCCCTCGCGACCGAGGCGCTGTGCCAGCTTCACCGCGAGATCGCTCTTGCCGCTGGCGGTCGGCCCTGCGATGAGCGCGACCGGTTTCAAATCGGGAGAAATATTGGTGCTCATTGCCCGGCTGATAGCAGACATGGACGGCGTGGAAACACGCCTCGACGCGGCAATGAAAGCCTGTGCAGCGGCGGACATGCCGGTGGCCATGGCGGGCATGCTCGATTTCTGCAGCGACGTGCTTCAGCTTTCGCTCCCGCATGGCGACGGCAGGCAGCTTGCGGAAATCCTGACCGAATATTTCGGCGATTGCGATCTGCTCATCTCCGATCACGAAATCGAAGTGCCACGCCTCTTCGTATCCGACATGGATTCCACCATGATCGGGCAGGAATGTATCGACGAACTCGCAGACTTCGCCGGGCTGAAGGACAAGGTGGCCGCAATCACCGAACGGGCGATGCAGGGCGAACTCGATTTCGGCAGCGCTCTCAAGGAACGCGTCGGCTTGCTCGAAGGGCTGGAAGAAAGCGCGATCCACCGCTGTCTGGCCGAACGCATCCGGCCGGTCGATGGCGCGCGCACGCTGGTCGCCACGCTACGAAGCAAGGGGTGCCGCACCGTTCTGGTCACCGGCGGCTTCCATCATTTCGCCGATCCCATTGCCGAAGATCTCGGCTTCGAACGGGTCGTGGGCAATCGTCTCGGTGTCGCGGGCGGCAAGTTGACCGGTCTGCTTGCAGGGCCCGTCAGCGATGCGTCGACCAAACTCGCAACGCTGGAAGAAGAACGCGCACAACTCGGCGAAGGCGCGCGGGTTCTGGCTACGGGCGATGGCGCCAATGACATTCCCATGATCGAGGCGGCGGATTACGGCATCGCCTATCGCGCCAAGCCCAGGGCCCGCGATGCGGCCAATGGACGGATCAACAGTGTACACCTCACCGCTATACTCCGGCTGTTCGGTATTCCGGAGAGCGAGTGGGTGGAGGATTTCGCTGCTGGCTAGCCGGTACGCGCCTTCCCCCAGCGAAGGGGCTAGTTTCTTTTAAGGACCGATCGGCTATAACCGGCGGCATGACCGGAACGTCTCCCGCCGCAATCGATCTGGAAACTGCCTTTGACGGCACGCCCTTGCGCCATCCGACTCGCCCTCGGTCCCGCTATCGCCCGCTGGCAGCAGTGCGGCATTTTCGCGAACTGCTCAAAGACAAGGAAAACACGGCGGAAGTCTTCAGGATTTACGATGCGCTGCCTTCCCGGCAGTTTGTCCCGCGTGTGCGCGCGCTGACGCTCAGCCCGCATGGCGATGCTCTACGTCGCAGCGAACCGTTTCTCCCTCCCATCCTCGACGATCACGATGCCCTGCGCAAAACTCCGGCCGGTTCGGTCGCGCACGCCTATTGCGATTTCATGGAAAGCGAAGGTCTCTCGGCCGCCGGTCTCGTCGCGGAATCGGAAAAAGCGGGGCGGCCGGTCTATGACGATCTGGTTCAATGGTTCGGCTTTCGCCAGCGCGACACCCACGATCTCATGCACGTTCTGACCGGCTACGGCCGCGATGCGCTCGGCGAACAATGCGTGCTGCTGTTCACCCACGGCCAGAGCCCGAGCCAGGGCCATCTTCTGCTGGGCTATGCAGGCTCGTTGCATCTCAAGAAACTCGTGAAGAGCCGGGCGCCGGTAATGAAGGCCGTTCGTCAGGCTCATCGCACCGGCAAGGCCTGCCCGCCCCTCGTCGAACTTTCGATCCGGGAACTGCTGGTCAAGAATCTCGAGCAGGCAAGGGCCGAACTCAACATCCCGGAACCGCATTGGTATCGTGAATGCCACCGCATCTGGCGCGAAGAAGGCATCGATCCCTACGATCTGCTTGCTCAGAAACAGGAACCGGAACTCGTTTCTGCCTGATCGGCGTGGCATCACTCTGTATGGCCGGGTGTTCGGCCCTCAGATCATACGTTTGATCAGCATACGTGCCGCTGTCGGATTGCGCACTTTCGCGCCGGCGATGAAGAACACATAGGCATCGCGCCCGCCCTTGGACCACCCGCGCGCCCTGTCGGCCCACGCGTCCAGAGCCTCGTCATCATACCCGGTTTCCACTGATTCTTCAGTACGTTGCAGCCGGGCATAGGAGAAATCCGCCGTCGCCTCGTCGACGCAGGGATATTCATCGCTATCGGCAAAAACCACCGCCATGTTCCGCGCGCGCGCAAGCTCGAAGAATGTTGGATCTTCGAAACTTTCATGCCGGATTTCAAGGGCGTGGCGCAGCGGAACGCCGTCTTGGCTATCGGGAATGAGGTCCAGAAACCGGGCGAAATCGTCTCGCTCGAAATGCTTGGTCGGCGCGAATTGCCACAGGATCGGTCCCAGCTTGTCGCCCAGTTCGGTGAAGCCCTGATTGAGAAACTTCTCAATCGAATCAGCGCCTTCTGCCAGAACTTTGCGCGCAGTCGAATAGCGGGAGGCCTTGACGGTGAACTGGAAACCTTCCGGTACGGCCTCGCCCCATTTGCGCCAGCTGGCCGGCTTCTGCCGGCCATAGAAGGTGGCATTTATCTCGATCGCAGTAAGATGCTGCGCGGCGTATTCCAACTCCCGCCGCTGGACCAGCCCGTCGGGATAGAAGACGCCGCGCCAGGGCTCGTAGGTCCAGCCCCCTATGCCGATGCGGACCGTCAGCCTTCCATCCACTCTGTAAAGAACGAGGTATGGGCCGCCTTCAGTTCGGCGATCGTCTTGTCAAACAGCGTATCGCCGCCCGTCTTCCCGATCCGCCTGAACCCGATCGAGGCCGTGTCCTCGTTCTCCGTTCCCTTGGCGAGCGCTTCATTCAGCGCCTGCGTATCCGGCACGGTAACGATGTAGCGGCCCTGATCTTCGCCGAACCACCACTGCGCCTGCGTGTAATCGCGGTGCCATTCGACGTCGGCACCGATCCCGCCAGCCATGGCCATTTCCGCCAGAGCGACGGCAAGGCCGCCGTCGGAAACATCGTGCACCGCGCTGACCAGGCCATCCGCGATAAGCTGGAGGACGATCTTGCCGGCGTTCTTTTCGACCGTGAGGTCCGTCGGCGGTGTGCGCCCTTCGTCGCGGCCGTGGATTTCGCTGAGCCAGAGCGACTTGCCCAGATGCGAACGCTCCGGATCGGGCGTCGCCCAATGTTCTGCGCGGATGAGATAGATGGCTTCGCCTTCGGCCTTGAAGGGCATGGTCATCATCTTGTCGTAGTCGTCGATCAGGCCGACCCCGCCGATAGCGGGCGTGGGCAGGATGGCGCTACCGCCACCGGTCGCCTTGCTCTCGTTATACAGGCTGACGTTGCCGGACACGATCGGGAAATCGAGTACGCGGCAGGCGCGGCCCATACCTTCGAGAGCATGGACGAACTGGCTCATGATTTCCGGGCGCTGCGGGTTGCCGAAGTTGAGGCAGTTCGTCACCGCCAGTGGGCGTGCTCCGACTGCGCAGAGGTTGCGATACGCCTCCGCAATGGCCTGTTTGCCACCTTCATAGGGATCGGCGAAGACATAGCGCGGCGTACAATCGGTGCTGATCGCCAGCGCCTTCTTCGTGCCGTGAACCCGCACCACGCCCGCATCGCCGCCGGTCTGCAGCGTGTCCGCGCCAACCTGGCTGTCGTACTGTTCGGAAATCCACCGGCGCGACGAGAGGTTGGGCGATGCGAGCAGCTTGATCAGATCGCCGCCGACATCGTCGGTATCGGGCCGCTCGGTCATCGGCTTGATGCCGGCCCAATCGGTGTATTCGTCCTTCGATATATAGGGGCGGTCGTATTCCGGCGCATCCGCGGCGAGGGGGCCAAGCGGGATGTCGCATACGACTTCGCCGCCGAATTCGAGCACCATGTGCCGTGTATCGGTCACTTCCCCGATGACGGCGAAATCCAGTTCCCACTTCTTGAAGATGGCCGCAGCCATTTCTTCCTTGCCGGGCTTCAGCACCATGAGCATGCGCTCCTGGCTTTCGCTCAGCATCATTTCATAGGGCGTCATGCCCTCTTCGCGGCAAGGAACCTTGTCCATGTCGAGCCGGATGCCGGCCTTGCCATTGGTCGCCATCTCCACGCTGGACGAGGTCAGACCCGCGGCGCCCATGTCCTGAATGGCGACGATGGCGTCGGTGGCCATCAACTCCAGACAGGCTTCGATCAGCAGCTTCTCGGTGAAGGGATCGCCGACCTGCACGGTCGGGCGCTTGGCCTCCGCGTCCTCTTCGAAATCGGCGGAAGCCATGGTCGCGCCGTGAATGCCGTCACGCCCGGTCTTGGAGCCGACATAGACGATCGGATTGCCGACGCCGGTCGCGGCGCTGTAGAAAATCTTGTCCGCGTCGGCGACGCCCACCGTCATCGCATTGACAAGGATATTGCCGTCATAGGCCGGGTGGAAGTTGGTTTCGCCGGCAACGGTCGGAACACCGACGCAATTGCCATACCCGCCGATCCCCGAGACCACGCCCTTGACCAGGTGCTTCATCTTGGGGTGATCGGGACGCCCGAAGCGCAATGCGTTGGCGTTCGCCACCGGGCGAGCGCCCATGGTGAACACGTCGCGCAAGATGCCGCCGACACCGGTCGCCGCGCCCTGATAGGGTTCGATGTAACTGGGGTGGTTGTGGCTTTCCATCTTGAAGATGGCGGCCTGCCCGTCGCCGATATCGATCACGCCGGCGTTTTCGCCCGGACCGCAGATAACCCAAGGAGCCTCGGTCGGCAGCTTTTTCAGATGCAGTCGGCTGCTCTTGTAGGAACAATGTTCCGACCACATGACCGAGAAGATACCCAGTTCCACGAGATTGGGCTCCCGGCCGAGGGCGTTCAGAACGCGTTCGTATTCTTCGGAGCTGAGGCCGTGCTGTTCGACGACTTCGGGGGTGATCGCGGATTCGACATTTGCCATGCGCGCGCGCTTAGCGCCGCACGCCCGACACTGCCAGTCCCACGAGACTTTTATGCCATCTTGTCGACTGCACCCAGAAGGCGAGGGCGGTCAGAATGCCGAAGGAAAGCAGGGCGGTCACATATATCCCCGTGCCAGCTTCCTGCGGCTGCGGGCCGAACCAGTTGATCACCTGGAATATCAGCATCGTTCCCAGCAAAATGAGCGGTGGGACCACTGGGCCTTTCGTGCGCCTGATATAAAAGCAGAAGGCGGCCAGCGTTATCCCGATCTCCAGCGGCATTTCGATCCAGGGCGAATTCCACAGCCCCATTCCGAATTTCTCTTCCCCGCCTGCAAGGGTAAGATCGGGCCCGTGCGCGAGCAGATCGAGCAGCCAGTGGCTCAATACCACGATTGCTCCCCATGTCGCGGCGATGGCGTTTCGCGAGACGAGCCAGACCACGATTGCGAAGCCCAGCGCCCATGCCGCGGTGCCGGACAGGCTGTGGGTGTAGGGCATGTGATAGAGATCGAGCGGGTTCATCGCTGTCATTCCGGGCACGATCCGCAGTTTCTCGATCCCGACGATCGCGAAGGTGAAGAACGCCCAGTCGACCAGTTGCGCCGCGATGAACAGCGTGCCCAGCTTGGGCGCTTCTTCCGTTATGCCGCGAGCGAGGAAGGCGGGGGCGAAGTGACCGATGAACATCGGCTCAGCCGAACCTGTCGGCGGCGAATGTAGCCGCACTGGCCGCCACGGCAGTCGCAAATGCGCCCCAGCAGATGTCGACCAATGTGACGATCGTCGACCAGTTGCGCATGGTCGCCTGGTTCGTCAGGTCGTAGGTTGCATAACAGATCGCGCCGAGCAGCGCGCCGTTGAGGGCAGCTGCCCCTATGCCGCCTGCCAATCCCGGACGCACGGCAAACCACACGATCGCGCAGATGTAGGCACAGTAGAAAAGCAGCGCGGGGACCATGCGGAAGCTTTCCGCCAGCAGACCGCCAAGCTGGGGGCGGTAGAAGTTGGGGCCGGCCCAACCCAGCCACGCCGCGTCGAGGATCCCGAAAACCAAAGCAGCTGTGACGGCGGCGACAATCCACGTCATATTCGCTCCCCCTCTTTTCGCCTTACTTGACCGCGCGCAGGTGGGCCGTCAATGCTTCCCGCCGATGGCAGAGGAACAGTTACAGATTTCGGATTTGAATTTCGAGCAGGCTCTACGCGAGCTCGAAAGCGTCGTGCGACGGCTCGAGAGCGGTGACGTGCCGCTCGACGAGAGCATAGACTTGTACGAACGCGGCGAGCAATTGCGCAAGGCGTGCCAATCGCGACTCGACTCCGCGCAGGCGCGGATCGAAAAGATCGTCGCCGGTGCCGATGGGAAGCCCACCGGGACCGAGCCTTTCGACGCGGACGGCGGTGCATGAGTGTGATGACGACCATGCCTCCTCGTCTGGGCGAGGCGTTCGAGCGGGTACAGAGCGACATAGACAGCGCGTTCGATGCGTTTCTTCCCGTTCCCGACGATAGCAGGGCCCGTCTCGTCGAAGCGATGCGCTATGCCGCGATCGGCGCGGGCAAGCGCATGCGACCCCTGCTTCTGGTCGCGACTTCGGAACTCTTCGGCGTAAACCGCAATGCTGCAATCAACGCAGGGTGCGCGGTCGAGGCGATCCACGCCTATTCGCTTATCCATGACGATCTTCCCTGCATGGACGACGATGCCATGCGGCACGGAAAACCTTCGGTGCACAAGGCGTTCGACGATGCAACGGCAGTCCTGGCAGGCGATTGCCTGCACGCGCTGGCCTTCGACATCCTGACGCAGCTCGACACCAGCGCGGATCCCTTCGTCCGCTCGGAACTTGTCGCCACCCTGGCCCGGGCAAGTGGCCACGATGGCATGGCTGGCGGGCAAATGATGGATATCGTCTCTCAGGAAGAGAATTACGATCTCCGCCAGATCACCAGGTTGCAACAACTCAAGACAGGGGCATTGCTTGCAGCCAGCGTCGAAATGGGCGCAGTGCTCGGCCGTGTGCCACCCGAAGGGCGCGCGCATCTTCGTGCCTATGCCCGCGATATCGGCCTTGCTTTCCAGATCGCGGACGATCTGCTGGACGTGGAAGGTGACGAAGCGAAAGCCGGCAAGGCGCTGCGCAAGGATGAAGAGCAGGGCAAGCAGACCTTCGTGACGCTGATGGGTGTTGAACAGGCCCGCGCGCAGGCGACGATGCTGGTCGAACAGGCGGGTCGGCACCTCTCGAGCTATGGTGAAGACGCCCGGCTTCTTGTCGAACTCGCCGACTTCGTCGTGAAAAGAGATCATTGATGGCCAAACGTATCGGCATTTATCCCGGAACATTCGACCCCATCACGCTGGGCCACATGGACATCATCGAACGGGGCGCCAAGCTGGTCGACGAGCTGATCATCGGGGTGACGACCAATATCGCTAAATCCCCTATGTTCGACGACGACGAGCGTATCGCCATGGTCGAACGCGAAGTTGCCAAAATCGCCTGCGACACCATTCGCGTGGTCGGGTTCAACTCGCTGTTGATGGACTTCGCCGAACAGATGAATGCAGGGATCGTCGTTCGCGGAATTCGCGGGGTGACGGACTTCGAATACGAATATCAGCTCACCGGCATGAACCGCCAGCTCAACGACCGGATCGAAACGGTCTTTCTCATGGCCGATGTCGAACTGCAGCCGATTGCCAGCAGGCTGGTGAAGGAAATCGCGTTTTACGGCGGCCCGATCGAAAAGTTCGTCACCCCTGCGGTGCGGGCCGATGTAGAAGCGCGGGTCCAGAAGATGGCGCCGCGCGGCGGCTGACGGATGATTTCCACCTATTCATTGAACGGACAGACGCCTCGCGCTAGTGGGTCGGCAATCCATGACATTGCTACGGAATGACGATGCTCAAGACTTCGCTAGCCATTGCTGCCGCGCTGACAATCGGTGCCGCGCCTCTAGCCGCACAGGTGGCGGAAGATTCTGCTCCGACCGAAAGTGAAGCGACTGCCCCTGCGGCTACGACTCCTGACGGTGATGCAGCGGACACTGCGGCTTCGACCGAAGCTGAGGATACGCGGACATTCTCGCCGGTCAACTTCAACGTCAATGAAGATCTCGAGAACATTCTTCTGCTGGATCTGTCGAACGGCCAGCGGGTTGCCATCCGCCTCAAGCCTGACTGGGCGCCCCACCACGTGGAGCGTATCAAGACCCTCACCCGGCAGGGCTTCTACGACGGGGTGATCTTCCACCGGGTCATCGATGGGTTCATGGCACAGACGGGCGATCCGACCGGTACGGGTACCGGTGGTTCGCAGCTTCCCGACATCGCCGAGGAATTCAACCGCATGCCGCATGTGCGCGGTACGGTTTCGATGGCTCGCGCGGCGAGTGAAGACAGTGCGAACAGTCAGTTCTTCATCGTCTTTTATCCGCGCCTGAACCTCGACAACAATTACACCAATTTCGGGCGGGTCATTTCCAACATGGCTGCGGTGGATGCGATCCAGCGCGGCGAACCGCCTGCCAATCCCACCCGCGTGCTTCAGGCGTCGATCGCAGCCGACAACAAGCCGGTCCCGGCGATGCCGGCGCCGCAGGTGCAGCAGGATATTTCGATCGACGATCTCAACGCGCCGATCGGCAACTGACTTTTCATTGCGCTGACCCCGCACTAGGGGCGGCGCAATGAAAGTTGATCTCTTCGATTTCGAACTGCCGGTAGAACGCATCGCGCTTCGCCCGGCGCGGCCGCGTGATGCTGCGCGCATGCTGATCGTGCGCGAAAGCGGCCCGTTCGAAGATCGCGGCGTGCGGGACCTGCCTCAGATACTGCGGGCTGGCGATGTTCTCGTTTTCAACGATACGCGCGTCATTCCCGCACAACTCGAAGGTCGGCGTGGCGAGGCTAAAATCGGCGCCACGCTGCACAAGCGCATCGACCTTCGTCGCTGGCAGGCCTTCGTCCGGAATGCCAAGCGGCTCAGGCCGGGCGATGTTGCCGAATTTGGCGGCGGCGTTACAGCCGTGGCTGAAGAGCGTCTGGCCGACGGAAGCTTCGTGCTGTTCTTCGAAGGGGAAGAGCCGGTCGAGGTCCTGCTCGAACGCGCCGGGCGGATGCCCCTGCCTCCCTATATCGCAGGAAAGCGCGACACGGACGATCAGGATCGCCTGGATTACCAGACCATGTTCGCGGCAGAGGACGGCGCGGTAGCTGCCCCGACTGCGGCGCTTCATTTCACGCCGGAACTGATTGCCGCTCTGGATGCAGCCGGCATCGGGCGCGAAACGCTGACTCTTCATGTCGGGGCAGGCACGTTCCTGCCGGTCAAGGCCGATGATACCGCCGACCACGCCATGCATTCCGAATGGGGCAGGGTGGAACGTGACGTTGCAGACCGCCTGAATGCCGCGCGAATGGCGGGCGGACGATTGATCGCGGTCGGGACCACCAGCTTGCGGCTATTGGAAAGCGCAACCGGGGACGATGGCATGATCGGCGAATTTTTGGGCGATACCGACATCTTCATCACCCCCGGTTACCAGTTCCGGGCAGTCGATGGATTGATGACCAACTTCCACCTTCCAAAATCGACCCTCGTCATGCTCGTCAGTGCGCTGATGGGACGCGAACGGATGCTGTCGGCCTATCGGTACGCGATCGAAAACGAATATCGGTTCTACAGCTACGGCGATTCCTCGCTCTTGCTGCCCTGATCGGGGAACAGGCTTTTCGTATCGAGCATCCGGTCGATAAGCGCGTCGTCGACGGGAATTCTGCCGTCCAGCATGAGCATGGCGATACCGTGGGCGATTGACCACGCCTGTAAGGCGAGCGTCTCGGCCCGCTCGGAGTTGCTGGCGAGCGCCCGCGTATTGGCGATCAGCAAGGCACGCGCCTCGTCCACCGGTTCGTCCTTGTCGACCGGTTTGCCCTGGGTGAACATCAGCCTGAAAAGCACGGGGTGGGCGAGGGCGAAGCGTACATAGGCTCGGCCCGTTTCGGCAAAACCGGCAGCACCTCCGCCGGCCTTTTGGGCGGCGGCGGCCTGTTCGCTACCAAGCATTTTCAACCCTTCCCGTGCGAGCGCTTGGTCCAGGGCCTGCTTGTCGGGAAAATGCCGGTAGACGGCCGTCGGCGAAACCCCAACTTTGCGAGACAATTCGCGCAGCGAAGGTGCCTTTCCGTTGGGACCTTCGAGGGCCCGCAGACCTTCGAGAACAAGCGCCTCGCGCAGATTGCCGTGATGATAGGCTTCACTCGAAGTTGACACTGTTACCATAGACCCTATGTTTACACCGTTCACTTTAACAAATGTGAGTCGGTCATGGCAAGCGTCATAGAAAAAACAATCCGTAAAGCTGTAACTCCCGCCATTCAGGCACTGGCGAGTGTCAATCGGAACAGGTTACCAGATGCCCGGACCAACCCGTTCCTGAACGGCGTTCACACCCCGCTGCGTGAAGAATTTACGCTGGAAAATCTGCACGTCACGGGCAGCATTCCTACAGAACTGGACGGTCGTTACGTTCGGATCGGCCCGAATCCGTATGGCAAGGGAGATAAGGGGCATCACTGGTTCCTGGGCGATGGTATGGTTCACGGGGTGCACCTGAAGAACGGCGACGCCATATGGTATCGCAATCGCTTTATCCGATCGCGCGATCTCGAAGGGAAGGGCGGGCCCAGGGCAGTCGATGGGCCGCGCCGCGGCTTCGGGGATACGGTGAACACCAATGTTCTGGCAATCGGCGACAAGATAATGGCGCTTGTCGAAGCCAGCAGTTTCCCCGTCCAGCTCGATGACGATCTCGAAAGCGTCGCTTACTCGGATTTCGGTGGGGGTTTGACGGGATCATTCACCGCGCATCCGCATGAATGCCCGGCAACCGGCGAATTCCACGCAATCTGCTACGATGGCATGTCGGCCGATATCATCCGCCACGTCGTTCTGGCGCGGAATGGAACGGTCTTGCGCGAAACGGAGATTGCCGTCCGCCATGGCCCGTCGATCCACGACTGCGCGCTGACGGAAAATTTCGTGGTCGTGCTGGATCTGCCGGTCACCTTCTCGATGCCTGCGCTCATTTCAGGGCACAGGTTTCCCTACCGCTGGAACCGCGCTCACAAGGCCCGTGTCGGTCTCCTGCCGCGCGGCGGCGCGGGCGATCAGATCGTGTGGCACGAAGTTGAGCCTTGCTACGCTTTTCACGTCGGCAACAGCTTCGAAGACGATAGGGGGCAGATTGTCATCGACCTTTGCGCGTATGAAACCATCTTCGATGGGGACATGCCGGGACCGTACGGCAAGCCTCTCGGTCTCGAACGCTGGACAGTCGATGGCAAGGGTGGGCAGGTACAGCGCGATGTCCTGGACTCGTCGCCGCAGGAATTTCCCCGCCCGGACGAGCGTTTCTTCACCACCGACTATCGCTACCTCTGGAGCATGGGGCTGCCGGATGATGGCGACCTCGAGTTCGTCGCGCCCATGCCGCTTTATCGCCACGACCTCGTCACCGGGGAGCGTATCCTGCACGACTTCGGCGATGGCCGCATACCGGGGGAATTCGTGTTCGTACCGCGCGATGCTGGCGCGCCCGAAGGCGACGGTTGGGTCATGGGCTATGTGATTGATCGCAATCGCGGGACGAGCGCGCTGGAGATTCTCGATGCCCACAGCCTCGAGACCGTTGCGTCCGTACACATCCCGCATCTTATCCCGCCGGGCTTCCACGGGAATTGGATCGCAGCTAACTAGGGATCTGTGGATCCGATTCTCGAACTCAATGGCCTGTCCAAGGTCTACCGCGGCGGGCTGAAGGCGCTCGACAATGTCGATCTCAGCGTACGGAAGGGCGAGATATTCGCGCTGCTCGGGCCCAACGGCGCGGGCAAGACCACGCTTATCGGTGCGGTCTGCGGCCTCGTTCGCCCCAGTTCTGGTACAATCCACGCCTTCGGCCACGATCTGGCAACCGACTGGCGCAAGGCGCGCAGCCGCATAGGGCTGGTCCCGCAGGAACTGAGCACGGACATGTTCGAACCGGTCGAACATGCCGTCAGCTATTCACGCGGCCTGTTCGGTCTCGCACCCGACAGGCAGCGGATCGAAGAGATCTTGCGCAGCCTCAGCCTCTGGGAAAAGCGCGGCGAGCGGATCATGGCCCTGTCGGGCGGAATGAAGCGCCGCGTGCTCATCGCCAAGGCTCTCGCGCACGAACCCGACCTCCTCTTCCTCGACGAACCCACTGCCGGCGTCGACGTGGAACTGCGCAAGGGCATGTGGGCGATCATAGATAAGATGCGCGCGCGCGGCGTCACCATCATCCTGACCACGCATTACATCGAAGAGGCCGAGATGATGGCCGACCGCGTCGGTGTCATCAATCGCGGCAAGCTGCTCATGGTTGACGAGAAAGACGCCATGATGGCCCGTCTCGGCCGAACCGAGGCACATATTACGCTTGCACAACCCCTCGCCACACTGCCTCCGGAAATAGGCCGGTTCCCGGTCGAATTGGAAGCGAGCGGAACGGTGCTCCGCTACCGCGGGGGCGATGGGACAGGAAAGGGTAAGGCCGAAGTCGCCGAATTGACCAAGGCGCTCATCGGCGCGGGGCTCGATTACGTCGGCATCGACACCCGTGAGAGCAGCCTCGAGGATATCTTCGTATCCCTGCTTGGCGACGGCGAGGTACCGCAATGATTTCCTGGCGCTCAACCTGGTCGATATACACCCGGGAGCTTATTCGCTTCCTTCGCACGGCATTCCAGTCGGTGCTGGCACCCGTTCTCACGACCTCGCTCTATTTCATCGTGTTCGGAGCGGCGATCGGCGGGCGCATGCCCGATCTGGATGGGGTGCAATATGGTGCGTTCATCATCCCGGGGCTGCTGATGCTCACCCTGCTGGGAGAGACCACCAGCAATTCGAGCTTCGGCATTTATATGCCTCGCTTTACCGGAACGATCTACGAATTGCTCAGCGCTCCTGTCGGGGTGACCGAAACGCTGATCGGGTTCGTAGGGGCGGCGATGACGAAAAGCCTTATCCTCGCGACGATCATATTGGTTACTGCTCGACTGTTCGTCGATTATTCGATCGCTTACCCGGTCTTGGCGGTATTCTACATCATGCTGGTCGCAGCCGCCTTCAGTCTCTTCGGATTCATCCTCGGCATCTGGGCCGATAACTTCGAAAAGCTCGGCATAATCCCGATGCTGTTCCTTACCCCGCTCACGTTTCTGGGAGGCACGTTCTATTCGATCGATATGCTGCCGAAGCCGTGGGATACCATCGCTCTAGCCAATCCGATCGTTTATCTTGTCAGTGGATTGCGCTGGACATTCTATGGGACGAGCGACGTCAATATCTGGGTCAGCTTCGGTATCACCTTGGGCTTTCTCGCCCTGTGCGTGTCGGTGATTGCCTACATTTTCAAGACAGGTTGGCGGCTACGCGCCTGAATACGAACGCGCTTTGTCGATCCAGGGTGGCGAGCGCCGGAGAGCCACGCTAGGCTTCTGGCATGTTTGTGAGAACCGCCCTATTTACGTTTGCGGCTAGCACAGCCGCATTTGCATCACCGGCACATGCCGAGCTCCCCGAAGCTGCCCGTCAGATGATCGACACAGCGCTGGCTAGTGGCGATAACGCCAAAATCGCGACCGTACTGGACTTAGCCCGCACGACATGGCCCGACGATGGGGAGGAAATCGCCGCGATCGAAGGCGCGTGGGCGAAAACTAAAGCCGAAAAAGCCGCTTTGGCCGCGAAGGAGAAGGAAGAGGCTATTCGGACTGCTGGCCTGCTCGACCGGTGGACAGGGCAAGGTGAACTGGGCGGATTCCATTCCACAGGGAATAGCGACACGACCGGCATTACCGCTGCGCTTCATCTCAAGCGGCAGGGAATCGACTGGTCGCATCACTTGAGAGCGCGTTTCGATTATCAACGCCAGAATGGTGTCACCAGTCGTGAGAAATATTTCGCGTCCTATGAACCTCGGTGGGAATTCGACGAGGGCATCTTCGCTTATGGACTGGCGCAGTATGATCGCGATGCCTTTCAAGGTATCGACGGCCGGTATGCTGTTTCCGGGGGACTGGGATATCAGGTGATCGACGGCAACAGTCTCAGCCTGTCGTTGAAGGCAGGACCGGCTTACCGGGTTACGGATTACACCGATGGTCGCGTCGAAAACCGCGTGGCCGGCCTCGCAGGCCTCGATTTCGACTGGCGGATTCTCGATCGGGTGACCCTGACGCAGGATGCAAATGCGGTCGCCGAGACCGGCGGCCAAGCAGTCGTCATCGTGGACAGTTCGAATACTACGCTCAATCTGGTCACCGGCCTCGATTTCAAGGCTACCGAAAAACTTCGGGCGAGGATGAGCTATGCGATTGATTATGACAGCAACCCTGCAGTAGGCGCTGTTTCGACCGACACGGTAACCCGTGCATCGATCGTTTACGACTTCTGAGATTTGACATTGACCAATCGTTTTACGTTTACCGTTGAGGCGGTCGATGGTGCTGCGCGGACGGGTGCGATTTCCATGTATCGCGGCCAAATCCGTACGCCGGCTTTCATGCCGGTCGGCACCGCGGCAACCGTAAAGGCCATGAAGCCTGAAACGGTGCGCAAGACGGGCGCGGACATAATCCTTGGCAACACTTACCACCTGATGCTGCGCCCCGGAGCGGAGCGCGTGGCAAAGCTCGGCGGTCTTCACAAATTCATGAACTGGGACCGGCCGATCCTTACCGACAGCGGCGGTTATCAGGTTATGAGCCTGTCGGACCTGCGGAAGCTGACTGAGAAGGGTGTGGAATTCCGCAGCCACATCGACGGGTCGAAGCATATGCTGACACCGGAACGCAGCATGGAAATCCAGCGGCTTCTGGGCAGCGACATCGTGATGGCTTTTGACGAATGCCCCCGTGCCGACCGTCCGCGCGACGAAATTGCCGCGAGCATGGAAATGAGCATGCGTTGGGCGCAGCGGAGTCGAGAGGGTTTCAACGCAGGCGGCGAACATGCAGAACGGTCTGCCTTGTTCGGTATTCAGCAAGGCGCGCTCGACGAAGATCTGCGCAAGATCAGTGCCGATAAGCTGGCCGATATCGGGTTCGATGGATATGCGATCGGCGGTCTGGCCGTCGGCGAGGGGCAGGAGGCCATGTTCGCCACACTGGACTTTGCCCCCGCGCAGCTTCCACAGGATCGCCCTCGTTATCTCATGGGCGTGGGCAAGCCGGACGACCTGGTGGGTGCGGTTGAACGCGGTGTCGATATGTTCGACTGCGTGTTGCCAAGCCGTTCCGGACGAAATGGACAAGCGTTTACTTGGAACGGCCCGATGAACCTTCGCAATGCGCGGTTCGCGGAAGATACCGATCCTTTGGATAATCGCTGCACTTGCGACACATGTAACACCTACTCGCGCGCCTATCTCCACCACCTCGTGAAATCACAGGAAATTCTCGGTGCAATGCTGATGACCGAGCATAATATCGCTTTCTACCAGCAGTTGATGCAGGCAATGCGCGATGCCATTGGGGAAGGGAGATTTGCTACCTTCGCCAAGGATTTCCGCCGGGATTACTTGCGCTGAAGCGGGACTGGCCTAATTTGTAAAAATGGCCAAGCCTCCTCAAACCCGCCCTACCTCTGCTCAATGGGGGCTTCCGTATGCGGATGGCGCGAGTGGTTCCGCCGTTAAACGCGAGCAGACGTATATCATCGCCTTTGCGGTCTTGACGATCGTTGCGTGGCAAACGGCTGTCGGTACGTTGGCGCTCATGCCGTTTACGCTGCTATCTACCTGGTGGCACGAGATGGCGCATGGTCTCATGGCGGCTGCACTTGGAGCTGAATTCGAGCGATTGGTCATCTTTGCGAACGGGTCGGGATTTGCAGAAAGCTCTGGCGACCTTGGGCGTATCGGCCAGGCCATCGTTGCTGCCTCCGGATTGCTCGGCCCCACCATCGCAGGCTGCGTCTTGATCATTGCTTCGCGTTCACCCCGTGCAACCAAGGTGATGTTGTTCGGCCTCGCGATTGCGTTGATCGCGAGCACCCTGATTTGGGTCCGATCTATTGCCGGCTGGATCGTGCTGCCGGTCTTTGCAGCAGGTGCATTCTTGATAGCATCCAGAGCGACGAGGAAATGGCAGAGGATCGCTATCGAGTTCCTTGGCGTGCAAGGAGCTGTCAGCGTTTACCAGGACATCGATTATCTGTTCAGTCCAGGCGCCGCGGTACATGGACAAGTTGCCCTATCCGATACGGGACGCATCGCGGAAGCGTTGTTCCTTCCCTACTGGTTCTGGGGCGGGGCTATCACCATCGCAATTGCGGCAATGGTCTGGAAGTCCTTGCAGATTGCAGGCCGGACGTAGCGGGCTACACCCGCTCTTTTTCGCGCATTTCCAGTATCGTCCCGCGATACGGGACGAACGTGCCGGCACTGTCCAGAAAGCCCGCACCAATAACATTCGCACGCGCCTGCGCATCGTTGAGGCTATCGTACCATTTGCCGCGACGATTGGGCGTGATGAAGCGGTATTGAGTCATAGTAAAAACTGAACCGCCAATCACCTTCCGCGTTCCTGCCAAGGCTTTGAAAATGCGGTGAATTGATACAAAAAAGGCGGCCTTGAGGCCGCCCTTTCCGTATATTGATGAACCAAAGGATCAGCGCGAGTAGAACTCGACGACCAGGTTCGGTTCCATGGTCACCGGATAGGGGACTTCATCAAGCTTCGGTACGCGAGTGAAAGTCACCTTGTCGTTACCGTCTGGCGCGACATAATCGGGAATTTCACGCTCGGGCAGGCTCTGTGCTTCGATGACCAAAGCCATTTCCTTGGCTTTGCTGCCGAGGCTGACCACGTCGCCTACCTTCACACGCGCCGAAGCGATGTTGGTCTTCACACCGTTGAGGTAGATGTGGCCGTGGCTAACGATCTGGCGGGCGGCGAAGATGGTCGGTGCGAACTTGGCGCGGTAAACGACCATGTCGAGGCGCTGTTCGAGCAGGCCGATCAAGTTCTGACCGGTGTCGCCCTTCATGGCCGACGCTTCCTTGTAGGTGCGCTTGAACTGCTTTTCCGTTACGTCGCCGTAGTAGCCCTTGAGCTTCTGCTTGGCGCGAAGCTGCAGACCGAAGTCGCTCATCTTGCTCTTGCGGCGCTGGCCATGCTGGCCGGGGCCGTACGAACGCTTGTTGACCGGGGAATTCGGACGACCCCAGATGTTTTCACCCATCCGGCGGTCGAGTTTGTACTTGGCGCTTGTGCGCTTCGTCATAAATAGTTCCTTCAATTTGCTGGACCGCCCCAGTGGCGGCCATTTAACCCGGCATCACACCGTCAACCTCGAGGTCGACGCGGCTTCCGCTTCACCGGGGTGCAGAGCCAATTTGTGAAGGCGCGCTCGTAGCAAAATTGTGTAGCGCGTCAAGCAGCAAGATAGGCGCTCGACAAGTCGGTTCAAGCGCGGCACTGCGCAGCACCATGAAGGACGATTTCAAACTGCCGGAAGATTGCACCGACATGCGCGAGGTGCGAATTGGAGTGGACACGACTGACCGCGAACTGATGGAACTGCTCGATCGCCGGTTCGGTTACATGCGAGCTGCTGCACGGATCAAGACGGATCGCAATGTCGTTCGCGACGAAGGGCGTAAGGCCGAGGTGATCGAGAACGCCCGCGCTGATGCAGAGAACCGTGCCCTTCCGGCTGATGAGCTCGCGCGGATATGGGACGATCTGGTCGAAACCTCCATTGCCTACGAAATGGAGGAATGGGACAGGATCAGGGCTTAGGTTCGCGCTGAAGCGACGACAGTACACCTCGCAAGGTGCGGATTTCGAGGTGGTTCCAGGCAGGCTTCGTCAACACGCCGCGTAATGTGCGCCGGGTAGCTTCGGCGCGGGCTTCCGGACGAAAATAGCCTTTTGGCTCCAACATGCTTTCCAAATGTGCGATCAGGCCATCAAGCTCTTCCTGTGGGGCAGGGGGCAACAGTTCTTCCTGGGTCGGCTGTACCAGGGTTTCATGCTTGGACCATTCGTAGGCACACAGGATCACCGCCTGCGCGAGATTGAGCGACCCGAACTCCGGATTGATCGGCACCGTCAAGATAGCACGCGCGAGCGCTACATCCTCGGTTTCCAGCCCGGACCGCTCCGGTCCGAACAGGATTGCGCTGCGGCCTTGCGCGACGGCAATCTTCTGACTGGCTTCCTCGGGTGTGACGACAGGTTTCGTAACGCCCCGTTTGCGGACGGTGGTGGCGTAGACATGGGCGCAGTCCGCCACCGCATCGGCAGTCGATCCAAAAACCTTTGCGCCTTCCAGCACGATGTCCGCGCCCGACGCAGACGGACCAGCCGACGGGTTTGGCCAGCCATCGCGCGGCTCGACCAAGCGCATTTCCGTGAGGCCGAAATTGAGCATGGCACGCGCGGCCTTGCCGATATTCTCACCGAGTTGCGGGCGCACGAGGACGATGATCGGTTTTCTGGCGTCAGCCCCGTTCATTGGCTGCCGCTTCCTGCACGGTACTTGCGAATTCTTCAAAATCCCGGGCTTCGCTGAAATCGCGATAGACCGAGGCGAACCGGATGTATGCGACGCTGTCCAGTCCGCGCAGTCCATCCATAACCATCTCGCCGATACGTTTGGATGGGATTTCTGGTTCGCCTGCAGTTTCGACCTGCCGCTGGATACCGCTGACGAGCTGGTCGATCCGCTCTTGCGGAACATCGCGCTTGCGGCAGGCCAGCGAAATGGATTGTTCTAGCTTGCTGCGGTCGAAGGGCTGGCGACGGTCGCCGCTTTTGACCACCGTCACTTCGCGTAATTGCACGCGTTCAAAAGTGGTAAACCGCGCGCCGCAGCTGGAGCACTGGCGACGCCGCCGGATCGAGGTCGAATCCTCGGTCGGACGACTGTCCTTTACTTGGCTGTCGTCATGCGCACAAAATGGGCAACGCATTTACGGTCGGAGGCGTTTGTAGAGCATGAAGCCCGCGCCCGCGACCAGACCGAGGGGCCAGGTCACCACCGGCAAGATGCCGGCCGCGATCGCGCCGACTGCCGCGCCGGTCAGCACGGGCTTGGTCGACGGATGGTTCAGCCCCTGCTTCGCCATTCCCTTGATCTCTGCGCTGGCATCCGAAACAAGATCGTGGTCTTGATGCTGCGGTTCTTTGTTATCCATCATTCGTCTCCTTAGCGGCCGGGGTAGACGGGGAAGTCAGCACAGAGTTCGGCAACCTTGCCACGCACCTGCTCTTCAACCTGCCCGTCGCCTTCCGGACCATTGCGCGAGAGCCCTTCGACTACCTGACAGATAAGAGCCCCAATCTGGCGGAACTCGTCGGGGCCAAATCCGCGCGTGGTGCCCGCAGGAGTGCCGAGGCGGATGCCGCTCGTAACAAAAGGGCTGCGCGTATCGTATGGAATGCCGTTCTTGTTGCAGGTCAACCATGCTCGATCTAGGCCGGTTTCTGCAGATTTGCCGGTCACGTCCATGGCCGTTAGGTCAACGAGCATGGAGTGATTGTCCGTACCCCCAGAAACGACGCGCAGGCCGTTGGCCTCGATCCCTTCGGCCAGGGCGCGGGCGTTCTCCACAACGCGCTTGGCATAGTCTTTGAAATCCGGACGCAGAGCTTCGCCGAATGCGACGGCCTTCGCCGCAACCACATGCATCAGCGGCCCACCCTGCATCCCGGGGAAGACCGCCATGTTGAATGGCTTTGTCAGGTCTTCGTCGTCCCAAAGGATCACCCCGGAGCGCGGACCACGCAAGCTCTTGTGGGTTGTTGTCGTGACGACATGGGCATGGGGGAAGGGGGATGGATGCGCGCCGCCAGCGACCAGTCCGGAAATGTGGCTCATATCTACCATGAGATAGGCGCCGACCTCGTCGGCTACCTTGCGAAAAGCCTTCCAGTCCCAAACGCGGGAATAGGCCGTTCCGCCTGCAATAATGAGCTTCGGCTTGTTGGCTTTGGCAATCGCCATAACCTCATCCATGTCGATCAGTTCATCGTTCTTCCGAACACCGTAGCTGACAGGATTGAACCACTTGCCGCTCATGTTGACAGGAGAACCATGGGTCAGGTGGCCGCCCGAATTGAGGTCGAGCCCCATGAACGTATCGCCAGGCTGGAGCAGTGCTAGAAATACCGCCTGGTTCATCTGGCTGCCTGAATTGGGCTGAACATTGGCGAAACCACAGCCGAACAGCTTTTTGGCGCGCTCGATGGCGAGTGTTTCGATTACATCGGCATAATCGCAGCCGCCGTAATAGCGCTTGCCGGGATAGCCTTCCGCATATTTGTTCGTGAATACTGATCCGGTTGCTTCTAGAACGGCGCTCGAAGCGATGTTTTCGGACGCAATAAGCTCGATCTTGTCCTGCTGACGCGCCAGTTCATTGCGGATTGCAGCATGAATTTCTGGATCTGCCTCGGCAAGGGTATCGTGCCAGAAACGATCCATAGGGTCGCGGTCGGTATTGGCGGGCTTGGTAGCCAAATCAGATCTCCGGTTTGGAAAGCTTGTCGACGCGGCGCTGGTGGCGGCCGCCGGCGAATTCGGTTTCGAGAAATGCAGTAAGGCAAGCTTTTGCCATGTCGCTTCCGATCAGGCGTGCGCCCATCGCAATACAGTTTGCGTCATTGTGTTCGCGTGAAAGTGCAGCCGAGAGCGGTTCCGAGACCAGCGCACAGCGAACCGATGGATTGCGATTGACGCTCATGGAAATACCAATGCCGGAGCCGCAGAGCGCCACGCCGCGTTCCGCGGTGCCGTCAGCGAGTACATTAGCAAGCTTGTAGCCGAAATCGGGGTAATCGACGCTATCGCCGGTGTCTGGCCCGAGATCCGCCACCTCGTGGCCCTGTTCGATCAACCATTCGCGCAATTCTGTCTTTAGGTCGATTGCGGCGTGGTCGGAGGCAATGGCTATACGCATAGGGGAGCACATAGGCATTGCCTTCGATTCGCGCGACCCCCTTGATCCCATTCTCGATCAAGCGGACGCGTAGGGATGACTTTGGCATGCAATCGGAAACTTATCGGTCGCTGGCACTTTCCAGGCTTTCGATTGCCGCTCTTATTTGGACGATCGAATATGGTTTTGTGATCGTCACGGAATTCGCAAGCTCCTTTGGGTGCTCTGCATCTCCGTATCCCGTTGCAAATGCGAAAGGGGTGCCGTCAGCTTTAAGCTCGTAAGCCAGCGGATAACTCTTTGAGCCATGCAGGTTTACATCCAAGATTGCATAATCGAACGTTTCGTTCGCTCGGCCCTCGCGCGCCTGCTCGATCGAACTGAAAACCGAAACCGTGGCACCTTCCTCGATCAGCATGTCTTCCAGAGCGAATGCGATGATCGGCTCGTCTTCGAGCACCAGAATATGTTTCCCGTTCAAGCTCATACTTTGCCCTCAATCCGGCAATAGAGGCCGCTGGCTCGATATTCCAAGGTCGTGCGACTGTCCGGGCTTCCAAGACCTCGCTTGACCAGTCGTGATCCAAAACCGCCGGTTTGAGGCTCCACTACGACCGGTCCGTCATGTTCGCTCCATTCGAAAATGAGCAAGGTGCCTTCTGTTTCAGCAGGTTGCATCCGCCAAGTGATCTCGACGAAGCCGGCTGGCTCGCTCAACGCACCGTATTTCAAGGCGTTCGTGCATAGTTCGTGCACTACCATCGAAAGCGTAACCGCAGTTTGAGGGGCCAGAACAACTTTCGGTCCTGTGAGCGAGTATCGCGACGAATCTGAGCCTGCGGTGGCTGCCAGCGATCCTGTGACGATCGATTCCAGATCGGCAGCTTCCCAACTTCGCTCGGTCAGAAGATTATGTGCGCTCGCCAAAGCTGCGAGACGATTGGAGAATGCGTCTATTCCGGTCGAACCCGGCTCCGAACGAAAGGACTGTTTTGCGAGTCCTTGGACGACCGCAAGGGTGTTCTTGACCCTGTGGTTGAGCTCATTGATCAAAATTCGCTGGTGTTCTTCAAAGGCCACTTCTTCTGTTACATCATGGCCTTGAACCAGAATGCCTTCGAAGTCGTCTCCACCGTGGATCGGTTGGTAGATAAACTCGAGAAACCGGGCCTCAAGTTCTCCGTCCTTGCCCGAATTCAGGAGGATCCTTTCTTTCTTGCCGAAGTATGGTTCGTTCTTGTCGAGCACGTCGTCGAGCAACTGGATGAACCCCTGATCGACAACTTCCGGCAGCGCTTCCGGCACCGTTCTGCCAACCAGCTTGCGCTGACCGACAAGCTGACGATACGCAGCATTCGCCATTACAAAGCGATGATCTCGTCCACTCAGCACCGCTACGAACCCTGGTGCTTGTTCGAGCAGGGAACGGAATCGATCCAGTTCCTTGCTGGCCCCTCGATAACGTTCCTCCACCGCTTCGGCGCGCCGGGCGACGCTGGCAGCGTCGCGCTCCGAGCCCGATTGCTCCAACCCTGTGATGCGAACCGTATGCTGGAGAATATATTCGACATCGCCATTCTCATCGAGAAAAGGCGTGTGAGTGGCGCTCCATATATGGGTGTCAAAGCCGCCTTGGGCGTTTGGAATATTATACGGGATTCGAGCGATTTCGTCAGCTTCGCCGGTCTCGAGGACTCGATCGAAAGACGATTTCAACTGGCGATAACTTTCACCTTCGCTCGGGAAGGCTTCGAAAATTCCGCGCTGCTTGATCTCGTCCCATCGGCTTTCCGTGGCGCTCAGATAGGCTGCATTTGCCCACTGAATGACCAGAGATGCATCGAGAATAACGTAGGGGTTGGGAGAGCGCGCAAGCACACTCTCGAAAACTAAGTTCATGCGTGCCCCGGAATAGCAGCTTTTCTGACTGGATCGGGAACCGGGATTTGGCTCACCTATCCAACTGAGTAAGGAAAAGCTTGGAAAGAAAGTCCGTTCCGGGGGACAGGCAGCGGATTTCGCCGTGTGACATTTCGGTCACCCCGCTGCCTGACGCGGATATGTATTACTGGTCGAGGAAAGAGCGCATCTTTCTGCTCCGGCTGGGATGTTTGAGCTTGCGGAGTGCCTTGGCTTCAATCTGACGAATACGTTCACGCGTGACCGAGAATTGCTGGCCCACTTCCTCGAGCGTGTGATCCGTATTCATACCGATCCCGAAGCGCATGCGCAGGACGCGCTCTTCACGCGGCGTAAGGCTGGCAAGAACGCGGGTGACCGTTTCCTTGAGGTTGGCCTGGATCGCCGCGTCGACCGGAATAATCGCGTTTTTGTCCTCGATGAAATCGCCGAGATGCGAATCTTCCTCGTCACCGATCGGTGTCTCGAGACTGATTGGCTCTTTCGCGATCTTCATGACCTTGCGCACCTTTTCAAGCGGCATGGAAAGCTTCTCGGCCATCTCTTCGGGGGTCGGCTCGCGTCCTTGATCGTGCAGGAACTGACGGCTGCAGCGGACTAGCTTGTTGATCGTCTCGATCATGTGGACCGGGATACGGATGGTCCGCGCCTGATCGGCAATCGAGCGCGTGATTGCCTGGCGAATCCACCAGGTTGCGTAGGTGCTGAACTTGTATCCGCGGCGGTATTCGAACTTGTCGACCGCCTTCATCAGACCGATGTTGCCTTCCTGGATAAGGTCGAGGAATTGCAGACCGCGATTGGTGTATTTCTTGGCAATGGAGATCACGAGGCGAAGATTTGCCTCAACCATTTCCTTCTTGGCGATACGCGCCTCGCGCTCGCCTTTCTGGACCATGTTAACGATCCGGCGGAATTCCTCGAGTGCCATGCCAGTCTGGCCGGCAATGTCGGAAATCTCGGCGCGAATCCGCTCGACCGCATCGGCTTCCTTCTCGGCGAAGGCTGCCCATTTCTTGTCCTTCTTAGCGCGATCGGTGAGCCAGTTATCGTCCAGTTCATTGCCGATGTAGGCATCGAGAAAATCGATACGCTTCACTTTGTGGCGTTCGGCAAGGCGAAGCATCTGCCCACCCAATGCGGTCAGGCGGCGATTGAAGGCGTAAAGATTATCGACCAGAAATTCGATCTTGGTCGCGTGGAACTGAACGCTCTCGACTTCAGCCGTAAGCTGCTCGGAAAGCGCCTCGTATTTCTTTTCCTTGGCAGGCGTGAACGCCTCGCCGCGGGCCATCACATCGACGCGTTCCTTCTGGAGCTTCTCGAACTTTCCGAACAGATCGGTGATCCGAGCAAAGCGCTCGATGGCGTCCGGCTTGAGCGCGGCTTCCATCTGAGCAAGAGACATGGTGTTGTCCTCTTCCTCGTCATCGTCGCTCTTGGACGAACCTTCTTCGCCATCTTCGTCGTCGGAATTGGAATCGTCGTCCTCATCCTCGTCATCATCACGGATGGTCGGACCGGCGGTCTCTTCGGAGATTTCACCGTCATCGTCATCGTCTTCGGCGTCGTCGTTCAGCTTGTCGGCCGGGGGTTCCTTCGACAGCATGGCATCGAGATCGAGAATCTCGCGTAGCTGCATTTCCTCGGCATTCAGGGCTTCCGACCATTGGATGATTGCGTGGAAGGTGATCGGAGACTGGCACAAGCCCATGATCATCATGTCGCGTCCGGCTTCGATCCGCTTGGCGATGGCGATTTCACCTTCGCGGCTGAGCAGTTCGACCGCACCCATTTCGCGCAAATACATGCGCACCGGATCGTCCGTGCGTTCTCCGGTTGCGGTCTTTTTGGCAGCAGGCTTGGCCGTAGCCTTGCTGTCCTTTTTGGTGTCGGTCGTGATTTCCTCGACCTCGTCCGCTTCTTCAGCGGCAGCCTCGGCATCTTCGTCGCTTTCGACGATCTGCACACCCATGTCTGACAGAGCGGACTGGATGTCTTCGATCTGATCGGAGCTCATCTCACCCTGCGGCAAAGCGTCGTTGAGCTCGTCATAAGTGACGTAGCCCTTCTTCTTCGCCTTCGCGATGAGCTTCTTCACCGATGCCTCATTGAGGTCGATCAGGGGAGCATCGCCATCGTCCTTGGTCTTCGACTTGGTGGCCATAAGGTAATTCAGTCCAGTCTTCTCTTGCCCGCGGGTCGCGTAACCGCGGGGATCATGAATCCGATTCGCCGTCTGCAGCTGCCTTCTTGCGACCGAAACGCTTCAACCGCTCGTTAAGGGCCAGTAATCGCTCACGCAATCGGGCCTGTTCGGCGATGGAGCCTTCCGGGTCACGTTCGAAACGCGCAGTGGCTGCGGAAAGCGCAGCCTCAAGCGCAGGTCTTTCGACCAGCAAAGACACGGCCTCGGCCAGATCCTCGCGCGCATCAACCGGGTCGGTGCCTTCATGAAGGAAGGCGAATGATGTTTTTTCCGGTGGGGCGGGAAGGCCTCGTTCCAGCGATATGGTCGATCGTGCGGACAAATCAAGCGTTTCGGCGGCTTCTACCAATGAATCGAGCGCGGGACCGACATTTTGATCACGTCTGGCCAGATCGGACAAGGCTTCCTCGTGTCGCAGTATCTGATCCGGGAACTTCACCAGGCCGGCAATCACCGCCCGGGTCAAGGCATCGCGGGCACCTCCGGTCATCGCTCGGGTAAGGCGATCGCGGGCATTCGCCGAAAGCGTTGGAGCGGGCTGTTTGAACTGCCCCTTCTTCCAGTCGCTGCGTGGACGAAATTCGCGCTGCGGGCGAGGGGGGAAGGCAAATGTAGAGAAGCGTTCGAGCAGTTCGCGCTTGTAGAGTGCACGAATGTCGGGGTGCTGGATGTTCTCAACGTGGTCAAGGAGGCGCGCCTTGAAGCCCGCCTTGTCTTCCGGTGAATTGAGCGGTGAAGCGGCTTTTTCGAAGTCCCAGAGGGTGTCGAGCAGACTGGAAGGCTGACCCAGAAGCTCCTCGAGCGCCGTGACGCCTTTCTCACGTATCAGATCGTCGGGATCCAAACCGGCAGGCATGCGAACGATGGACAGGGAGTGGGCGGGGCGAAGCATGGGAAGAGCCCGTGCCACTGCTCGCATGGCGGCGCGTTGTCCGGCATTATCCCCGTCAAAACACAGGATCGGCTGCTCCACCTGTCGCCAGAGCAGTTCGATCTGGTTCTCGGTCAGTGCGGTGCCCAGCGGGGCAACCGCCTCCTTAATTCCTGCATTGGCTAGTGCGATCGCATCCATATAACCCTCGACTACGATCAGGCGGCCGCTTTGGCGTGCCGCAGGCGCTGCGCGGTGAAGGTTGTAGAGCGTGCGCCCCTTGTCAAAGAGCGGCGTGTCGGGACTGTTCAGATATTTCGGAGCATTCGGATTGGCTTCGCTGTCGAGAATGCGTCCCCCGAAGGCAATCACTCGTCCTCGCGTATCGTGAATCGGCAGCATCAAACGACCGCGAAACCGGTCGTAAGGTTCCTTGCCCTCGACGGTGATCCGCATTCCGGCCTCTATGAGCATAGGCTCGTCGAACCGGGCGAGAGCACGCTTTAGGGCCTGCCGATCTTCCGGAGCGTAACCGAAACCGAACTCCCGGATGATGGCATCTGTAAATCCTCGGCGTCCAAGATAGCTGCGCGCCTGCATCCCGTCGCTACCGCGCAACTTGTCTTCAAACCATTCTTGAGCGGCGCCGGTCACATCGTGGAGGCTGGCGCGCTTCTCCGCTTGCTGGGCTGCTCGGGGGTCGGGGGCGGGGACTTCCATCCCCGCTTCGGCCGCCAGCTCTTTCACTGCGTCCATGAAGGGCATGCCCCTCTGATCGGTCATCCAGCGAATGGCATCGCCATGCGCCTCGCAGCCGAAGCAGTGGTAGAAACCCTTCTCGTCATTGACGTAGAAGCTGGGCGTTTTCTCGTTGTGGAATGGGCAGCACGCCTTGAACTCACGCCCAGCCTTGGTCAGCCGAAGGGTACGACCGATCATTGCGGACAGCGTGGTCCGCATGCGCAATTCGTCAAGCCATTGGGGAGACAGGGCCATGAGGTCTCCGACCTTACCCGCGCCCTGCCCAGACCGCTAGCGCGGGCGGGCGCCCTCCACAGGCTTTTCTTCTGCCGGGAAGGGGCCGGTAGCAATGGCCTGATTGCCATCGACCTCAAGGAGATACGCTTCGGCGGGGCCTTGAGGTGGCGTAGTGGACTGCCACCAGAACGTCATTGTGCCGCCCGGTTTCCAACCTGAACCGCGCGATACTCGCCAGATCAGGCTGCCGCTATCGTTGGTAATCGAGATGGCGTCAGGATCGCCAAGCGTCGCTTCCGCTTCCGCAGTGGAATAACCGACCGATTGGTTGAACCCTGAAACTTTGCGGATCGTGCGGAACAAGGTCGGAGCGCTTTCCACCACCTCAGGACCGTCCGTTTCGGCCATCTGCGTCCCATCGTCTGCATCGGTAAGGGTCACGCTGTGCACGTATGTGTACACTGTCCCCTCAGGCATTTCGCCTGGTTTGCATTCAGCCGTATCGGCGGGGCACGCAACATAGCTGACGAGGCGACCGATCTCGCGATTACCTGCGCTAAGCACGGTGCGAACCTCAGGGCCTTGCGGGCCGACGATTTTCGCTCCGAGTGTCGACAGATCGAGATCGGCTCCGACGAGGGTGCGCGGTGCGGCAACGGTTGGTGTGGGGGTAGGCGCGGGCTCTGGTTCAGAAGACCCGCAGGCTGCCAGCATGCCAATCGATAGGAGGGCGAGGGCGTTCTTCATGAAAGTGCTTCCTTCACCAGACTGCTAGCCTTGCTCATATCCAGCGTTGCGCCGTGGCGGCTTTTGAGTTCTGCCATAACCCGGCCCATATCTTTCATGCCTTCGGCCGAAAGATCGGTTTTGATCTCGGCGATAGCAGCGCGGGTTTCTTCCTCGCTCATCTGCTTGGGGAGAAACTCTTCGATCACTGCGAGTTCGCTTTTCTCCTTGTCGGCGAGCTCCTGCCGTCCTCCGTCCTCATACATCTCGATCGATTCGCGACGCTGCTTGGCCATTTTCAGCAGGACGTCGGTGACGAGTTCGTCATCCTCGGGTTTCTTGTCGGCCGTACGCAATTCGATATCGCGATCCTTGATCTTTGCCCCGATCAGGCGGAGCGCAGCGGTGCGATCCTTGTCCTTTGCCTTCATGGCGGTGACGGTTTCGGCCTGGATATTTTCGCGCAGCATGGGAGTTCCCGGTGTTTGGAGGTGGTTTTGGCCACTCATTTAGAACAGTGCACCGATATGCCAAGTGTTCCGCTTGACGGGAATCGTCCCGGTCCCTAGCGGCTGGGACTTAGCACACATCGCTGGAAACCTTTTTACCCGGAGCGCCCATGGCCCTGTCCGCATCTTCGCACGCGCAACCCAAAGGCGCGACCGGAGTCCTCGTCCTTGGCGACGGCACCGTAATCTGGGGCAAGGGCTTCGGCGCCAGCGGTCGCGCAGTGGGCGAAGTCTGCTTCAACACCGCCATGACCGGGTATCAGGAAGTGATGACCGATCCTTCCTACGACAGCCAGATCGTGACCTTCACCTTCCCGCATATCGGCAATGTTGGCGCGAACGAGGAAGATCACGAGAGCCGTGGGCTGGGCGCGGTCGGGTTGGTGGTGCGGCAGGAAATCACGCCGCATTCGAGCTTCCGCGCGCAGAACGAGTTTGTGGAATGGTGCGTAACCCACGGAAAGATCGGGCTTTCCGGCGTCGATACGCGCGCTTTGACGCGGCGGATCCGGATGAGTGGGGCGCCGAATGCGGTAATCGCTCATAATCCGCACGGAGAATTCGACCTCAAGGCCTTGAAAAAGCAGGCGAAAGAGTGGGGTGGGCTGGAAGGGCTCGACCTTGTACCGGGTGTGACGCGGGAAGGGCAGGAAAACTGGACCGGCGGGCACTGGCAGCTTGGCTTCGGCTATGGCGAAAGCAATGCCGACAAGCCCCACGTGGTCGCGATCGATTACGGCGCGAAGGATAACATCTTCAGAAACCTCGTGAAAGCGGGCGCCAAAGTGACCGTCGTGCCTGCAAAGACCTCGTTCGACGAGATCATGGCACTGGAACCCGATGGCGTTTTTCTGTCGAACGGGCCGGGCGATCCGGCAGCCACCGGACAGTACGCAGTCCCGTCAATCATACGTATGATCGAGGCCGATATACCGTTGTTCGGTATCTGTTTGGGGCATCAAATGCTCGGCATTGCGGCTGGCGCGAAGACGGCCAAGATGTTCCAGGGCCATCGCGGCGCCAACCACCCCGTACAGCGGGTCGGGAGTGAATGGGGCGAGAGCGAAGGCCTCGTCGAGATCACCAGCATGAACCACGGTTTCGCCATCGACGGTGAAACCCTGCCGGACAATGTCGAGCAGACCCATGTCTCGCTGTTCGACGGGACCAATTGCGGGATCAGCATCAAGGGCAAGAAGGCCTTCGGTGTCCAATACCATCCCGAGGCCAGCCCCGGCCCACAGGACAGCTTCTATCTCTTCGAGAAGTTCGTGGGGATGCTGGGATGAGGCGCCGATACGAAACCCTCATCCCCGGATCTGCTCCTGAAACAGCAGGAGCATTCACTCCGCATGTGTCCTTTTACGATATGGCCAAAATCTAATGCCCAAACGCACTGACATCTCCTCGATCCTCGTCATTGGCGCAGGTCCCATTATTATCGGCCAGGCGTGCGAGTTCGACTATTCGGGCACGCAGGCAATCAAGGCGCTGAAGGAAGAGGGCTACCGGGTCATCCTGGTGAACTCCAATCCCGCGACGATCATGACCGATCCGGAAATGGCCGACGCGACCTATGTCGAGCCGATCACGCCGGAAATCGTCGCGAAAATCATCGAGAAGGAGCGGCCCGACGCGGTGCTGCCGACGATGGGTGGGCAGACCGCGCTGAATTGTGCGCTCGACCTTGCGAACCAGGGCGTTCTTGAGAAATTCGGCGTCACCATGATCGGCGCCAATGCCGATGCCATCGACAAGGCCGAGAACCGCCAGCGCTTCCGTGAGGCGATGGACAAGATCGGTCTGGAAAGCGCGCGCAGCGGCGTTGCCAATACGGTCGATGAGGCGTTCGCGGTGCTGGAAACCACCGGCCTGCCCGCCATCATCCGCCCAAGCTTTACACTTGGCGGGACGGGCGGCGGCATCGCCTATAACAAGGCCGAATTCGACCGCATCGTGCGCGAAGGTCTGGATGCGTCCCCCACCACCGAAGTCCTGATCGAGGAATCGCTCCTCGGCTGGAAAGAGTACGAAATGGAGGTGGTGCGCGACCGCAAGGACAATTGCATCATCATCTGTTCGATCGAGAATGTCGATCCGATGGGCGTGCATACGGGCGATTCCATTACTGTCGCACCGGCGCTGACACTGACCGACAAAGAATACCAGATCATGCGCACCGCCAGCATCGAAGTGCTGCGCGAAATCGGCGTGGAAACAGGCGGTTCGAACGTACAGTTCGCAGTCAATCCGCAGGATGGCCGCCTGATCGTGATCGAGATGAACCCGCGCGTATCGCGCAGTTCGGCGCTCGCTTCGAAGGCCACCGGCTTCCCGATCGCGCGCGTCGCGGCGAAGCTGGCTGTCGGTTACACACTGGACGAGATCCAGAACGAGATCACCGGCGCAACGCCGGCAAGCTTCGAGCCGACGATCGACTACGTCGTGACGAAGATACCGCGTTTTGCCTTCGAAAAGTTCAAGGGCTCGAAAAACGAGCTGTCGACCGCGATGAAGTCGGTCGGCGAAGTCATGGCGATCGGCCGGTGCTTTGCCGAGAGCATGCAGAAAGCACTGCGCGGTCTGGAAACCGGGCTGGACGGGTTCAACCGGATCACCGAGTTCGAAGGGCTGAGTCGCGAGATCGTGATCGCATCGCTTTCCAAACGCACGCCGGACCGCATTCTCAAGATCGCCCAGGCTTTCCGTGAGGATTTCACGGTCGAGGAGATCGCCAAGATCACCGGTTTCGATCCATGGTTCCTGCGCCAGATCGAGGCAATCATCTATGAAGAGAAGATGATCGGCCACAATGGCTTGCCCAATGATGCGGCCGAAATGCGCCGCCTGAAGGCGATGGGCTTTTCCGACAAGCGGCTTGCCACGCTGGCCGTGCGGTCGGTGGGCGTCGCAGGCGGGCTCGGCGAAACACAGGCGAAGCGTTCCGGCCTGCTGCATGACGCGCTGCGCGCCATGGCGGGCGCGACGAGCGAGGAAGAAGTCCGCAAGCTGCGTCGCAAGCTGGGCGTCTATCCCGTGTTCAAGCGGATCGACAGCTGTGCTGCCGAATTCGAGGCGATCACGCCCTACATGTATTCGACCTACGAAGCCCCGAGCTTTGGCGAGGCCGAAGACGAGGCCGATCCCAGCGACCGCAAGAAGATCGTCATTCTGGGCGGCGGGCCGAACCGCATCGGGCAGGGTATCGAATTCGATTACTGCTGCGTCCACGCGTGTTTCGCGCTGGCAGAAGCCGGGTTCGAGACGATCATGGTCAACTGCAACCCGGAAACGGTTTCGACCGATTACGATACGTCCGACCGGCTCTATTTCGAGCCGCTGACCGAAGAAGACGTGCTGGAGATCATGCGCGTCGAAATGTCCAAGGGTGAAGTCGTGGGCGTGATCGTCCAGTTCGGCGGGCAGACCCCGCTGAAACTGGCCGCCGCGCTGGAACGCGAAGGCATCCCGATCCTGGGGACATCACCGGACGCGATCGATCTTGCCGAGGACCGCGAGCGCTTTGCCAAGCTGGTCAACAATCTGAAGCTGAAGCAGCCGATGAACGGCATCGCCAAGAGCCGTGATGAGGCGGCAGCCGTTGCCGCGCGCATCGGCTATCCGGTGCTGCTGCGCCCCAGTTACGTATTGGGGGGAAGGGCGATGGAAATCGTCGACAGCGAGGCCCAGCTCGACGATTACATCAACACCGCGGTGAATGTGTCGGGCGACAGCCCCGTGTTGGTCGACCAGTATCTGCGCGACGCCATCGAATGCGATGTCGACGTGGTATCGGACGGCGACGAGGTTCGCATTGCGGGCGTGATGCAGCATATCGAGGAAGCCGGCGTGCATTCCGGCGACAGTGCCTGCACCCTCCCGCCTTATAGCCTTTCCGGCGACATCATCGCCGAAATGGAACGTCAGGCGATCGACCTAGCCAGGGCGTTGCAGGTCCGCGGTCTGATGAACGTGCAGTTCGCGGTAAAGGAGGGCGAGGTCTATCTGATCGAGGTGAACCCGCGCGCCAGCCGTACCGTGCCATTCGTGGCCAAGGCCATCGGTCGCCCAATCGCCAAAGTGGCGGCACTGGTCATGGCAGGCCAGCCGCTGACCAGTTTCGAGCCGTTCGACCTCAACCCCAATCACATGGCTGTTAAAGAAGCCGTGTTCCCCTTCGCTCGCTTCCCCGGTGCCGATCCGGTGCTTTCACCGGAAATGAAGTCGACCGGCGAAGTAATGGGTATCGACCGCAGTTTCGCGGCCGCCTTCCTCAAATCCCAATTGGGCGCGGGAATGAAACCGCCGCAGTCGGGAACGCTGTTCGTATCGGTGAAGGACAGCGACAAGGCGCTGATCGTGCCGGCGGTGCAGACCCTGCTGGACAAGGGGTTCCGCGTCATCGCAACCGGCGGGACGCAGCGCTACCTCGCCGATCAGGGGCTGAAGGTCGAACTGGTCAACAAGGTTGCCGAGGGACGGCCCCACATCGTGGATGCGATCATCGATGGCGAAGTCCAGTTGATCTTCAACACCACCGAAGGCTGGCAGTCGTTGCTGGACAGCAAATCCATCCGCGAGGCGGCGCTGGAAAAGAAGCTGCCATACTATACGACGGCCGCTGCCTCGCTCGCCGTTGCGCAGGCGATAGCAGAGGTTTCGCCGGACCAGCTTGAAGTGCGTTCATTGCAAGACTATTATAGCTGACGAAGAATACGCCTGCTCCTCCATACATTCGAACCGCCTGGGTTCCGCAAATCGGCGGACCGGGTTTGAATTGTCCCGAGGGTGAGCATGAACAGGAAGGGCAAGGGGTCCTATGGAAAAAGTGCCGATGCTGGCCGAGGGTTATGAAAAGCTCACGGCAGATCTCAAAGCCCTGCGGGCGGAACGACCGCTGATCGTCGACGCGATCGAGGAAGCTCGGGCGCATGGCGACCTGTCGGAAAACGCCGAATACCACGCTGCCAAGGAGCGCCAGGGCCAGGTCGAGGCCATGATCGGCGACCTTGAAGACAAGATCAGCCGCGCGCAGATCATCGATCCGACGACGCTGTCGGGCGACAAGGTTATCTTCGGGGCGACCGTGACCCTGCTGGACGAGAACGACAAGCCGGTGCGGTACCAGATCGTCGGCCAGACAGAAGCCGATGCCGCAAAGGGCCGGATCAGCTACAATTCACCGATCGGCCGTGCGCTGATCGGCAAGCAGCTCGAAGAAGAGGTCGAAGTGACTGTACCTTCCGGCGACAAGTTCTACCTGATCGACAAGATCGAATTCATCTGACGAGATTTTCCGTCGCCCAACTGCAAATCGGGGAAGCCCGATGCAGATGGGCGATGGTGAACTCTCGATATTCGGCTGCAATCGTCCCGTCCACTCGCGAGCTGCGGGATTGGATTATTACGGCCTGTCTGCCTGATCAGGCTTCCGGATCGAGCAGTTTGTGAAGGTGGACGATGACGTATTTCATTTCCGCATCGTCGACCGTGCGCTGGGCATTCGAGCGCCACGCTTCCACGGCATTTTCATAGCTGCTGAACACGCCGGCAACGTGAATGCTTTCCGGATCGCTGAAGGTTACGTTGCGGGGATCGGTGACCCGGCCGCCCATGACCAGATAGAGCGCCTGTTTGCTCTCTTTTTCTTCCATTTTCTGACTTTCTCGATGGGGAGGGAGGATGGTTGCGCCACATAGCGAAAGCGGCGCCACAGGCAAGCCTGTCGCGCCGCTCGGTCATCCTGCGATGCAGGATCGCTGTTGTTCAGTATTTCAGACGCGTGCGTAGCGAACGATAGGCCCGGCTGCCCTTGCGGCCTGCCTTGCGGCGCGAACTGCGCAGGGCATCGCCTGCAACGTCCAGCTTGTAGGAGGTGTCACGGCGAAGACCGCGAGCCGCAGTGGCTGCATTATCGCCGAAATCTTCGAAGCGATCGCCCGCATATTGTGCGCCGCTGGCCACGCTGTCCATCATGCGGGCACCATAGGCCATGACTGCATCGGCAGCCAGGCCGGCGAACATACCGCCGCGGCGGCCGAGATTGCGGCCGCGCCGCGTCATTGCACCGATGGCAAGACCTGCGACAAGCACACCGCCAACGACGGCGAACGGGTGGCGCTTGGTGAATTCAAGCGCACTGTCGGCAGCATCGCGCGCCTGATCGGCAAGCGAGCGTTCCTGGATGCGCTGTTCGCCAGCATCGATGCGCGCACGAAGCTCTTCACGCTTCTGTTCGTCGCTCAGATTGCTGTCGGCGCTGATGGGGGTGACATTGTTCTTGGCTGCTTTGGCCATGATTAATCTCCGGATTTCGCGTTCGTCAGACCAACGGCCCTGGAAGGGTTAATGTTCCGACTGGGGGTAATATCCGTCATCTTCGTCATCGGCGTCGGTATCGATACCGAACAATTCCAAGATGGGGTGACGGGCGAACCAGACCACTATCGCAGCGATCAGCGCGGCGAGCGCGCCCTTGTTGTCTTCGGCGACATCGAGGGCTTCGTCGTAGAGGTCCGTCGCGCCTTCGCGCACGCGGTCGAGCGCACGTTCACCCAAGCCCTTGTGCGCAAAGTTGGATTTGAGCGTCTTGATATCGGCATCGATCAACGCGCGCGCGGAATCGCGCAGATGCTTGTCTTCCAGCATTCGCATTCGGCGAGAAGTCATTCATCGTCCCCTTCGAAAGCGTCGCGGATATCGTCGATCCGGCCTTTGAGAAGGCGCAGCATGATCAAGCCGATTACGACAAGGCTGATAGTGACGATCAGCGTGGCACCCAGCGGTCCGGTAATGGGTATGAGAGCCAGAACGAGACCAACCGTCGCCGCGATCAGGGCGAGATGAAACATGCCGAACGCGGCAAAGATGTAGATCAGCGCGCTCTTGACGCGATTGCCCACAAACCCCGCGCGGCTTTTCTGGAAACGCAATTCGGCTTCGGCATAGGTCTTGCCGTCTTCGAACAGTGCCAGCACATCGTCCGTCAGTGAGAATTGGCGCGCCTCCGGTTCATCCGTATCAGGAGCGCCGTGTCCGTCAGGTAAATCGAGCGGGCCGGGATAACCCTCGGCCCGCTCGTTATCATCGTCCCGCATTTCTGCCCCCGACGCCACTCGCTTAGCGCGAGCCGCGGAAGAGGCGCGAAAGCATGAAGCCGACGACCGCCGCAATTCCCAGCGCCTTGCCGGGGCTCTTGCGAACGAATTCGCGGCCGTCTTCTACCAGGTCGTCGACGCTCTTTTCGTCGAGCTTGCTGGCGTAACCGTCGATCGATTTGGACGCGCTGCGGGCATAATCGCCGTATTTGGCGCCGAGCCGTTCATCGACCTGATGCGCGTTTTCATTGACCAGCTTGCTGAGCGAACGCAGGCCTTCGCCAGCCTTCACCTTACCTTCGGTAGCGAGTTCGCGGCCCTTGACCTTGGCGTCTTCACCATAGGCCTTGGCTTCGCTGACCCAGTCGTCGCCCTTGTGGCGAGCTTGGTCGCGATAAGCTGCTGCGCGGTCCTTGCCTTCGGCCTTGAGCGCTGCGGCGCCGGCCTTGGCTTCTTCCAGTGCGGCGTTGAAGCGCGACTTGGCTTCGGTGCGGTTGCTCGAGGCGGTGGTGTTGGTGGCGGTATTGGTCACGGGAGCAGTCTCCTTGGCTACGCCTTTCTTCGCCACGGTCTTGCGCGGCTTGCTGGCGGTTGTCGTTTTGCTTGATGCTGGTTTCTTTGCGGCAGAGGCTTTGCGCTTGGTTGGTATGCCGTCTGGTGTGGTTTCAGCCATAGTACTCGTCCTTGCCCTCAATTCGTATTCGTCCGGCGAATTCGCCTTCGATGGTGCAACGCAACTTGCGCGCCAATGTTCCGGCGAATAGAGCGCTGCCGACTCCCCATCTGGGGGTGTTATAGCCCATTACAACACCTTTGCCCGGAGCGCTTTGACCCATGACCGCGATTATCGACATCCATGCCCGCGAAATTCTCGATTCGAGGGGCAATCCAACCGTCGAAGTCGATGTGTTGCTGGACGACGGCAGTTTCGGCCGCGCCGCCGTTCCCAGCGGAGCGTCCACCGGCGCCCACGAAGCGGTCGAACTGCGTGACGGGGACAAGGATCGCTATCTCGGCAAGGGCGTGACCCAGGCCGTCGGCGCCGTGAACACCGAACTCAGGGATTTGCTGGTCGGTGCATTCGATGCCGAAGACCAGCGCGACATCGATCTGTCCATGATCGCCCTCGATGGAACGCCGAACAAGGGCCGCATCGGGGCGAACGCGATCCTCGGTACGAGCATGGCGGTGGCGAAGGCTGCAGCGAATGCCCGCGGTCTTCCGCTCTATAGCTACATCGGCGGCGTATCCGCGCATGTTCTTCCCGTGCCGATGATGAACATCATCAATGGCGGCGAGCACGCAGACAACCCGATCGATATCCAGGAATTCATGGTGATGCCGATCGGTGCGGACAGCCTGACCGAAGCCGTGCGCTGGGGCGCCGAGGTGTTCCACACCCTGAAGAAGAAGCTGCATGAAAAGGGCTTGGCCACAGCCGTCGGCGACGAAGGTGGTTTCGCCCCCGATCTCGCCAGCACGCGCGATGCACTGGACTTCATCATGGCGTCTATCGAGCAGGCCGGGTTCAAACCAGGTGAGGATATCGCACTGGCGCTCGACTGCGCGTCGACCGAATTCTTCAAGGACGGCAAGTACGAAATTTCCGGCGAGAGCCTGTCGCTCGACGGTCATGAGATGGCCGAATATCTCGATAAGCTGTGCCGCGATTATCCCATCCGTTCGATAGAAGACGGTATGGCGGAAGACGATTTCGAAGGCTGGAAGGCCTTGACCGACCGGATCGGCAACACCGTGCAACTGGTCGGCGACGATCTGTTCGTCACGAACCCCCAGCGCCTTCGCGAAGGAATCGATCAGGGTCTTGCGAATTCTCTGCTGGTGAAGGTCAACCAGATCGGCACGCTCTCGGAAACGCTCGACGCAGTCAGCATCGCAAACCGTGCCGGTTATACAGCGGTCATGTCGCACCGGTCGGGTGAAACCGAAGATGCGACGATCGCCGACTTGGCGGTTGCGACGAACTGCGGTCAGATCAAGACCGGCTCGCTCGCACGCTCTGACCGGCTTGCGAAATACAATCAGTTGATCCGCATCGAGGAAGAACTGGGCGACAGCGCATTTTACGCCGGGCGTGAATGTTTCGGCCGCATTGGCAGCTAGCTGTTGGCGGCCACCCGGATCTGAGGGCAGAAGAGCTACTCCCATTTGCGTGAGCAGAAGGGCATGTTCTGATTAATTGTCAGGACGCTCAACGCTCGCTAGCGTTGCGCCATTGCTCGTTGTGGGAGAGGGGTGTGGCAGGATTTCCGGTACATCCGGATGGGGTGACGGCCGAGTGGCTTGGCAATGTACTGGGCAGGCCGGTGGATGCCGTCCGCTGGGAACCCATCGGCACGGGTCAGGTAGGTGACAGCGTCCGCTTTCATTTCGCGAGCGAAGGGGCCGAGAGGACCCTTGCGGGGAAGTTTCCTGCTGCAGACACTGCCAGCAGAAATACCGCCGCGATGCTGGGCCTTTATCGCAAGGAGGTCGAATTTTACCGATCTGCGGCAGCTCTACTCGAAGTCCGTGTCCCCCAGATATTCTTCGCCGAAGTCGATGAGACTGGCAGCGATTTCTTCCTGTTGTTTGAAGACGTCGGCCCGGCAAGGCAAGGCGACCAGATCAGCAGTTGCAGCATAGCCGATGCTCGCGCTGCCATGAGCCAGGCAGCCGCAATTCACGGGCCTAGCTGGGGCCGACGGGATTTGCTCGAGGCATCCTGGGTCGCGCCGCCACCCGATCTTCGTGCGAAGTTGAGGGTGATGTATCCCCAGGCGCAGGCAGTATTCCGTGATCGTTACGCCGAAACCCTAGAACCCGAATACATGAGGATCTGCGACGATCTGGCAGATGCGAGTACGGAATGGTTCGAGCGGGAGGCACCAACGCAATGTCTGGTTCATGGCGACTTCCGTCTTGATAACATGCTCTTCGACATCAAGGGTGGACGGGAACGTATCGCTATCCTCGACTGGCAGACCGTGACTGCCGGCAGACCGATGACGGACGTGGGTTACCTCATGGGGTGTGGACTGGGGCAGGCTGTTTGGCAGGAACACGAGAGGGACTTGCTGGATCTCTGGCGCGCAGAAATGCACCAGCGGGGAATCGTGTTTAGCCACGACGACATCGAAATGGATTACCGGCTCGGCATCCTCCACGGCGTGTCGACAGCCGTCTTCAGTGCAGCTTTCGTCGAACGGACCGCGCGCGGCGACGCGAATTTTCTGTCTATGGCGCGCGGCGCGTGTTCGTTGGCACTTGCCCACGAAAGTATGGCTGCGTTGAAGGAGGCGTAGTAATGGTTCTAAGCCGCGGTGACGATTACCCCATCCACCAGACGCCCGAACCCGTCGCTTATGCCGGGACGGATCGGAATTTCTACGATCGGTACTTTTTCAACGGCTACGCGCCGGATGGCAGCGGCTTCTTTGCCGTTGCGCTCGGTGTATATCCGCATCTCGATGTGATCGATGCGCATTTCAACGTCGTGCACGAAGGTATTCAACACTGCGTCCATGCAAGCGCTGAGCTAAGCATGGAACGCATGGTCATGGCGGTCGGTCCGATTTCCATCGAAATCATAGAGCCGCTGAACATGCTGCGCATCCGGCTCGAGCCTTTCGAGGGGATTTCCGCAGACATTATCTTCACTGGCCGCGCCTTCCCCATCGAGGAGCCACGGTTCACTCACCGCATCGGTCCGCGCGCCTTCATGGATTACACGCGTCTCACCCAGAACGGTCGTTACACCGGATGGATCGAGGTGGACGGGACAAAGCGCGACCTCGCCGCAGGCACGATGGGGACCCGCGATCGCAGCTGGGGCGTGCGGCCCATCGGTGCCCGCGATGCGCAGCCGATTCCCGGATCACCGGGCCCGGCGTTCTTTTGGCAATGGACGCCGATCAACTTTCCTAATGGCAGCCTGTTCTTTCACGTGAATAATGATCAGCACGGCAATGCGTGGAACACCCGCGCTGCGTGGGCAAGAGAGGGCGCTTCGGTAACCGAAATAGAGGAGGGGCACGGCGGCATGCGAACGCGCCTTCGCTCCGGAACTCGCTGGCCATCCGGAGGGACGCTGTCCCTGGCGCTACGCGGAGCACCTGAAGAGGTCACGTTCGAACCGCTAGGGCGCTTTCAGATGCGCGGCCTTGGCTATACCCATCCAGAATGGGGTCACGGCCTCTATCACGGCAGACTGAAGGTCGAGCGGGAGGATATCGACCTCGCAGCTATCGATCCTCTCGCGCCTGAGAACCTTCATGTCCAATTGCCCGTCCACGTCGTTGCCAGTGACGGGGCGGAGGGAATCGGGGTGTTCGAGCAGCTGATCATTGGGCCCTTTTCCCCTCTGGGCCTCGATCAATTTCTCGACGGCGCCGCTTAGCCCGCGAACCTTCCCTGCAGATCGTAAAGCGCCAAGGCCGCCTTGGCAGCTTCGCCTCCCTTGTCCTTTTGTTGCGGATCGGCGCGGACCAGCGCCTGTTCCTCATTCTCGACCGTGAGGATCCCGTTGCCGATGGCCATACCGTCCATCGTCAAAGCCATGATCCCTCGCGCGCTTTCGCCTGCGACGATTTCAAAATGATAGGTTTCGCCGCGAATAACCACGCCAATCCCGACATAGCCATCATAGTGGCCGCTCTCCGAAGCTAGTGCGATTGCGCCCGGAACTTCGAGCGCGCCGGGAACAGTCAGCACTTCACACGCGTGTCCAGCGGCTTCGATAGCCGACCGAGCGCCGGAAATGAGCATGTCGTTGAGGTGGTCGTAAAAACGGGCTTCGACGATCAGGAAACGGGCCATAAATGTTACTCCGGGATTGGCATGTGATCGACGATATCGAGGCCGTAGCCCTCGATCGCCACGACGTTCGGTTGCGAGTTGCTGAGCAGAATCATTTGTTCGATACCCAGATCCGCAAGTATTTGTGATCCGATGCCGACATTGCGCTGTTCGTCTCGCCCCTGATCGCCCCAATCGGCGCGCCGGCCTGTCAGCAGGACGATGACGCCAGAACCATGGTCGCCGACAACCTGCATCGCGCGCTGAAGAGTGCGTTTGCGCGGCCCGGGCTTACCCAGTAAATCATCGAAAATCGAAATGGGATGCACGCGGGCCAAAGTTGGCTCACCTTCGACGACCTGGCCTTTCTGCAGCACGTAACTCTCGCTTCCGTCGATGGTGTTGCGATAGGTCATCAGTTTCCAGTCGCCGCCATAGTCGGATTGAAACTGGCTCTCGGATATACGCTCGACGAGATGATCGTACCGCATCCGATATTCGATGAGATCGCGGATGGTACCGATCTTCATATCATGCTTGCGCGCGAAGCTGATCAAATCGTCGAGGCGGGCCATGGTCCCGTCTTCGTTCATGATCTCGCAGATCACGCCCGAGGGATTGAGGCCGGCGAGGCGGGAGATGTCCACTGCGGCTTCGGTGTGTCCTGCGCGGACAAGCACGCCGCCATCGCGGGCAGCGAGCGGAAATACGTGGCCCGGGGTGACGATATCGTCCGGGCCCTTGCTGGAATCGATCGCAACAGTAACCGTGCGTGCCCGGTCGGCAGCGCTGATCCCGGTGGTGACGCCTTCCTTAGCCTCGATCGAGGTCGTGAAAGCGGTCTGCATGCTTTCACGATTATCGCGGCTCATTGGCTGCAGGCCAAGCGCTTCCACCCGTTTGCGGTCCAACGACAAACAGATCAGCCCGCGTCCGTGGGTCGCCATGAAATTGATGGCGCTGGGCGTGGCCATCTGGGCCGGAATGATGAGATCGCCTTCGTTCTCGCGATCCTCGTCGTCCACGAGGATGTACATCCGCCCGTTGCGGGCTTCGTTGATGATTTCCTCGGCGCCGACGATCACCCGCGTCTCGTCATTGGCTTCCAGAAAGGCTTCGAGCTTGGCAAGCGTTTCTGTGGTTGGGTTCCAACTATCGTCGCCGCAATCGCGTAGCGTGTTGGCGTGAAGGCCGGCGGCTCGGGCGAGACCAGCGCGGGTCATCAGGCCCTGCGATACCAGCGTACGAACTTTTTCAATCGTGTTCATGCGTTGATCGGTATCACATTTCGATGTGATGTCCAGTATCTCGACCACATTGAATGTGATGCGACAATACTCTCGGGCGATGAGAAATGCATTGAAGGGGGGGTGGTGGACGCACTAGGGCTCGAACCTAGGACCCGCTGATTAAGAGTCAGCTGCTCTACCAACTGAGCTATGCGTCCACACTGCGGCGTACCGCTGCCTCGTGGAGTGAGGCGTTCCCGACTCGGGAGGCGCCCGTATAGCGGGGTTTTGCGGGAAGAAAAGCCCCTAAAGGCAATCTCTGCTGGCGCATGCGAAAAACCTGCCATTCGGTCAGGTGAACCCGTAATTTGGCAAGCCTGTCGACACCGAAATCTGATGATGCGCGCCCAAGAAAGCGTGCGGCTATCGCATGATTCCGGCGCGGGGTGCTTTCCGGTTCCACCGGTCGACCATCATGATCGATCCAAGACAGATCATGTTGGTGAGCATCGAACTACCGCCATGGCTCATGAAGGGCAGGGGGATACCCACAACGGGAGCAAGACCCATCACCATCATGAGGTTGATCGCGACATAGAAGAAGACGGTAGCCGTCATTCCCAGGGCGATCAGCTTGCCAAAACGGTCGTTACTCGCGCGCGCAACGGACAGGCCCCAACTGAAAATCAGCGCGAAGGCCCCGATGACCACAAGTCCGCCAAGGAAACCCCATTCTTCGGCCATGGTAGCGAAAATGAAGTCGGTATGCGGTTCCGGCAGGTAGTGCAGGTGGCTCTGTGACCCTTCGTTGAAGCCTTTTCCGGAGAACCCACCAGACCCGATGGCGATCTTGGACTGGGTGATGTGATAGCCGTCACCCAGCGGATCGCTTTCGGGATCCAGGAACGTGAAGACGCGCTTCTGCTGGTAAGGTTGCAAACCGACAAAAAAGGCTACCGGTGCAAGAACTGCCGCAGCCAATCCAGCGCCCATGAACCAGCGAATGGGGAGGCCTGCGGAGAACATGACGAGGGCTCCGCCGAAGACGATGGCGAGCGACGTCCCCAGATCGGGTTGCAACAGAACGAGCGCGACGGGGGTAAGGATCAAGCCGCCCGCCGGGATCAGCGCACGCCAGGTCGGGATCATACCCACAGGGAGCGACGAGTAGAACCGCGCAAGCACCAAGACGATGGCCGGCTTCATCAATTCCGATGGCTGCAACTGCATGAACCCGAGGTCCAGCCAGCGTTGGCTACCTCCGCCGACGAAGCCGATCGCTTCCACCGCAACCAGCATCAGCAGAATGATGCCATATATGGGAAATGCCAGAAACGTGGCCCATTCGCGAGTGAAGCGGGCCAGAATGAAGGCCATCACAAGGAAAATACCAAATCGCAGGATGTGCGAGGCGGCATAGGGCTGCCAGCTTCCGGCTGCGGCGGAGAAAAGCACCAGCGCGCCGAACCCGATCAGGACGAAAAGCGGGAAAAGCATTCGCCATGGCTGGCGCGCGATGGGCGCCGGAACGATCCCGCTCATTCGCTGGCCTGTCCGGATGAAAGGGAGGTGTCGAGACGCGGATCAACCTTTTCGTCGGCGAGGCTTTCCTGCCTGCGCACGGCGAGACGGGCTTCGGCCTCCACCTGATCGAATATCTCTTCGTCGCGGGCCGGAACGGGTTTGACGTCCTCTCCGGCTGCTGCCGCATAGGCGCGGTATTTCGCATCGAGCCGTTGCTGCGCGGTGCCGCCCCACTGTTCCTCGAAGCCGCGAAGCATTTCCATGCCCTTTTCGGGATCGAACAAAAAGGTCATCACGTCGCGCGCGATCGGATAAGCGGAACCGGAGCCACCGCCATGCTCGATCACGACGGCCCCTGCGTATTTTGGTTTGTCAAACGGCGCGAAAAAGATGAAAAGTCCGTGGTCGCGGTATTTCCATGGCCCCGATTTACCGTCCGACAAATTCAGGCCCACGACCTGTGCGGTTCCTGTCTTGCCCGCCATCTTGATGTCGTCGAAGGGCAGACGGGCACGACCGGCGGTTCCGGGGCCATTGACGACATCGCTCATCGCCTGGCGAACATAAGCCACGTGCTCGGGGGCAAAATCGACTTCGTCGAAACCTTTGACCGGTGTGGAGGTTACCAACCGGGGCTGAACGTGCCGCCCGGTCGCGAGGCGCGCCGACATCACTGCCAGTTGAAGCGGATTGGCCAGCATGTAGCCTTGCCCGATGGTCGCGTTGACGGTGTCGAATGCCTGCCAGGGGCGCCCGTATTTCTCTTCCTTCCAGGCGGGATACGGCACGGTGCCATAGAATTGGCTGGCGACGGGGAGGGGGAATTCCTGCCCCATTCCGCAGCGCTGCGCCATGGCAGCAATGGGATCCATGCCGATACGCTGAGCGAAGTGATAGTAATAGACGTCGCACGACTGGTAGATGCCCTTGGCCATATTGACCGTGCCGTGGCCGCCGCGTTTCCAGCAGCGGAATACGCGATTGCCCACGCGCAGACCGCCACCGCAGAAAACCGTTTCGTCCGGGTCCAGACCTTCACGCATGAACGCCATGGACACCATGGGTTTGACCGTCGATCCAGGCGGATACAGACCCTTCAGAACCTTGTTTCGCAGCGGCACGCGTTCATCATCGCGCAGCATGGAATATTCGACGCGCCCGATCCCTTGCGAAAAGCTGTTTGGATCGAAGCTAGGCATCGATGCCATGCACAGGAGGTCGCCCGTTTCGCAGTCCATTACGACGACAGAGCCGCTTTCCAGGCCGATGCGCCGTGCGGCATAATCCTGCAGGGGTCCATCGATGGTAAGCCGGATCGGATCGCCCTGGATATCCTCACGAGTTTCCAGTTCCCGTACGATCCGGCCAGATGCCGTCACCTCGACCCGCCGGGCGCCAGGTACACCGCGAAGTTCCTGCTCGTACTGCTTTTCCAGTCCGTCCTTGCCGATCTTGTAGCCCGGTGTGACGAGCAGAGGATTCCGATCCTGTTCGGCGTATTCTTCGGCATTCGCCGTCCCGACGTATCCGATAAGATGGCCTACGCTGGGCCCTGTCGGATAGAAGCGCGAGAAACCGCGCTGAGGAACGACACCGGGCAGATCGGGCAACCTCACGCTGACCGCGGCGAATTCGTCATAGGTTATGCCGGAAGCAATCTCGACAGGCTGATATCCAGGACCATCGGAAACCTGCTTGCGAATATCCGCAGCCTGATTTTCATCGAGGTTCAGGATTTTCGTAAGGGCAGCGATCGTCGCTTCCGTGTCGGGAGTGCGATCGGGAATGATATCGACGCGAAAATCCGCTCTATTGGAGGCGAGGGGTGCGCCATTACGGTCCAGAATCCAGCCGCGCCTGGGCGGGATGAGCGAAAGGTTGACCCGATTGCTTTCCGATTCCAGCTCGTATTTTTCGTTCTCGGCAATTGCGATGTATCCCATCCGCGCTGCCAGCAGCACGCCAAGACCGCCCATGGCGGTGCCGATGACGAAGGTCCGCCTGTCGAACGCATTGTCCAGCGTCGATTTCGTTACGACCTCTTTCGGCTTTGCACGCTTACGTAGACGCATCACAGCGCCTTCCACCTGGTAAGGCGGAAGCGGTCAAGCATGGCGACGAGACGTGCGGCGATCGGGAAGAGAAGAATGGTAAGCACTAGCTGCGGTATCAGGGCGATAAGAGAATGGAACGTGGGTTGGCCACCTGAAAGCAGCCAGCCTGCCAAGAGATAACCGAAGATCAATATACAGGCGGTGAACCAGTCCTGCCAGAATGTGCGCCACGGCAGCCGGGTTTCAATGAGTTCGATTACGATCATGATCAGAGACCATGTGAAAATCGCAAATCCGAAGGGCTGACCGTTATATAGATCGTCGAGCAGACCAAGGGGCATCCCCGCCCAAATTGGCATCAGGCCCGGTCGAACCAGTCGCCAGGCGAGAAGCATCAGCAATCCAAGGGGGGGAATGATCGGGAGAGCCGAAGCAATCGGAAAGATGGGCAGGATCGAGGCGACGATGATGCTGACCCAGGGAACGACATTTGCCAGCAAGCTGGAATGCGAACGGTTGATCCGGCTGCCATAGGCATCGCTGCGTGAACGCGGGTCGTTGCGTTCCATCAGTCGGTCAGTTCGCGCTCGATCGGCGTCTCCGCGCCGAGCACTGCTTCGGGTTCGTAGATCGGTTCTACACTTACATAGTCGGTGGCCGCGGGATCGCTGATGATGCGCGCCACACCGCCGTCATCGGTCGTTTCCGTGAGGATGGCGACTGCTATTCCGGGAGGGTAGTATCCGCCAGCGCCGCTGGTCACGAAAACATCGCCGGGCTTGAGCGGGTTGATACCCAAATTGATAAGCCTGATCCGTATCAGCCCATCTCCGCGCCCCTCGGCGAAGGCCACAACCTCGTCATTGGCGCGGCGGACCGGGAGGATGCTCTCGGTGTCCGTAAGGAGAAGAACGCGCGAACTGTCGCTGCCGACCTCGAGAATCCGGCCAACAATGCCGCGCGGCGACCGTACCGGCATACCGATCTCGACACCCTCGGACGAGCCAGCACCGAGATAGGCGAAGCGTCTCGTGCTCGAGGCCGAAGAGCTCACGAGGCGGGCCACCGCAACGGGTTCGCGTTCAGCGTCCTGGAGTTTCAGCAAGCCCTTGAGGTGAAGGTTCTCGCGCTTCACCGCCTCCGCTTCGGCAAGGCGGATTCGCGCGATTTCCATTTCACGCTTGAGGTCAGCATTTTTGGACCCCGCCCGGTAGTAGCCGCTGATCGTGTCCCAGAACCCCTTGCTTCCCGTACGAACAGTAGAGGCAGCTTCCGTGGCGGGCGAAACACCATCCTGCGCGACCCCGCGGAGTCCCCCGAACAGATGGGGTTGAAAAAACGACAGGGCGAGCAGGATCGCGCCGATCAGCGCGCCGATGCCCGCGATCACGTAACCGGTAAAAAGATTGTACTGCGCCCTGCGAGAATACCCCGAGCGCCGTGAACTTATCGGCGCCATCCGTTTTGCCTTTCTACGCCGTCATCAGGACACCGCGATAGATCGGGTCCTCCATTGCACGACCGGTGCCGAGTGCGACGCAGGAAAGCGGATCTTCGGCAATGGTGACCGGCAAGCCGGTTTCTTCGCGCAGGTAATCGTCGAGCCCGCCGATCAATGCGCCGCCGCCGGTCAGCACGATGCCTTGGTCGACAATATCGGCAGCCAGTTCAGGTGCAGTATTTTCGAGCGCAATACGCACGCCTTCGACGATCGCGCCGATTGGTTCATTGAGCGCTTCGGCAAGGTGGCCCTGATTGATCGTGATTTCCTTGGGCACACCGTTCACGAGGTCGCGGCCCTTGATGGTGATGCTTTCGCCAACACCATCTTCCGGTGGGCGCGCCACGGCGTAGTCTTTCTTGATGCGTTCGGCTGTGCTGTCGCCGATCAGCAGGTTGTGGTGTCGGCGGACATAGGAAACGATCGCTTCGTCCATCTTGTCGCCGCCAGTACGAACCGACGTGGTATAGGCAAGGCCACGCAGGGAAAGGACGGCGACTTCGGTCGTGCCGCCACCGATGTCGACGACCATGCTGCCGACCGGTTCCGTAACCGGCATATCGGCGCCGATCGCAGCGGCCATCGGTTCGAGAATAAGATAAACCTGCGATGCGCCAGCATTCGATGCCGCATCGCGGATTGCGCGACGTTCGACCGAGGTGGAACCCGACGGAACACAGATCGTGATTTCCGGATAGCGCATCAGGCTCTTGCGACCATTCACCTTGCGGATGAAGTGCTTGATCATCTCTTCGGCCACGTCGAGGTCGGCGATCACCCCGTCACGCAGGGGACGGATGGCTTCGATGCTGTCCGGCGTTTTGCCCATCATCATTTTCGCATCATCGCCTACAGCCTTGACGCGCTTCATACCGTTGATCGTCTCGAGGGCGACGACGCTCGGCTCGTTAAGAACGATGCCCTGATCCTGTACATAGACGAGGGTATTGGCGGTCCCCAGGTCGATCGCCATGTTCTGCACGCCGAATTTGAAGATGTTGTTCCAGAAGCCCATTTTAACTCGATTTTCCGTGTTGTCGCGTGGTCAGGCGAGGGGGATGCGGCCCACTCGCACCTCTCCGGGGGGATATGGTGGCCGTGCCTTAGCGAGATTAAGCAGGGAATGCCAAAAATTTCCGTGCATCTCATGGGGGATAGCGAAACGCACTGTCTCGGAATCGTGGCGCTTCATCGTTAGGATTGCCCATCAATGCCCGAAATACGCCGCCTGCCCGAGAATCTGGTCAACCGAATTGCCGCCGGTGAGGTGGTGGAGCGTCCGTCTTCCGCGCTCAAGGAGGTGGTCGAAAACGCCATCGATGCTGGCGCAAACCGGATAGCGATAAAGCTGGTCGACGGTGGGTTGACGAGTCTCGAAGTGACCGACGACGGGTGCGGCATGTCGCCCGAGGAAATGGCGCTGGCGTTAGAACGTCATGCCACGTCTAAACTGCCGAACGAAGCAATCGAACAGGTTGCAACGCTCGGCTTTCGCGGAGAAGCGCTGCCGAGCATCGCCAGTGTGGCGCGCTTTACGCTGGAAAGCCGGCCGCACGGGGCCGAGCAAGGCTGGAAACGGGTGGTGGACCACGGCGAAATTCGCGACGAGGGACCGGCTGCACTGCCACCGGGGACGCGCGTGCGAATCGAAAACCTGTTCGGGAAAATTCCCGCGCGGCGCAAATTTCTACGCACCCCGCGCAGCGAATACGCCGCATGCAAGGATGTGGTGCAGCGACTTGCCATGGCGCGGCCCGATATTGCGATCACGCTCGACCACGGCGATCGCCGCATTTACGGTTTGCAGGCCGGGGAAGGGCTGGCGAACCGCGTGGCACAGCTCGTAGCACGCGAACTCAAGGATAACGGCGTTGCCATCGATCTCGAACGTGGGGCGATGCGTCTGACCGGGATTGCAGGCCTGCCGACGTATAATCGCGGCATTGCCGATCATCAGTATCTCTTCGTCAATGGGCGGCCGGTAAAGGACCGCCTTCTCACCGGAGCAGTTCGGGGGGCTTATGCCGACATGCTCGCCCGGGATCGCCACGCTGTGCTGGCGCTGTTCCTCGAACTGCCCTGCGAAGACGTCGATGTGAATGTCCACCCGGCCAAATCGGAAGTACGCTTCCGTGATGCTCAGGGGGTCCGCGGATTTATCGTTTCCGGACTGCGGCAAGCACTGGCAACGGGCGACAAGCGCAGTGCACAATCGCCCGATGCCGGAGCGATGGCGCGCTGGCAGCAGGAACCGGTGCGCGAAGAACCGGCTGCGGCATTGCGGTCCATGTTCAGCGGTCGGGACTGGTCCGCTCCGCAGCAGCGCGTGGCGGAAGCTAGTGCCGCATGGCGCGATGTCGAGGCCGATGTCATGGCGCAGCCGCAGGGACGCGCCGAAGAAGCTGCGCCGGTAACACAAGCGACGGATGAATATCCGCTCGGCATAGCGCGCGGGCAAGTGGCGAACACCTACATCGTCGCAGAAGCGAAGGACGGTCTCGTACTGGTGGATCAGCACGCAGCGCACGAGCGTCTGGTGCTAGAGCGGCTGCGCGAGGCGGGGGCTGAAGAGGCCGTGGCACGCAGCCAGGCCTTGCTTATTCCCGAAGTGGTCGAACTGGACGAAACGAGTTGCGACAGGCTGGAGGATGCAGCGCCGAAGCTGGCCGAACATGGTTTGGCTATCGAGAGGTTCGGCCCTTCCGCGATGCTTGTCCGCAGCCTGCCGCATGCCATTGCACGGACCGATCCGGAAAAGCTCTTGCGTGATATCGATGATGATCTCGCGTTGAACGGGGAGGCATTGCTTCTGGGCGAAAAGCTCGATCTCGTGCTTGCCACCATGGCGTGCCATGGGTCGGTAAGGGCTGGGCGCGTCCTGCGTGTCGATGAAATGAATTCGCTACTGCGCGAGATGGAGCGGACACCGCGGTCCGGGCAGTGCAATCATGGCCGTCCGACCTGGGTCAAACTCTCGATGGAAGACGTCGAAAAACTGTTCGGAAGGCACTGATGCGCGTTTCAATTGTCCTGCTCGCCGTGACGCTGATGGCGTGTTCGAATGAACCGAACGAAGAAGAACGCGCTGCCGCGGTTGCTGAGGTGGAGGCTAACCGCATCCCTCCGCCCGAGGAACTTCAGCTCGAACCAATCCGCTACCGCGAGATCGAGAAGAACGAATTATACGGAACAGGCTGCAGTTTTGCACCGGACGGTGGGGGCATGTCTGCGGTCGCCCTGGCGATGGCCGAAACCGGTCATTTTCTGCGCGGCGATAAACTGATCACGCTTGCAGCCGACAAGGGCAGTTCAGAATTGCCCTATCTCGCGCGCCGCAAATATGACGGGGCGGCTTATTCGATGACCCTGGATCTCGATGAGGCCGAGGGCGAACAGTCCGGCGAAGAGACAAGCGACTATCCGGCCACCCTGACGATCCGGGATGCAAGCGAACAGGTCGTGTATCGCAAGAGCGGGATTGCCCAATGCGGCGCGTAGCCTAGTCGTTCCCTTCCGGGTCGCGCGTGCTGATCAAACCATTGGACACCATTTCCAGAACCGGCTCGTCGTTCTGATTGAACACGGTCAGCGAGCTTTTGAAGATTCCCATCTCCGGGCGCGATCCACTGCGGCGCTTTTCTATGACGACACTTTCACAGCGCAATGTGTCACCGGGAAAAACGGGTTTCTTCCAGCGCAGCTGATCTATGCCGGGCGAGCCGAGTCCTGCCTGGCGGTTGGCCTTCAGGTTCTCGACCAGCATGGCCATCGTCATTGCACAGGTATGCCAGCCACTGGCAGACAATCTACCGAAATGCGTCGCAGCAGCAGCCTCGTCGTCCAGATGGAAAGGTTGCGGATCGTATTTCGAAGCGAATTCGATCACTTCTTCACGCGTTACTTCGTAGCGCCCGAAAGCCTGCTTTTGCCCGACGGCTAGATCTTCGTAAAACTGCATTGCATATTGCAATGGATCACAAAGTCGGACGAAGCAACATCCAAATCGCCATGCCGATCATGGCGAGATTTTCGCTCAGGGAAACGAAACCCAGCGGCACGTTCGCACTGCCGCCGACACAGGCACATTTGATGCTGCGCTTCTGGATGTAAACCGCATAGAAAACGCTGATCGCGCCTACTGTCCCGATGAACAAGGCAACGGGTATGGATAGCCAAGGCAAAAGACGGCCCGCCATCAGGATGGCTGCGGTCGCTTCCAGGTAGGGGTAGGCATAGGCGTAGGGCACCCATTTTCGCCCAAGAAGATCATAACCGACGAACATGGTGGAAAACTGTTCGACATCCTGCAGTTTCAGCATGGCGAGCATCGCCATCGAAAAGGCGACAAACCATTCGGCAGTGCGAATGGTGAAGGGCAGCTGAAAAACGAACAGGCTCAGAGCAATCGCCAATGCAGCGCCGACTGCGAATACGGCGATGACAGGCCGATAGCTTGTCCCCTCCGCATCGCCGCTATCGTGACCGAAATGCTCTCGGAGCTCGGTGTAGCCACCAATCCGCTTGCCATCGATAAAGGTCTGCGGGGTGGTTTCTACCCCGTGTTCTGCCTTGAAGGCATCCGTTTCCTCACGGGTGGTCAGGTAACGATCATCGACCGAGAAACCTTCCCGTTCAAGGAGCCACTTCGATTTCACACCGAATGGACAGACATGCTTGTCCATCACCATTCGATACAGGGTCGCGGTTCTCGACATAATCAGAATGTATACCCCTAGGGGGTATTATTCAATTCATGAACGGAACTTGGGAACGCGCCCGTTCAAATTCATCTCGGGAATGGTCCGATACCTCGCGAGCACCAGACTGAATATCCCGAACGCCAAGACACCTATCGCGACAAGGGTGAAGGCAATCCCTTCGCCGGCAAGGGCTGCGACCGCGTCGCCCAGCGTTTTAATCTGGCCTGCCCCGGCTGACATGAACCCGGCTTTAAACAACGACCACCCGATGACGAGGAACACGACAGCCCGTGCGACGTATCCGATGCCCCCGAGCAAGCGTGTTTGTGAAGGAGCAGCAGGACTGATCCGGTTCATGAAACTGCCGGTCACCGCCTTCTTCGCCTGAAAAAAAGCAGTCGCGAAAAATGCAATGCCTAGTAGGCCGAGCGCTGCCCCGCCGAATTGCATGGAAAGTATGCCCGAAGCTGCATCCTGCGCCCCGCCACCATTGTCGCTTCCGGTAGTCGCGAACTGGTAAGCGGAGAAGGCCAGGGCGAGGTGACCGATGGCACTACCGGCATGGCCGATACGATGCGCCCATCCCGTGGTGTCGCTGCCTTGGTTTTCGATATCGAAGAAGGTCGAGGCGAAGCGAAACAGGGCATAGGCCAACAGGCCGACCACCATCAACCACAGGATGGCATGCCCCAACGGAAACTCTTCGATAGCGTCGAAGATGCCATTCGTACCCTGACTGATCCGACCGGCACTGGTCAGGGCGATCAGGCCGAGAACGCAATAGAGGATGGCACGACTGAAGTAGCCGACGCGCACCAATGTGCTGAATTTAGAAGACTTGCTACCCACGTTTCATCCCCACTACCTTTGCATGGCAACGGGGACATGAGACGCTCGTTCCGGATGGTGCGTAAATTAGGGTACCAGCGCCCCGGACACATCCGACAGTTTGCCGTCAGTTTTGGCTGCTTGAGGAAGGCCCAGTAGCTGGCGAAGCAACGGCGTCACAGCCGTATTCTGAAAAGGAGGGAGCGTGGTGCCGTGCCGAAAGGCTGGACCATTAACGATGAATAGCGACGTCATCTCCGGCGAATAGGGATCGAAACCGTGATTGCCGCCGTGCCAGCTACCTTCCGGCGCCGTCGGAGTGATGGTCCAACCTGTATCCGGCAAACAGAAATAGGGCGGGATACGTCGGTGGGTGCCATACTGGAAGCGAGCGGGCATATCCCCCTTGCGCCAGCATTCCATATGCTCGTGCTCACGCAAGAGTGCAGCTTCCAGCGCAGCCGTGTTGCCTTCCGTCGGCTCGAACGTGGCATAGGCGCCGCCTTCTACGAGGCGATAGAGCGACGGATCGACGATATCGGCCAGCACGACCACTTTGTCCGACCCTGTTGCGGCCATGCCGTGATCGGACACGATGACCAGATTGGCTGGTTGCCCCAGGGTTTGAAGGCCCGAAACTAGATTTGCGATGTGCTGATCCACGTCTGCGAGTGCGCGGTTCACCTCTTCGCTTTCGGGACCGCCATCATGGCCCGCGCTATCGACGGTGTCGAAATACAGGGTCACGAATTCGGGACGAATGTCGGCAGGACGCCGCAACCAGTCGAGCACCGCATTGACCCGTTGGGTATTCGAAACCTGCATGCTGAAAGCCTGCCAGTCGCTCGCCATCTCGCCATCCGTGACGGGGCCGTAGCGAACCGCGGTGCCGCCCCAGGGGACCGCCGAGCCGGGCCAGAACATGGCAGCACTGCGGATCCCTGCCTCTTCCGCTTCCACCCAGATCGGCTTGGCCTCGCTCCACCAGTAAGGATCGACCGTTGCCATCGTAAAGATTTCACCGGGCCTGCTCTTATCCTCCATCTTGTTGGCGATAATGCCATGATGGTCGGGGACGAGACCCGTTACCAGCGTCCAGTGGTTGGGAAATGTCTTGCTGGGAAAGGACGGTCGCATCGGCGCAGTGACGCCATCCGCCGTCAGACGGGAAAGGGTGGGTGTCAAGCCGCGATCCAGATAGCTGGGGTGAAATCCATCTATCGCGATGAGAATGGTGACCGGATCACGCTGTTCGATAGCCGCGCTTGCGACGGGCTCGCCGGTATAGGTAGCGCAGCCGCTCGTAATTGCGGCAAGACCAAGGGCGAGGGCGGCAGCGATCCGGTTCATTGGTGTTCTCAGACGTTGAATTTGAAAAGCATGACATCGCCGTCCTGCACGAGGTATTCCTTGCCCTCCTGCCGCAGCTTGCCCGCTTCGCGCGCACCGCTTTCGCCACCGAGAGCGACGTAGTCATCGTACGCAATTGTTTCAGCACGAATAAAGCCGCGCTCGAAATCGGTATGGATTTCACCGGCCGCCTGCGGAGCCTTGGCGCCGGCCGGGAATGTCCATGCGCGTGATTCCTTCGGGCCGGCTGTAAAGAAGGTCTGCAGGCCGAGCAGCTTGTACCCTGCCTTGATCACACGGCTGAGACCCGATTCCACGAGTCCGAGTTCGGCGAGATATTCTGCGCGGTCCTCTTCCGGCATGCCGACCAGTTCGCTTTCGATGGCTGCTGATACCACGACGGCTTCAGCGCCTTCGGCAGCGGCTTTGGCGAACACCTGTTCCGAAAGCGCGTTTCCTTTCGCAGCATCTTCTTCCGCGACGTTGCACACGTAGAGGACGGGCTTGGCAGTCAACAATTGAGCCTGACGGAAAACCCGCGCCTCTTCCTCATCCTTCGGTTCGGTGAGGCGGGCTGGTTTGCCATCTTTCAGCAGTTCCAGCGCCTGGCCCAGCACGCTGGCCATCAGCTTGGCTTCCTTGTCGCCGCCAGTGGCACGCTTGGCCGCTGCCGGCACGCGCTTCTCCAAGCTCTCCAGATCAGCGAGCAGCAATTCAGTCTCGACCACCTCGGCATCTGCGAGGGGGTCCACCTTGTTGGCTACATGCTGGATGTCGTCATCCTCGAAGCAGCGCAGCACGTGAACGATCGCATCTACTTCACGAATATTGCCGAGGAACTGGTTGCCCAGACCTTCACCCTTGCTCGCGCCTTTCACCAGACCGGCGATGTCGACGAAGGCCAGCTGGGTTGGAATAGTCTTGGCCGATTTGGCTATCCCGGCGATTTTCTCGAGCCGCTCATCAGGGACAGACACCTGGCCGACATTCGGTTCGATCGTGCAAAACGGATAGTTCGCAGCTTGCGCAGCCTGCGTCTCGGTCAGTGCATTGAACAGGGTGGACTTGCCGACATTCGGCAGGCCGACGATCCCGCAGCGGAAACCCATCAGAAACTCCGGATATAGTGTGTGGCGCGCGCCTTAGCCGCACCCCACACGAATTGCCATAGCGTCAGACGTTGTGGACGGTCTTGATCAGCGAGCCGTAGCCGCTTTCCCCCAACCACCCGACCTGGGTCTCGGCGCAAACCTCGTTGATCGCGACTTGCGGAATGCTTCCCGCACTGACTGGCAGGCGCACGGGGCGAGTGCCTGGCGCCATGGCAAGCACCCTGGCCATGGCGCGTGGGACGTCCATTGGATCTGCTTGGCGTCCCGATCCGTCCTCAGTTCCCATGGTCGCGACGATTTGCGGGTAGCCATCGAGATGAATTTGAGACGCGCGATTCTTGAGGTCCTGCGAATATCGATTTCGGTTGACCCAAACCTTTGTCGGATAGCCGCCCGGCTCGATTATCGTGACGCCGATATTATGCGGTACCAGTTCGTAGGCTAGCTGCTCGAACATGGCTTCGACCGCGAACTTCGTTGCGGAATAGTGCCCGGAATAGGGGACCATTACCCGGCCGAGCTGGCTTGAAACAGCAAAGATATGACCCTGTTTGCGCGCACGCATTCCGGGTAGGACAGCGCGGACAAGCCGGTGATAACCAAGCACATTGGTATCGAAAGCGAGCTTGGTTGCCTCCATGTCCTGAACCTCGACAGGGCCCGTAATGCCGACACCGGCATTATTGACCAGAACGTCGATCCCGCGTCCAATTTCTCGCTCTGCTGTCGCAATCGCTTCCGCAACCTCATCGTCGAGCAGAACGTCGAGCCGCAATACCCGGATATCCAGACCTTCGTCGCGCGCCAATTGTTGCAATTCATCCGCTTCGGGCCGCGGCGTATTGCGCATGGTAGCGAAGACCGTGGCGCCAGCCCGGGCAAACAGCTCGCTCGCCCGTCGACCGAAGCCGGACGAGGTCCCGGTAATCAGGATTGCCTGCCCGGTCAGATCAGGAGGGGTGTCTAGCTTATCGTCCTGAGCGAGCGAGGCCGTAGCAGCGAGCGCGCCCGTTGCCGCGGCGCCCGCGAGCAAGGTCCGGCGAGTAAGATCGGTCATGACTGGTCTCCTTCACAGGCATGATGCCGCGGCACCGCTCAATTGGCCAGCGCGTCGTCAGGATCGTGAAAAAGTCTGAGCCGACCGGTCAGATAGCGGTTGCCTTGGCGGTCCCATAGCGGAACCGCCGAATGTCTCAGCGCTTTTCGTTGCGCTTTTTGCGGCGGTAGAGCGCGACGGCCGCGCCATAGCCTGCAACGCCGGTTCCCATCATCGCGAGCGCGCCGGGTTCTGGCACGGAAGTCCCACCGCTGCTGCTGCTGCCACCCGTATCGCTAGGCGGACGGGTCATGGCCGCTGCCGAGGTGGCCGAGGCAAGCAAGGTAGCGGAAAGGAGAGCCGTCTGAACTAAGCGCATGATGAAATCCCTGAACAATCTGGATAGGGGACTAGTGTTCGGAGGACGAAAATCGACTGCCGGCTTCAAGCTGTCTCTTGCCGGGACAGTTTATCGCAGTGCAGCGTAAGTTAGTCAGATCCGCAAGGCGAGATCGCTCATGAAGCGTGCGTCATCCCCTGCGGCGAGCCACTTGGCTTCGGCGGCGATCCCGGCAAGCATGTCGGTCAGCGGATCCATTTCAGCTTTCGCGTAATTGCCCAGAACGTGGCCGTGGACGCGCTCTTTGGTACCGGGATGACCGATGCCAATTCGTACCCGGCGGAAGTCGGGCCCCAGGTGCTGATTGATCGATTTGAGACCGTTATGGCCTGCCAGTCCGCCACCGACACGGACCTTTACCTTGAACGGTGCCAGATCGAGTTCATCGTGAAAGACTGTGAGTGCATCGGGCTCCAGCTTGTAAAACCGCAATGCCTCGCCTGCAGCACGGCCGCTCTCGTTCATGAAGGTGGCGGGCTTCAGAAGCAGAATCTTCTCGGACCCGATCCGCCCTTCCTGTACCCACCCGGAAAATTTCTTCTGAACGGGGCCGAAATCATACATGTCGGCGATCACGTCCACCGCCATGAAGCCGACATTGTGCCGGTTCATCGCATATTGCGGTCCGGGATTTCCTAGGCCTGTCCAGATTTGCATGCGGCTCCTCTAGCTTCGCTCACCTCAAAAGCAAAACGCCGGCCCCTTGCGGGACCGGCGCTTCGTGAAACCCCGGTAAGGGCGGAAGGATTAGTCCTCGCCGCCTTCTTCCTCGGTATTCTCTTCGTCGCCTTCGCCAGCATCCTGCTCGGTTGCAGGAACATCGGCTGCGTCGGCGCTGGTCGTATCGCCTTCGGACTTCTTGAGAGCCGAAGGAGCAACGAGCGTAGCGATGGTGAAGTCGCGATCCGTGATCGCGCTTTCGCTGCCTGCCGGCAGTGCGACTTCGCTGATGTGGATCGAATCGCCGACTTCCTTGCCGGTGACGTCGATTTCGATTTCGCTCGGGATCTTGTCGGCATCGCAGACAAGTTCAAGCTCGTGGCGGACGATGTTGAGCACGCCGCCCTTCTTGAGGCCCGGCGAGGCTTCTTCATGCGTGAAGACAACCGGAACCTGGACTTCGACCTTGGCACCCTTCGAGAGGCGCAGGAAGTCGGCATGTTCCGGACGGTCTGTGACCGGGTGAAGCGCTACGTCCTTGGGAAGTGTGCGGAATTTCTTGCCGCCCAGTTCGATTTCGACGATCGAATTCATGAAGTGGCCGCTGTCGAGCTGCTTGATCAGCTCCTTGGCTTCAACATGGATCAGGGTGGGTTCTTCCTTGCCGCCGTAAATCACGGCGGGGACGCGGCCATCGCGGCGCAGTTGACGGGAGGCTCCCTTGCCAGCCCGTTCGCGCGCCTCGGCCGGCAGGGTCAGAGCGTCGCTCATGTCACATACCTTTCGAATGCATATTGGTTGCTCGGTCCACCACACCTCCAGGGATGACCATGGTGCCGAAGGGCGCGCCGATAGCACGAAGCGGGGGAAAGGCAAGCCTTAACCGGCCTGTCCGGCTATTCGATTCGCCTGACGGTATAGCCGCGTTCCTGCAATATTGCCGGTAGGCCGCCTTCCCCCAGAAGGTGCCCGGCGCCGACCGCAATCAGCGGCTTATCCTCAGCAGACAGCAAATTCTCGATCTGTGCCGCCCAGCTCGCATTACGGTCGTGCAGCAGGGCTTTCTCGAGTTCGGGATCAGCCAGAACCCCGCGTCGCGTCAGTTGCGTTAGCTGGTCTAGATCGCCGGCAAGCCAGGCTTCGGCCAGAGCCCCCCGGCCATCGCCATACTCGCTCGATTCCTCAAGCACGGCATTCAGCAGGTCGCGCTGCTCGGATTCGGGAAGCCTGTCGAAGATTGCCAGCTGTTTTCGCGCCCCCTCCAATTCCACGATTTCGCGCCCGTCAAAGGCGGTCAGTAGCGCGCGATCGGCACCATTCTGCGACTTATTGGACTGCGCCACCTGAGACAGTGCCAGAGCGGCCGCCCAACTTTCCATCGAATCGAAATGGTTGCGCCGGACTTTTGCCTTCGCCAGCAGCGTTTCGAACTCGTCCCGAAATTGCGGGTCGATGCGATTTTCCAAAGGGCCGGTGGGCTGATCGAACGCCATCTCGCCGAACAGCCGGGACAGTTCCGCACCGTCTTCCAGATTGGCGACCTCGACCACCAGCGTATCGGCGTTGTCGATAACCTCGGCCAGTCTGGGCGAACGCCATTTGGTGCCGTCGGGAAGGGCGTGAATGGTCCCGAACATCCAGCCTTCCACCGAGCCGGAGCCATTCACGATTTCCCACAGGGCCGGGTGCGGTCCCTCCGCTTTGCCGATATCCGGTTGCGAACCGCATGCCGCGATCAGCACGGACAGCGCGAGGCAGATGGTCGTCAGGAAGCCGCGTTTCACAAAAAACCCGCTAAGCTCGAACGTTACTGTACGCGATCAACGGTCAGACCGCGCTGTGTCAGGAAATCCTGCACGCTTTTCTGACCTGCAAGATGCCCCGCGCCAACTGCGATGAACACGGTACCAGGGCGCTCGAGGCGGGTATTGATCCACTCGGCCCAGTTTTCGTTGCGTTTGTAGAGCAGGGCATCCGCCAGCGCCGGATCGGTCAGGCCTTCGTTCATTAGCTCGGCCAGCCCGTCCGCATCGCCGGCCAGCCATTCGGCGACCATGCTGTCCATCATGGGCACGATGCGATCGATATTTTCTGCCGACACCATGAGGAAGGCGGTCTGGGATTCCTTGGGCAGGGAATCGAACAAGCCGATCTGCCATTCCATGGTTTCCAGCGCTCCGCGGGCGGCCGAAGCTGGGGCGAGCTGCTCCAGCTTGGCTTCCACGCCGCTTTCGGCACTGTACCCCGCCTTTATCAACGGCAGCACCGACAGCGTCATTCCGGCAAACCACGGTTCGAAACGGTCAAACGCTGCGGGCGGCATCTCCAGCTTGGTCAGCGCCGCTTCGTATGTGGTGCGGTCGCTATCGCTGAGCATTTCGCGCAGCGACTGATCTGCCGGCAGGATCGCCTTGGACATCACCATCTGCTGCGATGCCGGGTCCTGCGTTTCGGAGCTCGGAATCTCGGTTACGAGTTCCTGCGTTTCCGCAAGCGCGCTTTCGATCGGTCCCTGATACCAGTCGACGCTATCGGGCAGGGCGTGAACCGTGCCGAACAGATAGATCGTCGTATCCTCATCCGCCACCTTCCACAGGCCCGGGCCATCGCCTGTCCGCCCATCCGCCACGGGCGCGGTGGCAACATTTTCCTGCGAATGGGCGGCACACCCCTGCAGCAGAAGTGCAAGCGACAGAAGGCAGCCCGACAGCGGGCCCGAAGTAAGGCGTTTCATATTATGTGATTCCCTGTTGATTGACACAGGGATAGCGGGCGGCACGGCCTCTTGCAAAGCAACCCGCACGCGAAAGGCACCGAAGGCACGACGCTGTGGCATTGACGCATTTTCGCGCTTGCGCCATTGCCCCGCGCCATGGACCGCAATCCGCAGAATTCCTTCCAGGACATGATCCTCGCCCTCCACGATTTCTGGAGTGCACAGGGGTGCCTCATCCTCCAGCCCTACGACATGCGCATGGGCGCCGGGACGTTCCACACCGCGACCACCTTGCGCGCGCTGGGGCCCGAACCGTGGAACGCCGCCTTCGTGCAGCCCTGCCGCCGCCCGACCGATGGTCGCTATGGCGAGAATCCGAACAGGCTGCAGCATTACTACCAGTATCAGGTGATCCTGAAGCCGAGCCCGCCCGACATTCAGGATCTCTATCTCAAGAGCCTTGAAGTGATCGGCATCGATCCGCTGAAACACGACATCCGCTTCGTCGAGGACGACTGGGAAAGCCCGACGCTGGGCGCGTGGGGGCTGGGCTGGGAGGTCTGGTGCGACGGGATGGAAGTTACCCAGTTCACCTATTTCCAGCAGATGGGCGGCTTCGATTGCAAGCCGGTGGCGGGCGAGCTGACCTACGGGCTCGAACGGCTGGCCATGTACATCCAGGGCGTCGACAACGTCTATGATCTCAACTTCAATGGGGGCACGTCCTCAAGTAACGAAGCGGTAGGACGCGAAAGACTCGTTTCTTATGGCGACGTGTTTCTCGAGAACGAGAAGCAGATGTCGAAATGGAACTTCGAGGTCGCCGAGACTGATGCTCTGTTCGACCTGTTCAACAAGGCCGAAGCGGAATGCAAGAACGCGCTCGCGAATGAAGTGCCGATCGCCGCTTACGAACAGGCCGTGGAGGCGAGCCACATCTTCAACCTGTTGCAGGCGCGCGGCGTGATCAGTGTGCAGGAACGGGCCAGCTACATGGGCCGCGTCCGCGATCTCGCGCGCGGGTCTTGCGAAGCGCACATGGCGAAGGAAGCGCCCGTCTGGGCAGAGAAGTATCCGGAGTGGTCGAAATGAGCGACTTTCTCCTCGAACTGCGCAGCGAAGAGATCCCGGCGCGCATGCAGGCAGGCGCGCGCGCCGAACTGGAAAAACTGTTCCGGCGCGAGCTGGACGCGGCGGGCATTTCCGCAGGTGAGATCACTGTGTGGTCGACCCCGCGCCGTCTCGCATTGATTGCCCGCGCTCTTCCCGAGGCAACCGAGGCCGTAAGCGAAGAACTGAAGGGCCCACCAGTGGGCGCGCCCGATCAGGCGCTCGAAGGCTTCTGCCGCAAGGCCGGGGTCGAAAAGGCCGACCTCGAGATCCGCGAAGTGAAGGGCCGCGAGACCTATTTCGCCATCAAGAACGTGCCCGGCCGCGCGACCAAGGACCTGCTCGCCGAGGCAATACCCGCGATCGTTCGCGATTTCAGCTGGCCCAAGTCGATGCGCTGGGGCGCGGCCTCGATCAGCACCGAAAGCCTGCGCTGGGTCCGTCCGTTATCGGGAATCGTTGCGCTGCTGGGGGACGATGTGGTCGACTGCGAGGTACATGGCGTCACCTCGGGCGCGGTCACGCTCGGCCACCGCTTCCACCATTCCGGCGACATCACCATCGGCAATGCTGAAGATTATGCGGTGAAACTGCGCGCCGCGCATGTGATCGTCGATCACGAGGAACGGCAGGACCTGATCCGTTCGGGCGCTGCCAAGGTTGCGTCCGAAGCTGCCCTCAAGCTGGTCGAGGATGAAGGGCTGGTCGTCGAGAACGCCGGCCTCACTGAGTGGCCCGTCCCGCTGCTCGGGCGGTTCGAGGAAGACTTCCTTGAGGTTCCGCCCGAGACGATCCAGCTCACCGCCCGCGTGAACCAGAAATATTTCGTCTGCGAGGACGACAAGGGCGAACTCGCCAACGCCTTCATCTGCACCGCCAATATCGAGGCCGAAGACGGCGGCACACGCGTGGTCGACGGCAACCGCAAGGTGCTCGCCGCCCGCCTGTCGGACGCGCGTTTTTTCTGGGATGTCGACCGCAAGAAGACCCTCGCCCAGCACGCGAAGGGTCTGGAGCGGATCACCTTCCACGAGAAGCTGGGCACCGTCGCCGACAAGGTCGACCGGGTGGCCAAGCTGGCCGATTGGCTGGTGTTCGATGCCAAGGCCCCGAATGGCGATCATAAGCTCGCACGACAGGCAGCCGAATTGAGCAAGGCCGATCTCGTAACCGAAATGGTCGGCGAGTTCCCTGAACTGCAGGGCCTGATGGGTGGCTATTATGCCAAGGCCGAAGGTCTCCCGCTAGAAGTGTCCGAGGCCATTCGCGATCATTACAAGCCCGTCGGTGCGAGCGACGAGGTGCCGACTGCGCCGACAACGGTCGCAGTAAGCCTCGCGGATAAGCTCGACAATCTGCTCAGCTTTTTCCGCATCGGCATCCTGCCGACCGGATCGAAGGATCCCTTTGCACTGCGCCGGGCCGCGCTCGGCTATCTGAGGCTGGTTCAGGCGAATGGACTCAAGCTTGAGCTGGATCAGGTGGTCCACGCCTGGGCAAGCCAGCGCGTTGCAGGTTTGCCAGAGAAACTGGGCGAATTTCTCCTGGACCGTCTCGCGGTGCAGCTTCGTGATGAAGGTGTGCGGCATGACTATATTCAGGCATCGCGTAGCTGGCAGGGGCGGCCCGACATGCGTGTCGACCGCGTCGAAAGCCGGGCGAGGGCGCTTACCGCGTTTCTCGGTACCGAAGACGGTGCCAACTTGCTCGCCGGTTACAAGCGCGCCGCCAACATCCTCAAGAAGGAAGACTGGCACGGCAGCGAAGGCGAAATCGCCCGCACAGGCGAAGAAGATCCTCTTGCGCTTGTCGACGATCCCGACATGAAAGCCGTGATCCAGGCCAAGATGAATGAGCGCCACGCAAAAGAGCTTTCCTACACTCCGGAACCGGCCGAAAAGGCTCTTATGGACGCGCTGGAATCATCGGAACCTGCAGCGACACGAGCCATTGATGCGGAAGACTTCTCCGGCGCAATGGCTGCACTTGCTTCTCTGCGCGCACCGATCGATCGCTTCTTCGATGAAGTGACGGTAAACGCGGATGAAGAAAACAAGCGCGCCCATCGGCTCGACCTGCTTGCGCGTTTTCGCGCTGCAGTGCACCAAGTGGCAGATTTCTCTCGCATCGAGGGATGACTTTTTCCCCCTTGGACCGTGTAACAGGCGGTCCATGTCTCGGATAAGCAGGGATTAGAATGAACGATACGGTCTTCACCTTCGGCGGCAACGCTCCGCATTCGAATGCACGACAGAAGGACAAGACCGTCACCGGCGGCAAGGGGGCGAACCTGGCCGAGATGGCCAGCATCGGCCTGCCGGTTCCCCCCGGTTTCACCATCGCCACCGAAGAATGCCTCGAATATCTCGCAGGCGGTTCGGACTTCTCCGAAAAGTTGCGGGCGGACGTCGCGGACGCACTTCGCCACGTCGAAGAAACGGTGGGCAAGGGCTTTGGCAATGCTGCCGATCCGCTGCTCGTGTCGGTCCGGTCGGGCGCGGCCATTTCCATGCCGGGCATGATGGACACCGTTCTCAACCTCGGCCTGAACGACGAGACGGTCGAAGGCCTTGCAAGGACGTCCGGCGATGAACGTTTCGCGTGGGACAGCTACCGCCGCTTCATCCAGATGTACGGTGATGTGGTCCTCGGGGTTGATCACGGCCTGTTCGAAGAAGCGCTGGAAATCGCCAAGGAAGACAACGGTTATTACGCGGATACCGAGCTTTCCGCCGACGAGTGGAAGACGCTCGTCGCGCAGTACAAGTCCATTGTCGAAGAAGAACTCGGCTCTCCTTTCCCTCAGGATCCTATCGAACAGCTATGGGGCGCAATCAGCGCCGTCTTCGACAGCTGGGATACCGAGCGCGCCAAGGTCTATCGGCGCCTGAACGACATTCCGCATGACATGGGCACGGCGGTGAACGTGCAGGCGATGGTATTCGGCAACATGGGCGATACCAGCGCTACCGGCGTTGCGTTCACGCGCGATCCGTCGACCGGTGAAAAGGCCTATTACGGCGAATGGCTGGTCAATGCGCAGGGCGAAGATGTGGTCGCGGGCATCCGCACGCCGCAATATCTCACCAGGGCGCGTCGTGAAGCCGCCGGGGCAGACAAACCGAGCATGGAAGAAGCCATGCCCGAAGCGTTTGCCGAACTGTCGCATCTGTTCGATCTGCTGGAACGGCATTACACCGACATGCAGGATATCGAATTTACCGTGCAGCAGGGCAAGCTCTGGCTCCTGCAGACGCGCAACGGCAAGCGGACGGCCAAGGCCGCGCTGAAGATGGCCGTCGACATGGTGGCCGAAGGGCTGATCGACGAGAAAACCGCCATCCTGCGCGTCGATCCGATGGCGCTCGACCAATTGCTGCACCCAACGCTCGATCCCGATGCTCCGCGTGATGTTCTGACAACCGGCCTTCCTGCATCGCCGGGTGCCGCAAGCGGCAAGATCGTTCTAGATGCGGATACGGCCGAACTTTGGGCCAATCGCGGCGAGAAGGTCATTCTGGTTCGTGTTGAAACCTCACCGGAAGATATTCACGGAATGCACGCCGCAACCGGGATTTTGACGGCACGCGGCGGAATGACCAGCCATGCGGCCGTGGTTGCACGCGGAATGGGTCGTCCGTGCGTATCGGGCGCTTCGCAGGTCTCGATCGCAAGGGAAGGGCGCACACTGAGCATCGGCGATCGCGAACTTTCCGAAGGCGATATCATCACCATCGACGGCGCGAATGGTCAGGTCATGGCGGGCGAGGTCGCAACCATCGAACCCGAACTTGCCGGCGATTTCGGTACCTTGATGGAATGGGCCGACAGGCACCGCCGTATGCGCGTGCGCACCAATGCCGAGACCGAAACCGAATGCCGCATGGCGCGTCAGTTCGGCGCCGAAGGCATCGGCCTTTGCCGGACCGAGCACATGTTCTTCGATGCCGGCCGGATCAGCGCCGTGCGCGAAATGATCCTGGCCGATACCGAAAAGGGCCGCCGTGCCGCGCTCGACAAGCTGCTGCCGGAACAGCGCAGCGACTTCGTGACCATCTTTGAAGTGATGGCAGGCCTGCCATGCACTATCCGCCTGCTCGACCCGCCGCTGCACGAATTCCTGCCGCACGGCGATACCGAGTTCGAGGAACTGGCCGAAGCAACTGGCGTGCCGATCGAGAAGCTGCGCCGGCGCGCTGGCGAATTACACGAATTCAACCCCATGCTCGGCCACCGCGGTTGCCGCCTGGGGATCACCTATCCCGAAATCTACGAGATGCAGGCACGCGCGATCTTCGAAGCCGCCTGTCAGGTCGCCAGGGACAGCGGGGACGCACCTGTCCCTGAAATCATGATCCCGCTAGTCGCCACGCGGCGTGAACTCGAATTGCTCAAAGCTGTGGTCGACAGGGTCGCGGCCGAAGTGTTTGCCGATACCGGAACGACGCTCGAATACCTCGTCGGAACAATGATCGAACTGCCTCGCGCTGCCCTGATGGCGGGCGAGATAGCCGAAGTCGGCGAATTCTTCAGTTTCGGGACCAATGACCTCACCCAGACCACGCTTGGGGTCAGCCGCGACGATGCTGGACGTTTCCTCACAGCCTACGTCGACAAAGGCATTTTTGCGCGTGATCCGTTCGTCAGCCTCGATGTCGACGGCGTCGGGCAACTGGTCGAACTCGCGGTAGAGCGGGGCAGGGCCACGCGCGAAGGACTGAAGCTGGGTATTTGCGGCGAACATGGCGGCGATCCGGCAAGTATAGCCTTCTGCGATCGCACCGGTCTCGACTACGTGAGTGCGTCCCCCTACCGCGTACCGATTGCGCGTCTGGCCGCTGCGCAAGCCAGCCTTCGTTAGTCTTTCCAGCCTGTAAGCGTCAGTATCTCGAAAGTTTCGAGCACACGGCCCTTGTCGTTGGCAGCGGTCATGAACGCGTTGTCCGCTCTCTTCTTTGCCCTTTTTCCAAGCGGTGGAGGCACATTGGCTAGCGCGCTGCCCAATCCCTGATCGCGAAGGTCGGACACGAGCCGGTCAAGCGAGGCGAAGGATACGGTCAGGCGCCGACTGTCGACCACCTGCCGTTTGAACAAAGCGCGCTGGAGGAGGGCGGATGCCGCCTGATTGTCGACCAGCGGATGCATCCGCGCCGTGGGCTTGTCCGGTTCACTCGCGATCATGGCGCGCCGCAGATTGGGAAGGCTTCCAGCCCCGAGGAAACTGGCCACCATCAGACCATCATCCGCCAAGGCGTTGCGCATATGGAGAAGAGCACCAGGAAGATCGTTGACGCGGTCAACCGAAGAAAGGCTCACGATCAGATCGAACGGTTCGCCCTTGATCGGTCGCTCTTCGTCAAGAGTGGCAACGTCATGCTCGACGACGTTGGAACCGGCGCCTCGCAACGACAGCGCCAGAGTTCCAGTCCAGTCGCCGATTACCAAGGCACGTTCCGGTGACATGCGGATAAATTCGAGCCGGTCGAGAATATCCTCCACCATGTCGTCCATGATGTAACGCGCCGCGTCGCGATGAGCCTGCCTCACCCGGGAACGGCGCAAGCCTGAAATACGGCGCTCGCGAGAGAATATCCGCGGGGGCGTGGAGGAATTCATGCCTCGATCCCTGCCGCGCTTGCCAGGTGCGCGCAAGGCGGGCAGCAAGGGAAGGTGTCGACAAGCCGCCTTCTCGCGACCAGCTTCGCGCCCGTGCTCAACTTCGTGTATCCGCCCCGTTGTCCGGCGTGCGGTGGGGGAGTGGGCGAGCAGGGCGGTTTGTGCATGACCTGCTGGGATGATCTTGTCATTCCATCGGAGCCGTGTTGCACTTCGTGCCAGCGCCCATTCGGCGAAAACGGTCCGACCGATGGCGCTATCTGCGCACCCTGCCTTGCCGATCCACCGAAACACGATGGGATCGCCGCAGGAACGCTCTATACCGACACGTCGCGAAAGCTCGTTCTCGCGTTCAAGCACGGACGGCGGATCGCGCTAGCGCCGATGCTTGCAAAACTGATCGCCGCCCGGCTTCCGCGAGCAGACGGCCTCAGGCTTATCGTTCCCGTTCCGCTTCACCGCGGAAGGTTGTGGCACAGGGGCTATAATCAGGCAGCGTTGCTCGGACGGCAGCTCAGCCGCATGGGACATGGAACCCTGTGCGTGGATGGATTGATTCGAACCAAACCCACGCCAAGCCTTGGTGGTCTCGGAAGAAAGGCCAGGGCAAAGGCTCTGTCCGGGGCCGTGAAAATCAATCCCAAGCGCGCACGAGTTTTGAATGATGCTGACATCGTGCTGGTCGACGATGTATTGACCAGCGGTGCGACGAGCGCGGCTTGTGTGAAGGCCTTGAAAGCTGCTGGCGCGAAGAGCGTGATGATCGCGTGTTTTTCGCGCGTTCTCGACTAGGCCATACGAAGCTGACCCATAACGGAAACGCCCGGGATCTTGCGATCCCGGGCGCCACGTGACGAATATAACCGGACCTGCCTTGCGGCGCGGGTGCAGCCCCCCAGCATGCACCTTGGGTCCATCCCTCATCGTTTCCGGATGCGCCGCGCATACCCTCATCGCGGCTGCGGATCCGTTAACCCCCTGAACCTGGCGCTCTACTGGCACCGCTGCTCCGGTGGGCAGGCCTCACGTGCCTGCTGACCCTTTTGTTCCTCAAAAACGCCTGACTTCAAACACACTTCTGCAAGAGTGTGTGATTTTGGGTCGACTTTGTGGTTATCGTGCAACAAGCATGTCGCAGGTGTACAATTTGAAAGGTTCTACCATGTCCGATCGATCCGAGCGCGAAGCTGGACGGTCCTTTATGCCGAAGTTCGACGACAAGGGCCTCCTCAGTGCAGTGGTGGTTCACCACGAGACTCGCGACGTGCTCATGGTAGCCTTCATGGATGTCGAAGCGCTGAATGCGACGCGAGAGACGGGGGTCGCCCACTTCCATTCCCGCTCGCGCGGCAAGTTGTGGAAGAAGGGGGAAAGCTCCGGCAATATACTCAAGGTCCATGAGATACTGGTGGACTGTGATCAGGATGCGTTTGTTCTGTCTTGCACACCGGCGGGGCCGACTTGCCATACCGGAGCCCGTAGCTGCTTCTACCGCGTATTGCAGGATGACGCTCTCGAACCCGTCAAGACTTGACGCTTACGTAAACGTTGGATTATTGGAAGGGCATGAACCAGCCGCTTCCCAAGGATGTCACCGCCGCGACTGGCGATCGCCGCCACGCCGGCGCCCATATCGAACGACCCGACGAACTGGGTCGCGAACAATACTCCATATCCGATCTTACCAGCGAATTCGGCTGCACGGCGCGGGCGCTCCGCTTCTATGAGGACGAGGGCCTTATTGCGCCGTCGCGTATCGGACTAACCCGCATCTATTCGAAACGGGACCGCGCGCGACTCGCATGGATCATGCGGGCCAAGAACGTGGGCTTCTCGCTCGTCGAGATCCGCGAGATGATCGACCTCTACGATCTGGGTGACGGTCGCGTCGAACAGCGGCGCGTCACGATCGAGAAGTGCAGGACCCATGTCGCCAAGCTGAAGGAACAGCGCGACGATATCGACAGCGCGATCAGCGAACTATCCGACTTCATCGAACATATCGAAACACTCGACCGCGATTGATTTCACCAACCGGCAGCATGCCGGCCAGGCTCAAACCAAGGACACGCAGATGCCCACATATACCGCGCCGACCCGCGACACCCGCTTCCTTGTCAATGAACTGCTCGATCTTGCCAGCTACGGCAACCTGCCGGGCTTCGAAATGGCGAGCCCCGATGTAACCGATGCCGTGATCACCGAAGGCGGCAAGTTCTGTGCCGAGGTACTGGCACCCATAAACCAGTCGGGCGATCAGGAAGGCTGTACGCGTCACGAGGACGGTTCCGTCACCACTCCGAAAGGTTTCAAGGAAGCCTTCAACCAGTTCCGCGAAGCGGGATGGGGGACGCTGGCGCAGCCCGAGGAGTTTGGCGGACAGGGCTTGCCGCATGTGCTCGGCTTCGTGATGGAAGAATTCATTTCCAGCGCCAACCAGGCATTCGGTATGTATCCGGGCCTGACCAATGGCGCCATTTCTGCACTGATCGCCAAGGGCACTCAGGAACAGAAGGAAATGTATCTGCCCAAGATGGTGTCCGGCGAATGGACCGGCACCATGAACCTGACCGAACCGCAATGCGGCACCGATCTCGGCATGATCCGCACCAAGGCGGAGCCGAAGGGCGATGGCAGCTACTCGATTACCGGCACCAAGATCTTCATTTCTGCCGGCGAGCATGATCTTTCGGACAACATCATCCATCTGGTTCTGGCGAAGACCCCGGGGGCGCCAGACAGCACGAAGGGTATCTCGCTCTTCGTGGTGCCCAAGTTCCTGGTGAACGAGGACGGTTCGGTGGGCGAACGCAATGGCGTGATGTGCGGTTCGATCGAACACAAGATGGGTATTCACGCCAATTCGACCTGCGTCCTCAATTACGACGGCGCCACGGGATGGCTTGTCGGTGAAGAGAACAAGGGCCTGGCTGCAATGTTCATCATGATGAACGCAGCCCGCCTCGGCGTCGGTATGCAGGGTCTCAGCCAGGCTGAAGTCGCATATCAGAACGCTGTCGCCTACGCTCTCGACCGGCGTCAGGGCCGGGCACTGACCGGTCCCGCCGAGCCGGAAGCCCAGGCCGACCCGATATTCGTCCACCCGGACGTTCGCCGTATGCTGATGGATGCCAAGGCCTTCACCGAAGGCATGCGCGCCCTGTCGCTGTGGGGGGCGTTGCTCGTCGACCTGACCCACAAGGCGCAGACCGAAGAGGAACGCGCCGAAGCCGATGCGATGATCGGTCTGCTGACCCCGGTCATCAAGGGATATGGCACCGACAAGGGCTATGAGGTTGCGACCAACATGCAGCAGGTCTTCGGTGGCCACGGCTATATCGAGGAATGGGGCATGAGCCAGTTCGTGCGTGATGCGAGGATTGCCCAGATCTACGAAGGCACCAACGGCGTGCAGGCGATGGATCTGTGCGGTCGGAAGCTCGCGCAGAAGGGCGGGGCAGCCATCCAGGCATATTTCAAAGCGGTGGGCGACGACATTGCAGCGGCCAAGGACGACGACGATCTGGGTGCAATGGCCGAAGCTCTGGAAAAAGCGCTTAGCCAACAGCAGGCGGCAACGATGTGGTTCATGCAGAACGCCATGCAGAACCCGAACCATCTTGGCGCTGGCGCGCACCACTACATGCACATCATGGGTATCGTGACCCTGGGCTGGATGTGGCTGCGCATGGCCAAGGTGGCACAGACAGCTCTCGCATCCGACACCGATGACAAGGCGTTCTATGAGGCGAAGCTGGCAACTGCGCGCTATTACATGGACCGGTTCCTGCCTGACGTGGGAGCGCTGCGTCGCAAGCTGGAAGCCGGTGCCGATAGCCTCATGGCGCTGGACGAAGCAGCCTTCTCAACTGCCGCCTGACAGCAGGGCGGGTGACACCGACCGGGGGTGAATTAAAAACTGCCTCCGGTCGATTTCCCGTTTGCAATCATCGAATTACAAACCTTTTCGACGAAGCGTGTGTCACCTTTCGCCTTTCCTCGAGTATGGGCGACACATCTAAAAGCGCGATCGCGAGAAAATGCGACTTACGCATTTCAAAGGCGCGGCTCGCCGTCACTTCTTCATTGATGTGAAAGAGTTGCTTCCAGCATCTACCCAACAGCAGCAGTGTAGGAAAATGCTTTTGCGCTCGTGAGTAACGGGTCCAACATGATCCGCTAAGCATCGGTAAGAAAACGCAGATCAGAAGTTCGATCTTATTCATCACCGGAACGTCGGAGCACAGATTGACCTGCCTTGCTCCGAACGAAGCGCAGAGCGGACAATCATTCCACCGAATTGTTTCCAAGGGCATGGTCGTTAATCCCGTCAAACCCTAATGCGCGTTTAACCAAGCATTCGCACTTGGAAGTTACCGACTGGCTCCGCTCATGACCGCCGTTTTCATCCTCAGCATCAACATGTTCGTTTCGGCGCTGTTTGCGGTGGCATTTGCGGTGGTCGCATCTACCAATCCAACCGTTCGCGGTGCGCGGTGGCTCGCCGCTGCCTATGGCATCGGAGTAATCGATGTCGCGCTGGAGTTCCTTCTGCCTTCGCTGGCCCATCCGGGGGTGGGCGTGGTGGCGATCTATCTTGTCTATCTGACTGCACTGACCTTTGGGGTCGTGGGCGTCGCAACGCATTACGATGTGAAGCGACCGAAGATAGCTCTGGCGACGATCTGGGTTGCCGCCCTGGGGCTGATCCCGGCCCTGTTCTACCTGCCATATGGCTCGACACTGCGCACGCTCCTGTACCAGCTTCCTTATGTGTCGCTGCATGTACTGATCGTTGTGCTCGTGCTCCGGTCCGGAAGGCGTATGGCGCTCGACAGGCTCCTGGCGGCCGTCAGTGCGATGGGCGCGCTCACCTATCTGTCAAAATCCGCCATTGTTGCGCGAGTGAACAATGCCCCCGATCCGCAAAGTTACCTCGGTTCGGAATACGCCGCGATTTCTCAAACACTGGGCGCGGTTGTCCTCGTCGCCCTGGCATTGGTCCTGTTGCTGGTGATCATGCGCGACACGACGATGGAAATGGTCGTCCGCTCCGAAACGGACCCGCTTTCGGGCGTACTCAATCGTCGCGGCTTCGAAGCGCGCGGACAGCCTTATGTCGAACACGCAAAAAAGAACGGTCAGCCATTGGCGCTGATCACGATCGACCTCGATCGGTTCAAGGCGATCAATGACAGCTTCGGCCATGCCGCGGGCGATATGGTGATCGCGGACCTGGCCGCGTTGTTGCGTGCATCGTCCGGCCAGAGCGATCTGGTCGCGCGGTTGGGCGGCGAAGAATTTGCTATGCTGCTGCCGGGCCACAACGCAGCGCAGGCCCAGGCTTTAGCGGAAGACATCAGGGTGCTGATTTCGCGCAAGCTTCCCCTTCGCTTGGGCAATGAGAAAGCGGTCACGGCATCCTTCGGAGTGGCCGAGTTGCAAATGACCGATCAGCTTTCCGACCTGTGCCGTAGATCAGACGTCGCCCTGTACGAAGCGAAAGCCGGGGGGCGCAACAAGGTCGCCGCGGCATCCATTCTGCGCGCGGTCGGTTCCGAAGAGGACAGGCGCGATTACGGCCGGGTGCAGGACAGCCGCACCAAATACTGCGCGTAATTTGCTGCGCTAACTGCGCAATTCCAGCACTTCGTCGAAGAGTGCGTGCATTGCGGCCCGGCTCTGGCGATCGGCGCTGGGATCGTATGCGGGATTTGGCGTCCCGTCGCGCGCAAGCGGGTTGGTAAAGCCATGTTCAACGCCGGCATAGTTGTGGAAGTGCCAGTCGGCCCCGATTGCGTCCATTTCTTCCCAGAAGGCCAGAACCTGTGGCCGCGGAACCAAAGAATCCGCATCACCATGACACACCAGAATGCGCGGTTTTATCGGATCGTGCGCGGGAAGCGAGGTTTCCAGCATCCCATGGAAGCTGCACACGGCAACCAGATCCTGCCCGGCGCGCGCCATTTCCAGTACCGCCATTCCCCCCAGACAGAAGCCTATCGCCAGATGGGGTAAATCCGGGTGCAAGGTGCGTAGGAGGTCGAGCGTTGCCCCCAACCGCCGGCGCATGGCTGGCGGATCGCTGCGCAAGGTCCGCATCGCGGCAAAAGCCTGTTCGGGATTTTCCGGTGCTTCGGGCCCGTAAAAATCTCCGATCAGAACGGCGTAGCCGGCATCGACCAGTTGCCGCGCCTTCACCTCGACCGCCGGGGTCGAGTTCATGAAGGTCGGATAGATCGCGACAGCGGCGCGGATCGCGTCCTGCGGGTGTGCATGCAGTGCGGTCAGATCAACCGAACCGTCGCGATATCCGACCTTCCCGAGTTCCGTCATTCGGGAAGGAAATCCGGCACCGAGAGATAACGTTCACCGGTGTCGTAGTTGAACCCCAGGACCCGGGTGCCTGCGGGCAGATCGTTCAGCTTCTGCTTGATGGCGGCCAGCGTCGCGCCGCTGGAGATACCGACGAGCAAGCCTTCCTTTGCGGCACACTGACGAGCCATTTCCTTCGCATCTTCCGCTTCCACCTGGATGGTGCCGTCGATCGCCTGCGTGTGCAGATTGTCGGGAATGAAGCCGGCACCGATACCCTGAATGGGGTGGGGACCAGGCTGGCCGCCGCTGATGACCGGAGAGAGCGTGGGTTCGACGGCGAAAGCCTTCATATCAGGCCACGCGTCCTTCAGCACTTCTGCGCAGCCGGTAAGATGGCCGCCCGTACCAACACCGGTAATCAGCGCGCCGATCGGCGCGTCGCTGAAATCGTCGAGGATTTCCTTTGCAGTCGTGCGTGCATGGACCTTCCAGTTGCTGTCATTATCGAACTGGCTGGGCATCCAGGCACCATCGGTCTGTTCGACAAGCTGCTGCGCACGCTCGATAGCTCCCTTCATGCCGCCTTCCTTGGGCGTGAGATCGAAGGTGGCGCCGTAGGCGAGCATGAGGCGGCGACGTTCGACGCTCATGCTTTCCGGCATAACCAGGACCAGCCTGTAGCCTTTGACCGCGGCGGCCATGGCAAGTCCAATGCCGGTATTGCCGCTCGTCGGTTCGATTATCGTGCCGCCGGGCTTGAGTTTGCCCGCCTGTTCCGCATCTTCGATCATCGCCAGACCGATGCGATCCTTGATCGAGCCGCCGGGATTGGCGCGTTCGCTTTTCACCCAGACTTCGTGGTCGGGGAAAAGGCGCGAAAGGCGAATGTGTGGGGTTCCGCCAATGGTGGCGAGGACGGAGTCGGCTTTCATGGCATCTGCTCCTGCAGTTTTTCTTCAGGGGGAGAGTCTAGCAATTCCTCAGGCGGGTCAAAGGTCCGCGTGGTGCGCAAAACGGGAAATATTCTGGCCCAGATGGCGACGGTGACGATGGCGCCGACCCCGCCACCCACGACAGCGAAGACCGGCCCGATGAGAAAGGCCAGGCTGCCGGAAAAGAAATCGCCGAATTCGTTGGAGGCGCTGATGGTCAAGAGGCTGACGGACGAGACGCGGCCCCGCTTGTCATCGGGCGTGTGCAACTGGATCAGCGACTGACGGATGTAGACGCTGAACATGTCTGCGGCACCTACGATAAAGAGCATGGCCAGACTGAGCGGCATCCATTTGGAAAAGCCGAATATGATCGTGGCCATGCCGAAAATGCCGACGGCCCACAGCATGCGAGGGCCGACATTGGTCTTTAAGGGCCGGAAACTGAACCAGAGCGCCGTCAGCGCGGCTCCTACTGCAGGTGCCATGGCTAGCTGGGCAAGGCCGGTTTCGCCAACCTGGAGGATATCGCGTGCGAAGACCGGGAAGAGCGCCGTGGCCCCGGCGAGAAAGACGGCAAAAAGGTCGAGCGTTATCGCGCCCAGAACCATCTTGTTATGCACCACGTAGCGAAGGCCTTCGACCATTTGATGGATCGGCCGCTTGTTCGCTTCACGAGGGGGCTGGGGGACCTTGCCGATGAAGGACAGGGCAGTGATGGCGACCCCGAAGAGGGCGCAGGCGAACGCATAGGGAAGCGCCGGATAGATGGCGTGGGTATATCCGCCGATCGCCGGTCCGACGATCATACCCGTCTGCCACGCGATGCTGGAGAGCGCGATGGCATTGGGCAGGATCGTCTTGGGTACCAGATTGGGGGCCAGCGCGGATAGGGCCGGGCCGTTGAAGGCCCGCACTATGCCGAGCACGATCGCCACGCCGAACAGCGCTGTGATCGTAAGCGTTTCGGACCAGGTGAACCACGTGAGGGTGGCGGCGCAGCCGAGCTGTGCAAGCATCGTCAACCGGGCGACGTTGCGCCGGTCGAAATGATCGGCAGCCCACCCCGAAAACGGGGTAAGCAGAAACAGGGGCACGAATTGCAGCAGGCCGATCAGCGCGAGCTGCCCGGACGCCTCCGCAACACCCAAACCGCTGTCACGGGCAATGTTGTAGGTCTGCCAGCCGATAATCAGCATCATCGCATACTGCGCCAGTGTCATCGTCAGTCGCGAGACGAAATAGGCGCGGAAATTCGCGATGCGCAGTGGCGAGGATTCGGGAGAAAGGGTGTCGGTTTCGTTCACCCCGGACGCATGACAGGCCCGCCTTCGGTTGTGAAGGCGGGCCTGCTTGTTCTTCTAGAAGAAGGTGTTGCGGCTCAGCGCAGCTTGCGCAGGCGCGGATTTGGCTGAAGCGTGTCGATCAAGGCCAGAAAGTCGTCGACGCGGATGATGCGTTCGAACTGGAAGCCAGCGCGGTTATCGCGTGTCCAGATGCAATAAGCCTCGATGCGTCCGATGACAGGAAGCCGCACGATTACGCGCTCGCCCCGTGCGATCGCATCGGCGTTGTCGACCATGAAACCGTTCGCCGAAATGTTCGCAATGTGCAGCCGCACGTCGCCCCTGCCGAAATGTTCGGCAATGACGGGGTGGTCGACCGGATGGCGCGCCATGCGCCGCTGATCGGTTACGCTCAATTGTGCTCCGGCACTCATGGCTGACGATCCCTTTATTCGTGAAACAATCGAGGGTCTCTATGCCTGTAAAAGGCTAGCAATTGGTAAACCGAAGCACTGTAATTGGGCGTTGTGCCGGTTAACGGCGGATTATGGCGTGCTTTTTCTTGCCCAGGCTGAGCTTGGATTCCGCGCCTTCGGCTATGGTTACCAGATAGGCAGGATCGTCGACCGCTTCTCCGTCCAGCCTCACTGCGCCTTCGGTCAGTTTGCGCTTCGCTTCGCCGTTGGAAGCGGTGAAGCCCAGTGCGGTCAGAACGGCACCGATGCGCATGCCGTCCGCGCCCACGTCCAGAGTGGGCAGGTCCGCACCGGCCCCGCCGCCGGCAAAGGTTTCTGCTGCGGTGCGTTCGGCCAGCGTCGCAGCCTCGTCCCCGCGAACAAGCCGCGTCACCTCGTTGGCGAGTACCGTCTTCGCGTGATTGATTTCCGAACCTTCAAGCGATTCGAGCCGGGCGATCTCGCCAAGATCCAGATCGGTAAAGAGCCGCAGGAAGCGGCCGACATCCCGGTCGTCCACATTGCGCCAGTACTGCCAGAAATCGTAACTCGGCAGCTGTGCCTCGTTGAGCCACACCGCGCCCGCCGCGGTCTTGCCCATCTTGGCGCCATCGGCCGTAGTCAGCAGCGGTGTCGTCAGGCCGAACAGCTCGCTGCCGTCCATGCGGCGGCCCAGTTCCATACCGTTGACGATGTTGCCCCATTGATCGCTGCCGCCCATCTGCAGCCGCGCGCCCATTTCCTGCGACAGGTAACGGAAGTCGTACCCCTGCAGGATCATGTAGTTGAATTCGAGGAAGGTCATCGGCTGTTCGCGCTCGAGCCGCAGACGAACCGAATCGAAGCTAAGCATCCGGTTGACGGTAAAATGCGTGCCGACCTTCTGGAGCATTTCGATGTAGCCCAGACCGCCGAGCCAGTCCTGATTGTTGACCATGACGGCATCGGTCGGGCCATCGCCAAACGTCAGCAGTCGTTCGAAGACGGTCCTGATGCCGGCGATATTCTCGTCGATCGTGGCGTCGGTCAGCATCTTGCGACTTTCGTCGCGCCCGGTCGGATCGCCGATCCGTGTCGTGCCGCCGCCCATGAGGACGATCGGCTTGTGTCCGGTCTGCTGCAAACGGCGCAGCATCATGATCTGCACGAGGCTGCCGATATGCAGAGAAGGCGCAGTGGCGTCGAAACCGATGTAGCCGGGCACGATCTGTTTTGCAGCCAGGGCGTCGAGCCCCTCGGCGTCAGTTACCTGGTGGATGTAGCCGCGCTCGTTCAGCAGGCGCAGGAGATCGGATGTGTAGTTGCTCATGACGATGCGTCCGCTAGCAGCTAAGGGGCGGCATGGAAATGTATCGATTGGTGCCGCATCAGGCTCATCCACCACTAGCGATTACCAGCATCGAAGCACGCGTCATCGGTCGCGATCCGAACTGGTTGAGGCTGCGCTGGCGTATCGAGGGGGCGGGCAGGCTCGTCGTGCCGAAATTCGCGGGCAAGGGCCGGGCGGACAATCTGTGGCAGAAAACCTGCTTTGAAGTGTTTCTGCAACCCGAAGGCGGTGAACCCTATTGCGAATTCAACCTTTCCCCTTCCGAAAGGTGGAACGCCTATGATTTCCATTCCCGACGCGAGGGCATGGCGGAACGACCCGTCCAACGTGAACCCGTCTGCACGATGCGCATGGGCAGCAGCTTCGCCATTTTCGACGCCGCAATCCCCGGCGCGGCGTTGCCGGAGGCCCACTGTGCCATGGGTCTGACGAGCGTGATCGAAGAAGAGGGCGGGCATAAAAGCTATTGGGCGCTGGCTCATCATGAAACGAAGCCGGATTTTCACGATCCGGCTTGCTTCACCGCCCGCCTTGCGCCACCCAGCGCGACATGAAATTCGGCATCGATCGTCTCATTGCAGAAGATGAACTTCGCAAGCCCCTCCAGAACCAGAGGGTTTCGCTCATTGCCCATCCGGCGTCGGTTACGGCGAGCCTCGATCATTCGCTCGATGCGTTGATCGATCGCGGGGTGAACGTCACCTCCGCCTTCGGCCCGCAGCACGGTCTGAAGGGCGACAAGCAGGACAATATGGTCGAGACCGCGGATGAAACCGATCCGCAGTATGGGATCCCCGTATTCAGCCTCTACGGAGAGGTTCGCCGCCCGACCGGACAAATGATGTCGAGCGCCGATATCTTCCTGTTCGATCTGCAGGACCTGGGTTGCCGCATCTACACCTTTGTCACGACATTGCTCTACATGCTCGAGGAGGCTGGGCGAGCGGGCAAGAGTGTCTGGGTGCTGGACCGGCCAAACCCTGCGGGCGGCCCGGTCGAGGGTACGCTTCTTCTTCCGGGACAGGAAAGTTTTGTCGGCGCCGGACCGATGGTGATGCGCCATGGTCTTACGATGGGAGAAATGGCAAAATGGTTCGTCGACCATTTCAAAATCGACGTCGACCTCAAAGTGATCGAAATGATCGGCTGGAAGCCCGGGCATCCTTCGGGATACGGTTGGCCGAAAGATCGGGTCTGGATCAATCCGAGCCCCAATGCCGCAAATCTGAACATGGCAAGAGCCTATCCCGGCACGGTGATGCTGGAAGGGACCACGCTTAGCGAGGGCAGGGGCACCACCCGCCCGCTGGAAGTGCTGTTCGGCGCGCCCGACATCGATGCGAAGGCGGTTCTGGCCGAGATGAAGCGTCTGGCACCGGTCTGGCTGCGAGGCTGCGCAATACGCGAATGCTGGTTCGAACCGACGTTTCACAAGCATGCCGGCAAATTGTGCAATGGCCTGATGATACATGCCGAGGGACCGTTCTACGATCACCACGCTTTCCAGCCGTGGCGACTGCAGGCGCTGGCTTTCAAAGCGATACGGCGCTTATATCCGGATTACCCCATCTGGCGGGACTTCCCTTACGAGTATGAATTCGATCGGCTGGCAATCGATGTCATCAATGGTGGGCCGGCCTTGCGCGAATGGGTCGACGATAGCGAATCCGTGCCCGACGATCTGAATGCCCTCGCGAGCGCCGATGAGCACGCATGGCGCCAAACCATCGCGCCGCATCTTATCTACAGCTAGTTCTCCCGTGGCCTCCCCCGTGAGAGCTTTATCGTCCCGACCGTCGGTTCAATTTTCCATCAACGGCCTTGACGAAGTGTCGTAATCAGTAAAGCTTGGCCAGACAAAACGGGCATACCCGTACTTCTGGAGAGGTTTTAATGGCGACGTCGGCAGAACGGCAGACCGGTGGGTCGGTGAGGGTTACACTGTGGATCCTGCTGATCGTCTATATCTTCAATTTCATCGATCGGCAGATCGTCAATATTCTCGCCGAACCGATCCGCATGGAACTCGGCCTGAGCGACACGCAGATCGGATTGATGACCGGTCTGGCATTCGCGCTGTTTTACACCGTGCTCGGATTGCCGATTGCACGGTTTTCGGACCGTTCGACCACCAACAGACCATGGCTCATCGGCGGGGCGCTGGCGATCTGGTCTGCGATGACGGCCCTGTGCGGACTGGCGCAGAATTTCGCCCAGCTTCTGCTGGCACGGATCGGCGTGGGCGTTGGTGAAGCAGGCTGTACACCCCCCGCGCACTCCCTGATTGCCGATCTCGTCGAACCTTCCAAACGGGCATCGGCGCTTGCCTTCTATGCCCTGGGAATTCCCGTCGGCACGCTCCTCGGGATGTTCATAGGCGGGTTGCTGGCAGACGCGGTGGGGTGGAGAAACGCGTTCCTGATCGTTGGTCTGCCCGGATTGATCCTCGCGATAATCGTCTTCACCACCCTGAAGGATCCGCGGCGGACGGGGCTCGTCAAGCAAACAGCTGCCCAGGCATCGGCTGGACAAATGCCCTTGAAGGACGCGCTGAGGGCGATGTTCAGTTCCCGCGCTTTCGTGCTTCTGGTGATCGCCGGTTCGGCAGCTGCGTTTCTTGGCTATGGGAAAATCACCTGGATCACGATCTTCTTCCAGAGAACGCACGGCCTGACACCAGGAGAGACGGGCTTCTGGTTCGGCGTCGTCAATGGCGGTGCGGGTATCGCCGGCACCATGCTGGGCGGATATATTGCCGACCGGTACGGCGCGAAGAACCGCAGGCATGTTCTGACCGCACCGGCCCTGGGAATGGTGCTCACCATCCCATTCGCGCTGTGGGCGTTCATGACCGACAACTGGTTCCTGGCTCTGTTCCTGCTGATCATACCGACGCTGTGCAACTCGCTATATTACGGCCCCACATACTCGAGCGTTCAGGGTCTAGTCCCGCTTCGGGCACGCGCGATCGCAGCTGCAGTATTGCTCTTTTTCCAGAACCTGATCGGCCTCGGGCTTGGGCCTCTATTCTTCGGTATGCTGTCCGATATGCTTCAGCCTACGTATGGAGAGGAAAGCGTCAGGTATGTGCTTTACGGAGCCACATTCCTCGCGCTCGTTCCCGCATTTTTCTTCTGGCGCTGCTCGCTGCGACTGGACGAAGAGCTCGACCGTAAGGACTGATCCGGCTCACGAACCGGGGCCACCAGTTCAACCAGGACGAAACTGATCAGCATCAGGAGAAACCAGCTGCCCAGCTTGGCGAGGCTGACCATCTGCCAACCGTTCTCCTGACCGGGATAAGTCCAGGCGCGCGCGAATGTGCCGATGTTCTCCGCGCCCCAGATGAACAGGGCAACGAGCAGAAACCCCAGCAAGAGCGGCATCCAGCGATGTTCGCGCCAGTTGCGGAAATAGACCCTGGTTCGTGCAAACAGGAGGATAGTCGCCGCGAAGAGAGCGAGGCGTATGTCGGGTAGCCAGTGATGGGCGAAGAAATTCACATAGACCGCGGCGGCAAGCAACCAGGTCAAACCACGCTTTGGATAGCCAGTGTAGCGGAAATCGAAAATTCGCCAGACCCTTGCGATATAGCTGCCGACGGCCGCATACATGAACCCCGAGAAGAGCGGGACCGAGCCGATATGTAGGATGCTTGCTTCGGGATATACCCACGAGCCGGCGGCTGTCTTGAACAGTTCCATGACCGTGCCGACCACGTGGAAGATCAGGATCACCTTCGCTTCCGCCCAGGTTTCCAGTCGAAAGGCGAGCATGCCGCCCTGAATGGCGACTGCGGCGATCGTAAGGAAATCATAGCGGTGAACTGGCGCGTCTTCCGGATAGAAGAAGTGCGTGGCCAGAAGAAGCGCGAGCATGAGGCCGCCGAACAGGCACGCCCAAGCCTGCTTTATGCCAAACAGCAGAAATTCATACAGCCCAAGGCGCCACCCGCTACCCGGATCGAACCGTTCGAGGCTGAGGCGAATTCGAGCGAAACGTGAGTGATCGAACTCATTCGTTCGCAACGCTGTCATCAAGACAGATCAGCGCGCCGGTTCAAGACGGGCTGGGCCATCCGGAGAAGAGGGCAGGGGGCGGAAATCCGCCTTGTCGTTGTGCATTACCATGACGCTGCAACCGTCAATCTTCTTGTCAACTGCGGCAATGAAATAGGGTTTGTCAGCCGTTGCAGGCTGGCGATCAAGTTTGGGTAGAACGGAATCCTGCCGCGCTTGCGTAATCAGATCGTCGCAAGCGTCTCGCTCGAAATCCGGAGTTCCCAAGACCGGCATTGCCGATCGAGGCGCGCTGTGCGTCGCTTCGCCTTCAGGTGGAGACGCCGCTATCGATAGGCCGGCTGCGCAAAGCAGAAATGTAACTCTCATCGACATTCTCCTTTCCACACACGGTAAAGCAAAATTAGGAAGGGTTACAAGATGGGGTTCACTTGGCCGCGTCAGCCCTGCTTGCGGCTCAGTTCGCGCATCGCATCATCCAGCCCGTCGAGCGTAAGCGGGTACATACGGTCATTGACGATGTGCTTCATGACCTTGGTCGACTGCGAATAGCCCCATTGCTTTTCGGGCACGGGGTTCAACCATACTGTTGCCGGGTAGGTGTTTACCACGCGCTGCATCCACGTGGCGCCAGCCTCTTCGTTCATATGTTCCACACTGCCGCCGGGATGCGTGATTTCGTAAGGGCTCATCGCGGCGTCTCCAACGAAGACGACCTTGTAGTCATGCCCATATTTGTGGAGCAGGTCCCAGGTCTTGGTACGTTCCTGCCAGCGACGGCGATTGTCCTTCCAGACGCCTTCGTAGAGACAATTGTGGAAGTAGAAGAATTCCAGATTCTTGAATTCGCTGGTCGCGGCGCTGAACAGTTCCTCGGTGATCTTGATGAACGGGTCCATAGATCCGCCGACGTCGAGAAACAGGAGCAGTTTCACCGCATTGCGACGTTCGGGTCGCATATGAATATCCAGCCAGCCCTGCTTTGCCGTGCCTTCGATCGTCGCGTCGATATCCAGCTGGTCGGCGGCGCCTTCACGGGCAAACCGGCGTAGACGGCGCAGGGCCATCTTGATGTTGCGAGTGCCGAGTTCCTTGGTGTTGTCGAGATTCTTGAATTCTCGCTTGTCCCACACCTTGAGCGCGCGCTTGTGCTTGCTTTCGCCGCCTATACGCACGCCTTCCGGGTTGTAACCGGAATTGCCAAATGGCGAGGTGCCACCCGTGCCGATCCACTTGTTACCGCCCTGGTGACGCTTTTCCTGTTCTTCGAGCCGCTTCTTCAGCGTCTCCATGATCTCGTCCCAATCGCCCAGGCTCTTGATTTTTTCCATCTCCTCGTCGGAGAGAAATTTCTCGGCCACAGCCTTGAGCCAATCTTCGGGTATGTCGACAGGGTTCTGACCGTAATCGCTGAGGACGCCCTTGAAGACCCGCTGGAAGACCTGGTCGAACCGGTCGAGCAGGCCTTCGTCCTTCACGAAGGTGGCCCGGGAGAGGTAATAGAACGCCTCGGGCGATTGTTCGATGACATCGCGATCCAACGCCTCGATGAGCGTCAGGTGTTCCTTGAAGCTTGCGGGGATGCCCGCAGCGCGGAGCTCGTCGACGAAATTTAAGAACATCGGTAATGTCTAGCGCGTGCCGATCCGTCGCACCAGTCCTGCTTTGCCACTCGTCGCGGAGGCCATTTAACCGTCCGCTAACCACCCTTCGTTAGGAGGTTCGCAAACAGGGACAAAGGGGTCACAACAGCCATGGAACTTAGCGCGATCGATGCCCGGGGCGCATCGGCTCTCGACAGGATACCCGAAGCGTGCGGGAAGGTCACCGTGGGCTGTTCCGACGTCGCCGGTATCGTTCAGGGCGTGATCGATTCCTTCGGCCACCTGCGTAGCGAATATGTCGAGTTGCAGGGTACCGTACGCGCCCTCGATGAAGACCAGAGTAAAGTCCTGGAGGCGAGCGACGAAGCGCGTTTGCTTTCCGAACGCGCCATCGAACGCCTCAACGACGGCACGACGCTTATCAGCAGCTCGCTCAACGAGATCGGCAATCTCCTGCGCCTAGTCGAAACACTGACGGAGCACGTTACCGGCTTTGCTGCGGCAATGGACCAGGTGCGGCGATCGAGCCAGGAAATCGACCAGATTGCCGAAACGACCAACATTCTCGCACTGAATGCCACCATCGAGGCCATGCGGGCCGGTGAACAGGGACGCACCTTCGCCGTTGTCGCGAACGAGGTAAAGGCGCTCGCCAGCGAAACGCGCAAGGCGACTGAGGAAATCAGCCGGACCGTCGATATGCTGGGCGGCGAGGCGGAGCAGGTCATCGAGAAGATCCAGAGTGGTGCCGCGGCCAGCACACAGGCCAAGAACTCCGTCGGTGCGATCGAAGACACGATGCGCAGCGTCACCGAACTGCTGCTCGAGGTCGACGGACAACAAGACCAGATTGCCCGCAACACGGCCACGATTTCTGATCACGTTCATCGGGTTCAGGACGTGCTTGGTGATTTCGACGGTGCTGTCAGCGAAAACGAAAGCAAGCTCGCGACAGCGCATGGGCGCATGGAAGAGCTTGAACTGATCGCCAGCGACATGTTCGACAAACTTGTCAAAGCGGGTCTGTCGCCGCAGGACAGCTCCATGGTCGAGAAGGCGCAGGGACATGCGCAGGAGATCGTCGCACTTGCCGAGCAGGCCATCGCCGCGGGCGAACTGTCGATGGATCAGCTGTTCGATCGGAACTATCGTCAGGTTCCGGGTACCAATCCGCCCCTTTACCGCACGGCGCTGAGCGAATGGGCCGATGCCAATTGGCGTCCGCTGAACGATCGCGTGAGCGGCGAAGGCGGGGCCGTCATCATGTGTTCGCAGGCAGACATGAGCGGATTCCTTCCGACTCACGTTACCGCGCATTCGCGCCAGCCGACGGGCGATCTGGCGCATGATACGAAATACTGCCGCAATGGCCGCATCATTCTTGAAGGGATCGACCACGTCGCGAAGGCGACCACCGATCCGTACACGATGGCGGTCTACCGCCAGGAAGGCGACGGCAAGAACTACATGGTCGTGCGCAACGTTTATGTGCCGCTTCACATCGGCGGGCGACGCTGGGGCGATTTCGAGCTAGCTTACAGCTTCCGGTAAAATCGACGGTCAGTAAGGGCGATGGGACTGCAAACGTCAGCCCCATCGCACACCGAATTATTGCTGGCGCCGGGCCATGAAAGCGAGGCGTTCGAACATCATAACGTCCTGTTCGTTCTTGAGCAGGGCGCCGTGCAGCGGCGGGATCGCGGCGTTGGGATTGGCGTCCTGCAGCACGTCGAGCGGCATATCTTCGTTGAGGAGCAGCTTGAGCCAGTCGATCAATTCGCTGGTCGAGGGCTTCTTCTTAAGGCCGGGGACGTCACGGATTTCGTAGAAAATTTCCATCGCCTTGGTGACGAGAGATTTCTGGATGCCCGGGAAGTGGACTTCGATGATGTCGCGCATCGTGTCGTGATCGGGGAACTTGATGTAATGGAAGAAGCAACGACGCAGGAATGCGTCGGGCAGTTCCTTTTCATTGTTCGAGGTAATCACCACGATCGGGCGTTCTTTCGCTTCGATCCGCTCGTGCGTTTCGTACACGTCGAAGCTCATGCGATCGAGTTCCTGCAGAAGATCGTTCGGAAATTCGATATCGGCCTTGTCGATTTCGTCGATCAGCAGGACGGGCAACTGCGGTGAGGTGAAGGCTTCCCACAGCTTTCCCTTCTTGATGTAGTTGGCGATGTCGTGAACGCGCTCGTCACCGAGCTGGCCATCGCGCAGACGGGCAACGGCGTCATATTCATACAGGCCCTGCTGCGCCTTGGTGGTCGATTTCACGTTCCATTCGATCAGGGGCGCATCGATGGCCTTGGCGATTTCATGCGCGAGGACCGTCTTGCCGGTACCCGGTTCGCCCTTGACCAGAAGCGGACGGCGCAGCGTCACCGCGGCGTTGACCGCCACCTTGAGATCTTCGGTGGCGATATAGGACTTCGTACCTTCGAAACGGCTCGGTTCGGTCATCGGTTTTCCCTTGCAACTTTACGTAAGCGTTAGGGGCCGCAGAAGTGAAGGGCAAGGGGCATCTCGAACCCAACCGTGACAGCGACCGGGGGTGAATTAAAAACTCCATATCCTTCTATTACTCCGCATAAACAGAGGGATATGGGGCAAATGATCAAATTCGTTGTCACCTTAGTTTTCGCCGGCAGCAACCATCCCGACTGCCGGTCGATGTAGCGACATGCACGAATTACCCGTTGTAGAAAAATGTCCAGTCGCGTGACGATGGCGAAAGAGGGCAACACCCCGGCGGTATCTTTGCAGAGCCTTCGTCCCTACTATCGAAGATCAGATTATCCGTCACGCCGCGAGGAGACCCCATGCCGACCGAAACCATCACCATTGCGACCAATGCGGGCCATAATCTGGAGGGTTCGCTCGAATTACCGACGGGTCTGGTGCGTGGTGCCGCGCTGTTCGCGCATTGTTTTACCTGCACCCGTCAGAGCAGGGCGGCGGTACATGTTTCCCGTGCCCTGGCGAAGCAGGGCATCGCCTGCTTGCGGTTCGACTTTACCGGGCTTGGAGGCAGCGAGGGGGATTTCGGGCATGCCGGCTTCGCCACGGATATCGCAGATCTGGTTGCTGCGGCAGAGCATTTGCTCGAGCGCTTCGCGCAGCCGATCCTGCTTGTGGGACACAGTCTGGGCGGCGCGGCGGTTCTGGCGGCGGCGGATGATATCGGTTTCGACAGGATCGCTGCCATCGCCACCATCAGCGCGCCCAGCGACGTGCCGCATGTCCTTCAGCGCATCGACGGCGATATCGACGCCATACGAAAGGAGGGGGAGGGCCCGGTCACAATCGGCGGGCATTCCTTCATACTCAGCCGCGAATTCATCGAGCGGGTAGAGGATGTCGATCTGCTTTCCCAAGTCAGCAAGTTGAAGCGGCCGCTGCTGTTCCTCCATTCGCCCACCGACGAACTGGTGGGGATAGAGAACGCCACCGCGCTATTTAGTGCAGCGAGGCATCCGAAGAGCTTCGTCAGCCTGGATCACGCCGATCACCTCCTGCTGGACGACAAGGACGCCGCGTTCGCAGCCGATGTCATCGCCGCATGGGCGAGCCGTTATATCCCTGTAAGGGACGATTGGCCGATGCCGGAGGAAGGCGTGGTCGTTAAGACGGGCCATGGCAAATTCGGAACAGAAGTGCACACGGCCACCCACCGCTTCGTGGCCGACGAGCCGGCAGACTATGGCGGTGACGATAGCGGTCCCACGCCCTACGATCTTTTGACCGCGGCGCTGGGGACCTGCACGGCCATGACGATGAAAATGTACGCGGACCGGAAAGGCTGGCCGCTAGACGGTGTGACTGTGCAGGTGACGCATGAGAACAATCACGAATGCGTGCATGCCAAGGCGATGGAAGACGGAACCAAGATCCAGGCGCTCAATCGCCGGATCTCGATCCACGGCGATGAACTGGACGACGACCAGAAAGCGCGAATACTGGAAATGGCGGACAAGTGCCCGGTTCACCGCACCCTGGAAGGCGAACTGCACATCCACACCGATCCGCTTTAGAATTGCGGAAAATTGATACCCGGCGACAGGCTTCACGCTTGCACAGAAGCGTCGCCGGGCATCCGTCGTAGCCTGTCAACTGAGCAGGCGCGCGACCTGCTGGACGGCAAGCACCACGAACAGGATTGCAGAGCCCGCGAGCGTCAAGTTCGCGACCACACCGTTTCGGGCGTGGGCTGGTACCCGTTCGGAATTGTTGAGCATCAGCAGCGTAACGGCCAGGAACGGCATGAACAGCGCGCCGAACGCCCCGTAGATGATGACCAGCAGGAACGGCCGGTCTGCAAACAGCAGGATCATGGGCGGGAATGTCAGCCAGGCGAGATAGAACTTGTAGGCGCCGCTGCCTTCATGGCCGCCTTCGCTGGCGCCGCGCAACTGGTACCACCAGTCGGAGAAGAACAGGCTCATGCCCTGCCAGACACCCAAAAGCGATGAGAGGGAAGTCGCCGCAAAGCCGACCAGGAACAAGGTCGCGATGGTCGCGCCGAAGCGTTCTTCGAGCACACCGGACAGGCCCAGCAGGCCCTTGTCGCTGTCTTCAAGCGCAATACCTGCAGAATAAAGCAGTTCCGCGCCGACAATCAGCATGGCGATGACGAAAATGCCGGTAACGATATAGGCCAGCGCATTATCCACCCGCATCATCGGGAACCACGGCATGCCGCGCCAGCCCTTGGCCTGCGTCCAGTAACCATAGGCTGCGGTGGTGATGGTCCCACCCACGCCGCCGATCATGCCCAGCGTATAGAACAGCGATCCTTCGGGAAGTTCGAACGTCATCCCGCGTGCCATGTCGGGAAGGCTGGGCGCCACCAGGAAAGCGAGGCCGACCATGATGATGAACATGAGGCCAACCAATATCTTCATGACGATTTCGAAGGTTTCGTACCTGTTGAACCATACGAAGACGAAGCCGAAGATACCGGCGATGATCGCCCAGGCCCGCAGGGGCAGTTCCGGGAACAGGGCTGTCAGAGGAAGGGCGGTCGCGCTCATGGCGGTGGCCCCGTAGATGAAGCCCCAGATGATGACGTAAACGCCGAAATACCAGCTCGTCCATTTGCCCAGGGAGCGCCAGCCCGCCAGGATCGTGGACCCAGTGGCAAGGTGATAGCGCGCCGACCCTTCGGAAAGGGCGATCTTGACGATGCAGCCGACGACCGCCGCCCACAGCAGGGCATAGCCAAAGCGGGAACCGGCAATCAGGGTGGCGACCAGGTCGCCTGCACCGACACCGGTGGCGGCGACCACGATGCCAGGCCCAAGATGGCGCCACATCTGCCCGCGGGTGGGCGGAGCGGAATGCGCATCGGGTCCCTCGGAGCTGGTGGCCGATGGGCCAGTCTGCGCAGTTACGCCGGTTTCAGTATTCATGTCTCTCCCCTGTGACCTTGGCGGCCCTTATGGTGGAACAAAATCAGAAGCGGTAGCTCAGCCATGCTGTCGCAAAAAAGCTGTCGGCATAGCCCGCGCGGGTCAGAACGTTTCGCGCGATGGTGTATTCGGTGCGTGTACCCAGGAACAGGCGCGGCGTGATATTCCACCGGGTCTGCATGCGGATCATGTCAGCCACCTTATGCCCGGACACCTGATCGGTGCCTACGTAAGGGCGGTTGATGGGGCGATAGACCGCGTCGGTTTCTTCCGGACGATAGCTGAGCTGGTATTCGAGATTGACCGAAAAGTTCTTAAAGGCCTGGAAATTGAAACCGGGCGTGACCGCCAGCAAATTGGTCGGCGTCATGGTGATCTGATAGCCGAACGGCGCATTGATGCCATAGGGCGTGGTGGCGGTGCGCAATGTGCCCGTGCCGCTGGTGCCGTTGCCCCCGCTGCCATAATCGAAGCGCAGACCGACCGAAGGCGCGGTGCGATCTTCGCCCAGACGATAGGTCTGCGACAGGAATACCTGCCAGGCGGAAATGTCGCGATCGCCAAATGATCCGGACTGGTAGTTCGCGTTCCAATCCACCGTGATCGGACCCGCGCTGCCCCAAAGACGTGCGCCCGTATACAGGCGCCGATCATCGGCAATTTGTGGCCCCCACGTGAGATCGTTCTGCCTCAACCGCCAGATGAAGGGATCGAAGTACAATTTCGATCCCCCGAACATATCGGTCGCCAAGACAAAACCGAGATTTACACCGCTGAAGCGGGTATCGTCGTCGCTGCGATCGTCACTAGTGCCACCCGCGCCGAGCTCGGTGAATTCGAAATCGAACAGTCCTGCGCGAACGCGAGAGCCGCGAACCCATGTCCGCAGGCCGTTGACGACGAAGCGGATAGTGTTGAAATCGCGTGACCCGATCAACAACGCGGACCCATCGAGGAATTCCTGGCGGCCGTAGCGCGCACCAGCCTCGAGCCCTGCAATATCACCGCTGACTTCCGCGAAGGCTTGCTGGACGACGAGGTCGTTCTTGAAGTTGGTCTGCTGGGTAGTGAGATTGCGACCGTCGAGCCCCCCATGGGCGATCTCGGCGAAGAGCCGGACATTCGGCCCTAAATGCAGGTCCGCGCCGCCGATCACCCGGAGCCGGTCACGCCGTTCGGTAGGGCGTTCGACCAAGCCGGTGTTGGTGAGAAAATCACTGCGGACGCGAATTTCGCCCGAGAGGGTTAGGTAGACTTCGCCGTCGTCCGAAAGAGGCAGGAATTTAAGCCGATCCAGGAAATCGTCGCGCTTTGCCTGGTCGGCCATGGCGCGCCAATCCTCGGTCCAGCGGGTCGAGGCGAGGCGACCCACGACCTGACCTTCGCCGATTGCTTCGCGTGGGTAGGGATCGGTTGCGGGTGTCTCGTCCCGGTCTTGGCCTACATCGCCCGTGGCCTGCGAGGCGACGGGCGCCTGGGCGCTTTCATCGTCACTGCTAGCCGTGGGCAGATTGGGCTGGGCAGCTCCTGCAAAGGCCAGAGCGAGCATGATCGATTGCATGATCCGCGCTTCTTATCGAGCTGCGAAAAACTGGCCGGCGGGCGTTGACCCACACGTCGCTTGCGCGAGCGGCGGTGCGATGGGTCGATCGATGATCGGCAAGTCTTGTGCCATGATGATGTCCTCTCTCTCTCGCAGGTCCCGCTTTCTGCGGGATCCCCCAACGGCGGAGCATTCGTGCGCCCTGCCGACCTTGAAGGAGGAGAATGACCGATTTCGTGGCGTGGCGAAGAGGATTTCCATCTTGAGTAAAGTGGTGGAATATCAGTGATTTGCTTTACGCCTCCAGTTTTTATGTGCCGAACTATAGACAGACACACCTCGGTATGTGCAGAAATATGCACATAGTGTTCGAACGTGATTCGCCCCTCAGATATGCCTGGCGCTGGATAGTTGCGGTCGTTGCAAGCGTTGCTGCGGCGGGTTGGCTTGCCGGACTGGCCGCCGCGCAATTCACGCAGGATGCGACCGCATCACGCATGGCAACCGAAGCACAACTGCGCGCCTCGCTGCTGGAAAGCGAAGTTGCGCGATACCGGCTTCTGCCGACGCTGCTGGCGAACGATGTCGACGTGTTGCGATCCGTGGATGACGCGCCAGGCGCACGCGAGACGCTCGATGCACAGTTTGCCCAACTCGCCGATGCAACCGGAGCAGCGGCCATTTTCCTGCTGGCACCCAATGGGGATACGATCAGCGCCAGCAACGCCAACACACCGATGAGCTTTCTTGGCCAGAATTTCGCCTTTCGCGAATATTATCGCGAGGCACGCCGCGGCGGCACCGGTATCGATTATGCCCGGGGAACAGTAAGCGGCAAGCCCGGACTGTTCCTCTCCCGGGGAACTGCCAACGGCGGCGTGGTCGTCGTCAAACTCGAATTCGATGAGCTGGAAGCCCAATGGGCTCGTGGGGGAGGGGCCACCATGGTCGAGGGGCAGAACGGGACTGTCCTGATCACCAGCGATCCTGCCCTTCGTTTCCGCACCAGCGACGCGGGTAGTGAAGAGGGCGATCTCTCGGCGCTGCTGGGCGGCGCGCAAATCGCCGCTGCCGTCCCGATCGCCGTGGAAGGCTGGAAGCTCGTCCATGCAGAACCGCGCGCAGTGGCGCTTGGCGGAGTGGTGCCGATCGCCCGCCTCGCCGGCGCGCTGGCGGCGTTGGCCGTGCTTGCGCTGACGTGGATCGTTCTCGCGCGTCGCCGCCGACGGGTCGACATGGAGCGCGCGCGGATAGCACGCACGGCGGAACTCGAATCCGAAGTGGAGGCCCGCACTCGCGCTCTCCGGCTGGAAATGGACGAACGGGCAGCAAGCGAGGAACGTGCCGCTGCCCTGCGGGAGGGGCTGCGTCAGGCAAACCGCCTCGCCACGCTGGGACAGGTGACGGCCGGGGTCGCCCACGAAACCGCACAGCCGGTCGCCGCGATCCGGACCTATGCGGCCAATGGCGTTACGCTGTCCGAAAGGGGAGACAGCGCAGGCGTATCCGAGAACTTCGTCGCCATCTCACGCCTGGCAGACAGGATCGGAAAGATCACAGCGGAGCTTCGCAATTTCTCCCGAAAACGGACCGACAAGCTTGAAGATGTCCGACTGAGCGACGCCATGGCAGGGGCGCAACTCATTCTCAAAGAGCGGTTGCGGCCGATCGAGCTCGATCTCGCACCCGAAATGGAGACACTGACAGTCCGCGCCGGCCGGGTTCAACTGGAGCAAATCCTGGTCAATCTGCTACAGAATTCGGCCGAGGCGCTGGTTGATGTGCCGGATGCAAAGGTCACGATAAGTGTACGAAAAGAAAACGGAATGATTGTCATGAACGTTGCCGACAATGGTCCCGGTCTGTCGAAAGCGATGATTGCGCGACTGTTCACTCCGTTTTCCACCGAGCGTGAGGGCGGGCTGGGGCTTGGCCTGGTGATCGCCCGTGACATCGCGCGAGATATGGGCGGAGATCTTCGTCACGTCGCCAAGGGCGGGAAGGGCGCGGCGTTCGAGCTTACCTTGCGCCCGGCAGGAGAAGTGCCGTGACGTCTCGCGGACCGGTGATGGTCGTCGACGATGATGCGGATCTGCGCGCATCATTAAGCCAGATGCTGACACTCGCCGGGTATGAGGTCAGCGAAGCGCGCGACGGCGCCGAAGCGTTGCGGGCGCTAAGTCGCGAATTCGCCGGACCAATCGTCAGTGACATCCGCATGCCGGGAGTGGACGGGATCGAGCTGCTAGAGGCAGTGTGCGACATGGATCCCGAACTTCCGGTGATCCTGCTTACCGGTCATGGCGACGTTGCGATGGCGGTAGACGCCCTGAAATCAGGGGCTTGGGATTTCCTGACCAAACCCTTCGACCCGCACGAGCTTGAAGGGGCCGTATCGCGCGCGGCGGACAAGCGGCGACTGGTCATGGAAAACCGCCAGCTAAAGGCCATGGCGGGGAAGGGGGCGCGGACATCCCCGATCATCGGGCATTCTGCCGCTATCGAACAAGTGCGCCAGACGCTGGCGGCGCTAGCCCCGACGCCGATCGATCTGCTGATTGAAGGGGAAAGCGGAACGGGAAAGGAACTTGCGGCGCGGGTGCTGCACCATGATTCCCGAAATTCCCGGCGGTTCGTTGTGCTGCCCTGTGCAGGTATAACGGAAGCGATGGCGCAGGATCGGTTGTTTGCGCCCGATGGCCCCATTGCCGATGCGCAAGGTGGCACGCTTTTCATCGATGACCTGCATCGTGCCGGGCCGCTGCTGCAGTCTCGCCTCGCGGAATTTGCTGAGACGCGCCAGCTCGGCACTCTCGATCGGGATCAGGCGCTCAACGTGGCCTGCCGGGTAATCACAACGGTGGCTCACCGTGACGATCTCGCCAAGATCGATCCCGCCTTGCTTTATCGCGTATCCAGCATGCGCGTAACGCTGCCGCCGTTGCGCGAGCGTCGAGAGGACATTCCGTTGTTGCTCACCCATTTTCTGGGAGAGGCTGCACAAAAACATGGTCGTGAACCGATCCAGCCCAATCGGTCCACGTTGGATTGGGCGACGGGCCATCGATGGCCCGGCAACGTCCGCGAGCTTGAAAATCTGGCCGAACGCATGATCCTTGGGTTGGAGACGAGTTTTGGCGTTGGAGAGCAAACGCAAACATTGCCGGAGCGGCTCGAGGCTTTCGAGCGCAACCAGATCATCGCCACGCTGGCCGCGTCAGGTGGCAGCGTCGCCAAGACGATCGAGCGCCTCGGCATTCCGCGCAAGACGTTTTATTACAAGGCGAACAAACTCGGGATCGATCCAGCGCAGTTCCGCGGCGACTGAATGAAACGATCGTTTGTCAGAATTTTGCTTGGGAGGTGTTTGCGCGGGGGCGTCCAATCCTGGACGGACCGACAGAAATCCAAGATTGATAATATATATTATGTTAAATTGAGTGCGGGTCGAGTTAGCGTACGATGTCGACGAATAAAATGACGATGGCGAATATACCCGCCCATGCACCGGCCATATAAAGACCTTTCTTCCAGTTCACGTCGTGCGAGCGAAATGCCGATGCGACCAGTATCAGAAAGCCGGTCAACGAAATCAGCGACACGATCTGATACTCGTTCATACTTCGAGGCCCAGTCCATCGAAGCCGACCACGACGTCTTTGGGGACTTCATCGCACAGCGTTCGATAGTCCATGCTCTTGTCCATATGAGTGAGGACGGTCTTCCGAGCCTTGATCTTGCGCGCAAGCTCTATGGCCATATCGAGATGCGCATGTGTTGGATGAGGACGGCGGCGCAGACAGTCTACGACCAGAAGATCAGGACCCTTGAAGCATTTGATCATTTGCGGAGTGATTTCGCTGAAATCCGTCGCGTAGACGAGAGATTTGCCATCTGCTTCAAAGCGAAATCCCGTGCTTGTTACCGGCCCGTGCGGCATCTCGACGAATTGAAAGGAAAATCCCGCAACCAGCTGAGCATCTTTGACATTCTTCAGACCAATCAGTGTGGGATATCCGAACTGGCCCTCGAATATATAGTCGAACCGCCGACGCAGCCGCTCGCACGTTCCTGTGTTGGCGAAGCCTGGCAAGGGATTACTTCGATCGTAACGCATGACGCGAAGATCATCGATCCCGTGGCAATGATCGGCATGATCATGCGTCCAGAAGACGGCGTCGACCTTTTCGATGTCATTTGCCAGCAGTTGCGCCCGCAGATCCGTCGATGTGTCGACGAGGATTCGCTGTCCTGCATCATTCTCAACGATGATCGACACGCGGGTACGGCGATTGCGCGGTTCGTTCGGATCGCATTCGCCCCAGTCGTTACCGATACGGGGCACCCCCGTGGAGGTACCCGAACCGAGCATAAGGAGCTTCACGGTGCCGCCTTGCTGAAGAGCGTATAAAAATTCCTGGTCGTGTATTCTGCCAGGCTGTCGAGACTTTCGCAGCGGAGGTCCGCCAGGAATGTTGCCGTATCATGCACGAAACCGGGTTCACATGTCTTGCCGCGATGAGGGACCGGAGCAAGGAACGGGCTGTCGGTTTCGACCAGTAGACGGTCTTGAGGAATGGCTTTGGCAAATTCCTGCAGGTCGCGAGCATTCTTGAACGTAACGATGCCCGATATGGAAATGGACAGCCCCAGATCGAGTACCTGTTGACCAAAGTCCGCCGATGCAGTGAAGCAGTGAATGAGGGCTGGAAAGGCCCCCTTCCCCATTTCATCCTTGAGGATGGCAAGAGTGTCATCCTCTGCATCACGCGTGTGAATGATTACAGGAAGCTGCAGCTCTCTCGCGACATCGATGTGAAGGCGAAACAGGTGCTTCTGCGCCTCGCGGTCGGAATGATCATAGTAATAGTCGAGACCGGTTTCACCAATGCCGATGACCTTCCCACCCTTCGCCGCAGCCAAGAGGTCAGCCCTTTCGAGCTCTGAATGCTCATCCGCATGATGCGGGTGAATGCCGACACTGGCGTAAACATCCGCCGTTTTCTGCGCCGTGCCCACGACCTGCGCCCATTCGGCTTGTTTCGTCGAAATATTGAGAAAGGCCTGAACCCCTACACCGCGCGCACGATCGAGCACGGCTTCCTGTTCGTCGACCAGCCCCTCATATTCCAGGTGACAATGGCTATCGACCAGCATCACGCAGCCTCTGCAGTGGGAAGTTCCAGGCGCGGAAAGACAGGGGTAGGTTTGTCGATCGCGTGCTCGGCGGTTACTAATTCGCCAAACCAGCTTTGGTCCGAAAGATCGGCGTACCTACGGCGATCGGTTGAAATGCCGAGTTGATCAAGCACTGCAGCCGCTTTTTCCGGTACGACCGGTTGGATCGCAATAGCGAGATCGCGGATAGCAATAAACAAGGTCTGCAGTACCGCCTTCATCCGCTCGGGGTCAGTTTTCTTGAGCGCCCAAGGCGCCTGTTCATCGACATAGGCATTGCAGGCATAAACGGCCCTGAGCCATAATTCGATCCCAATTGAGAAGTTCAGCTTCTCGAACTCTCGCGGCAGTTCGGTTGCGCACGCTTCAGTGACCTTTGCCAGAAGCTCATCATCGGCGGGCTGCGTTTCGAACTGCTCGAGCTTCCCATCCATATTCTTGGCGATCATCGACAATGTACGCTGTGCGAGATTGCCGAAGCTGTTAGCGAGTTCAGCATTCACCTTGTTTACAAGGGCTTCTGCCGAATAGCTGCCGTCCTGGCCGAAGGTTACTTCTGCCAGAAGGAAGTAGCGCAGCGCATCGACGCCGAATGTTTCGGCAAGTTCCATCGGGTCGGTGACATTCCCGAGCGACTTCGATTCCTTCACACCCCGGTTGAGCAGGAAGCCATGGCCGAACACCTTCTTCGGCAGCGGCAGATCCGCGCTCATCAGAAAAGCCGGCCAGTAGATCGTGTGGAAACGAACGATGTCCTTGCCGATCAAGTGCAGATCGGCAGGCCAGAACTTGTCCCATAACTCGCCACCATCCGGATAACCGAGGCCCGTGATGTAGTTCGTCAGAGCATCCACCCAGACGTACATCACGTGGCCGTCATTATCGGGAACCTTCACACCCCAATCGAAGCTGGTCCGGCTGACGGACAAATCCTGCAATCCGCGCTCGACGAAAGCGACCATTTCATTGCGGCGACTCGCCGGCTCGATGAAGCCGGGCGCTTTCAGCACGTCCAGAAGCGGTTCGGCATATTTGGACAAACGGAAGAACCATGTCTCTTCCTCCGTCCATTCGACAGGTGTTCCCTGCGGTGATAGCTTTTCGCCCCCCTCCCCTTCGACGAGTTCCTTTTTGTCGTAGTAAGCCTCGTCACGAACGGAATACCAACCTTCGTAGCGGTCGAGGTAAAGATCGCCTTTGGCTTCCATCGCCCGCCAGATTGCCTGGCTGGCGCGATGATGATCGTCATCGGTTGTTCGAATGAAGCGATCATAGGATATGTTCAGAACATCGAACAATTCCTTGAAATACCCGGACATTTCATCAGCCAGCTCGCGAGGACTCTGGCCCAGATCGCGAGCTTTCTGCGCCATTTTCAGGCCGTGCTCGTCTGTTCCGGTTTGAAAACGAACGTCGCGCCCGCGCAAACGCTGGAAACGGGCGACGACATCTGCTGCAATCGTCTCATAAGCATGGCCGATATGCGGCTTGCCATTGGGATAGTGGATTGCGGTGGTAAGGTAATAGGGATCAGCCATCGGCTCGCTCGCTAGCGGTGGCAGCGTTGGCGAGCAAGCTACCGATTTCCATTGCAAGCAATCCGGCGTCGAAATTATAGGTCGGTTGTTCGCCGGTGAGGCGGACCAGTTCACTGTGCGTGTCGATTATCGGGCGGGGGTCGGACAGATTGTTCTCGAGCCTCTGACCCACGACCGATCGCGCAAGTTCCAGCACGGCGCGGATGCGGTTGCGATCGGGGCGTCCGCCGATCAGGCCGGCCAAGGTCCCGCGCATGCGGAAATCGGGGTCACCCCTATCCAGAATAGCGCGCATTTCCTGGGCGACTTTGCCGAGTTCCATATCGACGAATTCGAGAGCGGCGCCGGGCGACCCTGCTGCAGCAGCAATAGCTGCAGACCGGGTGGCATCGTCAGCGCCTGGGGACAACTGGATCAGCAGTCGGTCCATGTCGTTATCGCTGACGGTCGGGAAGCGAAGGACGCGGCAGCGCGACCTGATCGTGGGCAATAGCCGGGCAGGACTATGCGCAACCAGGAGGAAGTACGTGCCGACGGGCGGCTCCTCGAGGCTCTTCAGCAGAGCGTTCGCTGCGTTTCGCTCGAGATCGTCCGCCGGGTCGATAATGATCGCCCGCTTTTCGCCCATGGTCGGCCGCGTGCTCAGCCGGTTTTGCATGGCGCGGACTTGGGAAATCCGAATTGAGCGAGCCAGTTCGAAGGACTTTCCTTCGGCGCGTTTACGCTCTTCCTTGTCGTCCTTCGGCGCGAAGGAGAGGACGTGAATATCGGGATGCTGGTCTGCCTGTCCATCGGCCCCGACCAGTTCGCGAGCCGCGGCAAGCGCGAATGTGGCCTTGCCGACGCCGCGCCGACCGGCGAGCAGCCATGCATGATGCATTCTGTCCCCGGCCATGGCCTTGTGCCATTCGCGCCAAGCCGCATCATGGCCGAGCAAGGTCACGCCGTAACCTCGAACCGCTGCGAAATGGCAGCCATAACCTGCTGATGAACCTCTTCGATCGATCCGGAACCATCGATGACGGCAAACCGGTCCGGTTCGGTATTGGCGAAATCGCGAAACGCCGCGTTCACCGCCGCGTGGTAATCAGCGGCTCGCCCGCCAATGGCGTCGCTTGTGTCGCCATCGCGCTTGGCCAGTCGCGCGGCGACCGCATCATTCGGCGCATCGATCAGGAGCGTCAGATCGGGAAGTAGCCCGGCGCTACCGATCCGGTGAAGCTGGCTGACTTTATCGTCCCCCAATCCGCCCGCGATCGCCTGATAGGCACGGCTCGAATCGATAAAGCGATCACACACAACCCAGGATCCCGCCTCGAGCGTCGGCCGGATCCTGCGCGCGACGTGATCGGCGCGGGCGGCGGCGAACAGCAGCGCTTCGGCCTCGGGCGTCCACCCCTCCCCCGGAGGTGACAACAGCAGATTGCGGATAGCTTCCGCGCCTGGAGTGCCGCCGGGTTCACGCGTCAATTCAACCTTGATTCCATCCCGCTGCAGCCAATCCGCGAGCAATCTGGCCTGGGTCGACTTGCCCATCCCCTCGCCGCCTTCGAAGGCGATGAAGCGGCCACGGGTCACGTTGCCCAACCCTTGAAGGCATTGAACACACGCTGGAGCGCAGTTGCTTCGATGACTTCCTCACCCGCTACCAAAGGCACGCGGTGCTGAGGCATGCCGGCGATCGAGACGACCAGTTCGGCCACCTCCTCCCCCTTGGCGACCGGCGCTTGCAATGGCCCTTCGTATCGCAAGGACAGGGAAACGTCCGGATTGCTGCCACGGGGAATGGATATCCGCACGCCGCGCGGGGCGATCAGCCTGACTTCGGATACTCCGCCGTCCTGTACCTGCGCGCTGGCCACGCGCTCCCCTTCTCCGAACAGGACGCGGCTTTCGAAATTGCGAAAACCCCATTCGATGAATTCACGCGCCGCCTTGTTCCGGCCCCTGCCGGTCGGACTCGCCGCCACGACCATCACAAGCCTCTGACCATTCCGCTTCGCCGAGCCGAGGAAGCCGTAGCCTGCCTGATTGGTAAAGCCCGTCTTGATACCATCGGCCCCTTCTACGACGCCGGAGATGGGGTCGTGATTGCGCTGTTCGATGCCGTTGTATTTCAGACCCGTCGCGCCCACGAAATGCCGATATTTGGAGGGATGCCGCGTGACCATGGCTTGCGCCAGCGTGCCGAGATCGCGGGCGGTCACAAAGGTCTTTCCGCCGTCCATCCAGCCGTTGGGCGTCCCGAAATGGCTATTCGACATTCCGATCGCATGAGCCCTCGAATTCATCGCGGCGACCCAGTCCTCGACCGATCCGGCCGCACCTTCTGCCAGCACGACGGCTCCGTCATTGGCCGAAACCGTGGTGATGCCATGCAGGAGATCGTCGACCGTCACGCGGGCGTCGGCAGGGAGAAACATGGTCGAACCCTTGCGGTTCCATTTGCGGAACGTGTCCGGTCGAACACCATAGACTTGCTGAGGGAACAGACGGCCCTCTTCCATCCATTCGAACGCTAGGAACGTGGTCATCACCTTGGTGATGGACGCGGGCATGAAGCGGCGATCGATGTCGCGTTCGTACAGCACCTGTCCGCTGGACGTATCGAGCAGATAGGCAATCGGCGCGTCCTGCACATCGGGAATCCGCGCAGTCACCTTGGTCTGCGCACCCAGAGGTGTTGCGATAAGAGTCGTCGTCAGCAGAGCCAGCGAAATCAGGCTGTTACGCAAGTTTGCTCCCGTGCCGGGCGAGAGCCGCGGCCTGTCAGTCCAGTGAATGTATCAGAGCATCGCTATAACCGCGCGCGCGCAGCTTGGCGAGCGCCTGTTCGACCTGTCCACGGCTTGTGAAGGGCCCGACGCGAACCAAGGAGAACCGACCGCTGGTAGCGATGCTGCCATCGACCTCACGCGCAAGCTTCTCGGCATTGGCGCGGATGGCAAAAGCACCGAGCTGCACGACATAGCCACCTTCCGCAGTTGGCGGGCTCGATGGTTGGGCCGGTTCTGCAGCGCCTTCACCCTCTTCGGCCAACTCGGCACCTGGCGTCATGGGCGCGGCGACTGCGGCAGGCTCGACGTCTGCCGGCTCAGTCCGCTCTGACGTCATGACGGCTTCGCTTGTCGGGTCGATTGCCGTCACGATGCTGTCGGTAGGTTCCTTGCCGCTGATGATAGCCTGACGCGGATCACCAAGCGGCGCGGCGCCCTGTTCCGGCAAGCGTCGGCGCAGGACCTCGAGCAGACCGGCGGGCGTGTTCATGCGAAGGGGGGCTTCATTTCCGGCGCGGAGGTCAGCCCGATGGTCTTCGGGCGGATTTACGCGTCGCATGCGGATCGGTGCTCCTGCGACAACGCCCAATTGCGCCAACGCGGGTGCAGACAGGGCCACCAGGCCGTCGCCGGTCATTGGCCCACGCCGTTCAAGCCTAACGAGGATTGTTCGGCCGCTATCCAGCGATGTCACCTCGACATAACTGGGAAGCGGCAGGATGCGATGCGCCCCGGTTATGCCCGGCGCGCCGGGGGCGTCTTCGGTCACATAGCCGACCTGATCGTAATTCATCGTGTCAATCGGCGTGTAGGTTACGCCGTCGATCACATAAGGCTCGCCGATTACCACCGGGTAATCTGCTGCAGGACCGGTGCTGACAGACGAGGAAGTATCGTCCGGCTGGACCTTGGCATAGCTCGCGCCAACGGCTGGCGCGAGCGCGGCCAATGCAGTGACTACGGCAAGCGCAGTCTTAATTGGCGATTTCATCAGCGAGCAGCCCCACACTCATCGCGTAATAGTTCGAGCAATTATACTCGAGGATAACCCGATAGTTCGAAGTCAGCAGCCACGCCGGCGTGCCCGGCCCGTCAGGCTGGAACAGCGTCGCGAGCGTATCATCACCAATCCCGCGTTGTGGTTGGATGCCGAGGCTGCGCCATTCGCGGACCGGCTTGTAAACGCTATGGCGCTCGTGCACGCGCGAGCAGACAGGAGCGACGATGGGGCTGCGGTAGGCGTTCACGTTGAAGCCAGAGGGAACCGAGGCGCGTACACCCCAGGGTTGGCCGGTGCGCCATCCTGCATCGCGAAAATAATTGGCAATGGAGGCGAGCGCATCGGCGCTGTTGTTCATGATATCTGCCCGGCCATCACCATCGCCATCCGTTGCTAGCCGCAGATAGACCGACGGCAGGAATTGCGGATTGCCGAAGGCACCTGCCCAGCTACCTTTCAGTTCGCTACGCGAGTAGCCCTTGTCAGCCACTTTCATGAGCGCAACCCATTCGCTCGCAAACAGATCGCGGCGGCGACCTTCCCAAGCGAGGGTAGCCAGCGATTGCGACAAGTCGAAACCACCCTTCACGGCACCGTAGGCTGTTTCATGCCCCCAGATGGCGACAAGAATTTCGGCCGGAACGCCATATTGCCGTTCGATCGCCCGTAAAGGGCCAGACCAGGTCGCGCGGGCACTGCGCCCACCACTAATCCGTGCCGAATCGACATGCGTGGCGATGTAAGGGGCGAGCGGAGGATAGCCGGAGCCACTCGACGAGCCAGGCTGGCTTTGATCGAGTTCGATCACACGACTGCTTGGCTGAAGACCCGACGTCATTCGTTGCAGCGTAGCCTCGCTGACCCCTTCCGCCCGCGCGCGCGCGATGAGCAATTGCAGGTAGGCATCGAAACTCAGATTGTCCTGAGCATTCGCCGGCAAACCTGGGAGCGCGAGTGCTAGGGCCCCGAGGGCGGCTAAAAATCTTTGAAAAATCATGGAGAGGTTGTCGCAGAGTGAAGCTGAACGGCAAGTGTCATCTGTCGTGTACGGAGAACCCGCTATCGATGTTCCCGCAAAGACGTGACAAATCGAAAAGATACGACTAGCTAGCCTCGGCTCGCGGACAGGTGGCAGAGCGGTTGAATGCACCGGTCTTGAAAACCGGCAAGGGTGCAAGCCCTTCGTGGGTTCGAATCCCACCCTGTCCGCCAGCTACTCCGCCTGCAATGGCGCGCCCGAGGAGGTGCTCCTGCGATCCTGCTCCCGATAGCCTGCCTCGCGCGTGCTTCGCTGCCTTTCCAGAGCGACATGGTCTTCGACCAATCCGCCGTCCCGGTTGGCATGATCCCACTCTTCTAGGCCTTGCGGGTCGTCCCTGATTTCGTATTCCATCTCTGTCTCCTCTGGGGAAGAAACGAACGGTGCGAAATCCGGCGCAAGAGGTTGCGATGAAACGATTTTACTTTGCGACAGGACGCATCACAAGGCGTGTTGCAATAGGGCCTCGTAATCCTCACGGCATTCGGCCGCCACATCGGCAAATGCCCCCTCCAATTGTGGCAGGTCCGCGGGTGGTTTACCGAAGCCAGTCGACGCGTTGACCTTGTCGTACCAATGCCGGCCCCAAACGCCGTCTTCGGGGTGTGGACCGGTTTGCCAATGCAACATCGAAGTGTCCCAACCGATGCCCAAAGCCGCACAAAGCTTTTCCAGCATCATTGGCGGATCATTGAGGATGGCATCTGAGTCCACGACGGGCGCGACGGTCCCCTTACGCTCCCGCTCGTAATCGAAATACCGCCGCAAACGAGAGAAACCAAGCAGTTCGGCACGCCGCAGTTCATTCTTCTGCTGGTAACTTGCAACGACCCGTTCCGGCGCTCTTATCAAGAAGGCGTGCCGGTGGTCGGGCATGTCGGCAATCGACACCGGGCCTACCATGTGGTGCGGCATGTGCTTCTGGTACCAGACCGGTTCGCCACCGGGCGGGTGCCCGGATTGGGTGGCCAGCACCGAATGCCAGTCGCAATCCATATCGGCGATCGTTTCCGCTGCCAGCGGATGCGGTTCGCCGGTCGCCTGCAGGAAGGCGCCGTAGAATGGCTCGTCCGAAACCGCACAGTCGGGGCGCCCACCGAAACTGCGCATCATCGCGGTCGAGATGTTGCGCGGGCCGGACCACATGGCGATGCGGATGGTCATGGGCGGCTCCTTTCACTCACGTCGTCAGCAAGTCGCGCCAGATAGAGCTGTTGGAGCCTCTCGACCATTGCGCCGCGTTGGTCACCAAGCACCCGTCCGTCGATCGAGCCGATAGGTGCCACGCCGGCGAAAGTGCCCGTGGTGAAGGCTTCGTCCGCGCCATAGACGTGGGTCAGCGAGAAATTGCGTTCGCGCACGGTAATGCCGGCATTCCGCGCGATCTCGATGACGACCCCGCGCGTGATCCCGTCGAGGCAGTAGTCGCCGCTGGAGGTCCACACCTCCCCATCCTTGACGATGAAGAAATGGGTGGAATTGCAGGTCGCGACAAACCCGTGCGGGTCGAGCATCAGCCCCTCGTCGGCACCAGCCTGCGCCGCCTGAATGCATGCCGTTATGCAGTTGAGCTTGCTGTGCGAATTCAGCATAGGATCCTGAACGTCGGGATAGCCCCGGCGCACGTGGACGGTGGCCAGCTTGAGCATCCGCGTGGCGGTTTCGGGCGCAGGCTCCTTCCATTCCGGGATGATCACGATCGTGGCGGGCGTCACCACCACGCGCGGATCCTGATATGGCGTCGAACGGATGCCGCGCGTCACCATCAGGCGGATATGGACGCCATCGCCATGCATGCCGTTTGCATCGAGCACGGCGTAGAGGCGGCGTTCCAGTTCTTCTCGCGAGACCCCGATATCCATGTGGATGGCCTTCGCTCCGCGCCACAGACGGTCGAGGTGCCGATCCAGGAAGGCGAGGCGGCCATGATGCAGCCGGATGCCTTCCCATACGCCGTCGCCCAACATGAAGCCGCTGTCGAAAACGCTGATCTTCGCGTCCGGTCGCGGGAAGTGGTCCCCGTTGATGTCGATGACGACCGATGCGTTGCGATCATCAGCTACGTAATTGTGGGTGCCTTGTGTCATTGACCTCTCTTGACGATCTCATCCATCTGTTCACGCAGGACCGGATCCCATCTTGCACGCAATTCCCTGATCTTCGCCACCAGCGCCTCGTTTTCCATCGGCGGTATGTCCATGTCGTAGACCTCGGCGATTTCGAGCATCGAACTGCGGTCCATTTCCTCGAAGGCGCCGGCCATCGCGATGGCATTCTGGCGGTCTACGCCCAGCGCCTCGTACGCGGATCGCCCGATACGAATGCTGGCATCGTAGGTCTCGCGGATGACGTCTCTGCAACCATAGGCCCACAGTTCGTAGACATGGTTGCGATCTTTCGCCCGGGCGATGACATGCAGGTCCGGGAAGGTCTGCACGGCGTATTTCACGAGCTTGTCGATCTGTTCGCGCTCATCCAGTGCGACGACGAGCAGCTTCGCGCGGGCGATGCCTGCCGCGTGGAGCAGATCGGGGCGTGTCGCATCGCCGTAATAGGTGCGGACGCCGAACTTCTGCAGGATTTCCAGATGGCTGCTGTCGTAATCGACCACGGTCGTGGTGTAACCGGCCGTCTGGAGCATGCGATCGACGATCCCGCCAACCCGGCCGCGTCCAGCGATAATGATCTCGTTCTCTTCATCGATGGCGTCCGGTTCGCGTTCCATCCCCTTGCAGTAGGAATGGGCAATGACCTTGTCGTAGAGAATGAAGAGCAGCGGCGTGACCAGCATGGTCAGGGCCACAACGAGCAGCATGAGATCGGCCAGGGCGCTGTCGATGACGAAATTGGCGAGCGCAAAGGCAATCAGCACGAAGGCGAATTCGCCGGCCTGTGGAAGGCTGAGGCAGAAGAGCCAGAGCGCCTGTTTGCGCAGGCCGTAAAACCACCCGACAGCAGCCAGCACGATGAACTTCGCAGCGATGACGACTGCCGCCCAGAACACGACTTCCTGCCATATCTGCGCAGCAAGGTCGAAATCGATGCCAGCGCCGACGGTGATGAAGAAGAGGCCCAGCAGCAGGCCCTTGATCGGATCGATATCGCTTTCCAGTTCATGCCGATATTCGCTGGTCGCAAGAACGACACCCGCCACGAAGGCGCCGAGCGCCGGAGACAGGCCGACAAGCGACATCAGCAGGGCGATGCCGATTACAACCAGCAGGGCAGCGCCGGTGAACAGCTCACGCAAGCGGGCGGCGGCAATGAAACGGAACAGGGGGCGGATCGCGTAGATGCCGATGACCACCACCGCGGCGACCGCGCCGATGCGGGCGATGGCGGCGAGCCACATCGGCATGGAGGCGGTGAGGTCAATTCCGTGATGCGCGCCTGCACCGACGGGGCCGCCACTCGACGCATAGAGACCGGGCATGGCCAGCAGCGGCAGGAGGGCGAGGATGGGGATGACCGCGACGTCCTGGACCAACAGGACCGAGAAGCTTGCTTCACCACCTTCGGTGCGCATGAGTTTCTTCTCGGTCAGCGACTGGACGATGATCGCAGTCGACGACAGGGCCAGGATCATGCCGATCGCCACCGCCGTCTGCCATGGCCGGGCATCGAGCAGGGCGATGCCGGTAATGACCGCAGTCGTCAGGACGACCTGCCCGCCACCCAGCCCCAATAGCTTGCCGCGCATGTCCCACAGGCGGCGCGGTTCCATTTCGAGGCCGATGATGAAGAGCATCATCACGACGCCGAATTCGGCGAAGACCTGCAGGGCCACGACATCGACGTTGAGGGCGGCCAACAGGGGCGCGATCGCCATGCCAGCCAGCAGGTAACCGAGCACGGAGCCCAGCCCGAACCGCGTGGCGAGCGGTACGGACACGACCATCGCCACGAGGATGAGGAAGGCGAGTATCAGGAAACCGGTCATCTCGCCCTCCCCCTATGTGCAGCGCAGGCTAGATATGCAGCGCGCGCCCGTAACTCGCAAGCACGCTCTCATGCATGCTTTCGCTGATCGTCGGGTGCGGGAACACCGTCTGCATCAGTTCCGCTTCGGTCGTCTCGAGCGTCTTGCCGACGACGAAGCCCTGGATCATCTCGGTCACTTCGGCGCCGACCATGTGCGCGCCGAGCAGTTCGCCGGTCTTCGCATCGAACACGGTCTTCACGAAGCCTTCCGCCTCGCCTAGCGCGATGGCCTTGCCGTTGCCGATGAAGGGGAAGGTCCCCGCCTTCACCTCGTGGCCTGCTTCCTTCGCCTTGGCTTCGGTCAGGCCGACACTGGCGATCTGCGGATGGCAATAGGTGCAGCCCGGGATGTTGTTGCGGTCGAGCGGGTGGGGATGGACATCCTTGTTGCCAAGCTCTTTCGCAATCGCTTCGGCCGTGGTGACGCCTTCGTGGCTCGCCTTGTGCGCCAGCCAGGGGCCGGGCGTGCAGTCGCCGATGGCCCACAGGCCCTTGGACTTCGTGCGGCCGTAGTCGTCGATTTGGATGAAGCCCTTTTCCACATCCGCCAGCTTGTCGAGGCCGATGTCTTCGGTGTTCGGCACGATGCCAATAGCGGTGATGCAGTGGCTGAATTCGGTTTCGGTGACCTTGCCCTTGCTGTCCTTGATCTTGGCCTTCACGCCCTTGTCCGAAACCTTGAGATCTTCGACGCCGGCGCCGGTCATGATGGTCATGCCCTGCTTGGACAGGCTCTTTTCGAGGAAGGCCGAGACGTCCTTGTCTTCCACCGGCACGATCCGGTCGAGCATTTCGACCACGGTCACATCGCAGCCCATGTCGTTGTAGAAGCTGGCGAACTCGATGCCGATCGCCCCACTGCCGATGACGAGCAGCTTCTTGGGCATTTCCTTGGGCGTCATGGCATGGCGATAGGTCCACACGCGCTTGCCGTCCGCCTTGGCGAAGGGCAGGTCGCGCGCCCGGGCGCCGGTGGCAACGATGATGTGTTTGGCGGTGAGCTTTTCGTCGCCCTTTTCACCCTTCACCGTGAGGCTGGTCGGACCGGTCAGCGTGCCCTCGCCCATGTGGACGGCGATCTTGTTCTTCTTCATCAGATGCGTGACGCCCTGATTGAGCTGCTTGGCGACGCCGCGACTGCGCTTCACGACCGCGTCCAGATCGGCTTCGATCTCGCCCGCGATCTTGAGGCCGTAATCCTTGGCGTGCTGCGCGTAATGCAGGATCTCCGCCGAACGCAGCAGCGCCTTGGTCGGGATACAGCCCCAGTTGAGGCAGATGCCGCCCAGCAGTTCGCGTTCCACGATGGCGGTTTTGAGCCCGAGCTGCGCGCAGCGGATAGCCGCGACATAGCCGCCGGGTCCGCTGCCGAGCACGATTACGTCGTATTTGTCAGCCATGATTCGTACCTGTCAGTTGTGTGTTCGCCCGAGACATGGACCGGGTGTTACACAGTCCAGAGGCAAAAGAAGTCGGCTTGTGCGCAAAGGCGTCAGCTTGCCGGGATTTGGTGTCGGCTTGCGCCTTCGGCGTGTCGCTTTGCGCCGCGCGCCTGTCGGCTTGCACCGTGAAAATGTCGGCTTGGTGCAGCCGGGTGTCGGCGTGCGGAGAGCCTGTGCAAGGTGCAGCGTCGATGGGGGATATCGGAGTCATGATCGCACCCATCGCATATTCGCAGTCCTGTAGGACAGCGATCATGCCCACCGCTCCGCCACTGCACGGGGCCGGTCGTTTTCATCGAGCAGGACGAATTTGAACGTGCCCTGCCCGACCTTGGTTTCCGCATCGCCATTCCGCTCGCGCGCGATCGCTTCGGCGGAGATGGTCAGCGAAGTGTTTCCGGTTGCTTCGATCGCGCAATAGACCGACAGTTCGTCCCCCACCGACATCGCGCCGGGAAAGGCGAAGTCAGTGGCCGAGACGACCACGGCCTTGCCCCGCCCCTCGCGACTGGCGAGGCTGCCGGCGCCAAGCGCCATCTGGCTCATCAGCCACCCGCCGAACACCCCGCCATAGGGGTTGAGGTCGGTCGGCATGGCCGTGACGCGAATGAACGGGGTGCGACTGTCCCCGGTCATCAGCGCTGGCGGAGGATCAGGGTGATGCCGTCGTACCAGTTCACCGTCACAGTGCCATCAGGCTGAGTGGCAAAGGATGGCTCATCCGCGCTCGAGGGACCGAAGAACTGCCCATCGGAGCAACGCAGGGCGAAGCGGCCTTCCGACTCGGTAACGCGTTCCGGCGATGAACAATTGTCCCCGAAACTATATGCCTTCAACGTCGTCCCGATGGCATTTCCCCGCCACCGCACGTCATCGTCGGACACCACCAGCTGGAGCGAACGCGCGGCTTCGAGTTCGGCGTCGCCGATCGCCTGGACGCCGCCAGGTCTGGTCAGACGCGTATCGACTACCTGCCAGGTTCCGGATGCAAGCGGCGCGGCCGCATCCGATCCGGGCGTGGTGGTCGGCGCAGTCGTTTCGGTCGGCTCCGTCGCTGTGTCCGCCGGTGCGCTGGAAGCAGTCTGATCGGGCGTCATCTCCGCCTGTTCGTCCACGTCGCCGCCATTGGAGCAGGCAGCGACCAGCGCAAGGGAGGCCAGCGGTGCGATGTGCTTGAACATTTTCATACAACCAGTCCCATCGGGTTTTCGATCAGGTTCTTGAACGCTTCCATCAGTTGCGCGCCGGTAGCACCATCGATGGCGCGGTGATCGAAGCTGCCACTGGCGGTCATCACCGTGGCGACCTGCAATGCGCCGTCGACGACATAGGGGCGCTGTTCGCCAGCACCCACGGCCATGATCATGCCCTGCGGTGGGTTGATGACCGCGTCGAACTGCTTGATGCCGAACATGCCGAGGTTGGACAGGCTGGCGGTGCCGCCCTGATATTCGTGCGGCTGCAATTTGCCTTCACGGGCCTTCTCGGCCAGTTCCTTCATATTGGTACTGATCGAGGCAAGACCGCGCGTATCGGCCTCCGTGATGATCGGCGTGATGAGGCCGCTGGGGGCAGCCACCGCGACCGAGACATCGGCACGGCTGTAACGGTGCAGCGTATCGCCCTGATAGCTGACGTTGCAATCGGGCACGCGCATCAGCGCGCGGGCCAGTGCCTTGATCAGCAGATCGTTGACCGACAGCTTGACCCCGTCCGCTTCCAGACCGGCATTGAGCTGTTTGCGCAGGTCGAGCAGCGCATCGAGACGGATGTCCACGGCAAGGTAATAATGCGGGACCTGCTGCTTGCTCTCGGTGAGGCGGCGCGCAATGACCTTGCGCACATTGGAGAGCTTTTCTTCCTCGTAAGGCGCGCCGTGATCGCTGGCGGGTGCCTTAGCGGAAGATTTCGCTTCGTCCTTGTCCTTGGGAGCGGAGGTATCGGCAGCGGATTTGGCCGAGCCGCCTTCTGCGCTTTCGACATCTGCCTTAACGATCCTGCCACGCGGACCGGAGCCGGTTATGGTGGAAAGATCGACGCGGTTCTGCTCGGCGATGCGGCGAGCCAGGGGCGATGCGATGATGCGTTCACCGCTATCGTCCTTCGGCGCGGCGGGTGCCTTGGTATCGGTATCCACCGATGCGCGTGCGGGCTTGGCGCTTTCGCGCGGTGCGGCCGTGGCCGGTTCCGATTTGTCTTCGGATTCGTCCCTGGCGGGTTTTTCTTCGGCAGGCTCTTCATCGCCGGATGGAGCGGCGGCTGCCGCCTCGTCCACATCTTCGCCTTCTTCGGCGAGAATGGCGATCACCGTGCCGACCTTTACGCCTTCGGTTCCTGCTTCGACTGCGATCGAGGCAATGGTGCCTTCGTCCACAGCTTCGAATTCCATCGTCGCCTTGTCGGTTTCGATTTCGGCCATGATGTCGCCGGCGCTGACCGTATCACCCGGCTTCACAAGCCATTTGGCGAGCGTGCCCTCCTCCATGGTGGGCGAAAGGGCGGGCATCTTGATCGGCGTTGGCATGGCTGTTTACGTTACGTCCTCGCTGGGGAGATTGTGCGCCCGCACCTCTGGCGAAAAGGTGCGGTCCTCGCAAGGTCCTTGCGCAGAATACGAATTAGCGAGTAATCCGCAGCCGAGGGAGACGGGGAGCAGATATGCGTACTTATCTAGTCGTGATGGATGAAACGGACGAAGCGAAGCAGGCCTTGCGCTTTGCATCGCTGCGGGCGCAGAAAACCGACGGTTCGGTCCACATCCTCGCCCTGGTCCCGCAACAGACCTTCAATGCATTCGGCGGCGTTCAGGCGACCATCGAACAGGAAGCGCGCGAACGCGCCGAGGTCATGGCCAACAGTGCAGCCGGAAATATTTTCGGCGAAATGGGCAAGATGCCCACCATCGCCGTTCGTCCCGGCCCGCCGGCGGACGTCATCCGCAAATATATCGAGGAGCATGGCAACATCGCCGCGCTGGTGCTGGCCACGAGCGCCGAAGGGGGCTCCGGCCCGCTGGTGACGCATTTCGCAGGCCATGCGGGGCACCTGCCCTGCCCGCTCTATCTCGTGCCCGGCGGGCTGAGCCGCGAACGGATCGACGAACTGGCCTGAAGCGCTTCGTCTTCAAGGATCATTGCGAGCAGCCGCAGGCCGTGCCGACGCCTGAAGGGGGTTGCCGCCCAGGCCCTGCGGGGTTGCTCGCGATAAGAGTGGTGGTCGCTACTTGCGGCGGCCCTGATGGCGGATATTGCCGGGTCGTCCGCGTTTGCCCTGATCGTGCGTCTGACGCGGTGCGCCCGCGCCTTTCTTCTGATGGGTGCGCTTTTTGGGCGCAGGACGATTGCCGCGCGGTTCGATACCTTTGCCATCGCTGTCCGGCACTTCGAATTTGAGCGCGCCGGTCAGCGCGTTGGCTTCTGCCAGCTTCAGCTTGAGCCGGTCGCCCGTCGCATATTCGGTACCGGTCTTTTCCCCGACAAGCTTCTGCGCCTTTTCGTCATAGGTGAAATATTCGCGGCCCAGCGTGCTGACGGGGACCAGGCCGTCACCGCCCAGCTTGTCGATGGTGGCGAAGAAGCCAAAGCCCTGAACGCCGGTGATGCGGGTGTCGAATGTCTCGCCCACACGGCCCGAGAGCCACGCCGCGACATAGCGATCGATCGTATCGCGCTCCGCCTCCATCGCGCGCCGTTCGGTCTGGCTGATCGCATCGGTGATCTGATGCAGCGCATCCCTGTCCCGGTCGGATAGACCCGTACCGTCCGGCAGATCGATCTTGGGCTTGGGTTGTTCCAGCTTGTAGGCGTCCACCAGCGCGCGGTGCACGAGAAGATCGGCATAACGGCGGATCGGCGATGTGAAGTGGGCGTAGCTGCCGAGCGAGAGGCCGAAGTGCCCTGCATTGGCCGGGCCGTAATAGGCCTGCGTCTGGCTGCGCAGCACGGCTTCCATGATCAGCGCCTTTTCGGCCGGATCCGACACGTCCTTAAGCATGCGGTTGAACAGGCCCGGCGTGATGACCTGGCCCAGCGCGAACTTGCGCCCCTGACTGGCGAGATATTCCTTGAACGCCATCAGCTTTTCGCGGCTCGGCGTCTCGTGGATGCGGTAGACGACCGGCGCAGCCTTAGCCTCCAGCGCCTTGGCGGCAGCGACATTGGCGGCGATCATGAAATCCTCTACCACGCGGTGCGCATCGAGCCGTTCGCGTATGGCGATTTCCTCGATCACGCCTTCGTCGTTAAGCCGTACCTGCCGCTCCGGCAGTTCGAGGTCGAGCGGATCTCGCGCCTGGCGGGCCTTGAACAGCAGTTTCCACGCGCCCCACAGGTTCTGCAGATATTCGGGCGCGTCGCCTGCATCGATCGCCGCCTGCGCGTCTTCATAGGCGATGTTCCGGGCCAGACGGACAATGGCGCGGGTAAAGCGCCAGTCGCTGATCCTGCCTTCCGCGTCGATGCGGATGTGACAGGCCATGGCCGCACGATCCACGTCTTCCTTGAGACTGCAGACGTCGGCGCTCAGCACCTCGGGCAGCATGGGGACGACGCGGTCGGGGAAATAGACCGAATTGCCGCGTTTGCGCGCTTCGCGATCGAGCGCGCCGCCCGGGCGGACGTAATAGCTGACATCGGCAATCGCGATGATGGCGCGATAACCGCCCTTCCCGTCCGGCTCGGCCCAGATGGCATCGTCATGGTCGCGGGCATCGGCGGGGTCGATGGCGACGATGGGAACATCGCGCAGGTCTTCGCGGTGCTCGCTCGAAAGCGGCAGGTCGACTGCGCGTTCCGCCTCGGCGATGGTTTCCTGCGGGAAGACATGCGGGATGCCATGCTTGGCAATCGCGATCAGGCTGAAGGCCTTGGGCGCCAGCGGATCGCCGATCACTTCGACGACCTTGACCTTGGAGCGGGCGGATTTGCCCATGCGCTCGGCCAGTACCAGCTCGCCTTCCGCGGCCTCGCCGACATCGCCGATGGGGGCGGAATCGCGCACGCGCTTGTCGACAGGGGCCAGCCAGTAATTGCCGCTACCGTCCTTCTCGACCACGCCCATCAGACCTTCGGTGCGCGCAGGCAGCTTCTTGATCGGCGTGGCGCGCCACCCGCGTTCGGTTTCTTCGTTCCGCGCAAGGATGCGATCGCCGCGTTTGAGCGCGGCCATCTTCTTGCTTTCCTTCACCATCAGGCGAGGCGGCTTTTCCTTGGTGTCGGGCGACCAGTTTTCGGGCTCGGCAACAGGCTCCCCATCCTCGATCGCGATGATCTTGAGGACGGTCACCTTGGGCACGCCGCCCATGCGGTGATAGGCCGTGCGCTTGCCATCGATCAGGCCTTCTTCGGCCATGTCCTTGAGGCGCTTTTTCAGCGCGATCTTTTCCTGCCCCTTGAGCCCGAAGGCCTTCGCGATTTCGCGCTTGCCCGCAGGTGTGTCGGAGGTCTGGATGAATTCGAGAATCTGTTCTTTGTTCGGCAGTCCCTTGGGCTGCCGGTGCTTGTTCTGTTTTGTCATGCGCGCGATATGGGGACGATCCGCCCCCATGTCACGGTGTGGATCAATACGCCTTGGCGAGAAGCACGCGCTCTACCGCCGGTTCGCCGGTGAAGATGCAGGCGCCGTCAACCGGCGCTGCGTCCATCGGGACATTGCGGATCGTGAGCTTGTGCTCTTTCAAGCGTTCGACGACCTTTTCGAGAGCGTCACCCGTTGGCCTGGACCACTGGACTTCGACCCAGCCCGGGTAGCGGGAGGCGCCGAAGTGATCTTCAACCGCTCCGAAATCGGTGATGCCGCGGGTCACGTTGGCATCGCGCCGCTCGGCAGCCTGCGTGAGCAGCACGCTCTGCATATCGGCGAGAACGTCGGGGATGGTCTGCCCGGCAACTTCGCGGGTCGGGTTCTGGAAATCGACCTTGCCGGTTTCGCTGTCCCACAGGCGGTCACGGCGAAGCATGCTGACAACGCCGTTTTCCATGTCGCGGCCGCCGACCTCAACGATGATCGGAGCGCCCTTGCGCACGTAATCCCACCGCTTCTGGGCAGCCTTGCCGGGCCGCGTGTCGAGGAGGACGCGTAGCGGTTCGCCGAATGCGCTCTGCCCGGCGAGGGTGGCACGCAAGGCTTCGCAATATTCGATCAGCGCATCGTCTTCCGGCTTGTCGCGCAACATCGGCAGGATCACGACCTGCTGCGGGGCGATCTTGGGCGGGAGGCGCAGACCATCGTCGTCGCCATGCGTCATGATGACGCCGCCGACCATGCGGGTAGAAACGCCCCAACTGGTCGTGTGGGCGAGGCTTTCGCTGCCTTCCCTGTTCTGGAACTTGATGCCGCTGGCCTTGGCGAAATTGGTGCCGAGATAATGGCTGGTTCCGGCCTGCAATGCCTTGCCATCCTGCATCATCGCTTCGATGGACCAGGTTTCGACTGCGCCGGGAAACCGTTCGTTCTCGGGCTTTTCACCGGCAACGACCGCGAGCGCGAGATCTTGGTCCGCGAAGGCGCGATAGACCTCCAGCATGGTGAGCGTGTGGTCCTTCGCCTCGACCTCGTCGGCATGGGCGGTATGGCCTTCCTGCCAGAGAAATTCGCTGGTGCGCAGGAACATACGCGTGCGCATTTCCCAGCGCACGACATTGGCCCACTGATTGAGCTTCAGCGGAAGATCGCGCCAGCTCTGGAGCCAGCGCGCCATGGCATCGCCAATAATCGTTTCGGACGTCGGGCGGACAACCAGCGGTTCTTCCAGCTTGGCCTCCGGATCCGGAATAAGGCCGCCATCCTTGCCAGCAATCAATCGGTGATGCGTGACCACGGCCATTTCCTTGGCAAAGCCTTCGACATGCTCTGCCTCACGCTCGAAATTGGAGAGCGGTATGAAGATCGGGAAATAGGCGTTGGCGTGGCCGGTTGCCTTGATCCGGTCGTCCAGCAAGCGCTGCATGCGCTCCCATATGCCGTAGCCCCAGGGCCGGATGACCATGCAGCCTCGCACACCCGATTCTTCGGCCATTTCGGCAGCGCTGATGACTTCCTGGTACCAGGCTGCAAAATCATCGTCGCGCTTGGTGTTCAAGGCATGGCGTATCTGGGCCACGTTATATTCCCGTAATTGCTGGTCGGATCGGCGGGCGGGCCGATGCCGCTATTTGCTCATCTCGTCCAGCTTCTTCTGCATTTCGGCCATTTGCCGGCGCATCTGAGCCAGGTCATCCGACTGATTGTCCCGCGCAGGCTTGCGCGTTGCCGGAATGAAGGCTTCCGCAGCGTTCTGCATCATCTTGAAATTGGCTTCGGCCATCTTGGCCAGCGGATTGCTTTCGATACCCTTCGCAAAGGCCGCCTGAAGCTGTTCGCGATTCTTGCGCAGGTTCGTCATGCTCGCTTCAAGATAGCTTGGCATCATCGCCTGCATGGAATTGCCATACATGGAAATGAGATCGCGCAGGAAGCTGACCGGCAGCATCTGCGTACCGTGGCTCTCTTCCTCTACGATGATCTGCGTCAGGATCGTATGGGTGATGTCGTCACCGGTCTTTGCGTCGAGCACGTGGAAATCCACATTCTCGCGGACCATCTTCGCAAGATCGTCCAGAGTGATGTAACTGCTCGTATCGGTATTATAGAGCCGCCGGTTGGCGTATTTCTTGATGATGATCGCTTCGCCTTCGGCGGTCCTCTTGGCCATGCCAGCATGCTCCCAGATTGTGCATTGCGAGATACTTAGCACGTGCAAAATGTGCAGCGCAACGTCACCTAAACGTCAACCGAAACGCTGCCCCAGAACCGTGAGCAATTCATATTGGGAAAGAGAGGTTTGCTGCGCAGCATCGGGCAACCAATAGGGCAATTCTACCCAGTCCCCTTCGCCCAGTTCCGGCGCGGCGGTGAGGTCGATCACGATCATGTCCATGGAAACTTTGCCGAGTATCGGAAGCGGCGTTTCGCCCCACCGGAAATGCGCGCCGGCCCAGCTGCGCAGGATGCCGTCTGCATAACCGAGGGAGACAACCCCCGCTTTCATGCGGGCAGGCGCAGTGAATGTCGCATTATAGCCGACCTTTTCCCCGGCCTGCAGCTCCTTCACCTGAATGAGCGAAGCTTCCGGACGGGCAACCTGCCGTATCGGTCCGTCCAGTTCGGCACGCGGGACCCCGCCATAGAGCGACAGACCCGGACGCGTCAGATCGAAGGCATAATCCGCGCCAAGAGCGATGCCTGCGCTGTTGGCCAGACTTGTCCGCTGGTGCCGAATGGCTGGAATGCAGGCGCGAAAGTCTTCGAGCTGTTGTGCGTTCATGGGACTGTCTTCGTCCGCACAGGCGAGGTGGCTCATGAGAATATCGACATCGAGCGACTGAATGACAGGGTCGGCGATGTCGGCAGGCGAAATGCCGAGCCGGTTTATCCCCGTATCGACCATCAGGTGGCATGATCCCCCGCCGCCCTCCTGCCAGATCCTTGCCTGCCTGAGACTGTCGATCACCGGGCTGACGCCCGTAGCGCGGGCGTATGCTGCCTCTTCTGCACTAAGGACGCCGTGAAGTACGCTGACCTGCGTCGCAGGGACGTAGCGAAGAACGGCAGGAACTTCGCTCCAGTGGGCAACGAAGAAATCCTGGCAGCCTGCATCACGCAGTTTCGGCACACAGTGATCGACACCGAGCCCGTAACAGTTTGCCTTGACCGCGGCGCCTGCCCGGCCACTGCCCGACATCGCATTCAGCGCCTGCCAGTTTTGCGTCAAAGCGTCGCTATCGATGCTCAGCCCCAAAGTCGGCGGCGGACAGTCTGTCATGGAGTACTCACGGAAAGGAAGGCGTAACCGGCGGCGTCTGTTCGCCATCTTCGAAATCTCGCGGAGGCCCATCGGGAAGACCCCACCACGCAACGATCAGGCCGAATCCGACCACCGCCATCGTGTACCAGAGCCCCGCATATGCGTCACCCGTCATCGCCACAATATAGCCCGCAATCAGCGGCAGGAACCCGCCCAGATAGCCCGCGCCGATGTGGTAAGGTATCGACATCGAACTGTAGCGGATCTTGGCCGGAAACATTTCCGAAAGCAGGGCGGCAACCGATCCGAATGTCAGGGCCGACAACATGCCCAGCACCAGGAGCAGCCCGATGATCCCCACGATGTTGACCAGGGGTGGGAATTGCCGCGTGAAATCGTAGCCGTTGGTTTCGAGCCAGCCCTGCACGATCGCCCGCCGGGTGTTGTCCGGAATATCGTCATAGACGTAAGTCGCAGAACCGATCGACAGGCCAGAGGCCGGATCGTTATCGATAGTATAGGGCACTCCGAGAGCGGTCAGATCCTGCAGGACGCGCCCACACGGGCTTGCCTGGATTTCCGCGAAAGGATCGTATTCGCACCGCGGCCCGGTGACTGTGATCGGCGCTGCCTGCGCACTTGCCTGAAGCCCTGGATTGGCCAGTGCGCCGATCCCCCAGAAGATCGGAAACAGCAGCGCCAGCGCTGCTGCCGCGCCGATGATGATGGGTTTTTTCCTCCCCACCCTGTCGGACCATTTTCCAACAACAAGATAGAAGCTCATGGCGATGGCTCCGGCGATCAACAGCATCCATTCGACCAGGGTTTCGTCCACCCGCATGGGACCGCGCAGGAACGACAGGCCCGAAAAGAACGCCGTGTACCAGATCGTGGTCAGCACGCCGGTTATGCCGAACAGGGCGACAAATATCCTCTTGGGATTGCCGGGGTAGGTCAGACTTTCCTTGAACGGGTTGGTGCTGCTCTCGCCGGCCGCTTTCATCGCTTGAAAGACGGGGCTTTCAGACAGCTTCAGCCGCATCCACAGCGAAATCCCGAGGAGGACAATCGAAAGGAGGAATGGGATGCGCCACCCCCACGCCGCAAAATCTTCCGCGGAGATCAATGTCCGGCACGCGATGACCACGAGGATCGACAGGACGAACCCGCCGACGACGCTGGCTTGAATAAAACTGGTGTAGAACCCCCGTTTCTCAGGCGGTGCGTGCTCGGCAACGTAGATCGCCGCTCCGCCATATTCGCCGCCAAGCGCCAGCCCTTGCAGTATGCGCAAGCCTATGACGATGGTCGGAGCCGCCAGGCCGATGCTCGATGCGCTGGGGATGAGCCCGACACCGGCAGTGGCAATCCCCATAAGGGTAACAGTCACGAGGAAGGTGTATTTGCGCCCCAACCTGTCGCCGAGAAAGCCGAACAGGATCGCACCAAGGGGGCGAAAACCGAAGCCGACTGCAAATCCTGCCCATACGAGCAGGATTTCGAGTGTCTCGTTGTCGCTCGGGAAGAAGGCCGCGCCGATCAATGCGGCAAGCGTGCCGTAAATGAAGAAGTCGTACCATTCGAAGATCGTACCGGCGCTGCTCGCAGCTATGACAAGGCGGATTTCCTTGTCCGTGGGCTCCCGGTTAACCGCCGCCACAGTCTCGACCATCTCGCGCTTCCTCCCCCGCGAATATCCTTGCGTCGGGAAGCTAGCGGGCCGCTTCAGTCTTGGAAAGCGCATCCAGCGCCGCTCTCCACGGCAGGAGAATTGCTTCGTGGCGCCCCAGATGCGGCCGGGCGGGTTCAAGCAGTTCAAGTCGGGGAAGAATGGAGCTGGGTGCCTTGTCTTGCAGCCATTCGCCGAGGTTTTCGACCATGGCCGCGATCGCCGCAGCGTTCATCCCGGACGACTCGCGCGCGAAGATCGCAGCAGACGCCTGGCCGACAGCGCAAGCGGAAACCCTGAGGCCAAGATCCTCGAGTGATCCACCAGAGGACGACAGATCGATTACGCTTCCGCAGCTGCGCGACCGGGCATGGCCTATCGCGGGGGCTGCAGTGTCAAAGGGATAATCGGCCAGTTCGATAGCCAGAGCCAGCAGTTCGGTCGAGTAGAGCGCAGGCGCGCGGGAGGAAGCCATCACTCGCTTTCGTCAGACTGATCGCGCAAAGTGGCTCGCCGCTCCGCCAGAACCTGAACAAGGGCACGCGAGCTGGAATCCACCAACTCATAGCTGCGCGCTGTGGTGATCCAGTTCGGCCGCCCCTTGTAGCTCCATACCGTATCGTAACCCAGTACGAGCAGCGAAAAGGCGATCACGACGATGAGCATGCCCTTCAGCGCGCCGAACCCGAAGCCGAGAACCCGGTCGATCGGCCCAAGCAGCGAATTGCGCGATGCCATCCCCACATTGTTGGCGATGACCTTCATCGCGGCATAGGGAATGAGCAGCAGCAGGGTGAATGCGAGCAGCGATGTCGTGATGTCGTCGCCGAGAAAATCCTGCAGTGACAGGGTCAGAGGCGTGTGCAGAAAGCGGATGGCGAACGCGGCCAGTACCCAGGCTGCAAGCGAAAGTATTTCCTGAAGGAAACCACGCATGAAGCCGCCCGCAGCAGCGATGCCGACGATCAACAGGACGATATAATCGAAACCGGTCATGACCCTTCCTTGGTCGTGACTTATGAATTACCGATTACGCGGTCAACGAGGTTCGCCAGTTGTCCCAAACCATCGTAAGCGAGCGCCGACGATCCACCCTTCACATCCAGCGGTCCGAACCCTCGATCGAAGCCGAGCTTGGCCGCTTCCCGCAGGCGCAGACCGCCATGCGCGACCGGGCGGATTTCGCCCGCGAGCGAGACCTCGCCCAGCCAGATGCTGCGCGCGGGCAGAGCCTTGTCCGACATCGCGCTGACGAGCGCCGCAGCGACGGCAAGATCCGCCGCTGGGTCGGATAGCCGATAACCGCCAGCCACGTTCAGATAGACTTCTGCCGAACTGAAGTTCAGCCCACATCGCGACTCCAGTACGGCAAGGAGCATCGCAAGCCGGCCCGTGTCCCAACCGACGACGGCACGGCGAGGCGTCGCCCCGGATTGCAGCCTTACGATCAGCGCCTGAATTTCCACGAGCACCGGCCGCGTGCCTTCGATGGCCGGGAAAACGGCACTGCCGGCCATCGGTTCGTCACGGCCCGAAAGGAACAACATGGAAGGATTGTCCACCTCTTCCAGCCCTTCCCCCGCCATGGCGAAGACACCGATTTCGTCGACGGCGCCGAAGCGGTTCTTGAGCGCGCGCAAAATCCGGTACTGATGGCTCCGCTCCCCTTCGAAACTCATCACCACATCGACCATGTGTTCGAGCACGCGGGGCCCCGCGATGCTGCCATCCTTGGTCACATGACCGACAAGTACAAGAGCGACACCGTTTTCCTTCGCGTAGCGGATCAGTTCGAATGCACAGCCACGGACCTGGCTGACCGTTCCCGGCGCGCCTTCGATCGTGTCGGAATGCATCGTCTGGATCGAATCGATCACCAGCAGACCCGGTGCATCCATAGAACCCAAGGTCGTGAGAATATCGCGCACACCGGTCGCCGCTGCCAGCTTTACCGGGGCATCTGAGAGACCCAGCCTCGCCGCGCGCATGCGCACCTGACCCGATGCTTCTTCGCCGCTGACGTAAACGACGCCCCGCCCTTCGCGGGCGATCCGTGCTGCCGCCTGCAGCAGAAGGGTGGATTTCCCGATACCCGGATCCCCGCCGAGCAAGATCGCCGAACCCGGAACGAGCCCGCCACCCAGGGCCCGGTCGAATTCGGCCAGACCGGTGGGCTGCCGCACGGGAAGAGGTCCCGGCTTGTCCAATTCGACAAACTCGACGGCCCTCCCCCCACTCGAAAGATCGTGTTTCATCGAAAAGACGGTCGCCGGGGCATCTTCCACCAGCGTATTCCATTCTGCGCAGTCGGCACATTGCCCCTGCCAGCGATGGGAGACACTGCCACAGGCCTGGCAGACATAGCGTTTCTTCGGCTTTGCCATGAGCCCAGCTAGACAGAACATTTGATGAACGCAATTGCCTTGCGGCGTTTATCCGTGCACAGCATCGGGCGATGCGGCACAAGGAACTGAGGATCGCGCTGGTATGCTATGGCGGAGTCAGCCTGGCGGTCTATATGCACGGGGTTACACGCGAGTTGTGGCAGCTCGCCAGGGCTAGCCGCGATTTCCATTCGACAAGTTCATCCCCCGACGGCGTAGGCAGGGTCTATCGCGATCTGCTTGAGCGGATTGTGGCAGAACAGGACCTGCATGTCCGGGTCCTGCCCGACATCATGAGCGGCGCGAGCGCGGGCGGGATCAACACCGTCTTTCTGGCGCAGGCGGTTCATTCCGGCCAGTCACTGGAGCCTTTGACCGATCTCTGGCTGGAGGTCGCCGATGTGGACGAACTGGTCGATCCAAAGGCGCGGCTCAAATGGCGCTTTTCGAAAATGTGGGCACAGCCCTTCGCGACCTGGCTACTGAACCGCCCGGGCGGTGATCTAGCCGATGCCGTCGCACCGGAAACGCGGGCAGAGGTCGAACGCAAGGTCTCGCATCTCGTACGCGGGCGGTGGTTCGAACCGCCATTTTCCGGCATCGGCTTTTCGCGTCTGCTGGAACGGGCGTTTTCGGCAATGGCCGAAAGCAAAATAGAAAAGCCGCTCCTCCCACCGGGCCACCCGCTGGACCTGTATGTCACCACGACGGATTTTCATGGATATCTGGAACTCCTGCGGCTCCATAGCCCGCCTGTCGTCGAAGACACTGAACATCGCATGCCCATCTCATTCAGGACGCGCACGCCCGCGGCGGGTGGACGCGATCTGGCCAATCCGCTCGAACTGGTATTTGCGGCCCGTGCGACAGCCAGTTTTCCTGGCGCCTTCCCACCCTTGCGCGTCGAAGAGATCGATCAGCTTTCCAATCTCACCGAACGTACGTGGGCTGGGCGCGATGATTTTATCCAACGCATAATGCCCGTTCATGCTGCGCGGGATAGTATTGAAAACGTGTCGCTTATCGACGGATCGGTACTCGTCAACAAACCGTTCGCCGGCGCCATTTCCGCTCTTCAGGGTCGTCCCGCTCAGCGCGAGGTGGATCGCCGTTTCGTATATGTCGATCCCCGCCCGGACAGGTCGAGCAATCGCACGTCGGAAAAGAACGAGCCGGTTGGTTTCTTCTCCGCGATCTTCGGATCCTTGTCGACCATTCCGCGCGAACAGCCCATTCGTGACAATCTGGAACAGCTCGAAGAACAGAGCCGCGAGGCTGAAAGGTTGAGGCGGATCGTCAGCGCGCTGCGGCCAGAAGTGGATGCAGCCGTCGACAAACTGTTCGGACGCACACTGTTTCTGGATCGCCCCACTCCAGCGCGGTTGAATGCGTGGCGGCAGAAAGCCCAGCAGGCGGCGGCTGAAAGGGCCGGATATGCATTCCACGCTTATGCGCAGGCCAAGTTTGCCGGGATCGTTACCAGATTGGCCAGGCTCGCCATCGAGGCTGCGCCAAAACTCGCTGTCGACGATACGTCTCCTATCGAAGCCGTGCTGCGGGCCGAATTGGCGCAGCGCGGTTTGGACACGCTTTCTGCACCTGGCGGGGGGGCATCGGCCGAAGCAATCGCTTTCCTGAGAGAACACGACATCGGATTTCGCATTCGCCGCCTGCGGTTGCTCGCCCGGCGCCTGGCGCGCGACTGGGAGGCAGATCCCGACATCCCGGACGATGCATTGGAAAAGGGGCGCGATGCGGTCTTCGAGATACTTGCCCTTTATTTCGAAAAGGAAGGCGTCGCGGCGCTCGGCTCGTCATTCGAGCCCCTGGCCGAAAGTGTGTTGCAAGATCCCGGAAGCCTGCTCGACATGATCGAGGCGAAACGTCTTTTGCCAGACCTCGATGAACGGGCGGAGGAAATGCTTGCCGCTGCGCTTGAGCAGATGCCAAAGAATCTGCGGCGTCGGATGCTGCTGACCTATTTGGGATTCCCGTTTTACGACGTGGCGACCCTGCCGCTCCTGCGTAATGAAGGGCTGACCGAGTTCGACCCGGTTAAAGTGGACCGCATAAGCCCTGATGACGCGCGTAGCATTCGCGAAGGTGGGACACGGGCCACCTTGCGCGGAATCGAGTTTTACAACTTCGGGGCGTTCTTCAGCCGGGCTTACCGCGAGAACGATTACTTATGGGGACGACTGCACGGGGCCGAACGTATGATCGACCTCGTGTGCTCAACCGTAAGCAAGCCCTTTGCGGAGGATACCCGCCGCAGCTTCAAGCGAGAAGCCTTCAATGCCATCCTGGACGAAGAGCAGGGTGCCAAGCGCTGTTCGAAAAAGCTGATCGAGGAAATTCGCCGCGAAGTGTCGGAGCGTTTGCCTGACTAGCAAACGGGATTACCCGCCGAAGGCACCTTTCAGCTTATCGAAGAAACCACGGCTTTCAGGGCATTCGTCGCCAGTTTCCAGTTCGCGGAACTGTTCCAGTAATGCACGCTGTTCCTTGCTCAACCTGGTCGGAGTTTCCACGGCAATTTCGACAACGAGATCGCCGCGACCCCGCCCTTGCAGAACGGGCATGCCAGCACCACGCTGTCGCAGCTGCTTGCCCGACTGAATGCCTGCGGGAATTTCGATCGTGACATCTTCGCCATCCAGATTGGGAATGTCGATCGATCCGCCCAGCGAAGCAGTGGTAAAGCTGATCGGAACGCGCGTTGCGAGAGCTGTCCCTTCGCGCTGGAAAATCTCGTGCGGCTTCACATGCACGAAAATATAAAGGTCACCGGGAGGAGCACCACGCGGCCCAGCTTCCCCCTTGCCCGAAAGCCGAATCCGCGTCCCGGTATCGACGCCCGGCGGAATTTCGACGGCAAGCGCCTGAGGAACGTCTATGCGTCCTTCCCCGCGGCAGTCGCGACAGGGCGAGGTGATGACTTCACCGCTGCCATGGCAATTGGGGCATGGTCGCTCGACCACGAAAAAACCTTGCTTGGCCCGAACTTGTCCCTGCCCGTGGCAAAGGTTGCAAGTTCGCGCGCGAGTACCTGGCGTAGCGCCGGACCCGTGGCAGGTTTCGCAATTCTGTGAAACTTCGATCTCGATCTCGGTCGATTTACCGTGAAAGGCTTCTTCCAGATCGATCTGCATATCGTACCGCAGATCCGCACCGCGCCTGGGACGTGCACGTCCTCCGCCGCCGAATGCACCACCAAAGATCGTTTCGAATATATCCCCGATGTCGCCGAAGTCGGCACCGGGTTGACCACCGCCCGGTCCGCCTTGCTGAAAAGCTGCGTGGCCATAACGGTCGTAGGCGGCACGTTTTTGAGGATCCTTGAGAACCTCATAGGCGGCACTCACGGCCTTGAACTTGCCTTCGCTTTCCCCGCATCCAGAATTGCGATCCGGATGGTGCTTCATCGCCAGTTTGCGATAGGCCGACTTGATCGTCGCCCCATCGGCATCGCGGCTCACTCCAAGGAGTTCGTAAAAATCAATTTCGGTCGCTGACATGGCTTCCCAATACTCAATCGCCACCGGTGCATTGCGGCACCGGCGGCGACTGGTTTCTCATCGTCCGATCAGTTCTTCGCGTCTTCGTCGACTTCGGAGAATTCGGCGTCGACGACTTCTTCTTCCGAGCCGCCTTCACTACCGGCAGCCGCGCCGTCGGTCGGAGCGTCGGAAGCGGCCTTGGCTTGCTCCTGCTCGTAAATCGACTGGCCCATCTTCATCGCGCTCTGCGACAGGTCCTGAGCCTTGGCGTTGATGTCGGCTGCATCGTCGCCTTCGAGCGCCGTCTTGAGGGCGGCAACCTTCTCTTCAACTTCGCTCTTCAACGAAGCGTCGATCTTGTCGCCATGTTCTTCAAGCTGCTTTTCGGTTGCGTGAACGAGACTGTCGGCCTGATTGCGCGCTTCCGCACCTTCACGACGCTTCTTGTCCTCGTCGGCGAACTTCTCCGCGTCCTGAACCATCTTTTCGATGTCGTCGTCGGACAGACCGCCCGACGCCTGGATGCGGATCTGCTGTTCCTTGCCCGTGCCCTTGTCTTTGGCGGACACGTTCACGATGCCGTTGGCATCGATGTCGAAGGTAACTTCGATCTGCGGCACACCGCGCGGTGCGGCAGGGATACCGACCAGGTCGAACTGGCCCAGCATCTTGTTGTCCTGCGCCATTTCACGCTCGCCCTGGAAGACGCGGATGGTAACCGCATTCTGGTTGTCTTCCGCGGTCGAGTAGGTCTGCGTCTTCTTGGTCGGGATCGTCGTGTTGCGATCGATCATCTTGGTCATGATGCCGCCGAGCGTTTCGATGCCCAGCGAAAGCGGGGTCACGTCGAGCAGCAGCACATCCTTGACGTCGCCCTGAAGAACGCCGGCCTGGATGGCGGCACCCATTGCAACGACTTCATCGGGGTTCACGCCGGTGTGCGGCTTCGAGCCGAAGAATTCTTCCACCACTTCGCGAACCTTGGGCATGCGGGTCATGCCGCCGACCAGGATCACCTCGTCGATCTCGTTCTTGGACACGCCAGCATCGGCCAGCGCCTTCTTGCACGGTTCGAGCGTGCGCTTGATCAGGTCGCCGACGAGCTGTTCGAGCTTCGAACGGCTGATCGTTTCGACGAGATGCAGAGGGGTAGAACTGCCGCCTTCCATGCGTGCGGTGATGAAGGGCAGGTTGACTTCGGTCTGTGCCGAGCTCGACAGTTCGATCTTCGCCTTTTCGGCGGCTTCCTTCAGACGCTGCAGAGCGAGCTTGTCGGTCCGGAGATCCATGTTCTCCTTCTTCTTGAACTCGTCCGCGAGATATTCGACAATCGCGCTGTCGAAGTCTTCGCCGCCCAGGAAAGTGTCGCCGTTGGTCGACTTCACTTCGAAGACGCCATCGCCGATTTCGAGAACCGAAACGTCGAACGTACCGCCGCCAAGGTCATAGACGGCGATGGTCTTGCCGTCTTCCTTGTCCATGCCGTAGGCAAGTGCTGCAGCCGTCGGTTCGTTGATGATGCGCAGCACTTCGAGGCCGGCGATCTGACCGGCGTCTTTCGTTGCTTGGCGCTGTGCGTCGTTGAAATATGCGGGAACCGTGATCACGGCCTGCGTGACGGTTTCGCCGAGATAGCCCTCTGCCGTTTCTTTCATCTTCTGCAGGATGAAGGCGGACACCTGGCTGGGCGAATAATCTTCGCCGCCGGCTTCGACCCACGCGTCGCCGTTCTTACCCTTGACGATGTCGTAAGGGACAAGACCCATGTCCTTCTTGGTCAGCGGATCATCGAACCGGCGGCCGATAAGGCGCTTGATCGCGAACAGGGTATTGTCAGGATTGGTGACAGCCTGACGCTTGGCCGGCTGACCAATCAGGCGCTCGCCGTCCTTAGTGAAGGCGACAATCGAAGGCGTCGTGCGCGCGCCTTCCGAATTTTCGATAACCTTGGGCTTGCCGCCGTCCATAACGGCGACGCAGCTGTTGGTTGTGCCAAGGTCGATACCGATAACTTTGCTCATGGTTTCCCCATCTGTTTCAAGTCGTTGGACACCGCATCATTGGTTCCCCGATCCTGGCGAAACCGGTCGGCGGCTCTATCCGGTGGTGTATTACTCGGGCGATATAGGTGTGGTTTTTCTTGGCACAAGGGAGGGGGTCGGCTAGTTTTTCGGCCAGTACGTAGAGGGGACAAATTGATGAAACTTACACATTTAGCACCGGCCGCCCTGACTTTAGCGGCGCTCACGTTGGCGGGATGTTCGAGCCCTGCCGAAGAAACCACTGCACCAGCAGCGGATGAAGTGGCCCTCGAAGTCAGCAATGCGCGGCTGATGCTACCGGCAGTATCCGGCAACCCGGGTGCCATCTATTTCGATGTCGAGAACACCGGTGATCGCAATTACGCAATTCGTCGCGCAGATGTGAAAGGGGCCGGCAATGCGGAACTTCACGGTTCGCTGGAAGTCGATGGCCAGATGATGATGGACAGCGTCGGACAGGTACTTGTCGAATCGGGTGGTACGCAGAGCTTTGAGCCCGGCGGCTTCCACGTGATGGTTTTCGATCTCGATCCTTCGGTGCAGGCTGGCACCTCGACCGACATGACGCTCACCGTCGTTGGCGGCAAGAAGAAGACTTTCCCTGTCGAAGTCCGCGCTGCAGGTGACGAGCGCTGAGCGACCGGCAGCAGATGCCGGGCGCGAAAATCATGGGGGATGATCTCGTGCCCGGATGTCCGATTGGGGGCGAGCGGCCCCTGACCTCAGGCGAGATAGAGCTTGCGCGAACCGTTTTCGGTCACGCAATCGATTACAGCCGAATAATGATCAGGCGGAAAAAATGGTTTCCGTTTCAACCTCGTCAGGTCACCATGGCTCCGCGCGGCCACCTGCATTTCCATCCTCGCGGTGAAACTTACTGCGATGATTTCTCGAAGGTCGACCTGCGGCGCCAAGGCCTTTTCATCCACGAATTGGTTCATGTGTGGCAGGTTCAGGCGAAGGGCGAATGGTTTCTGGTAACGCGGCGCATGCCCTGGGCGCGTTACGATTATTCACTCAAGCCCGGTTGGCCACTCGAACGATATGGTATCGAGCAACAGGCGGAGATCGTGAAACATGCTTTCTGGCTGCGCCGAGGCATGAAGATCGCCGGCGTCGCCGATCCGGCTGCTTACGAAATGCTGGTCCGCTTCCCCGGCGCCGAAAGCTGATCCGGCACCGGGGTACGAAGTCTGCTTACCAGTATCGGGCGTAGCGGTCAGCATTACGGCAATCATCGTCGACATAACGGCCATCGCCATAATAGCCGTCGCACTCGTCGTTCTTGTCCGTGGCATAACCGACCACGCCGCCGATGGCGGCGCCGGCCAGCGCGTAGGTGGTGATGTCATCGCCCAGAATGGCGCCCAGACCCGCACCGGCTGCGGCACCGAGCCCGGCGCCTTCGACGCCATAGTTCTGCGCACACGCCCCGAGGCCCAGGGTGGAAACGGCCAGGGCAGGTGCAAGAAATAACTTGGCGTTCATCGCGATTCTCCGAAATTGTTAGCGTTGGCCATCTACGGGCGGCGCCGGATGTTGTTCCTTGGCACCCGCTGCCCGCACCGTATCCCGCGCCACGATTTCGGAAGTCGTCAGTCGTAAGTAACCCCGGGCAACCCCTGCCCGCCATCGGCGATGAATGCGTCGATCCGCGCTTCGAGTGCGGGAAGCGGAACCGAGCCGAGCGACAGCACCACATCGTGGAACTTGCGAATGTCGAAGGAGGAACCGAGCTCGTTTTCGGCCTTCTCGCGCACCCGGCGGATGGTCAGTTCCCCCAGCTTGTAGGCCAGCGCCTGCCCCGGCCAGCTGATGTAGCGGTCGATTTCGGTGCCCACTTCCCGCTCGGACAGCGCAGTATGGCTCGCAAGATAGTCGACCGCCTGCTCCCGGCTCCAGCCGTAGTGATGGATACCGGTATCGATGACCAGCCGCGCAGCGCGCCACATCTCGTAGGACAGGCGGCCGAACTTCTCGTGGGGCGTGCGATAGATGCCCATCTCTTCCCCGAGATATTCCACGTAGAGACCCCAGCCTTCGCCGAAACCGGAGAAATAGGTCTGGCGGCGGAAGCGCGGCGCCTCTTCCTGCTCCAACGCGACGGCACCCTGGAAGCTGTGGCCCGGGACGCATTCGTGCAGTGTAAGTGCAGGGATATTGTAGAGTGGTCGGGACGCCAGATCGTAGGTGTTCATCTGGCAGGCATCGAGCCCGCCCCGTCCCGCCGTATAGAACGGGGCAATGGCAGGATCGACCGGCCGGATGGTGAACCGGTGCCGGGGCAGGAAGCCGAAATAGTCGGCCAGCCGCCCATCGACACGCTTTGCGGCATAGGCAGATACGCCCATCAGTTCATCGGGCGTGCGCGCCACGAATTGCGGATCGGTGCGCAGAAAGTTCACGAATTCCGCCAGCGTGCCGTCGAAATCGGCGCTCTCTTTTACCTTCTCCATCTCGGCGGTAATTCGCGCCACCTCGTCGAGGCCGATGCGGTGGATTTCCTCTGCCGACAGGTCGAGAGTCGTATATTGCCGGATCTGCTGCGCGTAATAGGCCTCGCCATCGGGAAATTCGCTGGCGCCGAGGGTGGTGCGGGTCTGCGGGAGATATTCGTTGCGAAAGAAGGCGAGCCAGTCGGCATAGGCTGGAATGACATCGTCGCGGATCGCTGCACGGCCGGCTGCCCTGAGACGTTCCTGATCGGCTTCGGGAATGCTGCGCGGCATGTCGGCAAATGGCTTCCAGAACGGGCTGTCTTCCGCCTGGTCCACGACATAGGAGGCGATGGATACATCGCGACCATCTAGCGTAACCCGCGGCACCGAGAACCCGCGCGCGAGGCCTGCTTTTGCGTTGGCGGTCTGCTCGGCGAAATATCGCGGAATGTCCTGCATCCGGCCGATGTAGTTTTCGTATTCCTCTACCGTGGTGAAACCCCGCGAGGGCGCGAGGTACGACCAGAAATTGGAATCGCTGTCGAACGGCATTTCCCATTCGGCGAACTGCGCATCGCCGATATCAGATTCCAGCAACGACCGGAGCACTAGAGCATTGGTCCTTGCCTTCTCGCTCAATGCTTCGCGATCGATCTGGTCGAGGCGTGTCAGATAGGACTTGTATTGCGCGGAGCGTTGACGCTGCGCGTCGGGGGTAACCGACCACAAGGTATCGCCCTGCTCGGTGCTACCGTTCGCCGCCTCGCTCATGCCGAACTGTTCGAGCTGGTAGTCGTAATATGCATCAGCCAGCGCCGACAGTTCATCGTCGGCGCTATCCTGAGCAGCAAGCGGTGTAGCGAAGGCGGAGGCGACAAGAACCGCCGCTCCGAAAATGGCAGTCCTCATCGTCATTCCCCTGCTTTGACGGAGTTAATCGGGCTTCTTGGCCACGCCGACCATGGCTGGACGCAGCAGGCGATCCTTGATCATATACCCGGCCTGCATTTCCTGCACGATCGTGCCGGGCTCTGCATCATCGGTCGGCACTTCCATCATTGCCTGATGCTGGTTCGGGTCGAGCGGCATGCCCTTGGCGGCAATGCGAGTGATGCCATTGCTGTTGAAGACTTTCTCCAACTCACGCTGAGTGGCTTCGATGCCGGCGATGAAATTCTTCGCCTTTTCGTGTTCGCGTAGTTCTTCGGGAACGTGGTCGAGCGCCCTCGCAAGATTGTCGGCAACACTGAGAATATCGCGTGCGAAACCCGTCGCTGCATAATTGCGGGCGTCCTGAACATCCTTTTCGAGCCGGCGACGCACATTCTGTGTTTCCGCACGCGCATACAGCACGTCCTGCATCGCCGTTTCGAGATCGCCCTTCAGTTTCGCAAGCGCATCATCGATCGGAGTATCGGCGTCGTCATCTGAATCGTCGCGAAGATGTTCGGGCACACCTTCCATCTCACGTGCCAGATCTGCATCGACCGCTTTTTCGTGCGGTTCGTTCTTGTTCTCGTCGTTCACTGGAAAACCCTGTCAGCCAATTCGTTTACCCAAGGATCGGGCGGTGAAATCCACCATGGGGACGACTCGCGCGTAATTCAACCGAGTTGGGCCGATGACACCCAGCACACCGACAACCTTACCCTCGCGGTCCCGGTAGGGTGAAGCGATCACGGAAGAGCCCGAAAGCGAGAAAAGCCGGTTCTCGCTGCCGATGAATATGCGCATCGCGTCAGCTCTCCGGGCACGTTCCAGCAAGCCGGCCACCGATTGCTTGCTTTCCAAATCGTCGAGCAGCGAGCGAACCCGTTCGATATCGCCCAGTGCGGTCTCGTCGAGCAGGTTGGCCTGCCCCCGGACGATCAGGACCGGGCGGTTGCTGGCATCTTCACTCCATACCGCGAGCCCCCGCTGGACCAAATCGCGACTGGCTTCGTCGAGGGCAGATCTGCCGCTGGCAATCTCCTTTTCGACCATGCTCGCGGCCTGCGCCAAGGTCCGTCCGGCGCTTCGCGCGGTGAGATAGTTGCTCGCCTGCTCGAGTGACGTGCCGAGCGCCTCGACCGGAAGGGCGATAATCCGGTTCTCGATATGTCCGTCTTCGCCCACCAGAACAGCCAGCACGCGGTTTGCATCCAACGCGGTGAGGGATATCTGTGCGAGCTTGGGTTCGCGTGTCGGCACCATCACCATGCCAGCTGCGCCCGAAAGATCGGATAGCAAGGCGCTGGTTTCTTCCAAAGCTCGCTCGATCGGTCCCGGCTCCGCAAGGCGTTGTTCGATTGCGGCACGTTCTTCGCGGGTCGGCTCGGCGACTTGCATCATCGCATCGACGAAAAGACGAAGGCCCGTTTCCGTCGGCATTCTACCCGCACTGGTATGCGGTGCCGCCAGCAGTCCGCGCTGCTCGAGTTCGGCCAGCACCGAGCGTATCGACGCCGGCGAAAGGTTCACCCCCCCTTCCCCCGCCAGCGCCTTGGAGCCCATGGGTGTGCCGCTTTCCAGATACCCTTCGACCACGAGCCGGAAGATATCCCGTGCGCGATCGGACAAATCTGTGAGTGGCGGTGAATTCATGTTCCCTATCTAACCACTCCCCTTGCGGCCTCAAGACCCTTGCGCCACAGGCATCCCCGAGATTCGACTGCAATGGAGAAACCTATGCGACCTTCCGGCCGTGCGCCCGACGAAATGCGCGCTATCACCATCGAAACCGGCTACACCAAGCATGCTGAGGGCAGCTGCCTGATCAGTTTCGGTGAAACGCGTGTCCTGTGCACCGCTTCGGTCGAAGATCGAATCCCGCCCTGGCTTCGCGGCAAGGGCGAAGGCTGGGTCACTGGTGAGTATTCTATGCTCCCGCGCGCGACGCATACCCGCGGCCAGCGCGAAGCGGCCAAAGGCAAGCAGAGCGGCCGGACGCAGGAAATCCAGCGTTTGATCGGCCGCAGCCTGCGCTCGGTCGTGGACCTGAAGAAGCTGGGCGAGCATCAGATCACGCTGGATTGCGACGTTTTGCAGGCCGACGGCGGTACTCGCACGGCCTCTATCTCCGGCGCTTGGGTCGCCCTTCGCCTGGCAGTCGATGGCCTGATGAAATCGGGCGCTATTACGCAGGATCCGATTTCGGCGAAAATTGCCGCGATCTCCTGCGGTATCTACAAGGGCACACCTGTTCTCGACCTCGACTATCCCGAGGACAGCAGCGCTGATGCCGATGCCAATTTCGTCCTCATCGAAGGCGGCAAGATTGCCGAGGCACAAGCCACCGCCGAAGGCGCGCCCTATGACGAGGAGGGCTTCCTGCGGCTCCTGCGCCTTGCCCAGATCGGCTGCGCGCAGATCTTCAAGGCTCAGGAAGAGGCAACGCGCAAATGACACGCCGCATCGGTTCGAGCACGCTGGTGATTGCCACGCATAATGCGGGAAAGCTCAAAGAGATTTCCGCGCTGCTCGAACCGTATGGTGTCAAATGCATCTCGGCGGGCTCCCTCGGGCTGCCCGAACCTGCAGAAGCGGGCACCACGTTCGTCCAAAATGCGCTTCTGAAAGCGCGGGCGGCAGCGGAGGCTTCGGGTCTGGTGGCTCTGGCAGACGATAGCGGCCTGTCGGTTGACGCACTCGACGGGCGACCCGGCGTCTATACCGCGGATTGGGCGGAACGGCAGTGGTTCGAAGGCGATCCCGGTCGTGATTGGTTCATGGCCATGGGCAAGGTGGAAGGCATGCTTCAGCAGAAAGGGGCGAATGTCGATCGTTCCAGCGCCTTTCATTGCGTGCTCGCTCTGGCGTGGCCCGATGGGGAACACGCCATATACGAAGGGACCGCAAAGGGCACGCTCACCTGGCCTCCGCGGGGCGCTCTGGGATTCGGATACGATCCGGTTTTCGTACCCGAGGGACGCGAACAGACTTTCGCTGAACTCGATCCTTCAGATAAGCACGCCATCAGCCACCGCGCGGATGCCTTTGCGAAGCTGGTCGCCGAGCAGTTCGGCTGAATCTCAGTAGGCTTTTCGACCCCAGACATTCCCGGCCGGCCAGTACCGGCAGACAAGCACATCATTGCCGCGCGCCGTAACCACCGCGCAACCAACCTCTTTCGTGTCACGCCACACTATCTGAGTGTAATGGCCTACATCGCTCCAACTCCCGGTGCGCGAGATGTTTGGAAAACTGTCATGCCGGTAGTGTTTCTTCTCGTCGAGAAACATGCCCACCATGGTTTCGATCGGCCAATTGCCGGCTGTTCCCATCCAAAGGTTCTCACCCGTACCGTTGCGTGTGGAGCGATCGGCGTGTTGTAAAACGCCTTTTTCGGAGAGGACGCGCGCCCATTGTTCTGCTTCGCGTTCGAGATGGACATTCCATTTCAGCGGCTCGAGACTGAGGCGGTTTCGTTCTGCATTGTGCATGCCGAGAATGCGTGCCGCGACCTGGACCCTGGAACCTGATGGCGCCGTTCGCTCCCCAGGCATCGCATAGCTCGAGTTAGACGATCCGCTTGCAGCCACGGCAGTCCCCGTGGCACAAAGCACCGCTAAAGCGCCGACGATAGGCGCAGTCCATCTTCTTGACCCGTCCATGGCGGGCAGATTCCGCATCCACAGTTAAGATAAGCTGAAGATATTGGCCCGCGCATTATACATTCATTGGCCGTTCTGCCTTGCGAAATGCCCCTATTGCGATTTCAACAGTCATGTACGGCAGACCACGGATGTCACGTTGTGGGAAACGGCCCTGCTTGCAGACATGCGTCATGAGCACGGCGAAGTCTGCTCCGATGAACCGCTGACGAGCATCTTTTTCGGTGGTGGAACCCCTTCCCTGATGCCCCCAGCGTTGGTCTCGACCCTTCTAGGCGAGGCCGAACGCCTCTGGGGTTTCGAACCCGGAATCGAAATCACGCTGGAAGCCAATCCCAGTTCGGTAGAAGCTGCCAAATTCGCCGAGCTTGCCCTTGCCGGGGTTAATCGGGTTTCGCTCGGTGTGCAGAGCCTGCGCGACGACGTACTGCGCTTCCTCGGCCGCCTTCACGGCGCGGACGAAGCGGTAAAAGCTGTCGAGGTGGCGCAAAGCCATTTCTCGCGCGTGTCGATCGATCTTATCTACGCACGCCCGGAGCAATCGGAAAATGACTGGAGCATGGAACTGGCCGAAGCTCTCGCGCTGGGCACCGATCACATGTCGCTTTACCAGCTCACTATCGAACCGACGACCCGGTTCGCGACCGATGTCCGTCGCGGCATTTTCGACCCGCTGGACGACGACAATGCCGCAGATCTCTTCGCTCTCACGCGCAGCATGACAGACGCAGCGGGGCTACCGGCATATGAGGTCAGCAACCATGCCCGCCCCGGACAGGAAAGCAGGCACAACCTCACATACTGGCGGTATCAGGATTATATCGGCATCGGACCCGGCGCCCATGGGCGGCGTCGAAATGAGGCAACAGTTAGGCATAAGAAACCGGAAAACTATCTTTCGGCAGTCGCGGATCACTCGCACGGAATTGCCGAAGCACGCATGCTCGATCGGCGCGAACAGGCTTCCGAAGCACTCCTGATGGGCCTTCGACTTGACGAAGGGATCGACCTCGCTGCGATCGGTGGCCGGTTCGATGTTACGACCTCTAGTCTGATCGATGTCAGCAAGATGGCCCTTTATCGGAATCTCGGCCTCGTGTGGTCGAGGGAGGAAAAGATCGGCGTCACTCCGCAAGGCATGCCATTGCTGGATGCGCTGCTGGGCGAATTGGTTCAGGCAGATCTGGTGGCATCATGAGCCGGGCTGAGCTGCTGAGTCCTTGGCACGATCACCTCGCTTTGGGGCTCAGGCGTTCGCCGCATACGGTTCGGGCTTACGACAAGGCCGCATCAACCCTTCTCGCTCGGCTCAACCTCAATTCTTGGGACCAGGTGGCCGATATCACGGCTGCACAACTGCGGTCCCATCTCGCCTCGCGGCGTTCGGACGGATTATCGAATGCTTCTGCGGCGCGTGAGTTGTCCGCGCTCAAGGGGTTTATCGCTTTCGCCCGGGCACAGGCAGGCCATGAACTTTCCGACCCTCCCCGAATGCGAGGTCCCAAAATCCGCAAGGGTTTGCCCCGCCCCGTCACGCCTGACGATGCGATAGGGCTTGCCGATACCGTGGAGGCTATCGCAGGCGAAGACTGGATTGGCGCGCGGGACCGTGCGGTTCTCCTCCTGCTTTATGGCGCGGGCATGCGTATAGCCGAGGCACTCTCTGTTTCAGGGGATGCGATCCCCCTGGGTGAACGACTGACCGTCACCGGCAAGGGCGGCAAACAGCGCGTTGTACCTATCCTGCTCGTCGTGCGGGAAGCGGTGGCTGATTACGTCGCTCAATGTCCTTGGACGCTGAGCAGAAATGAGCCCCTCTTCCGGGGGGCCAAGGGCGGGCCATTGACCCAAGGTGTCGTGCAGAAGGCGACCGCTCGGGCCCGAAAGGCACTGGGGCTGCCAGACACGGCAACACCCCACGCACTGCGCCACAGCTTCGCGACCCATCTTCTGGGCGCAGGCGCAGATCTACGCAGCCTGCAGGAATTGCTTGGCCATGCCAGCCTCGGCTCCACGCAGATTTATACCAAGGTCGACGCCGCTAGCCTGCTGGATATCTATCGCAAGGCCCACCCGCGCGAAGGCAGCTAGCGCTTGTCGCGCGGTTTCCACGTAACCACCCGCCACAGATATCCGACCAGCGCAAGGCCGATGAATCCGAGGATGATCCAGCCAAGTATGTGCTGCGATTCTTCCAGCCAGTCGGCGAGCCTTCGCCCGCCTTCGACCAGGAGAAGGTTCCAGATGAACGCCCCCGCAAAGGTAAAGGCAAGAAACCGCCAGACGCCCATGTGAGCCAAGCCTGCCGGAAGCGAAATCATGGTACGGAAGATCGGCGTAAACCGGAACACGAACACCACCCATGGCCCATGCCGCCGAAAAAACCCGCGTGCCTTTTCGACATCTTCCCATTCCATGGTCAGCCAGCGCCCCCATCTCTCGACAAAGGGTTCGAGCCTCGTTTTGCCCCAATGGTCTCCCAGCCAATACCAGGCATAATTCCCGAGAGTCGATCCGACCGTCCCGGAGATCATCAATGGCCAGAAATCCATCGTGCCGCGGGACACCGCCACCCCGCCAAGCCCCATGATGACTTCGGAAGGGATCGGCGGGAAAATGTTCTCCAGCGCCATGAGAAGGAAGATGCCGACGAGGCCGCCCTGCTCTATCGCGCGGATGATAAGTTCGTGCATGGACCGCTAACGATCAACTCTGTCGGATGGTCCTACATTGCGGCATGACGGCGTTCGATCGCATCCCATATGAGCCCGGCCGTATCCGTGCCGTTGAATCTGTCGATCGCAACGATTCCCGTAGGCGAGGTGACATTTATCTCCGTCAGCCACTTGCCTCCGATCACATCAATGCCAACGAAGACGAGCCCGCGCCGCTTGAGTTCAGGCCCCATCGCCGCGCAGATTTCCTCTTCCCGCGCAGTCAGCTCCGTCGCTTCGGCATGACCGCCCTGAGCAAGATTGGAACGAAACTCGCCTTCGCCTGGGAAGCGGTTAATTGCGCCGGCAAACTCGCCATCGACCAGTACGATGCGTTTGTCGCCTTCACTCACTTCAGGAAGGAAAGGCTGCACCATGTGCGGTTCCGGCCAGGTTTGATCGAACACCTCGGACAAGGCCGAAAGATTCGTACCGGACTCGTCGATCCTGAAGATCGCCTTGCCACCGTTGCCGTGAAGAGGCTTCACCACGACCGATCCGTGTTTTTTCTGGAATGCTCGCAGATCATCCACGTGGCGTGCGACGAGCGTCGGCGGCATATATTGCGCATAGTCCAGCACGAACATCTTCTCGGGGGCGTTCACGACTTCTCGCGGGTCGTTGGCAACGAGCGTCTTTCCCTTCAGGCGATCGAGCAGCAGCGCCGCACTGATATAGCCGAGATGAAAGGGCGGATCCTGGCGCATCAGGATTACGTCGATGTCTTGCGCCAGGTCGATGCGTCGGCGCTCTCCCGCGCTGAAATGATTTCCTGCATCGCGCTGCACTGTTACCGGCGCGGCATGCGCAGTAATCCGGCCATGGGGTGTCCCATCGCTTTCGTAGGCAAGGCTGGTCACATCATAATGCCAGAGTTCGTGCCCTCGCGCCTGCGCCGACAGCATCAGGGCGAAGGAACTGTCGCCCGCAATGTTGATGTTCTCGAGCGGGTCCATCTGGACGGCGACGCGTAGCGACATTTTATTCTCCGATCATCTGGCGCCCATTCAGCGATCAGGGCTGCCAGGCATTGGCGATGTGGCGAGGGAAGCTACCGGGCGCAAGGAGGATTACGTCGATCCGGATGTCTTCACCATTCACAGCATAACGATGCGCCGCCGCTTCGACCGCTGCGGCGACGCGGGAAAGACGATATTCGTCGATCGCATGATCGAGGTCGACGCCCCGTTTTCGCCATTTCACCTCCACGAAGGCGATGATCGAGCCGCGCTTGGCGACCAGATCGATCTCGCCGACGGGCGTTTTGACCCGCTGGTCGAGGATCTGCCATCCTTTCGCCCGAAGCCAGAAGGCTGCACGCGCTTCACCGTCGCGGCCATTCTTCTCCGCCGATTGGCGCTTCATGCCGAGCGGAGTTCCATCGCGCGGGCATATAACGTCTTGCGATCCATCCCGGTTGCTTTGGCCACCTGAGCCGCGGCCTGCGAGGCTTTCATCGTCCTCAACGCATTCCGAAGCATAGCATCGGCATCTTCTTCGCTGGCAATGCTTTCCGGTGGGGGCCCGACCAACAACACGATTTCGCCTTTGGGCGGGTTGGCATCATAATATGCCAGCAGACCGGATGGCAGCCCGCGGCGCAGTTCCTCGTGAAGCTTTGTGATTTCGCGCGCCACGGCAACTTCACGATCAGGCAATGCCGCTTCGATCGCCGCTAGAGATTTCGTCAGTCGCGGCGCGGTTTCGTAGAATACCAGTGTGGCGTCTACTGCCGCAAGCTCATCCAAGATCTCTCGCCTCGCCTTTTCCTTACTCGGCAGGAAACCGGCGAACAGGAACCGGTCGTTCGGCAATCCGGACAGGGCTAGGCCACTAATAGCAGCGCAAGCCCCGGGAAGGGCGGTCACCGGAATGCCCTCGGCCCGGCAGTCGTTGACGAGGCGATAGCCCGGATCCGATACCATCGGCGTGCCTGCATCGCTGACCAGTGCGACCGCTTTCGATCGCATGGATTCGACCAGGCGCGTTCGGTCGCGATGTTCGCTATGATCGTCATAGCGCCACATCGGTTTCGAAATACCCAGATGTTTTAGCAGCTTGCCCGTTACGCGGGTATCCTCGCACGCGACGCCGTCGCATTGTCGCAACACTTCGACCGCTCTCAGCGTAATATCGCCGAGATTGCCGATCGGGGTGGAGACGATATAGAGCCCCGGTGTAAGGGATCGGTTTTCGGGTGAAGTTGCATCGGACACCGTTCACCCATGAACCAAGAATGAGGGATGCGGCAAGATGAAGCGCTGGACTATCGACCGTCGGGCAATGGTTACCGTGGGGCTGGCAGCATTGCTGGGCGCCTGCGCGGTGATTCCAAAGGGTGCAGAACGCCCCGGCCCCGTGGCCCAGACGCCCGCACCGGAACCGACCGAAAGCCTGCCAAGCGATGAAACGCGGCACCGCATCGCATTGCTCGTGCCAATGACCGGCCAGAACGGCCCGGTCGGCCAGTCGATTGCCAATGCAACCACCATGGCGCTGCTCGACACGAACGCCGACAATCTTCGCATCACGACCTATGATACAGCGAAAGGCCCGGAGGCCGCTGCGCAGCAGGCTATTGCGGAAGGCAACAAGCTCATCCTCGGCCCACTACTCGGTTCGAACATCCGGTCGGTCGTTGCCTCTGCCCGCGCGGCTGACGTGCCGGTCATATCTTTTTCCAACGATATCAGCGCTGCGGGCCCCGACGTGTTCATCATGGGCCAGATTCCCGACCAGTCGATCATGCGTACCATCCAGTACGCGCGCAGCAAGGGTGCGCAGAGGTTTGCCGTTATCGCGCCCGATGGTGAATATGGCGCCCGAGCAGAAAATGCCATGCGCCAGGCCGTGTCCGCCTTTGGCGGAGAAGTGGTGTGGACCGAACGGTATGCCCGCGGCAATACCTCCATCGTCAGCGCGGCCCAGCGCCTCAAATCGCATGGGGGCTATGATGCGGTCCTGATCGCAGATGGCGCGCGTCTCGCGGCACAGGCGGCTGGTGTGCTCAATCCTTCCGGTGGCGGCGACAAGACCCGCCTTCTCGGCACCGAATTGTGGAGCGGAGAAAGCGCGGTCACTCGGGCCTCGGCATTGGGCGGCGCATGGTTCTCGGCCATATCGGACGCGCGTTACAAACGGTTTGTGGACAGTTACGAGGCGCGCTTCGGCAGCCAGCCCTATCGCATCGCGACCCTTGGATACGACGCCGTGCTACTGACCTTGCGGGTTGCGCGCGACTGGCGTGTCGGACGGGATTTTCCCGAAAGCGAGTTGCTCGCGTCGGACGGTTTTCTGGGGCTGGATGGGGCGTTCCGCTTCGGTCGCAACGGAATGGTCGAACGTGCTTTTGAAGTACGCGAAGTACGCAATGGGTCGGTCGTCGTGGTCGATAACGCGCCTGCCCGGTTCTAAGCAGAGCGGATAACCTGGCCGGGGCGCTTGTAGGCGGACAGATCGGCGCGATATAGCAGCAGCCATGTCCGACGATCTGTTCGAAAACACGCCCACTTCCAGCGGCGATTACGACGCTTCCTCGATCGAGGTTCTGGAAGGCCTCGAACCCGTTCGCCGCAGGCCCGGCATGTATATCGGCGGGACCGACGACCGCGCGCTGCACCATCTTGTCGCCGAAGTACTCGACAATTCGATGGACGAGGCAGTAGCCGGGCATGCCACGCGGATCGAGGTGCGGCTCGACGAAGGCAATCGCGTAACCGTCTCGGACAACGGACGCGGTATGCCGGTGGGCGAACACCCCAAATTCCCGGGCAAATCCACGCTCGAGGTCATCCTCTCCACGCTGCACTCCGGAGGCAAATTCTCTGGCAAGGCCTACGCCACCAGCGGCGGCCTGCACGGCGTCGGCGTTTCGGTCGTGAACGCCCTGTCCAGCGATACGCGGGTCGAGGTCGCGCGTGACAAGCAGCTTTACGCGCAGAGCTTTTCCAAGGGGCAGACCTTGGGCGCGCTGGAAGAACTCGGCCCCACCCCCAATCGGCGTGGGACGACGGTCAGCTTCGTCCCCGATATCGAAATATTCGGCGACCGCCAGTTCAGTCCCAAGCGCCTGTTCAAGCTCGCCCGTTCAAAGGCCTATCTCTTTGCAGGCGTCGAAATCCGCTGGAAATGCGCCGAAAGTCTGGCCAGCGAAGACGTGCCGGCAGAAGCCGTGTTCAAGTTTCCCGGCGGTCTGGCCGATCATCTTGCCGAACAGCTCGGCGGACGTGAATGCGTTACTACGCAGCCTTTCGCGGGCAATCAGGATTTCCCCGACGAGGCTGGCCGTGTCGAATGGGCCATCGCATGGCCGCTCTATTCGGACGGATCGACAAGCTGGTACTGCAACACCGTGCCCACCCCCGATGGCGGAACGCATGAACAGGGGCTCCGCGCGGCGCTCATCAAGGGACTGCGTGGCTTCGGCGAACTGACAGGAGCGAAAAAGGCCAAGGACCTTACTGCCGACGACGTAATGACTGGCGCCGAGGTCATGCTCAGTGTCTTCATTCGCGACCCCCAGTTCCAGAGCCAGACCAAGGACCGGCTTACTTCGCCAGAGGCTGCGCGACTGGTGGAAAACGCCGTTCGCGATCATTTCGACCATTTCCTCTCCGACAATATGGATCGGGGCAAAGCCCTACTCGGGCAGGTCATGGAGCGAATGGACGAGCGCCTGCGTCGCAAGCAGGAGCGCGAGATCAAGCGCAAGACCGCAACCAATGCCAAGAAGCTGCGCCTGCCGGGCAAGCTCACCGACTGTTCGGGCGAAGGCGATGGTGAGACCGAACTTTTCATCGTTGAAGGCGACAGCGCAGGCGGCAGCGCCAAGCAGGCGCGCAATCGCAAGACTCAGGCAATCCTCCCGATCCGCGGTAAAATTCTGAACGTCGCATCCGCCACCGCCGACAAAATCCGTGCCAACAGCGAAATCGCCGATCTCTCACTCGCCATGGGGTGCGGCACACGCAAGGATTGCGATCCCGAACAACTACGGTACGATCGCATCATCATCATGACCGATGCCGACGTCGACGGCGCACACATCGCCACGTTGCTCATGACGTTCTTTTTCCAGGAAATGCCCGATGTCGTGCGCAATGGGCACCTCTACCTTGCGCAGCCTCCGCTTTATCGCCTGACAGCCGGTAAGGAGAGTCGGTATGCACGCGACGACGCGCATCGCAAGGAATTGGAAGAAACGGTTTTCAAGGGCAAGAAAGTCGAAGTCGGTCGCTTCAAGGGTCTAGGCGAGATGAATCCGGCCCAGCTGCGCGAAACGACCATGAACCCTGAAAGCCGGAGCCTGATCCGCATTACCCTGCCCGTCGAATTCGAACAGCGTGCAGTGGTGAAGGAACTCGTCGATCAGTTGATGGGACGCAACCCCGAACACCGGTTCAATTTCATCCAGAACAATGCCGGCGAATTCGATCGCGAGATGATCGACGCGTAAATCCGCGGGTCCGGTCCGCAGGATCGATCAGCCCAAAACCCTAGCCTTTGGATTGGCCCATGTCCCATCAGACCGACCGACTATTGAGGATCATGGCGCGACTGCGCGACCCGAAGGCCGGCTGTGAGTGGGATAGAGCGCAGACCTTCTCGACGATAGCGCCTTATACCATCGAAGAGGCTTACGAGGTCGCCGACGCCATCGAGCGGGCCGACATGGACGAGCTGCGTGGCGAACTTGGCGATCTGCTGTTTCAAGTCGTCTTCCACGCGCGAATGGCCGAGGAATCGGGCGACTTTTCTTATGAAGACGTCGCGCGTGACATCTCCGACAAGATGGAGGCACGTCATCCCCACATCTTTGGCGACGAAGGCGGGATCATGGAAGACAGCCGCTGGGAAGAGATCAAGGCGGCGGAACGCGCTGCTGCCGGATCGACCAGCGCGGTGGACGGCGTAGCGCTTGCCCTGCCCGCGCTACTCCGCTCGGACAAGCTTCAGAAGCGGGCTGCACGTATCGGGTTCGAATGGCCCGATATCGAGGGTCCGATCCAGAAACTTCATGAAGAATTGGGCGAACTGGCGCTTGCCGAAACCGAACGGGACAGGCTTATGGAAGCCGGCGATGTGCTGTTCGTAGCGGTCAACATCGTGCGCCGATACGGGGTCGATCCGGAACAGGCTCTACGTGCATCGAACGGCAAGTTCGAACGTCGGTTCAAGAAGATGGAAGAACTGGCTCGAAGCGACGGCAAGGATTTCGCCGAACTCGATCTCGATACGCAGGAGCTTTACTGGCAACGTGCAAAAGCACAGATCGGTTAATCGAGCGCCTCGTACTGGCCCATTTCCTTGGGATTGAGCCGAACAGTGATGAGGCGGTTGGAACCATCGGTTTCCGCTTCGACATCTTCAAGCACTTCGCCATGCGCATGCAGCCAGGCAATGCGGCGGCCATCGCTGGCGGGCACCTCGAAGCTTCGAAGAGTAGCGTTGCGGGTCAACATGCTTCCGAGACGATCGAGCAAAGTATCGACACCGTCTCCAGTCAACGCAGACATGGCGACAATGTCGTCGTCAGCTTCGACCTGCTCGCCCAGTTCTTCCGCGTCGTCGTCGTTCAGCAGGTCCCATTTGTTCCAGACCTCCAGGATCGGGATCGACGTATCTCCTTCCCCATCGATAACGCCAAGATCGCGCAATACATCCAGGACCTGCGCTTTCTGTGCGGCCGTCGAAGGGTTTGAAATATCCCGCACATGGCAGATGACGTCGGCCGACGTCACTTCCTCCAGCGTGGCGCGGAAAGCGGCGACCAACTGTGTCGGCAGATCGGAGATGAAGCCCACTGTATCCGACAGGATTGCCTTTTCGACGCCTGGCAAGGCTATTGCCCGCATTGTCGGATCGAGTGTCGCGAATAGCAGATCTTCCGCCATGACTGTGGCGCCGGTGAGGTGGTTGAACAGCGTCGATTTGCCGGCGTTTGTGTATCCGACAAGGGCGACCACTGGCCAAGGAGCCCGTTCGCGCCTTTCGCGATGCAAGCCGCGGGTCTTGCGAACCTGCTCGAGTTCCTTGCGCAAGCGGCCCATACGCTGGCGGATCATTCGCCGGTCGGCTTCGATCTGCGTCTCGCCCGGACCGCCGAGAAAACCGAAGCCACCGCGCTGGCGTTCGAGGTGAGTCCAGCTACGTACGAGCCGGCTCTGCTGATAGTCCAGATGCGCCAGCTCTACCTGCAAACGCCCTTCGGCGGTCGCAGCACGCTCCCCGAATATTTCGAGGATGAGGCCGGTTCGATCGATTACCTTGCGGGAAAGCTTGTCTTCGAGGTTACGCTGCTGGATCGGGGTTAGCGCCCCGTCAACCACCACAAGTTCGGCTTCGTTCTGTTCGCAAGCAATGGCGATGTTGTCGACCTGCCCGGCCCCGAACAACAGATTGGGTCGCACCTCCCTTACAGGCAGCACGAAACTTTCCGCGATCGTAATCCCGATGGCAAGCGCAAGGCCTTCAGCTTCGGCCAGCCGGGATTGGGCATCCAGATCGTAGGCCATCCCACGGATGTCCGGGCACACCACGAGTGCCCGCGCCCCGCGGGATACCTCTCCCATCAGATCATCGTCGAAACTCAGGAGTCGTCCTCTTCCCATTCTTCCGTCAGATCGACCGCCGTAGCCGGCTGGATCGTCGACACGGCATGCTTATACGCGAGTTGAACATACCCGTCGCGTTCTAACAGCATGCAGAACAGATCGTAGGCGGCAATCCTGCCCTGCAGCATCACCCCATTGACCAAGAACATTGTTACCTGCGCTTCGGCTTGGCTGACCCGGCTCAGGAAAACATCCTGAAGCAGACGCTGCTTCGCGCCAGAACTCTGGCTGCCGAACTGTTCCGTATCAACCGGCTGTGCTGGCATGATCGTGCTGATCGCATGCTTGTAGACCAGTTGCGACTGCCCATCCCGACGAAGCAGGATGGAGAAATTATCGAACCACGTGACGATGCCCTGAAGCTTGACTCCCTTGACCAGAAACATGGTCACGGGAGACTTGTTCTTTCGCAAGAGGTTCAAAAAGGCGTCCTGCAGGTTTTGCGGACGCGCCCGGTGTTCGGGCTGAGGCGGCTTGGGTCGTGGCCGCGCAGAGAGTGTTCGTTCGCCGGACATATTCTTTCCCGTTTTTTGGCGGCCCGTCTTAGAACCGCAATCTGGGCGCCCACCACGCCCGGGGTGTCCGCAAGTTCTTCGCGAACAAACCTAATGTGGTTGAATACTCATAACAACGCAACGCAATCCTAGTTTCGAATAAAATCGCGCAACTTTGCGATCCTGTTCAACTCTTACGATCGGATCCCTTGCGCTCGACCATACCAAGCAGCTTCAGTTTCCGGTGCAGAGCCGATCGCTCCATCCCGATGAAAGTCGCCGTCTTAGAGATATTGCCTGAAAATCTGCGAATCTGGACGGTAAGATATTCTCTCTCGAAGTTCTCGCGCGCCTCGCGTAACGGGGCACCCATCATTGCTCCGACACCGCCGTTAGCGCCGATTTTCCCGCCAAGTACTTCTTCGGGAAGCATATCGACCTCGATCTGCTCCAGGTTTTCTCGCGGTGTCAGGATGATCGTCCGCTCGACGACATTGCGTAATTGGCGCACATTGCCCGGCCAGTCGTATGCTTGCAGAGCCGCCATGGCTTCTTCGCTGATTGTCGGCGGGCGCAATCCCTGTTCGGTTGCATAACGCGCGAAAAACCCATCGGCCAACGACGGGATGTCGTCCCGGCGCTCGGCCAGAGATGGGACTTCCACCGGCACCACGTTCAAACGATAGAAGAGGTCTTCGCGAAACCGCTTCTCTTCCATTTCGTTTGCGAGGTCGCGCGACGTCGATGAGACGACGCGGACGTCTACACCGATTTGTCGAGTCCCCCCGACCCGCACGAAACTCTGTTCTGTCAGAACACGTAGAATGCGCGCCTGTGTGGAAAGCGGCATGTCCGCGACTTCATCCAGATAGAGCGTGCCTCCGTCGGCAGTCTCCAGCAGGCCTGGCCGCACCAGCTTGCCATCTGCCTCTTCCCCGAACAGTTCCTCTTCAAACCGTTCGGGGGTGATGCGCGCGGAATTGACGATGACAAAGGCCTTGTCCGCCCGCGGGCTCCAGCTGTGGAGCAGACGCGCAGCCACTTCTTTGCCGGCCCCTGCGGGTCCGGTCACCAGAACACGACTGCCGGTGCTTGCGACGCGCTTCAGCGTTGCCCGCACAGCATTTATGACTGCCGAATTGCCCGTGAACTCGTCGATCTGCGACTCGTTCTCGCGCAACCGCGTATTCTCGCGGCGAAGCCTTTCCGTCTCCGTTGCTCGCTCGACCAGGTAAAGCAGACGTTCCGCTTCGAATGGCTTCTCGATGAAGTCGACGGCGCCGCGACTGACGGCACTGACGGCCGTGTCGATATTGCCGTGACCGGAGAAAATGATGACGGGCAAATCGGGTTCACGTACCTTGATGGCATCGAGAACCTCGAGCCCATCCATCTGGCTACCGTGTAGCCATACGTCCAGCAGCACCAGGCTGGGTCGCTTTGTGTCGACCGCTTCAAGCGCAGAAGTACTATCGGCCGCGGTGCGGCACTCGTAGCCCTCATCACTCAGGACCCCCGCGACCAGTTCGCGGATGTCGCGTTCGTCATCGACGATCAGAATGTCTAACGCCATACGGCCTTATCCTTCATCTATCCTGTGTGCTGCCCGTCGCCATTCTTGGCGAGCGGATCGCGTGCAAATCGCATTGTTACGCGCGTGCCGCCGGTTTCAACCGAGGTGAACGTCATTTCACCGCCGTGTTCCTCGACGATCTTGTTGACGATCGCCAAACCCAGACCGGTGCCTTTTTCGCGCGTGGTCACATAAGGTTCGAGAATGTTGACCCGGTCCTGCGGCAACCCAATTCCGTTATCCTGCACCGAGACGATTACCGAATCCTCGCCCGGCTCGACCGCGATCAGGATCTTGCCGCGGTAATCGACGTCGGACGACTGGAGTTTGGTTTCAATCGCTTCGTAAGCATTCTTGAGCGTATTGGTCAGCGCCTGGCCCAATTGGTGCCTGTCGCATTGCATGCGTATCGGGCCATCATGTGGCGCTTCCAACCGGTAATCGACATCGGGGTGCGCGACTTCCTGGAGGAACAGCGACTGCCTGACCAGATCGAGCATGTCCTCAGGGCGGAAACTTGGTTTGGGCAGTCGCGCAAAGCTGGAGAATTCATCCACCATCTTCCGGAGATCACCCACCTGCCGAACGATCGTGCTGGTCAATTCATCGAACAACTCGCCATCTTGTGCGATCTGTTTGCGGTATCTGCGCTTCAATCGCTCCGTCGCGAGCTGAATGGGGGTCAGCGGGTTCTTGATTTCGTGAGCAATCCTGCGGGCAACATCGGACCATGCGGCCTGCCGTTGATCGAGAAGCTGCCGGGTAATGTCTTCAAACGTAATGACATGTCCGTCACTTTCGCGACCGATCTTGACCGCCAGCGTCAGCAATTCGCCCCTGCGGTTATGCGACACGACGCCTCTGGTCAGGCCGGCCCTGACCATTGCGCCAATCTGCGGTGCAAGATCATCGAGCGTGCTGGGCAACTCCTGCGGTGAGGCATCGTTTTCCAGCATAGCCTGCGCCGGTGCGTTCATCAGGAGCACATTCAGGTCGGTATCGACTGAAATCACGCCCGCACTCACAGATTCAAGAACCGCTTCAATGAAGCTACGCCGCTCTTCCAGCTCGGTATTTGCAGAGAGCAGCGCATCGGTCTGCTTTTCCAACTGAGCGGTCATCCGGTTGAAGGCGCGGTTCAGCAACCCGATCTCATCGGCGCCCGTCCGTCCTTCGACGCGAAGCGCGAAATTACCCGCCCCGACCTTGCGCGCGGCCGCCACCAGATCGGTAAGCGGCTCGACCTGTCGGTCGGCAAAGCGAAGCGCGAACCAGACGGCGAGGCCCACCAGAGCAAGGGACACGAAAAACAGCGCCAGATTAAAGCGCAGTTGAAGGGCCCGGGCCCGTTTCGTCAGTTCGTTGTACTTGCTGGAAATCGAGCGAGCGGTCTGCCAACTGCGAAAGGTCCCGGCTTCGGCATTGCGCGCTGTATAGAGATAGATACCCGTGTCGCGATCGATCGGTGCAACTGCTTCGATCCGTTGAGGACTTCCCCGGACCGCAACCTGTTCTCCAGCATTCAGTCGTGCGAACGATTGCTGCGCAAACGCTCGAGGGTCGCTGTCCTCATTTAGTCCGTAGACAACCGCTGTGCGCATCGACCTGTCGGGCATCGCCTGCAGAATTGCGCTTTCCATCACATCGCGAGGTTCCGCCTGGTACTGATAAACCAAGGCGAAATTCGGATCTGTCAATTCGACGCGTCCAAGAATGGAGCGCATGTCCATAGCCATCGAAATCGTTTCATTGGCCAGATCAAGCTGGTTTTCCTCATAGTAGCTGTCGGCGAGCCTATTGGCGTTTTCCATCAGGCCACGTGAATCGTCCGAAAACCAGAAATCGGCGCCCGACTGGAACAGGAACGCGGCGAAGCCGGCGACCATCAATGTCGGAACGGCGGCAATCATCGAGAAAAAGAATACCAGCCGCACGTGAAGCCGCGCGGTACTTCCCGCCGCTCGCCTCAAAGCAATCCTGCGGCCCGCGAGGACCAGCAGTGCCATCGAAGGGATCAGCATGCCGATCAGAAGCCCGGCGACCTGCCGGGACGGCAGCAAGGCGCCGTCGGGCGGTGCATTGGTGAAAGTGGCCCAAGTGCTGGCCCCGATAACCACAATAGCGATCGCGGCAGCGATTTCGATATAGGCGAATATATTCTTGCGGCGCGACGTCACAATGAATCTGCGCCACCAGCGAGGAGTCTGATTCCTTGGTACTTCTACGCCTGACGCCATCGTGGCGGGCATACAACGGGAGTGTTGCACATTTGCAAGTATAAATTCGACAAATTGTGGCCGGCTGTCGCCAGTTCGCGCGGCATCAACTCCGGCGCGCGAAATTTTCTGGTGTAATATCAAGCTCAGAGAGGCGTTTTCGCAGGGTGTTGCGATTTATGCCTAGCATGCGTGCCGCGCGTAACTGGTTTCCCTGCGTCCGCTGGAGTGTGTGCTCGAACAGCGGCTTTTCGAAAGCAGCGAGCGCCGCATGATACACACCGCCATCCACCGGACGAGCTTCGTCGAACCATGCTTCGAGCGCCGCTTCAAGACCATGTTTGGCGCTTTCACCCTCGGGCTTTCGAACCGCTGGCAATAAATCGTCGACAGCAGAACGATCGATCACGTCCTCGCGCGCCATCAGGGCAAGGCGAAAGATCGCATTACGTAGTTCGCGTACATTTCCCCGCCATTCGCGTGCCTCGAGGGCTTCGATCGCTCCCAGGCTCGCTTGTCGGTTGGGCAGACCCTCGCTCGCGGCCTGTCCAAGGAAATGGCGAACCAGCGCGCCGACATCCTCCGATCGCTCCCGCAACGGCGGGAGATGGATCGGAACCACGTTCAGGCGATAATAGAGGTCCTCGCGAAAGCGCCCTTCGCCGATCATCGGCACCAGATCACGATTGGTCGCCGCGACGATGCGTACATCTACGCCGATTTCCTGCCGCCCTCCGACCCGGCGAATCCTGCCAGATTGCAATGCGCGCAACAGCCGCGTTTGCGCTTCGGCCGGCATGTCCCCGATTTCGTCGAGGAACAGCGTCCCGCCATTGGCCTGCTCGAACTTGCCGATCTGTTGGCTGACAGCTCCGGTGAAGGCCCCGCGCTCGTGACCGAAGAGCTCGCTTTCAAGAAGATCGTGCGGAATGGCTGCCATGTTGACCGCCACGAACGGCCCCGTCTTGCGCGAACCGAGCTCGTGGATGGCTTCCGCCACCAGCTCCTTGCCTGTGCCACTCTCGCCGGTAATCAGGACCGTTAGATCGTTCCTCAGGACGCGGGTGATCATCCGGAACACGCCCTGCATGGCGGGACTGCGCCCGATCAGTGGCAACGTGCTTTCTTCCGGCCCCTCGACGCCCTCTACCGACGGACGGTTTGCAACCGCCTGCGCAACCGCCTGCATAAGTTCATCGAGATCAAACGGCTTGGGAAAATACTCGAACGCGTCGCTGTCGCTGGCGCGGACTGCCGTATCCAGCGTATTCTGAGCCGACAGAACGATCACGGGCATGTCGGGGGCGGCGCGCCGGACCGCGTCGATCGACGCCAGGCCATCGCCATCCTGCAGCATTACATCTGTCAGCATGACATCGAACCGACCATGGCCGAGCAGCACATCGCGCCGTTCGATGCTCTCGCAGGCGGTAACCTCGAACCCGTCCTCGCGCAGCGCCTCGGTAATGACCGTGGCGATGCTCTTGTCGTCTTCGACCAGCAGAACTGCGTGGCTCATCGGTCCCCTACCCTGCCGCTATCGGCAGATTGATGCGGAAATGCGTTTCACCCGCGCGCTCATCCCGCTCGTGCGAAATGCGCCCCCCCATGTCGCGAAGAAGCTTGCGGACCAGGGCCAGTCCAAGTCCCTGACCATGTGGCTTGCTCGATACGAAAGGCTCGAAAACATGATCGCGCAGCGCAGGATCGATCCCTGGGCCACCGTCGGTCACGGTTATCTCGATCGGCAGCCTGGTCGCCTTGCCGAAGCGTATCGTATTGAAAACGAGCCCGCTGACGAACCGGGTACGTACGCGAACTTTCGGCTCTGACACTCCGGCACACGCGTCGCAGGCATTCGCGATCAGGTTGATCAGAACCTGCTCCAGCGCGCCTTGATCGGCAGCGACGGGTGGCAAAGAGGGATCGAATTCTTCTTCCAGTTCGCATGCCGTGGTGCGCGCTGCCCTGACCGTAGCCATGGCATTGCGGATCGCAGCGTGGAGATTGCACGGCCCCGTGATCTCTACCGGCTTCGCGCCCAATTGCTGCATGCGGTCGACGAGCTGCGCAATGCGGTCCACTTCTGTAGAAATCATTTGCGCCAGCGGCTTGTCCTTGCCCGCAACCCGCCGCGCCAGCAATTGGCTTGCGCCGCGGATCGCGGAAAGCGGGTTCTTGATTTCATGGGCCAGCACTGCCGGGGCACGCAATTCGACGCGTTCGGTTTCGTCTTCGTCATTTTCCGGCTGCCCGGCATCAGACAGGGTAAGGACCCGCCATCCGTTCTCGCCAGGCATTGGCGAACTGCTGATATTCACCCGGCGATCGCCGATCGCAGTGGCGATGGTCGCACCACGCGCCACGATCTGCGCATCGTTGGACTGTAACCGATCGCTCAGGCGTTGATCGGAAATTCCCACTACGTCCCAGAAACGTTTTTCGGACAATTTGCGAGCACTGCGACCGAGCATTTCTTCGGCAGCATGGTTGGCTTCGACGATCTTGTCGTCTTCATCGAGTAACAACACTGCAAAGATAAGCGACGCTAGCTGGTCGCGCGCGTCAGGCGCACCAGCGGGCGTGCTCACGCGGCCCTTCGCTGCAACATGGGTTCGTAGAACCGTTCGATCTCATCGAGAACCTTCATGGGGTCGTCGATGAAGTTGACGAAATTCCTGAACTCGGCGGAACCGTGCAGTCCCTTGGTGTACCAGCCAAGGTGCTTGCGTGCGATCTTGGTGCCGACATCTTCGCCATAATGGTCCAGCATCATACGATAGTGTTCGATCAGCGTTTCGAACTGTTCGTCCACACTCGGGCTTTCCAGCACTTCGCCGGTGCGCCACCAATGCATCACCTGACCCAGCAGCCAGGGTTTCCCATAAGCCCCGCGACCGATCATGATACCGTCCGCGCCGGATTGATCGAGCGCCTTCGCCGCATCTTCGATGGTGCAGATGTCGCCGTTGGCAATCACTGGAATTGAAACCGCATCCTTGACCTTGCGAATGAATGCCCAGTCTGCGCTGCCCTTGTACATCTGATTGCGCGTGCGGCCGTGTACGGTGATCATTTTGACGCCGAGATCCTGGGCAATGCGCGCGAGTTCCGGGGCATTGAGATCAGCATGATCCCAACCCATGCGCATTTTCACCGTAACCGGGACGTCCACCGCCTTGACCGTCGCTTCCATAAGCTTCGTCGCCAGCGGCACTTCACGCATCAGAGCGGAGCCCGCCAACTGTCCGACGACCTTTCGCACCGGACAACCGAAGTTGATGTCGATTATCGCAGCGCCGTTGTCCTGCTGAAGCTTGGCTGCCTCTGACATGCTGACAGGATCGCACCCGACAAGCTGCATCGAAACAGGTTCTTCGGTCGCGTCCCAGGCAGCCTTCTGAACGCTTTGCCGTGTTTCGCGGATCGCCGCTTCACTTGCGATCATTTCGGTCACGTTGAGACCTGAACCATAACGGCGCACCAACTTGCGGAACGGCAAGTCAGTGACGCCCGTCATAGGCGCAAGCACGACCGGCGTGTCGATCGACACGTCGCCGACAAAAATGGGCTTCGGCGGAGCCGGAGGAAGAGGGGTCATCGTCATGCCGGAAATCATTGCCTAAATATTGGGCAGGCACATAGTGCGTTGCAGCTAAAACGGCAAGCCGCTAGCGCGCTGCTACCTATGGACGACGCCCCCACCCTCCCCTCGTTCGCCGCGATAGTCGTTGCCGCCGGCAAGGGGCTTCGCGCCGGTCAACCGCTTCCCAAACAGTTCGCGATGTGGCGCGGCAAACCGGTTTTGCGCCATTCTGTCGAAACGCTGCTCGATGCAGGGGCTCGTCCGCTCGTAATCGCTGTCCCGCCGGATGGCGAACAGGCGGTGCTGGACGCGTTGGCGGGATTGGAAGGGTTTGCACTGGTAACGGGCGGCACGACGCGTCAGCAATCCGTGAAGAAGGCTCTCGCCGCCGTCGAAAGCGCCGAACGTATCCTGATCCACGATGCAGCCCGGCCGGATCTGCCCCTCCCGGTGATCGAACGCCTGCTCGCCGCGCTGGAGCATCACTCAGGTGCAATACCCGTCCTGCCGGTGATCGACAGCCTCTCAGTCGAGAACGACGGCGTGATGAGCGGCACCGCCCCACGTGAACAGCTTCGGCGCGTACAGACCCCGCAGGCATTTCGCTTTGATGCAATTTTCCGTGCACATCAGGCCTGGAAGGACGAAGACAGTGCCGGTGATGACGCGCAGGTCCTGCGTGCAAATGGTGGCATTGTGGCTCATGTTCAGGGCGATGAACGTCTCGCTAAATTGACCTTCGCGGAGGATTTCATGGTTCAACAGCCGAGCATTCGGATCGGCATGGGCTTCGACGTCCACCGCCTCGTCGAAGGTGAGGAACTCTGGCTCGGCGGTATCCGCCTCGATCATTCCAAAGGGCTTTCCGGCCATAGTGATGCCGATGTCGCCCTGCATGCCATCGTCGATGCACTGCTCGGAGCAGTGGCGAATGGCGATATCGGCAGCCATTTCCCTCCCAGCGATCCCCGGTGGAAAGGCGCCAGCAGTGACCGGTTTTTAGAACACGCGGCCAGGCTTGTTCGGGAAGCCGGTTATGGTGTCGGCAACGTCGATCTGACGATTATCTGCGAAGCACCGAAGATCGGCCCGCACCGCGACGCCATGCGAACACGAATTGCCGATCTGCTTGGCGTTGACATCGCGCTCGTATCGGTAAAGGCCACGACGACGGAACGTCTCGGTCTTACGGGTCGCGGCGAAGGAATAGCGGCGCAGGCAATAGCGACAGTCATCAAGGAATAAGAACATGCAGAGTGCGACCGGCAGAAAAATGATCACCGCGGCCGTGGCCAGCCTAGCATTACTACAGGCTCAGGCTGCCTCGGCTCAGGAATGCATTGCTCCGCAGGATCTGACCGACGCTGCCATCTACGCTGTGCCGGTCATTGCGAATGGCTTTCGTGCATCATGTTCAGCCCAACTTTCACCCAATGGCTTCTTCGCTACCCAGGGCCAGGCTTTCGTCGCCCCTTATGAAGCCATGCAGGCAGAGCGCTGGCCGGGCGCCATGCGCGCCGTCATGGTTTTTGCCACCAGCGGAAAGGAGCAGGTAGACGATGCCGGCATGCGCGAGATGGTACAGAACCTGCCGCCGGAAGCGCTGCGTCCCTTCGTCGATGCGATCCTGGCACAGAAGTTGGGCGAATCCATCAAGCCGGCTGACTGCGGCAAGATCGAACGGGCAATGGAGCTGCTTTCGCCCCTCCCGCCGGAAAATCTCGGCGGACTGCTGACGTTTGTGATGGATGTGACCGGTAACAGGCAGCCGGCAGTATGCGACGTGGACGGGTAATGTCTTCGGCGCTCCTCCCCGAAGAAATCGAAAGCCTGGCGCGCAGGGTTGTCGAAGAAAACAGGGCTGCCAACCGTAAAGTCGTGCTGGCGGAAAGCTGCACCGGTGGGCTGGTCGCAGCCGCACTTACTGAAATACCGGGATCGTCAGCCGTGCTGGATCGCGGTTTCGTCACCTATTCGAACGAGGCCAAGCAGGAAAGCTTGGGCGTCCCACTTGAAATAATCGAAACGTTCGGCGCGGTTTCGATCGCATGCGCATGGGCCATGGCAAAAGGCGCTCTCGAACGCTCTCACGCGGATATCGCTGTCGCAATCAGCGGAGTTGCCGGGCCGGATGGAGGTACCGACCTCAAGCCGGTAGGCACGGTCGTGTTCGCGCGAGTCGTACGCGGTACGGAAAGCGAGCCCGAGGGCGAACTTAAACTTTTCGAACCGATCTCTCGCGCCAGCATCCGCCGCGAAGCGACACTCTGCGCTCTGGATCTGCTGCTACCCTAGAGATTGGCCGCCGCGTTCTCGCGTCCGTAGAGTTCATCCGCCCGGTCTTCGAAAGCCTGCACCATCTTACGGAACGCGCGGTCGAAATACTGACCGGCCAGTGCTTCGAACACGGCATTGCGGAACGTGAAATCGACGCAGAAGTCTATCTCGCACCCGCCGTCTTCGGTCGGGCTGAACGTCCAGTTGTTATCCAGATCCTTCAACGGACCGTCGACGTAAATCACTTCGATGTGATCAGGGCGCTGCTTCAGCACGCGCGAGGTGAACTTTTCACGAATGGCCTTGAAGCCGACGAGCATGTCCGCAACCATTTCCGTTTCGCTGTCGCTGCGTACCCGCGTTGCGACTACCCACGGAAGGAACTTCCCATAGTTGCCGACGTCGGCAACCAGATCGAACATCTGCTCCTGGCTATACGGCAGTCGCCGCTTTTCGCGAATGCCGGGCATCACGCACTCTGCTTGGCCAGCTTCGCTTCCCGCGCCGCGCGCATTTGGGCGAAGTCGTCACCGGCATGATAGCTGGACCGCGTGAGCGGGCTCGATGCCACCTGCAGGAAGCCCTTGGCCCGGGCGATCGAGCCATAAGCGGCGAATTGCTTCGGCGTGACGAATTCCTCGACCTTGGCATGCTTGGGCGTGGGCTGGAGATACTGGCCCATGGTAATGAAATCGATATCGGCGCTGCGCATGTCGTCCATTACCTGATGCACCTCGAGACGCGCTTCGCCGAGGCCGAGCATGATACCTGATTTGGTGAAGATCAGCGGATTATGCGCTTTCACCTCCTCGAGCAGACGAAGGGAAGCATAGTATCGCGCTCCAGGCCGGATGGTCGGATAAAGCCGCGGCACTGTTTCCAGATTGTGATTGAACACGTCTGGCCCGGCCTCGCAGATTTCCTCGATCGACTGCTTCATGCGCCCTTTGAAATCGGGGGTCAGGATTTCGATCGTGGTATTCGGCGTCTCCCGACGCAGCGCGTTGATCACCTTGACGAACTGGCCCGCGCCTCTGTCCGGCAGATCGTCGCGATCCACGCTGGTGATCACGATATGCTCGAGCCCCATCGCCGCCGCCGCAGTGGCGGTATGTTCCGGTTCAAGCGGGTCGACCGGCATCGGCATGCCGGTCTTGATGTTGCAGAACCGGCAGGCGCGCGTGCAGGTGTCGCCCAGGATCATCACCGTCGCGTGCTTCTTGGTCCAGCATTCGCCGATATTCGGGCAGGCCGCTTCTTCGCAAACCGTATGCAAGTTGAGCTCTCGCATCAGCTTGCGCGTTTCCTGATAGCCCTTGCTGACAGGAGCCTTCACCCGAATCCAATCGGGCTTGCGCTGCATTTTGGGGCGTTCGCCCTCGGGCTGGGGTGCGGAAGAAAGGTCGTTCATATCGGCGCCCATCTAGGCTCCCTCCCCCTCTCCCGCAACCCGCATAGCTATGCGCGAGGCCTCTTGCATCGCTCACGAAATCGGGGCAGCGGAGCGATATGAAGACTTTCGATGAAATGATCGACGGCTACGGCCGCTTCCGCAGCGGCGACTGGAAGCGTCAGCACGAGCGGTGGGAACAGCTCAAGGAAGGCCAGTCACCCCAGGTTATGGTGATTGCCTGTTCGGATAGCCGGGTCGATCCGGCGCAGATATTCGATGTCGATCCGGGCGAGATTTTCGTGGTGCGCAATGTCGCCGCTCTGGTGCCGCCGTTCGAAACGACGCCCGGCCAGCACGGTGTTTCTGCCGCGCTCGAATTTGCCGTCCAGTTCCTCAAGGTCCGCGAAGTCGTCGTGATGGGTCACGGCATGTGCGGCGGCTGTCAGGCGGCGCTGACGCAGAATCTGCATGGCAACCGCCTCGGCGAAGGCGGCTTCGTGGCCCACTGGATCGACATGCTGGACGACGTGCGTGAACCGATCGCGGCTGAAAAGGGTACCGTTGGACGCGACGCCGAGCGCGCGATGGAAATGGCTGCCGTCAAGGTGAGCCTTGCCAATCTGCGGACCTTCCCTTGCGTGCAGGAAAAGGAAGCGAACGGCAGCCTCAGACTGCGCGGAGCCTATTTCGCAATTTCCGATGGCGTGCTGCATCTGCTCGACGAGAAAAGCGGGGAATTTCTCCCCGCCTCCTGACTTGCGCCCGGCACCGGTGGCGGCCATGTGTGCGCCATGTCAGATTCCGGCCTCAAGAACATCGCCCTGCTCATCGACGCGGACAACACCAGCCCCAAGGGTATCGATCCCGTCCTCACCGTCATGGCGGAACTCGGGCAGGTCAATATCAAGCGAGCCTATGGCAATTTTGCCAAGAACAACCTCGCCAACTGGGACAAGATTACCCACAAATACGGCATTCGCCCGCAGCAGCAGTTCGATCTGACAGCAGGCAAGAACGCTACCGACATGGCCATGACGATCGATGCGATCGACCTTCTCTATCAGGGCAAGGTCGATGGCTTCGGCATCATGAGCTCGGACAGCGACTTTACCCCGCTGGTCACCCGGCTCAGGCAGGACGGCCTGATCGTCTACGGTTTCGGCAGTACCAGCAAAACGCCCGCCGCATTCAAGAGCGCGTGCACTCGCTTCATCGACATCGATGCTTTGATCAAAAGCGCCTCGGACGAACCGGATGCGCCCAAGTCGGAGGCCGCTCCGGGTAAATCGGGGATTGACGATGAACTCGTCGAGCTTCTCGGGACCGCATGGAAAGCCGCGAAACGCGACGAGAACGGCTTCGCGTCGCTTAGCGAGGTCGGCAATATCGCCGGCAACCGATCCAGCTTCGATGTTCGCAACTATGGGTTCAAGCGGCTATCGGACCTCTTCCAGTCCATCGACCAGTTCCAGGTCGAACGGCGCGAGAACAATCATCTCTATGTGAAACGGCTCCGCTGACGAAAAAGGGCGCGAACCGGAGTTCGCGCCCTTTCTTAATCTGTTGGATTGGAGTGTTACGCTCCGCCGCTTGCCTTCTGGCTGGCATAGGCAGCCCAAAGATCGGCGATCGGCTTGCGCGTGCCATTGACCGACTTGAAGGTCGTTTCAGCCTCGGCAAACTTGCCTTGGTCGAACTGCGCGATGCCAAGGCGGGTCGAAACCATGCCCTTGTCAGCACTCGGCATGGACAGAGCCTTGGTATACATCGCTTCCGCATCGGCCGGGCGTTTCAGGCCGAGCATGGTGTCGCCAGCAGCCATGACCGTCGAAAGCGTGGCACCGGATTTGTTCGCATCCGCGATCAGCTTGTCCGCATCGGCGCGGTCGGCCTCTGCACGGCTAGCGGCCTGCTCGCGCGTGTCGGTGATGTACGGGTCGGTCTTGTCGAGCGAGCCCTTGGCATAGCCTTCATCAATCACGGCTACCACTTCGGCAGGGAGACGACGATAGTCTGCCGCATCGACATACTCGCGGTACACATTGCCATCACGCAGGGCCCCCGCGCGCTGACCGAGGCGCAGCAGATCGAGCGTTTCCGGCTGCTGGTAGCCCCCAGTGTTCAACTGAATTGCCACCGCATCGCCCCAGCTTTGATCGCTCGGATACTGGCTGACATACCAGGTCGAATACTTGTTGGCCTCTTCCTTGAGATTGTTGTTGTAAGCCTGTGCAAGCCCGCGCTTCAGCCACGCTTCATCGACCGGCTCGCCAGCAGCGACCTTGCTTTCAATGATCTGGCTCAGATAGTTCAGTCCCTGCTGGGCCTGATCTTCGGCAAAGTAGCTTTCCGCCACGAAGATCAAAGGATCACGCTCGGTATATCCTGCTTCGGCTGCCGCTTCGAAATAGGGGCGCGCCTTGGCGTAATCGTTCGCCGCATAAGCGAGCTGGCCGGCCACGAAGTTGTACTGGCCAAGATTTTCAGCCGGAACGTTGCCGCTCTGCAGCATCATTTCCATGCCCTGCAGCGCGGTTGGCTGATCTTCTGCCTTCACGGCCGTCGCATAGATGAAGCTGCCTGCGGCGAAGCGATCGTCGTTGTTTTCAGCCGCGGCTACCAGGCCCGGGACAGCCGCCTTGATCGATGCGTAATCCACCGGCTCGGCCGATGCCATCGTTTCAAGCGGCTTGTACGCTTCGATGAATGCCTTCGAATATTTCGGCTGGCTCTTCTTTTCCTTCTGGGCAAACGCCGGCGCTTCGAATGCGCTGGCTGCGACCATGCCGCCTGCGGCGATCGAAACTGCCAGGGCCAGGGTCGAGGCCGCGTTGTTCTTGCGGGCAAGACGAGTGAAAATCATATGATAAACTCCCAAGAGTGGATAGGGGGCTGAGCGCCTCTGCGCCTGTTCAGATTTGGCTTGGCGGCACATGCCGCGTGTGGGCTCTCATTGCAAATTCTTCTACGGAAAGTGGGCTGAATGGGTATTGAATGCCTGTCTGGCTCACCGTTCATGGTTACCATCCTCGCTTGCAGTACCCATATGTGGAAAAAGCGCTCGAAACCGGGCTTTGGTTCCCGGCGCGAGTGGCGCTCCCCAACCCTTTCCCCTAGGCTCTGCACACCTAGAACATAAAGCCTTTGGCAGTACGGAAATACGTTTTGTCCGACGATATTGAAATTCTGGATACCCCCGCCCCCGGCGGTGAAGAATACGCCCGCATCGACATCGTCGATGAAATGAAGACCAGCTATCTCGATTACGCGATGAGCGTGATCGTCAGCCGCGCCCTGCCAGATGTGCGCGACGGTTTGAAACCTGTTCACCGGCGCATCCTTTTCGCCAGCAACGAGGGCGGCTTCGTTGCAGGCCGCCCCTACCGCAAGAGCGCCAAGATCGTCGGCGACGTCATGGGTAACTATCACCCTCATGGCGATGCCGCGATTTACGATGCCCTCGCCCGGATGACTCAGGACTGGTCGCTACGCGTGCCGCTGATCGATGGTCAGGGTAACTTCGGCTCGATGGACCCGGATCCGCCGGCATCCATGCGTTACACCGAAGCGCGGCTTGCACGTGTCGCCAATGCCCTGCTCGACGATCTCGACAAGGATACGGTCGACTTCACCGACAACTACGACGGGTCGCGCCGCGAACCGACCGTGCTTCCGGCCCGTTTCCCTAACCTGCTGGTCAACGGCGCAGGCGGCATCGCGGTCGGCATGGCGACCAACATTCCGCCGCACAACCTTGGCGAAGTGATCGACGGCTGCTTCGCGTTCATGGACAACCCGGCGATCACGTCGGAAGAACTGTTCGAAATCATTCCCGGTCCGGATTTCCCGACCGCACCGCTCATCCTCGGCAAATCCGGGGCACGCGCGGCCTATACGGTGGGTCGCGGCTCGATTCTCATGCGCGCGCGCCACGAGGTCGAGACGAAGGGCAATCGCCAGTCGATCGTCCTGTCTTCCATTCCCTATCAGGTCGGCAAGAGCGGGCTGGTCGAAAAGATCGCGGAAGCCGCAAAAGAAAAACGGATCGAAGGCGTCTCCGACATCCGCGATGAATCATCGCGTGAAGGTGTGCGCGTCGTCGTCGATCTCAAGCGGGATGCCTCGCCGGAGGTCGTGCTCAACCAGATCTGGCGCTATACGCCGGCACAGGCCAGCTTCCCGGCCAACATGCTGGCGATCCGCGGCGGCCGCCCCGAAGTGCTCACCCTGCGTGACTTCATCCAGGCCTTCATCGGTTTCCGCGAAGAAGTCATCACGCGCCGGACAAAGTTCGAACTGAACAAGGCGCGTGAGCGCGCTCATATCTTGCTCGGCCTCGTGGTCGCCGTCTCGAACCTCGACGAAGTCGTGGCAATGATCCGGGGCTCCTCCAATCCTGCTGCTGCGCGCGCAAAACTGCTCGCCAAGGAATGGGCGATTGGCGACATTGCGCAATATATCGCGCTGGTCGAAGCGATCGAACCGACCGACGAACAGACGGGCGGCACCTATCGCCTCTCCGAACGTCAGGTGAAGGCGATTCTCGAACTCCGCCTGCACCGCCTCACGGCTCTCGGTCGCGACGAAATCGGCGACGAGCTTAAAGAACTCAGCCTCGCGATCGAGGAATATCTCTCGATCCTGGCAGACCGCGTGAAGCTCTATCGCGTCATGCGCGAAGAGCTCGAGGAAATCCGCAATACCTATGCCACGCCGCGCATCAGCGAAATCGCGCCGGCCTGGGATGGTATCGAAGACGAAGACCTCATCGAACGCGAAGAAATGGTCGTTACGGTCACCCATGGCGGCTATATCAAGCGCACCCCGCTCGATGCCTTCCGCGCCCAGGCACGCGGCGGCAAGGGCCGCAGCGGCATGGCGACGAAGGATGAAGACGCAGTCGTCGAAATGTTCGTCACCTCGACGCATAATCCGGTGCTGTTCTTCACCAATACCGGCCGCGTCTATCGCATGAAGGTCTGGAAGCTGCCCGAAGGTGGCCCGCAGACCAAGGGACGCCCGATGGTCAACCTCCTTCCCCTGGGCGATGATGAGCGTGTTACCAACGTCCTGCCTCTGCCGGAGGATGAGGGCGAATGGTCCAAGCTCAACATCGTGTTCGCCACGGAACAGGGCATGGTCCGCCGCAATTCCATGGATGCCTTCACTAACGTGCCCAGCAACGGCAAATACGCGATGGGCTTTGTCGAAGGCAGTGGCGACCGCCTGATCGGCGTGCGCCTCCTCAGCGAAGGGCAGGAGATTTTCCTTGCTTCGGATAGCGGCAAGGCAATCCGTTTCGCTGCCAGCGATGCCCGCGAAACGAAGAGTCGCACCGGTATCGGCGTTCGCGGCATGAAGCTCCGGGACGATCAGAAGGTCGTGTCCATGGCTGTTCTTGACGCTGGGGAGCGCGATACGGAAGTTCGCGACCAGTATCTTCGGGCCGCCGAATGGAAGAACAACGATAACGAACCGACGCTCGATGCCGAAAAGGTCGCCGAACTGGCCGAAGCGGAAGAGTTCATTCTCACGCTCACAGCCAATGGGTATGGCAAGATCTCGTCGGCATACGAATATCGGACCACTGGCCGCGGCGGTCAGGGCCTGACCAATATCGGCGAACCGTCCAGCAATCCGAACCGCAACGGCCATGTCGTCGCCAGCTTCCCTGTACGGCACGGCATGCAGCTCATGCTGGTCACCGATCAGGCCAAGCTTATCCGTATGCCGCTGCAGTTCCGTCATCTGATTGATGGCGGGTTCGACAGCCACACCGGCTTCTCGATCTCCGGTCGCGGATCGTCGGGCGTGCGCATCTTCAATGTCGCCAAGGGCGAACAGATCGTCAAAGCGGCAAGGATCGACGAAACCGAAGAACCCGAAAACTCCGCAGAAGAAGCTGTGGCTGACGAGATTGCCGATCGCGGTGGGCTCGATCGCACAACGCCGCACACCACCTTCCACTCGGACGACAATATCGAAGGCGAGCCCGACAGCGACTGACGCTTCGCGCTCGGATTGATTTTCCTACATGAACCGGAGGGGCTAAGGCTCCTTCGGTTCTTTCACATCGTCGCCAGCCCAAACCGATCGCACCGAAGCCCGTTCTCTCGGCTTTCAAAGATATTTGAAAAGTGACACGTCAGCGCGTCGCCTCGCCCGTGCTCGATATCATACACCGCTAATATCGTTAGACTTTTCTAACTGCCAGCCCCTCTCCAGAGAGGACGCGCAGTTTTGAAAACACCGCTGGTTTGCGTCAACCTCGCTGCGTGAAGCTCTTGCCCCGCAACGTCTGGACAACCCCGGTCGCGATCAGGAACTGCCCGCCGAAATAAAGCGGCCAGATCAGCCAGCTCGTTATCGATTCGGGCAAGACACCGGCTTCGCGGGAAAAAATAAACAGGTCGCTCACCACGAATAGCACGGCACCCAGGCCGACCCGGTAACGCGGAAACCGGCTCAGCCATGCTGTCGCCGCCATCGCGCCGACAACGCCAGAATACGCCGCCGCAAGCATCCAGTTATCCAGCGGGAACGTCATCAGCGCTGCAATCAGTGGCGTCAGAATCAGCAGGGCAAGTGCCGCCATAAGCTGGCTCGAACTGGTCCTCTCTCGGCGATTCCGAAGATAAAGTGCTATGGCTATCAGGTGCCCAACGGCAAACAGACTGCCGCCGACCACATAGCTGATCTCCAGGGCGACATCGCCCAGTGCCCCGAACAGCATGACTGCGGCGATCAGCAGGCCATCGGTCCCTCGTCCTCGAAAGGCGGCATAGATCGCAAGGAAGGCGACGCCTGCCCCTTTCCACAGCATCAGCCAGACTCCGCCGATGGGATCGTCGGCTACGAAGAAGTAGCTGACGCCTGCAATCAGGCTGGCGAGTAGCCATGGGCGATGTTCGGAAAGGGCGCGGCGCGACATTCGGCGACGCTAGGCCTTGCCGGAAGCCACTGGCAAGCATTAGGGCGCGCTCGATGACCCATGATATCCACATAATCGGCGGCGGCCTCGCCGGAAGCGAAGCCGCCTGGCAACTTGCCAGGCGCGGCTTCAAGGTGCGCTTGTCGGAAATGCGCGGCAGCGGCGAAATGACGCCGGCCCATCAGACCGACGGCCTGGCCGAACTCGTCTGCTCGAACAGCTTCCGCTCGGATGACGACACGAAAAATGCGGTCGGGCTGCTCCATCATGAAATGCGCCGCCTCGACAGCCTGATCATGCGCGCAGGCGAAGTCGCGCGCGTGCCCGCCGGTTCGGCAATGGCAGTCGATCGCGATGTGTTTTCTGCCGAAGTTCAGCGCACCCTCGCCGAACATCCCAATGTCACCGTCATTCGCGAACGGGTCGATGCCCTTCCCACCTCCGGTGCGACCATCGTCGCTACCGGGCCACTGACGGCCCAGTCGCTGGCCGAAAGTATCGTGGGGGCAACCGGGCAGGACCGCCTCGCTTTCTTCGATGCGATTGCACCTATCGTCCATCACGACAGCATCGACATGTCCAAATGCTGGATACAGAGCCGGTGGAACAAACGCACCGAAGCATCGAACGAAGATGGCGATTATATCAATTGCCCGATGACGAAGGAGCAATATCTCGCCTTCCACCAAGGCTTGATGGACGGCGAAAAGACCGAATTTCGCGACTGGGAAGCCGACACCCCTTATTTCGACGGCTGTATGCCGATCGAGGTCATGGCTGCGCGCGGCGTCGAAACGCTTCGCTATGGTCCGATGAAGGGGGTCGGGCTCGATAACCCCTTCGATACATCGGAAGAGTTTCCGCAAGGCCGCTGGCCATATGCCGTCGTGCAGCTCCGCCAGGATAACAAGCTCGGCACCTTGTGGAACATGGTCGGTTTCCAGACCAAGCTCAAATATGGTGCACAGGTCGAACTCTTCCGGACGATACCCGGCCTCGAGAATGCGGAATTCGCCCGTCTCGGCGGATTGCACCGCAATACCTTCATCAACTCACCCCTCGTTCTAGACCGTCAACTTCGTTTGAAGGGTGGCGATCACATCCGGTTCGCCGGGCAGATCACCGGCTGTGAAGGCTATGTCGAAAGTTCGGCAGTGGGTTTGATGGCCGGGCTCATGACGGCAGCTCAGCTTGCGGGGCGCGAATGGGCGCCGCCGCCGCGTACTACGGCTTTCGGCGCACTCCTGTCGCACATCACCGGCGATGCCGAAGCGTCCACCTTTCAGCCCATGAACGTCAATTTCGGTCTATTCCCGCCCTTGCACGACGTGGGAAAGAAAGTGCGGAAAGAGGCCTACACCAATCGCGCGAAGGCTGATTTCGGGGAATGGCTCGCCGGCATGGAAGCGGTTCCCGCCTAGCAGGCGCAGCGCGGTTTCTTCTTCGGTTTGGGTGCCGTGGTCGCGAACTCGGCCGGGGTCAGCTCGTTGTCGCCATTCGCATCCGCAGATTCGAATTTCTCCACCGTAGCAACCGCCCATTCTTCGAAATCGAGCAGATTGTTGCCGTCCTTGTCGAGCTTGCGAAACGCCTCCGTTCGACTGGACAACATTTCCGTACGCGTGATGCGCCAGTCGCGATTACGGTCATACCGGAAGAAGCGGCGTTGCTCCTTGGTGAGCTCGGTTGCCTCGGGTGGCGCGGGTCCCACCATGTCGTCCGGGTCGGAAGCCGGAATTTCCGGAAGGTTGGCCGAGGCTTCTGCAGGCTGCGGTGGCGGCGCTCCGCGTTCCACTTCCGCTCTGCCCTGCCACCAGAACAGCCCCAATCCAGTGAGCGCGAGTGCGATCAAGGCCCCCAACACGATCCGGTTCATTCAATGCCCCCCTTGAACCCTGCGCGAGCCTAGCGTCCAATCAGGCTCAACCGCAAGGCAATCAAGGGGCTGGCGCGATCACCCAGCATCGGTCGTCCACCGAAATGCAGGGACCGCCGCGCGAGTCCGGCAATGACAGCGAGCGGCCGCATGTCGCGCGAAAGCCGCAGCCCGTCCGCACCCTCTGCGGCACCCAGTTTCACCGCTCTCGACAGTTCGGCTTCGTCGCGGGCGTTGATGGCAAGGTCAGCCAGCGCCCATAGCGTTCCGGCGCGGCGTACGTCGCGCTCGTGGTCCATCGTTCCGACCAGATTTGCCAAGCCCAGCGACAGGCTTACTCTACCGGCTACGAACTCCAGGATCGCCGTTTCTGCCAGCGGTCGCGGCGAGAGCAGTGCCTCCCACCCTTCGATCAATTCGACTAACGCGGCTTCGTTCTGGTTCCAGTTCTTCCCGATCAGATCGAGCAATTGGTCGCCCCGCGGCCGATCGTGGACCGGCTTGCCGAGCTGATCGCGCCACCATGCAAGCCGCATTTGCCCGAGCATCGGCTCGCTTGCGCCAAGAACCATCCGACCGACGCGGCCATCGAGGGCAAAGGCGGCTAGCCAAATGTCCCGATGTGCGCTCGCGCTCGAAAGAGCGACGCGCAACACTTCGGGACATTCGTCGAGCAGGTCGGCACTCTCCATGAAAGCGCCCTCCCCGTCAGTCGCGATAACAGACCTTCTTGACGGCCTCGATGATCCGCGGTGTGTCGATCAGCGCAAGCTTCTCGAGGTTCGCAGCATAGGGCAGCGGAACGTCCTCATTGCAAACGCGGGTGACCGGTGCATCGAGATGGTCGAAGCCTTCTTCCATGCAGATCGCCACAATTTCCGAGGCAATCGAACATGTCGGCCAGTTTTCTTCGGCGATGACCAGTCGGTTGGTCTTGGCAAGCGAGGTAAGTACCGTTTCCTTGTCGAGCGGGCGCAAGGTACGCAGATCGATGACCTCCGCTTCGATGCCTTCATTCGAAAGCTCTTCCGCTGCCTCGAGTGCAAGCCCGACGGCGATCGAATAAGAAACGATCGTTACGTCCGAACCCTCGCGCATGATCCGCGCCTTGCCGATCGGAAGCACGTAGTCATCCAGATCGGGAACCTCGAAGCTTCGCCCGTAAACAAGCTCGTTCTCGAGGAATACGACGGGATCTTCACTACGTATGGCGGCCTTGAGCAGGCCCTTGGCATCTGCAGCATCGTATGGTGCGATAACTACCAAACCAGGTACGCTTGCGTACCAGGCTCCGTAATTCTGGCTATGCTGTGCGCCTACGCGGCTTGCTGCACCGTTGGGGCCACGAAACACGACCGGACAGCGCATCTGACCACCGGACATGTAGTTGGTCTTGGCCGCGGAATTTACGATATGATCGATCGCCTGCATGGCGAAATTGAAGGTCATGAATTCGACGATCGGGCGCAGACCACCCATTGCGGCGCCGGTGCCGATGCCTGCAAATCCATATTCCGTAATCGGAGTATCGATGACCCGCTTGGCCCCGAATTCATCCAGCAGGCCTTGCGTGACCTTGTACGCCCCCTGATACTGGGCCACTTCCTCGCCCATGACGAAGACGCGTTCGTCCTTGCGCATTTCTTCGGCCATGGCATCGCGCAAAGCTTCACGGACGGAAACCGATGTGAAGCTGGTGCCTTCGGGAACCTCCGGATCCTTCACGTCGACCTTGCGCGGCGTCTTCATCAGCTGCGCTTCACTGGCATCGGTAGATTTCTCTTTGCCGCCGCTCTTGTCTGATTCCGGCGATTCCTTTTCAGCGGGCGCCTCGATATCGGAAGCATCTTCGTCCTCGCCAGCCAGCATGGCGATCACGGTCCCGACCTTCACGCCTTCGGTACCTTCGTCGATGAGGATTTTCCCGAGGGTCCCTTCATCGACTGCCTCGAATTCCATCGTAGCCTTGTCGGTTTCGATTTCGGCTATGATGTCACCCGCAACGATCTCGTCACCTTCGGACTTCAGCCACTTGGCCAATGTGCCCTCCTCCATAGTGGGCGACAGCGCGGGCATTTTCAGTTCGATAGCCATGGCTCAATACTCCTCCACCAGTACGTCGGTGTAGAGTTCGCTCGCTTCCGGCTCTGGCGAGTTCTCGGCAAAATCCGCAGCTTCGGTCACGGTCTTGCGAATATCCTTGTCGATCGCTTTCAATTCTTCCTCGGTCGAGCCGTTTTCGAGTAGCAGCTTCTTGATCCCTTCGATCGGATCCTTGTGATCGCGAATATCCTGGACCTCTTCGCGCGTACGGTACTTTGCCGGATCGGACATCGAATGCCCGCGATAGCGATAGGTATTGCATTCCATCAGGACCGGCCCCTTGCCTTCGCGAACATGCTTGAAAGCGATCTCGGCAGCCTGCCTGACTTCCAGAACGTCCATGCCGTTCACGTCCATTCCCGGAATACGGAAGGCGGTGCCGCGGCGGTGGAATTCTGTTTCAGCAGAGCTGCGACCGACGGCGGTTCCCATGGCGTACTGGTTGTTTTCGACCACAAAGACGATCGGCAAATTCCAGAGCGCCGCCATGTTCATCGTTTCATATACCTGGCCCTGGTTGGCGGCACCGTCGCCGAAGTAGGCAAGACAGAAACCGCCATCGTCGTTGTACTGGTGAGCCAGCGCGAGGCCCCCGCCCAATGAAACCTGGGCACCTACGATGCCGTGACCGCCATAAAATTTATGTTCGGTCGAGAACATGTGCATCGACCCGCCCTTGCCCTTCGAGATGCCGGCTTCCCTGCCGGTCAGTTCGGCCATGATGACTTTGGGATCGATGCCGTAGGCGAGCATGTGACCATGGTCGCGATATCCGGTGATGACACTGTCCTTGTCACCATCGAGCGCGGACTGGAGGCCGATCGCAACTGCTTCCTGCCCGATGTAAAGGTGACAGAAACCGCCGATCAGGCCGAGACCATATAGCTGGCCCGCGCGCTCTTCGAAGCGACGGATGAGCAGCATCTGCTCGTAAAAATGGAGCATCTGCTCCTTGCTGGCATCGTAATGGCGATTCTCTTCCAACGCCTCTTGCAGGGAGTGGAGAGCGAAGTCGGGATCTTCCGCAGGCGATTTGGTGGGCTGCTTCTTGCTCCGGGGGGCTTTGGCCAAGACTTGTGTCCTTGTTCTTCCGGGGAGGATGTCAGTTGCGCCTATAGGCACAGGCTTGCGACCCGCGCAACGGCAGAGCGCATGTGCATACGAAAACCCTTACGGCAAGCGATGGTTTCGCTCCGTTCAGTCTTCCAGTTTTATGACGACTTCGTTCGGATGCACGACATTGAGCTGACTACGCAGCAGCTCGCCGACCATATCGGGATCAGCGGCGTTGGGATCAAGTAAGGCGACCCGGTTCTCAAGCGCATGCCTTTCGGCCTGCAGTTTTGCCAACTGGGCCTCACGCTGATCGAGCAGCCGCAAATTCTCACTCCAGGCAAGCAGTCCGGATGGACCTGCAATCGCCAATCCGCCCATGACCAGGAGCGCAGCAAGAGCGGCATGCTGCGAGGTCCTGACTCGGCGGATCGAAGCTAGGGAATTTGTGCGGCGCATGAGGCGACAGAATCACAGTTAACCGCTTCGCGCAAGCACAATTCATCGTCGACATCCGTTTGACGCATGAAAGGAACTGGCCACCATGCATGGCCGTTGAAAACTTGACAGCTTACGAGCGACTGTGATTAGTTACTTTTGAAACCACCTAGCAAATCCCAGAGGATTGAAATGACCGATCTCTTCGAAAATCCAATCGGACTCGACGGATTCGAGTTCGTCGAATTCTGCGCTCCCGAAAAAGGCGTCGTCGAACCGGTCTTTAAAGCCATGGGATTTACCCATGTAGCCACGCACCGATCGAAGGACGTGAATCTCTGGCGTCAGGGTCAGATCAACCTCATCCTCAACTACGAACCGCGAAGCGCCGCGTGGTTTTTTGCGCGCGAGCACGGCCCCTCGGCATGCGGCATGGGTTTCAGAGTTCGCGATGCGAAGAAGGCCTATGAAGAACTTCTCGAAAAAGGGGCAGAACCTGTCGCGGTGGAAACCGGTCCGATGGAGCTGCGCATCCCTGCCATCCGTGGCATCGGCGGTGCTATCGTTTATCTGATTGACCGTTATGCAGATGCAGAAGGCGACGGCCTCTCCATCTACGATATCGATTTCGAATATCTCGATGGTGTCGAAAAGTGGCCTGTTGGAGCCGGCTTCAACGTGATCGATCACTTGACGCACAATGTTTATAACGGACGCATGAAGTACTGGGCGGATTATTACGAGACGCTCTTCAACTTCCGCGAAATCCGCTTTTTCGACATCAAGGGTGAATATACTGGCCTGACATCCAAGGCATTGACGGCGCCTGATGGCAAAATTCGCATTCCGCTCAACGAGGAAGGTGAAGGCGGTAAGGGTCAGATCGAAGAGTTCCTCAAGGAATTCAACGGAGAAGGTATCCAGCACATCGCCTTGATCTGTGACGATCTTGTGCAGGCCTGGGACAATCTGAAGAGCCTTGGCGTTCCCTTCATGACCGCCCCGCCCGAAACCTATTACGAAATGCTGCCCGACCGTCTGCCCGATCACGGGGAGCCGGTGGATGAATTGAAAGCCCGCGGGATCCTGCTCGATGGTACGACAGAAGGCGGGCACCCGCGTCTGCTGCTGCAGATTTTTGCCGAAGCGCAGGTCGGTCCGGTGTTCTTCGAATTCATCCAGCGCAAGGGTGACGAAGGTTTCGGTGAAGGAAATTTCAAGGCGCTGTTTGAAAGCATGGAGCGCGACCAGATCAAGCGCGGCGCCCTCAGCGTTGAGGACGCCAAGACAGTCGAGACGGAGCCCGCAGAATGAGCGAAGCACCTGTTCATCCCGTGAAGCTCGCTGGCGTCCACCATGCGGCCTATCGCTGCAAGGATGCGAAGGAAACGGTCGAATGGTACGGCAAAGTGCTCGGCATGGATTACACGACGGCCTTTGCAGAGGATCACGTGCCATCCACGGGCGATTACGACCCTTACATGCACGTTTTCCTCGATGCGGGTAATGGCAATATCCTAGCTTTCTTCGAACTGCCAAATCAGAAAGACATGGGCCGGGACGAAAATACCCCGGCTTGGGTCCAACATCTCGCTTTCAAACTTGGCAGCGAAGAAGAATTGCTCGCGGCCAAAAAGCATGTCGAGAGCTTGGGCATCGAGGTTCTGGGTCCAACTCACCACGGCATTTTCAAATCGATCTACTTCTTTGATCCGAATGGTCATCGGGTAGAACTAGCCACGGATATCGGCACCGATGAACAGTACGCCGAATTGAAGCGTGTTGCCCCCATGATGCTGGACGAATGGAGCCAGACTAAGAAAGCTCCGAGGCACGCCGATTGGCTGCATGAAATCGCTCGCAAGGAGCACGCCGGAAGCTAGCCTTTCTAAAGGCCATAGCCAGCAATTCGGAACCCTTTGTGCAACCCTCCCGTTGCCTCGCAAAGGGAGTTTTCTGCGACGTGAATTATATCGCAACGCTGCGCACGCAGTTGCAAACCATGGGCAAAGGCTTCGTAGAGGCGCTGCCCAGCCTTGCGATTGCATTCTTCATCATCCTTATGACGTGGATCGTTGCGCGATTTGCCGTGCGCATTTCCGACGCCGTCGTTGGGCGCACCGAGATACGCAGCAGCCTGAAGAACCTTATCGATACGCTCGTCAGGCTCGGAATCTGGACCCTCGGCATCTTCATCGCGGCGGTGGTGGTCATCCCCGATCTCACGCCGGCCAGCCTGCTTGCTGGGCTCGGTATCGGAGCCGTGGCGATTGGTTTTGCCTTCCAGGACATCTTCGAGAATTTCCTGGCAGGCGTGCTTATCATGCTGCGGGAAAAAATGCGCATCGGCGACGTGATCGAATGCGAAGATATCACCGGCAAGGTCGAACACATCACATTACGCGAAACGCATGTGCGCAAACTGTCCGGCGAACTCACAGTCGTGCCGAACTCCATCCTTTTCAAGAACCCGGTCGAAATCTTTACCGATGTCGATCAGCGCCGGCATCAGGTTGTAGTCGGCGTATCGTACGACACGCAGCTTGATCATGCTGCCGATATCATCCGTCGGGCGGTCGAAGGTGTCGATGACGTACTCGCCAGCAAGGGTGTTGATATCTTCGCGCAGGAATTCAATTCCAGTTCCGTCGACTTTCTCGTCCGATGGTGGGCCGGATCGACGCCGCGTGCGGGTTGGGAAAGCAAGGACAAGGTCATCCGTGCGATCAAGGCCGCGCTGGATGACGCCGGGATCGAAATTCCTTTCCCCTATGTGACGCATACTTTTAAAGAGACGGTGCCCGTCAGTCTGTTGGGTGACACGACGCAAAAGACGCCATAAAGGTCCGAACACAGGACCGGCTTTCGCGGTCAGATTCAGGGAAATATCGGTGACCCATGCACCAGGACGTTGGGCGTGAGCCAGCCTACGCGACTGACCGGCGCTCAGGAAACTTCACTGGCAATTGCTGCGGCAGTGGTCACTGCTAACGCTTACTACATCCATCCGATAATCGCCGAAGTGGCCGATTATTTCGGGGTCAGTCATTCCCGAATCGGTTTAGTCCCGGCACTCAACCAGATCGCTCTGGCCGTAGGCATTTTTCTGCTCCTTCCGCTTGGCGATCGTATTTCGAACCGCAGGCTGACGATCACCTTTGCTGCTGGTCAGACCGCTTCGATCGCCCTGATGGCCATCGCCAAAGGTTTCACGCTGTTCGTCATCGGGTCCACGATGCTCGGCTTTTTCACCATAGCGCCCTATCTTTTGCCGGCCTACGCTTCGAAGCGTGTTGCGCCGGAACGACTGGGTCAGGTGACGGCGAAATTGGCTGCGGGCGTTATTCTCGGGATCCTTATTGCACGGGTGGGTGCTGGTGTGGTTGCCGAGCATTTCGGATGGCGAATGATCTATTGGATCGCAGCGGCACTGATGTTGGCTGTCACACTCGCCTTGCCGCGACTTATGGAAGGTGGGGAACGATCTGCACGAGACCGGCAGTCCTATCTTAATCTCTTAGTCTCAGTATTCCCATTGATAGGCAAGCATCGGGAGATACTGTTTTCGGGCGCGATCCAGGCGCTGAACTTCGGTCAGTTCATTGCCGTATGGCTCGGCCTTGCACTTTATTTGACCTCTCCCGAAATGGGGTATGGGACGGACACGGTCGGGTATCTTGCGGGCCTTGCTGCGATCTCCATTTTTTCCACGCCCCGGCTTGGCCGATGGGCCGACGAAGTCGGCGCCCGCAAGGCGCGGGCGATCTTCGCGTTCTGTCAACTCGCAGGCATCTTGCTCCTCTGGCCCCTCGGGGGCTCGCTCTGGACCCTCATAATCCCGCTCATGATCACGAATTTCGTGGGCCCGGGTGTCGATGTAACCGGTCGAATGACTTTCCTCGCACTCGATCCGGGTGTGCGAACGCGGTTGACCACGGTTTACGTCGTCATGATGTTCATCGGTGGCGGCATCGGCAGCTATGCTGGCACGGCCGTTTACGACGCGTTCGGATGGGCAGGAACCTGTGGCCTACTTGCTCTGTGCTCGCTTGCACTAGCTTCTCTCGCGACCGCAGCCAAACGGTTCGGCCGATAAATGGTCACGGCGCCTTTTGATCTCGCATCGCATCACGTACACCCCGACCCGTCCCACTCAATGAGCACCCACGTTCTGACCTGACCATACTTTTAAGTATAATGGTGCGGTTCTGCAGTAGCGCGCTCTTAACATGCTGCAGGTTAAGCTCCGACGATCTCATTTAAACTAGGAACGTCAGTGGTCGCAGGATCAATAGAAGAGAGGCGTTTGGCAGCGCCCGCTTCCAAAGAAAAGTTCGGGGCGGGATCGGAACCCGCCTATGACGCGATCACCAAATTCGCTTCGAACGTGTTTGACGTTCCCATAAGTATTCTTTCGCTTGTTTTAGAAGATGAGCATGGGTTCAAGTCTGGCCATGGCCTCGACATGTACAACGTTGAGAGGGCGCGCGCTTTGTGCGCGCATGTACTCGGTACGCTCGAGCCGCTAATAGTCCTGGACGCCCGCTTCGATCAACACGTCCCCGGCGCTCCAGCCTTTGACGGCGAGGAGGAACTACGTTTTTTTGCCGGGGTTCCGCTCCTCAATTCGAGTGGTCACCCCCTGGGTGTGTTATTCATCGGCGACACCCGCCCGCGCGAAAGCTTTGATGCCAACACATGTGAGAAGCTTGAAGATCTTGCCGCGCTAGCCACTGCCTTGGTGGAGGAAAGCCGCACCAGTCTGCCAGATCGTGCAATCAGCAGTTTTGCGAAAGTTATGGGGCTGGCGTTGATAACGTCGAACGCAGCTGGGAAAATCACTTACTGGAACCCCGCCGCAGAGGATATCTTCGGACATTCGGCATCGGAAGCCATCGGTAAACCCATCGAAATCATCATCCCGGAAAGGTTCCGTGAACATCATGTCGCGGGAATGAAGCGTGTTTCCACGACCGGTGTCTCCAATTTGTCGGGCAAGACGATTGAGCTTGTCGCTGTTCGCAAGAACGGAAGTGAATTTCCTGTCGAAATGAGACTTGCGAGCTGGCTTGGTCCCGATGGGATCGAAATCGGCGCCCAAATCCACGACATCACCGACCGTCGGGAGCGCGAACTTCGACTGGAACACCTTGCCCATCATGATGCGCTTACCGGTCTAGCCAATCGCAATGGCTTCTCCAAAAAGCTGGAAGCGGTGATCGCTCGCGGACACGCTACGGTATTCGCCATCGATCTTGATCGCTTCAAGGAAGTCAATGACACGTTCGGTCATGCGGTTGGCGACACTTTACTCCAAGGCGTCGCCGTTCGCCTCGTTGGCCTACTCGAACCTGGCGCAACAGTTGCACGTCTGGGGGGAGACGAATTCGCAATCCTGCTTCCGGGGAATGGCGCACAAAGCAGTGCGACGGCAACGGCAAAGCGACTGAATGACGCCTTTAAAGAGCCCTTCGTGTTGTCCGGGCACCGCATGCAAATCGGACTGAGCATTGGAATTGGCCTCGCGCCGCTTCATGCCGAAGATGCCGAAGAACTATTGCTGAGGGCCGATCTTGCCCTTCTCGAAGCGAAGAAGACCGGCCAGGACAATATCCGCGTCTTCGACCCTCCGATTGCCAACCAATTGACCGCGCGGCGAGCGTTCAAAGACGAGCTGCGCTTGGCGACCGAGCGCGGGGAATGGGAGCTCACGTATCAGCCTCAGGTCCGGCTGTCCGATCAGGAACTGATCGGTGTGGAAGCGTTGTTGCGTTGGAAGCACCCGGAACGCGGGCTGCTCTTCCCGGCGGACTTTTTGAACACCCTCGAAACACATCTCGTTGCTCATGAGGTCGGCGAGTGGGTCATAGATGAAGCGTGCCGACAAATGGCGGTCTGGCGAATGCAGGGCCTGGATGTGCAACGCATGGCATTGAACCTGTTCGCGGCCCAATTCACTAACGGCAATTTGGGGAAGGCTATCAGTCATGCATTGGAGAAACACGCGCTCTCGCCAGCGGACATCGAAATAGAAATCACGGAAACGATTGCGCTGCGCTCGGACGATCAAATTTTGACAGCATTGAGTGAGCTACGGGATTGCGGAATCAACATTGCTTTTGATGATTTCGGGACCGGCTTTGCATCGCTTTCCACTCTGGCACGTCTCCCTGTTACAAGGCTGAAAATCGACCGTTCCTTCGTTCACGATCTTTGCAACAGGCCTCAAGGCGCAGCGATTGTATCAGCCGTGATTTCACTCGGGCGGAGCCTCAACTTGGAGGTAACTGCCGAAGGGATCGAAACCGACGAGCAAAGAATTCGCCTGCTTGCTCTCGGTTGCCGGGAAGGACAGGGTTATCTATTCGGTAAACCCGTTCCGGCTAGCGATGATTGCTGGCTTGATCGTAAGTGGCTCCCAGCAAGAAGCGCTTCAAGCGGTTAGTTTCGACTGAAGATCCAATTGCCGGTTCACCGGTTTGCGCCTGAAACGACAAATCCGAGAATACTGCCAGTTTTCGAAAAATGGTGCGCCCGACAGGATTCGAACCTGTGGCCCCCAGATTAGGAATCTGATGCTCTATCCTACTGAGCTACGGGCGCGCCGGTGCCTCGTATAGCGGCTCGAACCGCCGAGGCAATCAGTTGAGTTCTTCTGGTGGTGCTACCGGTACGAGAAGAGGTGCTACGGAAATTCCTTCGGCCATCATGTCCTCCGCCTCGTCTCTGGTGGCGCGACCGTGAATCGGGGCCTCATCGGCTTCGCCGTAATGCATTTCGCGGGCTTTCTCTGCGAATTTGTCGCCGACCCATGTGCTGCTCTCCAGCGCTTTCGCCTGAGCTTTCGCCAGTTTCTCCAGCGCCTTTTTCACCTCGGCCGGCATTTCGCCTTTAACTACCTGAGTGGTTTCGACGGGCGCATGCGATCGGGTATTGCTCTTGGCTGGCACTGAAGGGGCCATTGGCGCCTTGCCGATTTCCTCGCTGCCGCACTGCGGGCAGACGAGCAAACCGCCTGCTTTCTGATCAGCATAATCGTCCGACGAGCCGAACCAGCCTTCGAACCGATGGCCTTCGCTACAAGAGAGATCGAACACTATCATTGTGGCGGCCTATTTCGCTATTTCTCGGCGATTGGCAAGGCTTGGCACCTGCGCACGAACTTCAGCAATTCTGGCAAGATCGAGATCACAGTAAGCAAGCGCCGCGTCGTCGCTCTCCATTTCAAGCAAGACGTCACCCCAGGGGTCCACGACCATGCTATGGCCATAGGTCCGGCGCCCGTCGGCGTGTTCACCCACCTGCGCCGCGGCAACGACGAAAGCGCTCGCTTCAATCGCCCGGGCCCTTTGGAGAACATTCCAATGGGCCCTTCCGGTTGGTACGGTGAAGGCGGCAGGAATGGCGATGCAATCGCACTGCGCCCTACCCAACTGCTCGTACAGTGCGGGAAAACGAATGTCGTAGCAAACCGACAGGCCCAATCGCCCAACCGGAGTTCCGGGGACCGTTACCACCTCTTGCCCTGGCTCGTAAGCGTTCGATTCGCGCCAGCTTTCCCCGCTGTCGAGATCGACGTCGAACATATGTATCTTGTCGTAGCGGGCCGCGATATCTCCGTTCGGATCGATCACGAATGCGCGGTTTGCCCACCTGTCATTTGGAGACTTTACGGCAAGCGATCCGAGCGCAACCCAAATGCCCGCCCGATGTGCGGCATCCCGCGCCTTGGCCAGCGCTGGAGTGTCGCTTTCCAAGACTATCGACTTCGCTGCCCGCTTTCGATCGCGATCGATCAGGCCCGACATTTCCGGCGTGAATATCATGGCAGCGCCATTGTCAGCTGCCGAGCCAATGGCGTTTTCAATGGCTGTAGCGTTGTCTTCGGGATCGATACCCGAAGTCATCTGCAAGATGCCGATGCGGGCCATTCAACCCGTCAGCATAGCGTCGAGTTTTCCATCCCGCTCGAGCGCAGAGAGGTCGTCCGATCCACCCACATGGGTATCGCCGATAAATATCTGCGGCACGGTCGTGGCTTGCGGTGCCCGAGCCAGCATTTCGTCACGCTTTGACCCACCCATGGTGATGTCGAATTCGTTATACTCGACCCCTTTTTCCTCGAGCAGGCGCTTGGCGCGAAAACAGAATCCGCAACCAAACTTGGTGTAGATATCGACTTGCGGCTGACTCATGGAATTCCTCTATCTTTCCAACGCCCGAAATAGCGTGCGCTTGGTCTACTTGAAAGCCCGATCCGCAAACCTATTTCGGAATCGTTGTCATGCCTCGCATGGCGACGACGAGGTGCCGAATGCGGGCCTCGTCTGGTTAAAATCGCTCACAAGAGGATTTGTTTCGATGAACCGTATGGACCTTACACCTTTCCGCCGCTCCACCGTAGGTTTCGATCGTGTATTCGATCTGATGGAACGACAGGCGCGCAACGCTGGCGGAGATAACTACCCCCCCTTCAATATCGAGCGCCGCGGCGATGACGATTATCGCATCACGCTGGCAGTTGCAGGGTTCCGCTCGGGTGATCTCGACATCGTCGCGCAGCAAAATTTGCTGGTCGTTACCGGCAAGAAGCGTGACGAATTCAACGAAGGCGAAATGCTGCATATCGGCATTGCCAACCGTGGATTCGAACGCCGGTTCGAACTGGCGGATTACGTGCGGGTGGACAATGCGGACCTTGCTGATGGGCTGCTTGTCATCGACCTCGTTCGCGAAGTGCCCGATGCGATGAAGCCGAAGAAGATCGCTATCGGCGGGCAGCAACCGCTCGAAGTGGTCAAGACTGACAAGGAAGACGGCACCAAGGCCGCCTGATCATCTGGTCAATCTGGTGAAAATGTAGGGGGCGGAACAAAAGTTCCGCCCCCGCGACGCTTTACGCCGCCCAGCCCCGAAATCGGCCGTCCGGGTCGCAGAAGACGACCGTCATCGGGGCAAGCCCCACCGCATGTTGGCGAAGCGCATCTCTCTACCCTCTGTCCTCTGATGCGGATCTGACAGGATTTTGCACCAGATGTATCAAAAGATAAAGCGTCGACGGCTGGGCGCGATGATTTTGTCGCCTCGTTACAAGCGCCCGAAAATCATTGATCTGCGATTTCAGTCGGTTGCCGGATCGGCTGCTTTTTACCCCGTCAGACCAGCCTGGCCTGTTCGAGCGCAGCGCCAACAAAACCGGCGAACAGCGGGTGCGGATCGAACGGCTTGGACTTCAGCTCCGGATGGAACTGTACGCCTACGAACCATGGGTGATCCGGCCGTTCTACGATCTCGGGAAGCAACCCGTCCGGCGACATTCCCGAAAACACGAGACCCTGACTTTCCAGGGAATCGATATAGGCGCTGTTGACCTCGTACCGATGACGATGGCGCTCGGAAATCATCGTATTGCCGCCGTAAATTCGCGACACGTGGCTGTTCGCGGAAAGCTTGGCATCATACGCGCCCAAGCGCATCGTTCCGCCCAGATCGCCGCCTGCCTCACGCGTTTGCAGGCCTTCTTCCGTCATCCATTCGGTAATGATACCGACGACCGGCTCGGCCGTTTCGCCGAACTCGGTCGAGCTGGCGCCGGCATAGCCTGCGGAACGTGCCGCTTCGATGCAGGCCATCTGCATACCCAGACAAATGCCGAGAAACGGCACCTTGCGTTCGCGTGCGAAACGGACTGCGGCGATCTTGCCTTCGCTGCCACGCTCGCCAAAGCCACCGGGTACCAGGATAGCGTGCATGGGCTCCAGCTTCGCGGCAATATCGGCGTCGTCGCCTTCAAATATTTCGGCATCGATCCACTTTGTGTTGACCTTCACCCGGTGGGCCATACCGCCGTGAACCAACGCTTCATTGAGCGACTTGTACGCGTCCTGCAGGCCGACATATTTCCCGACCACGCCGATCGTGACTTCGCCTTCCGGATTGGAATGGCGGTCCACTACATCGTACCAGCGCGACAGATCGGGGTCTGGCGCATCGGTAATCCCGAAGGCGCGCAGCACTTCGGCGTCCAGCCCTTCACCGTGATATTGCAACGGCACGGAATAGATCGAGGGCGCGTCCAGTGCCGGAATCACGGCCTCCTGTCGCACGTTACAGAACTGCGCGATCTTGCGCCGTTCGCTGTCGGGGATTGGGTGTTCCGCCCGGCAAAGCAGGACATCGGGCTTGATCCCGAGGCTCGCCAGCTCACGTACCGAATGCTGGGTCGGCTTCGTCTTCAACTCACCCGCAGCAGCGATATAGGGCACGAGGGTGACATGCACGCTCAGCGTCTGCCATGGCTCCAGCTCATTTCGAAGCTGGCGGATGGCCTCCATGAACGGCAGCCCTTCGATATCGCCGACAGTGCCGCCGATCTCACACAGGATGAAATCGTGATCGTCCTGCCCGGCAAGCGCGAAGGCCTTGATCTCGTCCGTGACGTGCGGAACCACCTGCACCGTCGCGCCGAGATAATCCCCCCGCCGCTCTTTGGCGATGATGTCCTGATAGATACGACCGGATGTAATGTTGTCGCCCTGATGCGCCGACACCCCGGTAAAGCGTTCGTAATGGCCCAGATCCAGGTCCGTTTCCGCCCCATCGTCCGTCACATAGACTTCGCCATGCTGATACGGGGACATCGTCCCTGGATCGACATTGAGATAGGGGTCGAACTTTCGAATACGGACCTTGTAGCCACGCGCCTGGAGGAGAGCAGCGAGCGATGCTGCCATGAGACCTTTGCCGAGCGAGGAGACCACGCCGCCGGTGATAAATATATACCGCGCCATGGGAGTCGGGCCTTAAGCTTAGTGTTTGAGTCGGGGCAAGCGCAAACAGCTGCAAATCGCGCCGAGCATGCGGCGCAATCCACAAGCCTGCGATGTTCTGAAGATTATTCGGCTGGGGTTGCCAGCGGATCGGGATTCGCGGGCGCTTCCTGTCCGGTGGCGGCAGGCTGATCGGTGGTTGCCGGACCGAGCGGGTCTGCGGGCGCGGCCGGGGCGACCGTACGATCAAGTGTCGATTCGATTGCATCGCCGCCCGTCGTCTCGACCGCAACTGCGGCAAGGCCGATCGACAGGACCACAAAAAGAATGGCAAGCCACTTGGTGGACCGGGTCAGAAAGTCCGCGGCACCGCGGGCACTCAGCATGCCGGACGGGCTGCCGCCCACTCCGAGGCCGCCGCCTTCCGAACGTTGCATCAGGATGACGCCGACTAGCGCGGCTGCGACGATCGCCTGAACGACGGTAAGGAAGAGGAACATGCGAGTACTCTTGGAATGTGATTGGCTGGGCTCACGCGCATTTAGGCGCGCGAGCGGAAAACGGCAAGGCGGGCCTGCTTATACCTCTTCGGCTTCCGAGGCGCCCACGACGATGCCGAGGAAGTTTTCGGCCGAAAGGCTGGCACCGCCGACAAGCGCGCCACCCACTTCGGGCACCGCAAGAATCTCGCGCGCGTTATCCGGCTTCACCGAACCGCCATAAAGAATGCGAACCTTGGCAGAAACATCTTCGCCAAACGTCTCATCCAGTAGAGCGCGTATAGCGCGGTGCATGGCGGCAATGTCTTCGACCGTCGCGGTACGACCCGTGCCGATGGCCCAGATCGGCTCATACGCGATCGTGAGCCGGTCTGCCGGATCCTGAAATATCGGCAACGCTGCGCGAAGCTGACCCAGAACGAAGCTTTCCGCCTCTCCCGCATCGCGGGTTTCCAGCGATTCGCCACAGCACAATATCACGCGAAGACCAGCTTCCAGCGCCGATTCGATCTTCGCGTTGATCAACTCGTCGGTCTCGGCATGGTCCTGGCGCCGTTCGCTATGTCCCAGTATGACGAACTTCGCGCCGGCGTCGGCCACCATCGATGCGTTGATATCACCAGTGTGCGCGCCTTCGGCGCCGGAATGGCAATCCTGTGCACCGATCCCGATCTGCTCGGCTTCCTTATGAACCGCGTGAATCAGAGTGTAAGGTGGCGCGACGGCAACCTCGACCTTCATGTAGCGCTGGGCCGCACGATCGATAGCGCGCGCTTCCGAAAGCATGGCGCGCGTGCCGTTCATTTTCCAGTTTCCAACGATGTAGGGCCGTTCGGCCATGTGTACGTCCTGCAAATTGTCTGAGTGAGGGCCCCGCTATATGGGGCAAGAGTTGCGCTCCGCTAGACAAGGTTTCTTCCCGCGTCAAAACCCTTTGCAGCCTGTTGCTCATGGGTCGCAGGGCGGATAAAGCGCCCCAACCCGTTCCGGCCCCGCCAGAACGACAGCAGCAACCCGATGGGATCGCCCGCAGATCATGTTCCAGTTCTTCCGCAACTTCTTCAAGACCAAACTCGGCCTTGCCATTTCTCTGGCATTCCTTGGACTTATAGCCCTCGCCTTTGCCAGCGCAGACGTTTCCAGCACCGGCACGTTCGGTGGAATCGCAGGCGGCGATCGCGTCGCCGTGGTCGGCGATGAAAAGATTGGGACTGCCGATCTTGTAGTGGCTGCGAATAATGGCCTCGACCGTCTTCGGCAGGAAGATCCCACGCTTTCCATGCCGGAATTCGTTGGCAGCGGTCAGCTGGAACTGGTTCTGGAAGCTCTGATCGATCGCAACGCGATCCAGGGATACGCCAGAAAATATGGGTTCCGTGCCGGAGAGAATTTGCTGAATAGCGAAATTCGCATGATCCCCGCCTTTCGCGGCGCGGACGGCAATTTCGACGAACAGACGTATCGCCAGGCGCTGGCCGTGCAACGGATCAGCGATGCTCAGGTCCGCAGCGATCTCGGTGTCGGCTTGCTTTCGCAGCAATTGCTGATTCCGGCCAGTTTCGGGGCGTCGGTGCCGAACAAGCTGGCCTACCGCTATGCACAGTTGTTCAAGGAACGCCGCCAGGGTTCCATCGCCCTTCTGCCCGCTGCAACATACGCCCCGTCGGGCGCCGCCGATCCTGAAGTTCTACGTGCTTATTACAACGCCAACCGGGAAGCTTTCGTCCGCCCCGAGCGCCGCGTGATCCGCTACGCTACGTTCGATTCTGATGCCTTGGGCGACCGGATCGAACCGACCGAAGCCGAGATCGCAGCCCGCTACAAGCGCGACGCCGAACAATATGCCGCAAGCGAAACGCGGAACTTCACGCAATTGATCGTACCCACCGAAGCTGCGGCAAAGTCGATTCGCGACCGCGTTGCTGGCGGCGCCTCCTTCGAACAGGTCGCACGGGAAGCGGGTCTGCGCGCGTCGCCGGTGGTGGACGTCACACGCAGTGCTTTGGCCGCGCAATCCTCTCCCGCCGTTGCCGCAGCATATTTCGCCGCGGCAGATGGCGCGATGACAACACCGGCCCGCAGTTCGCTTGGCTGGCACGTCGCACGTATCGATTCGGTGGATGCCACCCCGGCACGCAGCCTTGCCGATGTCCGCGGAGAAATCTCCGACACGCTTCGCGAAGAAAAGCGCGTTCGCGGCCTCGCCGATCTCGCTACCGAGATTGAGGAGCAGCTGCGCGACGGCGCTACGCTCGCCGAAGTTGCCGACGATCTGGATCTTCAGCTGTCGAACACCGGACCGACGCTCGCCGACGGCCGCATGTTCGAAAATCCGGAACAGTCCGTGCCAGACGTCCTGCGCCCCGCACTCGCCACGGCTTTTCAGATGGAAGTGGAAGAGCCCGAGATCGCACCGGTCGATGGCGGACAGACTTATCTCGTCTATGAAGTCGGCGACATCACCGGCGCCGCTGTCGCCCCCTACCAGGAAATCGAACAGCTCGTCGAAGCGCGCTGGCGTGCAACCGAGGGCATGAAGGCGGCCCAGGCCGCTGCCGATCGGGTGATGGCCCGGGTGCGTAAAGGCAATACGATGCAGGCAGCCCTTGCTGCAGAAGACCGCCGCGTGCCCCCGGCTCAATCGGTTGATATGACGCGCGAGGATCTCGCTCGCCAGCGCGAGCAGCGCGTACCGCCGCCGCTCGCCCTCCTGTTCAGCATGGCCGAAGGCACCACGAAAAAGCTCGATGCCGGCGGCAACACCGGGTTCTTCGTGGTCAAGGTCAACGACATTACCATGGACGACATCGCCAAGGACGACCCGCTGATCGAACAGGCTACCCGTCAGATGGGCCCCCTGATCGGCGAAGAATATGCCGAACAGCTCCGCCTCGCCATGCGTGAAGAGCTGGGTGTATCGCGCAATTCGTCGGCTATCGATGCTGTTCGCAAGCAGCTGATCGGCAACTGAGGCGCATTTGAGCACAAGTCTCAAAGGCGTCGACCAGGCGCGTAAAGCGCTGGCTGACGGCAGGCCTGCGCTGGTCTGGCGGCAGGTGGTCGCAGATACCGAAACGCCTGTCGGGGCGGCGCTGAAGCTATTTTGCGAAGGCCGCGGCGATTTTCTGCTCGAGTCGGTGGAAGGCGGCGACGTGCGCGGCCGTTACAGTCTCATGGGTCTCGATCCGGATCTCGTGTTCAGGGCGACCGGCGATCGGGCGGAGATCAATCGCGACTGGCAGAACGATCGAAATGATTTCCACGCTTGTAAAGGTGGCACCCTCGAAAATCTTCGCGCATTGGTGGAATCCTGCCGCTGCGATGTGCCCGGTGAATTGCCGCCAGCCCTCGCCTGCCTCGTCGGCCATTTTGGCTACGAAACGATCGGCCTCGTGGAGAAGCTGCCCCGCCCTCCCCACGGCGAACTCGATCTGCCGGACATGCTGTTTGTCCGGCCCACGGTCCTGCTCGTTTTCGACCGACTGAGCGACGCGCTGTTCTGCGTCGCGCCCGTCTGGGACGAATTGGCGATGGAACTTGCTGGCGAACGGATCGACGACGTTCTGCGCAAACTTGCTCAGCAATTACCACCATCCGCAAACGCGGTAACGGACCATGTCGAACCTTCCTTGGCCCCGACCATGTCCGCCGCGGATTACGAAACGATGGTTCTCAAGGCTCAGGACTACATTTCGGCTGGCGACATTTTTCAGGTCGTCCTCTCTCAGCGCTTCACTTCGCCTTTCACACTCCCGCCGATGGACCTCTATCGCGCGTTGCGGCGCGTGAACCCATCGCCTTTTCTTTATTTTCTCGACATGCCCGGCTTTGCCATTGTCGGCTCCAGCCCGGAAATCCTCGTACGCGTGCGCGATGGCGAGGTCACCATCCGGCCGATTGCCGGCACACGGCCGCGCGGCGCCAATTCTGCGGCAGACCGGCTTGCCGAACAGGACCTACTGGCCGATCCCAAGGAACGCGCCGAACACCTGATGCTGCTCGATCTCGGACGCAACGATGTCGGCCGCGTCGCCGCGTCCGGGACCGTTACCGTGACGGAAAGCTTCACTGTCGAACGCTACAGCCACGTCATGCATATCGTCAGCAACGTCACCGGGCGACTCGATCCGTCGAAGGATGCGATCGATGCGATGTTCGCCGGCTTCCCTGCGGGCACCGTCAGCGGGGCGCCCAAGGTCCGCGCCTGCGAGATCATCGCCGAACTCGAGCCGGCTACGCGCGGCCCCTACGCTGGGGGCGTCGGCTACTTCGCCCCTGACGGTTCGGTGGACAGCTGCATCGTATTGCGCACAGCCGTGGTCCAGGACGGCATGATGCATGTGCAGGCTGGCGCAGGTATAGTCGCCGACAGCGATCCCGCCTATGAACAGAAAGAATGCGAAGCGAAGGCGAGCGCCCTGCTCGCTGCGGCCAAGGAAGCCGTACGCCTCGCGAGGGAGCCCGGATTCGGTCAATGAGAATTACAATCGCCGCCCTCGCCCTCCTGTCATTGACTGCTTGCGAAGCGCAGCCCGAAGGCGAACCCGTCGCCCGCGCGCGCATCGATGGCCAAGCGCAGGTGGATCCCACACCAGATCCGACCCCGACCGAAACGCTCGCAAGCCAGGTCGAAAGCGCCTGCCGTTCGATCATTTTCGAAGATACGCCGGTCACGCATTGCCTTGCCGTCCCGGCGCGTCACAGCATCAGCATGGCACTTGGGCGTGACGGCAAGTTCTATCGCAGCCTGACCGACTTCGCGGCGGCCACCGATGCGCAGACCGTCGCCTTTGCCATGAATGCAGGCATGTTCGACGATGACGGCGAACCGATCGGGTATTTCGTGGAAGATTCGGAACGGCTGCATCCGCTCAATACCGCCGATGGCGAAGGCAACTTCCACATGAACCCCAACGGCGTTTTCTACGGCACCGATGGCGAATGGGCCGTGCGCGCCACGGATTGGTTTCTGGAAAATGTGACGGAGCGTCCTCAATTCGGGACGCAATCCGGCCCCATGCTGGTTGTCGATGGCAAGATTCACCCGGAAATCACGCGCGACGGACCGTCTAAATTCGTGCGCAACGCCGTGGGCGTGGACGATGAAGGCCGCGCGCATTTCGTGATCTCGAATGCGCCGATTTCGTTCGGCAAGCTCGCCCGTTTCTACAAGGACGAGCTGCACGTGAAGAACGCGCTGTATCTGGACGGGAATGTTTCCCAACTCTGGAACCCCGCCACGGAACGGCTCGATACCGGGGCCCCGATCGGCCCCATCGTCGTGGTTAGAAAGAAAGCTTCCGAATGACCGATACGCGCTGCGCCCTCTATCCCGAGATCGAACCCTATGAAACCGGGATGCTCGATGTCGGCGAAGGCCATTCGCTCTATTGGGAACGCGTCGGCACCAAGGGGGCAAAACCGGCCGTCTTCCTTCACGGCGGTCCAGGTGGCGGGATGTCGCCTGCCCATCGCCGCCAATGGGACCCCGAACTTTATGACGTGCTTCTGTTCGACCAGCGCGGCTGCGGCAAATCGCTTCCTTTCGCTGAAATCGAAAACAACGATACCTGGCGCATAGTCGAAGATATCGAACGTCTGCGCGAAATGTGCGGGCATGAAAAATGGCAGGCTTTTGGCGGTAGCTGGGGCTCCACCCTTGCCCTCGCCTACGCCCAGAAATATCCCGAGCGGGTGAGCGAGCTCGTATTGCGCGGCGTGTTCCTCGGCCGGCAAAAGGAAAAAGACTGGCTCTATTCCTACGGCGCCAGCGAAATAATGGCCGAACAGTGGGACGACTTCACCGGCCTCATTCCAGAAGCCGAACGCGGCGACCTCGTGAAGGCCTATCACAAGCGTCTGACCAGCGATGACGAGGACACGCGCCTTGCCGCGGCAAGGGAATGGTCGCTGTGGGAAGGAACCGTCGCCACGCTTCTTCCCGATCCCGCCCTGCTCGACAGTTTTGCCGATCCGTCCAAGGCCGTTCCCTTTGCCCGCATCTGCGCCAAGTTCTTCCTAGAGGATTTCTTCCTCGAAGAGGCGCAATTGCTGAAGAACGTCGACAGGCTCGCCGGCATTCCGGGTATCATCGTCCAGGGCCGCCACGACATCTGCACTCCGCCTGTCTCCGCGTGGGAGTTGAAAAAGGCCTGGCCCGAAGCCGACCTTTGGATTGTTCACGATGCGGGGCACAGCGCAGGAGAAACCGGGATCGTCGACGGTTTGGTTAAGGCGACGGACAAGCTGGCAGGCAAGAAAGCCTGACGTCACGCCGACGTTTCGCATCCCGCAGCTTTCCTTGCTTGAAAGCCGCGCATCGCGCCTCCATTGACGCCACGAATGACCGACCGCCGATCAATCCTCGTAATCGACAATTACGACAGCTTTACCTTCAACCTGGTCCATTACCTGATGGAACTGGGGGCTGAGGTCGAAGTCGTGCGTAACGATGCCGTCACTGCCAATGAAGCTCTGTTGGCAGGTCACGCAGGTTATCTCATATCGCCGGGCCCCTGCACGCCCAATGAAGCCGGCGTCAGCCTTGATCTGGTGGCAGCATGTGCAGACGCCGGAAAGCCGTTGCTCGGTGTGTGCCTCGGCCATCAATCCATCGGCCAGTTTTTCGGCGGACGCGTGGTCCGCGGGGGGCTGATGCACGGCAAGACGTCACCCGTCACGCACGATGCCACTGGCGTATTTGCCGGACTGCCGTCTCCGTTCACGGCAACGCGCTATCATTCGCTCGTGGTCGAAGACATTCCCGCCTGCCTCGACGTGAACGCCACCAGCGAAACACCTGGCCTCGACGGCAGCAGCGTCATGGGGTTCCGACACCGCGATCTGCCCATTCACGGGGTCCAGTTCCACCCGGAAAGCATCGCGACCGAACATGGTCACGCCCTGCTCGCCAACTTCCTCGAAATCTGCGGCATCGCCGCCAGGGTCCCGGCATGAAAACGCTTCCCGACGCAAAGCAACATCTTGGGGAAGCGGAAGCCGAAGAGGTTTTCGGCTGGATCCTCGACGGTGAAACCGATGACGATGCGATCGCACGTTTCCTGGTCAATATGTCCGCGCGCAGCGAAACATCTGACGAGATCGCCGGCGCTGCGCGCGCGCTGCGGCAAAGGCTCATTCCCGTCGACGCGCCCGAAGGCACGGTCGATTGCTGCGGAACCGGGGGTGACGGACACCATACCCTCAACGTCTCGACTGCTGTCAGCCTCGTCGTCGCAGCTTGCGGCGTGCCCGTCGCCAAGCACGGCAATCGGGCCGCCAGCAGCAAATCCGGCGCGGCCGATACGCTCGAGGTACTCGGCCTCGACATGGAAGCTGCAGGAAAAAGCGCCGAGAAGACTTTGGCGGAACTCGGGATCTGCTTCCTATTCGCCAAGAACCACCACCCGGCCATGGGACGGATCCAGCCCATTCGCCAGAAGCTTGGCGTTCGTACGATCTTCAATCTGATGGGTCCGCTTTCGAACCCGGCCGGCGTGAAGCGGCAGCTTATCGGTATCGCGCGCCCGGCCTATGTCCCCATCTATGCCGCAGCCAAGGCAAAGCTGGGCACCGAACGCACTTTCATCGCCTCGGGAGACGAAGGGCTGGACGAACTGAGCCTTGCCGGCGGCAACGAACTGGCAGACGTTCAGGGCAACGATTTCGAGATGCGCCGGGTGCTCGCGGTACATGCCAATCTGCCCCACGCACCGGTCGAGGCTATTCGCGGCGGCGATCCCCGTCACAATGCCCGCGCGTTGGAAGCCCTGCTTGCGGGCACACCCGGACCTTATCGCGACGCGGTACTTTTCAACGCCGCGGCCACTCTGATCGTAGCCGACCGTACGGAGGACTGGACGGAAGGCGCCGAGATCGCCGCCGAAGCACTGGATTCCGGCAAAGCCAGGACCTTGCTCGAAAGCTGGATTGCAATGGCCACCTGATATGAACAAGCTAGAACAAATCTGCGCCACCAAACGGGAAGAAGTGGCCGCACGCAAGCGCATGCGGTCGCTGGCCGATCTCGACGCTTCCGCTCGCGAACAGACCGCCCCGCGTGGTTTCCGCTCTGCGCTCGAACGTGCGGAACGGTCCGGCTTCGGCCTCATCGCCGAAATCAAGAAGGCTTCACCCTCGAAGGGCTTGATCCGGGAAGATTTCCATCCCGCTGCCCATGCCCGCGCCTATGCTGCAGGGGGCGCTGCGTGCCTTTCGGTTCTCACCGACGCCCCGTATTTTCAGGGTCACGAAGATTATCTGGTCGAAGCGCGATCGGCCTGCGAATTGCCCGTCCTGCGCAAGGATTTCATGGTCGATACCTGGCAGGTGGCCGAAGCGCGCGCACTCGGCGCTGATGCGATCCTGATCATAGTCGCCGCACTCGATGATGGTGCGATGGTGGAGATCGAACGGGCCGCGGTGGAATATGGCATGGACGTATTGGTAGAAGTCCATGATCACGCAGAGATGGAACGTGCAGCATTGCTACAGTCGCGCCTCATTGGCGTGAACAACCGGGACCTGCGGACCTTCTCGACCGATCTCGCCACGACCGAAGCCTTGGCGCCTCTGGCACCGGAGGGTTCGCTTCTGGTCGGCGAAAGCGGCATTTCTCTATTCGAAGACTGCCAGCGCTTGTCACACGCCGGGGTGAACAGCTTCCTAGTCGGCGAAAGCCTGATGCGCCAACGCGATGTCGAAGCGGCAACTCGCATGCTGCTCGGGAACTGATCTGTCCTACACGCTGCTGACCGGTTAAAGGTATCAGCTCCAGACCAAACCCGCTGCGTTCTGGCGCGATTTCGGCCTCGGTGCGGGGTGACTTTTTATCCCCTTGTACAGTGGTCCATGTGGTCCATGTCTCCCCTGCGCGACCGAAAAGCTTAACGACAGCGGTTTCTCAGCGCCCTGATCCGGATCGAACCATGAACGGTTGTTCCGCAAGGAACGGCTGAATTGCTTGACTTTGTTATTTTGGTTGCTTAATTGTTCCGCATTCGTTCACGCCTTTTGTGAACACGCGATACGGAGTTCGCACAATGCTGACCGCCAAGCAGCACGAATTGATCCGGTTCATCCAGCAGCGTCTGGAAGACACCGGCATTTCCCCCAGCTTCGAAGAAATGAAGGAAGCGCTCGATCTGAAGAGCAAGTCGGGCGTACACCGCCTGATCTCGGCACTCGAAGAACGCGGCTTCATCCGGCGCCTTCCCAATCGGGCGCGTGCGCTGGAGGTGGTCAAGCTTCCTGAAAATGCCGTGATGGGGTCGCCCGCTCCGGTGGCGGCTAACGACGCCGTATCGGCTGCGATCCCGGCAAAGGCGGTGGCGCCCGAACCGGCAAACGACATCATCGATGTTCCGCTTCATGGGCGGATTGCCGCCGGCGCCCCGATCGAAGCGATCGAAGGTCAGTCCAGCATGCCCGTGCCGGCCGCGCTGCTCGGTCCGGGCGAACATTATGCCTTGGAGGTTTCCGGAGATTCCATGATCGAAGCCGGGATCTTCGATGGCGACTTCGCTCTGGTAAAACGCACGGACACGGCCCGCGATGGCGAGATTGTCGTGGCGCTGGTCGACAACGAAGAAGCGACCCTGAAATACCTTCGCAAGGATGCAGGCCGCGTCGTGCTGGATCCGGCCAATGGTGCATACGAAGCGCAAGTTTATGAACCCCACCGGGTTCAGGTTCAGGGAAAACTGGCGGGCCTGCTCCGCCGCTACCACTGATTTGCTGGCGCGCGCCTACTCACGTGGCGCGCGCCACCATCCATGCTCGCCCTGATCCTGGGCGACCGTATCGATCTTTTGGTCTGCCAGATAGATCGAAGCGCCCCCTTCCCGGTCGAGAAACCTTCTGTCCGCTTTGAGCCAGCGCGGCTGACAACTGTACGGCAGATACCGGTCGGCAATAACGATGTCGGCCCGCATGCAAGCCGCGGCCAGGGCCCGCTCTTCCACGAGATATCTATTGCGGGCGACGAGGACGGACCAGGGTCGCCCACCCCGTTCTAGGGAGAAGACGCAAAACTGGTCGCTGCACCGGCTGCGCAGCCAGTCGGCAATCTCGATAGGGCTCTGATCCGTACCGGCCAGTTCGAGCAGATTGTCCTGAGCATATCCGCCTTCACGATCGTGCAGAACCAGCAACCGTTCGGCCTCGTTGGCAACGCCTATATCGCGTCCGTCACGCGTAATGAGGATATCGGGTATCGGGGCGGTGATCATCAGCACAGCAGAGGCGAGAATTGGCCCAAAACCCAGCAGGCGCGCCCTGCCTTGCCATAACGCCACCCAGAGCGCCCCGCTCACGTATAACCCTATCGCTCCCATACCGATACGCGGCGCAAGCTTGACCGACCCCGGCTGCTCGGCAAAGAAATGGGCAATGGCCAGCAGCAGGGCGAGCGACTTGCCCACTAGCCACCACGCCGGCGCGCCCGCTCCGATCAGATCGAGCGCCAAAGCAAGCGCCACGAGCGGCATCGATATGAATGTGACCAGCGGAATGGCGATCAGATTGGCCGCCGCTCCATAAACGCCGGCGCGATGGAAATGGAATAAGACGATTGGCATCAAGGCCAGCTCGATGACCAGTCCAGTCAGGAACAGCATCACCGCCCGTCTCGACATGCGACGCAGCCAGCTCTCCTGTCGCGGTGCGAGAAAGTCCCGTACCGCATGCACATTGTGGAGCGATACGATGGCGATGACTGCCGCAAAGCTCATCTGGAAACTCGGCCCGACGAGCGATTCCGGCCACAACACGAGCACGACTCCCGCCGCGATAGCGATCATCCGCATGGATAGCGGTTCTCGCCCCACAGCCAATGCGACCAGTACGAGCAGAGCTCCGATACAGCTACGCACGGTCGGCACTTCAGCGCCGGTAAGCAGTGTGTAGGCAATGCCGGCGATCGCTGATGCCCCGGCGGCCACCAGCGGCAGCCGGATGCGCAGCGTCAGCCAAGGCCAGAACGCGAGCAGCTTCAGAACAATGAAATAGGTCGCAGCTATGATGGCGCTCACGTGAAGACCGCTGATGGACAGCAAATGGGTCAGCCCGGAATCGCGCATTGCCTCTTCGTCCGCTTCGGGAATCGCTCCGCGGTCCCCGCTCGCCAAGGTGGCTGCGATGGCACCGGACGTCCCTTCGAGATTGGCGCGAACGTGTCGCGAGAGCTGTCTCTGAGCGGATGCTATGGACAGTCGGGATGCGCCAGGCGGCTCGATGATCTCAACATCGCCGACAGCCGATCCAGTTGCGGCAAGCCCATCGAACCAGGCTCGTCTGGCGAAGTTGTACGCACCGGGAACGATCGGCGGTGACGGAGGCATGAGACGTGCCGACAGCCTGACCCTGGCACCTTCTCGCAATTCCGGGCTGTCCGCAGACAGCGGCACATTGACCCGATATGCGTGCGCTTTTCCCGTCTCGCCGTCGCGCGCGGCCAGGACCAGCCTAACCCTGTCTTCGGCCGGCTGCTCTTCCCGGCTCAGCACCCGCCCATCGATCCGCTCGAAACGTGGATAGGCAATCGGTTCTGCGCCCACCATCGCCGATCGGGCCCACACGACCGACACGCCTGCAGCAACGGCCAGAGCCAATGAAATAACTGCGGCAAGAGTGAATGCGCGACCGGGCTGATGGCGCCAACCCGCCCACGAGAAAACAGCCATTCCCAAGAATGCTGAAATCATCGCGACCCACTGCCACGGTGCGGCGAGATAGAACCACAGTCCGATCCCGCACCCGAACGCAACGGTAAGCCAGGGCCCGCGGTCGAACTCGGCGGCCTCCAGAAACGCTTCAAACTTGTGCGCGGAACTGGACAAGAGACCGTGCGTACGCCAAGTGCGCGGCACTGTCTCGCGGGCCGTATCGCCCGCATCCCCCATAGGTATTGAAGGCGTCCCCTGCCTCGCCATGCAAGTGTTTGAAAGGAAATGAGAGAAAATGGCAAGCGATAGTGACCGCAAGGTTTCTCCGGTCGTCACCCGCTTCGCTCCCTCTCCTACCGGTTATTTGCATATCGGAGGTGCGCGGACGGCACTGTTCAACTGGCTCTATGCGCGCCATCACGGCGGCCGCACGCTTCTGCGGATCGAGGATACCGACCAGAAACGCAGCACCCAAGACGCTATCGACAAGATTATCGAAGGCCTGGACTGGCTTGGTCTCAACTTCGACGATGCCCCCGTATTCCAGTCCGATCGGGCCGAACGCCATGCCGAAGTTGCCCACAAACTGCTGGAAGCCGGCCACGCCTATAAGTGCTTCGCCACTCCCGAAGAGCTGGAGCAAATGCGAGCCGAACAGCGGGCAAACAAGCAGCCCATGCGGTATGATCGCCGCTGGCGTGACCGCAGCGAAAGCGAGGCGCCGGACGGCGCGCCGTTCGTCATTCGCCTGAAGGTTCCGACCGATGGCGAAACCACGATCCACGACGCGGTTCAGGGCGAGGTTACGGTCAAGAATGCCGAGATCGACGATTATGTCCTGCTGCGTGCAGACGGGACCCCGACCTATATGCTAGCCGTTGTGGTGGACGATCACGACATGGGCGTTACCCATGTGATCCGCGGCGACGATCATCTCAATAACGCATTCCGCCAGTTGCCGATCATCCGCGCCATGGATGAAATCGAGGGCGGTTGGCCCGATCCGGTCTATGGCCATGTTCCGCTGATCCACGGGCCCGACGGCGCGAAGATGTCCAAGCGCCACGGCGCTGTCGGCGTCGAAGGCTACCGGGACGAAGAAGGTGTCCTTCCCGAAGCGCTGTTCAATTATCTCCTTCGCCTCGGCTGGGGACATGGCGACCGTGAAGAAATCACCAAGTCGGAAGCGATAGAACTCTTCGATCTCGACGGCGTGGGCAAAGGCCCGGCGCGCTTCGACATAAAGAAGCTGCAGAACCTCAACGGCCATTATATCCGTGAGGCGGACGACGCGCGCCTTGCTAAAATCGTGGCTGCGCGAATGGACAGACAGGCCGATCTCGATCTTCTGACGCGGGCCATGCCGTTCCTCAAGACGCGTGCGAAATCGATCAACGAACTGGTCGAGGGCGCGGCGTTTCTGTTTGCGGAACAGCCGTTGGAAATGACCGACAAAGCCGCTGGCCTGCTGGACGATGAAGCGCGCCAGCGCCTCGCCGGATTGTCGGAAATGCTGCATGTGCAAAATGACTGGACAAGCGAGGCTCTGGAAGCCACTACGAAATCGTATGCTGAGAAGCTCGAACTGAGCCTTGGCAAGCTCGCGCAGCCCATGCGCGCAGCGCTGACGGGGACTACCACGTCCCCCGGCATTTTCGATGTGCTGGTCCTGTTGGGCAAGGAAGAGTCGCTGCTTCGTATAGACGCGCAGGCCTCGCCCACAGGCACCGAAGAGAACGACTGAGGAGACACGCGTGGCCGATAAGCAGGCAACTCTTGATCTGGGTGGACAGACCCAGGAATTTCCCGTGCTGCAAGGCAGTGTTGGCCCGGATGTGGTCGATATCCGCAAGCTTTACGGAACGACGGGCAAGTTCACTTACGATCCCGGCTACAAGTCGACGGCAAGCTGCGAAAGCGCGCTGACCTATATCGATGGCGAAGAAGGGGTCCTGCTCCATCGCGGTTATCCGATCGGTCAGCTTGCCGAAAATTCCAGCTTCATGGAAGTCAGCTACCTCCTGCTCAACGGCGAACTGCCGTCGCAGGACGAGCTCGACGATTTCACCTACACGATCACGCGCCACACCATGGTGCACGATCAGCTGCGCCAGTTTTACCAGGGTTTCCGCCGCGACGCGCACCCCATGGCCATCATGTGCGGTGTGGTCGGCGCGCTCTCGGCGTTCTACCATGACAGCACCGACATTTCGGACCCCGAACAGCGCAAGATCGCAAGCCACCGCCTCATCGCGAAAATGCCGACGATTGCGGCAATGGCCTACAAATATTCGGTCGGCCAGCCCTTCATGCAGCCGAAGAATTCGCTGAGCTACACCGGCAACTTCCTGCGCATGACCTTCGGCGTTCCGGCTGAAGAATACGAAATCCATCCTGCGATCGAGCGCGCGATGGACCGGATTTTCATCCTTCACGCCGACCACGAGCAGAACGCGTCGACATCGACCGTACGTCTGGCCGGCTCGTCGGGTGCAAATCCCTTCGCCTGTATCGCGGCCGGCATTGCCTGCCTGTGGGGCCCAGCGCATGGCGGCGCGAACGAAGCCGCGCTCAACATGCTGCAGGAAATCGGTTCGCCCGACAAGATCCCGCATTACATCGAACGCGCCAAGGACAAGAACGACCCGTTCCGTCTCATGGGCTTCGGTCACCGCGTCTACAAGAACTACGATCCGCGTGCGACGGTCATGCAGAAGACGCTTCGCGAAGTGTTCGAAGCGCTCAACGTCAGCGATCCGGTTTTCGAAACCGCGCTCCGGCTCGAAGAGCTCGCGCTCAACGACGATTACTTCAAGGAAAAGAAGCTCTTCCCCAATGTGGACTTCTATTCCGGCATCATCCTGAACTCGATCGGCTTCCCGACCACCATGTTCACGGCTCTCTTCGCCCTTGCTCGCACGGTCGGCTGGGTCGCGCAGTGGAACGAGATGATTTCGGATCCCGCACAGGTTATCGGCCGTCCGCGCCAGCTCTATACCGGTCCGACCCAGCGCGACTATGTCGCCATCGGCGATCGTTAAGATGCGCTTCGTCCTCATGGTCTTCGGAGTAGCTCTCATGCTCTCCGGAGGCCTGTGGGCACTTCAGGGCCTCGGGATTGTCATGTGGCCTGCAGAAAGTTTCATGCTCGCCGAGCGGCAATGGGCCATCTACGGCAGCGTCACCTTCCTGATCGGGCTGTTCTTGTTCTGGCGGGCGTCTGCCAGACGCTGATCAACGCGGTACTTCCCGCATTTCATCAGCCGCAGGTACCGACAGGGTAAAACGCGCGCCAAGACCCGGCGCGCTTTCTACCGTCAGGTCGCCATCCATCGCGCGCGCGATCCGACGTGAGATATACAGCCCCAGACCGGAGCCCCCATCCCCGCTGCGGCCAAGGCGTTCGAATTTCTCGAAAACCTGCTCCTTCTGCGCATCTTCAAGACCGTGCCCCTGGTCGGCCACGGTGATCAGCGCGCGGTTTCCAATCCGATCGAGCCTGATCCAGACCTGGCTTTCCTCCGGCGAATACCGGATCGCATTGCCGACAAGGTTCAGCAGAATCTGCAGCACGCGGCGGAATTCGGCGATCGCCAGTTGGCTTTCGCCTTCCGGAGGCGCCACCAGCGTGATCCCTTTCTCGCGCGCCCTAACCCCCAATATGCCGCAGGCTCTGCGAGCGACATCGGCCAGTTCGATCCTGTCCGGTGCCGTGGCAAAATCGTCCGATTCGACGACTTCGAGATCGGACAGGTCGTCGATCAACGCCAGCAGGTGTTGGGCCGCAGTCGCAATGTCGGCAGCGTAGGAACTGTATTCGTCGGCCAGCGGTCCCGCCAGCTTCGTACGGATGGTTTCCGCATTGGCGATGATCCGGTTGATCGGTTGGCGCAGGACGGGTGTCAGATCTCGTCCGAAGGAGGGGCCGTCGGGACCTGCAGCCTCTTCGTTCGTCAGGCCTGCCGACAACGGGCTGTCCGCCGTCAGGTAAAGGACAAAGCCCGCGCTGCCCGGTTGTGGCTGCCCCAGGGGCTCGAGGTGTGCCGTCCAGCTACGGCTCGATCCCTCGACAGTGCACTTCGTACCGTCGAGCAGACGCCAATGGAGCGGCTGCTGATGGCTGTTGCCTGGTAAACTGACCAGATCCGTCCAGGGCTTGCCGACATTGGCAAGGGCCGCATCGGCAAATTCGGCGAGATCGGGGGCCTGCGTATCGACGGAGAGCAGCCGCTGGCTGGAATCGAGCCTTGCGGTACAATCGGCAAGATGGCGGTTTATCTCGACACGCCTGCGCGCACCCTCGATGTCGTTTTCCGGCGGAAGACCCTCGCTATGCCAGCTGACCACATCGATGGTGCTGCCGGAGTCTCCATCCTCGTCACTCGACTGTGGCGCTATTTCCACCCACGCCGTGACCCGATTTTCGCCGTCCACCGCCTCGAACTGACGGGCGAGGCGCAAACCATATCTCTGGGCCTTTTCGACAAGGGCGAGAAGCTCCGGAATGGCGATGCGGGAACCGATGGTCCCGCCACAGGCTTGCTGCAGCCGCGCCAGCACCTCGTCGGCTTCGATCAACCTTCCTTCGGCGTCGGCCTTGGCAGTTGCGATATACCGGCTTTCGACAGAGGCCATGATCACACGACTCCAGCGCTTGCAGATTCGGACAGGATCTGTCGGGCGGCTTCAGGTGGCATTTCGGCGATCTCGCGAGGGGGCACCGCCTTCGGATCGATCCGGAGGACCTGCCGCTCCACTTCCGCGCTGTCGAGACCGGCGCCGCGCAGTCCCAGCGCCAAACGCGCAGTCTGCTCGTGATTTGTCGAAAGCACGGCCGCGACCCTCGATTGTCCGGTTCGCGTTGCCAATGCTGTAAGATAGAAGGCTGCCCCGCCATGATCGATATCGAGCGCCCGCCTGCCCTCGCCTCCCATGCTGGCAATCACCCGGGACATCAGTGCGATCCTTCCGGCCCCTTCATCGAAGGCGTTGCGTAACTTCGCTTCGGCCCGGATCATGGCATCGGAACGAAGCTGCCCGCTATACGCACGCCAGTTCATCAGCAAATCGTGAAAGATGTCCCCCGGCAGTTCCGCCAGCGGTAATTCCATTCGGCGCTGCGCCTGGGCGAAACGCGCCTGTGCCGTCAGCGAAGCCATTGCCGAACTGGCCAGCCCGCTGTCTTCGGATGCGATCAGCTCCTGCACCAGCGGCGACAGTACAGGATCGATGCCGTATTGCGTTTCGAGCCGTTCCGTCAGCTGCCATTCCAGCGCCAGGGCGTGGCAATGCGCCAGCAGACCCGGAGTGGCGAGCATATGCTCCGCCAACGCCGCGCCATGTCGTTCAGCAAAAGCCTCGCGGCCTGCCTGACCTGCCGCCTCGGCCTGCGCTCGCAGGACCTGCCACGCGAGGTGGTGACACATTCCCCGGATACGCGCGATGATCTCGTCACTGAAAAGGGAGTGGTCCGGTGTCGCCATCAGGTGGGCAAGAATGGGACCGATACGCGCAAGGGTCGCATTCCCGCGAACGAGGGCATCGCGCAGGCTTTCGTGGTCGGCGGCGACCGGGGTGGATGCATCAGGCATCGGCATGGTTCGTCGGTAAAGCTAACATGGTTAAATCCGCGTTAGTCGCGCGGACCGGAAGTAAGAAAAAGTGTTACCAGAATGGCGAGGGAAAGAACCGCCACCACCGGTTGTGTTACGCCCAGAATCACCGCGGGAAGCAACATTACCGTCAAAAGAACCCTGTCGGCATAACTGCGCCGCCAGCGCGGTACGCTGATCCGGTCGCCAAGATGCAGCAGGCCGAACAGTATCGCTGGCACGAAAAGCCGCAGCCAACCGGTGTCTTCAGGTGAAGCCAAAGCTATCAATATGACCAGCAACGGGTCGAACAGGATCGTGATCGCCTGAATTAACGGCGGCACGCGGGGTTTGACCTGCCCTGCATTGGATACGCGCCTCACCACTTCTTCCATCGCGAAAAGCAAGGCCGCCAGGATCGCCAGGCCGAAGGCAGGCAGCAGCCAGCCCCCGATCGCCGATGACAGCGCGAGAAGCCCGGAGAGCGCGGCACTTAGGGCTAGAATTCTCGGCAACCGCCCACCGATCGTGTCCTGCGCAAGCCGCACTCCCATGCGCTCGGCGATGGCGAGGCCGGGTGCGGTAAACGCAGCAACATCCGCATGGCCCGAAACCCAGCTTTTTTCGCGGAAGGCGAGCTCTTCGGGAGAGGGATCCCGCAACCAGATATGTTCTTCCAGAAGCCGCGTTTCCAGCGGGACGGTCCTCATTCCGCTCTGCAACGCTATCCGCAAAAGAGCCGAAGGCGCATCGATGTCGCCCGGTAGCTGTGCGAGGGTTTCAACCGCATTGCCCTTCGTCAGCAATGCACCTGCCCAGGCGAAATGCGCATCGATGCGTTCGTAGCCCCGGTTGATTGCCGGATCTTCTGGAAAAGCGAGAATAAACGGCTTCGCCAGGTGGCGCAGGATGACCTCGTCATCGGGCAGGATACCGGGCGCGATAACGAGCAACTCGTCGCTCGCAGTCACCAGTCCGGACAGTTTCCGCGGTTCGCGAATTGCTATGAACCGCGCCCCGGCGGCCTCTGCGCGGTGCTGCAGGTCCATCACCTCCCGGCCGACCACATTCACGAGGCACGCGATGCTCTCGCATCCGGCCGCCAGCGCGATGTCGAGCTGTCGTTCGACTAGCCGCGCGCCTGCCAGCCTGCGAAAAGGGGCTGGCACTTTGCGCGGATCGGATTGGCCATCAAGCACAGACAGCAGGGCGATGCGCAACATTAACTCCGGACAGGTTCTGAACGACGAAAGCCGCTTCTAGGGGCGGTAATGGGTGGTCGCCAACCCAGTCCTTACATTTTCTGTGAGAGCAAGCGACAGATAGTCTTGTGAGGGTAAGTGATACGTCGCGGTCACACTCCCCGGCAAAGAGGTTAATTAGAGTTTAAGGCTGTGCGGATTGGTGATAGATTTCACCTCGATGACAAAGCACCCATTGATACAGGCAGTCGATCACCCGGCTGAAGTAGATGCTCCGGAAATGGCTAATTCCCAGGGTGTTATTGATGAAACCTTAGTCGAAGACGAACCTCTCTTTGAAGAAGATTGGGCGGAAGACGAGCCCGGCCAGGCGAGACGGTGGGTTGCACCTGCCTTGGCAATTTTCGCCGTGCTTGGCTGGACTGCCTTCTTCCTCTGGGCACGTCAGGCCGAAATAATGGCCGGCACCGACCCCGCCGCCTGGACCGCACTCGTATCGCAATGGGCCGTGCCGGTATTGCTCGTAGTTGCGCTGTGGCTTGTCGCCATGAGGAACTCGACCCGGGAAGCGCGACGGTTTTCACAGGTCGCTTATTCCCTGTCGACCCAATCGGCAGAGCTTGAAGCTCGACTGGCCGTCATCAACCGGGAATTGAGCCTCGCGCGGGAATTCCTCACGAGCCAGACGCGGGACCTGGATTACCTTGGCCGCACTGCGACGGACCGTCTTTCGGAACATGCCGATCGCCTGCAAGCTCTGATCGTCGAAAACGGTGACCGGGTGGAAACGATCGCCACTGTCAGTGCCAACGCTTTGGACAATATGGACAAGTTGCGGAACAACCTGCCCGTCATAGCGAATTCGGCAAAGGATGTGTCCAACCAGATCGGCGGCGCCGGTCGTCAGGCGAGCGGCCATCTCGACGACCTGATCGAAGGCTTCCAGCGGCTCAACGAATTCGGCGCGGCCAGCGAAAGGCAGGTCGCGTCACTGCGCAAACGTGTCGATGCGTCTCTCGAAGCATTCGCGGCGCAGGCCGATCAGCTTGCCGATATTACGGAACAGCGGTTTAGCGAACTGCGTGAAAACAGTGAGATCTTCCGCGGCGAACTGGACAGCAGGGAAGTCGACGCACTGGCGTCGATCCGCAGCCGCTTCGAAAGCCTGCGGCATGAAATGGCTGATACGGAAGCCGCATCGGCTGCCGAACGCGACGCGGCAATGGATGAACTCAACCACCGTCTCGAGAAAATTCGGCGCGAAAGCAGCGAATTTGCCGATGAAGTGCGCGATGGCGAAGCTGCTGCTCTTTCGGCTTGGGCAAGTCAGATCGAAGCCATGCAGAAGCGCCTCAGCGAAGCGGTTGCCGCCGTTGCCCGTATCGATCAGGAAGCCCTCGATTCTGCCAATTCCAAATTGCAGGAATTGTTCAGCGAAGCGGAAGCGGTCGATGGCAGGATTGCCGAGCGGAACCGGCTCTTCGCGGAAGAAACGGGTAAACGCCAAGCCGCATTCCGGGAGGCGGAAGAAGCCGCGCACGCCAGCCTGACCGACCATTTCGCCAGGCTCGACGAAGCGATCTCGGATCGTCGCGCCCAGCAGGCAGAACAGCTTTCGTTGCTGGCAGCGGAAGGCGAAGAGCTCGGTGACAGAATTGCAGCCCTCAGCACGACGTTCGAACGGGTTTCGTCGCACGGACGTGAAGCACGCGTCGAACTCTCCGAAGGGATCGAAGCGCTCAATACGAAACTGGCCGAAAGCCGCGACGCGCTGGACGGTACGGACATGGCTGTGTCGTCGCTCACCGATGCCAGCGTGCGCCTGCTCGAACTGATCCAGGCGAGCGCCAAGCATAGCCGCGAAGACCTACCGGTCGCCATGGAAGCCAGCGAAACGCGCCTGGCCAACATCGAACACCGCGCCGACGAGGTTCGCAACCTGCTCGATCAGGCAAAAGCCTCTGGCGAGATGCTGACGTCCAGCATGGCAGCTGCCGAAGCCCGCAGCCGCGATGCGATGAACGGTGTCGATGAATTCCAGGCTCGCTTTGGCGAAACTGCCGCCGCTCAGGTCGATGGGATCGAGCGTTTGCGCGTAAGTGTTGCAGCTCTCAGCGACGAGAGCCGGGAACTCTCAGCCCATGCGCAGGGCGAGCTGCGCAACGCGATCGCCTCACTGGAAAGCAGCGCGCGCAACGCACTGACCGCGATCGAGGCCGAACAGGCTGAACGGATCGCACGGATCGCGGAAAAGGTAGGCGAGCAGAGCGCCGAGGCCATCGACAGGTCCCTGCAGGAACACACCGAACAGGCCATCGCTTCGCTCGATGCCGCGACCGAACGGTCGGCAGAGACCGGGCGCGAGGTTATGCGTCAGCTCCGCGATCAGCTGGCGAAGGTCAACGAACTCACGGGCAATCTGGAAAGCCGCATAGCGCATGCCCGCGAACGGGCGACAGAGGATGTCGGCAACGACTTCTCGCGCCGCGTCGCGCTCATCAGCGAAAGCCTGAATTCGAACGCGATCGATATCGCCAAGGCGCTCTCCACCGAGATTACCGACACCGCCTGGGCCAGCTATCTGCGGGGCGATCGCGGGATATTCACCCGCCGGGCCGTGCGCCTCCTCGACAATGCCGAGGCACGCGAGATCGCCGATCTGTACGACAGCGACCACGACTTCCGCGAACACGTCAGTCGCTACATTCACGACTTCGAAGCCATGCTCCGCACCATGCTCTCCACCCGCGACGGCAACGCCGTCAGCGTGACGCTGCTCAGCAGCGATATGGGTAAGTTATACGTAGTTCTCGCCCAGGCGCTGGAGCGCTTGCGGTAGAGGTCAGTCCGCCCACGGCCCCCAGAACATGATGTCGTTCACGGTGATCCAACCGTAGATGTAGTTCAGCACATAGGCCGTGGTCACGAATGCCGCGAGAACCGCTGCGCGCAGCAGCAGGCGTCCTCCGCGGAATTCAGCCGGCGCGCTGTCAGCCTGCCCCGGCACCATCTCGAGCCCCGCCTCGTCATGCGTCCGCACGCCGAAGGGCAGCAGGATGAACGCGCTGAACACAAAGAACAGGAAATAAATGGCGAGGACGCTCGTCCACTGCATCGCCTTGGCTCCTAGAGATTAGGGACTATTACGCGGACTTGCGGTCGCTTGCCCGACCATCGTTGCGCAGCCCGCCGTGCTGCAAGCCGTGCCGCTTCGTGCACGCTCTGTTCGTTGCGTCGATCCGCACCGCGCAATTTGCCGATGGCGCTTCTGATATCTGACGTCGCTTCGGTGACGAAATCGGCATAATCTTCGTCGAGCGGCAATCCGAGACTGTCGATCCTGGGATTGAGGTCGCCGTCCAGCGCGACGATCACGACGCCTTCGCGCATGATGCGCCGCCGCATGGCAATCGCCTCTCCGTCGGCCGGTACGATTATATCGCCGTCGAGGACGAGGCGGCCGGTGCGGACATCTCCGATTTTTCCGGGTGCGCCGGGAGCCAGTCGAACCATGTCGCCATTTTGCTGAACGACCTGATCGGGGATACCGCTGGCCTTCCCCAACCTGCCCTGCTCCTGCATGTGCCGCATTTCGCCGTGAACGGGCACGAGGATATCGGGCCGAAGCCACCCATACAGGGCTTCGAGTTCCGGACGTCCCGGATGGCCGGAAACGTGTATCATGCTCTGGCGATCGGTCACCATGGTGATGCCTCGTTCGGCCAGCTTGTTCTGCACCGCACCGATGGAAATCTCGTTGCCCGGAATCTGACGGCTGGAAAAAAGCACCACGTCGCCGCTGACAAGTTCGAGTGGGTGATTTTCGTCGGCAATGCGCGCCAGGGCTGCACGCGGTTCGCCCTGCCCGCCCGTGGCCAGTATCAACACTTCACCACGCGGAAGGCTCATGGCGCTATCGAAATCGATAAGCTCAGGCAGATCTTCGAGATAGCCGTTGTCCTGCGCCACTTCGATAATTCGGTCGAGCGACCGCCCCGCAACGCATAGCTGACGGCCAGTCTCGCGCGCTACATCGCCCAGCGTCTGGAGGCGGGCGACATTGCTGGCAAAAGTGGTGACCAGAACACGCTTCCCGCTGTGGCGTTGCACCTCTTCCAGCAGACCCTTGTGCACCGCGCCTTCAGATCCGCTCGGAGAAGGATTGAAAACGTTGGTGCTATCGCAAACCAGCGCAAGAACGCCCTCGTCTCCGATTGCGGCCAGTTCTTCTTCAGTGGTCGGCTCGCCGATGATCGGATCTTCGTCGAGCTTCCAGTCGCCCGTATGAAACACGCGGCCGTGCGGTGTGTCGATCAGCAAGGCGTTGCCTTCGGCAATAGAGTGCGCCAGCGGAATATATGTTATTTCGAAAGGGCCGACTGTGAAGCTGCCATGATCGGCGTCGATCACCCGCAATTCCACCCTGCCCACCAATCCAGCTTCTTCAAGCTTTCGCCGCACAAGGTCAGCCGTGAACGGCGTGGCGTAGATAGGCACATTCAGTTCGGCAGCGAAATACGGTACCGCGCCGATATGATCTTCGTGTGCATGAGTCAGGACGATCGCATCAAGCTTGTCGGCACGATCCTCGATGAATTCCAGATCTGCAAAGACCAGATCCACACCGGGGTATTGATCTCCCGAGAAGGTCATGCCCAGATCGACCATCAACCATCGGCCCTGACAACCATAGAGATTGACGTTCATTCCGATTTCGCCCGACCCGCCAAGCGCGAGGAAAAGCAGTTCGTCTTCGGGGGTGAAATCCTTCTTCAAGCCGCTCGCTCCGCTAATATGGCCAAACCTTCCAACGTAAGGTCGGCATCGACTGCATCGAACAGATCGGTATGCTCGTCGAACAGAATGGCCAGTCCGCCTGTTGCAACTACTCTTGCAGGACGACCGATCTCTTTCTTCATTCGGGCAATCAGCCCCTCGATCAAGGCGACATAGCCCCAGAAGACACCAATGAGCATCTGGCTTTCGGTATTGCGCCCGATGACGCTGTCATTGGCGGGTTTTTCGATCGCAATGCGTGGAAGCTTAGCCGTGTTGCCAACCAAGGCATCGAGCGAGAGATTGATGCCGGGTGCGATGATGCCCCCCTTGTACGCACCGTTGAAATCGATGACATCAAACGTCGTCGCAGTACCGAAATCGACGAGTATCAGGTCACCATCGTATTTCGCATGAGCAGCCAGCGTATTTAGCGCCCGATCGGCGCCCAGCGAACTGGGTTGTTCGATGTCCAGCTCAAAGCCCCATTGCGCCCCGTCCTGCCCAGCAATAAGCGGCGTTATGCCGAGATACTTCTCGGATAGGACAGTAAGATTGTGGATCGCGCGGGGGACGACCGAACCAATGATGACCTGCGTGATGTCGCTCTTGTCGAAGCCCTGAAATTCGGCGAGCTGCAACAACCACACAGCATACTCGTCACCCGTACGGCGCGGGTCGGTTGCTATACGCCAGCGCGACTTTATCTCGCGCCCTTCGATCAGCGCGAAGACAACATTTGTATTTCCGACATCGGCAGCGAGCAACATCGCTCAGTTCCCTTCATCCGCGAGCATTACGTCACCTGCGTGAATGGCACGCGTCGAGCCATCCTCCAAGCGCAGTAGCAGGGTGCCTTCTGCTGTAAGACCGTCGAATGCCCCTTCGATACGCTGCTCGCCCGGTACATTAACCGTGAGAGATGCTCCTCTTGGGTGGGCAACACTCTCCCAGCGCCGAATGAGAGGTTCGAGCCCGTAGGTCCGCCAACGGTCAAGCTCCTGATCGAACGCATAGGATAATGAACGTGCGAAGATTTCACGGTCCGGAGGCGGCCCGAAGTTTGTCAAAGCAATCGTTCTGCGATCGGGCAAGTCCGGAGCGGCGACGAGATTGACCCCCATACCGACGATCACGGCATTCCCTTCCCGCTCGAGGAGGATGCCGGCGAGCTTCGCATTCCGCAGAAGAAGGTCGTTTGGCCACTTGAGCTTCAGTAAGCTCGGATCAGCTAGAACGCCCGACACCGCTTCATATGCGGCCACGCCAGCGACAAGGGCAAGCGTTGCCGGATTGGGATCACGGGGTGACAGATGCACCACGGTCGAGCCCATGAAGTTGCCGTAACCATCGAACCAAGCACGCCCCTGGCGCCCGCGGCCCGACACCTGTCGGTCGGCTACCAACCACTCGCCTTCGGGCACTGCCATACCCGCACGCAGTTCGCTAGCAAGGTCCGTATTGGTAGAACCGGTTTCGGTGACGAAGCGGATCACATCGCCGCGACGAAAGAGGCTGCAGCCTGCGCCGTCCAGTCACCAAGCGGCAAGGTAAGGAGGTAACCGAGCGGCGAGATGATTGCGACACAGATCGCCAGCACTGCCCAGTGCGATGGCGGGCTCTCCGTTTCAATCTCGCGCATCGGCTCATCGAAGAACATGACCTTGATGAACTTCAGATAATAGAAAGCGCCGATCACGCTCGCGGCTATGCCGATTGCAGCCAGAGCGACAAGATCAGCCTGTACCGCGGCCTGGAAGACGACAAATTTGCCCCAGAAGCCGAACAAGGGCGGAATACCGGCAAGGCTGAACATCAGCGCGAGCAAGGCCCAAGCCAGAGCCGGTCGCTTGGTCGAAAGACCGGATATGTCGGTAAACGTCTCAAGATTGTTGCCGGCGGGATCGCGCAGCATCAACAGCGCGGTGAAGCTTCCGAGGACCATCGCAACGTAGATAGCCAAATAGGTAAGCGAGGCAGACACGCCTGCGGGGGTCGCAGCTGAAACACCGATGAGAATGAAGCCAACGTTATTGATCGATGAATAGGCAAGCAGGCGCTTGAGGTTCTGCTGGCCAATTGCGCCCAGGGCACCGACCACGATCGAAGCGAGTGCCGCGAAAATGACAATCTGACGCCAACTGTCCACTTCGCCGCCAAACGGATCCATGGCCATGCGCAAAAGCATTGCCATGGCAGCTACCTTTGGCGCGGTAGCGAAGAAAGCCGTGACTGGCGTGGGCGCGCCTTCGTAAACGTCCGGCGTCCACATGTGGAACGGCACGGCGCTAACCTTGAAGGCCAGGCCGGCGAGCACGAAAACCACACCGAACAATGCGCCGGTCGAAAAACCCGCATCGAATGAGGCGCGGATACCTTCGTAATTCGTCGATCCGGTGAAGCCATAGACCAGGCTCACACCGTAAAGAATGATGCCGGATGCCAGGGCACCGAGAACGAAATACTTCAGGCCGGCTTCACTGGATCGGCTGTCTTCCTTGAGGAAGCTGGCAAGAACGTAGCTCGACAGGCTAGACATCTCGAGACCGATATACAGGGTCATCAAATCGGTGGCGGACACCATCATGCCCATGCCGACAGCATTGAACAGCATCAGCACCGGATATTCGGCCCGGTAGCTCGCCCGTTGCGTGAAGAAACGCGGTGTAATTACAAGAATGGCCGCAGCGGCTAAATATATCAGGATCTTTGCAAAGCTGCCGAAAGCGTCAGCGCGATAGAGATCGCCATAGGCGCGGCCAGCGACTTCACCTGCGGCCCGTTCAAACAAACCCATACTGAAGATCGCAGCACCGACCAGGGCCGCTACACTGAGGATAGTGACCATCCTGGCCGATTTCGTTCCAGTCCATGCCGCAACCAGCAGCAAAGCGAGCGCCGCGAGCGACAGGCCGATTTCCGCGCCCGTGAGGTAAAAAGACGTCGCGTAAGACATCAGTGCGCCCCCTCTTCGCCATGCGCAGCAGCGACGTAGTTCGCGTTATGCTCGCGCGGGGTGCCGATCACATTGTCGGCGTCGAAATGAGGTGCGGCGCGCGCGATACGCGCTTCTAGAGCGGCAATGTCCTGACGCATGGGGGCAAGAAAGCTTTCGGGGTAAACGCCCATCCACAGCACGGCGGCCGCGATTGGGGCTAACATGGCCCATTCGCGGGCATTGAGGTCGGGCATCCGCGCGGCATCTTCGTTGATTTGTTCGCCAAAAGCCACGCGGCGGTAAAGATAGAGCATGTAAGCAGCACCGAGAATGATGCCGGTGGTGCAAACGAGCGTCACCAGTGTCGAAACCTTGTAAAGGCCCGCCAGTGCAAGGAATTCGCCAACGAAGTTGCTTGTGCCCGGCAGTCCGACGGATGCCATCGTGAACAGCATGAAGAACAGCGCATATTTAGGCATGTTGATGGCAAGCCCGCCATACCGTGCAATCTCGCGAGTATGCAGCCGATCATAGATTACACCCACGCACAGGAAGAGCGCGCCCGACACGAGACCGTGGCCGAGCATGACCATCATCGCACCTTCAAGCCCCTGCGCATTGAAGGCGAACAGACCGGCCGTCACGATCGCCATATGGGCGACCGAGGAGTAGGCGATCAGTTTCTTCATGTCGTTCTGCACGAGAGCGACGAGCGAAGTGTAAATCACGGCAATCATCGACAGGATGAAAACCAGCCAGGTAAACTGAGCGCTCGCTTCCGGGAACATCGGCAGGCTGAACCGGATAAAACCGTATCCACCGAGCTTCAGCAAAACACCCGCTAGAATCACGGAACCGGCGGTCGGCGCCTGGACGTGTGCGTCCGGCAGCCACGTGTGCACCGGCCACATCGGCATTTTCACGGCGAAACTGGCGAAAAAGGCAAGCCAGAGCCAGGTTTGCGCCTGTGGATCGAAATCGTAGTTCAGTAGCGTGGGAATGTCGGTCGTGCCTGCTTCATTCACCATCCACATCATCGCGATCAGCATCAGCACCGACCCGAGAAGCGTATAGAGGAAGAATTTGTACGACGCGTAGATACGGTTATCGCCGCCCCAGACACCGATGATAAGATACATCGGAATGAGGCCTGCTTCGAAAAAGATGTAGAACAGGAACATGTCCTGAGCGGCAAAGACGCCGATCATCAGGACTTCCATCAGCAGGAAGGCGCTCATGTATTCGCCCACGCGCTTGGTGATCGAATCCCAGCTCGCCAGGATGCAGATCGGCATGAGGAACACACTCAGCATGATCAGCATCAGTGCGATACCGTCGATACCCAAAGCGTAGCTGAACCCGGCGAATATCTCGGCCCGTTCGACGAACTGCCACTGCGCTCCGCCGATGTCGTAGTTGAGCCACAGCACGACGCCCAGCGCGAGGTTCGCGAGCGTGGCGACAAGAGCCACCATGCGCGCACTCTGCGCACCGAGGAACAGGCAAGCAATGGCGCCGACGAGCGGAACCGCGAGCATCAGAGAGAGGATGGGAAACTCCATCAGAACAGCACCCAGGTGATCGCCGCGACAAGTCCGAGGAGCATCACTAGCGCATAACTATAAAGATAACCGGTCTGGAACCTCTTGGCACCAACGGCGCCCTTCTCGACCACCCAGGCAACGCCGTTCGGGCCGAACCGGTCGATCGTGCCGACATCGCCGAGCTTCCAGAACTGGCGGCCAAGCCAGAAGGCCGGCACAACGAAAAGGTAGTGATATAGCTCGTCGAAATACCACTTGTTGTAGAGGAAACGGTAAACCGGGCCGAGCTGTTCGGCAGCTTTCGCCGGCACCGATGTATCCTTGATATAGGCATACCACGCGACAATCAGTCCAAGTAGCATCACGATAAAGGCGGCATACTTCACGAGATACGGCACACCATGCATCGCATGGATCAGCGGTTCGTTATAGAAGATCGAGCTACCCCAGAACGCTGCATCGTCGAGGAATGTCGGTGCAAAAACCTGTCCGGCCAGCACTGCTCCCACCGAAAGGATGACGAGCGGGATGAGCATCGTCAGTGGGCTTTCGTGCGGATGATAGCCGGCCGTGCCTGCTTCGTAATCTTTGGACGGCACTGCATGATGTGCATCATGTCCGGCGTCTTCCTGCGATGCAGGATTATGTTCGTCCGATGCATCATGGCCATGGTGGACGGCGTGCTGAATATGCTCACTCTCAGCCCAGCGCGGCTTGCCCCAGAATGTCAAGAACATGAGCCGCCAGCTGTAGAAACTGGTCAGCAGAGCTGCGAACGTACCCATCCAGAAAGCGAAGTTACCGAGCTCGGTGCCGCGCCCGTAGGCGACCTCGAGGATGGCATCCTTCGACCAGAAACCGGCAAAGCCTCCGCCGAGATGGTAGATGCCAACACCGGTGATCGCGAGCGTACCTGCCATCATTGCCCAGAATGTGAGCGGGATGTGCTTACGAAGCGCGCCGTAATAGCGCATATCCTGCTCGTGGTGCATCGCGTGGATGACGGAACCGGCGCCCAAGAACAGCAGCGCCTTGAAAAAGGCGTGTGTGAACAGGTGGAACATCGCCGCGCCATAAGCGCCGACGCCCGCAGCGAAGAACATGTAGCCGAGTTGCGAACAGGTCGAGTACGCGATCACCCGCTTGATGTCCCACTGCGTCGTACCGACTGTCGCTGCGAAAATGCAAGTAGCCGCACCGACAAAGGTGACCATACCGAGTGCCACTGGAGCCGCTTCGAACATCGGGGACAGACGACACACCATGAATACGCCTGCCGTCACCATGGTGGCGGCGTGGATCAGTGCCGATACAGGCGTTGGGCCCTCCATCGCGTCGGGAAGCCAGGTGTGGAGGCCAAGCTGCGCAGACTTGCCCATCGCGCCGATGAAAAGGAGAATGCACAGAACGTCCATTGTCTGAACAGTGTATCCCAGGAAGCCGATGGTCGCTCCGCTCATGCCCGGCGCAGCAGCCAGTATTTCACTGATCGATACGGTGTCGAACACCAGGTAAGTGCCGAATATCCCGAGCATGAAGCCGAGGTCGCCTACCCGGTTGACCACGAAAGCCTTGATAGCAGCCGCGCCAGCGCTCGGTTTCCGGAACCAGAACCCGATCAGCAGATAGGACGCGAGGCCAACGCCTTCCCAACCGAAGAACATCTGAACCAGATTATCTGCCGTCACCAACATCAGCATGGCGAAGGTGAACAGCGAGAGATAGGCGAAGAACCGCGGCTGGTCCGGGTCTTCGTCCATATAGCCCCAGCTGTAAAGGTGGACGAGAGCCGATACAGTGTTGATCACCACCAGCATGATCGCGGTCAGTGTGTCGACCCGAAGTGCCCAGTCGAACGTCAGGGTGCCGGACTGAACCCATTTGAGCACGGGCACGACGGTAGGCTCATACGTACCACCCACGAAGCCCAGGAAAATGGGCCAGCTCAGCGCAGCGCCAATGAAGAGCGCGCCTGTCGTGATCGCTTTTGCGAACACACTCGGCGCAGACTTGTTGGTGAACCCTGCAACGATCGCCGCGATCAGCGGCAGAAAAACAATGATGAGTATCGAATGCACCGTGGCTTACCCCTTGAGCCGGTCGACATCGTCTACCGCGATGGTGCCGCGGCCACGGAAATAGATCACCAGAATGGCGAGCCCGATTGCGGCTTCGGCCGCTGCGACGGTCAGGACGAACATCGCAAATACCTGTCCGACCAGATCGCCAAGAAACGCGCTGAAGGCAACGAGTTGAATGTTAACGCTGAGCAGGATGAGCTCGATCGCCATCAGGATGACGATGATGTTCTTCCGATTGAGGAAGATGCCAAGCACGCCGAGTACGAAGAGCATCGCACTCACCACGATATAATGCTCGATACCGATCACAGCTCGACCCCCTCGCCCACGGTGGGCTGCTTCATGACGGTTGCCTCGTTCGGATTGCGACGAACCTGCTTGGTGATGTTCTGCTGTCCGCGCCCACCGGGCCGCTTGCGGTGCGTCAATACGATCGCGCCGATCATGGCGATAAGCAGCACAAGCCCGGCCGCTTCAAACAGGAAGAGATAGTCACTGAACAGGACTGCACCGATGCTGGCGGTGTTCGACGCATCGAGGATCAGCGACGTTGCACCACTCGCAACGCCGAGTTCGATCCGTCCGGCCTGGTAGGCGCCGATGCCGAAAATCAGCTCCGCCGCCAGGATAAGCGCAATGATGATGCCGAGCGGGAAGTTCTTTACGAACCCGGCGCGCAGTTCGGCGAAATCGATGTCGAGCATCATCACCACGAAGAGGAACAGCACGGCTACCGCGCCGACATAAACGATGACCAGGAGTGCGGCGATGAACTCCGCACCGACCAGAACCATCAGGCCGGCCGCGTTGAAGAACGCGAGGATCAGCCAGAGCACCGAATGCACCGGGTTGCGCGCCATGATGACCATGACGGCGCTGGCGATGACGAGCGCAGCGAAAAGATAAAAGGCAAGCGTCTGGATCACCATGTCATATCCCTTGGCGCGGGCCCCTAACGGTACGGCGCATCGGCTTCAAGGTTCGCGGCAATGGCCCGCTCCCACTTGTCCCCGTTCGCCAGCAGTTTCGCCTTGTCATAAAGCAGTTCTTCACGCGTTTCGGTGGCGTATTCGAAGTTCGGCCCTTCGACGACTGCATCGACCGGGCACGCTTCCTGGCAGAAACCGCAATAGATGCACTTGGTCATGTCGATGTCGTAGCGCGTGGTACGACGGCTGCCGTCCTCACGCGGTTCACTCTCGATGGTTATTGCCTGCGCGGGGCAGACAGCTTCGCACAGTTTGCAGGCGATGCAGCGCTCTTCGCCATTGGGATAGCGACGCAGCGCGTGCTCACCGCGGAATCGCGGACTGATCGGGTTCTTCTCGAACGGATAGTTGATCGTCACCTTGGGCTTGAAGAAGTACTTCAGCGTGAGGGCATGAGCCTTCACGAACTCCCACAAGGTAAATGCTTTGATGGTTTGCGCGATACTCATCCGAAATGTCCCGTGGCCATCAGATAGCCCGAAATGACAACAACAAAACCGAGGCTGATAGGAAGGAACACCTTCCAGCCCAGGCGCATCAGCTGGTCGTAACGATAGCGCGGAACCGTCGCCATGACCCAGCTGAACATGAAGAAGAAGAAGAAAGTCTTGAGCAGAAGCCAGACAATGCCGGGCACGTAATACAGTGGTGCCCAGTCGATCGGCGGCAGCCAGCCACCCCAGAACAGCAGGGCATTGAGAATGCACATCAGCAGGATGTTGGCATATTCGCCCAGCCAGAAGAGCGCGAAGCTCATCGAGGAATATTCGGTCTGATAACCGGCAACGAGTTCGCTTTCGGCTTCGGTAAGATCGAAGGGAACGCGCTGCGTCTCGGCGAGCGAGCTAATGAAGAACATTACCCACATCGGGAACAGCAGCGGATGAATGACATAGGCATTGACGATGCCGAGGCCAAACCCTTGCTGAGAGCGTACGATATCATTCAAATTGAATGTACCTGCGAACAGCACCACACAAACCAGGATAAACCCGATCGAGACTTCGTACGAAATCATCTGAGCCGCGGCGCGCATGGCGGAAAAGAACGGATATTTGGAGTTACTGGCCCATCCGCTCATCACCACGCCGTACACCGACAGTGAACTGATCGCGAGAATGTACAGCAGCCCGATATTGATATCGGCGAGTACTGCGGTGGCACTGAAAGGAACGACGGCCCATGCAGCAAGCGCCACCGTGAAGGTAAGGATAGGCGCAAGCAGGAATATGCCCTTGTTCGCCGCGCTCGGAATAATGGTTTCCTGCAGGAAGACCTTCAGACCATCGGCAAAACTTTGCAACAGGCCGAAGGGGCCGACCACGTTCGGCCCGCGACGCAGGTTGATCGCCGCCCAGACTTTGCGATCGACATAGATGATCATCGCCACCGACAGCATTAGCGGCAGAGCAATCAAAAGGATGCCGGCAATGGTGGCAACGAACCACGCCCATTCGTAGTTCATGCCGAGGGATTGGAAGAATTCGGTCATTTGTGCTTCCTGCCCTTCCCTGCTTTCTCGCGCGTGGAATAGGCTTCGTTGCGCCAGCCATTGGCGGCGCTGGATTTGTTGCTGTTATCGCTGCGGAAGCCGCGCCAGACGGCAAGGCTGCTGGCACCGATGATGGCGAGTGGTATGATCGGGAATGCCATTATTCCGCTGCCTCCGCCAGTTCACCGCCGCCAAGCAGTTCAGCCGAACATTGTTGCATTACTGCGCTTGCCCGCGCAATCGCATTGGTCAGGTAGAAGTCCTTGATCGGATAGGCCGAAATGGTGCCATCCGCCCTGACATTGGCGGACGCCTTGGGCATAGCACCGAAATCAGCAAGACCTTCTTCGCCAAGCGCGGGAACTTCGGCGATCATTGCCGCCTGAAGCTCGGCAAAACTGTCGAACCCGACCGAAACGCCCAGAGCGTCGGCAAGGGCGCGGAGAATCGTCCAGTCCTCGCGAGCATCACCTGGTGCGAACACGGCCTTCTCGGCGAACTGCACGCGACCTTCCGTATTGACGTAGGTTCCATCCTTCTCGGCGTAGCTAGCGCCAGGCAGGATGATATCAGCCGCATGCGCGCCCTTGTCGCCATGATGGCCGACATAGACCTTCAGCGCATCGGCGAAGGGTTCGAAGTCCATTTCGTCTGCGCCGAGGCTGATGACTACCTTGGGCTTGGCCGTGACGATGTCCTTCATCCCGCCTTTCTGCGCAAAGCCGAGCATCAGCCCGCCCATCCGCGCAGCACTGAAATGCAGAACGTTGAAGCCGTTCCAGCCCTCGCGGACGAGATTGAACTGCTCAGCAAAAGCAAGGCCAGCGTCCAATGCGCCGTGGGCCAGAGCCGCTCCCCCCATGATGATGGCGGGCCGTTCGACCGAACTGAAGATTTCAGCCACTGCTTCGGGCAGTTCACCCAGCGACGACAACTCATCGCCGAGGAATACTGCCGGATAAGTCGTGTCCCAGAACGCCCCGATCACGAAAACCTTGGCGCCGCGTTTCACTGCCTTGCGAATGCGCACATTCACCAAGGGTGCTTCCCAGCGAATATGGCTCCCCACGATCAGGATGGCGTCTGCAGTCTCAATACCAGCCAGCGTCGAATTGAAATTCACTGCGGCGAGGTTGGAAACGTCGTAATCCATTCCCGTCTGGCGACCTTCGAGCAGGGACGAACCACTGGCTTTCAACAGAGACTTTGCTGCGAACATCGTTTCGCAATCGACCATGTCGCCCGCAATTGCGGCAATGTCCTTGCCGGGTTTGGCTTTCGCGATCGCTTTGAAGGCCTCGTCCCAGGTCGCGGGCTTTAGTCCGCCATTCGTGCGCATGAAAACTTTGTCGAGCCGACGCCTCGACAGGCCATCGACCTGATAACGTGCCTTGTCGGAAATCCATTCTTCGTTGACGTCATCGTTGATGCGCGGGAGCGCACGCATGACTTCCCGACCACGACTGTCGAGCCGAATGTTGGCACCGATCGCATCGGACACGTCGATGCTCAGCGTCTTCTTGAGCTCCCATGGACGCGCTTCGAACGCGTAAGGGCGCGACGTGAGTGCACCGACAGGACACAGATCGATCACATTGGCCGACAGCTCATGCTCAGCTGCCTGCTCGAGATAGGTGGTGATCTGCATGTCCTCGCCGCGACCGACTGCGCCGATCTCGTCAACCCCCGCGATCTCCTCACTGAAGCGCACGCAGCGGGTACAGTGAATGCAGCGGGTCATGACCGTCTTGATCAGTGGCCCCATGTACTTCTCGGTTACCGCGCGCTTGTTTTCTTCATAGCGCGAACCACCACGGCCATAAGCAACCGACTGATCCTGAAGGTCGCACTCGCCGCCCTGATCGCAAATTGGGCAATCGAGCGGGTGATTGATCAGCAGGAATTCCATCACGCCTTCGCGCGCGGTCTTCACCATCGGCGTATCGGTGCGGATCTCCTGACCCTCGGTTGCCGGCAACGCGCAGCTTGCCTGCGGCTTCGGCGGTCCAGGCTTTACCTCGACCAGACACATGCGGCAGTTTCCAGCGATACTCAGCCGTTCGTGATAGCAGAAGCGCGGAATTTCCTTCCCGGCAAGCTCGCAGGCCTGCAGGACGGTCGCGCCGTCAGGAGCGTCAATTTCCTGTCCGTCTACGGTGACTTTGGGCATTATTCAGCTGCCTCGGCAAACTTGGCGTTGTGTTCTTCGATCCGGCGTTCAAGCTCGGGGCGGAAGTGGCGAATCAACCCTTGGATCGGCCACGCTGCCGCATCGCCCAATGCACAAATGGTGTGACCTTCAACCTGCTTGGTGACTTGCTGCAGCATGTCGATTTCCTCGATTGCAGCATCGCCCGTGCGCAGACGTTCCATCATACGCCACATCCATCCCGTGCCTTCACGGCACGGTGTACACTGACCGCAGCTTTCGTGCTTGTAGAAATAGCTGATCCGGGAAATCGCGCGGACGATATCGGTCGACTTGTCCATCACGATGATGCCGGCCGTACCAAGCCCCGACCCCAGATCCTTGAGCCCGTCGAAATCCATAGGCGCGTCCCAGATCTGATCGGCCGGAACGAGCGGAACTGATGATCCACCCGGAATCACAGCGAGCAAATTGTCCTTGCCACCAATGATGCCGCCACAATGCTTTTCGATCAGTTCGCTGAACGGGATGCTTAGCGCTTCTTCGACCACGCAGGGCTTGTTTACATGCCCGCTGATCTGGAACAGCTTGGTACCCTTGTTGTTCTCGCGACCGAAAGAGCTGAACCAGCTCGCTCCTCGACGCAAAATGGTCGGCACGACCGCAATGGATTCGACATTGTTGACTGTCGTCGGACAGCCATAAAGGCCCGCACCTGCAGGGAACGGCGGCTTGAGGCGCGGTTGGCCCTTCTTGCCTTCCAAACTCTCGATCATCGCGGTTTCTTCGCCACAGATGTAGGCGCCTGCGCCGCGGTGCAGGAACACATCGAAATCGTAACCCGACTTGCTCGCGTTTTTCCCGATCAGACCAGCATCATACGCTTCGTCGATCGCAGCCTGCAGGGTTTCCGCTTCGCGGATATATTCGCCGCGGATGTAAATGTATGCCGCCCTTGCCCGCATGGCATAACCAGCGACTAGCGCGCCCTCGATCAGCTTGTGCGGATCGTGGCGGATTATCTCGCGGTCCTTGCAGGATCCGGGTTCGGATTCGTCGGCGTTGATGACCAGAAAGCTAGGACGTCCGTCTTTGCTCTCTTTTGGCATGAAAGACCATTTGAGGCCGGTCGGGAAGCCAGCACCACCACGACCACGAAGACCGGAAGCCTTCATTTCCTCGATGATATCGTCATGCCCGCGCGCGATCAGCGACTTGGTGTCATCCCAGTCGCCACGCTGCTGCGCCGCTTTCAGGCCCCAGTCCTGAAAGCCATACAAATTGGTGAAGATGCGGTCCTTATCGGCAAGCATCAGAATGCGCCCCCTTGCGAGAGGAGATAGATTGCGGCGACTGCAATAATCGCGAGTGCGCCAAATTTAACGATACCGACGAGAACCTTCCACGCGATCCACGCGAGTACCAATGCAACGAGGATGGTGACGACTTCCATTACCATTCCCCCCGGTAATCGTGGTTTGCGCCGACCATGTCCTTCAATGTGGTGGGACCACCTTCAGGTTCGCTGGTGCGCTTGCCTTCGATTTGGGTGCCGGTCTTGGGCTGCTTGCCCGCGGCCAGTTCATCGAGAATGGCGTCGAGCCGTTCGGGCGTGAGATCCTCGTAATTGTCGTCGTTTATCTGGACCATGGGCGCGGTAGCGCAATTGCCCATGCATTCGACCTCGGTGAGGGTCCACAGGCCATCGTCAGAGACGTGACCCTTGCTCATGCCACGCTTCTTACAGGTTTCGAACAAGCCGTCGGAGCCGCGCAGCATACACGGTGTCGTTCCGCATACCTGCACGTGGTACTTACCCACGGGCTTCATATTATACATGAAATAGAAGCTGGCGACTTCGAGTACGCGGATGACCGGCATGTCGAGATAGTCGGCGACATATTCGATCACCGGCAGTGGCAGCCAGCCCTGCGTGTTAGTCTCTTCTCCGACCTGCCGCTGGGCAAGGTCGAGCAGTGGCATCACCGCCGAGCGCTGGCGCCCCTCGGGATAGCGTGCAATCGCTTTGTCCGCGCGCTCACGGTAGCTTTCGGTAAACTCGAAAGCACCCCAGCGCTCACGCAGTTCGGGAGTGTCGGGTGCGGGGTTCCGGTCGGCCATTAGCGATCACACTCCCCAAAAACGACGTCGATGGCGCCGAGAATGGCAGTGGCGTCGGGCAGCATGTGACCTTTGCTCATAAAATCCATTGCCTGGAGGTGGCTGAAAGCCGTCGGACGTATCTTGCAGCGGTAAGGTTTGTTCGAGCCATCGCTGACGAGATAGACGCCAAATTCACCCTTGGGGCTTTCGGTCGCCACGTAGACCTCACCGGCCGGCACGTGGAAGCCCTCTGTATACAGCTTGAAGTGGTGGATCAGCGCTTCCATCGACTGCTTCATTTCCGCGCGCTTGGGCGGCGAAACCTTGCGATCGTCAGAGCAGATCGGGCCGCCCGGCATTTGTGCCAGACACTGCCTCATGATCTTGGCGCTTTCGTACACTTCCTTTACGCGAACCACGAAGCGGTCGTAACAATCCGAATTGGTGCCGACGGGAATGTCGAACTCCATACGGTCGTACACATCGTATGGCTGACTCTTACGCAGATCCCATGGAATGCCCGCTGCGCGGATCATCGGGCCGGAGAAGCCCCAAGACACCGCATCGTCCTTGCTCACCACAGCGATATCGACGTTCCGCTGCTTGAAAATGCGATTGTCGAGAACGAGGCTCATGGCATCACCGAACAGTTCGGGCAGCCGCGTGTCGATCCAGTTGCCGATATCGACGAGCAGTTTCTCGGGTACATCCTGATGGACGCCGCCTGGACGGAACCACGCGCTGTGCATGCGCGCTCCGGAAGCCCGTTCGAAGAAATTCAGACAGTCTTCGCGCAGCTCGAAGACCCAAAGGTTGGGCGTCATGGCGCCGACGTCCATGACGTGCGCACCGATGTTGAGCATGTGATTGCAGATGCGGGTCAATTCGGCGAATAGTACGCGCAGATATTGAGCGCGCTCCGGCACCTGGACGTTGAGCAGCTTCTCAATCGCAAGAACGTAGCTGTATTCCTGCGCGAGCGGGCTGCAGTAATCGAGCCGATCAAAATAGGGCAGCGCCTGCAGATACGTCTTGTGCTCGATCAGCTTCTCGGTGCCGCGATGCAGCAGGCCGACATGCGGATCGACCCTCTCGATGATCTCACCGTCGAGTTCCATCACCATACGAAGAACTCCGTGCGCCGCAGGGTGCTGCGGTCCGAAATTGATCGTGTAGTTGGTGATCACCTCGTCGCCGGTAGTCGGCGACTGTTCTAAATGCATGGCGTGGCTCATCCGCAGATCCAATTGCCGCTGTAGCTTTGTGATTTGCCGGCTGCATCCCGTACGAGGACATTGGCAGGGCGGCGCTGCTGATCGCCCTCTGCCGGGGAAACAGTAACGGTAAAACCTTCACCTTCGAAGGTCGTGCCACTCTTGACCGCATCAAGACCACCGACCGATGCGTCGACAGTCGTCAGGCTATCGCCGATCCTGACAACGGCTTTGCCAGGTATCGCACGGTCGTTGACGCCGCCTGCTATGATCATCTCATCCTTGCCAATCATCAAGGTGCAACCGCCTTCGCGTGTGCCAAGATTGACACCACCGATATCGCCCAGCTTCTGAAGCTGAGTAAGATCGGCACCCTGGGGCGGTTGTGCATTGGCGGTATTGGGCTTGTCCGGATTGGCCATCCCGTCAACTGCCGCCGATTCATTCTGCCCGATACGATTGGCAAAATCATCGGCGCCCTCCTGCTGGGAGGGCTCTGAAGAACAGGCCGTAAGAGCCAATGGTAGTGCGATAAAAAGGAGCCTACTCATTACTTCGGATCCTTTTTTGCCACAGCAGGCTTACGTTTCGCCGGGGCACGCTTCTTTTTTGGCTCGGTCGCTTCAGCAGTATCGCTTGTTTTGCCCTTGCGTTTTGGGCGCGCGGGTTGATCCTCGGTCGGCTCCGGCGCGGGAGCCTCTTCGCCACCATCTTTCTCGGCGGGTGCTCCCGCAGTGACCTTTTCAGACGCCTGCTTGTCAGTCTTGGCCCCAGCACCGGTATCGGATGGCTTCTCGGTCGTCTTGGGCTCATCTACCGGAGACGTATCTGCCTTTTCATCGCCGGGAAGAACGTAATCCGCCCCTTCCCATGGACTCATGAAATCGAACTGTCGAAGATCCTGTGCAAGTTCGACAGGCTCATAGACAACGCGCTTTTCATCTTCCGAGTAGCGCAGTTCATGATAGCCCGTAAGCGGGAAGTCCTTGCGGAAGGGATGGCCTTCGAACCCATAATCGGTGAGGATGCGGCGAAGGTCCGAGTTGCCGGCGAAAAGCACCCCGTACATGTCGAATACTTCGCGCTCCAACCATCCCGCATTCGGCCACAGCGTCGTGACAGTAGGAACCGGAGTATCTTCCGAAGCCGAACACTTCACCATGATCCGGCTATTCGTCGTCAAGGAAAGCAGCATGTAGACCACTTCGAACCGTTCGGCACGGCTCGGGTAATCAACACCTGCGATCTCCATCAACTGCTGATACTTGTGCTCGTCGCGCAGCATGCGAAGCACGTCCTCAACGCTGTCACGCTTTACGGTGAGCAACAACTCACCATGCTCTTCATGGGCGCCGAGCAGATGATCGCCCAACGCCTCGCTGAGCGCACTCTTCAGCCCGTCGATCATGGTAAAGCGGGGCGCGGAATGTAACGTTGCCATTCGGCCTTACCTTTCGATCGTTCCCGAGCGGCGAATCTTCCGCTGCAACTGCATGACACCGTACAGAAGCGCCTCTGCTGTCGGTGGGCACCCCGGGACGTAAATGTCGACCGGTACGATCCGGTCGCACCCACGCACGACGGAATAGCTGTAATGGTAGTAGCCACCCCCATTGGCGCAGCTTCCCATCGAGATGACGTATTTTGGCTCCGACATCTGGTCGTAGACCTTGCGAAGGGCAGGCGCCATCTTGTTGCACAGCGTACCGGCAACGATCATCACGTCCGACTGGCGGGGTGAGGCGCGCGGGGCGACACCGAAACGCTCCATGTCATAACGCGGCATGTTCACATGAATCATCTCGACCGCACAGCAGGCAAGGCCGAACGTCATCCACCATAGCGAACCGGTGCGCGCCCATTGGAACAGATCTTCGGTGCTGGTGACGAGGAACCCCTTGTCGTTCACCTCTGTTTGAAGCGCATTGAAATAGTCCGCTTCGGGCTGACGAACCTCACCACCCTGGGCGGCAGGAACGGCGTTGGGCGGGGTGATAATGGTCGAATTGTTCATGGCGTTATTCCCAATCCAGGGCGCCCATCTTCCACTCGTAGGCGAGGCCTACGGCGAGGATGCCGAGAAAGATCATCATACCGATCCAGCCTTCCCACCCTGTGAACTGCAGACTGACTGCCCATGGGAAGAGAAAAGACGCTTCGAGGTCGAACAGCAGGAAGCTGATCGCAACGAGATAAAATTTAACATCGAACTGGCTGCGCGAATCCTCGAATGCGGGAAATCCACATTCATATTCGCTGTTTTTCTCGGCATTGGGCTTGTGAGCCCCAGTTAGCCGCGAAACACCCATCGGAAGGAATACGAACAATGCCGAAAGACCAACGGCAATGAACAGGAAAATCAGGATGGGCAGGTATTGTTCGAGGTCGACCACGAATGATTCCTAGGCACGGGGAGCTTGTTTTCGCGCCCGCCTCTAGGCCCCTCACCCAGATGGTGCAAGGGTGGAGAAATGCGAACTATTCGCAATAAATCCGCGACATGCGCCGCGCTCCACACCCGGCCCGCTATTTCATTATGGTTTTGACAGCTTTTTCTGTGGCCGCTCCGTATGGCGGCTTGAAGCCGCCCAGTTTGGCAACGTCGATTTTTGGCTGTGTATAGATGCTGCGAGCATGGCTGAATTCGCGAAATCCCTCGACCCCATGATAGCTGCCCATGCCAGACGGCCCCACTCCACCGAACGGTAGATCATCCATCGAAACGTGGAACAGAACATCGTTCACGGTCACGCCGCCACTGATGGTTTTGCTCAACACCTTCTCGCGCTCGCTGCTATCCTGTCCGAAATAGTACAGCCCCAGCGGACGGTCGTGCTGGTTCACGTAGTCAATAGCCTCATCGATATCGGCATAGATCTTCACCGGCAGGACCGGTCCGAAGATTTCTTCCTGCATTGCCTTCATGTCTTCGCTGACATTCTTCAGGATCGTCAGCGGCATCTTGCGCGCATTGGTGTTGGAGAAATCCTCGTTAGCGGGATTGACCTCGATCACCTCCGCACCCTTGTCGCGAGCATCTGCTACGATCGCCTGCAGGCGATCAAAATGCCTGTCTGTAACGATGCTGGCATAATCCTCGTTGTCGAGCAGTGAGGGGTACATGGCGGCAGTCCCCTCCCATACACCGTGGATCGCCTCATCCACTTTGCTTTCGGGCACGTATAGATAGTCCGGAGCAAGACATATCTGGCCTGCATTCATCATCTTGCCCAGGGCCACGCGTTCCCCAGCCTTCGCGAAATCGGCGCTTTCGCCCATGAATACAGGGGATTTTCCGCCTAATTCGAGCGTCACGGGTACGAGATTTTTGGACGCCGCCTCCATGACCTTGCGCCCTGTTGCGGTCGATCCCGTAAAAACGAGGTGATCGAATGCAAGTTCACTGAAAGCAGCGGCAACTTCCGGCCCCCCGGTGAAGACAGCACATTCGTCTGGCGTGAAATATTCCTCGATAAGTTCCTTGGTGAGCAAACTGGTCTTTTCAGTAAACTCGCTCGGCTTGATCATCGCACGATTGCCGGCGGCAAATACCTGCATGAGGGGGCCGAAGCTGAGGTTCACCGGGAAATTCCAGGGCGACAGTATCCCGACGACGCCCTTGGGCTCGTAACGAACCTCTGCCTTTGCTCCGAGCAGGCCCAAAGGAAACTGGATGTGGCGCTTTTCTGCCCGCGCCCACTTGTCCATGTTCTTGAGGCAATATTTTCCGAAATTCGCAGTTCCCGCAATGTCGGTAATCATCGACTGAAGCGGCGAACGGTTTCCGAAATCGGCAGCCATCACTTTGCACAGATCATCGCCGTGCTTTTTCAACAAGGTTATAGCGCGCTCGATGCGATCCCTGCGCAGGTTCATGGGCTCGGGTCGCATTTGATGATGGGCGGAGCGCTGCTTCCTAAGCACGGCTTCCATTGGCGCTCTGCGATCTTCAACCATCCTAAACTCCCTCGGTCCATGTTGCGTCGCAGCGACGCACATCCTATCTCGGCAGCGAGATATTCCAGAACACAAGGACCAGCACAAGCATGCCCCAGTTCAGCGCATCCGATCCCGTCGTCATTCTGTCTTATGCCCGGACCCCAATGGGGGGAATGCAGGGCGCGCTTGCGGATGTTTCGGCAACCGATCTCGGCGCGACAGCGGTTAAAGCAGCGGTGGAACGGTCGGGTGTTTCCGCCGATAAGTTTGATCGCACCTACATGGGCTGCGTTCTGCCGGCAGGGCTCGGTCAGGCCCCTGCGCGGCAAGCGTCCATCAAGGCCGGCCTCCCGAAGTCGGTCCAGGCAACCACGGTCAATAAGGTCTGCGGCAGTGGCATGCAGACTGTTATCATGGGCGCAGAAGCGCTCGCGAGCGGCACCATCGATTACGTCGTGGCCGGTGGCATGGAAAGCATGACCAATGCGCCGTATCTGCTGAAAAAGCACCGTAGCGGTGCGCGCCTCGGACATGACACTGCTTACGATCACATGTTCCTCGATGGGCTGGAAGATGCGTACGAAGAAGGCCGTGCGATGGGCACTTTCGCCCAGGACACGGCAAACGATTACCAGCTCACCCGCGAAGAAATGGACGCATATTCGATTGAATCGCTTCGACGTGCAAACGCGGCCATCGAAAACGGCGCATTCGCTGGAGAAGTTGTGCCGGTCACCTTCTCCACCCGCGCCGGCGAAGTAACTGTCGAACGCGACGAGCAGCCCGGAAAGGGCAAGCCCGACAAGATCCCTACCCTCCGCCCGGCTTTCGCCAAGGATGGGACGATTACGGCGGCGACTTCGTCCTCGATTTCGGACGGTGCCGCCGCCGTTGTGCTGACGCGTGAAAGTGTTGCAGAGAAAAATGGACAGACCCCCGTCGCCCGGATTGTTGCCATGGCAGCCCATGCCCAGGCACCATCCGAATTCACGGTTGCTCCGGTTGGCGCTATAAACAAGGTTCTCGAAAATGCCGGCTGGTCGGCTGACGAAGTTGAGTTGTGGGAAGTTAACGAAGCCTTTGCCTGCGTTGCAATGTTTGCCATGCGTGACATCGGCATCCCTCACGACAAGATCAACGTGAATGGCGGCGGCACGGCGCTTGGACACCCTATCGGGGCAAGCGGCACGCGGATTATCGTCACCCTTCTCAACGCACTCAAGGAACAGGGGAAGAAGCGCGGAATCGCATCTCTCTGCATCGGTGGCGGTGAAGCGACGGCAGTGGCGGTCGAACTCGTCTGATTTTCGGGACCCTCCCCCTTTCGCGCGCGTTGTGCCCGCGAAAGGGGAGAACCGATGAAAAAGCTTATGGTCTTCGCCGCTTGCGCTGCGCTCGCCGCATGCGGTTCGAAAGAGGAAAAAACGCCGGAATCCACCAACACCGCGGCTGCAACCGCTAGCGGGACTGCTACGGGTGACGTAACCGGCACTTACGAAATCAAATTAGCCGATGGTAGTGTAACGCTGCAAACCATCAACTCGGACGGAACATACGTCGAGACTACGCCAGACGGTGATCGAACCGGTGGCGGCAAATGGCGAACCGGTGATGACGGTGCGATGTGCTTCGATCCGGAAGGTAACGAAAGCGAAGAATGCTACACCGGCGCAGCCCCCGGAGAAGACGGCAGCTTTGCAATGCAGGATGAGGATGGCAACACGACTACGGTGCGCAAGGTCAATGGCGGCGCTACACCCACAAGTACTCCGGGCACCTAGATGGCCAGCAGATCGGGGCGTTTGCCATCGCGCTTTTCGACGGCCTTTACCCTCACGCTGGCGGGCCTGCTCGTGACGGGTTGCGGTCAGGAACCAGAAGCCCCCTACGCACACGACACCACCGAAAACGATGAAAAAGCTCCCTCGCCAGATGCTTATGTCTTGGCACCCGGAGTGTACTCGATCGAGAGCAGCGACGGCAGTCTCTACTTCCAGATGGTGATAGAACAGGATGGTACCTATTCGACACGCAATCCGGATGGGGAGACAATCGTAACAGGCAGATGGCGCGACGACCGCGGAACAGCGTGCTTCGATCCGTCCGGTGCGGGAGAAGACAAGCAAGAACGCTGCTGGATCAATTCGTCCCTCTCCGAAGATGGAACGTTCACCACAACGGGTGCGGATGGCAGCGATAGCTACACCGTTCGTCCCGTAGAGAGCTGAGGGTTACGGAGGCCCCGCCCCCCAGAGGCGGGACGCAAGAATGTATCCCCGCCGTTCCCCGATGGAAAATTCACACCAGCCATCGTCGCAATCGCCAAGTACGCCCACGACGCCAGGTTCAACGCGCCATTTGATGTCCGACCCTGAAGACGCACCATCACGCAATTCGGTCGATGCGTTTCCTATCACGATGGCGCCCCGATCTGGACTCAACAGGCGGGCGACGACCCAGCCCCGCGCGCCGTCCGGATCTTCGATCAGACGCCAGCCCTCCATCAGCCTCACAACCTTCACTGGCAGGCCCGGACGATGGTAGACCCAATCAATACGATAGTCCGCGCTCGGCCCTACTCGCATGTTAAGCTCGCTAGCCCTTATGGTGGCCCAATAGGGCACGTCGCGGTCCTGAGCCTGCACTGTGCTGGCCAAACCGAGAAGAACAAGAAAGGGAAGAAAAAGTCGCATGACCATGCAGCCACGAATTGAAGAAATTTGGCGAACAGTCAACGCGATTGGCAACAGCTTCCCCGCCCAAATCCTTGACCATCGACCCGGCGCCGTCCTAGCGATGCAATACGATGGCAAGCACGAACTCTACGCACTCCAAACGTCTCGAACGTAAACCCCGGGTATTCGTCACGCGGCATCTGATGCCAAGCGTGGAAGACCGCATGGTCGACCTATTCGATGTCGTGCTCAATGCGGACGACAACCCGCTGACGCGTGATGACCTGACCGCAGCTATGAGGGATTGCGATGTGCTGGTCCCGACAGTGACGGATCGGATCGACACCGATATGATAGCCGCCGCCGGAAAGGACCTCGGTCTGATCGCCAATTTTGGCGCAGGAACGGAGCATATCGACCTTGAAGCCGCAGCGGAGCGCCATATTCTCGTCACCAATACGCCAGGCGTATTCACTGACGATACTGCTGATCTTGCCATGGCAGGGATCATTGGCGTGCCGCGCCGTATCCGCGAAGGTGTCGAGCTCATCAGGAGCGGTGAATGGTCCGGCTGGACGCCAACTGCCCTGCTTGGCGCAAAGCTCGCTGGGAAGGTTCTGGGCATCGTCGGTATGGGCCGCATAGGCCAGGCTGTCGCGCATCGCGCCCGCGCGTTCGGATTGGAAATCGCTTACCACAATCGCAAACGGCTGCCCGAAGCCGTTGAGCGTATGTTCAGCGCCCGTTGGGTGGACAGCCTCGAGGGACTGATGTCGGAGGCCGACATCCTGACGCTGCACTGTCCAGCAGGTCCGGACACGCATCACATGATCGACGCACAAAGGATCGGCCTGATGAAAGATGGGGCAAGCCTAATCAATACGGCGCGCGGCGACCTCGTCGATCAGGAAGCGCTCATTGCGGCTTTAGAGGCCGGAAAACTTGCGGGAGCAGGTCTCGATGTTTATCCGGACGAGCCGCATGTCGATGCCCGTCTGATCCGGCATCCGAATGTGATGACGCTTCCCCATATTGGAAGTGCCACCCTCGAAGGGCGCGAAGAAAGCGGCATGAAGGTCATCGCCAACATTCGTATGTGGGCGGATGGCCACCGACCGCCCGATCAGGTCCTGACCGGTTTGGCCTGAACAGTCATAGGCGTTTTTCGTAGAAGACGTTGAATTCCGTTTCGACATAATTGCCGTAGGCGCTTCTCCGAGCGAAGCCATTTCGCAGGTAGAGGCGGTTTGCCGGTTCGAAGACAGGTCCCGTTCCGGTTTCCAGCACCAAGAGTTTCAAAGACCTGTCCCGGGCGGCAAACGTGATCGCGTCCAGCAATGCCTGCCCCACACCGCGGCGAAGTGCCAGTTCCTTTGTACGCATGGACTTGATCTCGCCCATTGCCGACGAAAGCTGCATGAGCGCTCCAATGCCAAGCAACTCGCCGTCCTGCCTTGCATCGAAGACCGTCACATCGGGTCGTTCGAGGCCGCTGAGATCAAGGGCGAACGACGTTCCTGGCGGCGATGCATTATACATTTGCCGCTGATGCAGAGCGATTAGATCGCGAACATCGGCGTCGGCGAGGTTGGCGACGCCGACTTCCAAATCAGTCACCTGTCAGGATACGGTCGACCAGTTCCTTCACGGTCGGCGTGAAATTATTGGAATAGAACGGGTCTAGTTTGAAGCGATAGGCAGCATGCCCCGCAAAGGCGAGATTCTCGTCCGGATCGCCCCCATGGGCGATATCCTGGAGGGTCTTTTGAATACAGAAGCTTCGCGGATCGGCGAGCCGGCCGGTTGTGTGATTATCGTGATCTTTCCAGCTGCTGAACTGGCAGTGCGACAGACACCCCATACAGGCTTGCTGGTCCTCTCGAATTTGCTCAGCGCTTTCCGGGGTCACGAAGACCACTGTATCGTCGGGAGTTTTCAGCGGCTCGGAAAATCCTTCGTGCATCCACGACAGCGCCTTGCGCTGGTCGCCAGGATGAACCCAAAAATACTTGGCTTTACCGTGATCCGACAGTGGAACGGTGCCATCTTCCTCATCGCGCTTGAAAATTGGAATTTGCCGATCCGACCGATGCATCAGGTCGTAGAGGAAGGGGGTCTTTACCGCACTGGAATAAAAGCCTGTCGGGCTGAATTTGTGCAGCAGCACATCACCCGGTTCCACCGTGCGAAGCATGTCCTTCCAGATCTGCGGGATCGGGCTCTCATGCGTCAGCAACGGACGAGTTCCGAACTGGAACATGATCTTGCCGATTTCGGGATTGTCGATCCAGTCGTTCCATTCGCGCAGGAACCACACGCCGCCCGCCATGACGATGGCGGTATCTTCCGACACGCCTTCCTTGCGCATAGTCTCGCGCAGCGCAGCGACACGAGGGTATGGATCTTCAGGCTTGGTCGGATCTTCGGCGTTGGACAGGCCGTTATGTCCGCCGGCCAACCAGGGATCTTCATAGACCACGGCTGCCATGAGATCGGGAACCTTGGAGTAGCTGCGCTTCCACAATGCCCGAAAGGCACGGGCCGAGGAAACGATGGGCAGATAGTGGACGTTGTAACGCGCCGCGATTTCCGCAAGTTTATACGGCATACCTGCGCCGCAAGTCACGCCGGTGACCAATCCCGGGCAGTTTTCGAGCACACCTTCCAGAACCTGCTGCGCACCACCCATTTCCCACAGCACGTTGATATTGATGGCGCCCTTGCCACCGGAAATTTCATGGGCGCGCTTCACCTGTTCGGTCGCGCCGTCTATGGCATAACGAACCAGTTGCTCGAACCGCTCCTTACGCGTCGCCTGCGGGTAAACTTGGGGGATCGGATTGCCATCGTCGTCGTAGCTGTCAGCATTGACTGCGCTGACAGTTCCAATGCCGCCAGCGGCTGCCCATGCGCCGGAGCTCAGATGGTTGGTTGCGGAAACGCCCTTGCCACCTTCGACCAGTGGCCAGACTTCCTTGCCGCCATAGCTTATCGGCTCCAGACCCTTGAAACTCATTGGATTACGCTTTCTTTTCTTTGCGGGCGCCCTGCGCCTCGTTGCCCAGCGCGGCACGTTCGCCGCGGCATGGCTGTATCTCTCCGGGTTCCGGCCTCGTAGCGGCTGCCTTGAACTGTGCATAGTACCCGGCCAGTTCAGGCGAATCCTTGAAGGTGACGAGTTCATACCCTGCGGCTTTGAACTCGCAGCTTAACAGCAAGGGATCGATCCCGTGCTTGTCCGTCGCACGATCGATGTCGACCACGATCACCTGCCCACCTTTTCTTAAGGCAGGCCACATACGCCACAGGAATTCGTAAGGTTGTGCGATCTCATGATACATATGCACCATGAAGATGCGGTCGAAACTGTTTTCCGGCAGCTTGGGATCAGCTAGTTCGCCCTGCCGGATCGATACGTTTTCAAGCCTTTGCTTTTCGATCCGCCGGCCCAAATGGTTGAGAGCATCGCGATCGATATCCTGCGCCAACACCCGCCCATCCGCGCCAACCCGTTCCGCAAGTCGGACGGTGTAATAGCCGTTTCCAGCGCCAATATCGGCCACCGTCATTCCGTCTTCTATTTCGGCGAGGTCCATCACCGTCTTCGCTTCGCCGCGACTGTCTCGCTGGTCTTCAGTCGAAAACTGGTTCGAACCCAGGTCGGACACAGCCCTGTCTGGCTCAGGAAAGCGCGGCTCGTCGTCATCGACGAGAACCTGCCCCTTGCACGCGCCAAGCATGGCAAGCGGAAGGATCAAGGCCGCAACGGGTTTCAATCCTCATCCTCCACATCGACCGTCTCGCCAGTTACTCGCTGCGCCAAGGCAGCCGAAATGAACTGATCAAGCGCACCATCCAATACGTCATCCGGCGTCGGAGACTGCACACCGGTGCGCAGATCTTTCACCATTTGATACGGCTGGAGAACATAGGACCGGATCTGATGCCCCCACCCGATCTCGCTCTTCTCCTGATATTCCCCCGAAGCCGCGGCCTCGCGCTCTGCCATCTCGCGCTCGAAGAGGCGCGCTTTCAGCATGTTCATGGCGGTCGCACGGTTTTTGTGCTGGCTGCGATCGTTCTGGCTCGCGACGACGATGCCGGTGGGCTGGTGCGTGATCCGTACAGCTGAGTCGGTCGTGTTAACGTGCTGTCCGCCCGCTCCGGACGCGCGATAGGTATCGATCTTCAGATCCGATGGATTGATCTCGATGTCGATGTCGTCGTCGATCACGGGATATACCCATACCGAACTGAAGCTGGTGTGGCGCCGCGCGGAGCTGTCGTATGGGCTTATCCGAACGAGGCGGTGAACACCGCTCTCGGTCTTTGCATAACCATAGGCGTTCTCGCCCTTGATCAGCAGAGTCGCACTCTTGATCCCAGCCTGTTCGCCGGCCGCATATTCCACAGTTTCCACCTTGAAACCACGACGTTCCGCCCAGCGCGCATACATGCGCAGGAGCATATCCGCCCAATCCTGGCTTTCGGTACCGCCCGCGCCAGCGTTGATCTGGAGATAGGTATCGTTCCCGTCAGCCTCGCCTGAAAGCAAAGCCTGCACCTTGTCGCGATCGGCACGTTCGCCCAGACTCGCCAGAGTATCGAGCCCTTCGCGCTCCACATCGGCATCGCCTTCGGCTTCGCCCATTTCGACGAACTCCATGGCATCCGCCATTTCAGCCTCGATCTCGCGGACAGTATTGATCGCCGTTTCGAGGCGCTTCTGTTCTTGCGTGACAGCCTGCGCCTGCTTGGGATCGTCCCACAGATTGGGGTCCTGAACGCGCGCATCGAGCTCGTCGAGACGGCGTAACGCCCGCTCCCAGTCGAGCGACTGGCGGACCAGCGCCAATGCGGCTTCGATCCTTTCGATATGGGCCTGCCCTTCGGCACGCATGGAACTCTCCTGGCAAAAGATGTGCGGGCGCGCCGCCTAGCGCAGACGCGCGGCGCGGGGAAGATGCTGCAGGCGGCTTACTTGCGCGCGAGCGAACGCACCGCCGCGAGGCTGCGCGCCACATGTTCCTGTGGCTTCAGGTTCGAATAAGAAAAAGCCACCTTGCCATCGCGATCGATGACATAAGTCGTTCGGTCGCTCCATCCGGCCTTGTCTGCCCCGAGGCCCAGCGAAACATCATAGCGCTCGATCAGGTCCTTCGATGCAGTCGCCACGGGAAACTGGCCTGCGCAATGCTTGGCGGAGAATTCGCGCAACTGACTGGTATTGCCACCGGTCATGCCGATCACGGTGGCCCCTGCCTTGCGGAAGTCATCCATTGCCTCGGCGAAAGCCTGGGCCTCCAGATTGCAGCCCGATGTGAAAGCTGCCGGAAAGAAGTAGAGGACGACCGGCCCCTTTTTGAGCGAGGTGGCGAGATCGACCCGGATCGGCTTGCCTGCCATCGCGCCCTGCGCGGTAAACCGCGGTGCCTCCGCGCCTTTATCCAGGGCAGCAAGAGCGGGCGAAGCGGAAAGGCCGAGGGCGGCCGCAACGATGACTGTGCGCAGTATCTTCATGCACCTATAATGGACCTTCGAAGCGCCCCTGCCAAGCCGCGATCAATATATTCCGCCCTGCTCCTCGACGAAGTCGTCGGCACGGACGCCATCCTGGTTGGCCCGTGCACGCTGCGCACCCTGCCTCGCCAGACGAATGAGTTCGAGAATCTCATTACGCTTGGCTGCAATCTCGTCCGACCGTGTGGCGCGCGGTGGCTCCGTATCGGGCTTGAAAGCTTCCCAGATGATCGACGCTGTCGGCTCGTCCGAAGGCGTTCCTTCGAACACGCGCTTGCCGCTGCGACGATCAATCTTGACCATGCGGACGCCCGGCGGTGCAACGAAATCCTCGGCCTGCCAACGATCCTTCGTCGCCTCGATAAAGCGCTTCATGATTGTCGCAGCCGTATTGCCGCCCTGTACCCAACCCCCAAGATTGCGGGGCTGATCGAAACCGACGTACATACCTGCGATAATGTCGGGCGAGCCCCCGACAAACCATGCGTTGGTAGGTCCGTTGGTAGTGCCGGTCTTTCCGAAGAGCGGCAGGTCGAGGCTGCGCAGACGCACGGCTGTCCCGCGGGTTACGACGCCCTGCAGCATGTGAACCATCTGGAATGCAGTCCGCGGATCGAGCACCTGCCTGCCTGAAACTTCGAAACGCGGCATCGGCTGTCCATCCCATTCAGCCATGTTGCAGCCGGTGCAATTCCGACGATCGGTCCGATAGATTACCTTGCCGTCGCGATCCTGGACGTAGTCGATGACAGAACCATCATTCTGGCGTCCCCAATTGGCCAGTGCGGCATAGGCATTCACCATCCGCGCAACGGTCGTATCGCCGGCACCCAGGGCAAAGGAATAATACGGTTCGTATTTGCCGATGCCCATGCGGTCGATCGTCTTGATCACATTATCCATGCCGGTGTCGTCCGCGATATGAACCGTCATGAGGTTGCGGCTCTGTTCGAGACCCCACCTTAAAGTGTGAACACCGCCGCCCCCGCCACCGAAGTTGCGGAAGCATTTATCGCCGAGATTGGCGCCCTGCCACACGCAAAAGGTCTGGTCCGGGACCTGCGTGGCCGGCGTCATGCCGTGATCGAGCGCGGAAGCATAGACGAACGGTTTGATGGTCGAACCGGGCTGTCGAAGCGCCTGGGTCGCGCGATTAAAGCTGCCAAGTCGGCTATCGAAGCCGCCCTGCATGGCGAGGATGCGTCCGGTTTGTGGGGCTTCTGCCAGAAATGCGCCCGATACCTCGGGCACGCCGCGGATCGCATAACCGCTACCGGATTTGACCGCAGCAACAACATCGCCGACGGCCAGCGAAGAAGGCCCGCCCGACAAGGCGAACTCTTCGCCATCGGAAAAGCCAATCCGCCCGGGGGCAGTCACCACGCCCACACGCCAGTCTTCGTAATTGATCGAAATGTTCGATGAAGCCAACTGCGACGTCAGATCGCCATTGTCGGGATTGAGTGTCGCGATAGGCTTCGTAAAGCCGCGATTGCCATGATAGCTGATCAGCTGCTTGCGCAGCGCGTCGCGTGCCGCAAGCTGAAGCTCGGTATCCAGCGAAGTGCGCACCCACAGCCCACCAGCATAAACGCTGTTGCGGCCATCGTCTGCCGTCTCGCCGAACTTATCGATCAGTTGGCGGCGGACTTCTTCGAGAAAATAGCCGGCATCGGCAGAACGCTCGCTGCGCTGCTGGACGAGGCCCAGATCCTGACGTTTGGCCGCAGCGGCTTCTTGGGCCGTGACGAAATTGTTGGCGACCATCTGGTCGAGCACGAAGTTGCGGCGGGTGATAGCAAGGTCGTGATAGCGGGCGCGGCCGTAACGCTCGGGTGCCTTGGGCAGGATGGCCAGAAACGCCATCTCGTTCAAATCGAGATCACCGACATCCTTGTCGAAGTAAGCGCGAGCGGCAGCCTGCACACCGAAGCTGCGTCGCCCAAGCGGGATCTCGTTCAAATACAGTTCGAGGATTTCCTGCTTGGTCAGCACGCTTTCGATGCGTGTGGCGAGGACCATTTCCTTGAGCTTGCGGGTAACCGAATATTCGTCGCCCAGCAGCAGGTTTTTGGCGACCTGCTGGGTAATGGTCGAGCCACCCACCGCGCGCTGGCCAGAACCAAACTTCGTAGCATAATCGATTACCGCGTTCGCCGTTCCGGTAATATCCACCCCGCCGTGGCTGAAAAAGGTCTTGTCCTCGGCAGAAAGGAACGCGTCGATCAGTTTCTCCGGAAAATCCACATACTGGAGCTGGACGCGCCGTTCGCGGGCATAAGTGTTGACGATTTCGCCATCGATACCGCGCACTACCGTCGGCAACGGCGTTTCATATTCCAGCAGCGATTCGGCGTCGGGAAGATTGCGACCGAGCGTCGCCCATGCCAGCAGGAGCATGACGATGGCGAACCCGCCAAGGTAACATGCAAAGCGCAGCCTGCGGCTATGCGCCCAATTGTCATTGAACCAATCGATCAGGCGCTTGGGATCGCGCATGATGCGATAGCGATAGTATTGAAGGGCTGACTGCTCGGACATGGTATGGGATCGGCCTCTAGCACGCCAATTCTGTAATTCGCCAGAACGAAGAGTGTTAGCCGGTCAGCTTTCTTGCTGTCGCGCGAAATAAATGCGGATAGCCCGCGCCATGACTTCGGCGAACCGTGATCTACCTTCGGGAGAAGCAAGACGCTGCGCATCCTCTTCGTTAGTTATGAAGCCGCTTTCGAAAAGGATCGATGGTACGTCTGGCGCGCGTAAAACCTTCAGTGCTGCTGATCGGCGCGCCTGCGGATGAAAATCGATGACCCCGTCAGCCTCGCGAAGGATCAGCCGAGCAAGCTCGTCCGACTTTTCCTGCGTCCTGCGTTGCGATAATTCGACCAGTATGGTGCTTACAGCGTCGCTCTCACCGCCGACATCGACACCGTTCAGTCGGTCGGATGCATTCTCCCGTTCAGCGAAACGAGCAGCCGCCTGACTGGAAGCTTGGTTAGACAGCGTATAGATGCTGGCCCCCGTTACATCGGCAGCGTCTCCGGCACTATCGGCATGGATCGATATGAATAGATCGGCACCGAGCTTGCGCGCGATATCGACCCGCTCGGCATGAACAAGGTAGCGATCCTCGTCTCGCGTCAGTGCGACGCGGACCTCACCCCCTTTTTCGAGCTCGTCGCGCAGTGCCCTCGCCAGATCGAGCACGATAGTCTTTTCTCGATAGCCTTGACCCGCCGCCCCGGGATCATGTCCTCCGTGGCCGGCATCTATCACAACTAGTGGTGCGCTGTTCGCTCCCGCCACGTCTGGAAGCGCTTCTGGAGTATCCGTAACGGGAAGTTCGATATGAACGACGTAGCCCCGGCCTATCTCAGGCACGGGAATACGCACGGCTGTCATGGCGAGTACAGCCAGCACTGCGAGCGGCAGCAACGTCAGCAAAAGGATTTGCGCGCGCATCGTCATTACGGGCACGGTTACCGCCTTGTTATCCAATGACGCAATATGGTTGCCGTGCGAAACCCACGGTGCTAGCGATAGTTCATCGGTTACGAGGTGCCTCCGATCGGCGCGAATATTGCGCGACGAAGAGGGTCACCGAAAAAAGCCGTTCTTTTTCAGGCCACAACGGCTTCCGCCGTGAAAGCCCAAATTAATACAGGTTGATGCCGGACATGGCCCGTTTCTCCCCGATAACAGCAGCGCAGGCGATTGCCTTTGCCGCTATTTCGGGCCGGACAGCGCTGCAGATGCGCAAGGCAAGCTCGGCACTCACAAATACCCGGCCCCATGCAATTGCTGGAACTGGCCGGTTCACAAACACCGCGAAGCCCGGATCGGGCCGCGGACTTTCCAACAAAATACGCCGCGCAGATTCAGGTTCACACCTGTCCCGTCGCGGCTGGAGACATATCAATGGCAACGCGCATGCTAATCGATGCGCGCCACCAGGAAGAAACCCGGGTGGCGGTGCTCAAAGGCAACCGGATTGAGGAATTCGATTTCGAATCTGCCGATCACAAGCAGATCAAAGGAAACATCTATCTAGCTAAAGTAACCCGGGTCGAACCGTCGCTTCAGGCAGCGTTCGTCGATTTTGGCGGCAATCGTCACGGTTTCCTGGCTTTCAGCGAAATCCATCCCGATTATTACCAGATACCGAAGGAAGACCGCGAAGCCCTGCTCGCTGCGGAAGCCGAAGCTGCAGAAGAAGAGCAGCGACTGCGCGATGAGGAAGAGCAACGCGGCGAAATGCCGGGCGACGAGTACGACGCGGATGATGAAAGCTCCGAAGCCCTCGCCGAAGACCTTGCCGAAGATGGCCTCGAAGAAGTCGATACGTCCGACAAGGACGATGTTGCTACGATCGAAGAAGGCCACATGGAAAATGGCGACGATGACGATGATGATTCGTCCGATGAGGATTCCGACGAAGACGGTCGATCGCGAGGTCGCGATCGCAACCGCCGCGGCCGTGGACGCCGTCAGGGCAAAGGTGGCCGGAGCCGTGCCAAGGAAGTCGACGAAGCCCGCGCCAAGCGCATGGCGCTGCGCCGTCGCTACAAGATCCAGGACGTCATCCAGCGCCGCCAGGTTCTGCTCGTCCAGGTCGTCAAGGAAGAACGCGGCAACAAGGGTGCTGCATTAACGACATATCTCAGCCTGGCCGGGCGTTACACGGTCCTCATGCCGAACAGCAGTCATGGTGGCGGCATTTCCCGCAAGATCTCGTCGGCATCTGACCGCAAGCGGCTCAAGCAGGTCGTGTCAGATCTGAGCTTGCCCAAATCGATGGGCCTTATCGTTCGGACGGCTGGCCTCAGCCGCACCAAAACCGAAATCAAGCGCGACTTCGATTACCTCGCCCGCCTTTGGGATGAAATTCGCGAACGTACCTTGTCCTCCAGCGCGCCTGCGCTGATCCATTCGGACAGCGACCTTATCAAGCGCGCAATCCGCGACATCTACAATCGCGACATCGAAGAAGTCGTGGTCGAAGGTGAACCCGGTTACAAATCGGCCAAGGAATTCATGAAGCTGTTGATGCCCAGCCATGCACGGCGGGTTAAACAATATTCTGATCCGGTGCCTTTGTTCCAGCGCTACGGTGCGGAAGACGAACTGAAGGCCATGTACGATCCGGTCGTTCAACTTAAGTCGGGCGGATATCTCGTAATCAATCCGACCGAAGCGCTAGTGTCGATCGACATCAACTCCGGACGTTCGACCAAAGAGCACAATATCGAGCAGACGGCGCTTCACACCAATCTCGAGGCAGCGCGCGAAATCGCTCGCCAGCTGCGTCTGCGCGACATGGCTGGTCTGGTGGTCATCGATTTCATCGATCAGGAGCATCATTCGAACACCCGCAAGGTCGAAAAGGCGATGAAAGAAGCGCTCAAGAACGACCGTGCCCGTATTCAGGTCGGTCGTATCTCCAGCTTCGGCCTGATGGAAATGAGCCGCCAGCGTCTACGCACCGGCGTGCTCGAAGCGACCACTCGTGATTGTCCGCATTGCGATGGTACCGGTCTCGTCCGCACTGCATCTTCCGCAGGTCTGTCCGCCCTTCGCCTGATCGAAGACGAAGCGGCCAAGGGCAAGGGATCGATCATTCGCCTCGCCGCCAGCACCGAAGCGGCGATCTATCTCCTGAACGAAAAGCGCGCCGATCTCATGGAGATCGAACAGCGCTATGGCGTAACGGTCGAAGTCGTGCCCGAGGGTGAGGAAGAAGGCGCGAAGATGACCGTCTCGAGCCACGGGCCGAAGCCGAAAGATGCCCCGCGCTTCGAACCTATCGTTCAGGAAGACGACGACGAAGAAGAAGACCTGCCCGAGCAGGATGAGGAAACCGACGAGGACGAGAACGACGATGATCGTCCCCGCAAGAAGCGCCGCCGCCGACGCGGTGGCCGTGGCCGCAACAAGAACCGTCAGCGCGACGACGAAGACGGCGATGATGACGACGACGGCGACGAAGCTTCGGACGAGACGCGCGACGAAAGCGATGATGAAGACGGCGACGACAAGCCGAAGAAGCGCCGTCGCCGCAGTGGCCGTCGCCGTGGCGGACGTGGTCGCGGAAAGAAGTCGGACGATATGACTTCGGAAGACACCGATGAACTCGGTGAAGTTTCCGAAGCGGTCGTAGAAGACATGGCTGTTGTCGCTGGCCCCGAAGCCTCACCGGAAACGGCCGAGGCTGCTGCCGATACGGAAGCCGAAGAAAAACCGAAGCCCAAAAAGCGCGCGCCCCGCAAGAAGAAGGTCGAACCTGAAGCGGCAGCGGAACCGGAAGAGGCCGAAAAGCCCAAGCCGAAGAAGCGCGCACCGCGCAAGAAAAAGGCCGACGCCGAAGCACCTGCTGTCGAAGCTGCGCCCGAGCAGCCTGAAACGGCTATCGAAGAAGAAAAACCGAAGCGGACACGCCGGAAGGCTCCCGCCAAGAAGACGGCTGCCAAGGTCGAGGCTGAACCTGCGAGCGAAGCTTCGCAAGCACAGCCTGAAGCCGATCTGCCGGCAGCGCCGGACGCAGCCCCCGAACAGCCGAAAGAGGCCCCCGCGCCGAAGCGCGGCTGGTGGCAGCGGACTTTCGGAGACGACTAGGTCATGAAAAGGATCGGCGGGCCGATGGCTCGTCGATCCTTACGCCTTGCGCGCTACACCCCATTCCATCCACCCCATCACCTTGGGCGCCTTTTTAAGATAGGCCTGGCCGAGGGGTTCCACAGCGAAGCCTGCCGCTCGCAGGGCAGAGCCGATCGGGCGGGTCAGATGACAGCCGCCCGCCAATGGCTTCCACACCGGTTCGATCCGCTCCTGCCAGCGCGCGACAGCTGCGTCGGGCGCACGCCCATGTTCCAGGAACAGAAGCCTTCCATTTTGGGCTAGTATCCGTCGCAATTCGGATAGCACACTCGTGGGATCATCGACCGAACACAGTGTGTAGGTGCAGACTACAGTATCGAAAGATCCGTCCGGAAAAGGGATGTCCTCCCCTACACCTTGGCGAATATCGACGCTCCAACCCTTCGCGCGGGCGCGGTTACGAGCGCCGTCTAGAAGTTTCGCATGCGGGTCTATGCCCGAGAACGATGTGACCGCGTCGGCGTCGTAAAGTGCCTGATTGAGCCCGCCACCACAGCCGATCTCGAAAACCCGGCCTCGGGCGAGTGGCACGATCTGGCGCCGCCGCTTCTCGATCCCTTCTTGCCCGCATGCAGCCGTGATCACTCGCGGCATCACGTGGTCATCGTACCAGGCTTTCATCCCCACAGCGCAATATCCTCCGGTTGCGCGACAAATCGAAGGCTACGCTGTTTCTTGACGGCGACAAGTCGTTTCTTCCTGTCCGTAAAGGGTTGGCAGGCTGACGAGGGAACGGTGTGATCGCTTGCTTAGCCAGTGATATTCACCCTGCCCTCAGGCAGGAATTTCCGCTCCCTGCCAATCGAACAACTTCCCGCTGTCGCCTGGTTCGAGGCTATCGATCACAGCGAGCAGGTTGGCCGCCGCTTGCGCAGGGGGGACCACCTGACCATCCGGCAAGTTGGACTGGAACGGCGTGGAAAGGTCCGTATCGACGGTTCCAGGATGCAGGCCGACCACGACCGCACCCTTGTGCGTTCGTTTCATCTCGATCGCGAAATTCTTGATGAGCATGTTGAGCGCCGCCTTGCTGGCGCGGTAGCTGTGCCATCCACCCAGTCCATTGTCGGAAATGGATGCGACCCTGGCCGACAACGCGCCAAAGAACGCGCGCCCATCGCGCGGCAGCAGCGGCAGCATATGCTTGGCGATAAGCGCAGGTCCGATCGTATTGATGCGAAACGCTTCTTCCATGGCCTCTGCGCGGAGCTTGCGGAACGATCGCTCGGGCCCGGTCCCGTCGGCAAGTGTCAGAACACCGGTTGCGACCAGCACCATGTCGGGCGGATTTTCGGCCATATGCTCCGCCACAGCAGCAATCGAGCGCTCGTCAGCCAGATCGAACCGGAACCCGCGAAACCGACCGTCGACCGCCGTGCCCGAGCGGCTGCCCGCCCAGACCTCCGTGCCGCGATCTCCCAGAGCCGCGGCAAGCGCGTTCCCGATGCCACCACTCGCGCCAAAGATCGCGGCCCGGCGCACTGTCTTTTCTGCAGCCATGATATCTGTTCAGACCATTGCCCGGCCAAGCGGTTCCCGGCGTCTCTGTGCGGCAATTGCCGGGCCAAATCGTCGAATTGTGCATGCGCACGCCCTTGCACCGTGCGCCACAAGCGCTAATGGGTTTCACCAAGCAACAGGACCGATACTGCACATGGCGACCTTCACCCTTCCCAAGAATTCGAAGATCACCGGCAAGAGCCGCGACCACAAGGCCGAGGGCGGCGCGCGCATCCGCAAGTTCAAGATCTACCGATACGATCCCGACAGCGGCGAAAACCCGCGTTACGATACGTTCGAGATCGATCTGGACGATTGCGGCCCGATGGTCCTCGACGCTCTGTTCAAGATCAAGAACGAAATCGATCCGACGCTGACTTTCCGCCGGTCCTGCCGCGAGGGGATCTGCGGATCGTGTTCAATGAACATGAACGGGAAGAACGGTCTCGCCTGCACTACCGCTATCGAAGATCTGAAAGGTGAAGTGCGGATCACGCCGCTTCCCAGCATGGACGTGATCAAGGATCTCGTTCCCGACTTCACGCATTTCTATGCCCAGTATGCCAGCATCCGCCCTTGGCTGCAGACGGTATCGACGACCCCATCGGGCAAGGAACGTCTGCAGACGCCGGAACAGCGTGAAAAGCTGGACGGGCTCTACGAATGCATCCTGTGCGCCTGCTGTTCGACCGCATGTCCGAGCTACTGGTGGAATTCCGACAAATTCCTCGGCCCGGCAATCCTTCTGCAGGCCTATCGCTGGCTGGCGGACAGCCGCGACGAGATGACCGGCGAACGTCTCGACCAGCTCGAAGACCCGTTCCGCCTGTATCGTTGCCACACGATCATGAACTGCGCGAACGTCTGCCCCAAGGGGCTAAGCCCGGCGAAGGCGATTGCCGAAACCAAGAAGATGATCGCCGAACGCGCGATCTGATCCCTTGGCACTACCCGACGACGTTTTCGAACACGGTCCAGATCCGGAAAATCCCGGCTGGCGGCATTGGAACCTGATAGACCGGACGCTGTTCAACGGCTCGGTGATGGGCAAGCTCATCACCCGTGTGGACGATGACGGGAAAGCGCGCCTGCGCATGTTTCCTGAACGCCGCCATGAAAACCTGCAGGGCATCGTTCATGGCGCGGTGACGCTGTCGCTGATCGACATCAGCCTGTTTACCACCATGCACACGATCGGATCCGGCAATGCCGGTCCATCGGTGACAGTGGAACTTTCCACCCAGTTCGTCGGCGGCGGGAAACCCGATCGCCCGCTCGATGCGGTGTGCGAAATCGTTCGGGAGACTGGCAGCATGGTATTCGTGCGCGGTATCGTGGAACAGGAAGATCATACCGTTGCCAGCTTCTCCGGTATCGTAAAGAAGATGAAGCGTCGCCCTGCCTCATGACCGGTATGCTCACCCGCTACGAGCGGCTGGTCGCCGCTGGCGAATTGCGTTCCGATCCCGACCAGCGCCGCGCTGCCGAACAGCTGGACCGGCTGCAGAAGGATCTGGAGGCGGAAAGTTCAGGCGGTCTGCTTTCGCAATTGTTCCGCGCCAGAAAGGCTAACCCGCAGGGCGTCTACATGTGGGGGGGCGTTGGTCGCGGCAAATCCATGCTCATGGACCTCTTCGTCGAAACTCTGGGCATCGATGAAAAGCGACGCGTGCATTTCCACGAATTCATGCTGGAGGTCGATCGCCGCATTCGCGAGCGCCGTGAATCCGATCCGGGCGATCCGACTGGCAAGGTGGCTCGCGATATCGCGCAGGACGTGCGCTGCCTCGCATTCGACGAAATGGTCGTCAACAATACGGCCGATGCCGCGATCATGGCGCGGCTCTTCACGGCTCTTATCCGCGATCAGGGTGTTACGATCGTCACCACCAGCAACCGGCCTCCCCGCGATCTTTACAAGGACGGTCTGAACCGCTCCCTCTTCCTGCCCTTCATCGACCTGATAGAGGCAGATCTCGATGTCGTTTCGCTCAACGGGCCTACCGACTACCGAATGGACCGGCTGGGGGACATCGCAACCTGGCATTCCCCGCTCGGGGATGATGCCACTGCGCAGGTGCGCGAAGCTTTCTTCCGCCTGACCGATTACAAGCCGGAAGATGCCGCCAACGTGCCCAGCGCCGATCTCGATCTCGGTGGCGGGCGGACCTTGCACGTCCCCAAAAGCCTCAAGGGCGTGGGTGTTTTCAGCTTCAAGCGGTTATGCGGCGAAAATCGCGGGGCGGCAGACTATCTCGCCATCGCACATGCCTACCATACTGTGATCGTTGTCGGAATTCCCGCCATGTCGCCCGACAACCGGAACGAGGCCATCCGGTTCACCAAGCTGGTCGATGCGCTCTACGAAAACAATGTGAAGCTGTTTGCCACGGCTGCCGCCGAACCGGAAAACCTGTATACCGCCGGCGACGGTGCGTTCGAATTCGAACGGACCGTAAGTCGCCTGAAGGAAATGCAGAGCAGCGACTACATGGCTCGCGGTCACGGCGTCGCCTAAGCCTGCCGGGGCAGTTACAACGGTGTTTCTTGACGGCTCTCTCGTCGGTCCCACATCAGGCGCATACCGGCGTTAACACCCCGCCGATGTGAGACTTTGACCATGATCGATATTCGTCCTTTCGCTTCCCTTGGGCACGCCAATCATGGCTGGCTCGATGCGCGTCATCACTTCAGCTTTGCCAATTATCATGATCCCGACCGTATGGGGTGGGGCAACATCCGGGTCTGGAACGATGACACGATTCAGGGTCAATCCGGGTTCCCCCCGCATCCGCACCGCGACATGGAGATTGTCACTTTCGTGCGCACCGGAGCGATCACTCACCGTGACAGCCTGGGTAACGAAGGCCGCACCGCCGCCGGCGATGTTCAGGTGATGAGCGCAGGCACCGGTATCACCCATGCCGAATACAATCTGGAAAGCGAAGACACCACGCTGTTCCAGATCTGGATCATCCCTGATCGTACGGGCGAAAAGCCGGGCTGGGGTCAGCGCGAATTTCCGAAAGCGACGCGCGAAGGCGGGTTTGCCGTTCTTGCGAGCGGCACGCCCGAAGCCGACGATGCCCTCCCCATTCGTACCGACGCCAAGGTTGCCGCAACGACACTCGCTGCTGGACAGACCGCCACATGGACCACGTCGGGCGAACGCCACCAGTATCTCGTTGCCCCCACGGGACGGGTAAAGGTCAACGGGATCGAAGCTCAACCGCGTGATGGCATCGCCGTGAGTGGCGAGACGGAAATCGTTGTCGAAGCGCTCGAAGACGCCGAGATCGTGCTGGTCGACGCGCGCTAAGCGCTCGGCTTGAGATGACGAAGCGAACGCTCCAGCATCAGCAATTGCCATAGGACGCGGCCATGATCGGACCGCCCCGAAATATGTTCGTCCGCAAGCCGTGATAGCGCCTTGCGGGCGAACAGTCCGTTGCCCGTGAGCAGTTCGCTGGATGCAATCGCCCTCGCCTCGCTAGCCAGCGGTCCACGAAACCATTCCGCCAGCGGCGTGACGAAACCCTGCTTCTGCCGATACAATATGTCGTCGGGCAGGTAGCGCTCCATCGTGCGCTTCATGAGCCATTTGCCGCTCGTACCGCGTAGACGCTCACGGTGCGGCAGGCGCGCACCGAATTCGATCAGGCGATGATCCAGCAGCGGCTCGCGCGCCTCCAGTCCTACTGCCATACTCGTCCGGTCGGTCTTGGTCAGGATGTCTCCGGGCAGCCAGAACTTGAGATCGGCATATTGCGCCCGGTCGAGACCGCTTCGCGCAGGCGCATCTCGCATCAGCTTTTCCAGCGGTTGCTCCGCCCGATAATCGCCACGTTCGCGCAGGAACGCCGCATGATAAAGCAATTCGCGCTGCTCGGGCGAAAGGATCGCTAGGGCTCGTGCATAGCCAGCTTCACCGCTGCCCCCGAGAGACAGCAGGGTAGTTTTCGCGCGCAGCGGGCGCGGTGCCCAGTCTGCTTTCGGCCACAGACGTCCGAGCGTTCCGAACATCGGTTCGCGCAGCCCACTCGGTAGAACGGAGCGCACCTGCTCTTCGCGTGCATGGAATGCCTGACGTCGATATCCGGCGAAAGCTTCATCGGCCCCATCGCCCGACAATGCCACTGTCACATGTTCGCGCGCCAATTCGCATACCCGTAAGGTCGGCAGCGCGCTCGCATCCGCGAATGGCTCGTCGAAGATCGCCGCGATCCGGTCGATATCGCCGAACTGGGCGGAGGATACGATCCGTTCGTGGTGGTCGGTGGCGAACAGTTCGGCGACCTGTCGCGCGTAAGCCGTCTCATCGACACTTTCGACATCGAACCCGATGGAACAGCTGGTGACGGGCGCGGCGCTGCTCTCGCTCATCAGCGCGACGACGGATGAACTGTCTACGCCTCCGGACAGAAACGCGCCCAGAGGAACGTCGGAAACCATTCTGCTCGTCACGCCTTCGCGCATCAGGTGGAGAAGCTGCGCGGAGAGGTCTTCGGTTCGCCCGGTCTCACGCCTGGTAAAATCCATATCCCACCATTGCTGGGGCGGGCCAGGCGCGCGGCCATGATCCAGTAGCAGGAAATGTCCTGCCGGAAGCTTCTCAACCCCTTTCAGAATGGCGCGATGATCGGGCACATAGCCCCACGTCATGTAATCTTCGATCGCCAGCGGATCGATCACTCGGCGCATCAGCGGATTGGCCAGAAGGCCCTTCATTTCGCTGGCGAAGGCGAGCGCGCCGCCCTCCAGTTGCGCCAGATAAAGCGGCTTCACCCCGAAACGGTCGCGGGCGAGGAAAAGCTGCCGCCGGTCGATGTCGTAGAGCGCAAATGCGAACATCCCATCGAGCCGGGACAGGCAATCCACTCCCCATTTCTGCCAGGCGGCAAGAATGGTCTCGGTATCGCCATCGGTCCGGAAATGTGCTCCGCCGCGCTCCAGTTCGCGGCGCAGTTCGCGATAATTGTATATCTCGCCGTTGAACGCGATCACGGCGCGCCCGTCCGCCGAACGCATGGGCTGTGGGGATCCGTCGAGATCGATGATCGACAGGCGTCTGTGACCAAGTCCGACGCCCGGTGCAGTCCAGACGCCGCTACCGTCGGGACCGCGGTGCGCCAACGCGTCGGTCATCCGTTCGACCCGCTTGGGATCGACCGGTTTTACCGTCTCGTAATGGAAAATCCCGGCGATCCCGCACATATGCGAGCGGGCCTAGCCGAGCCGCGGCATTACGGCAAAGACCAAAGCGGCAGTAAGTGTCGCGCCAAGGACAAGCGCGGGACTGGCACCGTTCCTCTCCAGCCGTTGCAACATTGGCAGGGCCGAAACCTGCTGCGTGCTCCAGCCTGCCTCTTCCGGCTCGCGCTCGAACCAGCGCCACGCCACTCCCAGAACCAGGGCGATGACAATACCGAAGAAGAACCAGCCGTAGACGATATGGTCGAAACTGCCGGCGGCTTCCGCGCCGACATACTGAGCAATGAAAATCGTTGCCCATGCCCGAATGCCGTTGGCCACGATCGGCACGATCACGCAGGCCAGCAGGAACAGGATGCGGCGTTTCCAGCTCGCAAAGCAGCTGTATGCAACCAGCACCCCAAGCGCGACCATGGCAACGAGGAACTTCACCCCCGAACATTCCTCCGCCACGATAAACAGTCCGGCAGGCGTGTCGATATGGATGCCATCTGCCACCGTTTCGACACCGCTGAACCGTGTGAGTGCGGTCGCCATTTCTGCGGTGACATACTGCAAAGGCGGAATGATTTCGTCTCCGAAAGGAACGAGGAAGAACATGTAGGCCAGAGGAAAGGCGAGGATGAGCCCAACTCTGAGGCCGACTATCCCGCAGGTCGCACCCTGGAATGCCAAGATCACGCCCAGTTGCGCGATCAGATTGATGTCAGCCGACCGACCGGCGAAGCAGATGGCAAGACCAAGCAGACACCAAAGAAAGCCCGGCCACCAGCCCCGGGCCTCGACCCGTGCCACTTCATCCCGGCGTATCCAGACGAGCCATGCCAGTATGGGCAGGATCAGGAGGATATGGCTGTAGGTGTCGATGTTCCACCATTGATGGGCCATCGCCGACCATTCCCTCAGCGTAGCTGCGAACAGCCCCGCCCAACCCAGTGCAAGCAGCACCGCGATGCGGCCGCGGCCCGCAGCATATTGTCCGGCGATGGCAAGGTCAGGCTGCATTGCGTCCAGTGTCGCCGCTCACGAGCAAACGCTCAAGTTCAATGTGGACGCTGTTCCAGCTCATGTTCGCCAGCACAAAATCGCGGGCGGCCCTGCCCATCTCGGCGCGCGTGCCTTCATCCGCCAGCAGCGTCGCGATCCGCCGCAGCATTTCAGGCGCATCGGGGTGTGCCACCGCAAAGTGAAAATCGTCCTGTGCTTCTATTCCGGTGGCCGCACCCGGCGTCAGCACAATCGCCTTCGCCATGGCCATGGCCTCCAGAACCTTGTTCTGCACCCCGCGTGCTATCAGCAGCGGCGCCACGACGAGATCGGCAGATTTCAGGAAAGGCCGGATGTCCGATACCTCCCCCCATACGCGCACGCCGTTTTCGCCATGCCGGTTCCTGAGGCTCGCCACAGGTGCACGTCCGACGATATGAAAACGCGCCCGATCATGCATTTTGCGGAGTTCGGGCATGACATTCTCTATCATCCATTCCGCCGCAGCCACATTGGGGGGATAGTCCATCTGACCCGTAAACAGCAGCTGGGGCCCCTCCCCCTCTTCCAGGTCAGGCTGCACCGCAACATGTGCCGGATCGAAGAATTCGGCATCGATCCCATTGCCCAGCGCCCGAACATTGATCTCTTCCGACCCATCTAGGCGTGACCGGAAAAGCGCGGCCTCGCTATCGCTGATCAGCAAGGTGGTATCCGCACGGTTGGCCAACCGCATCTCTTCTGTCGCAAGCAGCCGCCCCTCGCGGCGATTGATCCAACTGCGCTGACCGGCGTCGGCATAGGCTTTGAACTTGGCGCTATCCACATCGCACAGATCGATCACGACCCTACCCGCGAAGTCGTCCGGAATGTACTGCCCCATCTGGCTCGAAAAGACGAAAATCGTGTCGATCCGGTGGTTGCCCAAAGTCTTGGCAACGTAGCGGCGCATGGCAGCGTGATCGAAGGCGGTGAGGCTTACCGGCTTACCCTTCAACACCGCCTCGATACCCGCCTGCGGCAGTGGCTTGGTTCGTTCGATCAGCGCATGTGTTTTTGCAACCAACGCAAGCGCACTCTTCTGCGCCATATCCTGCGATGTTTCGCCAAAGGTGCCCACATGCACAGGCCCCAGCTTCGCCAACCCCTTGAGCAAGTGATGCGAGCGGATCTTGTCGCCCCGATCCGGCGGAAAGGGGACGCGGTGCGCAAGGAACAGGATCTCTCCCATGTCAGCCCAGCCCACGCGCGATCCAGGGACCAAGCCGGTTCGCGATCGGCAAAGGCAACCGCTTCCAAAGAGCGATCTTGGCGGAATAGCCCTCATCAGTCGGATCGACATTTCGCGCTGATGTCCCCGGCGCCGACCAGGCAAAGTAGGTCAAGGGCTGCGGTTCGAACCCCCAGTTCTTCTTGAACGCGAACGGCCCGCTTCCGACTTTCGAGCGCCCGAAATCGAAACGAACGCATCCCCTCCTGCGGGCGTGACACATCAGTTCGTAATACATCCGCTCATTGGCGCGCATATTGCGCGCCGCCCAGGTTCCGCCGCCCCAGAACGGCATGACCGTTTCGTCATGATAGAGGGACAGCACACTTGCCACTGGAAGGCCTTGCTGGCGGACCGTCAGAATGTCCGCATCATCTCCGAAGATGTCCAGAACAGCATCGAAAAGACTGCGCGGGAATACCGGCGTCCCGAGATTGCGCACGCTTTCGGCGTAAACGGCGTAATGGGCGGATCGCTCCTGCCCGTCACTTCCGATGCTCACCGAAAGGTCATTCGCCAACCCCTTGCGAACTTCAGCGCGTGCTTTCCTGGGAATGGCGAGCAATTGCGCATCATCGTCTTCCGCCAGATCCGCAGCGAAGTTTGCATGCTTGCCATCGATAACCAGCCAATCGGCTGAAGCGGTTCCGCCGCGCAATTCAACTGTTGAGGCGGAACGACGCAGCGCAATTTCCTGCGCCGCCCGGCACAATTTCTCGGTGTCTTCGGTGCGCGCGGCTAATACCCCGCCTCCTACGCCGAAACCGCTCGATACCAAGGCGCGCCCGAAGATCGCCGAATGAATCTCGGTTAGCGGCAACCAGCCTTCGAGGCCGCAACCGCGCTCCAGCATCAGCCCCACCGCCGAATTGCCCGTGCCCCGCTCGACCGCTTGCAGCCATGCCGGACGGTGAAAGACGCTGCCACCGCGTTCCGCTACAAAGCGTTCGATCCGTGCCACCTCGGCCTTGTCGCCCAAGTCCGTCTGCCGAATGGTCGCAGTGTGCCTGATCGGGGCGTTCATGCGGCCCACTTCACGCTGCGCGATCTTTCCTTTGCCGCGAGCTCGTCCATTCTACCCCAGGCAAAATCGCCGAGCAGGTCGGACAACTTGCCAGCCATTCTGGATAGATTGGTGTAATGCCTCAATCGCGATCGCACCGATGCGTTGGACACGCGCGGTTGGTCGGGATCGACCTCCCATGGATGGAAATAGAATACCGCGGGTCGGTGATCGGAATTGACCTGCCTTATCGCCCAGCGGGTGAAGCTGTAGGGGAGTACGCGAAAGAAGCCGCCACCGCCTGCTGCAAGGCGGCGTTTACCCAAAAGCGCAGTTGTGACCGGAATTTCGACGAGATCACTGCCCGGCACGGGGTCAAATGCGAAACGCGGCGCTTCGCGCCAACCATAGTGATCGTGGACTACCGGAGCGACCGATGACGAATAGGCATAGCCATGCTCTGCCAGGACTTCATGCGCCCATGGATTGCGCGCGTCGATAGAGAAGCTGGGGGCACGATACCCGGTAACGGCTGTTCCGCTGGCATCTTCCAGAATTGAGCGCGCCTTGGCAATGTCGGCGGAGAACTGGTTGCGCGTGAGGGTGAATACCCGTGTGTGATCGTAACCGTGGCTAGCCAATTCGTGCCCCCGGTTGACAATCGACTGCATCGCTGCACGGTTCCGCTCTGCCACCCAGCCCAGTGTGAAGAAGGTCGCTTTCACCCCGGCTTCGTCGAACAGGTCGAGAATGCGTGCGACGTTGTCCCCCACACGCAGTTCCAGTCCATCCCAATCTGCACGCGAGATGGTGTTTTCGAACGCGCCGACCTGAAACCAGTCTTCCACGTCGACCGAGAGGCCGTTGACGATCATACTGTCGCTCAACGCTCGCTCCTCGCCATCTCAGGCCGCTGCGCGCGAACCCTGCGTTTCGAAATAGTCGATCATCATGGTGAGGACATGGCGCAAGGACCGCTCCTGCTCGTCGAGCCTGGCCTCGATAGCGACAAGACGCTGGCCGAGATCGTCCGGCACTTCGCCCGACGATTTGCTCTGTCCCAATTTCTCCACTTCGCGGCGCAGTGCCATCATGTGCTTGTCACGGTGCGCGAAGGCCGCTTCGATCGCTTCGATCTGGTGGTCGAGCAAGCCCTTGTTGCGGGTTTCCGCATCACCCTGCGCATCGGCGGCTGGACGCCGCGCTTCGTCCTTCACCTTGGCGATCGCGTCTGCGGCGGGGAGATCCCGGTCAGGACGCGGTTTCGCAGCTGCATCTTCGGCAGCCGCAGCGGCATCACCAGTCATCTCTTCGACGACTGCGTCGAGCATGTCCGTGTCCAGCACGGATTTCTCTTCGACGGCTCCGAGCAGAAGGAGGCGCGTCATGACCTGGTTTACCTTGCGCGGTATCCCACCCGTCGTCTTGTGCAGCCTTACCCAGATGCTGCCATCGAATTCCGGAGAACCCGTCCAGTCCACATGCTGAAGGCGATGCATCACATAAGGTTCGATTTCGCCGGGCTGCATCGGCTCGAGATGATGGGAGGCGATGACCCGCTGGCGTAACTGCTCCAGTTCATCCGACTGGGCCAGAAGCTGTTTGAACTCTGGCTGCCCAAGCAGCAATGTCTGAAGCAACGGATGTGAGCCCAGCTGAAAATTCGACAGCATGCGCAGCTCTTCGAGGGCGCCAATCGAGAGATTCTGGGCCTCGTCAACGATCAGCAGTACACGGCGGCCATTGCGTGCCTCTTCGTGGAGGAATAATTCGATCGCCGCCAGCGCAGCCGCCTTGTCACCGCCGGCGATGTCGAGACCGAAACTTCGCGCCGCAACGTGGATCATCTCGTCATCGTCCAGGGCGCTTGTCACGACTTCGCCAACGGTCATCCGTTCGGCATCGAGCTTCTGCTTCAGATGCGCGACAAGCGTGGACTTACCCGAACCTACCTCCCCGGTGATGACGACAAAACCTTCGCCCTGATTGAGGCCGTAGCCGAGATAGCTAAGCGCTTTCTTGTGCGTGAGGCTCTCGAAATAGAAAGCCGGATCGGGCGTGAGCTGGAAGGGGCGCTCGCTGAAACCGTAGAACTCTTCGTACATGGCGCGCTGTCCTATCAGAAATCGTAACGCAGGCCGAGAAGGGCCGATGCAGTTGTGAAATTATCGGGTGCAAGATCGCTGTCGAGCATCGAGATGGCGACGGCGGCACGTGCCGAAAGGTTGCGATATATCTCTTCGGTATAGCTTCCCGAGGCGCCGATGGCGCGCACGCTATCCGTTCCCAACGCACCGCTATCGAACCAGCTGGCGAAGGTGTTGATGGCAAAGGAAGCCCGCGAGCCCACTGGCCCGGACACGCCTGCAGTCACGTAATAGCTTTCGTCGACTACCCCATCCGCAAGCTCGAGCACGGTTCCCGGCGCACCGATAAACCGGCGGCGGTCGTATCCGGCCCCGATGCCGGCGGTCATCCGGCCGATTTGCCTGCTGTAACTTGCGACTACACCCCGTCCGCGAAAGACCGATGATCTCAGCGATCCGAACAGACCGTCAATGCAGCCGTTACCGTCGACCGTGTTAACGCAGCCGGTCAGCTCGCCTGTGATCGGATCGCGGATCACACTGAAATCGGTCGGTAAGGCTGCGATCGCGTTGTTGAGACGTCCACCGAAGCCCTGAATACCGTCATATACGGCAATCTGCAGGTTGCTGCGGCGGTTCGGCTGCCAGCTAAAGCTGCCGTAGAATGTTTCACTGTCGTACCGATGCCCGAAATGCGCCTCGAGCTGGGTCCTGCTGCTGGGGCTCCAGACGACGCCTACGTCCCAGATCAGCCCGCTTGCATCGTAAGCGATGACACGCGGGGCGGCGGGATCTGTAAAGAAGCGTCCGTTTGTGTCGATCACCGGATTGCCATCCGCATCACGCAGGGCATCCCGGCTCGACACCTCTACATCCTCGACACCGACCCCCGCCACGAAGGCCAGCGTCGGTGTGATCGGAACGGTCACATCGCCGCGTACATAAGTGTCGCGCACCCGCTGATCGAGGTTGGAAACGTCCTCCTGATAGAAGCCGGCACCTACGCCAACGCCCACCGGAAAAGGACGGTATGGGCGCGTTCCGGCCCTCAACGTTGCACTGTGGGTGATGCTGTCGTCGAAGAGGTCCGCGGGCGTTCCGCCTGCTGTCACGAAATCCAGACCGTCCACGCGGGTATAGCCAATGCGGTAATTCGCGCTAATATCGACATCGCCGGCGCGTGTCTGAAGGTTGGGTCCGGCATAGACCGAATAGGTCTGGGTCGACAGATTGTCGTCCACGATCGGGTTGAACACTGAGCGCCCTTGAGCATCGACGCGCGTGCTGCTTGCCAGCGCACCTGCCTCGACGGTCAGCACCCGCGGAATGATCGAGGCGTAACCCCGCGCCAGACCCGTGATAGTATCCGAATCCGCACCGTCGGACTGATGGGCGAAATTGCGCTCGTAACGCAGTGAAACGCTGCCGCCGTTGTTGCGGCCGTTAATCGCTGCATCAACGCCGGCTGCAAGCTGCGTATAGGTCACCACGTCGCTCACCGGCGAAATCTGCCAAGCGACGATATTGTTGAATTCGATGTACGGATCGATGGCCATGCGTCCGCGGCCATTCGAGGGGGCTTCGCTCTCGTTCGCGGTCGTATCTTCGCCCGAGTAAGTCTGCGCCTGCAACGGCGCCGCAACCATCATCCCAAGGAGCATCAGGCGACGTGCAAGCCAGGACACCTTTTCGTTACAAGACATGGAGTTATTCCCCATATCCATAGTAACTTCCGAACTTGCGTCCGCTCGGGCTGAATGTCGCATCATTGAGCACCAGCTTGATGTCTGGACATGCCGACAGGAGATCGATGGCATCCTCCAGCGCAGCGCGGCTGCTCATGTCCGCACGCGCGACGAGCAGCGCCTGGCCGACGTGCTTGGCAAGTTCGGCGGCAGGTGTGGCTGCCAATGTAGGCGGGCTGTCAAACACGATGATCCTGTTCGGGGCGCCGCGTGTCAGCCTGTTGAGGACGGACCAGGTGCGTTCACTAGCAAGATATTCGCTATCGCGGCCTGTGCGCTGGCCGGCAGGCAGCACCCAGAGCCCAGGAATATCGGTGCCGACTACGAAATCTTCGATGTGAGCCGCCGGATTGGCAAGAACGTCCATGAAGCCCTTGCCGTCGTCCAGGCCCAGCTTGTCCATGATCGACGGCTTGCCGAAATCGGCGTCGACGAGAAGCACTTCCAGATCGCGCTCGCCTGCCAGAGCGATGGCGAGATTGAGCGCACAGAAGGTCTTTCCCTCGTTGGGATGCGGCGAGCACACCAGCACCCGGCGCGCCTGAGGGCTGCCCTCCGCTTTCGCAGCCGACAGAACCTGACGTTTGACGATGCGAAATTCTTCGAGCAGCGTCGATGCGCCGCCGTCGGGATCGATCAGGCCGTTCTCCCGCAGCAGCGACCGCACCACTTCGTGTTTGGGACCGGTGAATATTACGGCCGGAGTTTCCGGCTCTACAGGCGCTACCACCGTCGGCGCAGCAACATCTACCGACTGCGCCGGCTCGCCGATCCAGTCGGATGCGCGCCGCTTGGGCGTCTCTGCAACAGGCTTTGAGGCCGGCTCCGGCTTGCGCTTTGGTGCAAACTTCTTCGCTTGCTCCCCGTCAAGCTCGCTAGGCACGGCTGCCGGAACGAGAGCATCCAGACCGAATGCACCGCTGGCGCGTTCGAACAGCGATGCGCTTTTCTCCTTACCCGCGTCTTCCTTGGGCGGTACGATATTCGTTGGCTTGTTCACTGACACGATCCCCTCAGGCCACCGATCCGACCTGGATCATCTCGACTGCCAGCAGCAGGAAGCAGACTGCCCCCAGCCCGCCCGCGCCAGCCAGAAACTGTTTCAACCGCAATTTTTCGTGTCGCCGTGCGGCGTCGGTCATCGATCGGGAAATGGTCCCGATGACCGGCAGGTCCAGCGTGCGCTGCAATTTATCGGATGTAGTGAAGCTCGACGTGAACTGCCCCATGACGAAGGCGACGGCCGAACCGGCTCCGATGCCGAGGATCAGGACCACGAACAAGAGCAACGGGCGGTTGGGTGCCGCTGGTCTGCGCGGAGCTGTCGGCTGGTCGATGACTTCGAACTTGAACGCACTACGCTCGGTTTCAACCTGACCACGAAGGCGCATTTCCTCACGGTTTCTCAGCAGCTCATCATACTTGTCTTTAAGTACCTGATAATCGCGGCTGATGCGGTTGGCCTCGGCGGCAACGGCTGGCTCATCCGCCTGTGCTGCGATCAGCGCCGAGATGTCCGATTGCAAGGCCGCCTTGCGTGCCTCCAGCGCCTGGACATTGGCTTGCCGTTCGGCACGAATGGACTGAAGCGACGTGTAGGCCGGGTTGGGCGAACCGCCGGTTCCGGCAGGTTCGTTTGCGGCCTGCTCACGCAGCGCTTCCACCTGACGCTTTTGCGACTGGATATCGGGATGACTGTCCGTGAGGCCGCGCGCGCGCATGGCGGCAAGCTGCGACTGCGCCTGAGCCAGCGCGTTACGGGCACCGCCACTATCGGCCGTCATGATGCTGCGCGGCGTGCTGGCAAGCTGCCCATTGATGGCGGCAAGCGCGCTTTGCGCAGCAGCGATATCGGCATCCACCCCTCGCATTTCGGTGCGCATGCCCTGCAGACGCCCCGCGACCGTTGCCGTGCCGCCTACCAGATCGGGGTTCTGCGCCTCGAACGTCAGCCGGCGCTGCTCCGCCGATTCCAGTTCGGCCTTGCGATCGTTCAACTGCTCGTCGAGGAATGCGATGGTGCTCGCAACTTCACCGCGATTGCCGGCTACGTTCGATTCCCGAAAAATGTCGATGAGGCTCTGAACCACGTCCTTGGCGAGCGCGGCATTTTCAGCATCGCTCAGGTTAGATTTGCCGATGGTGGCGGTAATTTCGAACAAATTGTCCTGCTCGCTTTTGACGACGATGCTTTCCGTCAGGCTCTTGACCGCGGCCTGCATCTCCGCATCCGTCACCACTTTCTCGCCCAGCTTCGTGGTGCGGATCACCCGTTCCAGATTGACCCCGCTTACCAGGGTCTGGCGAACCTTGGTGATGGCCTGCTTGCCATCGCCGGATATGTCGAGCTGTTCGGACAGGACATCTTCCAGTTCGACGTAGATCCGCGCCCTGCTTTCATAGCTGTTGGGGATGAATGCGATCGCCAGCCAGCCAAGGACGCAAATGACCCAGGCCACGCCGAGCGCGACCCAGCGGCGGTTCCAAACCGTATGCAGCGCGCTGCGGATCTCGTCGAAGACTTCCTGCATGCCCCGGCTGATCCCTAGAAGGTGCTTTCGGGAATGATGATCACATCACCCGGCTGGAGGAGAACATTGGCCTTGCTGTCGCCGCGCTTCAAAAGATCGGTCAGGCGCAGCGCATATTCGCGCTGGTTTCCAACCTGCTTGTCGAAGCGGATCAGTTTCGCACGATTGCCGGCAGCGAATTCCGAAAGGCCGCCCACCGCGATCATCGCGTCTAGCACGGTCATGTTGGCCCGGTACGGCAGCGAAGCCGGTTTCTCCGTCGCGCCCACGATGCGGATCTGCTGGCTGAATGTACCGGCGAATTCATTGACGATGACCGACACCAGCGGATCTTCGATGTACTGGCTAAGCTGGAGGCGGATATCCTCCTCCAGCATGGACGGCGTCTTGCCCACTGCCGGCATGTCTTTCACAAGCGGTATGGTAATTCGGCCGTCGGGGCGCACCTGAATTTTTTCGGCACCCAATTCCGGATTGCGCCAGACGTGAATGGTCAACTCATCGAGCGGACCGATCACATATTCCTCGCCCGGACCTTCCTGCATGGCGACGAAGGTTGCCGGAGGAAGCTCGGTTTCAGGCCCGCTCGCGCAGCCGCCCAGAACAAGCGTAGCGGCAACGCATCCGGCTGTAAGCGAAGCAATTCGGGTTAAGCGCATTAATCATTTCCCTGGCATCGTCCTGGAAAGCATCGAACGAGTTGCGCGCCCGATACTCCCCGTTATGGAACAGCTAATGCCCGAAATAGGTGAACAGACTGTTAGCCATAGGCCGTCGAAACCGCAGATTTCACGGCGATTTTGCATTAGTCGGTTTTGATCAGACCAGCATCTCTATTGCAGGACCCTGTCCCAAAAAGGCACTGGGTGACGCACTGGCACCATAAGCGCCCGCGCAGAAGACCGCGATCAGATCTCCAACCTCGGCCCGTGGCAGGTGGGCCTTGTCCGCCAGACGGTCCAGCGGGGTGCACAGACACCCCACGACATTGGCTTCTTCCTCCGGCTGCACGTCGAACCGGCTCGCGATTGCCACCGGATAGTTTCGTCGTACCACAGTGCCGAAATTGCCGGAGGCTGCCAGCTGGTGATGAAGGCCCCCATCGGTCACGAGATAGGTTTCGCCGTAGCTCACCTTGCGGTCGACAATGCGTGTGAGATAAACTCCTGCTTCGCCAACAAGATAGCGACCGAGTTCAATAAAAAGTTCAGCATCCGCCAAAGTGTCGGGCAATGCGGCAAACTGCGCCTCGAGCGCCTGCCCCACAGCGTGGACGTCGAGCGGTTCGTCACCTGGAAAATATGGAATGCCGAAACCGCCGCCCATGTTGAGCTTGGGCAATGGAACGTCTGCTTCCCGCGCAAGGCGATCCGCGCAATCGAGGACTTTGGCCTGCATGTCTATTACCGCCTCGGCGGAAAGGGCCTGACTTCCGGTGAAGATATGCAGTCCGCGAAAATTGCAGCCCGTTTCTACAATCTTCTTGATCAGCGATGGAACCCGCTCCGCATCTATGCCGAACGGTTTCGCCCCGCCCCCCATCTTCATGCCCGAACCTTTAAGTTCGAAATCGGGGTTCACCCGAACCGCCAGCGATGGGGTCAAGCCCAGGCGCTCGGCGATAGCAATTGCGCGACCGGCTTCCGCCTCGCTTTCCAGATTTAATGTCACGCCGGCCGTAATAGCGGCTTCCAGTTCGACATCGCGCTTGCCGGGACCGGCGAAACTCACGCGAGACAGATCGAAACCCGTCGCCCGAACCATTTCCAGTTCACCACCGGAGGCGATATCCAATCCATCGGCCAACTTCGACACGAATGAAAGAAGTGGCGCAAAGCTATTTGCTTTTATGGCATAATTTATCTTCAATCGATCTGGCATCGCTTCGCGAAGATCGGCGAACCGCTGCTCTATCCGTGTCTGCGAATACACAAACAACGGGGTTCTGCCGGCCTGCTCGGCCCAATGGCTCACCGGCTTTCCGCCAATGGCCAGTTCGCCATCGATCGCCTGGAAACCAGGCGGAATTGGCCCCAGCGGCTTCATGCGCCGATCTCCGCAGCCAAGGCTGTCCGGTCGATCTTACCGTTCGGGTTTACCGGCATCACGTCGCGCCAGTGAATGACATGCGGTTGCATGAAGTTGGGCAGTTCCTTTTTAAGCTCTTTCACGAGCGCTTCCTCGCTGTCGAGCGCAGTCGGCGTCGGCCTGACGATCAGATGGATGGCGTGCCCCAGCCGCTCGTCCCTGACTCCCAGGGCCACGGCTTCTGCGACCAATCCGGTCGCCAGAGCAGCACTTTCCAGCTCTTGCGGACTGATACGATTGCCCGAACTCTTGATCATGGCGTCGCGCCGCCCGACGAAATAGAGAAATCCGTCCTCATCCCGCCGGACACGGTCGCCAGACCATACGGCCGTTCCGCCATATCTCGAGCCAGCGGGCGCGGGTTTGAAGCGCTCCGCAGTCCGCCCCGCATCTTGCCAATATCCTTGCGCCACCAGCGGCCCGCAGTGCACCAGCTCGCCTTCCTCGTTAGCCGCGCTAATTTTGCCTTCGTCATCGACCACAAGGATTTCCGCGAAGGGTATCGCCTTGCCCATCGAGGTTGGGTGCGTGTCCACCAGTTCTGGATCGAGATAGGTCGAGCGAAAAGCCTCGGTCAGGCCGTACATTGGAAACAGGCGTGCCTCCGGGAAGAGTGCGCGTAGTTCACGTACCAATTCGCGCGTCAGGGCCCCTCCTGTATTGGTCAGCCTCCGGATGTCGGCGATTGCATCGGCAGGCCATTCGATCTCGGTCAGCTGGACCCACAGTGGTGGGACAGCGGCAAGCGTCGTGACGCCATATTTTGCGCAGGCCTTGGCCACATCTCGGGGGAAGAGATAGTCGAGCGGAACCGCACAAGCTCCGGCAAACCATGTCGAAAGCAACTGGTTCTGGCCATAATCGAAGCTCAGCGGAAGGACTGCCAGCACGACGTCATCCGCTGCAAGGTCGAGATAGTTCGCCACACTGACGGCACCCAGCCACATATTCGCGTGGCTCAGCATCACGCCCTTGGGCTTGCCGGTGGAACCGCTTGTGTAAAGGATTGCCGCCAGTTCGTCGGGATCGTGGCGGGACGGGGGCAACTCGGCACCTTCAGCCTCTGCCAACCCGAATATTTCGCTTTCATCAAGGGCCTCGCAGCCCGGCGGTAGATCTTCATCTTCCAGAGACGTCAGGCGCGCCTTCGTGCCCATCAACATGGTCGAGCCGCTGTCGGCCAGAATATGCGCAACCTGGGCCCGTTTGAGTAGTGGGTTGATCGGCACATGGACCAGCCCCGCCCGCGCCGCCGCCAATGGCAGCAGACAAGTCAGCTCGCCTTTTGCCGCCCAGCTTGCCACTCTATCGCCCTTGGCCGCACGACTTGCCAGCCATCCGGCCAGAAGCGAGACACGATTCCTCAACTCCTCAAAGGTAAGAGTGCGATCACGCAGCACCAGCGCAGGTGCCTGTGCACTCCCGCGCTCGGCCAGTTGATCGAGCGGATAGGGCGTGGGATCAGGCATTAACGCTCCGAGGGAAAGCCGTTGGACATCGCAGTCAGCTATCACGACACGGTTACCAAACTGCAAGGGCTTGATCTGTCGGCCAGCAGCCCTTTCGACAGGCTCGAATGGTACGCCCTGCTTGAATACCCGCTGTTCGCGATGGTGGAACGGCGGGGCGACCGGGTGGTGGTTCCGCTCCAACGGCACGCAAATGGTCTTTCTTCGCTGACGAATTGGTTCAGCTTCACGTGGCGACCTATTGGAAAGTCTCGACAATTAATTCAGGAATTAGCACGCGATCTGCGGTCGCGAACGCATCGAGTCACACTCTTCCCTCTTCCCGATGAGGACGGCACGGCGGAACAACTGGAGAAAACTTTCCGAGATGCGGGTTGGTTTGTGCTGCGTGATCAATGCGATGAAAATCACGTTCTGCCCGTAGCTGGCCGAACATTTGCCGAATATTGGGCCGGACGCCCTGGCAAAATGCGCACCACGCTCAAACGCAAGGCGAAGAAGGTCGACGTCGATATACTCACACATTTCGATGAAACGGCCTGGGCCGCTTATAAGGCGATCTATTCGGAAAGCTGGAAACCGGAAGAAGAGCGGGCCGATATTCTCGAAGCTTTCGCAGCGGCCGAAGGCGCAGCCGGTCGCATCCGGCTGGGCATTGCGCGCGCGGACGGCGTCCCTGTCGCCGCGCAGTTCTGGACGGTCGAAAACGGCACTGCCTATATTCACAAGCTCGCGCACATTGAAGCCGCGACAGCCTTATCGGCCGGCACGACGCTCAGCGCCGCTCTATTCGAATATGTCATTGATACCGACGGGGTCGAACTGGTCGATTTCGGGACGGGCAGCGATGCCTACAAACGCGACTGGATGGAACAGGTGCGACCCCGTTTCAGGCTCACCTGCCTCGACTGGCGCCAGCCGCGAGCCTGGCCTGCCATCGCCAAGGCCTTTGTACGCCACCTTGCACCGCACAATCGCCCCAGCTAAGGCCTTCGCCTCGAGTGAAAGGCCAACGACAGGGAACGCCGAAGCAATGATTGCCGAAACCGCACAAGCCGAGCCTACCGGGCCGAGCCGCAGCGATATCGACCAGACGCTCCGCGCGATCCTGCGCGATGTTCTCGGGCTCGATCAGGATCAGGTAGACAGCTTCACTGGAGAAACGGGCCTGTTCGGTCATCTGCCGGAGCTCGATTCTATGGCGGTGGCCGGATTGCTGACCGAAATGGAAGACCGGCTCGACATCATAATCGAGGATGACGATGTCGACGGAGAGATGCTGGAAAACTTCGGCGGCCTCCTTGCCTTTGCCGAAGCGAAGGTGATCGAGGGCTGACCTCCTCCATGTATTCAGTTTGGTCTTGCCCATTGCCCGATGGCGGCGTGGGTGAGGAAATGGTGCTTGGTTTCGACGAAGCGCGCGAAAAGCGGATATTGGTTATCCCTCCCCTGTTCGAAGAAGCGAACAGATTGCGCCACCAAATCGTTGAAACAATGCGGAAACTCCATTCACGCGGCGTAGACTGCTTTCTACCTGACCTGCCGGGATGGAACGAGAGTCTGGCGGATTTCGACAACCAGTCGCTCGCCCATTGGCGGGTCGGCATCGCCGCTGCGGTGGAGACTTTCTGCACGACCGCTATTCTCGCCGTCCGCTCTGGCTGCTGGCTTGTGCCGGAGGACGGTAAAGGCTGGCTCTATGCCCCACCGAAACCTCAGCAGATCCTTCGCAACATGCTCCGAGCACGCATCCTGAGCGCGCGGGAAGCCGGACGGGAAGAAATCACGGAAGAGCTCCGGAAAACCGGCCGGGAACGGGGTATCACGCTTGGCGGGTGGCCGCTCGGCCCTGAATTGTTTGCAGAGCTCGAAACCGAAGATTTCGCTGCTCCGCCGGGCTATTCAGTCGTCGAACAAGCGGATGTGGGCGGAACGCCGCTCTGGCTGCGCGCCGAAAACGATTTCGATCTCGCACAGGCCACAGCGCTTGCCTCCATCGTCGCAACAGACCCTAGCAAATGAAACGGCTCGCGTTCTCTTTCGAGTGCCAGGACGCGCGCTGCGGCGCGACACTCGACAGTGCGCCCGGAACGACCGGGCTGCTCCTCGTCAGCGGCGGCAATGAAGTTCGTGCAGGCGCATTCAATTCTCAAGCTCGGCTTGCTGCCGCCATCGCCCGTGCGGGTTTTCCGGTGTTTCGCTTCGACAGGCGAGGGATTGGGGACAGCGAAGGTCAAAACCGCGGATTTCGCAATTCAAGCAAAGACATGGAAGCCGCTCTTCTTGCATTTCGTGCACTGGCACCGCAGGTCGAACGCGTCGTCGGTTTCGGAAATTGCGACGCGGCAAGCGCACTCATGCTAAATGCCGGCGCCGAATGCGACGCCCTCGTGCTCAGCAATCCGTGGACGATCGAGAACGACGGCGACAACATACCGCCGCCTGCTGCAGTGCGTTCGCGCTATGTCGAAAAGCTGAAAAACCCCAAGGAACTGCTGCGCTTGGCGTCTGGCCAGGTCGATCTGAAGAAGCTCGCGCGCGGATTACGCCAGGCTTCGAAGAAACAATCCGCGCCCTCTTCGCTTGCCGATCAGATGCGCGCGGGCATAGCGGGCTTCACGGGACCCGTTCGTATCCTCCTGGCCGAGACCGACAGGACGGCCCAGTTGTTCGATGAACGATGGGACGCTGCGGACACGCGGATAAGGCGCTGCAAAGGTGCGGACCATGCCTATTCGACGCCGCAGGCGAGCGAGTGGCTGCGCGCGCAAATCCTCGAGGTTCTGCGCCGCTAGCGCGTGAAGTAACTGGTCAGTTCGACATGCGTCGACCAGCGGAATTGCCCGACTGGCCGCAGCTTCTCGAGCCGGAAACCCGCATCAACCAGTACTCTGGCATCGCGCGACCAACTGACAGGGTTGCAACTGATGTACGCCAGGCGCGTGGCCTCGCTCGCCGCAATCTGAACCACCTGCTCCCGCGCGCCCGCCCGGGGTGGATCGAGAACCAATGCCCCGAACCGGCTCGCCTCATCTGCCTGCAGCGGATTGCGAAACAAATCACGATGAAGCGTGTGCACCGGTATCTGCCGCCCATTCGCAGCCGCCTTGCAGGCGAGATGCGCATCGCGCGCCGCCTCTACTGCCAGCACCTTCCGCGGCCCCGCCAAAGCAAAGGCGAACGTGCCGAGGCCTGAAAAAAGATCGGCCACGGTCGTAGCGCCATCCAGAAAGTCCAACGCATCGGCGACCAGTGCACGCTCGCCATGGACTGTGGGCTGGAGGAAGCTACCGTGAGGAAAGGGCACCGCAATGTCGCCCAGCCCAACGGTAAGCGGCTCGGGCTCCCAGCTTGTTTCCGGGCCAAACCCGCGGTCCACAGAAAGGCGAGCCAGGGAATTCTCACGCGCAAAGTCCAGCAGAGCTTCCGCCGCCGCCAGCCCATCGGCCTCGATACCCTTCAGCGTACAATCGACGCCCTGATCGACCAGCGTCAATTCCACGTCGACCGCTTGCCGGCCGCCATAACGACCGATCAGTTTTCTCAGTGGCTCGACCAGGGCGAAAAGCTCGGGCACGAGGATGTGGCATTCCTGCATGTTCACAATTCGGTGCGATCCGCTTTCGCGGAAACCCAGCACGGCGCCCTGCGCGGTCTTCAGCGCATGCAAGGTAGCGCGTCGGCGCGACCGTGGCGGGGAGAGCTGCGTCGCAAGCACTTCACCAACGTCGAGATCCTGAGCCCTGGCGGCTCCGACGACGCGGTCTGTCACGAACTGCCGTAGCGCCTCTTCATCGACATGCTGCAACTGGCACCCACCGCAGACCGGGAAATGTCGGCACGGCGGGTCGGCGTGATGCGGGCCTGCCCTCAGTGTGCCATCTTCGCCCACGGTGTCGCCCGGAACGCCGCCGGAAATGTGCCTCCCCGACGCGGTGACGCCATCGCCGCGCGCAGCAATGCGGATGATTTCTTCGGTTTCACTCACAGGAAGGACGCCATGGCCGGTTTTACTGCGTGAGCAAGTTCCCCTGCAGAAAATGCCGGGGATGCAAGGCGCGCCGCTTCGTGGTGCAGCCATACGCTCTCTTCGGCTGCACGCCGCGGATCGCCATGGGTTGCGAGCCGTGAACCCAGGATCCCAGCCTGTACATCGCCGGACCCTGCCACGGATAGCCAGCTTGAGCCTCTAGGGAAAAATGACGTCATGCCGTCATGCGCAAGAACGGTGTCGGGCCCCTTGGCCAGCACCGTCAGGCCGGTGACATCCGCCAATGCGCGTGCCCGATCGAGCTTGCTTTCCGCCGTGACGCCAAACGTCTCGCAGAGTTTTGCCAGCTCTCCTTCGTGAGGCGTCACGCACAAGGTCTTGGCGTCGGCCATCGCAAGAAGTTCCGGGTCGAGAAGATGCAGCCCATCCGCATCCAGCACTGCCGGTTTTCCGCTTTCCAGAACCTTGGCCAGCCTTTCACGAGCCGCGTCGTCGCGGCCTAGTCCCGGTCCGATCAGCAAAGCCGAAATCCGCCCGTCGGAAAGCACATCGGCGAGGCTGCCCTGCTCGATCACGAGTTCGGCCGGCGCATCGGGATGAGAATGATCGCTGAACAGTTTCACATAACCCGCCCCCGCGGGCATGGCTGCCTCCGCGGCAAGCAGTGGCGCGCCGGGCATTGCCCCCGCCGCGATGGCCAGCAGCCCGCGATTGTATTTATGGGCATCGGGCTTGGGCGAAGTTATCGTCGGCGCGGCGGAAACCGTCGATGAAACATCTTCGAACTGCAGCCCGATGGTAACCAGTCGCTTCTCGCCCATCGCTGCCATAGCCGGCATGAGAAAATGGGCCTGCTTCCACGCGCCGAGAGCCAGTGTCAGGTCGTACCGAGGAAGCGGCCCAAGCACGCGCGCAGCGTCACTCTGCACTGCACTCGGGACATCGATAGCTATTTTATAACAGGGTGATGCTGCCAGTTTCTCCAGTATTTTCGAGAATGGCTCCTCGACCTCTCTATCCAGGCCGTACCCGAACAGACAATCGACCGCCACGCCTGTGCGCAGAGCGCCGTCGCGAGTGACCTTGCCCTGAAAGGCGGACCGCGCCTTGCGAGCGGTCTCGCTCTTCGGCTCCACGGGCGCAATCACGTCCACTTCGTACCCCGCCCGGCTCAACACGTCCGCGATCACGTAACCGTCACCGCCATTGTTCCCGGGTCCGCAAAGCACCGTGACCGGTCGCCCTGCAGCCATGCGCATGACCCATTGCGCTGCGTTGGTCCCGGCGCGCTGCATCAACTCCCACTCGCTGGTCCCGCGATCCATTGCGGTTTTCTCCGCCTCGCGCATCTCGGCGACGGTGAGCACAGGCTCAGTCACGTACGGGCTTGCCCCAGCGATAGCGATCCTCTCCGATCGCAAGCACGACCGCGTCCCCTTCGCGCCAGCTTTCCGCCTCCTGCGCGCCGTCGAACTCGGCCAGGCCGGACACCGTTTCAGCGCGTGCGAGCCTGCGGAAACCGCCATCCGGGTGCCGCATGATGAGGTAGTTCGCACTGCCATCGCTCACTTCGACGAGACGGCATTCGCCGGTGAAGTCGGTTGCCCCACCCAGAGCGCAGGAAATCGTTGATCCACCTTCGCTCGCAATCTCGGGCGAAACCTCGCACGCTCCAAGACCGAGCGATGCAACCAGAAGAACCCAGAGGGATCGTTGCGGAAAAGTCATGCGTAGCCGCTGCCACGCACGGCGCTCGGGGGCAAGTCTCAGCGCGTTTTCAACTGGCCCACATCCCGGATTGCCCCGCGCGCCGCAGAGGTCGTCATCGCGGCATAGGCTTCCAGCGCTGGCGAGACCCGCCGGTCTCGCGGCTGGGCAGGAAGCCAGCCCTTCTTCTCCATGACGGCGCGCCGCTCGGCCAGAACTTCGTCGGACACGGCAAGATTGATCGTGCGCTCGGGTATGGAAATTTCGATCCTGTCCCCCTCCTCGACCAAAGCGATCGCGCCGCCTTCCGCGGCTTCGGGCGACACGTGGCCGATCGACAGGCCTGACGTTCCTCCCGAAAACCTGCCGTCGGTCAGCAGGGCGCAGGCTGCGCCCAGCCCCTTCGATTTCAGATAGCTCGTGGGATAAAGCATTTCCTGCATGCCCGGTCCGCCCCGCGGCCCTTCGTACCGGATGACCACGACATCGCCCTCGACAACCTGCCCCGTCAGGATCGCCGTCACCGCGTCGTCCTGGCTCTCGTAAACCTTGGCTGGGCCCGAGAAGTTCAGAATGCTCTCATCGACCCCCGCGGTCTTAACGATGCAGCCATCGCGCGCGATATTGCCATAGAGCACGGCCAGCCCGCCGTCCTTGCTGAATGCGTGTTCAGCGCTCCGGATAACCCCGTTTTCGCGGTCCGTATCGAGCTCTTCCCACCTGCGCGACTGGCTGAAAGCGGTCTGCGTCGGCACCCCGCCCGGCGCCGCCGCGAAAAATTCGCGGACCTTGTTGTTCTGCGTGCGGCCAATGTCCCAGTCATCCAGCGCATCGGCCATGGTCGGGCTGTGTACGGTCGGCAACGCGGTGTGAAGCAGGCCAGCCTTTTCCAGCTCGCCGAGGATCGCCATGATGCCGCCTGCCCGGTGGACATCCTCCATATGGACATCGCTTTTCGCCGGTGCGACCTTCGACAGGCAGGGGACATGACGGCTCAACCTGTCGATGTCCTTCATGGTGAAATCGACCCCCGCCTCATGCGCGGCAGCAAGCAGGTGCAGCACGGTATTCGTCGAGCCGCCCATCGCGATGTCGAGGCTCATCGCGTTCTCGAACGCTTCGAAGCTGGCGATGGAACGTGGCAGGACGCTCTCGTCATCCTCCTCGTAATATCGCTTCGCCAGCGTCACCACCAGCCGCCCTGCCCGTTCGAACAGACCTTTGCGGTCGGCATGCGTGGCGAGCTGCGAACCGTTACCGGGAAGCGAGAGACCGAGTGCCTCGGTCAGGCAATTCATCGAATTGGCCGTGAACATGCCGCTGCAACTGCCGCAGGTCGGGCATGCGTTCTGCTCGATGGCCGTCACTTCCTCGTCCGAATAGGCTTCGTCCGCCGCGGCGACCATGGCATCCACCAGGTCGAGGGCGACCTCCTTGCCTTTCACCACAACCTTGCCTGCCTCCATCGGACCGCCGCTGACGAACACGGCAGGAATGTTCAGTCGCATCGCGGCCATCAACATGCCCGGCGTGATCTTGTCGCAATTCGAGATGCACACCATCGCATCGGCGCAGTGGGCGTTGACCATATATTCGACGCTGTCGGCAATCAGGTCGCGGCTCGGCAGCGAATAGAGCATGCCGTCATGCCCCATGGCGATCCCGTCATCCACCGCGATAGTGTTGAATTCCTTGGCCACGCCGCCCGCAGCCTCGATCTCGCGGGCGACCAGCTGCCCCAGATCCTTGAGATGCACGTGCCCTGGCACGAACTGGGTAAAGCTGTTGACCACCGCGATGATCGGTTTGCCGAAATCACCGTCTTTCATGCCCGTCGCGCGCCACAATCCGCGCGCGCCGGCCATGTTGCGGCCGTGGGTGGTGGTGCGGGAACGATAGGCGGGCATGGCAGGTCTCTCTTGGCTTCAAGGCGAAGCCTAGCAGACAGCGAAGCCTACGCTAACGGAAGAATGCCCGTGGTCCGGCCAAGCTCGGCTTTACACCTCCAGCGCGACGCGACCCATGATGTCTGCCAGCATTACCGCCCAGCGCGCCTGCCCTGCGGCCGTATCGATCTGATCCTGTCGTATCTCGACCGTGCAGTAGGGAATGCCATTGGCCTCGGCATGGCGATCCATCGTGGCGTTGAGCTGCTTACCCGAATAGGGCTGGTTGTCGCCCACTGTCAGGCCCTGTTCGCGAAACAGCCGAATGGCATGCTGCGCCGCTCTCTCATCCTGATTGTACAGCAGGGCGACTTCCCAGGGTCGCTCTTCGTCGCTCGTCGCCAGGCTGGGCGTGAAGCTGTGAACTGCCACCAGCATACGCGGCCGGGCACGTTCGATCAGTGCCGCCAAAGCGTCGTGATATGGTCGATGATAACGTGCGAGCCGCATTTCCACATCTGCGCCGATATTACCCGGGATCAGGTGCCCGTCGCTGGTCGTCGGAACAACGGCCGGTTCGTCTTCCTTGCGGTGAAAATCGCAAACGAGACGGCTCACGGTGGCGATGTGCACAGGCAGATCGTGGCGGCGGGCAAGACGATCCGCGACGCCTTCCACCCCGATATCGATCGCGATGTGATCGTTCATCAGCCTGGGATCGATTCCCAGCTCGATTCCCGCTGGAACATGGTTCGATGCGTGATCGGCCACTACCAGCAATCCGCCGGGTCGAATGTCGTCCACATTCACCTGGCGATAGGGCCGACCGTCGATCATCTGAGCTTTCCTCGCATCTGCCACCAGCTGGGATGGTCGGCGGCCATGCGTTCCGCCGCTTCGTCCCGCGCTGCCTTGTCATCGAACAGCGCGAAACAGGTCGCGCCCGAACCGGACATACGGGCGAGAAAGGGCGAAGTTCCGCGCAAAGCGGCAAGCACCCCGCCGATCTGCGGGCACAGCGAAAGGGCGGGTGCTTCGAGATCGTTCCGCCCTTCTAGAGTGATCGTGCGGGCATCGCCATCGGGCAAGGCGCCGCGATCCTTCTCGTCCCAATGTTTGAACACCGGCCCTGTGGAGAGCGGGACGCGCGGGTTCACCAGCAGAACGGGCGTGCCCGCCAGACTGTTATCTGCCGGTTCGAGGTCGGTGCCGGTGCCGCGCCCGATACAGGTACGACTTTCGACACAGGCGGGTACATCCGCGCCCAGTGCAGTTGCGCGCTCGTGCCAGTCGTCCGGCAAACCATGAAGCTCTTTCACGATGCGAAAAACGGCCCCGGCATCCGCCGAGCCCCCACCGAGCCCCGCTGCAACAGGGAGGTTTTTCTCCAGCGTGATCCTGAGCCCGTCGGCGCGCGGCACCTTGCCCAGCGCCCTTGCCACCAGATTGTCGAACGGATTGTCGAGACCGCCCGCGAACTCGCCCATGACCGTGACGGCATCCTGCGCCGCGCTGGTGGCTGTCAGCACGTCCCCCGCATCGACGAAGGCGAACAGCGTCTCGAGCTCGTGATAGCCATCGTCCCGCCGCCTGCGAACATGCAGTGCCAGGTTGATCTTGGCATACGCGGTTTCGACATGAGCCACGCCACAACTCCCCGTCATTGCGAGCGAAGCCAAACAATCCCTGGCGTTATCGCCCGGATTGCCGCGTCGCTTTCCCCCTCGCAATGATGGAGAAAGCGACGCTGACGATTACATATTCGGGTAGTTCGGCCCGCCGCCGCCTTCGGGCGTGACCCAGGTGATGTTCTGGTTCGGATCCTTGATGTCGCACGTCTTGCAGTGGATGCAGTTCTGCGAATTGATCTGGAACTTGGGCTCCGCGCCTTCTTCCAGGATCCATTCGTACACGCCCGCCGGGCAGTACCGTGCAGACGGTCCTGCGAAGACCTCCAGCTCGCTTTCGCGTTGCAGCTCCATGTCCGCGACCTTCAGGTGACACGGCTGATCTTCGGCATGATTGGTGTAGCTGAAGCTCACGTTTGTCAGCCGGTCGAAACTCAGTACGCCGTCGGGCTTGGGATAGGCGATCGGCTTGAAGTTGTCGGCCCGCTCCAGCATCTCGTAATCGCGGTGATGCTTCATCGTGATCGGCAGTCCGATCTTCAGCGTGCGCATCCACATGTCGATGCCCGCGATGACCGTACCCAGATCCTCGCCCCACTTGGCGACGGCGGGCTGCGCGTTCTTCACCTTCTTGAGCTCGTCTGCGATCCAGCTGTCGCGCACGGCGGCATCGTAATCCATCAGCTCGGTATGCTCGCTACCGGCAGCGATCGCCGCAGCGATGCTCTCCGCGGCCAGCATCCCGCTCTTCATCGCGGTGTGGCTGCCCTTGATGCGCGGGACGTTCACGAAACCGGCCGAGCAGCCGATCAGCGCGCCGCCGGGGAATGCCAGCTTGGGCACGGATTGCCAGCCGCCTTCGTTGATCACGCGCCCGCCATAGGACACACGCTTGCCACCTTCGAGGATCGCGGCGATGTCGGGATGGTGCTTCCAGCGCTGGAATTCCTGATAGGGCGACACATACGGATTGGCGTAATCGAGCGCGGTCACGAAGCCGAGCGCCACCTGACCGTTGGCCTGGTGATAGAGGAAGCCCCCGCCCCAGGTGCCGGTTTCGCTCAGCGGCCAGCCCTGCGTATGGATCACGCGGCCGGGCTCGTGCTTGGCCGGATCGATGTCCCACAATTCCTTGACGCCGAGACCGTAGACCTGCGGTTCGCAATCGCCCTCGAGGTCGAATTTCGCCTTCATCTGCTTGGTCAGATTGCCACGCGCCCCTTCGGCGAAGAGGGTGTATTTCGCATGGATTTCCATGCCCGGCTGGTAATCGGCCTTGTGGCTGCCATCCTCGGCGATGCCCATGTCCTGCGTGACGATACCGGTCACTGCACCCTTGTCGTCGAACAGCACTTCTGCGGCGGGAAACCCGGGGAAGACCATCACGCCCAGACCTTCGGCCTGCTCGGCCAGCCAGCGACACATATTGCCCAGCGATCCGGTATAATTGCCGTGATTGCTCATGAAAGGCGGCAGCAGCATCTCGGGAAGGTCGGATTTTCCGCTTTCGGACAGCACCCAGTGGTGGTTCTCCGTCACGGGAGTTTCCGCCATCGGGCAGCCCTGGTCGCGCCATTCGGGCAGCAGTTCGTCCAGCGCACGCGGATCCACCACAGCGCCCGACAGGATATGCGCGCCGATTTCGCTGCCCTTTTCGAGCACCACGACTTCGAGTTCCGCGTTCACTTGCTTCAGCCGGATCGCCGCGGCGAGGCCTGCCGGGCCGCCGCCGATGATCACGACATCGCAGGGCATGGATTCGCGTTCGCTCATGTCTCTCTCTTTTCGTCGCTTTACTGTTGCGAATGCCTTGATTGGTGGCGCTTTAGAGGTCAAGACCCGCGCCCAAGTAATGATGCATGCCGATCCCCCGAATTCGCGCGATGTCACGGCGCTCGAAAGCCTGGAAGGCGCGCTCGACTGGTGGCGCGAGGCTGGCGTCGATGCCGATTTTCTGGACGAGCCGAGTGGCTGGCTGATCGAGCCGGAGGCCGACGATGCCGTAACGGCTCCTCCTCCGCCCGCACCGCCCCCGGTACAGCGCAAGACCCCGCTGCAACGCGCGCTCGAACAGGGCGAAGGTGCGGCCACACAGATCGATCGCTCTGCTCTTCCCGATACGCTCGAAAAATTTCGCGAATGGTGGATGTCGGAAGCTTCGCTGGCGGATGGCGCGCTCGATCGGCGCGTTCCCCCGCGGGGCGTGGCAGGCGCGAAGCTGATGCTGCTGCTGCCCCAGCCCTTCGATGACGATGCCGAAGGACTGCTGACGGGCGGCGCCGCCAAATTCGTCGATGCCATGCTCGCGGCAATGGGCATAGGCCAGCACGAAGCCTACATCGCCAGCGCCCTTCCTGCCCCAATGGCCCTGCCCGATTGGGGTCAGCTTGCAGGTGCCGGTCTGGGCGAAATCGTCAGGGCCCATATCGCGCTCGCCGCCCCGCAGCGCGTGATCCTGTTCGGACGCGCGCAACTCGCGCTGTTCGGCAAGACGCCCGAAGATGCGCGCGATCCCCTTTCGCTGGACTGTGACGGCAAGATCTACCCCCTGCTCGCCGCCCCTGACCTGCGCAACCTTGCCCGCTCGGCCGCCCGGCGGGAAACTTTCTGGAACCGATGGCTGGACTGGACTTGATGACCCTTCGCATTTTCGCCGCCGCCGCTTTGGCCGCCACCACCTCCCTCCACGCGGCCCCGGCCCTTGCGCAGGGGAGCGTGGAATATTTCACCCGGTCGCACGCAGCTTCCCTCCCGCAACTCCTCTCGCAGGACGACCGCGCCTATTACGGCTCGCTGTTCGAAGCGATCGACAGCCAGAACTGGGACAGGGTCGAGGTCATGCTGGCCAGTCGCGATGACGGCCCGCTCCACGGCGCGGCACTGGCGACCTATTACCTCCATCCGCAAAGTCCGCGCATCGAACTGCCGCGCATCGAAAGCTGGCTGTCGCGCTATTCCGCGCTGCCGCAGGCGGAATCCATCGTCCGCCTTGGCCAGACGCGCGGGCTCGTGAACCCGCCCTATCTGCGCCCGGCACGGAATCTCGTCCGCCAGCCCGGGTCGACCAAGCGTATCCGGCCCAGTTCGGTCAACGACGGTACGATGCCGGAAAGCGTGAAGGCCGCGATCCTCGAACGCATCACGAATGACGATCCGAATGGTGCCCGCCTGCTGCTGGACGGTGTGGATGCCACGCTGTCGCGCGATGCGCGGGCGGAATGGCGCTACCGCGTCGCTTTCAGCTACTACATCGAAAATCAGGACGCGCAGGCCTGGGCCATGGCGGATACGACCCGCGATGGCGGCAGTGGTGCCTGGGTCGCCGAAGGCGATTGGGTCGCCGGGCTCGCCGCATGGCGGCTGGGCGATTGCGACAAGGCCGCAGAAGCCTTCCAGCGCAGCGCGTCCGGCTCCGCCAATCCCGAACTGACCGCAGCGGCGCATTACTGGGCCAGCCGGTCTTTCATCCGCTGCCGCTTCCCTGAAAAGGCTGCCGAACAATTGCGCGGCGCAGCGCGCTTCCCGGAAACCCTCTACGGCATGCTGGCCCACGAACAGATGGGGCGCGACCTTCCGCGGACCCACGCCTTGCCCGACCTGACTCAAGCCGACTGGGAACATCTGCGCCAGGAAGATGCAGTCCGGCAGGCCGTCATGCTGGCGGAAGTGGGGCGGCGCGATGCAGCGGCGGACGATCTCGTCTGGCTGGTCCGCACGGGCGACCCGAAAGATTACGGCGCATTGTCGCGGCTCTCGCGTGCGCTGGGCCTCACAGGTGCGCAGACCTTCATGGCCTATAATGCCCCGCGCGGCGAAGGGGCACATCCCAGCCTGCGCTATCCGGTCACCTTCCGCGCACCGGTGGGTGGATGGCGCGTGGACCCTGCCCTCGCCTTCGCCCATGCCTTGCAGGAATCGAACTTTCGCGAAACCGTGGTCAGCCCGGCCGGTGCCATCGGGTTGATGCAGATCATGCCGATCACCCAGCGGGAATATGCCGCATCGATCAATATGAGCTCGGGCGCGGATCTGAAGGATCCGGCCGTCAATCTCGCCTTCGGCCAGCGCACGCTGGAATCCCTCAATTCGTCCAATTTTACGCAGGGCAAGCTGCCCAAGGTCATGGCGGCTTACAATGCCGGGCCCACGCCGGTTTCGCGCTGGGAAAGTGAAATCCGCGATCAGGGCGATCCGCTGCTCTACATGGAAAGCATCCCCTATTGGGAAACGCGCGGCTACGTCGCCATCGTGATGCGCAATTACTGGATGTATCTGCGCCAGGCGGATGCCGATGCGCCAAGCAGGGTCGATCTGGCCGAAAACGACTGGCCCATGTTTCCGCGGGCCAGGTAAGGAACACGCTTATGCCAATCGACGAAAGCCGCACCTTCAAGCCAGTGCGTATCGCGCTGCTGACCGTATCCGACACGCGCACCTCGGCCGATGACACGTCGGGCGATATTCTTGCCCGGCGCATTGCAGATGCTGGCCACGAACTCGCCGATCGCGATATCAGCCGCGACGATGTGAACCAGCTCGCCGCGCACCTTCATCGCTGGATCGACGACGAACAGATCGATTGCATCATCACCACCGGCGGCACCGGCCTCACCGGCCGCGACGTCACGCCGGAAGCGCTCGACAAGGTCAAGAGCAAGGACATTCCCGGTTTCGGCGAACTGTTCCGTTGGATCAGTTACGAAACCATCGGCACCAGCACCGTCCAGAGCCGCGCCTGCGCCGTGCTCGCCCGCGGCACCTATATCTTCGCCCTGCCCGGCTCGAACGGCGCAGTGAAAGACGGCTGGGACCGCATCCTTGCGCACCAGCTCGACAGTCGCCACCGTCCCTGCAACTTCGTCGAACTGATGCCCCGCCTCCGGGAAAGATAGCCTCCGCCTTTTGCAAGCAGCGGGGGGCGACCCGGCAACCCATGATGCCGCCACCGATCGGCAAGCCAAACCTCTGCAAGAATTCATTTTCCTACTCGGCCCCGCCTGCATAACAGACCTGATTCGCTTCCATTCCCGACAGGAGACGCGGATCATGACCGACATTACCGAACCCTTTGCCCATGTCCCGGCGCGCGGCTGGACGCCCGAACTGAAGGCGCGCTTTCTCGACCGGCTGGCGGCTCACGGGAATGCCCGCGCCGCCTGCCGCGCGGTCGATCTCTCCGCCGAAGCGGCCTATCGCCTGCGTCGCCGCGATCCGTTCTTCGCTCGTGGCTGGGCCGCTGCGCTGGTCTTGGCGCGGGAAAACGGGGTTCAGGCTCTGGCAGAACGCGCCATCGAAGGGGTGGAAGAACAGATCTATTATCGCGGGGAGCTCGTCGGCACGCGCCGGCGCTACGATGCGCGGCTTTTGCTGGCACATCTTGCACGCCTCGACGCCATGGTAGGCGACAATGCGGCCTGCGCCGATGCCGGTCGCTTCGACGAATTGCTGAACTGCGTTGCCACCGGCGAACTGGCCCTGCCGCCCGTGCGCAAGGATGCTGTCGCCGCGGCAGGCGATGAAGCTCGCCGCAATCATCGCGAGAAAGAGCTCGAGGTGTTCTACGGCGCGGCGGAGGACGACGATCAGGACGACGACGAGAGCGGTTGGACCGTCAGCGAAAGCAGCGCTGAATTCCTGGGTGGTCTCGATGACGAATGCGACGAAGTGGCCGCACAGGCCCGGGAAGACGCGGGGCACGAATGGGATCGCCGGCTTGTCGACACCTTCGACACTGTCGATGCCGTGTGTGGATGGCCCGCCTCGCCGACCGCTCCCGGACTGCCCACCAGGGTCCGGCAGCCACGCGTCGATCCTTCCGCTCTTGCGCAGATGATGACGCTGGCATGCCAGACGGCCGATCGACCCGCTAGTGAACCTTTGGCCTCGGCACGCCCCAGGACCCTGTCAACTGTGTCAACCTGTGCCGTCTCGCGAATGCTTGTGCGCTGCTCGTCGCACCGGGCCGCACCGCAACCCCGCTCACCCTTCGGAGCGCCGCGGACAGATGCGCGGAGATAGCTGCCAAGGCTTGCGAAAACAGACTGGCGAAGCTTTTTTGTTCGCTGTATGTTCTGCCTCATGGAACGTCGTCTTGAACCAGCGATTCCCGGACGCGGCGCACAGGGCGCCGATGTGCCGACACGCTTCGGCCTCGCCACGCGCGAGGTGGATGGCGACTGGCGCGATCATATGGAAACGCTGGACGGGCCGCCGGTCAAGCTGCGTACTCAGGTGACCGAAGAACGTCCCCGCACGATCCTCAGCTTCAATCAATCGCCCGATATTGCGTTTGATCGGTCCGTGAACGCTTACCGGGGTTGTGAACATGGCTGCGTCTATTGTTTTGCCAGGCCGACGCATGCCTATCACGATCTGTCTCCCGGTCTGGACTTCGAAACCAAGCTGTTCGCCAAGCCCAATGCCGCTGAAATCCTGCGGGCCACTCTGGCCAAGGCGAAATATCGGCCGCGGCCCATCGCCATGGGGACGAATACCGATCCCTACCAGCCGATCGAGCGGGATTATCGCATCACGCGCGAGGTGCTCGAAGTCTGTCTCGATGCTCGTCACCCCGTGACGATAACAACCAAATCGGATCGTGTTTGCGACGATCTGGATCTGCTTCGTGCTATGGCCGAACAGAGGCTGGTTGCGGTCGCAATATCGGTAACCAGCCTCGACCCCAGGCTATCGGCCAAACTGGAACCACGTGCGGCGGCCCCGGCGAAGCGTCTGGCGGCCCTCGCCAAACTCGCCGAAGCGGGCATACCCGTCCATTGTTCGATCGCTCCCGTGATCCCGGCGATCACCGATGAATTCATGGAAGACATCGTTCAGCGCGCGGGCCAGCTCGGCATCGGCAGCGTCGGCTGGATACCCCTGCGCCTCCCGCACGAAGTCGCGCCCCTCTTCCGGGAATGGCTCTCGGTCCATTTTCCGGAACGCGGCGACAAGGTGATGAACATCGTCCGCTCGATCCGTGCCAAGGACGGGCAGGCGCGGGACAACGATCCCGACTTCTTCACCCGCATGAAACCCACCGGTGTCTGGGCCGATCTATTCCGCGCCAGGTTCCGCCTCGCCTGCAAACGCGCAGGCGTGGGCAAATCGAAATTCGAACTGGACTGCACCCGGTTCCGCCCACCGGCCGTCGGCGGTCAGTTGCGGTTGTTATGAGTTTTCGAGCGGCTTTGTCTCGAAGTCCGGGTACCCGCGACGGAAGCAGCGTTGATTCTCGCGCAAGCGCCGCAAAGGAACTTGATGGACTTTCGCCAGGTTAACTCCTGCCAATTCCTTTTCTTCGACCTGAAGACACTGCTGGAACAACTCGCGCATAAGCTTACCGTCGAAATAAACCATTCGCCAGAATTCACCTTCGGAAACTTTGGCCATTTCAATGCTTTTACCGTGTTCGAACAGACTTTCCGCAATCGCGCCCTGATAAAATAACGAGATGTCGGAATGCACAAGCCGCCAATTCAAACAGCGATCCGAACTACCTTCCCAGCATTCGTTCTCGCTGTCATCGAAGATATTCTCTGCCACCAGAACGCAGTGCTCAGATCGCTCGGCATGCGTCCAAGCCACGTCGCGCGAACAGTTCAGCGCATTCTCCCGGAGTTCTTGCAAATCCTCTGGAACATCCAACCCTACCCTTTCTGCTCCCCCGTCACAGGCAACGACGGTCGCAAGGAAGATAAGGGGACCAACTTTTCTATTCAAAACCCCTCGCCCATCGCTCCCGGCTTGAAGCGAACCAGCCTGCTGTCGGCCAGCGCAGCAGTGCGATTGACCACGGCCTTCTGATACTCGGGGTCCTTGATCATCTCGAAGAACGCGGCCGCACTGGGATATTGCGCGATAAAGCCATCGTGCCAATGCATCGCTTCCGGCCCGGTCAGCACCGCTTCAAACGCCCCGCGCCAGACGATTTCGCCGCCGACCCGTCGGAAAATCGGGCCGCTGGTCTTGCCATACTCCTTGTAGGCCCGGCGTCCGCTCCAGTCCTTGCCGGCATTGTCATGGCCTTCGGGATATTCCGCCTGATCCCGGTACTGCAGCAGGTTCAGCATATGGATCGGCTGATCGCGCGGCAGGTCCTTGAATGCTTCGAAATTGGTCTTGCTCGGGTCGATATAACTTTGCGTCATGGTCCGTCCTCCTCAGCCCAGCGTATAGTCGCTGAAGCGTTCGCGCAGGTCTTTCTTGCTGATCTTGCCGGTGGCGGTGTGCGGGATGTCGTCGACGAATTCGACCGCATCGGGCAGCCACCATTTGGCGACCTTGTCGGTAAGGAATGCGGTCACGTCCTCGGCACTGCATTCCGCGCCGGATTTCCTGACCACGAACAGAACGGGCCGCTCGTCCCACTTGGGATGGGGCATGCCGATAGCCGCCGCTTCCGCCACGGCCGGATGGCCCACCGCTGCATTTTCGAGTTCCACCGAGCTGATCCATTCGCCGCCGGACTTAATAACGTCCTTCGTGCGGTCGGTAATCTGCATCGTCCCATCGGGATGCAGGATCGCCACATCGCCAGTGTCGAACCAGCCGTCCGCATCGGTCGCGTCCTCTTCCGCCTTGAAATAGCGCTTGATGATCCATGGCCCACGTATCTGGAGCGCCCCGCTGGCTTCGCCATCGCGCGGAAGAACGGTCGACCGGTCGTCCAGATCGACCGTACGCAGTTCGACGCCGAAGATCGGCCGCCCCTGCTTCATCGTCTTTTCCACCTTCTCCTCGAAGGTCAGTTCGTCCCAGTTCGCCGTTGGACCGCCGACCGTCCCGATAGGCGAAGTCTCGGTCATTCCCCATGCGTGCTGCACGCGCGTACCGTTCTTCATCAGCCGTTCGATCATGAACCGCGGCGCAGCGGAACCGCCGATCGTCGCCGATTTGAGCTTGGGCAGATCCTTGCCCTCCGCATCGCAATACTGGAATGTCGCCAGCCAGACGGTCGGCACACCTGCGCTGTCGGTCACGCCCTCACGATCCATCAGGTCGCACAGCACCGCCGGGTCGTTCACGGCGGAAAAGACGAACTTGATCCCCGCCATCGCCCCCGAATAGGGCAGGCCCCAGCTGGCGGCGTGAAACATCGGGACCACCGGCAGCATGACGGACGATCCGCTGAAATTGAATGCGCTGGTCTGCAGCCCGGCCATCGCGTGCAGCAGCGTGGAACGATGTTCGTACTGAACACCCTTGGGATTGCCGGTGGTGCCGCTGGTGTAACAGATCATGCAGGGATCGCGTTCGTCCCCCTCGACCCATTCGAACTCGCCGTCCTGCTCGCCAATCCAGTCTTCGAAACTGGTCGTATGCTCGCCGCTGTCGAAGCAGATGTAATGTTCGACCGTCGGCCATTTGTCGCGCATCTTGTCGATGATCGGCTGGAACGCCGCGTCATAGATCATGACTTTGTCTTCGGCATGATTGACGATGTATTCGAGCTGGTCTTCGAACAACCGCGGATTGCAGGTGTGGAGCACCCCGCCCATGCCCGCCACGCCGAACCAGCTCACCAGATGGCGGGAATGGTTCATCGCGAGGCTTGCCACCCGATCGCCTTTCGTCAGACCAAGCGCCAACAGCGCCTGAGCCATCTTCCGCGCGTCCAGATGGATGCCCGCCCAGTCCGTCCGCGTTTCGGTGCCATCGGCCCAGTGGGTCACGATTTCGCGACCGGATGCTTCCCGAGCCGCATGATCGATCACATGCGATATTCGCATGCTCCAGTCCTGCATCGCACCAAACGCCATAAACTCTCCTCTCACCCGTCGGTTCGACCGTCAGGCAACGAGGCGCAAGTTTGCCTTTCCTCGTCGCGCGGTCAGTTGCACCTTGGCAAGGCCGGGCACACTTGCCAAGCGTTCGGCAAGGTCCCCATCGATAGAAAATGCCCGTCCAAGGCGCATGACGGGCGGCGCCACATCGCCGGTGAGCAGCGTAGCCATCACTTCATCGCCCCCTGCCCCGTCTTCACCGAGTTCGATTGCCAACTGGTTCAGCGCGTCGACGCTTTCTACCTCGAGCGTCAGCAACATCGCCATGCTTCCCCGGACGGCATCAAGCGGGACGGCATGCCGCACGGTTATGCGGGGCGGCTCATCGGGGCTCGGACTGTCGAGCTCCACATCGAGCTTCACGCAGGTTTGCTTGTCCGCCCATTCAAGGAATCTGTCGACCAGACCTTCTTCGAAGCAGGCGGCGCTGAACTGGCCTGAGCTATCGGAAAAGTCCGCGCGGATAAACGGCTTGCCGCGCTTGGTAGTGCCTTTACTGGCCCCTTCGACCTGCACCGCCATCACGGCGGTCATCCGTCCGCCACCGGGAACGCCCCCCGCGATCAGGGATGCGTGCGAGCGGGCGCCCTGCGCGCTGGAAATTTCCCGATAGACCGCCGTGGCATGTTCCTTGAAAGAAAACCCCATGTTCTCTTTCTCACGGTGACGCGCTTCACTGAGCGACCAGTCCTCGACTTCCTTGAGGCGCAATGTATCCTCGACCGGCGCGGCCTCGCCTCCGAACAAGCCACCCTGCCCGCTCGACCGCTCGCGCTCCGCGGCATCGGCCACTGCCAAAAGCATGTCGGCATTGGCGAACAGCTTGGCGCGGTTCGGTTCGAATTCGTCGAGTGCCCCGGCACTGATCAACGCCTCCAGCTGGCGAGAATTCATGGAGCCCTTGGGCAGACGCTCGAACAAATCTTTGAGGCTTTTGAAACGCCCTGCAGCCTCGCGCTCGTCGACGATCGCTTCCATAGCTCGCTCGCCGACGTTGCGTATGCCAGCCAATGCATAACGCACTGCATAACCGTCATCGGTCTGCTCGACCGAATACTCCGCTTCCGAATAGTTCAGCGACGGCGGCAACACCTTGATGCCGCTGCGCCGAGCATCGTCGACGAAGATCGCCAGCTTTTCGGATTGATGCATGTCGAAGCACATCGAAGCGGCGTAGAATTCTTCAGGATAGTGCGCCTTCAGCCAAGCCGTCTGATAGGCAAGCAACGCATACGCTGCGGCGTGAGACTTGTTGAAACCATAGCCCGCGAACTTGTCGATCAAGTCGAACAGCGCGTTGGCCTCGCCCTTGTCGATAGCGGATACTCTCTTGCAGCCATCAACGAAACGTTCGCGCTGCGCATCCATTTCGGCCTGAACCTTCTTACCCATTGCGCGGCGCAGAAGGTCGGCGTCGCCCAAGGAATATCCTGCAAGGATCTGCGCGGCCTGCATAACCTGTTCCTGGTAAACGAAGATCCCGTAGGTTTCGGCCAGAATGCCTTCCAGCTTGGCATGCGGATATTCGATTTCCACCTGACCGGCCTTGCGCTTGCCGAACAGCGGAATGTTATCCATCGGGCCCGGACGATATAGCGAAACAAGCGCGATGATGTCGCCGAAATTGGTCGGCTTTACCGCCGTCAGCGTACGGCGCATGCCTTCCGATTCAAGCTGGAAAACGCCCACCGTATTGCCGCTCTTCATGAGCTCGTAGACCTTTGCGTCATCGAGCGGCAGAAGCGAAAGATCGATCTCGATGTCACGCCGTTTGAGCAGGTCGGTGGCCTTCTTGAGAACCGACAGCGTCTTGAGACCGAGAAAGTCGAATTTGACGAGGCCGGAGCTTTCGACATTCTTCATGTCGTATTGCGTAACCGGCATGTCCGACCGCGGGTCGCGATAAAGCGGCACCAGCTGGGCAAGCGGTCGATCACCGATCACCACGCCTGCGGCATGGGTCGAACTGTTACGAGGAAAGCCCTCGAGCTGCATCGCGAGATCGACGAGGCGCTTCACCTCATTGTCGTTGTCGTATTCCCGTTTGAAATCGGCGGCCCCGTTCAGCGCCCTTGGCAGCGTCCAAGGGTCGGTCGGATGGTTCGGCACCATCTTGCAAAGGCGATCCACGTGCCCATAGCTCATCTGCAGGATGCGGCCGGTGTCGCGCAGAACGGCGCGCGCCTTCAGTTTACCGAAAGTGATGATCTGAGCGACGTGATCGTGGCCGTATTTCTGCTGGACATAACGGATCACCTCGCCCCGCCGCGTTTCGCAGAAGTCGATATCGAAGTCGGGCATCGAAACGCGTTCGGGGTTGAGAAAACGTTCAAACAGCAGACCGAGCTGGATTGGATCGAGATCCGTGATGGTCAAAGCCCATGCGACGAGGCTACCCGCACCCGAACCACGTCCCGGGCCCACAGGAATATCGTGGTCCTTGGCCCATTTTATGAAGTCGGCAACGATCAGGAAGTAGCCCGGAAAGCCCATCTGATTGATGATATCGACTTCGAATTTCAGGCGATCGAAATAAATCTTTCGTTGGTCTTCGGACATCTCGCCATACGGTTCGAGACGCGCTTCTAGACCCCTGTGGGCATCTTCCGCCAACATGCGCGCCTCGCCTTCGAGGTCACCTGCAAGGCTGGGCAGGATCGGCTTGCGGTATGGCGGGGCATAGGCACAGCGTTGCGCCACAACGAGCGTGTTCTGAACAGCCTCCGGCAGATCGTCAAAAGCCTCGTCCATCATGTGATAGGTTTTCACATAGCTTTCCGGGTTCGACTTCGTCCGTTCGTCGGCGTCGATATGCGTGGATCCGGCAATGCACAGCATGGCATCATGCGCCTTATGCATATGCGGTTCTGCAAAATTTGCGGGGTTCGTGGCGACCAGAGGGAGGTCACGGCCGTAGGCCAACTCGACCAGCGCTGCCTCTGCCCGCTCTTCCACGTCGTTACCACGGCGAGCCAACTCGATGTAAAGCCGTTCGGGAAACAACTCCTGAAGTTTTTGCAGCAGGATCTCTGCGTGGCTCTGCTGTCCCTCGGCAAGAAGCTTCGTCAGCGCGCCCTCGCTTGCCCCGCTGAATGCTATGAGCCCACCGGTGCGGCCACCAAGATCGGTCAGGCGGACATGGGGTTCGAACTCGAGCGGACGTTCCAGATGGGCGCGGCTGACGAGATGACAGAGATTGTCGTAGCCCTGCTCGTCCTGCGCGTAGAGTGGCAGGTAGTCGACCTGCTTCCCTTCGCTATCCCGCGCAACACCAAGAAGGGTCCCGATGATCGGCTGGATGCCTTCCGCCTTGCAGGCGTTCGCGAACATGACTGCGCCGTAGAGGCCGTTGCGATCGGCGATTGCAATCGCGGGAAAGCCGCGTTCCTTGGCCAATTTGGCCATCGCCTTCGGGTCGATCGCACCCTCCAGCATGGTGTAGGCGGAGAGGATGCGGAAAGGGACGAAGGGCTTGAACGACATGCACTGCAATATGCGTATTGCACGCGCGATTCACCAGTCACTTCCGGCCTCACTTCTCCACAGCTCACCGAAAGATCAGAGGAGCTTCTCGATATCCTTGGCAATCGACTTGGGTGCGTCGGTCGGGGCATATCGTTTCACCACATTGCCCTTTCTGTCGATCAGGAACTTGGTAAAATTCCATTTGATCGCCTTGGACCCCATGAGACCGGGTTTTTCGGCCTTCATCCAATCGAACAAGGGACTCGCGTCGTCGCCATTCACGTCGACTTTCTCCATGAGGGGAAAGGTCAGCCCGAAGTTCACTTTACAGAATTCTGCAATTTCACTCGCGTTGCCCGGTTCCTGTCCACCAAACTGGTTGCACGGAAAGGCAAGCACCTCGAAACCCTGCACCCGGTACTGCTGAAATAGTTCTTCGAGCCCCTCGTACTGAGGTGTGAACCCGCACTTACTCGCGGTGTTCACGACCAGCATGATCTTGCCCAGCTTCTGCCTCAGATCGATCTGTTCGCCCTTGTTATTTACGACGGTGAAGTCCGCGATGGTTGTCATGGCAGGTCAGTCCCTCGAATCTGAATTCATGGTAAAGCCAGGGTAGCGCATTAACCCGGGAAGTCGTCCCGCGCGGCGAGCGCCTCTATCTCAGCCAAATCGAGCCGATGGTCTCCGGCCTTTTGAATGACGAAGCGGCCCCGCTCAGCGGGAGGATAGGCCATCACTTGCGAGACCATCTGGGCCAGAGTGCCTCCGCGCAATCCCTTGCCGCCGTCCAGAATACCCTGGCCGTCTTCGGCGGAATGAATCTCTGCGCGGTCGTCCCACTGCACGCCCTCGCGGTGGGTATCCTCGCCCTTGAATGTACTTGGATGGTCGGTCATCAAAATCTCCTTTCCCGATCAACGAGCAAAGAGCGATGTGGGTCCTCTATTCGAGCAACCCCTCTATTCGAGCAACCCTTCGTGCAATCGAACCACGCGGTCCATCTTCCGGGCCAGGCGTTCGTTATGCGTCGCGATCAGGGCCGCGCTGCCTTCGCCGCGAACGAGCGACAGGAATTCAGCCAAGACCTTGTCCGACGTCTTTTCATCCAGATTGCCAGTCGGCTCATCCGCGAGCACCAGATCCGGCTTGTTCGCAAGACCTCTGGCTACGGCCACGCGCTGCTGCTCCCCGCCCGAAAGCTGGCTGGGGCGATGGTCGAGCCGATGGCCCAACCCAAGCGCAATCAACAATTGTTCCGAGCGCGCTTCTGCTTCGGCGCGCGGGGTGCCCGCAACCAGTTGCGGCAGGATCACATTCTCACGCGCATCGAAATCGGGCAGCAAATGGTGGAACTGATAGACGAACCCCAGATGTTCGCGGCGAAGCACGGTGCGCGCGCGCGAATCTGATTTCTCGGCAGATTGACCGCCGATCACGATCTCGCCGCCAAAGCCGCCTTCGAGCAAGCCAACAGCCTGCAACAGGGTCGACTTACCCGAACCCGAAGGGCCAAGAAGGGCTACAATCTCGCCGGGCATAATCGCCAGATCGACCCCGCACAGAACGTCAATCTTTACGCCGCCCTGCTGGAAGCTGCGTGTCAGTCTTTTAAGTTCGACAACTGGTTCCACACCGCGCCTATTCATAACGGAGCACCTGTACCGGATCGGTACTTGCGGCCTTCCATGCAGGGTAAAGGGTTGCAAGGAAGCTCAGCAGAAGCGCGAGCAGCACAATCATGCCGACCTCCATACCGTCTATCTTGGAAGGGATTGTCGTCAGAAAACGATACTGCGGGTCCCAGAGGTTTTGCCCTGTCAGCGCACCGATGACCTCGACGATCTGTTTGCGTCCGGCAAGTATCAGGAAGCCGAATGCAAGTCCGGCCAATGTCCCGATGGCCCCGATCGTAAAGCCCGTTGTCACGAAAATCTTCATCAGGCTCTGCCTGGTCGCGCCCATGGTGCGCATGATAGCGATGTCCCGGGTCTTTGCGCGAACCAGCATGACGAGGCTGGAAAGAATGTTGAATGCCGCAACCAAGACCATGAAACTCAATGCGAACGCCATTGCGGCTCGCTCCACCTGCAAGGCCTCGAACAGGGTCGCGTTTATGGTCTTCCAGTCCGATACCACCGCACGTCCCTGGAGCGAACGCTGTACAGGGGCAAGGATTTCGCCGACCTTGTCGGCATCGTTGACGGTGACCTCGATCATCTGAACGGTATCGCCGAGTAGCAGGAGCGTTTGCGCGTCCTGCATCGGCATGACCACGAAGGCCCCGTCGTAGTCGTAAACGCCGACTTCGAAGATTGCGGCCACTTCGTAACCGACCTGTCTGGGCAGTGTGCCAAATGGAGTGGAACGTCCTTGCGGATTGATGACGGTAATGGTGTCGCCGACGCGCGCACCGATATTTTCCGCGAGGCGAATGCCGATGGCGACCTTCCGCGCTCCAGGCGCAAGCTCATCGATATTGCCGCTCACGACCTTGGACGACAGATTGCGGATGTCCTGCGGGGTGTTGCCGCGCACCAGAATCGCCTCGACCCTTCCGTTGAAACTGGTCAAGAGGGGCTGTTCGATAAGAGGCGAGGCACGCACCACGCCCGGTGTCTGCCGCACTTCCTGAAGGATGTTTTCCCAATCGTCCATGCGCCCGCCGTAGGCCTGAACGATGGCATGGCCATTGAGGCCTACGATCTTGTCCAGCAGTTCTGCGCGAAAGCCGTTCATGACGCTCATCACCACGACGAGCATGGCAACAGACAGCATCACGACGCCAATGGAGATGCTTGCGACAAGCGCAATAAATGCCTCGCCCTTGCCCGGAAGCAAGTAGCGTTTGGCGATGGTCCATTCGAAAGGAGAGAGGATCAAGACGTCCCTTGTCTTTGCCTGCAGGTAACAGGCCTGTAGGCAGACGAACCTTTCCGCGCAATGAAATCATGCGGCGGGACAGGTCAACCGTCGCACTGCCCTTGTAATCGACGCGTAACATCGCCATTGGAGCGCGCATCCCGATCAGCCGCGGCAGACAGGCCTTCCGATGAATATTACCCACCCGTTTCTCGACGAGGATGGCGACAAGCTGCGCGAAGAGTGTGGCGTCTTTGGTGCCATCAATGCGACCGATGCCGCTGCCGCTACCGCGCTCGGCCTGCATGCGCTTCAGCACCGCGGTCAGGAAGCTGCCGGCATAACAAGCTTCGACGGCGCCGAATTCTACACGCGCCGCGGCCTCGGCCACGTGGCGGAGAATTTTTCCTCTCAGGAAGCAATCGCCGAATTGCCCGGTACGATGGCCGCAGGGCATGTGCGGTATTCGACGACGGGCGGTTCCGGCCTGCGCAACATTCAGCCGCTGTATGCCGATCTTGCGAGCGGCGGTTTCGCTGTGGCGCATAACGGCAATATTTCCAATGCGGGCATGCTCCGCGAAGATCTCGTCAGGCGTGGGTCGATTTTCCAATCGACCAGCGATACCGAAGTGATCATCCATCTCGTGGCAACCAGTCGTTATCCGACGACGATGGACCGGCTGATCGATGCCCTGCGTCTGCTTGAAGGCGCTTATGCGCTTATCGTCATGACTCCGGAGGGAATGATCGCCTGCCGCGACCCGCTCGGTATCCGTCCTTTGCAGATGGGCCGGATGGGCGATGCGACCGTCTTCGCTTCCGAAACAGTCGCCTTCGACGTCGTCGGTGCGCAATTCGTCCGCCAGGTCGAGCCGGGCGAAGTGATCAAGGTGGGTTTCGATGGTAACGTCGATTCGCTGCATCCCTTCGGCAATTACGCCCCGCGGCCTTGCATTTTCGAACATGTCTATTTCAGCCGTCCTGATTCCGTGTTCGACGGGCGCAGCATCTACGAAGCGCGCAAGGCCATCGGCGCAGAGCTCGCTCGGGAAAAGCCGATCGAAGCTGATCTCGTCATTCCCGTGCCCGACAGCGGCGTGCCGGCAGCCATCGGTTATGCGCAGGAATCTGGAATTCCTTTCGAACTCGGGATCATTCGTTCGCACTACGTTGGACGCACCTTCATCCAGCCTAGCGACGGCGCCCGCCATGCTGGCGTCAAACGCAAGCACAATGCCAACCGCGCTCTGGTAGAAGGCAAGCGGATCGTGCTCATCGACGACAGCATCGTCCGTGGCACCACCAGCCTGCAGATCGTGGAGATGATGCGCGATGCCGGAGCTACGGAAGTCCACTTCCGCGTTGCCAGCCCGCCGACGGCACACAGCTGCTTCTATGGTGTCGATACGCCTGAACGCAGCAAGTTGCTGGCAGCCCGCATGGATGTCGAACCCATGCGGGAATTTATCAAGGCTGATAGCCTAGCCTTCGTGTCGATCGACGGGCTTTACCGTGCGGTGGGTGAAAAGCCGCGTAATTCCGCATGCCCGCAATTCTGCGATGCTTGCTTCACGGGCGATTATCCGACCTCGTTGACCGATCTGTCGCGGCGCGAGGATCGGCAGCAGCAGCTTGCGTTCCCGGCGGAGCAGGTCGCCTGATGACCAAACCGATGGAAAATCGCCTCGCTCTGGTAACGGGGGCCAGCAAAGGCATCGGCGCTGCGACCGCCACTGCACTCGCTTCAGCCGGGGCGCATGTGGTCCTCACCGGACGCGATGTCCGCGCTTTGGAAAAGGTGGAAGACTCCATTCATGAAGCCGGTGGCGCTTCGACAATCGCGCCGGTCGATCTGGCTGAAAGTGACGGAATTGCGCGCCTAGCCTCGGCGATCGGCAGCCGGTGGGATAGGCTCGACTATCTTGTTCTGTCAGCAGCTTATCTGCCAACCCTGACACCGGTTACGCAAATCGATGGGAAGCAGTTGAGCCAGGCGCTGACAGTGAACTTCCTTGCCTCCCAAGCACTACTCGCCAATTTCGATCCGCTGTTGAAGCGCGCCGACGCAGGGCGGGTTATAGGCCTTACAAGCAGCGTCGGTGCATCCCCGCGCGCGTACTGGTCCGCCTACGCATCCACCAAGGCCGCGTTTGACAATCTGCTCGAAAGCTATGCGCAGGAGGTCGAGAAGATTTCGAAGGTACGCGTGGCCGTGCTCGATCCTGGCGCGACTCGTACGGAAATGCGCGCGAAGGCTTATCCGGGTGAGGATCCGAAAACGGTAAAGGCGCCCGAAGAGGTTGCAAAGCGCTTGGTCGAGTTACTCGTTAACGATTTCGAGGGCTTCCACCGAGAGCGCGTCGAAGGCTGAATTAACCAGCCGTCCTAACGAATTTGCAACCTTGATACGCGATATTCGATAGTGCGCGTCGCGTACACGCGAGACGTTTCGATTTCGAATTTACCGCGGAAGGGCGAAAGCCATGATCCACCATACACACGACCGCTACTCCTTCGTAGCGCAGGAAGATCGCTGTGCTCCGCGTACGAAGCTCACCATCCCGGGCCAGTTGCGTGCTAGCGGCGGGCGGGCGTTTCAGACCGTTGTGCACGACCTCTCGATTTCGGGGTTTTCGGCGGCAGCACTCAATCGCATGCACGAAGGGCAGCTTTGCTGGCTTACCCTTCCCGGTCTGGAATCGCTGCAGGCGCAGGTTGTCTGGTGGGAAAGCTGCATGGTCGGCTGCGCTTTCAGCGAATTGCTGAGCCCGATTGTCCATGAGTCCATTCTTGCCCGGTATAGCGGCGACGGAGCTTACCGCTCCTACTGACATTCCGCTGCGAGTATAGCGAGTAGCACGTTGGGCGCCCCATCCGATGATCGGACAGGGATCTATCCGAATGGCGAGCGATGACGGCGCGCCCCGAGGCCACCGTCATCATTCTTCGCCGATCTATTCCTCAAGTGCTTCGGTGATTTTTCCAACCAACTCCCGAAATCCTTCTCGGTCGGTTCTGCTGGTCGCGGTCTCCCAGTTGCTCACAACCGCAACGACCAGCTTCTCTTTTGGTACGATCGTAATGGCCTGACCAAAAATACCCTGTGCGCCGTAATTGCCGCCTGGATAAGTCCACCACTGATATCCGTAGCCGAAACCTGGAGCTTGGGGACCAAAGTTGACCAGCGGCGATCCGGCGGTGACAAACCAGCCTTCCGGCACCACACCTTTGCCTCCCTCGAGTGCAAACTGGCCCATTCGCGCATAATCGGCGAGCCGGAGAGAAAGGCAACAACCGCCGATATTTCCGCCGGTCAGATCCTGCATCCAGAATAGGCCACCTTCGAAACCGGCCGGTTCAACGATCTTTTCCGCTGCATAAGCCGCAAGGGACTTGCCAGTCGCCTCTTCCACGATCAGTCCAAGAAGGTTGGTTTCGAGGGTTTTGTAGACCCATTCCTCGCCCGCAGGCGCTTCGCGCTGGAGTGTGCGGGCGTAGGTAACAGCCTGCGATTCGCCAGCTACTGGCGTGATGCCGAGCATCTTGGCAACATCGCTGTCGGGGTCGCTGTAATCCTCGTTCCACGCCACCCCCGAGGTCATCGTCGCGATCTGGCCGACGGTTACGCCTTCATACGCTGTGCCATCGAGGGCCGGAATAATCTGGGTAACGGGAGTATCGATGCTTTCGATAAAGCCATCCTTGATCGCCGCCCCAAGCAGAGTCGATGTGAAGCTCTTTGCAACCGAAAAGCTGGTCCAGCGCCCGCTTGGACCGAAACCAAGACCGTAATCTTCGAACACGATCTTTCCATCTTTCAGCACCATAAACCCGGCAGCGTGACTGCTCGTCATATAGGTTCGAATCGAACTCTGAAGCGTGTCCGGCAAGGTCTGTGTCGAGCGTGGCAAAGGGCGTGGGACGGATGCCGGAGCAACTTCGAGACCGGGGAAGTGCGCCTCCATGTCGCGAAAGGCTTCGGATCGGCGGTCGTCGCTCCAGAACAGTATGGAATCGCTTGGATCCAGGCTCGCCATATGCTCGGGCGTCGACTGCGTGACTGTCGGCGTGTGTTCTGCCGAGCCAAGCATATCGGTATTAGTCGAAACACAGCCGGCCAGCGCCAATGCGGCAGTCGAAATCAAGAGCCGTTTCATTTGTCTTCTCCCTGTTTGACTAGCGTGACCTGGTGCACGTCGATCCCGCCACCGCGAAAACCACCTTCGCAATATTGCAGATAATACCGCCACAGATCGCAGAACCCATCATCAAACCCTTGCGGCAACCGGCCTTCTGCCTGCGCAGCATCGAAGTTGTGACGCCACACCTTCAGCGTTTCGGCGTAGTCCAGACCGAAGTCTTTCTGATCCCGCCACGACAAGCCTCGCTGTTCGGCAAGTTGCCGGAACTCGCTGGTTCTGATGAGAAGACCGCCAGGGAATATATAGGCCTGAATGAAGTCCGCGCTTTTCGCGTAATCTTCGAACAGGTCGTCGCGCATCGAAATGTACTGGATGGCCGCCCGGCCACCCGGTTTCAGATTCCGCGCCACGCAATCCATGAAGGTGGGCCAGTATTCACGCCCAAGCGCTTCGACCATTTCGACGCTGACGATGGCGTCATATTGCCCGGCGGTATCGCGATAATCCTGTTTGCGGAAATCCACTGCGACGTCGTGATGGTGGCGCGCCCATGTCAGTTGCTCATCGGACAAACTGATCGCGGTGACAGAAGCGCCTCGAGAGGCAAGATGCGCGGCGAGCGCACCCCATCCACACCCTATCTCAAGCACTTTCGGAGCGTCGTTGATGCGCGACGCCAGTGCATCCCATTTACGCCGCTGCGCCGGTTCAAGCCCGTCGTCGCGCAACTCGAGAGCGGATGAGTAACTCATCGTCGGGTCGAGCCATGCCTGGTAGAAGTCGTTCCCCAGATCGTAATGCGCGCTGATGTTTTTCTGCGCGCCTTCATGGGTGTTTCGATTGATCAGATGGGCCAGCTTAAGCGCATGGCGAAAAGGGCCCTTGGCGCGCGCCGTATCGCCCAGGCGCCCTGCATGCTGCATGAAAAGCGCGAAGAGCGGAACCGGATCCGGGCTCCACCATTCACCCGCTTCCCAAGCCTGGTACCAGCCGACCGAGCCGTTGCTGGCAAGACGAACGAGAGCGTTCCAGCTGCGCAGCTGGACTTCGCATTCGAAGCCTGGAGTACGGCCGCCGAGGACGCGACGAGTTCCATCCGGCAAAACACCGTAAATTGCACCGGAAGTCAGCGCGGCGTCTATCCGGTCCAGGATCTTGCCGAACCCCGGCGCGGTGATCCTTGCAAGCCAACCGGGCTTGCGCGCAAAACGCTGGGATCCGGAAAGCAGCTCGCGGCCGCGCTGGGTTGTCGGCATGTCCATCGCCGGTCCTATGGCGCGTCCGGCCGTCCCGCTCAAGCATCACTTGGCCGCGCGATATGCCTCCAGTGCCCGTTCGCGCGCCTCCTTGTGACCAATCATCTTGGACGGATAATCTCCCCGCTTTTCATCGGGCGGATCGTGAATACAATCGTCGGACAAGTCACCTAGTTCGAGCACATACTCGCGGATATAATCAGCAGAGTTGAATTTCTCGCTTTGTGTGAGCGGCGCCATGATCCGCACGAACATATTGCTGTCCACCCCGGTACCGGAAATCCACTGCCAGTTGACGCCGTTGTTGCCGTAGTCCGCATCGACGAGACAGTCCCAGAACCATTGTTCTCCGCAACGCCAATCGATCAGCAGGTGTTTCACCAGAAAGCTTGCCGCGATCATCCGGACACGGTTGTGCATCCAGCCGGTCTGCCACAGCTGTCGCATGCCGGCATCGACGATCGGATAACCAGTCATGCCCTTCTGCCAGCATTCCAGATCCTCATCGATCAGGTGCCCCGCGTCCGGGTTGCGCCACAATTTGCGCTCGTCGTAATCGCGGTAACTTTCGCGTGGATAGTCGGGGAATTGATCGATCACGTTCTGCGCATAATCGCGCCAGATCAGTTCCTTCGCAAACGTACGCCATCCGTCGGAGCGCTTATCCTTGAGCTTGTACCACACCTGCGCCGGACTGATCTCGCCCCAGTGGAGGTGCGGCGACAGGCGGGAGGTAATGTCCTGCGAAGGCAGGTTCCGCCCCTCGTCGTAATCGGCCACTTCGTTGGCCCACCAATCGAGCCGATCGTGCGCTGCGGTCTCGCCGAAATCCCAGAAGTCGGTAATCCCGCCCGCCCAGTCTGGCTTTGCGGGCAGCAATTGCCAGTCTTGCAGATCGGGACTGTCCGGCCAGCTATCGGGCGAATGAATCGTGTCTGGTTCCGGCAGAGGATCGCGTGGCGGCATGACGTCAAGCATCGCCTTCGAAAAGGGCGTATAGATCTTGTACGGGCTCCCCGAACCGGTCGTCACACTGCCCGGGGGAAGAAGATAGTTGCCGTCGTAGAGACAGAGCTTGCAATCGTCCCCTAGCGCATCGCGCAGTTCGTCCTCTGCCTCTTTCCACCAGGGTTCGTAATGGCGCATTGCATGGATGCAGGCCGCGCCCACTTCGTCGGCCAACGCGGCGAGCACCTGCGGTGCATCACCCCTTCGCAGCACGATGCGCGAACGATGCGCTCCCAAGCTGCGCGCCAAACTATCGAGCGAGTGATGCAGCCAGACCCTGCTCGCCCCGCCATAGGCATGGTCCCCGGCCCGATCGTCATCCAGAACATAGACCGGGACGACCGGACCGGCTTGGGCGGCGGCGTGGAAAGCGGGCTGATCGGCCAGACGCAAGTCGCGCCGAAGCCACACAATCTGAACAGAACTCATGCCTGCGGAACCCGGATCACGACGCGCTTGTTCCTGACTGCATGAGCGACATCATTCACGATTCCGAGCATCTGGCCGCCGAAACCGTTGTCCTGCCGGAGCGCGGCTTCACGATCGACCGTGGCAAAGCCTTGTTGGCAGCAGCGATGCTGTGGGTCGGCTGGGCGCTCATGGTCTATCTGGTTACACATGCACAGACCGGCGCATTCGATGAGTGGGGCCTTCATCTGTATCGTACCGGCGCCGCCTTGGAACCCATCGGCAGTCCACGCATCCACGAGGCAGTCCGCGACGTGACTTCCCTGGGCGGCATCTTCCTGAGCACTCTGATAGTGATCGGCGCGGTAACGGCATTACTGTTCCTGAGCTTGCGACGCGAGGCGTTCCTGTTCGCGGCGACCGTCTTTCTTGGCTGGATGCTCAACAATGTCATGAAATGGCTGATCGGGCGGCCACGCCCGGAAATCGTGCCACACCTGACCGAGGCTGGCGGCAACAGTTTCCCGAGCGGGCACAGCTTCGGATCGGCCATGATCTATATCGGTATGGCGCTGGCCTTCGCGTCGCTCAGCAACCGGCATTCGGTGCGCTATACACTGGTTGGCGCGGCGATGATCATATCTGCGATGATCGCCTGGAGCCGCGTGATGCTTGGCGTTCACTATCCGAGCGATGTCGTTGCTGGATGGATGGGCGGCGCTGCCTGGGCGTTCACGGCTGCCGCGCTGCTATATCGTCCGGTACGGGCAGTGGCGGATCACGAGTTGGGGGAGCCGAGCCCCCAGACAGTTCGTTGAAATAGCTGCTGCATACCTCCTGCGGCAGCGGAACGGAAAAGCGACCGGCGGCGCGCGGGTCCGTGAACCTCGCATCACGTAAGGTTAGAGACCCGTCGCTGCCCTGCTCGATAAAAGGCGTGCGCGACCAGAACAGAAATGCACCGACCTGGCTGTCGGTCTTCGCCAGTTCCGCCAGTTGACAGGACGGAAGGTATACATCACCCAGACGTTCCACCTTCTGGCTGGCGGACGGCCCCGAAAATTGCGGCAGGATTTCATATCTGCCAGTGGGATCGGGAAAGATGATATCCCTTTGCCAGAATGCGAACGGAACCGGTGAGGCGATCGGCTTGCCATAAGCGACATTGAGATTGCCGAGTTCGCTCATTGAACGCGACGTAGCCCAGTTGCCGCCGATATAGGCCAGTGCGATCACTATCCCCAATTGGGCGGGCCGCATCCAGTTTCCACCCCGCTTCTCACGGCGAAGCGAAAACCACAGGGTGAAGCCCATAAGAGCCCACAACCACACATCGATGATGAACAGCGTATCGCCGTAAAACCAGCGGTGGCTGAAGGGTTCGAGCAGGCGAATGCCGTATGAGTTCAGCCAGTCGAACGCCGGATGCGTCAAGCAACCGATAAGACTGAGCAGATAAAGCCATGTGAAATTCACCGGTCGCCGCGCGGCTGGCCGACTGCCACGCTTTGCCTGCCAGCGATCAAAGCCCCAGAGCAATCCGGCGAGGATAAGTGGCAGAAGCACCAAGGCGGGCGGACCGTGGGTGATACCACGGCGAAAGCCGAGATGTTCGACACCATCGAGCCAGAAAAAACAGGCCGCATCCACATCAGGCAAGTTCGCGCCGATGATCAGTGCGGGCATGGCCAGACCCGTCTTCTTCTTGAGACCTGCCTGACCGAGCAATGCCCCGACCAGGCTGTGCGTCAGATTATCCATCGGCGTTCAGATCAAGATTCGCGGGCATTTTCCCGCCGCAGGTTGACGGAGTTGACACAGTCCTGATGCAGGAATGGCCCCCCACCGAATTTGGACGCACGAGCCCTGCCCTGACGGACATATTCGGCTGAAGATGACTGAAAGAAATCCATATCCAAGCGCGTAACCGGTACGCTGCAAGTAGGAAAGATACAAAACGGGGCGACGAAATATCGCCGCCCCACATTAAATCGGCTTCGATTGAATAATTACATGCTGGAAGAACCCGGCGTGCGCGAACTGTCCCGGGCAGCCGAGAATTCGCCGTCGCTGAGGTAGCTGTCGCCATCTTCATCGAAGTAGAAAAATGTCTGTCCCGCTTCGTTGATCTGTGCTGTCGTAATGTATGGCTTGGTCTGATCGTTGGAGACAGGGGTATTAGGGTTGGAGGGTACAGCCCAGATCGCATATTCCGCAACCGACAGCTTCCCGTCCGAATTACGGTCAAGATAGGCAAAATCCATTTCCGAGCGCGGCGGTATCGGGTTCACGTTCGCATCATCGCTGGACTGCGACGCGTCCATAGAAGGACTGCTGTCATTTTCGCTCGCGCTGGCCATTTCCGCGTCGCGATTGGCGTCATATTCATCGCTCACAGCCTGGCGGTCCATGGCATCATATGCAGTCTGCTGATTTTCGGACAGTTCGCCGCCCACTGGCATCGCGTCATCTGCCATCATGCCCGTTTCGGTCGCCATTTCGGGTGTGTCGGTAACGGCCGTCTCATCAACGTCGTTATCCGCACAGGCGGAAAGGGCCAGGGCAGCACTGGTCAGGGCGAGAGTAGTGAGATTTTTCAAAACGTCCTCCTGTTCTAGAGCGTCGCAAAACGCGACGTCTTCACCTTCCCAACGGGACAGGAGGCTAATCGTTCATATTAAAGCAATATTCTGCCGAAGCGGTTTCAGACCGGGTCCTGAGCCGTGCCGCTCACCGTCCACGTCTGTCCCTTGCCGAGCAGCTTGGCGAGATTGGCTTCCTTGCCTTCGCTCGCCGCAGCCTTTTCGGCCATGGCGGCAGCTTCGAAGGTCGGACGTGGATCGTCATAGAGCACGCCGAGCGCCATCGGGAACGGACCGAACGGCATTTCGACCAGCATATGCGCGATCGAGCGATTGGTGACATCGTGCACGATCACCTTCGCCGCTTCCCAATCGCCATCAGTCACATCGACCACTTCGAGGCTGAGAGTGTCGTGGTTCAGGGCGATGCCCTTGGCGCCGCCTGCGAACAGCATGGGCTGGCCGTTTTCGAGCCAGAGCTGCTGATCTTCCGCGCCCTTGGGTGCAGCGAAGTCGTTGAACACATCCTTGTTGTAGACGATGCAGTTCTGGAAAATCTCGATAAACGCAGCGCCCTGATGAGCATGGGCCGCCTTAAGTACATCGGGAAGGTTCTTGGACACGTCGAACCCGCGCCCCACGAAGCGCGCACCCGCGCCGAGCGCAAAAGCGGCTGGACGTGCGGGATGATCGTAGCTGCCGATGGGGGTCGAAGGCGACTTGGTCCCTTCCCGGCTGGTGGGCGAAGCCTGGCCCTTGGTAAGACCATAGATTTCGTTATTGAACAGCATGATCTGCATGTTCACGTTTCTGCGAAGAACATGCATCAAGTGATTGCCGCCGATCGACAATCCATCTCCGTCACCGGTCACCAGCCAGATATCGAGATCCGGATTGGCCAGTTTCGCGCCCGTCGCAAAAGCGGGTGCACGGCCGTGGATGGTGTGGAAGCCGTAGCTCTCGACGTAATAGGGGAAACGGCTGGAGCAGCCGATGCCGGAAATGAACACGGTGTTCGCCGGGTCCGCGCCAAGTTGCGGCAATGTGCGCTGCACGGCCTTGAGGATCGCATAGTCCCCGCAACCCGGGCACCAGCGGACTTCCTGATCGGTTTCCCAATCCTTGAGCGTGGTTTCGATCTTTACAGGAGCGTTCATTCTGCGCCTCCATCGGGGCTCGGCAACTGGTCGTCATTGACCAGGACCTGACCGCCTTCATTATCCGGAATACCGTCGAAATATTTGCTAATCGCTTCTTCCAGTTCAGCGATCTGGAAAGGCTGGCCGCTGGTCTTGGTCAGCGGCGTAGCGTCGACAAGGAACTGATCGCGCAGGACCGTCTTGAACTGGCCGGTGTTCATTTCGGGCACGAGGATGTTGTCGTATTTCCGCAGCAGCTTGCCGGTGTTCGAAGGCATCGGCCAGATGTGGCGGACGTGGATGTGGCTGACGTCCATTCCCTTGCGGCGGCAATTGTCGACCGCGCGGCGGATCGGGCCGAAGGTCGAACCCCAGCCGACCACGGCCAGTTTGCCGCCGGCATCGTCGCCGTCCGGGCCGAGATTGACGCCTTGCGGGGCCAATTCCTTCGCAATCCCGTCGATCTTGTTCTTGCGCGCATCGGTCATGCGCTGGTGGTTGTCCGGCGAATAATCGATATTACCGGTCAGTTCGTGCTTCTCGATCCCGCCGATGCGATGCATCAGGCCGAGTGTGCCCGGCTTGACCCAGGGACGTGCACCCTTCCCGTCCCGTTTGTAGGGCAGGAAATTCTCGCCGTCGTTGGGCTGATCGAGGAATTCGACCGGGAACGGCGCGAAATCGGCCGGATCAGGCACCTTCCACGGTTCGGCGGCATTAGCGATGTAACCGTCGGTCAGCAGCATAACCGGGGTCATGTACTGCACCGCGATCCGGCAGGCCTCGATCGCGCATTCGAAAGCATCGCCCGGGCTGCTGGCGGCGATCACCGGCATCGGTGCATCGCCATTGCGGCCATAGACCGCCTGATAGAGATCGCTCTGCTCGGTCTTGGTCGGCAGGCCGGTGGACGGGCCGCCGCGCTGCGAATTGACGATGACCAGCGGCAGTTCAGTCATGATGGCAAGGCCCATCGCCTCGCCCTTGAGCGCGATGCCGGGACCTGACGAAGAGGTCACGCCGAGGCTGCCCGCATAGCTCGCGCCGATGGCGGCACAGATCGCGGCAATCTCGTCTTCCGCCTGGAAGGTGGTGACGTCGAACTCCTTGAGCCGCGCCAGATGATGCAGGATCGCAGAAGCAGGGGTGATCGGATAGCCGCCGAAGAACATCGGCAATTCGGCAAGCTGCGCGCCTGCGACGAGGCCGAGACTGACGGCCTCGGCACCGGTGACCGTCCGGTAGAGGCCGGGGTCGCTGGGCACAGGTTCGATATGAAGCTGTTTAAGCGGGCCGGACAGTTCCGCCGTTTCGCCATAGGCATGGCCCGCGTCGAGCGCGGCGATATTGGCGTCGGCAATATCGGGCTTGGACTTGAACTTGCCCCTCAGCCAGTCGTGGATCGGCTCGCGCGGGCGATCGAACATCCACAGCGCAAGGCCGAGCGTCCACATGTTCTTTGACCGCAGCGCATCCTTGTTGCCGAGGCCATAGGGCTTGACCGCCTCGATCGTCTTTTCGCTGATGTCGAAGGCGAGCACGTCGAACTTCGCCAAGCTGCCATCCTCCAGCGGATTGGCATCGTATTTCGCCTTGTCGAGGTTGCGCTTGGTAAAGGCACCGGTGTCGGCAATGATCAGCCCACCGGGCTTGAGCGCTGCGAGGTTCACCTTGAGCGCGGCGGGGTTCATCGCGACCAGCACATCGGGCGCATCGCCCGCGGTGTTGATTTCGCGGCTGCCGAAATTGATCTGGAATGCCGAAACCCCGAACAGCGTCCCTTGAGGAGCGCGGATTTCTGCCGGAAAATCGGGAAAGGTCGCCAGATCGTTGCCGGCCAGCGCAGTCGACAGAGTGAACTGCCCGCCGGTCAGCTGCATGCCATCGCCAGAGTCGCCGGCGAAGCGCACAACAACGCTTTCGGGGTTTGCGGGGAGGCCGTCCTGGGTCAGGTCGGCGTCATTCGGGGCGACTGTCGCCATCCGGATCTTCCTTGTCTGCACCGCCAGTTTGCGGTGCCGTTTCTTCTGGGATGCGCCACCTAGGCCCCACCCCATCCTCTCGCAATGAAGTTTCTCTGCTAGGCCAAAAAAGACGCATGGAAAAGCGCTGTGAACAGGCTAAGTCCCGAAACGCAACGCAAATGGGAGAGATACCGATGGCCGATACCGAACATTACGTCCGCGACGATGTGCGCGGGTTCCTCGACATGCTCGAACAAATGGGCGGAAAGGGCGTGGAAGAAGTCGGTGCCGACGAAGGCCGTGCCCAGATGCGCGCCATGAGCGCAGTAGCAGAAGCAGAACCGCGCGCGATGGCGGTCCAGAAGGATCTGACCTGCCCCGGACCTGCCGGCACGGTTCCCATCCGTTTCTACGACGTAAAGGCCGAACGAGGCCCCAGCCCTTGCGTGATTTTCATCCACGGTGGCGGCTTCGTGATCGGCGATCTGGACGTCTACAACGCGCTTTGCACCGAGATTTCGCATCATCTCGACCTGCCGGTGGTATCGGTCGATTATCGCCTTGCACCCGAACACGCCTTCCCCGCTGCGCCCGACGATTGCGAAGCGGTAGCACGCTGGGTCGCATCATCGCCGGACGAGCTGGAGCGCGACATTACCGGGTTGATAATTACCGGCGACAGCGCGGGCGGCAACCTGACGATCGTCACCACCAACCAGCTTATGCGCGATCCCGCGGCTGTTCCGGTGATCGTCCAGGCACCGATATACCCGGTGGCAAGCGACGTATCGAAGCATAAGAGCTTCTCGCTGTTTGCAGATGGCTTCCTGCTGACCGGCGCGGCGATGGCATGGTTCACCGACCAGTACAAAGGCGATGCGAACGACCCGCGTCACACCCCGATGGTAGGCGACTGTTCCAATACGCCGCCGACGGTTCTGTGTACCGCCGGGCTCGATCCGCTGCGCGATTCCGGCCGGGAATACGCCGCACACCTGGTGCAACTCGGCACGGAAGTGGTCTTTCTCGAGTTCCCCGGAATGATCCATGGCTTTACGACGCTGCGAAAAGCGATACCGAGCGGCCAGACCGATCTCGAGGCCTTCCTCGATGCCGTGAAATTGATGGTGGAGCGTTACAGGTGAGCGAACTCGGGTACCGACCCTGCGTGGGCGTGATGCTGGTGAATGGCGATGGCAAGGTATTCGTCGGCCGCCGCATCGACAACAAGGAAGGCGACTGGTGGCAAATGCCCCAGGGCGGCGTCGATGAGGGCGAAGACCTGAAGGATGCCGCCTTGCGCGAGCTGGGCGAAGAAACCGGCGCCAGGCCCGAGCACGTTACGATCCTGAAGGCGATGGATGAACCGATACGCTACGATCTGCCGGAAGAACTGATCGGCAAGCTGTGGGGCGGGAAATATCGCGGGCAGGAACAGGTCTGGTATTTTGCCCGCTTCACCGGCGCGGACGAAGATATCGACTTGGAAGCGCACGATCCGCCCGAATTCTGTGATTGGAAATGGGTCGAACCCGAGCAGCTCCCGGAGCTGATCGTTCCGTTCAAGAAACGCGTTTACCGCGCCGTGGTCGATGCCTTTCGCGAGCTGGTCTAGCTCAGTTCTGCTGCGTCGCCCCGTCTTCCGGCAGCACTACTTCAGCCGTCTGAACGCGCTTGGGCGGACCGGCGGCAATGCTGGCGGAAAGCTGTTCGGTTTCGGCGCAACTCTGGCCGCACATCGATTGGAGCTTGGCCAGATTGCCCTTGGCCTTTTCGACCGCGCCCTTTTCAACCATCGCCTCGCCTTCGCCCGCAAGGGCAGCGAGATTGCGCGGATCACGGTCTAGCGCTTCGCGGTAATAACGGATTGCCTTCCCCTGCAACTGGTCCGCACGCGCGGCTTCGGCGAGATGGAGGAGGATCGGCGTGTAACCGGGATCGACGGCGAGCGCGGCTTCATACGCATCGATCGCGCCCTGCACATCGTTCTGCGCGAGAGCTGCTTCCCCTTCCGCGATAAGCACCGCGGCGCGCTGAGCCGGTGCGCGTTGATCTGCCCAACCCACGCTCGAAGTTGCGGCGAGGGCCAGCGAAAGGGCAGCGGCGGCGGGTGCGAAACGCATGAGAGTCTCCAGCGGGGTATTCCGTCCAATGGGCGGCGTATCAGCCATAATTGGTATGGCTAACATGTTCATTCTGCACAGGCGATGAAAAAACCGTCGGTGCCATCATGAAACGGAGACAGGCGTATTCCTTTCCCGCGGGGGCGACCAAGAGGAAGAGGCAGCTCTTTCGCCCGAAGTTCGGAGTGGCGGCCAAGGAAGGCATCGAACTGCCCCGCCCCCTCTTCGTCCAGGAGGGAGCAAGTGACATACACGATCCGACCGCCAGGCTTGACGAGTTTCACCGCCAGATCGAGCAGGTAGGACTGGATGTCGGTAAGGCGGGCCAGTTCCTTTTCATCGAGACGCCAGCGGGCTTCGGGATTGCGCCGCCAGGTGCCGGTGCCCGAGCACGGCGCATCGATCAGGACCGCGTCCGCCTGCCCTGTGAAATCTGCAAAAGCGTCAAGTTCCTGCGCCGGATTTAGCAGGATCGTCTGAATGTTCGTCGCCCCGGCCCGCTCGGCGCGCGGGGCAAGGCGAGACAGGCGATTGCGGTCCGTATCCGAGGCGATGAGACGGCCCAGATTATCCATCGCAGCAGCGAGGGCGAGCGTTTTGCCGCCGCCGCCAGCGCACAGATCAATGACGGTTTCGCCCGGCTGCGCCGCGACCGCCATGCAGGCGAGTTGCGAACCCGTATCCTGTACTTCGATCGCACCATCGCGAAATGCCGACCACTGTTCCACCTGGGTACCCGGTTCCACCCGCAACCCGTTCGGCGCCGCGGTGGTACTGGCAGGTTCCGGAAGCTCCAGAGTGGCGCGATCGGCCTTGAGCGTATTGACCCTCAGATCGAGAGGCGCGCGTTCGAGCAGGGCATCTGTTTCCTGACCTGTCACATCGGATGCGGCCAAGCGCTGTTCGAGCCATTCGGGAGCAACCCCGCCCGGGGCTGCGCTTTCCCCGTCGCGAACGGCCGCGGGCCCGTAGTTCGATCCGTCGAATAGAGCCGGAATATTCTCGTCCACCTCGCCGAGGCGCAGCATAGCGGATCGCCCGCTTACCGGCATCGGGCCACAGGCGCGGATAGCGGCAAACACCAGTTCACGGATGGCACGGCGATCTTTCGATCCGGCGAACCGATTGTTGCGGAACCATTCCGCAAGGATGCGATCGGCCGGCGCGCCTTTGTTGCGCGCGGCTTCGATGATGCTGTCGAGCAGCTCGATCGAAGTCTGAACCCGTGCCGCGGGGGTCATGGCCTATCGCGTCGGATAGTTCGGCGCTTCCCGGGTGATGGCCACGTCGTGGACATGGCTCTCGGTCAGGCCAGCATTGGTAATGCGCACGAATTTTGCATTCTTGCGCAAGTCCTCGATCGAGGCGCTCCCGGTATAACCCATGGCCGCCTTTATTCCGCCGACGAGCTGGTGGATCACAGCGCTTGCAGAACCCTTGTAGGGCACCTGGCCTTCGATCCCTTCGGGTACCAGCTTCTGCTGGCTTACGTCCGCCTGGAAATAGCGATCGGCGCTGCCACGCGCCATCGCACCGACGCTGCCCATGCCGCGATAGCTCTTGTAACTGCGCCCCTGATAAATGAAGGTTTCGCCCGGGGCCTCTTCGGTTCCGGCGAGCATCGATCCGACCATGATCGTCGAAGCACCAGCGGCCAGCGCTTTCGCTGCATCGCCGCTGGTGCGCAGGCCACCATCGGCAATGGCAGGCACACCGAGCTTTTCGGCTTCTTCCACGCAATCCATGATCGCGGTCAGCTGGGGTACGCCAACACCGGCCACGACGCGCGTGGTGCAGATGGAGCCGGGGCCGATGCCCACCTTCACGGCATCGGCACCTGCGCCGGCAAGCACCTTGGCCGCTTCGCCCGTGGCAATATTGCCGGCAATGACCTGTACGCTGTTGGAAAGCTTCTTCACACGCTCGACCGAACGAGCGACATCGCGGTTATGCCCGTGGGCAGTGTCGATGACGACCACGTCCACTTCGGCATCGATCAGCGCTTCGGTCCGTTCGAAACCCTTGTCGCCAACAGTCGTGGCTGCGGCAACGCGTAGGCGCCCGGTCGCATCCTTGGTTGCATCGGGATAGGCCACGGCCTTCTCGATATCCTTGACTGTGATCAGACCAACGCAGCGCCCGTTATCGTCCACAACGAGCAGCTTTTCGATGCGCCGTTGATGAAGCAGCTTGCGCGCTTCTTCCTGGCTGGTGCCGAGCGGCACGGTAGCGAGGTTTTCGGTGGTCATCAGTTCGCTGACAGGCTGGCGCGGATTTTCCGCGAAACGAACGTCGCGATTGGTCAGTATTCCGACCAACTTGCCGCTGCGATCAGTGACAGGGATCCCGCTGATGCGATGCTTGGCCATGATTTCCTGAGCCTGCCCCAGCGTTGCATCCGGATGGATGGTGATGGGATTGACCACCATGCCGCTTTCATACCGCTTTACCGCGCGAACAGCTGCGGCCTGTTCATCGACCTCGAGATTGCGGTGAAGAACGCCGATCCCGCCCAATTGCGCCATGGCGATGGCCATGTCGGCTTCCGTCACCGTGTCCATCGCGGACGAGATGACGGGGATATTCAATGCGATTTCGCGCGTCAGCCACGTGGTCGTATTGGCCATGGATGGCAGGATCTCACTCTCCGCCGGTACAAGAAGTACGTCGTCGAAAGTAAGACCGAGGGGAATGTCGAGATGTGCCACGTAGAGAATCGCCTGCCGGAGGAAATGTGGCGGCCCATGTAACGACGGTTTGTTGCGGGCGCTAGTGGCTCAGGCGGAGTGGCACCCTGCCGAGCCGCTACGGCGATGCCAGTACAGGCGCCCCAGCACCAGCAAAGCTCCGACAGGGAATAGAAACCGGATCAACACTGGTTCCCAGCTTCCGTCACCAGTCGAGAAGGACACGGTCGGCAAGGCGATTCCAAAGAACCAGTACACTTCCTCTGGCGTCGACCAGACCGTTACCGCACCTCCAACCCCGACGAAGGCGAGAACCATCCACAACGGCTTCAGTGCGAGCCCGGGTTCGCGCAGCGCCAGCACCATTGCAGTCAGGCTGACCAAGAGGCACGCGAAAGCCGCGGCGAGAAAAGCGGTGAATGAAAAAGACACGATCTGTCAGTCCGCCGTCCAGCCGCCATCCACGCTCCAGTTGGCGCCGTTCACATTCTGCGCCTCGTCACGGCAAAGGAACACGGCCATCGCGCCGATTTCCGCCGGTTGAACGAATTTCTTGGTCGGCTGTTTGGCGAGGAGCACCTCGTTCATCACCTGCTCGCGTGTCATGCCGCGCGCCTTCATCGTGTCCGGAATCTGGTTCTCGACGAGCGGCGTCCAGACATAGCCGGGGCTGATGCAATTGGCCGTCACGCCGTGCTCCGCCACTTCCAGCGCCACTGTCTTGGTCAGGCCGTCCAGCCCGTGTTTGGCTGCAATATAGGCGCTCTTGAACGGGCTAGCGACCTTGGAGTGGGCGCTCGCCGTGTTGATGATACGGCCCCAGCCCTTCGCCTTCATCCCCGGGATTGCGAGGCGCGTGGTATGGAACGCGGCGGTCAGGTTCAGCGCGATGATCGTATCCCACTTTTCGACCGGGAAATCTTCCACCGGTGCAACATGCTGCATACCGGCATTGTTCACGAGGACGTCGACCCCGCCCGCTTCCTCCATCATCGCTTCGATCTGCGATACGTCGGTCAGGTCGGCTCCGCTGTGAGTTGCGCCCAGCTCGTCGCACAGTTTCGCGATCTCGCTATCGTCCCCGAAGCCGTTAAGTACGACGCTTGCGCCTTCGGCTGCGAGCGCCCGTGCAATCGCGAGGCCGATGCCGCTGGTCGACCCGGTGACGAGTGCGCGCTTACCATCGAGAAACATTTGAACCTCCGGCCGTTATAGGGAATATCGATTCAGGCCATCGCGCACATAGTGAGCGCTGTAAAGCCGACAGCACAGGGGGAACGGATGCGGCTCAATCCTTTCGATACCGGCAATATCAATGTCCGATCGAGCGGCGGAGGCATGCCCGGCGGCAAGGCGGGCGGTATCGGTTGCGGCACGATCATCATCGCGGCGCTGGGCTATTTCGTTTTCGGCCTGGATCCGATGCAGACTGCAGGAATGGTCGAGAGCGTGCAGCAAGGCCAGCAGCAGGCGGGGCCGGCCAATACCAATGAGCAGGAAGTCTGCACCAGCAGCGAGTATGCGACCGAAGCCTGTAATGCCCTGACATCGCTCAACACAACGTGGTCCCAGACCTTCCGTGATCAGGGGTACGATTTCCAAGAGCCTACGCTCGATCTGTTCGGCGGCGGCGGCGTCCGTACGAAAGGATGCGGAAATGCATCTTCGGCAGTCGGCCCGTTCTATTGCCCGGCAGACCAGACAATCTATATCGATACGAGCTTCTACGACACGCTGGAACGGCAGTTGGGCGCTGGCGGGGATTTTGCCCGCTATTACGTTCTCGCCCACGAATACGGCCACCATATCCAGACGATAACGGGCATTTCCGATCAAATGCGCAGCCTTCAGCAGCAGAACCCGCGCCGGGCGAACCAGCTTCAGGTGCTGATGGAATTGCAGGCAGATTGTTACGCGGGTGTATGGGCGGGGAAGAACCGCAACCTGATCGAACCCGGCGATATCGAAGAAGGCATGAACGCTGCGGCCGCCATCGGCGACGATCGGCTGACGGGCGGGCGGGTTTCGTCTGAAAATTTCACCCACGGCACCAGCAAGCAACGCAGCGACGCGCTGCGCATGGGACTGCAAGGCGATGACCGGGCCTGCGATCGCATCACGAACGTAGGCTGACCGCACTTCGAAAACCGAAAAGGGCGCGGCACAATGACCGCGCCCTTCGTATACGCGCCTGTGGCGACCTAGCGCGAAAGTCCGGAGATTTCGGCGTCGAGTTCACGCAGCGCTTCTGCGCGCTGACGATCGGAAAGGTTGCGATCGATGGCGAGTGCCTGCCGCGCAGCCTTCAGCGCCTTGAGTGCAATGCGATCGCCATATTCTTCGCAAACATACATGGTGGTGCGGCCCTGAGCGTCGGTGACCGATGTAACCGGCGCATCGTAACCGCGGCACTGGTTCACGACGCGCGGCGCCGAAGCACGGGCACGCGCAGCTACTGCGCGAGCCTGCACGCCTGCCGCGGTGGCCGATGCCATTGCGACCCGCATTTCGGAATTGGCGCGCGCTTCTGCTGCCCGCTCGCGAGCCAGCTCTGCGGCCTCAATCCGAAGTTCGCGCTGCTCGCTCAGGCGCTCCTGCAGCTCGCTGTTCCGCTCTGCACGGTCTGCTTCCAGTTCGGCCATTCGCGCTTCATGTTCTGCCATGCCTGCCTGGTGATCCGCTTCGTCGCCCGCGGTCATTTCGGACCATTCACTATCGCCGTAACGCACAGTCCGCCGCTCGGTCACATTGCCGTTGTCATCCACGCGCTCAATTCGAACCGTGCGATCGCCAGGTTCGGCTGCCGCAACCTCTTGCGGCGGCAGAGGCGCCGAAGGTGCAGTTGGCGAAAGCGGAGAAGCGGGAATCTGCGATTTGGTGGAGGGCGCAGCAATGGCTTCGGAATAGTAGACGCTGGCAGTCATCGGCAAAGCTACCAGCGCAGCCGCGACCGTGCCGCGTGCGACCAGGCGGCGCCGGCGCGAATGGTCCGTCATCGGCAGACTACGCAGGCGATGAATGATCGATTTGTCGCCGAGCACCGGACAGGCCATCGGTGCAGCCAGAGCGGGTCGCGGGGCAGGCCCTGAGCGGCGGGCATAGTCAGCGATAACCGCCGCATAGGCCGCCCGTTCGTCACGGCTGCGGCTGGCGACTACGCGGGCGTCGCAGAACGCTTCTTGGTCCCGGCGCATGGCCGTCCAGCCCATCCAGCCGAGCGGATTGAACCAGTGCATCGCAAACAGCGGCTGGATCAACATGTTTGCAAGTATGTCGTGTCCGCGATGGTGGGCCACTTCATGCGCGATAGCGAGATCGCGGACCTGCCGTTCGCGGCTGACCATGAAGCCGTCGGGAAGCGCTACGACTTTGTCTAACACGCCGAAAGCCATGGGACCTGAAATCGCAGGCGTTTCGATGAGGCGGATATTGTCCACCTCGCCCACCGGCCGCGCATCCACGAGCAGTTCCCGGCGCAATTCGCCGTAGAGCCAGAAGCGACGGCCCATGAAGATCGCCGCGCCGACCAGCCATACTATCACCAACGGAACCACGAAATCGATGGGAGAGCTCACCGGCATCGGCATCGCCGGCGCGACGAATTCGGTGTAGGAAAAGCCAACATCCGCACCGGGTGCAGAAACCAGCCCCGACCGGACAGGCTCTATCAGTGCCCCGCTCTCGGACGAGGCAGGCCGCATCCATGCCGGAAGGGTCACGGGAGGGAATAGCAGCCGCGCGAGTGGCAGAAACCAAAGGGCGTAGGCCGCGCCCGCGCCAAGGTGCTTTGCCACAGGGCGGCGCAAGAGCAGCGCCAGCGCGATGAGACCACCGGTCCATAACAGCGTGTCGAAAAGGAACAGTTCCCAATAATCGCGAACAAGCTCGGTCATTTGCGCATCTCCCTCAAGAGCGCCTCGATTTCGGCAAGATCGTCATCGGTCAGCGCTTCGCTTTCCGCTAGTTGCGCAAACAATGGAGCTGCACGGCCACCGAATAGTCGATCGACAAGGCGACGGCTTTCGCCTCCGACATAATCGGAGCGTTCGATCAGCGGGCGATAAAGAAATTTCCGTCCGTCGGGTTCTGTGCCGACAGCCTCTTTCTGAACCAGGCGACTAAGCAAAGTCTTAACCGTAGCGATCGACCAGTCGCGTTCGTCACAAATTGCGTCGCAGACGTCGGTCGCGGACACGGGGTTCTTGTCCCACAACACTTCCATAATGGCGTGCTCGGCATCGCTGATCCGCTCACCGGTAGCCTTGCGCCTGGACATTCCCTGCTCCCATTGGTTCGATTGCTAGCGAAGTTTATATCGACTTCGATTACGCATGTAAACACTCGATTCCGTGTGATCATCGGTCTGGAACCACCTTCCCCGCGGTGCGCTGGGGAGAATACTCGACCAATAGGAAACCGGACCCGATGAACGACGACGATCGAAATGCCATTCTTGCCGCGCCGCAACTCCGCCTCGTCGGAAGTGTCGACGAGGCCATGTATGCCGAATTCCGCGATCAGCTGAGCGCAGCACCGAAGGAAGGCCTGCTCGTGATTGCGCTCACCACCTTGGGCGGAAATCCGGAAATCGCGAGAACGATGGCCGACGACGTTCGCCTCCTCCGCAATGCCGGTCGGACGATCTATTTCCTCGGAAAATCCGCTGTCTATTCCGCGGGCGCGACATTCATGGCCGGATTTCCCGTAGAATGCCGCTACATGACCGAAGATTCCTCGCTCCTTCTGCACGAGCGCCAGATTGCGAAGACGATCCAGCTGAACGGGCCGCTGAAAAGCTGCATTGCTCAGCTCAAAGCAGCGTTGAATGAAATCGAACATTCGATCGCCATCGAGGAACAGGGTTTCCGCGCGATCGTGGACGGGGCCGACGTCGAGTTCGAGGAGGTCCGCGACAAGGCGCCGGACAATTGGTACATCGGATGCAAGGAAGCCGCGGAGCGCGGCCTTATTGCGGGTGTGATCTGAAAGGCCACCATGTCATGCTGACGGCACGATCCGTCGATTCGCCCTTGCCGCCGCCGCTTTGCTGATTACCTCTCCGGTTTTCGCCCAAAGCGAGCCGGAGGTACAAAGCCGTGAGTATGCCACGCAACTCGTCCTGATCGAGACCACGATGGGCGACATTACGGTATCGATCGAGACCGAGCGAGCGCCGGTCACCGCGGCAAACTTCCTCCGCTATGTGGACGAGGATCGGTTCGGCGGCACGCATTTCTACCGCGCCATGCACCTCGATTGGGGTGAACCTCCCAACGGCTTGTTGCAGGGAGGCACGCAGATGGACCCTGATCGCGTCCTCGATCCGATCGCACATGAGCCGACCAGCCAGACGGGACTGAGCCACACGAATGGCGCACTATCCATGGCGCGCTACGATCCCGGGACGGCCACGGGCGACTTCTCGATCATGATAAAGGACCAGACGGGTCTCGATGCCGATCCCACCTCCTCCGATCCCAATCTTCAGCTGGGCTTCGCCGTCTTCGGTTATGTTGTAGACGGTATGGATGTCGTGCAGGCGATCCATGCGTTGCCGCCCGACCCAGAAAAGGGAGAGGGCTGGATGAAGGGGCAATTGTTGGCAGAGCCTGTCGAAATCGTGGATATGCGCCGCGTAGAAGCCACCCAGCCCGACTAGCACACCTCCGCGGTGTTTACCGGAGGCGGCCCGGGAGGGACTCGGGCGGGATGCATGTAGAATGGGTCTGACCCAAGTTCCTGGCTGTCCCCGTAAGCTTCGGACAGGACCGCATAGAGCTGCGGATCGTAGTCGGCCAGATCGCGAGCGTTCAGTATCCGGCGTCCATCGAAGGCCTGGAGACGGTTCGAATTGAACCAGAACTGCGTTCCTTCCGCCCAATACTCCTGCATCGTCGTGGTGGTGTATTCCTCAAACCACAGGTCGTTTGCCAAGGCATTTGCGTAGGCTTCCGTGACCCTTTCATAAAGGCCCGGATCTGCACCCTCGATCGCGAACAGTACATTGTGGGCAAATTCGTGAACGAAGATCGTCTCGCCCCAATAGCGGCTTATCGGCAGGCCCAAGACGTCCTCTTCGGACCCGACCATGCGTTCACCCCCGATTCCCCGCGCCCGTTCGTCCCAATATTCCCTGTCGGTTTTCGAGCCGATCCGTTCGTCGTAATGCTTCAGTTCGCATCGCGTCAGGCGCGGATCGTCACGGGCCGGCTTGGTCCAGTCCGCATTTTCCGGCAAATCAAGCAGCGCTTCGTCGCGGGAAATGAGCGCGATGCGATAATCGTTGGAAACGAGCCATGCCGCGAGATCGGGCCGGTGAGCGAGCATGCCGCGGACCATGTCGCGTGCCGCGAACAGTGCCGCGTCCGGGACACGGGCGGAGGAGAGGATAGGTATGCCCGCCGCGTCCACGTGCTTGCGGTAGAAAGGATCCGCCGCAAGCCGCGCGGGCGGCGCGCCTGCGATCGTTGCGCAGGCCGTCAGCAGCGCCGCAGAAACGATAGTGGCGAGAATCCGCATTGCCACGCCTAATCGTCGGGACGTTCCTGAGAAAGTCGGCTCATCAGAATGGCTGTGCGCTGTGCCTGACGAATGATGGAGCGCAGTTCGATCGTCTCACCTTCCGCGTGGCTTCCGGTGCCGGCCGGTCCCATTCCCGCTAGCCCATCGGTGTAAGGTGCAACGAAGCTGATATCGGCGGCCCCGCGAAGCGAAGGGGGATAAGGTTGCATCGCTTCGCGACCCAAATCTGCGTTGATCAGATTGAGCTTGTCCAGCAACGCACGGTTACCATCGGTCGGGGCCATCGGGGGGTAGCGAAAATCGATGGCAATCTGCGCTTGGGTTCCTGGGAGGTGGTCGGCAACGATAGCACGCATTCTCTCGGCGACACGCTCGTTCTGTTCCTGCGTCAAAGCGCGCAGATCACCGCGGGCGATCGCAGTCGAGGGAATGATGTTCGTCTTGCCGCTGGTGGTGGCAGAAAGGCCGTCGTCGGATAAATGCGCCGGTGTCCCGCCGGCCATAAAGCCTACATTGTAGGTCAGATCTTCCTCGGCCAGCTCCCTGCGAAACGTATCGAGAATACGGGCCATTTCATAAATCGCGCCATAGCCTGCGTACTCCGAGAAAATCCCCGAACTGTGGCCGCTTCTCGCGCTGGTGGTCAGCGTCCAGCCACCGGATGATCGCCGCGCAATGACGCCCATGTCCTTGCCGTCGCGGATCGACAAGCCTTCGAAGCCGAGCGCTACATCAGACCATTTTCCCGCTTCGACCAGATCCTTGCGCGCCGCTTCGAGCGGTTCACCGGCATCTTCCTCGTCCCCTGTCAGCGCGACGACGATATTGGCATCGTCGAGTGTGCCGGCCTGTTTCATAGCGCGAAGAGCGGCAATGATTACGACGATCCCGCCCTTGTCGTCCATAATGCCGGGGCCGACCGCAGTGTCACCCTCGCGAACGAAGCCGGTGAACGGAGAATCGGGCTCGAACACGGTATCCAGATGCCCGATAAGCAGCATTTTGGTGGTGCCTGCCGCACCATCATGGCGCGCAAAGAGATGCCCCGCTCGCCCGTTGGCCGATTGGTCGATCCATTCGGTCGTGACGCCAAGCGCTTCGAACTCCGGGATGAGCGCATCGGCAACAGCCTTCACCCCCGCATGATTATGCGAACCCGAATTGATCAAGGTTATCTTTTCGAGCAGCGCCACATCGCTTTCGAACCCGTCCTCGACGGTTGCAACGATGGCTTGCTCTGCGGGCTGGAGTTGCGCGGCAGCGGGGGCGGCGGCGAACGCCGCGACACCCGCGGCGAATGCGACCACCCTCGCCCGCATCAATAAACCCGCTTTTTCGGTTCGATATACTTCACGTCGTCAGTCAGCGTGTATTCGTGGACCGGACGGTAGTCGATCTTCACGCCGCCGCCATTGCCGCCCCAGCCGTCGAACCAGGCAATGGTGTGCTTCATCCATTCGGCATCGTTGCGATCGGGGTAGTCTTCGTGAGCGTGCGCGCCGCGGCTTTCCTTGCGGTTCTCCGCACTCGCCATGGTCACGTTCGCCTGTGCCATGAGATTGTCGAGTTCGAGCGTTTCGATCAGATCGCTGTTCCAGATCAGCGAGCGGTCGAAGACCTTCACGTCTTCCATCCGCTTGTTGATCGCCGTCAGTTCCTCGACGCCTTCAGCCAGGAGCTTGCTGTCGCGGAAAACGGCCGCGTGGCGAGTCATCGACTTCTGCATATCCGAACGCAGCTTGGCGGTCGGGGTGCTGCCATCGGCATAACGGAAATGGTCGAGACGAGACAGGGCGAGATCGGCACTGTCGTTCGGCAGTTCGTCGTGGCTTGTACCCGGCTTGATCAGTTCCTTCAGGCGATGGCCAGTAGCACGCCCAAAGACGACGAGATCGATCAGCGAGTTCGAGCCGAGCCGGTTGGCGCCGTGCACCGACACGCAGGCTGCTTCGCCCACTGCAAACAGACCGGGGACGATCTTCTCGGGATCGCTGGTATCGCCCGCCATTACTTCGCCGTGGAAGTTACAGGGAATGCCGCCCATGTTGTAATGGACGGTGGGCGTAACCGGCAGCGGTTCGCGGGTCAGATCGACACCGGCGAAGATCTTTCCGCTTTCGGTAATGCCAGGCAGGCGCTGGGCCAAGACGGTCGGATCGATATGGTCGAGATGGAGGAAAATGTGGTCCTTTTCCGGGCCCACACCGCGGCCTTCACGCATTTCGAGCGCCATCGAACGGCTGACGACGTCGCGCGAGGCCAGATCCTTCGCGCTCGGGGCGTAGCGTTCCATGAACCGCTCACCTTCGGAGTTGGTCAGATAACCGCCCTCCCCGCGTGCGCCTTCGGTGATCAGTACGCCGGCACCGTAAATACCTGTGGGATGGAATTGTACGAATTCCATATCCTGCAAGGGCAAGCCAGCGCGAAGCACCATGCCGCCACCGTCACCGGTGCACGTGTGCGCGGAGGTCGCAGTAAAATAGCAGCGGCCATAACCACCGGTTGCCAAAACCACGGCTTTCGAACGGAAGCGATGGATCGTCCCGTCGTCGAGGCACATGGCGATCACGCCAACGCAGACGCCATCTTTCATGATCAGGTCGAGCGCGAAATATTCGATGAAGAAATCCGCGTCGTACTTCAGGCTCTGCTGATAGAGCGCGTGCAACATGGCGTGACCGGTGCGGTCGGCCGCAGCGCAGGTGCGCTGCACCGGCGGGCCTTCGCCCATGTTCTGCATGTGCCCGCCGAAGGGGCGCTGATAGATCGTGCCGTCGTCGTTACGACTGAAGGGCACACCAGCGTGCTCCAGCTCGTAAACCGCCTGCGGTGCTTCGCGGACCATGTATTCGATCGCGTCCTGATCGCCGAGCCAGTCGGAACCCTTGACGGTATCGTACATGTGCCACTGCCAGTGGTCGGGCGTGTTGTTGCCCAGGCTGGCGGCGATGCCGCCTTGCGCGGCAACCGTGTGCGAACGCGTCGGGAAGACCTTGGTGATGTTCGCGGTCTTGAGGCCACTTTCGGCTGCACCCATGGTGGCGCGCAAGCCCGAACCGCCCGCCCCCACGACGACCACGTCATACGTGTGATCGGTGATCGGATATTCGCGTCCGTTGATGCTGAAAGTCTGATTGAAAGCCATCAGGCGGCTCCTCCAAGGGCGAGGCGTGCTATCGAAACAAGACCGAACGCGCCGCCGCCGATGGTTGCAAAGTTGAGAAGGGCGAGGACGCCGAACTTGGTTCCGGCGTCGTGGACATAGTCTTCGATCAGCACCTGCAAGCCGATGCGTGCGTGCCAGAAGACCGAGATGATGAGCAGCGCCAGTGCCGTGGCGGGCAGCGTCTGCGATGCCCAGCCCGTTACGGTGGCGAAGCTGTAATTCGGCAGCAGCGCGAGGCTGACCGCCAGAAACAGTGCGAGGACCAGATTGCCGATCGCGGTGAAGCGCTGCAGCAGCCAGTGATGCGCGCCTTCGTGTGCCGAGCCCAGCCCGCGCACGCGTCCGATGGAGGTTCCGTTACCCATGGGGCTTACCCTTTAACGAAGCAGAATGAGGGCCCAGAAGCCCGCCGTGAGAAGAATGCCGAGCAGCGGCGCGAGAATGGACCACGTCTTGTTCGTGCCGAGTTCGTAACCGGCACCGATGTCCATGACGAAATGGCGAAGGCCGCTCATCATGTGGGAAAAGAAAGCCCAGCTAAGGCCGACCAGCACGACCATACCCAATGGCGAGCCCATGACCGTCTGGAAGGTCGCGTACGCATCCGGACCGGCTGCCATTGCGCCCAGCCACCAGAGCAGGACGGCCAGGCCGACCAGGGCGAGACCATCGCCGGTTACGCGATGGAGGATGGAGATCGCCATGTGGGGTCCCCATTTCCAGATTTGCAGATGTGGTGCGATCGGGCGGTTGGCCATCATTCTCGTCCGGTTGGATAATTTGAAGGCCTTCCCTTAGCGAAGCTGACGCGTGGCGCAAGGATGGCAATGCGGCTTTCCCTTCGATACAGCGGCGTAATGACTACCATCCTCCTTACAGGTTCCTCCCGCGGCATCGGCGCCGCTGCCAAGGCATCGCTCGAAGCACGCGGTGCGAAGGTTATCGGTCAGGCGACGTCGAGCAAGGCTGTCGACACCGTCCCTGCAGATTTCTGCGAGCCGGGTGCTCCGCACGAATTGTGGGAGGCCGCGCTCGCCAGGACTGGCGGCGATATCGACGTCCTGATCAACAATGCTGGTCTTTTCGATCCGAACCCGCTCGATCGTTCGGACATCGAATGGCTCGACGCATGGGAGGACACCATGCGGATCAACCTGACCGCTTCGGCTCAATTGAGCCGGTTTGCAGTCAGGCACTGGCAGGAACGCGGCTTTCCCGGCCGCATCGTTCACGTCGCGAGCCGAGCGGGCCATCGCGGAGATTCGCCTGCCCACTGGCATTACGCCGCGAGCAAGGGGGGGATGCTGGCCATGCACAAGACCATCGCCCGCCAATATGCACATCAGGGCATCCTCAGCTTTGCCATCACGCCCGGATTTACGGATACTGCAATGGCGGGCGATTACCTCGAAAGCCGAGGCGGTGCAGGCCTTCTTGCCGATATTCCTCTTGGCCGGGTAGCCGAACCCGAAGAAATGGCGCGGATCATAACATTTTGCGCGCTTGATGCTCCTGCGAGCATGACAGGGGCAACACTGGACGCCAACGGAGCCAGTTATGTTCGCTAGATTGCTATCAATGCTGTTGCTTGCCGGATGTGCTGCGACCACCCCGCCCGATACCGTGTCGATGCCAAGCCTGGCGGCGGCCAACCTCTCGGGCGCCTCGTTTCATGAAAGCTGCGAAGACTGGGACGAGTGGGATAAGGCGGCCCCGCCCTTCCGAATTCTCGGCGATAGCTGGTACGTCGGCACTTGCGGGATTGCCGCAATCCTTGTTGCGAGCCCTCAAGGCCATGTTCTCATCGATAGCGGTACCGAGGCAGGTGGCGAACTGATCCTCGCAAATCTGCGTCGGATCGGCGTGGATCCTGAAGATGTTCGGTACATCCTCGCCAGCCACGAACATTTCGATCATGTCGGTGGGCATGCAATTCTCGCCAAGGCGACCGGTGCGCAGATTATCGCCTCGCCCCTCGCAGGTCCGGTTCTCGAAAGCGGGATGGTTTCGGATGAGGACCCACAGGCGGATGCCGATCATCCGGCTATGGCGCCTGTGAAAGTCGCCCGCATCATCCAGGATGGAGAGACCCTCACGCTGGGCGACATTGCCATTACCGCCCACGCCACCCCGGGCCACACACCTGGAGCCATGAGTTACACCTGGACCGCCTGCGCCTCCGATGACGAGCCGCCCGCCTGTCGTCGCATTGCCTATGTCGATAGCCTTTCACCCGTATCGGCGGACAGTTACCGCTTCAGCGACCACCCGCAGACCATTGCCGCTTTCCGCACGAGTATTTCCAAAGTGTCTCAATTGCCTTGCGACGAATTGCTGACACCCCATCCCTCGGCCAGCAGCCTGATCGAGAAATTGCGCGACGGCACGCTCGGATCGCCGGGTCAATGTCAGCGTTATGCTGCTGCTCTCACTTCCGCACTGGACAAGCGCCTCAGCAAGGAACGTGCAGGTGGCTGATAGCTGGAAGATCGTTGCGGAAGTTTCCAAGGATGTCGCCAGGGCGGCATTGGTCGCGCACGAAGACGCGATCGACTGGCCGCCTGAATGGATCGTCACCGGCATGGAAGTGGCAGATGATCGCCCTGAAAAATGGACGGTCGAGGTCTATCTGGAACATAAGCCGAAGAAGGCTGAGCTCAGACGCGTCGCCGCCTTGTTCGATAGCGATGCACCAACCCTGACAGTCGAGAAGGTGCCCGAAGCCGACTGGGTGACCGAAAGCCAGAAAGGCGTCGAGCCGATCCGCGCGGGCCGCTTCCATGTCCGCACGCCTGATCATCCCGCCGATGCGGGTATGGTGGATTTCGCCATTCCTGCCAGCCAGGCCTTCGGCACCGGGCAGCACCAGACCACCGCGGGCTGCCTCGCCATGCTCGACCTGATGAAGCGCGAAGGCGTGGTCGCCCGCAACCATGCCGATATCGGTACCGGCACTGGGTTGCTGGCCTTTGCTGCCATGCATCTCTGGCCAAGCGCAACCGCCACCGCATCGGATATCGATCCGGTCTGCGCGGGCGTCGTGCGCGACAACATGGCGATGAACGGCATTGTCGAAGGCGACCGCGCAGGCGAGCTGATCATGGTCATCGCCGACGGAATGGACGACCCGCTGCTCAAACTGCGCGGCCCGTACGACCTGTTCATTGCCAATATCCTTGCCGGACCGCTGGTCGAACTGGCGCCGTCCTTCGCTTCCGCCGTCACTCCAGGTGGCAATCTGCTGCTCGCAGGGTTGCTCGAAACGCAGGAAACACGCGTGCGGACCGCCTATCGCAAACTCGGATTTCGTCTTGGTCGCCGGTTGGTGAATGGTGACTGGTCGATCTTGTGGCTGCGCAAAAGTCGCCACCGGTGAAGCGCGCTGCGCGAGTCGGCGCGTGGGCACTAGCCGTGCTCATCACCCTGTTCGTGCTGTTTCTTCTGGCTGCATGGATCGGCAGCGCCATTCCACGAAATTCGGGCTGGACCGAACCCGATAGCGGTATCGAAATCATGATCGAAACCAACGGTGTTCACACCGCAATCGTCATGCCGCTCGTCACACCGCAAAAGGACTGGCGAGCGGATTTTCCAGCCGGCGATGTGGACGATTCCCAGCGCCCCTATACGCATGTCTCGGTGAGTTGGGGGGAACGCGAGGTATTCCTCAACACGCCGACCTGGGCCGACATCACCGTGTCCACCGCCATAGGGGCGATCATCAGCGGCGACAGTCTGCTGCATGTCGCCCATTATGTGCGCCCGGCCCCCGGCGCGGATCTGCGTCCGCTTGTTATTTCTCCAAGACAGTATGCCCGGCTCGTCGCCGCCGTCGAACGCCAGATCGTACCATCCGACAAGCGCACCATGTATCACGGGTATTTCGGGAATGACGTTTTTTACGACGCGCCCGGCACTTATCACCTCGGCAACACCTGCAACCAGTGGACCAGCGACACCTTGGCCACCGCCGGTATTCGCGTGGGCCTATGGACGCCGCTCGAAGGTGGCGTCATGAAATGGATACCCGAACCGTTGCAGGCCGGTTCGCGGTAGCAATTGGTTCAGGCAGTCCCGTCTTCTTCTGACATACGCCTATCCACATCTCGATCCTCGGCGATTGTCGTATCGTAGTTCACCACCGCGCGCACGACCTCCTGCATCATCGCCATGCGTTCCGGAATGGACACCCGCGTGCGGGCGATCATAACAGCAATGGCATAGGTCCGCCCGTCAGGCGATGTGAACAGCCCGATGTCGTTATATCCGGACTGCTCCCCGTCATAGACTTGACCCGTCCCGGTCTTGTGGCGGACGATCCAGTCTTGCGGTGCACCGGCCTTGAGGCGTTGAGGGCCGCTCTTCGTGCGCGACATCGTGGCCAGAAGCAGTGCTGTAGACGGGCCGGAAAGTAGCTTTCCCTCGTGCAGGCGGCCCAGCGCCTCGACGATGACAACCGGCGGGGCACCATCGATCGGATCGGCAAGATAGGCCTCGAACGCATTGCTGCGCCTCTGGTCCGGCACCTGGTCGCGCGCATCGAAAAAGGCAGCTCCCTTCGAATAGGCTTGCGTCCACGTCAGCCCCGCAATGCCGCTCTGCTTCGTCCGTTCGTCGGTACCGAAACGGATGCTGGACAGTCCATGATCGTCGAGGAACTTCTGCACCACATCCGGCCCGCCGACGCGGCGCAGGATGCGGTCGTTGGCAGTATTGTCACTATGGGTGATGGCCCGTTCGCTCAGATCGGCATAATCGGTCGTAAAACTACCCCGCCGGCGAACGATGTCGCGGATCGGCTGGTGGAAGACGGTCAGGTCCGGATCACGGATTTCGACCTTCTCGGTCAATTCGAGCTGCCCCGCATCGACCTCGCCGAGAGCAGTCAGCGTGACCCAGAGCTTGCTCACGCTCTGCTGAGGGAAAAGCTGAAGGCCGTTGAAATGAAGCGTCCTGCGTGCAGCAATGTCGCGCACGGCAATGCCTACATGGCCGGGAAATGTACCACCGATACGGCTGATTTCTCGGTCCAGTTTGCGCTGTTCAGGTGTCATCGGGGCCGGTTGGACCTCGTCTGCCGCCTGTTCGACCAGCGGATCGCCATCGACTTCCGGATGGCTGCGCGGTGTCCACACCAGGATCAGCGCCAGTAGCATGACGGGAACGGCGAAGATGATAAACCGGAAAGATGCGCTCACCCCGGTTCAACGCAGTGCTGACAGCTTGTTCCTGAATCAGCGATTTAACGCTTCCTCCAGCGTTATCAGTGCCTCCGTAGCAAAAGCTTCCATGTTGGCGATCCGGTCGTCCCTTCCGGTTTCGATTACCCGCGCAAGCTCGAAACCATCCGGCCCCGCCACTGCGGAACAGCTCCTCCCGGCCGGCGCGCCGCTTGGGTGGTTCGATCCGCCGACCGAACCGCTTTCGGCCAGGCCCCACTCTGCTCCGAAATTGTCCCGAATGGCGCGCGCCTGAAGCAGAGCGTAGCCCTCGCTCGTCCCGCGCATTCCGTCATAGGCATCACGCGGAAGATCGAAGAGCACATCGCGCGCGCGAAAGGAATACACCACCCCGCCCCCGACGAAGAAATCGAGCGCCCCCGGAACGGTGAGTATCGACGCAGCGATCAACCCGCCTGTTGCGCCATCGGCGACCGCGATTTTCTCGCCACGTTTGCGCAGCAGTCCAGCTATGCGGAGCACCCGAGGCTGGATAGCTGCCAGCACCTACTCGGCCGCCTTGACGATGTCGGCCCACGCCGCCTCGTCGATCACTTCGATACCAAGGTCAGCGGCCTTTTTGAGCTTACTGCCCGCGCCCGGGCCAGCCACGAGCAGGTCGGTCTTTGCACTGACCGATCCGCTGGCCTTGGCTCCAAGACGTTCGGCCTGTGCCTTTGCCTCATCCCGGCTCATGGTTTCCAGTTTCCCGGTAAAGACAACCGTCTTGCCGTTGACCGGACTATCCCGGGTTTCGACGACATAGCGAGGCGGCGCTACTTGCGAGAGTATATCTTCCCACACCGCCTTGTTATGATCTTCATGGAAAAAATCGCCGAGCGCCTCGACAACCGCACTGCCGATACCATCGATGGAAACGAGCGAAGCCAGCGCGTCCTCATCACCCGCATGAGCCTTCTCCGCCGTGCTGCGCAGCGCGGGCAATTCGTGAAAGTTCTTCATCAGATCGCGCGCGGTCACCGACCCGACGTGGCGAATTCCCAGTCCAAACAACAGGCGCGCGGCATCGGGCTCCCTGCGGGCTTCCACAGAAGCCAACAGGTTGTCCACAGACCGCTCCTTCCAGCCGTCGAGCGCTAGAATATCGGCGCGGCGGTCTTTCAGCCGGAAGATGTCGGCCGGGCTTTCCAGCCAGCCAAGTGCAAAGAACTGATCGATCGTCTTTTCGCCCAGCCCGTCGATGTCGAGCGCCCCACGACTGACAAAGTGTTTCAATCTTTCCGTACGTTGCGCAGGACAGATAAGGCCGCCGGTGCAGCGCACGTCGACTTCACCTTCTTCCGCCACCGCCTCGCTGCCACACTCGGGGCAGCGGTCGGGAAATTTGAACGGTGTGCGCTTTTCGTCCCGGGTCAGATTATCCACAAGCTGTGGAATAACGTCGCCTGCACGCTGCACGACCACGCGGTCGCCGGGACGTACGCCGAGGCGTTCGATCTCGTCGCGATTGTGAAGCGTGACATTGGTAACCGTCACGCCGCCAACCAATACCGGCGCAAGACGCCCGACCGGTGTCAGCTTGCCCGTGCGTCCGACCTGGATATCGATGTTTTCCAGCGTGGTCTCCGCCCGTTCGGCAGGAAACTTATGTGCCAGCGCCCAGCGCGGGGCTTTCGCAACAAAGCCAAGCCGCTGCTGGTAATCTAGCCGGTCCACCTTGTAGACGACGCCATCGATTTCATACGGAAGTTCAGGTCGCGCTTCGCCGATGGCATCATAACTGCCCAGTAGTCCTTGCGTATCCTCCACGCGGCGAAACAGCGCAGATACCGGGAAACCCCATTCGCGTAACGCGTCGACCACTTGCTGTTGCGTCGCTCCCGGCACAGCGGACGCTGCGCCCCATCCATGCGCCCAGAACTTCAGCGGGCGCTTTGCCGTCACGGTAGCATCCTTTTGCCGTAGCGAGCCGGCCGCGGCATTCCGCGGGTTGGCGAAAAGCTTGCCGCCTGCTTCTTCCTGCGCCGCATTGAGGGCAAGGAAATCGGCCTTCGCCATGTAGACTTCGCCCCGCACCTCGAAGACGTCGGGTACTTCGCCGGCAATCGATTGGGGAATGTCTGGAATGAAGGCCACATTGGGAGTCACATCTTCCCCCACCTGACCGTCGCCGCGGGTGGCCGCGCGAACCAGAACGCCTTTCTCATAACGGAGCGAGCATGACAGACCGTCGATCTTGTCCTCCGCCGTGAACGCCAGCGGCGCGTCGTCCGCAAGCGACAGGAATCGACGAACGCGCGCGACCCAGTCTTCAACCTCTTCAGCACTGAAGGCATTATCGAGGCTCATCATGCGAACCTCATGTTTTACTTTGGAAAGCGGCGAGGAAGCGATGGCATGGCCGACCTTTCGGCTCGGAGAATCCTCCCGCACCAACTGCGGAAATACTGCCTCCAGTTCGGCATTGCGCCGCACCAGCGCATCGTATTCCTGATCGGTTATCTCAGGCGCGTCCTCGGCATGGTAGAGGCGATCATGATGCGCAATCTGCTTGGCCAGCCGCATCAACTCGTTTGCGGCATCGGCCTCGGTGAGGTCTGGCGTCATCAGAAAACATACTCATCTTGAAAAAGGCAGGCCAGCAGTGGCAGCATTTTACACCCCTTCCAGCAGACGGTCGGCTTGCGCCCGCGCCTCGGGGGTTACTTCTGCGCCGCTTAGCATCCGTGCAATCTCTTCCTTGCGTCCGGCTTCGTCCAGCAGGGCGACACCGGTCTTGGTCACGGTGCCATTTGAGCTTTTTGCGATCATGTAGTGCGTACGCCCCCGCGCCGCGACTTGCGGGCTATGCGTCACGGCAAGTAGCTGTCCATCGGCTGAAAGGCGCGCCAATCGTTCGCCGATCGCACTCGCAACCGCGCCGCCTACGCCGCGGTCGATCTCGTCGAAAATTACCGTGGCCGCGCCGCCCTGCTCCGCGAGCGCGACCTTCAACGCCAGTATGAAGCGCGACAATTCGCCGCCGCTGGCAATCTTGTTGAGCGGCGCGAAATCAGCTCCCGGATTGGTTGCAATCAGGAATTCGATGGAATCCATTCCCGCAGCCCCCCATCTCTCCTCTGGCAACTCGGTAACCGCCGTTTTGAAACGCGCCGCATCGAGCTTGAGCGGAGCGAGTTCACGCGCCACCGCCTCGTCGAGCCGCAGTGCTGCAGCAACCCGTGTAGCATGCAGCGCCTCGGCCTCGGCGCGATAGCGCTGGCCCGCGTCCTTTGCCGCAGCCTCCAGCGCATACAGCTGCGCTTCCCCGCCTTCGATGCTTTCCAGCCGGCTGCGCATCTCGCGCATCTTGGCGGGCAGTTCATCCACCTCGCAGCGATGTTTTCGTGCGATTGCACGCAATTCGAACAAACGGGTTTCCGCTGCGTCAAGCGCAGCAGGATCGTGAACCAGTGCTTCCGCGGCGGCGGAGAGCTTGTCTTCTGCTTCACCCGCTTCGATCACCGCACGGTCCAGCGCACCGAGCGCTTCTGTAAGCAGCGGGTGTTCGGGGGCTATCCGGTCGAGCCGCCGCGCGGCTACACGCAAAGCCGCGAGGGGTGAATCCGACCCCTCCCAGATGTGCCGCAATTCCTCGAGATCGCCTGACAGCTTCTCGCCTTTCTGCATGTCCGCGCGCGTTTCGGCCAGCCGCGCTTCTTCGCCAGCCTGCGGTTCGAGCGCCGTCAGTTCGGCAAGATGGGCCAGCAGGAGGTCCTGATCGGCCTTCGCGGTATCGACCGCCTCGCGCGCCTCGGCCAGTGCGTCTTCGGTGGTGCGCCATTTCGACCATGCCGCTGCCACACGCCCGGCATCTCCACCCGCGAACCGGTCCAGCAGGGCCCGGTGACCGCGAGGGTTCACAAGGCCGCGATCGTCATGCTGGCCGTGCAGTTCGACGAGATACCCGGCCATTTCCCTCAGCAGGCCGACACTGGCCGACTGATCGTTGACGAAGGCTTTGCTCTTCCCATCCGCCTTGATCTGGCGACGCACGATCAGCGGCTCACCTTCCTCAAGTTCGATGTCGGCATCGTCCAGCAATTGCACCAGACCGCCCGGCAGGCTGTTGAATTCGAAACTGGCCGAAACGCTGGCCTTGTCCTCTCCGCCCCGAACCAACCCGCTATCCGCGCGATTGCCCAGCACCAGACCAAGCGCGTCGAGCAGGATCGACTTGCCTGCCCCGGTTTCGCCCGTCAGCACGCCCAATCCCCGACCGAAGGCGAGATCGAGCGCTTCGATCAGGACGATGTTGCGGATGGATAGCCGGGTCAGCATGCAGGCACCTCCTAGCGGCTGCCGCGGGCCGAGTCAGCAGGGCACGCACGCCAATCGACACCCTTTTGATGCCTGACCGATGTAAACGGCGCATGAGCTTTTGCCCTGCTTGCCACTGGTGAGCGATCCTGCCGGTTGGAACGGCTTGTACGGCCGGGCCGATCGCGCACTTTTATCGAGCGAGGAATGATGGCCGCATTCGCGTGCGGCCCCACAAGATCAAAGCGAAGCCGAGTTACGAACCGAAGAGCCCCAAAACCGAAAGCCCGGCTCGGCCGAATGGCTCAGCTCGGCGTCACGCCTGCTGCGTGATCCTGCACCAGATCATACGCCTTGTCGTACCATTCCGTGCCCGGGTAGTTGGCACCCAGCACCGCCGCATACTTCACCGCTTCGTCCGGAATACCCAGCGCGAGGCTGGTTTCCGTAAGACGGTACAGCGCTTCGGGCGCGTGGCTCGTAGTCTGGTAATTGTCGACCACGTTCTGGAAGCGGATCTGTGCGGCAATCCAGCGGCCAGCCCGTTCGTAATGGCGGCCGATTTCCATTTCCTTGCCCGCGAGATGGTCGCGCACGAGGTCGATCTTGAGACGTGCATCGGACGCATAATCGGAATTAGGGAACCGACGATCGATTTCCTGCAGCGCCGTCAGCGCCTGTTCGGTCACCTTCTGATCGCGCTGCACATCGCTGATCTGTTCGTAGTAGCTCAGCGCGATCAGATAGAAGGCGTACGGCGCATCCTTGTTACCCGGATGGATCTGGAGGAAACGCTGCGCCGACTGGATCGCCTTGTTGTAATCCTTGGCGACATAATAGCTGAACGAGCTCATCAGCTGTGCCCGGCGGGCCCATGGCGAATAGGGATGCTGGCGTTCGACCTCGTCAAACAGGGCCGCCGCAAGAGTCGCCTGGCCACTGTCGAGCCGCCGCTTTGCCTCGCCATAAAGCGATTCCACGTCGCGAGCGACATAGGAAGTATCGGCTGGGCCGCTGCTGCGGCCGGCGCAGGCCGCGGTCATCAGAGACGCGCCTGCAAGCGCGGTGCCGAGAATGAGCTTCATCGTGGAACGGGTCTGGTTCGTCATGGGTAGCAGCCTATAGCCACCGCCCCCATGAACGCCAAGTGAAGTTAGCAGCCCTGTCCCCCGGCAGCAGCCACTATCGTCATCCAACGGCAGGCTGGTCCCAATCCCGGCGCGCAATTTCTTCCGGTGCGTCCCACAGCAGGTGGCGATGCTCCAGCATTACCAGATTGGCACTCCGGATGACTTCGCCCTTGGTGCGATAGCCCAGAAGCTGTTCGGCCTGAGTGTCGGGGTTGTTGGTCAGCACACGCAATTCTTCCGACGTGAAATCGCTCAATCCGCGTGCACGCTCGATACCCTTGCTGTCGTAGATATGCAGCACATCGCCGCGGGTGAAATCGCCGGTCATCGAGATGACATCCTGCCGGCGAATCGGCCGATCCCCACTCAACGCCGCGGCGATCGCATCCGAAATCACGATGCTACCCGCCATTTGCAGTCGGTTGGCGATCCAGCTGTCCCAGCCGGACAACGGGTTGGGATGCGGCAGGATCTTGGTCGACCGGCGCGATCCATTGAGCACTTCGGAAACCGGATGGTCCACCTCGCCCTGCGCGATCCAGGTGGTGACGCCTGCCTCCTGCGCCATATTGGCGGCTAGCAGTTTCGTTTCCATGCCGCCGGTGCCAAGCGTGCTCTTGCCCTTGGTCGCGTCCATATACATGCTCACGTCCTCGACCTCGGGCACGAACTGCGCCTCGGGATCGTCGGGATTTCGGTCATACAGACCATCGACACCGGTCAGGATGACGAAATCGTCAGCCCCGACCATCTGCGCGACCTTCGCTGCCAGCCGGTCGTTGTCGCCCACGCGAATTTCTTCGGTGGTGATCGAATCGTTCTCGTTCACGATCGGAACGACATCGGATTCAAGCAGGCGATGCACGGTGTTGCGCGTGTTGAGGAAGCGGCGGTGGTCCTCGAAATCGCCCAGGGTCAACAGGACCTGTGCGATATCGAAACCGAATTCGTGCCCCACCTGCTTATAGGCGTTGAGCAGCAAGGGCATTCCACAGGCGGCAGCCGCCTGTTTGTCGGAAACACCGGCGCTTTCGGGCGTTTCACCGATAATACGCAGACCCAACGCCACCGACCCGGAGGAGCAGAGAATGACGTTGCTACCCTGCGCCCGCAATTGTGCGATATCTTCCAGCAGGCGCTGGAGGAAACCATAACGCGGCGTGAGGAGTTCCTGGTTGGCAAGAAGGGCCGAACCGATTTTGACGACAATGGTAGGTTTTTTAGTCATGTTCCCAAATATTGCGCAGCCTTGAAATTTTCTGAAAAGAATATAGATCGTAATGGTGCGGCGCACAACCGGATTTTTGAAAATATCCATACGTCGCTGATAAATAGGTATTCTCCAGTTTAGCCGCCTAACGGTCAAATAATTCGGCACGAACACAAAGTATAAGACACATTTAAATAGAGCCGTGACGCTCGGAAACGGAATTTAGACATTACAAAAACAGTTTGCATTGTCGGCTGCGGGAAAATGGGTTCCGCTTTACTGTCCCAATGGGTCAACGGCCCCGAAGCCATCACGGTGGTGGACCCCGCCGGCAGCGACGTTCCCGACGGTGTCGCGCTTGTCACAGATCGTTCGGAAATCGCGGATGACCAGTTCGATTGCATCATTGCCGCTGTAAAGCCGCAGTTGATTGACGACATTCTGGCAGATTACGTGAGCAACCTGGCCGCCGGCGGTTACGTGTTATCGATTGCTGCAGGCTATTCGGCCGCACGCCTGTCAAAGCTCATGGGCGATGCACCCGTCATTCGCACGATGCCCAATCTGCCCGCTGCAATCGGTCGCGGGGTCAGTGGAATTTGCCCCGGCCCGCACGCAAGCGATGACCACCTTGCCCATGCGCAGGATTTCATGAGCCGAGCCGGGTCGACCGTGACGGTCGATAGCGAAGACAAGCTGGACCGGGTGACCGCCGTTGCAGGCTCGGGCCCCGGCTATGTGTTCGAAATTGCCCGCGCCTATGCGGAAGCCGCCATGAAACAGGGCTTTACCGAAGACGAAGCGCGCGAAATGGTTCTCGGCACCATTGGCGGCGCGATCGCAATGGCCAGCGAACCGGGCGCCCCAAGCCTGGAAGAACTGCGCAATTCCGTCACCAGCAAGGCCGGAACGACTGCCGCCGGCCTTGATGCGCTCAATGGCGATGGTGGCCTTTCCACCCGCCTCCATGATACGTTGCAGGCAGCTTACGACCGGGCGGTAGAGTTGCGCTGACCCTCAGCGCCTCCCGTTCCGAATACAAGACAAGAGAGAAACTATGACCGACCAAGCACTTGATCCGCAAATCCACATTCACGAACTTGGCCAGCGCGCTCGCAAGGCCGCTCGCGGCCTCCTGTCGGCCACTACAGACGCAAAGAACAATGCTCTGCGCGAGGCGGCAAAGGCCCTTCGAAACCGCAAGAGCGAACTGCTCGAAGCCAATGCGGAAGACGTGAAGAGTGTCGAAGGCAAAAAGCCCGACAGCTTCATCGACCGGCTGCGTCTGACCGACGACCGGATCGACGGCATGGCCGGTGCGCTGGAAGAAATCGCCGAACTGCCCGACCCCGTCGGTCGCGAGCTTGCGACGTTCGAACGACCCAACGGCTTGTCCATCGAACGTGTCGCCGTGCCGATAGGTGTGATCGGCATGATTTACGAAAGCCGCCCCAATGTCGGGGCCGATGCCAGCGCGCTCTGCCTCAAGTCTGGCAATGCAGTCATCCTGCGCGGCGGCAGCGAAAGCCGCAACTCCACACGCGTGATCGTCGAATGCATGCGCGCCGGGCTGAAGGCAGCCGGTCTCCCCGAAGACGCCGTCCAAACCGTTGGCACGACCGACCGCAATGCCGTCGCCGCGCTTCTGAAAGCCGACGAATTCGTCGACTTGGTAATTCCGCGCGGCGGGCGTGGACTGGTCGAACTGGTCAGGGATCAGGCCAGCGTTCCTACCCTCCTCCACCTCGACGGGAACTGCCACAGCTACGTGCATTCGGCAGCCGACGTCGACAAAGCGGTCAAGGTCATCCGCAACGCGAAGCTTCGCCGCACAGGCGTATGCGGTGCGACGGAAAGCGTCGTGGTCGACCGGTCCGTGGCGGAAGCGTTCATTCCCAAATTCGCCGACGCGATGGCTGGCGATTGCGAATTACGCGGCGATGCCGACGCCGTCGCAATCGACGATCGCCTTAAGCCGGCGACCGAGGAAGACTGGAGCACCGAATATCTCGATCCCATCGCATCGGTGAAGATCGTCGACGGACTGGACGAAGGCATTGCCTGGGTGGAAGAACACTCCAGCCATCACACCGATGCCATCATCACAGAAGATGCTAATGCAGCACGTCAGTTTATGACATCGATCGATAGCGCCATCGTGATGCACAACGCGTCCACCCAATTTGCCGATGGCGGCGAATTCGGCATGGGCGCGGAAATCGGCATCGCGACCGGCAAGATGCATGCCCGCGGTCCCGTTGGCCTCGAGCAGCTGTGCAGCTTCAAGTACCTCGTTCACGGCGACGGCCAGACCCGTCCCTGATCCCCGGGACGTTCGGGGTGCGGTGAAGGCCGCCCGATCACCGTATCGGGCTGGCCGCCACCACGGCCGGATCGATGACGTCCGGCGGTATTTCTACATGGACGGTTTCCGGCCGATAGACTTCTATCGGCGCCGGTGTGACTGGCGGGCTACCTGCGAACCATTGGGCGCCGTTCTCGTTCGGCACATCCACAGATTGTCCGATTTGCTGCTGCGCGCTGCGAATTTTGGCCAGTCGGTGCGCGTCTTGGCCTTTCGTATTGATCATACGATCCACGGGCCCGCCCTCGGCCATCGTCAATGCGACAGTCAGCAGGATACCGCCAGCCAGCATCAAGGCAAATTTCTTGTCCATTGCAAATTGCCTTTGCGAATAACCGATTGATGTAGGTCAGCAGGAATTGGTCGCGAGCCGCTGCGTATTGGTTATGTCCTGATTGGTCCGCTCACGCACGTTGAACGCGCTTTCGTATCGCAAATCCAACCCGCTGCTGACGATGCTTGGCAGGATCTTGGGCGTGTAATGATAGGATACCTCGGCAAACATTACCGCTGTGCCCTCGGCAGCCCTGATCCGCGTTGTGGCAGGGCCCATTCCTGCAGCGAGGGAAGAATCATTTCGTCCCTTGTTCTGCAAACCGTAACGTGGAGCGACCGCGAGCGACCCGAAGCATCGTTGCCAATTTATCATCTGGCCGGCGTTGCCGCCGGTTTTGCCATTGGGTTGCAAGGAAGATAGGACCACCCGGCCATTGCTTGCAAAATCCAAGCCCGTACCTGCCTGCGTAGCCCCGGCAAATACTTCGTAAATATCTGCCTCGTCGATTCCCGACCGTGCACGTCCGGCGTTGTCCGCCACAGTGATTGCAATCTGATTGATCCGCATATGCGCCATCACCAAATTGATTATTTCCAGCCCACCGAAGAGCAGGGTAATGAAAATCGGGAGGGAGAAGGCGAATTCGGTCAGGGCCAAACCGCTTTCCGACAAACGCAGCCGGCGCAGAAAGCGCCGTGGCAAGATTGCTTCGCGCATCATCACACACACACCGTTGGTGGTTTCTTCTGAACAGCGTAGGGCTGGTTCCGGATCGCACTGGTTGCAACGATGGAATAATCCGGTGAAACGTCCAGAAATCGATGGATCGGAAACAGGCGGGGCATGGACAGATTCACTTCATAGAACACGACATCGTCCGCGCCGCCGATGTTATTGCGACCCGCGCTTGCATCGAAAGCCCCATTCTCGTTGAGGTCGATGAAGCAATCGCCTGGATCGTACTGCCCGTTGGAATTATAATCGGTCACGAGTTTCTCGCTTCGCCCGATGCTGGAAAAATCATAGTAGCTGCGCATGTTGATCTGATAGGTGGCATTGCGCGCCACCACGTCGGAGCGGGTCCTGATCGCGCAACCGATCTTCGCCTCAACGCTATCGCCGCTGCAGGCAAAACCCGGCGCCTCGAGCGAGCCCGTTCGCGATACATCGTTGAGCGCACCCTGCACCACTGAGCGAAGATAAGCCTGATAGCCGAGATCCAAACCTCCCAGGAGGAAGAGCATCAGCGGGGTCAGGACGAAGGCAAACTCAATGATCGCCGCACCCTGCTCCTCCTTGCGGAGGCGTTTGAACAGACCGATCATTGCGTTAGCCTCAGTGCGCCGATCTGGTTGCCGATCTCTCGGAACTTGGCGATCAGAGCCGTGCGGTTGGCGGCCGTGTCCGCCTGCCCCGGGCTGCTCGCGCAGCCGGTGAGATTGGAATTGAGCGCCGTGTCGAACCCGATGACCCAAACCGAGGTGTTCATATTCTTTGCCGCGTTGCACGCCATGCGAAAGCGCTGCTCGTGACGAGCGCGTAACTGGGCAGTGACGGAATTGCCCTGATCGTCGGACGTGCAGTTGGTTGCGCCTTTCACCCGCATATCGTTGCGCTCGACGCCATAAGAGCCGTACACATTGCAGTAGGCAGTTTGGTCGCCGTCTGTCATGAAAATGACGTGGCGGTTGCACGGCATGCCGTTGTAGACATCGCAGCTATCGCCGAAGATCCCACCAGTGGAGATAAGGCGGGCGCCCCAGATCATGCCGATGTCGTGATAGGTGCCGCCTACGGTTTCCAGCCCCTTGACGTAGGTATCCAGAGCCGAACGGGACCACACCGCAAGACGGCGCGCTTCCGAAGGGCAGGCCCAGTAACCACTACTGTAGGAATTGTTCATGATCGAGCCCGAAGTGGTTCCGATCGATGTCGATGTGCCTGATGTTGTGCCGGCATTGCGGGTGTAGATAAGGTTGGGCACCATCGGTCGCCAGCGCGTCGCATCGCTGTTGGGTATCAGATCGATATTGAGATCGTTTGCGCCCGAGGGGATCGTCATGCTGGTGCCGCCATCGATGCTGGTCACCGTGTCGCGTTCCTCGATGCATCCGTTCCAGGTCATGTCGGCAACGCTTCCACCGGTCACCGCGGCGGCAAGGTCCTTGAGATTGAACGGGCCGGGCGTGCTCGTTCTGCCGGTACCATCGGTTGCGAAGGTCAGCTTGCCGTTTGTCTTGAGATAGTCAGTGACATCATACTCTGTCTGCTGGTAGGTCCAGCTGCTGAACTGCCTCTTGCTGGTGTCATAGGTTGTCGTTTCGAGAACCCGCCACCGACGACAACTTTGATTGCTGCCCGAGCGGTCGGATGCTCCGGTGTAGCCCCAGTTCTCGGACTGGACGTAGGCATCGCTCGATGAGGTTCCCTGATATTTGACTGCAGTCGTCGCGGTCGGAGGAGGGCCACCACCCGGAACATCATCGGCATTCACATAATTCTGACACTGATTGTTGCTGATGGAACCGCTATAATATTCCCATTGCCCGCCACTCAGTGTCGGCGGCTTCGGCGCGTAGTCGTCAAACCTTGCCACGCGCGACGGCACCGTCGTGTTCTTGCGCATATAGTTGGGGTTCTGCGCATAGACCAACCGCCCAACGTTCACCGTGCTCGAATAAGGCACGACACCGTACCGCAGCCGCAGACCCTGCGCGGTCAGCTGCGTCTGGATCGGGGCGAGCTCGTCGTAGAGCGCCATCACCGCATCCTGCAGCGCCTCGATCTTGCGCGTGCCATCGACCGGATCGTTCATCGACCCCGTCACGTCCAGCACCAGCACGATATCCGTGTTCACGAAGTTGAGCGAGGCATCGCAGCTCACCGCCACCGGCAGCGTTTCGAAGCCGAACAGGCGCATGATCGCGGTCGGGATCGCGGTAGAGGCGTTCACGCGGATCACGCCCGCTTCCGGCTTGGTGATCACCGGGGTGAAGGCCTGCGCCCCGTACTGCCCCTGCGGAAAGTTGAACGTAAAGAACTCCTGCCCCGTATTGCGCACCGTATCGTTGAGGGAATCGTTCTTCATCACCCGCCGCGCGGCCAGCGAGGCAGCGTCGCAGGCGCTCTGCATCTTGCTCTTCGCCATATAGGCGCGGCTGAGGTCCACCCCGCTACCGATCATGATGGTCAGCGGGACCAGGCCCGCTCCGACTATCGCCAGCACGTTGCCTTTGTGGTCGTGCAGCAGCCGGGCCAGTAAACGACACAGGAATGCCATCGCATCACACTTTCGCAAAGCGGGGTATGTCGACGCATGATGCATCGCCCCGCCCGACCCCTATCCTGTTCCGGTTAAGAAAAGCCTATGTCGCTCGGTTAAGCGAACCTTACCGCGCCCCGGCCCGCCTGCGCCCGCAACCGCGTGTAGGAGCGGCCCGCGCGCCGATCCTATTTCGCTTTCCTACAGGCCCCCTCCCGGCCCATGCCCGCGCGCCCATCTTTCAGGAGAGCCCGCATGACCCGCCGCAAGGACCCCGCCGAAACCCGCATCCCCGTCGCCGCCGAAGACCTCCCCGCCTTCGACAGCGTCCCCGTCAAATACCGCCACGATGGCTGGACCCCGGCGCGCCAGAAAGCCTTCATCGGCGCGCTTGCGGATACCGGCAGCGTCAGCCGCGCCGCGCGCTACGTCAACATGAGCCCCGAAGGCGCCTATTACCTGCGCCGCCGCCCGGGTTCCGAAAGCTTCCGCCGCGCGTGGGAGGCCGCACTCGATCTCGGCGTGCAGCGGCTCAAGGACATCGCCTATGAACGCGCGATCGACGGCCAGCTCAGCCCCGTCTTCGTCGCCGGCAAGCTGAAAGGCTTCCGCCGCATCCGCAACGATCGCCTGCTGATGTTCTGCCTCCGGATGAACGCCCGCGACGAACGCGGCAAGCGCCTCGCCGCCAGTTACTTCGATAGCGACGCCGCAAGGCTGCATGGGGGGACGGGCACGTCCTCAAGCAGCGTAGCGGTAGGACAGACTGGACCGTCCTCAAGTAGCGTAGCGATAGGACAGACAGGCACGTCCTCAAGCAGCGTAGCGATAGGACAGACAAAAACCTCCTCAAGCAGCACCGCCCCGCTCCCGAACCCGAAGCCCGTCCGCCTCGGCGTAAGCTACACCCTCCCCGCCCTCTCCCGTGCGGAGAAGGACGACATGAACGCCGCCATGGTCGAACATTTCGATCCGGTGGACATGAGCCTGGCAGAGATCGAGGCCATGCAGACCCAGCTCGCCGAAATCGCCCGCCGCAAGCGCGACGAGGACGACGGCCCGCCCGATCACGCCATCGACACCCCCTTCACCCAGCTAACCAGCAGCGACTGGAAGGCGGCGGGTGATCTGGAAGATCTGATCGAGGTCGAGGACGAACTGGAACAGTGGAACGAGGACGAGGACCACTGGCGGGATAATCCGGGCTAGGTATCACACGGCGCGGCCCTGCCGGTATGTGCTGAACCCGAGCCGAAAAGGCGAGGCAAGGCCGACCGGCCGCCCGAGCTTATGCGAGGAAGCCAAGGGGCGCGGATGCGCCCCGCCCCAGCGTTTGAGGGCGCAAACAAAAACCGGACCTTGGAAGAAGCTAGCCGTAGAACGCTATCTTCACGCGTCAAAACCGTGGAACTCTCGATGCCAAGAGAGAAACTTCGGATGCGGTTTGTAAGACTCGACTTCCGGTGCCTTGAGCTTGCCCGTCGGATTGATGATCGCTTCGACACCCTCGCGGTCGTTGACCTTGCGGTGCACGATGATTTCCAGATCGTCTTTGAAGCCGATTAGACCACGGTCGAACATCCAATGCGCTGTGCCTGAAAGCGCAAGGCCATTGCGCACGCTGTCAGGGCCGCCGTGCTCCACCGGGCGAATATGCGCGGCCTGCGCTTCCAAGCGGCCTCCGCCATTGACCAACTTCCAGCCTGTTACCGCGCAGCGGCCATCATAAGCGTGCATCACGGCGCGGCGGAAAGCGCGGTCGCGGAATGGCTTGGACACAAGCGACTGGACAATGGGGCGCTCGATTTCAAATGGGGTCTGATGCTCGCGGACACGGTTGTCCTCGATAACTTCGTCATCGTTACGAGGCAGGAAATCCTCATCCGGCAGGCCGAGCGAAATGATGCGAGCGAAGTCTGAAGGCGAAAGCGGGCGGACGGCGGCTTGCGCGCGACCAGAGATTTTGCCTTCCTCATTGAGAACGCCCTGCTCAACCTGCTCGCCATTTACGATATGCGGCACGGTCGGCTCGAAAGGTAGATAGCTGCCTTTCTCGATGATCGCGCGATACCTGTCAGGCTCAGTCGGGTCAGGTATGATTTCCTCGACTTTCGCCACCGCGAAGAATCCTTTGGAGTTCGGAATCTTGACCGGCTCACGATAAACAATCCAGTCGCCGACCATTTGCTGCGCGCGGCTGAGATAGCTTTTCGGAAACTGGTAATGCACTTCTGGGATGTCGTCGTAGATCGACCCATCCTTGTGCATGAAAACACCGAAGGTCATTCTTCGCCCGCTATGTCGCTCGCATCTTCGGCCGACATATCTTCGACCACCCCCGAGAGGTATTTTTCGTAGGTATCGCGAAGGTATTTCAACGAACGCTCACGATCTATGTTCGTCTTTAAGTGATCCTCTACAAACTTGAGCCGAGCCTTTGCTGCATCGATTATCTCCGACCAAGTTTTACACCAAACCTCGATATTATCGTCTCGATAGACCTGACCAGGTGGACGGTCGGCTTGTCGAGCCTCTTTTTTTCCAGACGCGTCGAGTTCGTTCGAGACGACCCAGAAACTCCATTTCGTATCTATCGACGCAAAACGCTCATCCGCCGAGACTGCAAATGCATAGGATTTAATCTGCGCAATCTCATTCATACCAATCTTAACGCTGGGACGCTTCAGTTCGATTACCAGATGCTCGCGCTGACTAGGCCGATTTTGCGGGACTGCTCGGGATAGCATTAAATCGACTATGCCCACGCTTCCATCGATACGCTTGACCGGGCGATCAATCACCGTGCCATCATCTAGCAATTTTTTGTGCTTTCTAAGTACCTCGGTCAATGATTGATCATTTACAGTGAGGTTGAATTCCTCACCAATAATCCATGTGTTATCATCAGCGAGAATCTTATGGAGCTGACTCCGCTCCTTGAGTGCCCGTTTGTATTGGGGATCGAATAACAACGCATCGAGGCCAGTCACAAATTTTAGCCTATCAGCTACAAGTTTGGACGCACTGATAACGTTGGCTAACGATGCATCCTCAAGAAGCCTTGCTAATTCGGTTTGCTTTCTCTCCGGGAGATCTAAGACCTCCGTCAAAATTAACTGAAGTTCCTCCGGTCCTTTCTCAATCGCCTGCCTCAGCATCCGCAGCTGGAAAGCTTTGCTGCGTTTCCCGCTTTCTGAGAATTCAGGCAAATGTCTGTTTACGTTTAGGGCGACAATGTCGAATACTTTTCGCTCAGCCTCTTCGATCAGATTTTGCGGTTCATGTTTGAACGGATAGACTTCCTCAGACTTCCACTGCTCAATCTCAGAACGCGCAGTTTCTACGTCTTTTCGTTTGAAGTAAGATTTAATCTCATTTTGAGCGATTTCGTATGAATCTTCTAACTCCGAATTCATCTCGGAAAGCTCGAGAATACCCTCTTCGTTAAGTTTCGAGACGTATGAAGATTTAAGATAAGCAGAAAATTGATATCCTGGCGTGTGGAAACGTGGCTGACGGCGTTGCAGAGGCAAACCGTTCTGATCACAATAATAAATTACGCGCTCGGTAGCGTTACGCCACTCGACGATCTCAAGTTCGACTGGGTACGCCTCGCCATCAACCTCGATATCCGGTAATGAGATTTGTTCGCGACTAGCAATCGCTTCCTCTGGATCGAGCCTCTCTCCTCGATACTTTATTTCAACGTCTGGATAATCTATTAAATACAGAGCAAATATTTCAGAAAGTTCTTGGAATGCCGCCTGCTCTCTGAGAGTACGAAACTCCCGGTGTAGCTCGCCAATAGTGACTTCGACACCGGTCTCGCTTGCGGGCACAGATTTTGGATCGCTGACACGAACATCCACGATGTTGTCTCGTATCAACCCCACCTGAAACACTAAAGTTTCGTTGCCAGTGCGGTATTTCACTCGCCAATCGGCTATTCGGCCGAGCGCTAGCGCTTTAAACCGACCCCGTCCTTCTTTGCCGTGCAGCCAGCGAGACTTAGTCTTCGAGCGGTTTTTTTCGGCCTTCCACGATCCTCCTAGCCTACCGAACAATCCCTCGGCATCGTCATAGGGAAACCCGTGGCCATTATCGCGAATGCGGATGGCTCGCATACCCAGATCAGATTCATCGAATTTGACGCTTACTTTTGTTGCTTCAGCGTCCAAAGCGTTCCAAATCAATTCGGCCAGAGCCTGAGTAGGACGAGCGCTAGCAAGGCGCTCTAGATGGTCTTCCTGAACAGCTACGGAAAAATGTTTTGCGGCCATGTCCTAGCTAGCTAGCGTGAGCTAAGCTAACTGACAATCAATCACTCTTCCCCATTCGCAGCGAAGGAATAAACGCATCCTGGGAGATGCTCATATTGCCATGCTCGCGCATCCTTGCCTTGCCCTTCTTGTGTTTTTCCAAAAGCTCTTCTTGAGCCTGATGTCGCCGCCGTAACATTTGGCACTCACCTCCTTGCCCAGCGCGCCCATGGTTTCGCGGGCGATCATCTTGTCGCCGAACGGAGCCTTGATCAGGATTTTGAACGAACGGACCGGTGAGCGTCCATCAGGCGGCAGCGGCCCACTCCCGCAGGCCGCCCTCACCTCACCGCTTCTTGCGCGCCTTGCGGGCGGCGTATTTCGCGTCGCGCTTGGCTTTCAGTTCCGCTTCGGTCGGCTCCGGAATGGCGGCGGCTTCGGCGGCTGCCTCGGCGGCGGCGATCTTTTCGGCCTTGGCCTTGGCGATCGCTTCGCGGCGTGCGGCGCTCTTTTCGGCGGCGGCGGCTTCGCGCGCCAGGCGGGCCTCGCGGCGCTTGGCTTCGACCTCAGGGTCGACCGGCGGCTTGGCGGCCATTTTCTTCAGCGCCTTTTCGCGGGCCTTGTCGGCCATGGCTGCGCGTTCCTGGAAAGTGGGTTGCTTGAATGAAGGCATTAGGGATCGTGTCGTTTCTGGTTGGCCGGCAGGCTGCCGGCTGGAAAAATCGGGCTGCGCGGGGTGCGGCGATTACGCCTCCCCCGTCCGCAGCGCGGCAATGAAATCCTTCCACGGAAGGCTCGCATTACGCCCCGCCTTGTGCGGGGGCAGGTCGCCTTACCGCACGCGGGCGTGTTTGAGAATGGGGGTCATTCCTCAACCGTCCGCAGCGCGGCGATGAACGCTTCGTGCGGAATGGTCACATCACCCCCGGCCTTCGCCGGGGCACGCCGCCCTTCGGGCGCTCCCGCATCCTCGGAAATGGGAGACTCACTCTTCTCCCATACGTAGCGCTGCGATGAAGGCTTCCTGAGGGATCGAGACGTTCCCGTATTCCCTCATTCTGGCCTTCCCCTTCTTCTGCTTCTCCAGCAGCTTCTTCTTGCGCGTGACGTCGCCGCCGTAACATTTGGCGGTCACGTCCTTGCGCAGCGCGGCAATGGTTTCGCGGGCGATGACCTTGCCGCCGATGGCGGCCTGGATCGGGATCTTGAACAGGTGGCGCGGGATCAGGTCCTTCAGCCGCTCGCACATGCCGCGGCCGCGTTCTTCCGCCACGCTGCGGTGGACGATCAGCGACAGCGCATCGACCGGCTCGTTGTTGACGAGGATGTTCATCTTGACGAGGTCGCCCTCGCGGCTGCCGATCTGTTCATAGTCGAAGCTGGCATAGCCCCGGCTAATCGATTTCAGCCGGTCGTAGAAATCGAACACCACTTCGTTCAGCGGCAATTCGTAGCTCACCTGCGCGCGCCCGCCGACATAGGTCAGGTTCGTCTGGATGCCGCGGCGGTCCTGGCACAGCTTCAGGATCGCACCGAGATATTCGTCGGGCGCGTAGATCACCGCCTTGATCCACGGTTCTTCCACCGTCTCGATCCGGTTGACGTCCGGCCAGTCGGCGGGATTGTGAATCTCGATGGTCTTGGCGTCTTCGTTCTTCGAATGGCCGAGGTGGACCCGGTACACGACCGAGGGGGCCGTGGTGATGAGGTCGAGATCGTATTCGCGGCTGAGGCGTTCCTGGATGATTTCCAGGTGCAGCAGGCCGAGGAAGCCGGCGCGGAAGCCGAAGCCCAGCGCGGCGCTGCTTTCCATTTCGTAGCTGAAGCTCGCATCGTTGAGCCGCAGCTTGCCGATGCTTTCGCGCAGCTTTTCGAAATCGGCGGCGTCGACGGGGAACAGGCCGCAGAAGACCACGGGCTGGACTTCCTTGTAGCCTTTCAGCGCCTCGGGCGCCCCGTTCTTTACCGTTGTGATGGTGTCGCCGACGCGGGCCTGCTCCACCTCCTTGATCTGCGCGGTGATGAAGCCGATTTCGCCCGGGCCGAGTTCCGGCAGGTCGGTGCGCTTGGGGGTGAAGCAGCCGACCCGGTCGATCAGGTGCTGGGTGCCGCCCTGCATGAACCTGACCTGCTGGCCCTTCTTGATGACCCCGTCCATCACGCGCACCAGGATCACGACGCCGAGATACGGGTCGTACCAGCTGTCGACCAGCATGGCCTTCAGCGGTGCGTCGCGGTCGCCCGTAGGCGGCGGGATGCGCTTGACCAGCGCTTCCAGCGTTTCCTCGATGCCGATGCCCGATTTGGCGCTGGTGAGGACGGCGCCGCCTTCCTCCCACGGGCCGGTGGCCTCGATGCCGACGATTTCCTCGATCTCCTCGGCCACGCGCTGCGGTTCGGCGGCGGGCAGGTCGATCTTGTTGATGACGGGGACGATTTCGTGGTCGTGCTCGATGGACTGGTAGACATTGGCCAGCGTCTGCGCTTCCACCCCTTGCGCGGCGTCCACCACCAGCAGCGCGCCCTCGCACGCGGCCAGGCTGCGGCTGACCTCATAGGCGAAGTCGACATGGCCAGGCGTGTCCATGAGGTTAAGCTCATAGGTCTCGCCATCGCGCGCGGTGTAGTTGAGACGCACGGTCTGCGCCTTGATCGTGATGCCCCGCTCCTTCTCGATGTCCATGTTATCAAGGACTTGCTCGGACATCTCCCGGTCGGTCAGCCCCCCGGTAAACTGGATCAACCGATCAGCCAACGTCGACTTGCCATGGTCGATGTGGGCTATGATGGAGAAATTGCGGATCTTGGAAAGGTCGGTCATTGCGCCGCCCCATTAGCCGCGCCGCGCCGCCCTGTCAGCAGACAAAGCTACACCTGTACCGCTTCCTTGCGACCGGTCTGTCTCGGAGCGCTGGCCGAAAGGTTGAATTGCGCGAAGCCGGCCCCTCCCCCGCTATCCGGAGCCATGGCATATTTGCCCGGCGAAAGCGCGGCCAGCGGCACACCAGCCGCCGCGAGTTCGTAAGGGCTCACGCGGTGCCGCGTGCACAACCCGCCTGCCCCGTCATCGACCAGTTCCTGTTCGAATTCGAGGCCCTGCGTATCGTCCATCGTCCGGCGAACGGTACACACAGCCAGCTGGCCCTGCCCGAAGTCGAGCACGAACATGGTCCCGACCGGCACGTCCTCGAGCCCCTGGATCATCGCGCCGGAGCGCGAAAGATTGCGCAGGGTGACGTCGTAATAGTGATCCTCGTGGATCACGCCAATCTTGCGGAAGACCGTCCGGCGGGAAGCGCGCTGCGTACCGCTATCCGTGGGCGCGAGGGTCCATTCCCCTTTTGCCAGCTCCTGACATACCTGATCGTTCGAAAGCGCATCGGAATAGACAAAGCCGCTGACCTGATCGATGCCGAGCCGCTTCAGTTCGCTCATGAGATCAAGCGCGTGAACGCCGGAGGCCGTCGTCTCCATTCCCATGGCGTCGGACAGCGCGATTACTGCCCGGACGAGATCCATATCGCCGAGATCGTTGCCCATGATGGGTTCGAAGAATTGCGCACCGATACGTAACGCGCTCAGCGGCGCCCGCCGCAGATAAGCGAGCGAGGAGAGCCCCGAACCGAACTGGTCGACGGTGAGCCGCACTCCGAGCTTGAACAGGCTCCCGAGCGCCTTGTCCAGTTTCGACGCATCTCCGAGGAGCACCTTCTCCGGAAAGCGCAACTCGAGCCGCGTGGGATCGAGATCCGTGTCCGCCAGCACCTGCTCGACACACTGGACAAAACCGTTGGCCTCGAACTGGACGGGGCTGATATGGAGTGACACCCGCAGACTATCCGGCCAGGAAAGCGCGTCTTCGCATGCACGTCGAATGGCCCATTCCCCGATCGGGACAATCAGGCGGCTGCCTTCGGCGACTGGCAAAAAGGTCTCCGCTGGCACGCGGCCGCGCTCCTCGTCCGCCCAGCAGTACTGGGCTTCGAGAGAGAGCACGCGATTGTCTTCAAGCGAAACGACCGGCTGATATTCGAGCGTGAAGTGGCCGCTCTCGATGGCATCGGCCAGATCGTCTTCCATCCGTTTGCGCAGGTTCGCCTCGTGCTCGAGATCGGCTGCGTAAAAACGGAACTGGCCGCGGCCCCCGTTCTTTGAAGCATAAAGAGCCAGGTCGGCGGCGCGAGACAGTTCATCGCGTTCGATACCGTCATAAGGTGCAACCGCGATGCCTACCGAACAACCGATGACCGCTCGACCTTCTTCGACCGAATAGGGCTGCGAAAGGATCTGGATGATCTTCTTGGCAACTTCGCCAAGCTCTCCGCGGTCGTCCATATCGGGAACGAGTATCTGGAATTCGTCGCCACCAAGGCGGCCGATTTCCCCCCGTCCGCCGATGACGCTAGTGAGACGCTCTGCCACCTGCTGCAGCAACTGGTCGCCCGCAGCATGGCCCAGCGTGTCGTTGACCTGTTTGAACTTGTCGAGGTCTAGCATCATCAAGGCTGCGCTGCGCTGCGCACTCTTGAAGGCATGCAGCGTGGAATCAATTCGCTGTTCCATCCGGTGGCGGTTTGCCAGACCGGTCAGGGAATCGAATTTGGCCAGACGGTTGGCTTCTTCTTCGCTTCGGAAATCCAGTGTGACGTCGACTGCGCTGCCGCGAAATCCGAGAAAGTTCGTGTCATTGTCGTGCAGGGGCCTGCCCGAGAGCCGGAGGACGATGTCGTTCTGCACATCACCTGCCTGAACGGTCAGATTGGCAAAACTCTTGCGGGTATTGAGCCTCAGCCCCAGAGATCGACCGTCGCCATCGCCTTCCACAGGTACAAGCAATTGCTGAAGAGGCTCGCCGGAAGCGCGTGCAAAATCTATACCCAGACCTTCGAGAATTGCCGGGCTAAGGTAAAGGATCCGGCCGTGGGCGTCGGTCGCCCAGAAGCCCAATGCACCGCTGCGCTCGATTTCTTCGACCACGTCCAGCTTTTCGGAACGGGCGAAGGTAGCCGATAAAGAGCGAGATACATCTTCGGCCAGGGCCTCAGCCTCAGCTTTTCTTCCTCTCAAGAAATCGGAAAAGGGCATGGCCCCCATCGTCGTGCCGCCTCATGCAACAATTTGCCTCGGTACGACCGGCCTAGATAGTAATGGTTATTTTTAACCTAACGGCATATCCGAGACGATCAGATTCCGCTTCCGGGCTTCGGATTGCCAACTTCAACCTCGACGAACTTTTTTCGACCTGAGCCAAGCTGCTCCGCAACCATCATCGAGTAAGCATCCTGCGTGAGAGCGGCCAGGGGGCGCCCGGCTGCCTCGATCTGATAGGGCGACACACGATGACGGGTGCAAAGGCCATCGGCGCCATCGCTGATAAGCTGCGTTTCGAACTCGACGCCCTGCATCGACCCCTTCGAACGACGGACAGTCGCTACAGCCAACTGACCACCGCCGAGATCCAGAACGATATCGGTTCCTTGCGGGACATCGAGCAGACCTTCGATCATCGCGCCGGTCTTGGACAGGTTGCGCATCACGACCCTGTAACGGCTATCTTCGTGGATCAGACCGATCCGGCGGAAAACGCGCTTGCGGTCCGCGCGATATTTGGCGGGGCCACGCGGTTCGTACTTGAGCTTGCCCTGTTCGAGGCGCTCCAGGAGTTCCTCGTGCGAGATCGCCCGCGAAAAAATATGTCCCTGGATCAGCGTCGCGCCGCGTTTAGTGACCAGCGCCAGTTCGTCTTCCGCTTCGACGCCTTCTGCGACCGTGTCCATCTTCAGCGCTGCTGCAAGGCCCGTGATGGCACTGAGAATAGCGGCGTTGTTGTTACCTTCTTCCGTAGCGCCCCGGACAAAGCTCTGGTCGATCTTGATCTTGTCGAAAGGTGCCGTGCGCAGATAGCTTAGCGAGCTGTAACCGGTTCCGAAATCGTCCAGAGCCAGACGAACGCCCAGATCCTTCAGTTCTGCGAACATGCGTTGCGATCGATCAGCATCGCCGAGAAAAACGCTTTCGGTGATTTCAAGTTCGAGCCTGTCGGGTGAAAGCCCGCTATAGTGCAGCGCATTCTTCACCACATGCGCAAAGTCGTCATGCGAAAACTGGATCGCGGAGACATTGACTGCGACACGTAAATCGACCGGCCACTCCTTGGCCTGCCGGCACACTTCCCTGAGCGCCCAGTCGCCCATCTCCTTGATGATCCCGATTTCCTCGGCCACCGGGATGAAGACGCCGGGCGATATGCTACCCCGTTCGGGATGCTCCCACCGCATGAGAGCCTCGCAGGCCTGCACGGTGTGTGTCTTTGCGCAGATCAGTGGCTGATAGTGCATCGACAGTTCGCTGTTCGTAATCGCGTCGCGAAGGTCTTCCTCGACCTGCCGACGATGCTTGGCGCCATCCTGCAGATCGCTCGAATAGAATCGATACTGGCCTCGCCCGCCCCCCTTGGCGGCGTAGAGCGCGAGATCGGTGGCCTTGACCAGTTCCTCGGTGTCGAGCCCATCATACGGTGCAATCGCAATGCCGACAGATGTGCCGATGATCGCACGCGCGCCATTGATCGAATAAGGCTGCGAGATCATCTGGATCAGCCTTTGGCCCAATTCGCCCAGTGCACCCCGGTCATCGATGTCGGGAAGCATGATCTGGAATTCGTCACCGCCCAGTCGACCGATTTCGCCCTTGTCGCCGACAATACGGCCAAGTCTCGCTGCGACTTGCTTCAGCAATTCGTCGCCGGCTGGGTGGCCAAGCGTATCGTTGACCTGTTTGAATCGATCGAGGTCGAGCATCAAAAGCGCGCAGGAGCGCTTGGAATTGCGGTAGGCCGCGAGCGTTGCCGACAGCCGCTTGGTCATGCGGTGACGATTGGACAGCCCGGTCAGCGAATCATACTGCGCGAGCCGTTCGGCATCGCGTTGGCTTTCACGGCTGCGGGTGATGTCTTTCGCACTCCCGCGGTACCCGGTGAAGCGTTGGGCTTCATCGAATTGCGGCTTGCCGGCGATTTCCCACCACACTTCCTGGCCTGCAACCGCGAGCCTGACGTTCAACTGGCTGATCGAATTTCGTGCACTGAGCAGGAAAGCGAGCGGCCGCTCGGTCCGGTTTGGATCGTCATCTTGCTCGGTCATGAAGAGATCACCGAGGGGTTTTCCGATGGCCTCGCCATCATTCCAGCCAAGCTTGAGAGCGGCATTCTGGGAAAGATAGATCAGGCGACCCTGAGCGTCCGTCGCCCAGAACCAGCCGAGCCCGGCGGCTTCGAAACTGTCGAGAAGTTCAACCCGGCGCGCCGCATCGGATGCGGCAATGGGGCAAAGCGGCGCATCCTCCAGCGCCTCGTCCTCCATTGTTTTGGCCCGCGTCGCCCGCGAGAAGAACCCACCCATCTAAAGCTTACCTCTAACTGAAAAACCCGGAAAGCGGCCCGAAAGCTCCGGGTAACTACTGCATTTACCGGCAATTTCTTTCCAAAGGCATAATCCCGCTGCCAAGCAGTCGGACGGCTTCGACGAACTTGCCATGCGCACGGCAGACGTGCATCTAACGCACTGTCTTGCGGGAGAAGGACATGCGGCACATCGCAATCGTGGGTTCGGGTCCGGCCGGGTACTACACTGCGGAAGCGGCCGTTAAGAAATGGGGCGATGAAGCCCGTATCGATGTCTTCGACATGTTACCCGTTCCTTTCGGGCTGATCCGCACCGGTGTCGCGCCCGATCATCAGTCGATCAAGGGCGTTTCGCGACGTTACGAAAAAACCGCTATCGGCGACACCGTGCGTTTCGTTGGCAATATCGCGATCGGCCGCGATGTCTCGATAGAAGAACTGCAATCATTGTACGATGCGGTCATTCTCGCCACCGGCGCGCCGAAAGATCGCCTGCTGCGCATTGAGGGGTCCGATGCCGAGAATGTCATCGGCAGTGCGGCATTTGTCGGGTGGTACAATGGCCATCCCGAATTCTCCAATCTGAACCCCGATCTTTCTGGCCGCCATGCGGTTGTCGTTGGCATGGGCAATGTTGCGCTCGACGTAGCGCGAATTTTGTCCAAGACCGAAGACGAATTCGCGGGTTCGGACATCGTCACCCACGCGCTTGATGCGCTGAGAAACAGCAGGCTCGAAAGCGTCACCATCCTTGGCCGCCGGGGGCCGCACCAGATCATGATGACCCCCAAGGAACTTGGGGAACTCCTGCAGCTGGAGCGGGCCAGTCCACAGGTCGAAAGCGCCGACCTGCCACCGCTCGATGACGATGCCGTGCTTGAGCCGGGAATGCGCAAATCAGTGACTCTGCTGCGCGAATTTGCCGCCATTCCCCCAAACATTCATGGCGAGAAACCCATCGCGATCGAGTTCGATTTTTTCGCCAGCCCCAAGGCGATCGATGTGACTGACGGCAGAGCGACAGGCGTGGTGGTCGAACGGACCGTGGTCGAGGCCGGCCGTGCGATCGGCACCGGTGAAAGCTACCGCGTACCGGCAGATATCGTCATAACCTGCATCGGTTACGAGACGTCGCCCATCGAAGGCGTCCCGTTCGACGAACGTGCAGGCCGCTTCGCCAACGATCAGGGCCGCATCCTGCCCGGCCTATATTGCGTCGGCTGGGCCAAGCGGGGGCCTAGCGGGACAATCGGCACGAACCGCCCCGATGGCTATTCCGTCATCGATATCGTCGTCGAAGACATCGGGTCGGGACACCGCAGACGGGGGCGCGAGGGTTTTGACGATCTGGCGGCAGAGCGCCGGCTCGATATCGTCACCTTCCGCGACTGGCAAAAGATCGAGGAAGCGGAGATCGCCGCCGCGCGCGACGGGTCGCCACGAGAGAAATTCGTCGACATCGAAAGCATGATCGCTGCGCGCGGATTGTGAAGCCTGCTTGCCAAAACCGTAGCCGGCCCGCATGAATTGCCGAAATGCCGACAGAAGAGCGGCAGTCAAAAGTGGAGAGAACCGAAAACCATGGCGAAGCTCGAAGATGAAGCTGCCCAGTCGACCAGCGCGCTCGGGCCCCTTGTCGGCCTGACACGCGAAGACATTTTCGGAGCGGTCGCGGTCATGTTACGCGAAACGGCTTCGGACCCGCAGCGTCTGATGAAGCACAGCCGGACGATGGGCGAGGACATGATCAAGATCATGACCGGCAAGAGCGATCTCGCCCCCAATCCGAAGGACAAGCGCTTTCAGGACCCGGCCTGGCAATACAACCCGTTCATGCGCGCCGGAATGCAATATTACCTCGCCGTGCAGAAGGGCGCATCGCACTGGCTCGAAGATCTTGAGCTGGACGAGCTGGAGCGGGATCGTGCGCGTTTCGTTTCGAATATCATCATCGACAGTCTTGCCCCGACCAACACGCTGATCGGCAATCCTTCCGCCCAGAAGATGGCCATCACCAGCGGCGGCCTGTCGCTGATCAAGGGGCTCAAGAACGCCTATGACGACATGGTCTACAACAAGGGCATGGTCAGCCAGGTCGACAAGAAACCCTTCAAGCTTGGTGAAAACGTCGCCACGTCCAAGGGCTCCGTAGTCCTGCGCACGGAGATGATGGAGTTGATCCAGTACACCCCGACGACGGACGAGGTTTACGAGATCCCCCAGCTCACCATCCCGCCGCAGATCAACAAGATGTACATCAACGATCTGTCGCCGGAAAAATCGGTGGTGAAATACCAGCTCGACAACGGCATCCAGACCTTCGTCATAAGCTGGAAGAACCCGACGAAGGATCAAGGCCATTGGGACATGGCCGATTACGTCAATTCCTGTCGGGAGGCGCTGGAAGCGGTCGCCAAGATCACCGGCAGCAAAAAGGTCAACGTTTCCGCCGGGTGCTCCGGCGGTCAGACCGCTACCATGCTGGCCAGCAAGATGGCGTCCGACAAGGACGAACTGCTCGGCGCCCTCACACTGATGGTCTGTGTTCTCCACCCCAAGCAGAACGATATCGAGGCCGGTTCGCTGGTCAGCGAGAACGGTCTTGCCCTCGCCAAACATCGCGCTGCGAAGAAGGGCGTCATCAAGGGGGACGACCTCGCCCGCGGCTTCGCCTGGCTGCGCCCGAACGATCTGATCTGGAACTACGTCATCAACAATTACCTGCTTGGACAGGACCCGCCCGCTTTCGATGTGCTGTTCTGGAATGCCGATGCGACCAATCTTTCGGGCGCGTTGATGGGCGATTTCCTGACGGTGTTCGAAACACTGGCCTTCACGAAGAAGGGCGAGGTCGAGATGGTCGATCACAAGATCGATCTGTCGAAGGTCACGAGCGATCTTTTCATCCTCGGCGGCGTCACCGATCATATCACACCGTGGAAGGCGACATACCGGTCCACCCAGCTGTTCGGGTCGAAGGACGTGACCTACGTTCTCAGCCATTCCGGCCACATGCAGGCCATTCTGAACCCTCCGGGAAATCCGAAGGCGAAATATTACATTCAGGGCGATGGCGAAAAGAAGCTCCCCGCCACGGCCGATGAATGGCTGAAGGGAACCGAAGAAGTCGCCGGTAGCTGGTGGCCTTACTGGATAGACTGGGTTCAGACGCGTTCCGGCAGGAAGAAGAAAGCCCCTGCCAAGCTCGGGACCAAGGAATACGCCCCGCTGGACCCGGCGCCCGGCCAGTACGTCTTGGAATCCTGCTGACAGGCAGTCTTGAAGGATCATTTGAGTGACCGCATCGAAGAACGAACCCATGACCGCCACTATCGAAATGATGGAGGCTGGTGGGCGGACCCTGCGCGTGGCGACCTGGCGGCTGGACGACGACCTTGATCATCCCCCGATCCTGTTCTTCAATGGTATCGGCGCGAATATCGAAGCTGTCGCCCCGCTGGCCGAAAAGCTGACCGAACGCGCTTTCGTGATGTTCGACATGCCGGGAACGGGCGAAAGCCCCGATCCCGCGCTGCCGTATAATCCTTTCACGATGAGCTGGACGGCCAGGCAGGTACTGGATCAGCTCGGGATCGCCGAAGTCGATGTGATGGGTGTTTCGTGGGGGGGTGCCATGGCCCAGCACTTCGCGCTTCAATATCCCAAGCGGACCCACAGACTGGTCCTGGCCGCCACGACGGCAGGGATGCTCATGGTGCCGGGCAATCCCGCCGCGCTGACCAAGATGGCCAATCCGCGCCGCTACATCGATCCCAAATATATGAACGAGCATTTCCAGACGCTCTACGGCGGCATCGATCCCGACGGCGGGGCAAACCAGAAGACCAGCCACATCGGTCGCCTCAAGCCGCCATCACCGCGGGGATATTTCTACCAGCTTATCGCCATGCTGGGGTGGACGAGCCTTCCCGCCCTGCCCCTGATGAAGAAGGAAACGTTGGTGATGATGGGCGACGATGATCAGATCGTCCCACTCGTCAATGGGCGCATCCTCGCCTCTGCGATCCCCAATGCGCATTTGGAAGTCATAGCGGGCGGCGGCCATCTTTTCCTGCTGACGCATGCCGACCAGTGCATTGCCAAGCTGAGAGCATTTCTCGACGCTCCGACCACAGAAGCGGAACTGGCCAGAGCCGCCTGAACAGCGGGACGGCCGGGATCATAAGGAATTGACGATGGCCACCGATCCCGCGCTTGCCGCAAATCCGCTCGCCAATCAGCCGATACGCCAGACCAGCGGTGAAGGCGGTGCGCTCGGCCGGACCGGATTTTCCTGGGCGATCTTCGAATGGGCCCGCAATCCCTATTACATCCTCATCGTCATCTACATTTTCGCACCCTATTTCGCGCGGGACATCATCGGGGCGGATCTCCTCGCCAGCGGTACGCTTGCCGGTCTGCCGGACGATCAGGCGCTCGCAGCGGCCAATGCGCAGGGCCAGGCAACGATTGCCTCGGTAACGAAATGGGCCGGATTGATCGCCGCGCTCACCGCGCCGTTTCTGGGTGCCGCGCTGGACCGCGGGGGGCGACTGAAGCCCATTCTGGCAATCTTCCTCGGATCGATCGTCGTCTGTTCGGCCATGCTTTGGTTCGCGATGCCGGGCGGCCAGGGGCTGAGCGTAGGCGCGATCATGGTGCTGCTGGTCGTCGCCTATGTCAGCTACACCTATTCCGAGGTCACACATAATGCCATGCTCAGCGTTGCGGGCGAGCCCAAGCGGCTGGCGATGATCTCGGGTCTGGGCCTCGGTCTGGGCAATCTTGCTGCAACGCTAATCTTCCTCGCTATCGCCCTGCTTTTCGTTCTGCCCGCCGCGATCGGCTGGCCTTTTGCCATTCCCCAGTTCGGCGTCGATCTTTCGAAGTTCGAACATGCGCGGCTTGCCGGGCCGATATGTGCCGTCTGGCTTGCCGTCTTCTCGATCCCGTTTTTTCTCAATGCACGCGATCCCGGCGTTCCGGGCGCGAGCTGGGCCAGGGCTTTCCGGGACGGCGCGGTAAGCGTCTGGCAAACTCTTCGAGCAGCGACCCACTACCGCGAACTGATGAAATTCCTCGTAGCTCGCATGTTCTATGCCGATGGAATGGCTGCCCTCCTGGCGCTTGGCGCGGTCTATGTGGCACTCTTCCTCGGCTGGAATTTCCTGGAAATGCTGTGCTACGCCATTTTTGCCAGCGCCTGCGCCTTTGCCGGCGGTCTCATCGGCGGATGGCTGGAGTCAAAGGTCGGCGTCAAGCGCGCCCTCCTGGTCGAAATCATGTTGATGGTCCTCGCCGGGCTAACGCAGCTCGGCATAACCCGCGAAAGCCTGTTTCTCGGCCTCATTGAAAACAGTCAGGTCTGGGACGGCCCGGTGTTCCAGACACTTTCGGACATCGTCTACCTTTCGCTGATCAGCGTGGTCGCCATCACTGTTACGGCCAGCATTTCGTCTGGCCGCACGATGCTGGTGACGCTTGCCCCGCCGGGCCGCAGTGGCGAATTCTTCGGCCTCTACGCCATTGCCGGGACGATCACCGTATGGATGGGGCCGCTGCTGGTGGAACAGTTTACCCTTTGGTCGGGCGATCAGCGCATCGGCATGGTTTCGATCAACATTCTCTTCATCATCGGTTTCGTCACCCTGCTGACCGTCCGAATGCCGGAACGCGCTGCCTAATCATCACTGGACAGGTCGGTTGCAATGTGGAACCTTCTTTCACCGGAGAGAGGAGCGCCTATCTATGCCCGCATACGATCTGATCATTCGCAACGGGACCATCGTCGATGGTACCGGACAGGACCGGTTCCACGGTGACATCGCCGTCAAGGATGGGCTGATCGTCCAGGTCGGCACGGTCAGCGGTGACGCCGTGGAAGAAATTGACGCTGGTGGGCATCTCGTCACTCCCGGCTTTGTCGATATTCACACCCACTACGATGGACAGGCCACTTGGGATCAGGAGATGGCCCCTTCCAGCTGGCACGGCGTGACTACGGTCGTCATGGGCAATTGCGGCGTTGGCTTCGCGCCGGCCAAGCCGGACAAGCACGAATGGCTCATCGGCCTCATGGAAGGGGTGGAGGATATTCCCGGCACTGCCCTCGCCGAAGGCATGGAATGGAATTGGGAAACCTTCCCGGAATATCTCGATGCGCTCGAAAAGCTGCCCCGTGCGATCGATGTCGGCACCCATGTCCCGCACGGCTCGGTGCGCGCCTATGTGCTGGGCGACCGCGAGCGTCCGGGCGCCGTTCCGACCGATGCCGAAATTGCCGAAATGGGACGCATCGTCGAAGAAGGCGTTCGTGCCGGCGCTCTGGGCTTTTCAACGTCCCGCACCGTGCTTCACCGCGATATCGATGGCGAAGTCGTGCCGGGCACCACCGCAACAGCGGAAGAGCTGATCGAAATCGGCCGAGCCATGGGTCGCGCGGGCCACGGCGTCTTCGAAATGGCTTCCGACATGAAACGCGATTGGGATGAATTCGGCTGGATGGGCAAGATGAGCCGCGAGACCGGCCTGCCCGTTACGTTCGCCGCGCTTCAGTCCATCGCCAAGGAATTGCCGCTCGACGAACAGATCGCCAGCATGCGAGCGGAAAACGACAATGGCGCCAATATCGTCGCGCAGATCGCACTGCGGGGTAACGGCATCGTCATGGCCTGGCAGGGGACCGTTCATCCTTTCCGCCTCAAGCCAAGCTGGAAGGAAATCGAAAATCTGCCCTGGGAAGAACAGAAGGCAAAACTTCTCGATCCGGCATTCAAGGCTCGTATGCTCGGCGAACAGCATGACTTTTCCGACGTCAATCAGGACATCATCGGTCTCGTAATGGTCGTCTGCGGCGGCTGGAACATGCAGTTCGAAATGGACCCGGATTTCAACTACGAACCAACCATCGCCGAAAGCATCTTCGAACGCGCAAAGGCTGCCGGAGTCTCGGGCGACGAATATGCCTACGACCTGTTATGCCGCGATGATGGCAAGGGGTTCATCTATCTCCCCATCCTGAATTATGCCGACGGAAATCTCGATTTCCTGATGGATCTCCAGCAATCGGACGATACCGTCAATTCGCTGTCGGATGGCGGTGCCCATTGCGGAACGATCTGCGATGCAGCCTCCCCCACCTTCATGCTTCAGCATTGGGTGCGTGACCGGTCTCGCGGTACGATTGGTCTCGAAAACGCGATCAAGCGACAGTGCAACGACACGGCCCGCCTTTATGGTCTCGAAGATCGCGGCGTCCTCGCGCCAGGATATCTCGCCGATCTCAACATTATCGACATGGATCGTATCCGGTTGGGCAAACCCTGGCTCGCTTTCGACTTGCCTGCTGGTGGGAAGCGCCTGTTGCAAAAGGCCGAAGGTTACATCGCCACGATCAAGAACGGAAAGGTTACCTTCCGCGATGGCGAATGGACGGGCGAAACGCCCGGCGGCCTCATTCGCGGTCCGCAACGTGTGGAACTGCTGGAGGCAGCGGAATGAAGGCCATTCGCACAGGCGCGACACCTTCCACCCTCGATGCCCTCGTCTATTGCGACGTCGACGGCCCGCCCGAACCGGCGGCCGGCGAGATAACCGTCGCCTTGAAGGCGAGTTCACTCAATTACCACGACTATGCAGTCGTCACCGGGATGATCCCGTCGCAGCAGGGGCGCATTCCCATGTCCGATGGCGCGGGCGTGGTTACGGCCGTGGGCGATGGCGTAACCGAGTTTTCCGTGGGGGATCCGGTGGTCAGCACCTTCTTTCCCGATTGGCTGGACGGTGCGCCCCCGAAAACAGGCTTCACCCGTGTGCCCGGTGACGGGATCGACGGGTATGCGCGCGAAGCGGTCACCGCGCCCGCTTCATCGTTCACCCGCGTCCCCAAGAGTTACAGCCATGCCGAAGCCGCCACGCTGACCTGCGCCGGTCTAACGGCATGGCGCGCCCTGTTCGTCGACAATTCGGTCAAGCCGGGCGATACGGTCCTTGTTCAGGGGAGCGGTGGGGTCTCGGTCTTCGCCCTTCAGTTCGCCAAGGCTGCAGGGGCGACGGTGATCGCCACCAGTTCGAGCGGAGAGAAGCTCGAACGTCTCCGCGATCTGGGTGCCGATCATCTGATCAATTATCGCGAGGTCGAGGAGTGGGGCGCAAAGGCTCACGAACTCACCGGCGGACATGGCGTGGATTGCGTTGTCGAAGTCGGCGGTGCCGGAACGCTGGGGCAATCGATGGTTGCGGCCTGCGTCGGTGGCCATGTCGCGCTTATCGGCGTCCTCGCAGGCTTTGCCGGACCGGTCCAGACCGGCCTTCTCATGGCGAAGAACCTGCGCGTGCAGGGCCTGACCGTGGGAAGCCGGCGCCACCAGCTAGACATGATCGCCGGGATCGACGCCAACGGAATCCGTCCGGAGATTTCCGACAACTTCCCGCTGGAACGCCTGGCTGCCGCTTTCCGTCACCAGGAAAGCGGCGCCCATTTCGGCAAGATCGCGGTGGAAATCTGACCGGCGAAGGATCGCCGGCCGCGACCTACACCCGCATCGGCATCAGCACATAAAGCGCAGGCGAATTCTCGTCCTTGCGGATCAGTGTCGGTGCGCCGGCATCGGCAAGATGGATTTCCACCGTGTCCGAATCGATCTGGTTGAGAATGTCCTTCAGATATGTCGCATTGAAGCCGATTTCGAACCCGTCCGATGCATATTCGGCGGGCACTTCTTCGGTCGCGGTACCGTTGTCGGGGCTCGTGACGGTCAGCGTCACCTTGTCCCTGTCGAGACCCATCTTGACCGCGCGGGTCTTCTCGGTCGCGATCGTCGCGACGCGGTCCACACCCTCGTGGAAACTCTTCGGATCGATTTTCAGGAGCTTGTCGTTACCCGTTGGAATAACACGCGAATAATCGGGGAACGTGCCGTCGATCAGCTTGCTGGTAAGGACCACACCGCCCTCGCCGCCCAGCGTGAAGCGCACCTTGCTGGCCGACAGGTCGATCTGAACATTGCCGTCCATCTTTTCTTCGAGCAGCTTGCGCAGTTCGGCCACGGCTTTGCGCGGCACGATGACGTCGGGCATGCCTTCTGCGCCTTCCGGACGCGACAGCGTGAAGCGTGCGAGGCGGTGACCATCGGTGGCCGCAGCTTTCAGCACCGGTTCACTGTCGTCCGATACGTGGAAGAAAATGCCGTTGAGATAATAACGGGTCTCTTCGGTCGAGATGGCGAACCGCGTGCGGTCGATCAGTTCCGCCAGCGTCTTTGCCGGCAGTTCGAAACTGGTCGGCAAATCGCCTTCCACGATCACCGGGAAGTCGTCGCGCGGCAGCGTCGGCAGCGAAAAGCGGCTGCGCCCGGCCTTGATCGCCATGCGGTTTTCCGCGGCTTCCAGGCTGACCTGAGAACCGTCCGGCAGCTTGCGGGCGATGTCGAACAGCAAGTGCGCCGATACGGTGATCGCCCCTGCACTTTCGACGCTGGCGTCCATATGTTCGACCACCTGCAGGTCGAGGTCGGTCGCCATAACCTTCAGTGAATTGTCGCCTTCCGCCTCGATCAGGACGTTCGAGAGGATGGGGATGGTGTTACGGCGTTCTACGACCGATTGCACGTGGCTGAGGCAACGCAGCAGCGTAGCGCGTTCGATGGTGGCCTTCATGGTCCTACTTTCGTCCCTTTTGGGCACACAGAGGGCCGGAATCGCCCCCATCAGCGCCGGAATACGGATAATTACCCTAGCGGGGCGGTCATAGGGAGCAAGCCGCAAGGGGCCCGGTCCCGATTTCCTTGGGGAAAAGTGGTGGGTTTGTCGGACATGGCGCGGATTGCCCCCGCGCCCACGTCCGCCAAAGCGCCTCCCTTATCCCATCATCGCCATTCCGCCGTTCACATGCAGCGTCTGGCCGGTGACATAGGCGGCTTCGTCGCTCGCCAGATAGGCCACTGCAGCGGCGATTTCCTCGCCCTCGCCCATGCGGCCCATCGGGATACGTGAATTGATCGCGCCCTTCTGATCGTCGTTCAGCGCATCGGTCATGGCGGTGCGGATGAAGCCCGGCGCCACGCAGTTCACCGTGATGTTGCGGCTTGCAAGTTCCTGCGCCAGGCTCTTGGACATGGCGGTCAGCCCGCCCTTGGCGGCGGTATAGTTCATCTGGCCCGGATTGCCGGTGTGGCCGACCACGCTGGTGATCGAGATGATACGCCCGCCCTTGGCCTTCATCATGGGCCGAGCACTGGCGCGCATCAGACGGAAACTGGCTTCCAGATTGATGCGGATCACATCGTCCCATTCCTCGTCCTTCATCCGCATGGCGAGGTTGTCGCGCGTGATGCCGGCATTGTTGACCAGGATATTCATGCTGCCCAGCGTGTCGACGGTGGCCGGGATCAGCTCCTCCACCTGCTTCGCATTCGACAGGTCGCAGGTGATCTCGACATGATCGTGACCGAATTCGCTGTTCAGCTGTTCGCGAAAGGCGCGCAGCTTGTCCGAATTCGAACCCGACAGTGCCAGTCGTGCACCCTGCTTCGCCAGGGCGTAGGCAATCGACGAGCCGATGCCGCCGCTGGCGCCCGTCACGAGGGCGGTTTTTCCTTCGAGGCTGAACATCACGCGTTCTCCTTCGCGAAATTCTCGAGGTCTTCCATTGTGACGAGCGATACGGTCGCCGCGTCCTTGTCGATCCGGCCGATCATCGGGCCAAGCACCTTGCCGCCCAGTTCGATGAACCGCTCGATACCCGCTTCGCGCATGGCGATCACGCTTTCACGCCACCGCACGCGGCCGGTGATCTGTTCGACCAGCAGGGCCTGTTCCTCCGCCGGGTCGGTTACGCGCGCGGCGGTAACATTGGCGTAGAGCGGCACGGTGAAGGCTTCGGGCGGCGTATCGCCCAGCGCGCGCTTCATGCGCAGGGCCGCAGGGCCCATGAGCGAACAATGGAACGGCGCCGAAACGGGCAGCTTGATGCCGCGTTTGATGCCATGATCCTTGGCCATTTCGATGGCGCGGTCGATTGCTTCGGCATGGCCGGAGATGACGACCTGCGTGGGGTCGTTATCGTTCGCCACTTCGCACACCTGACCCTCAGCCGCGGCTTCGGCCAGCGCGGTGGCCTTATCGATATCGGCTCCCAGCAGTGCGGCCATCGCGCCCAGTCCGATGGGAACGGCATCCTGCATGGCGATCCCGCGCAAGCGCAGCAGCTTGGCCGTATCCGTCAGCGAAAATGCTCCGGCAGCGCACAGCGCACTGTATTCGCCCAGCGAATGTCCGGCCACACAGTCGGCCTTGTCCGCCAGCGCGACGCCGAATTCCTTTTCCAGAACGCGCACCGTCGCGATCGAATTGGCCATGATGGCGGGCTGCGCATTGGCGGTCATCGTCAACTCGCTCTCGGGCCCGTCCTTCATCAGGCCGGAAAGATTCTGCTTCAGCGCCTCGTCGACTTCCTGAAAAACCTCGCGGGCATGCGCGCTGGCGTCGGCAAGGTCGGCGCCCATGCCGACCTTCTGGCTACCCTGTCCGGGAAAGATGAATGCAGTCATGAATTTCTCCTTGCGGGCGCGCCTAGGCCCGTGGGCCGCGCGCCTCAAGTCCGAAGGGGACAATCTTGTTGGCAGCATCATGGCCGATATCGGCGCGGCCGAGATAGGGAATCCCGCTGCGCGCGCACCAGTCCTGCGCAATGGCGATCTCGTCGCTGCCGAAAGGACGGTCGTTTTCCGGCACGTCGCTGATCCGGCCGAGCCGTAGTCCCGCAATGCCCTGCAGGTGCTGGCTGATGTGGAAGAACAGCCGGTCCACGGCATAAAGATGCTCTGCCACTTCCTCGATCATGACGACATGCCCGGTCAGATCGGGCATCAGTTCGGTCCCCACCATCATCGCCAGCGTGGTCAGGTTGAAAGCGACCGCAGGCCGCTCGCCCAGGCTCGGTTCCAGACCGCTCGCCCCGCCTGCCAGCCAATCGAGCGCGCGTTCCACCGCCGCCTCGCCTCCGGCGCGCCTTATGTCGCCCGCCAACGGGCCGTGCGCCACCTGACCGATCCCGTGGCGATACAGCACGCCGAGCAGGAAACCCGTGTCCGAATAGCCGATGAACCGCTTGCCCCGCGCATGGTCGTTCATCTGCCTCGCCGCCTCCGCCGCGATCCTGTTCGATCCGTATCCACCCATGGCAAACCAGACCGCATCGAATGCGGGATCGTTGGCACAGTCCAGCAAGGCGGCAAGGCGCACGGCGTCACTGCCGGCAAAATGCCCCTCTTCCAGAAAGCACTGTTCGTGGAACATCAGGTCCACGTCCTCGCGGCCAGCCACCAAGGCCTGGACCGCCTCGGCCCTGTCGCGCTTCAACCGTTTTCCGGGGGCGCAGATCGCAATTTTGACCATGTCCGCGTGCTAGCGCGCTTGTGTCGGGCGACACAACTCAATAGCTGCACCGGCATGAGCGATATGCCCACTCCAGACGAATTGTTTGCCCGCCCCTTCTTCTTCTGCGGCATCGGCGGCTCGGGAATGCTGCCGCTTGCGCAGATCCTCAAAGGGCGCGGCTGCACGGTCGAAGGATCCGATCGCAGCTACGATCAGGGCCGCACGCCGGAAAAATTCGCCGCGCTGGAAAATCAGGGCTTCACCCTGCACCCGCAGGACGGCAGCGGAATGGTTTCGGCCGAACAGATTCTCGTCGCCAGCGCCGCCATCGAAGATAGCGTTCCCGAAGTCAGCCGCGCGAACGAACTCGGGTGCCTGCGCCTTACCCGCGCGGAACTGAATTCGATTCTCTTCAATACCAGCGGCGCGGGTCTTGCCGTCGCGGGTACCAGCGGCAAATCGACGGTCACCGGCATGCTCGGGTGGATACTGCACGCCTGCGGGCGCGAACCGACCATCATGAACGGCGCGGTGATGAAGAACTTCGTGTCGCCCGAACGCCCCTTTGCCAGTGCCGTGATCGGCGGCCAGAGCCTCTATGTCAGCGAAGTCGACGAAAGCGACGGATCGATCGCGCTCTATCGCCCTGCGGTTGGCGTGCTGCTCAATGTCAGCCTCGATCACAAGAGCATGGAAGAACTGCGCCAGCTGTTCGGGGACTATCTCTCGCGCAGCCGCATCTCGGTGATCAACGCCGATGATGAAGAAGCGCTCGCACTCCTCCCGCATGCGAAGGAAGTTGTCACTTTCGGCATCGATCAGGAAAAGGCGCAGATCGGCGTGGTCCCGGGCTCGATTGCGGAAGGCCCCATGCGGCAGGCGGCATTGATCGTGGATCGGCACGATGGCAGCCAGCATCCACTGACGCTCCACCTGCCCGGTCGCCACAATCTTTCGAATGCGCTCGCGGCGATAGCCGGCGCTGCAGCGGCAGGTATCCCGGTCGGCAAGGCGGTCGAGGCTCTGGCCGCCTTTGCTGGCCTCGCGCGCCGCTTCGACATTGTCGGCACCAGCCCCTCGGCCATTACGGTGATCGACGATTTCGGCCACAATCCCGAAAAATGTGCCGCTACGCTGCGCACCTTGAAAGCGCATCCGGGCCGCGTACTCGCGTTCTTCCAGCCTCATGGCTACGGTCCGCTCAGGCAGATGGGCGACGAACTGGCGGAAACCTTCGCCAACGAACTGGACGAAGGCGACACGGTTATTCTGTGCGATCCGGTCTATTTCGGCGGCACGGTCGACCGCAGCGAAGGCAGCGAACGGATCGTCGGCCTGATCGAACAGGCAGGCGGAAACGCCGAATATATTCCGTCGCGCGATGCGGTGGGTGATCGGCTGGCCGAAATGGCCCGCCCTGCCGATCGTATCGTCATCATGGGCGCGCGCGACGATACGCTCAGCAGTTTTGCGAGGGACCTCTTCTCACGCCTTCCGTGACGGCTGGCGATCAGTGCGCGGCAGCCTCGCCGCCATCGCCATGTCCCATGCCGAAGACCTTGTGCAGCAGGAAGAGGAGGACGAACCCCAGCGCAAGTCCGACCAGCGCGGACAGCCCGGCAAAGGTCAGCCAGCCCAGAACGCCGCCGGCTGCTCCGGCTACGGCGGATACGCCGTGCTCGATACCTTCGATCCAGTGTTCCGGCCCTGCAATACCGATGTCCGCCAGGCCGTGCAGGATGATCCCGCCGCCGACCCACAGCATGGCAATGGTGCCGATGAAGCTCAACGCCACCAGCAGATGCGGCATGAACGCCACCAGCCCGCGTCCGAAGCTCTGCGCTGCCGCGCCGTCCTTCTTGGCGAAATGCAGTCCGATATCGTCCATCTTCACGATCAGGCCGACCACGCCGTAGACGCCTACGGTCACCGCGATGCCGACGATGGCCAGAACCCCGGCGCGGGTCAGCAGATCTTCTGCCGCCACTTCGTTCAGCGTGATGGCCATGATTTCCGCGGACAGGATCAGATCGGTTCGGATCGCGCTGGAAACCCGCTGCTTCTCGAACGCGACCGGGTCCTTGATATCGTCTGCCACCGTCTGGCCATGCTTCTTGCCGCCCAGCTTCTCGGCCACCTTCTCCGCACCTTCATACGAAAGATAGGCACCGCCCAGCATAAGGATGAAAACGATCGCCTGCGGCAGGAACTCGCTCAGCAGGACGGCGCCGGGTAGCAGGATCAGCAGCTTGTTCTTCAAACTGCCCTTGGTGATGTTCCAGATGATCGGCAGCTCGCGCGCTGGCGACAGGCCGGTCACATAGCTCGGCGTAACGGCGGCGTCGTCGATGACCACGCCTGCCGTCTTCGAACCTGCCCGGCCAGCAGCCGCGGCAATATCGTCTACCGAAGCCGCCGCGGTGCGCGCAATGATCGATACGTCGTCCAGAAGGGCTACCAAACCGCCGGGCATTGCGCGTCCTTGTTTATTTGAAATCCGCACCACGCTTGCCTGCCTTACGCAAACGAAGCAACTGGCGATTTCGCGCTGTCCTACATCGTGATGAAATGGCATGCAGCATGCCCTCGCCGCTGGGCGGGTTCATGGCGGCGCTTCGTCGCCTACCCCAACCGGCGGTAGCGTGGTCGCGACATGGAAGGTGACATTCCCGGCTGCCAATTCAGAACTAAATCGTTGTTTGACAAAGGGAATGGTGAATGCGCGAGTTTTGAATTCACCCCCGGTCGGCGTAAACCTGTTCGACCCTCGCTTGCATTCTGCGCCAATCCCGTTATGTGCGCGCATCCCCTGGGTGTACCGGGGGATTCGAAGAAAGCCGGAGGGGCCCCGCAATCCCGCGGATCAGCCAGCGATCGGCCATATGTGAAAGGACAAGGGCATGGCTCTCTACGAGCATGTTTTCCTGGCGCGACAGGACCTGAGCCAGGCTCAGGTGGACCAGCTCGCCGCCACCGCGACCGAGATTGTCGAGAATAACGAAGGCAAGGTTACCAAGACGGAAACCTGGGGCCTCAAGAACCTCGCCTACAAGATCGACCGCAACCGCAAGGCGCATTTCGTAATGCTCAACATCGAAGGCCCCGGCGCCGTCGTGGAAGAGCTCGAACGCCAGACCCGCATCAATGAAGACGTCATCCGTTACATGACCATCCGTGTCGACGAGCATGAAGATGGCCCCAGCGTGATGATGCGCAAGAACGAGCGCGATGCCAAGAAGCGCCGCGACCGCGAGGAGCGTAACTGATGGCCCGTCCGTTTTTCCGCCGCCGCAAATCCTGCCCGTTCTCGGGCAAGAACGCCCCCAAGATCGACTACAAGGACACACGTCTGCTGCAGGGCTTCATGTCCGAACGTGGCAAGATCGTCCCCAGCCGCATCACCGCCGTCAGCGCGAAGAAGCAGCGTGAACTGGCCAAGGCCATCAAGCGCGCTCGCCACATCGGCCTGCTGCCGTACATCGTGAAGTAAGGAGAAAATCCATGGATATCATTCTCCTTCAGAGGATCGAAAAGCTCGGCTCGATCGGTGACGTCGTCACCGTGAAAGACGGCTATGCCCGCAACTTCCTGCTCCCGCAGAAAAAGGCACTGCGCGCCAACGAAGCCAACAAGAAGGTCTTCGAAGCGAACCGCGATCGCCTGGAAAAGGAAAACGCGGAACGTCGTACCGAAGCCGAAAAGGCTGGCGAAAAGGTCGATGGCGTCGAAATCGTACTGATCCGCGCTGCGTCGAACACCGGCCAGCTCTACGGTTCGGTCAACGTTCGCGACATCGCTGCCGCGCTCGCCGACAAGGGCCACGACATCGACAAGAAGCAGGTCATCATGGGTGATCCGATCAAGGCGATCGGCATGCATGAAGTCCGCATCGACCTCCACCCCGAGGTGTCGGTTAACATCAAGGCCAATGTCGCCCGTTCGGACGACGAAGCCGAGCTGCAGAGCCAGGGTGTCGACGTGATGGCGCAGATGTTCGAAGACGAACAGCGCGAGATCGAAGAACAGGCCGAAGCCAACCGCATCGACTCCAACCTCGAGCCGGGCGAAATTCCCGCCGACATGCTCGAAGACGGAGCGGACGAAGGCGAAGAGACAGCCGAAGGCTGATCCTCGCTTCGAAAAAAGTACAATCAGGGCGCGGCGGCTTCGGTCCCCGCGCCCTTTTTGTAACAAAGCCCTGCTTATGGCAGGGAGGGACTTCATAAACACAAGAGGCAGGAGAAACGCCCATGGAATCCATCGAACAGACGCTCGACAGGCTCGAGAGCATCTATGACGCGGCAGTCGAGCGGCTGCGCGCAGACGTCATCGCCTTCGGCCGCGAACGCGAATTGCCCGCGCCGGAACGCCGCAGCGACGGCAGCTATTCCTATCCCGAACTGCGCCTGCGTTTCCGCGGCGGCGATCAGCCCGAAGACCGCAACCGCGCGTTCGGCCGCCTCAACGCGCCCGGGCTCTACACCACCACGGTCACCCGCCCGGCGCTCTTCCGCGATTACCTTCGCGAACAGCTCGAACTCATCGACGAGAATTACGAAGTCGAACTGGAAGTCGGCTCGTCACGCCAGGAAATCCCCTTCCCCTACGTCCTCGATGGCGAAGCCGGTGCGGAACTCGTCGGCGTCGATCCCAACCTCATCGCGCGTCATTTCCCCTCGACCGAACTGGCCGATATCGGGGACGAACTGGCCGACGGTATAATCCTCGGCGAACCGGACGAAGCCATCCCCCTCTCCCTTTTCGACGGCTTGCGGACCGACTTCAGTCTGGCGCGTCTTGCGCACTATACGGGCACCAGCACGGAACACTTCCAGCGCTTCATCCTGTTCACGAACTACCATCGCTATGTCGATGAATTCGTGGACTGGGCCGGATCGCAGCTCGGCGCCAACGGCTACACTGCCCTGGCGGGCGCCGGCGGGCTCATGCTCACGGAAAAGACAGACAATGCCCGCGCGCAACTGTCCGATACGGCATGGCGGCGCCACCAGATGCCGGCCTATCACCTCGTCGGCCCGAACAAGGAAGGCATCACGCTGGTCAATATCGGCGTCGGCCCTTCCAATGCGAAGACGATCTGCGACCACCTGGCCGTGCTGCGGCCGGAAGCCTGGCTGATGATCGGTCATTGCGGCGGCCTTCGCCCCAGCCAGAAGATCGGCGACTACGTTCTCGCTCACGCCTATCTGCGCGACGATCACGTACTCGACCCGGTGCTTCCGCCGGAAATCCCCCTGCCCGCCATTGCCGAAGTCCAGCAGGCGCTGGCCGGAGCGGCGGAAATGGTCTCTGGCGAACATGGCGCGGACCTTAAAAAGCGCATGCGCACGGGCACCGTGGTCACCACCGACGATCGCAACTGGGAACTGCGCTATACCAGTTCCGCCCACCGCATGAGCCTCAGCCGCGCTGTCGGTGTCGATATGGAAAGCGCAACGATTGCCGGTCAGGGCTATCGCTTCCGGGTCCCCTACGGCACGCTGCTTTGCGTATCGGACAAGCCCCTCCACGGCGAAATCAAGCTGCCGGGACAGGCCAATGCATTTTACGAAGAAGCCATTGCTGCCCACCTCCAGATCGGTGTGACGGCCTGCAAACTGCTGCGCGATGAAGGCCCCCGCCTCCACAGCCGCAAGCTTCGCGCCTTCAACGAACCGCCATTCCGCTAAATGGCATGATTGTGGCGCTTTAGAGGGTTAACGGTCCAATAATCCTTTTCTGCCATTTGGGCAGTAATGACCACTATCGAACTGTCGGCGACGGCTCGCCGGCACCTGCTTGATACGTTGCAGATCGGCGCCGGCGTGCTGGCTGTCGGTGCGCTTCTGCTCGCGCCACCTGCAAAGGGCACGGTCGCATTCTATCCGTTGACGGTGTCGGCCGAGCGAAGCCTTCCCATGCTCGCCACCTCCGAAGGGCGAAAGCTCCTTTCGAAAACCGCGCTGGCGAATGGCTATATCGTCACGGGAACCCGTCCGGCTTTTGCCGATCTTCTTTTCAATCACGGCATCATTGCCCTGGCCGTCGCGGATGGCGGCTGCATCGGAACAGCAAAATGATACGAAACGAAGTCGATACCCTCAGGCAGCAGGGTATCAAATGGATTGCTGCCGCCGGATGGGGTACGACCTTCGCCATCGGCCTGCTCACCCTCTCCATGGGGCAGCAGGCTCTTCACGCATGCATGGTCAGCGCGCTGCTCAACATCGTGCCGTCGCTACACGCCTTGCAGCGCCGATCAGATCTTGCCGCACGCCTCGCAGTCGCGCTCATGGCCGCTCTGCAACCCGCATTGCTTCTTTATGCAATGCGCGGTGCCGCCTGGCAGATCGACATGCATATGTATTTTTTCGTCGGGTTGGCCCTGCTGACTGTCCTATGCGACGCGCGTCCGATCGTTCTGGCCGCTGTGGCCATTGCGCTCCATCACCTGCTGCTTGCCCTCGTATCGCCGGAATGGGTCTTTTCCGGCGGCGGCGGCATTGAACGTGTGCTGGTTCACGCCTTGGCCGTTGTTCTTCAGGCGGCAGCCTTGTGTTTCATCGCTATTCGCCTCCACGCGATCCTGTCGCATCTGGCCGATGCTCTCATGGCGAGTGAAAATGCCAATGTCCTGGCAAATGAAGCGCTCCAGCAAGCTGATGCAGAACGATCGAAGCGTGGAATGATCGAAAACGAACAGGCCGAACGGCGCCGAGTCGAACTGCTCCGCATCGCCGAAGATTTCGAAGGATCGGTTGCCATGGTCGCCGCCTCTGTCTCGCAAAGCGCCCTCACCCTCGACAAGGCCATGACTTCGCTTGATGGGACCGTCCGCGACACAGGCCGGCAGGCCAGCGACGTTGCCGCCTCCGCATCGCAGGTCTCGACCGCCGTAGAATCGGTGGCCAGAGGCGTTGCGGAACTGTCCCGTTCGATCAGCAGCATTGCCATAACTGCAGGACAGCAGGATCAACTTGCGAGCGAAGCTGGCGTTCGAACCAATTCTGGCGGCGAGGCAGTCACTTCGCTTTCGAAACATTCGCAGACAATCGGCGAAGCGACCAAATCGATCGCCAGCGTTGCAGAGAAGACCAATCTGCTTGCCTTGAATGCAGCGATCGAGGCTGCGTCTGCAGGTGAAGCCGGAAGGGGCTTTGCCGTTGTGGCGCAGGAGGTCAAGGATCTGGCCAGGCAGGCCGCCAAAGCAACCCAGCAAATCGACAATCTGCTGTCCGGTGTGCGTGACGGGACGGGCGAAGCGGAAACCAGTTTCGGTGAACTGAGCGAAGCGATCGAGGAGCTTGCACGGTCCGCGGCAGCAATCCGAAGGGATGTCGATGGACAGCGCGGCGCCGCAGCCATGATCGAGACGAACGCAGAAGAAACCGCCACTGGCACCGACCAGATGGCACGGCTGAGCGCCCTTCTCGCAGAAAGTGCTGTCCAGACGGAGCAGCTGTTCAGCGACGCGCGCCGCACGACCGGTGAGCTCATGACAAACATCCGCTCGCTCGAAGCATCGGCCGGTCGCTTCGTCGCCACTATAAAGGCGGCTTAACCTCATCGGCATCGGGATCGGCGCAGCATTTCACACCCGCATCGCTCGGCCTGCCACCCCCGGTATCGTACCTAACGCGCCGGGTAGGGGTCGGTTACTCTGTCCGTTTACTAAAAAACCATCTCGTCAATTGGGAGATGGTAATGCTCAAATATCTTCTCGCTTCGGCTGTTTCGGTCGCAGGTGCACTGACCTTTCCGGCGTCCATTCAGGCGGAACCGATCAACTTTCGCGCCACACTGCTCGTTTCGTGCATAATCGTGGTTACCGACGGCGCCTTGGCGCCCAATGGCGACTACACGTTGCTGTCATCGGAAAACACGGGCGGGCTGCCGGCGACTGCTACCGTTACCGCGCTAGGCGGCGCACCGCGCCTGACCTTCACGGCGCCGACCATAACGTCTTCGGCAGATGTTACCGGCGTGACGCCCCAAATCCGGTACGTATCGCCCGGCGGGGCCAATCAACCATACACCAGCAGCCAGACGACATATAACCAGTCGGGCCTGCTCGGGACCTACACCGTCAACGCGCAAGCGTCGAAACCGACCGGTTTCAATGTCGGTACATATACGATCGGCACGGTGCTGACATGTTCGGGCTGAGAGTGATCGCACCGCTGCTGCTGGTCACGTCGACAGCCGCCATGGCCGTGGGCCTTGGGCCGTTGGAAAAGAGCGGCGTGACCGCTACCGAGGCCAAGGGGTTCTATCTCACTCTGACGAACCCGTACAAGCAGCCCTTTCGCTTCCGGACATTTGTCGATGAAGAAACCCCGGCCCTGGAAGGCCGGGTCAGGATATTTCCAGAAGTCGCGCTGATGGCACCCGAATCCAATCGCAAGGTACTCGTAGTCGTGCGCGACCTAGTGCCTGGCGAACAGGTCGATGTGCGCGTCTGCGCCGAAAGGATCGAAACCAAGGAGGTCGTGGTCCATGCGAGAGTTTGTTCGAAACTCAGCGCTCGCCGTGTTGGCACTGTTCGCTAGCACCGAGGCATATGCTCAGGCGCAAGGCGTCTATCTGCCCGCGCCCCCTCAGGGATCTGGAGGCGAAGATTCGATCGAAACTGCTGGCGGGACACGATGTCGTCAGTCGATCAATTCGTCCGGTGGCTATGTCGATGTCGGGGTCAGCGGTAGCGCGGCGACGCCAGAAACGGTCGACCCGTTCCTGCAGTACCGCCCCTTTTCCAACGAGCGCGATGCACGCGCCCTGGTCTATGCCCGCGTAACGATTCCGCTGGGTCAGCGCCCGGAACGTATCGATTGCACCCGCTTGTACGAAATGGAGTTGCAGCGACTGCGCGAAGAAATCGCCCTGCTCAAGATGGCTGCCGAATAGGCGGTGGCAGTCACGTCAGGAGCGGGAACCTCACTTCGGACCGAGCGCGAAATCCACCCAGATCGTAACCTTCTGCTCCATTTCCCCGACTTCTACCGCCGGTGACGACTTCGGCGGCGGTGGTGGTGGCGGAGCGCCAGCCGGCCGAATTCGCGAACCGGTCACGACGATGGATTCGTAAGTTGCAGAACGTTGCCGCTCGCTAATCCTCAGGACCTTCACAACGCGCATTCCGAAGGCAGTTGCATAAGCATCGGCCTCGGCTTTGGCCTTTGAAACCGCATCGGCCCGCGCTTTGGCGACGGCTGCGCTGTCGTCTTCAATCGAGAAGTATGGACCGTTTACATCGTTCGCGCCCGCCTCGAACAGGACTGTCAGCAATTCGGACGCCTTTGTCACATCGCGCACCCGTACCGTCACGGCATTGCGCGCCTGATAGCCAGTGATGCGTGGTGGCTCTGCGCCTTGCCGATCGTAGTTGGATTGCGGATCGAGGCTTACGCTCTGCGTCTGAATGTCGCGGGGGGCCACGCCAGCCTTTTTCAAAGCCGCAACGACTTGTGCCATGGCCCGGGCGTTGCTGTCCGCAGCCTCGCGCGACGTCGTGGCAAAGGTTACGACGCCTCCTGTCAGTGTCGCCTGATCGGGCGCGACATAACTCTGACCAGTGGACTGCACTTCGAGCAGCGTCTGGTTCGGTGCAAGAACCTCGGTCGGCGACGTCTGCGCCGCTGCTGTGCTCGCCCCTAGCAAAGCCAAGGATATGAAAAGTGCTCTACGCATCGACTAGGGCCTCCCTGGGCATCAATGTGTTTTTCTAACGTGCGGTAGGTTGCAGTGCCCCGCGTCCTACCCCTTCCCTTTGGTCATGGTCTTGCCATCCCGGGCACTTTTCGCCACGAAATCGATGATCATGCCGGCAATATCCTTGCCGGTCGCATTCTCGATGCCTTCCAGCCCCGGCGAACTGTTCACTTCCATGATCACCGGGCCATGATTGGATCGCAGCATATCCACGCCGCAAACGTTCAGTCCCATGCGTTTGGCTGCACGCACGGCAGTGCTGCGTTCTTCGGGGGTGATCTTGATCAGCTGCGCACTGCCGCCGCGATGCAGGTTCGAACGGAAATCGTCAGGGGCACCGGTTCGTTTCATTGCGGCGACGACCTTGCCACCAACGACCAGCGCGCGAATATCCGTGCCGCCCGCTTCCTTGATGAATTCCTGAACGAGGATGTTCACATTGGCTCCGCGAAACGCTTCGATAACCGACTTTGCGCTGCTCATGGTTTCGGCAAGCACCACGCCGATGCCCTGCGTCCCTTCCAGCAGCTTGATCACGACGGGCGGTCCTTTGACCGCCTTGATGATTTCTTCCGCCTGCTTGGGATCGTTCGCATAGGCAGTCAGCGGCAGACCCAGGCCGTGCTTGGCGAGTATCTGCATGCTGCGGAGCTTGTCGCGGCTGCGGCCGATGGCGACGCTTTCGTTCAAGGGCCAGCATCCACGCATTTCGAACTGCCGCAATATGGCTAGGCCATAATTGGTGATCGATGCGCCGATGCGCGGAATGACCGCATCATAACCGACACAGGGCTCGCCGTTGTAATACACCTCGGGCCGGTGGCTTGCGATATGGACAGTGCAGCGCGTCGTATTCAGAATGTCGAAATGGTGCCCACGCTCTTCCGCTGCCTCTTTAAGTCGCTGGTGCGAATAGAGGTTCGGGTTGCGCGCCAGCATGGCGATTTTCATGGTTTGTGGCCTTTCTTGACCTTCATTTCCGGCGTCTGCAGCCAGGAATAGCCGCTGTCCACGACAAACCGACGACGCAGAGACGAACGCCCGATCAGCATGGGAAACCGCATATCGCTACGGTCGGCCAGACTGATCTCGGCGCGGAATTCCACATCCCCGATCTTGAGCGGTGTCTTGATCACGTAGCGGCTCTGGGTCTCACCATTCGAACTGGTGATTCCGCGAATGTCGACATGCACGGCTTCACATACCTGGCGCACATGCTGCCGCGAGAAATCGACCGCGAAACGCACGTATTTCTCGCCATCACGCTCGAACTCCTCAAGCACGGTGCCATGGAGAGAGGACGTACGCGCTCCCGTATCGATCTTCGCTGGAACACTGTGCAGCCCCAGCTCAGGCAAATGAATCAGTTCCCGCCAACCGACGATCGGCAGTTCCTTGCGCTTCATGCTCATTCGATGATCGCCAGCCCATCGCCCCCGCCTGTTCCCGGTAGGCGGCGAAGCACGCGTCCGCTGGCAAAATCGACTTCGGCTATGGTGTTGGCCATGGTCTCAGCCACATAGATGCGCTCGCCGTTCGGTGAGAACAGGATCGTCACCTGGGTCTTCGCCTCCGCCTGATCGGGCCCCGACACCTTTATATTGCGCACGACCTTTCCGGTGGCTATGTCGATAACGCTCAATCCGCCATCGGACAGGTTGGACGTCACCGCGTAATCACCCTGCGGTCGCACGGTGATCCGCAAGGGGAAATTGCCGGTTTCGATTCGCTGCCGCACTTCCAGCGTTCGCGGATCGAGTTTGAATGCGGCGTTTGACCCGCGAGCCGAGACCCACAGCGTATCGCCGTCGTCGGACAGCCAGATCCCTTCCGGTTCCTCGCCCACCTCGACCGATTGCGGTGCACGGCGAGTCTTCAGATCGATGAGGCTGACCGTCCGGGAGCCCAGATTTGTGGTCCACGCGTGCAATCCATCGGGCGCGACGGCGAGCATGTGCGTGCCCTCCTGACCCGAACCGAATTCGAATGTTTCCGCTTCGCCCAGTGGATCGCGGATCCAGAATACCGATTTGCGGCCTTCTGCCGTTGCATAAAGATCGCCATTGGCGTGCCACACGATCCCGTGGGGGCGCGCATTTTCGCCCAGATCGATACTCGCCACGCGCGAGAGGTCAGTGGTGCTGAAGATATCCACCGTCTGCCCGCCGTAACAGGCCAGTGCGACATGCTTCTCGTCGGGCGAGGTTGCCAGCTCGTGCGGATTGGCGCAGCTGTCGACGGTCTTCACCGCCTCGCCGCTTGCCAGATCGACTTTGGACAGCGTGTTGCCGAACTTGCCGGCAACGAACAGCGCGCCTTCGGCATCGGGAGCTGGCGACGATAGGGCATCGCCGCCTCCCGCCACGGGCGCACAGGCGACCGCGAGCGGGAGGGTCAGCAATAGGGCAAAGCGGCTTACCACCCTTCGGTCTTGCCTGCGTTCTGTTCGTCCAGCCACGCCTTGAGCGGGGCGAAGTATTCGACCATCGCTTCGCCGCTCATCTGACGCTCGCCGGTGAAGGCTTCGAGCGCATCGGGCCACGGCTTGCTGGCACCCATTTCGAGCATGGCGTTGAGGTTCTTGCCCACTTCCTCGTTGCCGTAGAACGAGCAGCGATGCAGCGGCCCATCCCATCCGGCCTGATCGCAGGCAGCCTTGAAGAACTGGAACTGCAGGATCCGCGCGAGGAAATAGCGGGTGTAAGGCACATTGCCCGGCACGTGATATTTCGCGCCCGCATCGAATTTCGTCTCGTCGCGTGCGACCGGCGGGACGATACCCTGGTATTCGAGCCGCAGGTCGTTCCAGCCTTTGTTGAGTTCGCCGGCGGGGATCGATCCGTCGAACAGGCCCCAGCGATACCGGTCGACCATCAGGCCGAACGGCAGGAAGGCAACCTTGTCCATCGCCTGCCGCAGCAGCAGGCCGATGTCCTTGTCCGTGCCCGGCACCTGGTTCGGCTGGAGCATATCGATCTGCACCAGATATTCGGGCGTGATCGACAGCGCGACCATGTCGCCGATGGCTTCGTGGAAGCCGTCGTTGGCGCCGTTGAGGTACAGATAATCCTGCTTGTTATAGGCGCGCTGGTAATAGTTGTGGCCGAGCTCGTGATGGATGGTCACGAAATCGTCGGCGTTCTTCTTGATGCACATCTTGATGCGCAGATCGTCCACATTGTCGACGTCCCAGGCGCTGGCATGGCACACCACTTCGCGGTCGCGGGGCTTTACGAACTGGCTGCGTTCCCAGAACGTGCCCGGCAGCGGCGCAAAGCCGAGCGACGAGAAGAACTGTTCGCCAGTGCGGACCATCTGGATTTCGTCCAGACCCTTCTGCTCGATCAGTTCGGTCAGATCGTAACCGATATCGCCCGCACCTGCCGGGGCGACCAGCGGGTAGATATTGCCCCATTCCTGCGCCCACATATTGCCGAGCAGATCGGCGCGGATCGGGCCCGTGGCGGGCTGCACCGCATCGCCGTATTTCTCGTTGAGCTTGCTGCGGACATAGGTGTGCAGCGCCATGTAAAGCGGCTTCACTTCCTGCCACATGCGCTCGGTTTCGGCGGCGAACTGGTCGGGGTCCATGTCGTAGTTGGAACGCCACATCGCGCCCAGATCCGCAAAGCCCAGTTCCTTGGCGCCTTCGTTGGCGATCGCCGTCATGCGCAGGTAATCGTCGCGCATCGGCGCGCCGACATTGTCGTGCCAACTGGTCCACATTTCGGCATATTCTTCGGGCGTACGCTCGAGGTTGCCCATTTCGGCTTCGATATCGCTGCCGCTGATTTCCTGCCCGTCCAGCGTGCCCTTGCCCTTGCCGTACTGGCTGTTGAGACTGGTGGCGATCTCGTTGAGTTCGGTCGCAGCACCGTCGCGGACAGGGGCCGGCATCACGATGCCGTTGCGCAGGATGTCGAGCTTGCGCGCCACGTCGGCGTCGAGGCCCTGTACCTGTGCGTATTTGGCCGCTTCATTGGCATAGCGGACCGACATTTCGGTGGCCTGCGCTCCGTATTTCGCGGCCAGCGCATCGGTGTCCGGCGTGATATAGGTGGAATTCACCCACGACACCCGCGCGTATTCGACGCCGAAATCGCCCATCTCGTTCTCGACCATGGCCACCCAGTCGGCGGCGCCCTGCGGCGTCATCGGGTAGGCGGCATCGGCAGTTGCAGCCGCGGGTGCAGCATTCTGGGCCGCAGCAGGAGCGGCCGAAGCGATGGCCAGGGCCGCGAGCGAGGTACAAAGCAATTTCATCGTGTCGATCCTCTTGGGGAGATACAAGTTACATCGGCTACCGGATTGCACCTGCCGCCACGCTTAATCAAGCGGTCTTGGCCAGCCATCCCGCGATCGCTTCGCCCAGCTCGGCCTTGGTCACGCTGCCCATGTGGGTGCCCGGTACTTCGACATATTCGGCGTTGGGAAGCAGCCCGGCAAGCTCTTCGGCCGAACCGTTGTCGCGGTCCTCGTCGCCGCACACCACCAGCGTGGGCATGGTGATATTGGCGAGCAGCGCCAGATCCAGATCGGGCATGGTGTCGAGCAGCAGCCGCGCGGCCACCCGGTCGACCCCTTGAGACTTCAGGAACTGCATGGAAAAATAGTCCGGATCGCCGCGCGGGATTTCATCGAACTTCTCGATCACCCGGCGAAACTTTGCCGCGCGCCGGTGCCATTCGCCAAGCCCCGCCGTTCCCATTCCGCCCACCACCAGATGCGCGGGCTGCAAGACGCCATGTGCGGTTGCATGCAGTGATGTGCGGGCGCCCAGCGAAAATCCGCCGAGGTCGTAATCCTCCAACGCCAGATGATCGACCAGCGCCGCTACATCGCGCACCAGAACATTGGTGGGATATTTGTCCGGATCCTGCGGTGCGTCGCTGTCACCGTGAACCCGGAAATCGAGCATGATGACCTCGTACCCTTTTTCCGCGATGGCTTCGTGGTGGTCCCACTTGATCCAGTTCATCTGCGCGCTGGAAAACAGGCCATGCAGCAGGACGAAGGGCCTGCCCTCTCCATGACGATGCATGGCAAGCCGCGTGCCGTCGAAACTTTCGAAATATTCGGTATTCATTCGGGCACTGCTCCGGTTGCGTCGATCCATCGTTGGCTAAGCGCCGCATGTTCGCTCAGGGGCATCCGCTTGAGCCCGGACGTGTCGATCCAGGCTTCGTGAATCTTCTCCGATGCGAAATGCCAGTGCGGTTCGATCCCATAGGGTTCGTCCAGACTGCCAACGGTAATGTCCATATTCTCGCCCTCGTTGAAGACAAAACCCAGGGGCGTGCCGCACTTGCTGCAAAACGGCCTGCGGGCAATGGGCGAACTTTCATACCAGTCGGGCCCGCTCTCCCAGCTCATGTCGGATTTGGGCAGACCGATGAAGGCGATCGATACGCCGCCCGTGGCCCGCTGGCACATGCGGCAATGGCACAGATAGGCCTGCGTCACATCGACTTGCGCAGTGTACCGCACGGCGCCGCACTGGCAGCCGCCCGTCATTGCCTTCTTGTCGCTCATCGCCTCGTCAGCCCTCTTTGTTCCATTCGCCATTGCGCCATTTCTATACGATCCTGGCCGAAGAACGGTTCGCCTTCGAAGACCAGTGTCGGCACACCCCAATGGCCGGACTTTTCAAGCGCATCCTGATTGGCGGCTATTTCCGCGTCGAGCGCTTCGGGCTGATCGTTCACTTCGGCCTCGATTTCCCCCGCATCCAGCCCGGCACGTTCCAGAGCGCGGGCAAGGTGGTCTCCCTCGTGCCAGTCCGGCTGTCCGCCCCAGATCAATTGTCCTGCCTCGTGGGCAAAGGCGATGCCCCTGCCTTTCCGCGCTGCCGCTTGGCCCATGCGGGTCACACGGCGGATGTAGGGCTGCTCTGCGGCAATTTCGCGCGTTGCGGGGTTCTGCACGATCGGATCGGGCCGCGGCGCTCCGAAAGGAATGTCATGGAACTGCGCCACCCGCATCATGTCGCGGATCGTATAGCTCAGCCAGTTGGAGTGGTTCTTCTCGAAGAAGTCAGGCTGCCTGATGGCAAGGGGATAGACCGGCCTTAAAGCTAAAGTGAGATTGAAATTCTCGCTCATCGCGCGATAGCGGCCCACAGACAGATAGCTGTAAGGGGACCGGAAGCTGAAATAGAGATCGGCGGTCAGCGTCATCCTGCAACCCTAACCCTCGATTGCCTTGCTTGCCATACCGTTTGCTTTAATTGCAACTTGCAATAATAAGCTATGTTATTATATCGCCGCGCATGGAAAACAACATCGGCTATCTTCTGTCCGACAGCGGCCGCCTGCTTCGCAAGACGTTCGACGAACGGGTTCGCGATCTCGGGCTTACCGCCGTGCAGGCGCGCCTCATGCTCAGCCTCGTCAAATTCCCGGACAATAATCAGGCTTTCTATGCGGAACGGATCGAAGTCGAACCGATCACACTGACCCGCATCGTCGACCGGATGGAAGAAGCCGGGTGGGTGGAACGCGTCGCCGATCCGAACGACAGGCGCGCTCGCCTGCTGCACCTTACCGACAAGAGCCGTGAAATCGTCGAACCCCTGCGCGCCATCGTGAACGCTCTGGTCGAAGATATGGCCGAAGGGCTCACTTCGCGGGAGCAGGATCTGCTCGCGGAACTGCTTGGCAAAATATCGGCCAATCTGTCGGCCGAACGTGAATACAGGAATGTCGTAAATGTCTGAGGCCGATCCCCAGATCCCGGTCGAACCCGTGGACGAAACCGAAACCGTGGTCGAAACCGAAGCTCCCGCACCCAAGCGGAACAAGCGTCGCCTGCTGTTGATGCTCAGCGTGCCGCTGCTGCTGCTCATCGCCGGCGGCGTCTACTGGCTCTCTCTGCAGGGCAAGGTGACGACCGACAACGCCTACATCCAGCAGGACAAGGTCGCAGTCAGCGCACAGGTCGGCGGCGAAATCGTCGAGATATTCGTTGGCGAAGGCGATACCGTGAATGCAGGCGATCTGCTGTTCCGCATCGATCCCGAACCGTACAAGCTGCAGATCGCACAGGCCAATGCCGCCATCGCCGGGGCGCAGGCCAATGTCACTGCCCTGTCGAATTCGTCCGACCTGTCAGGTGCCGACATTTCCGCAGCGCGCGAAGACATCGCCTTCGCACAGTCCGATTTCGAACGGAATGATGCTCTCTACAAACGTGGCTTCGTGACCAAGGCGGATCACGATGCGGCGCAGCACCGTGTCAATCAGGCCAGGGAAGCTCTGCGTCAGGCTCTCGCCCGTCAGGAAGCCGCCCGCGCCAAGCTCGCTACGGGTAGCGCGGTTCCAGGGGAAAACCCGCAGGTTGCCGCCGCCCAGGCCGAAAAGGCCGTTGCCGAACTATCTCTCAGCCGGACCGAAGTGCGCGCGCCGTCTGCCGGGCGCATCGCTCAGGCCGATCGCCTGCAACTCGGCCAGCAGGTCGTTCAGGGGCTGCCCGTCCTCACGCTTGTCGGGGATGGCACCAGCTATATCGAAGCCAACTTCAAGGAAACCGACCTGGCAGACATGCAGGTCGGCCAGCCGGCAGAAGTGCATTTCGATGCCTATCCCGGCCTCAAGCTCAGAGGCCATGTGGAATCGATCGGTGCCGGTACGGGTAACGAATTCTCGGTGATCCCAGCGCAGAATGCCACTGGCAACTGGGTGAAGGTGACGCAGCGCGTGCCCGTGCGCATCGCCATCGACGAAAAGAGCGCTCGCCCGCTCATCGCCGGACTCTCTACCGAAGTCACCGTCTTCACCGACGGCAAGAAGCACTGATTCATGGCTAGTCGCGCCGCCCCTGCGGGATCCGCCGCCGCGACGGCGCCGGAACCGGCGCACGATGTCGCGCAGCTTCCGGTAGCCAATCCGGGGATACTGATCGTCGGCATCATGGCGGCATCGCTGCTGCAGGTGCTCGACACGACCATTGCCAACGTCGCCATTCCGCACATGCGCACCGCGCTGGGTGCGACGACGGAAACGATCACCTGGGTCCTCACCAGCTACATCATCGCCAGCGCGGTGGCTTTGCCGATAACCGGCTGGCTGGCCGATCGTGTGGGCGGGCGTCGGCTGTTCATTCTCTCCGTTGCAGGCTTTATCATGTCATCCATGCTGTGCGGCATGGCGCAGAATCTGGAAGAGATGGTTCTGTTCCGCGCCTTGCAGGGCGTGACCGGCGCCTTCATCGCCCCGCTCAGCCAAGCCTTCATGCTCGACACCAACAAGCCGAGCAAACACGCGCAGATGATGGCGCTGTGGGGCATGGGGATCATGATCGGCCCCATCCTGGGGCCCGTTCTAGGCGGCTGGCTGACGGAACAGGCCAACTGGCGCTGGGTGTTCTACGTCAACCTGCCTGTCGGCATCCTCAGCCTCGCCATCCTGATATCCCAGCTGCCCACCCGCGAAACGGTGAAGCGCAAGTTCGATCTCACCGGCTTCATCCTTCTCGGTGTGGCGCTGGCAAGCTTCCAGATGCTGCTGGATCGCGGGCAGACGCTCGACTGGTACGACAGCTACGAAATCTGGCTCTGGACCTTCCTGTTCATCTCCGCCGCCTGGATGGCGGTCATCCATCTGGGCACCGCAAAGGACGGCCTGTTCGACCGTGCGCTGTTTCTCGACCGCAACTTCGCGATCGCCATGGGCTTCATGCTGGCCATCGGCGTGGTCATGTTCGCCACCATGGCGCTACTCCCGCCGATGCTGCAGCAATTGATGGGCTATGATGTAATCGACACGGGGCTTGTCCTCATGCCGCGCGGTATCGGGGTGCTCATCTCGATGCAGTTCGCCGGCATGGCCATGCGCCGCGGCATCGATTCCCGGCCTGTCGTGGCGACCGGCTTCCTCATCTGCGCGCTGTCTCTTTACGAAATGGCGCAATGGTCCCTGGGCGTCGATCAGTTCCATATCGTCGCCTCCGGCCTGGTTCAGGGCCTCGGCATGGGGCTGGTCTTCATTCCGCTCAACGTCAGCGCGTTTGGTACCCTCCCCCCGCGTCTGAGGACGGACGGGTCGAGCCTACTGAACCTGTTCCGCTCGCTCGGCGCCTCGGCAGGCATTTCGCTGACCACGGTCATGCTGGCGCGCAACATCCAGATCGCCCATTCCGACATCGCCTCGAACGTCACCGGTGCCTCCGTGTCGAGCATGATCGATGTCAGTACGGTCGACCGGTATCAGAACCTCGGCCAAGTCGCGCTCAGCATGCTCGATCTGGAAGCGAACCGGCAGGCGGCAATGGTCGCCTATATCGACGATTTCTGGATGATGATGTGGATCACGCTGGCTGCGGTTCCCTTGGCCTTCATCATGCGCAAGCCGAAACCGGCGAAGGGACCCATGCCCCCGCCGGGCGAATGATCAGCGGAAGAAACAGGTCACGCCGGCCGCCAGGCCGGTGATGGTCCCATCGGGGTCGGCAAAGCCTGTGATCGTGCCGTAATCGGCGCTGGTGTACTGGAATTCGCCGTCGAGCGTCGTGTCGAGTTCCTGCACCTGACGTTCCAGCTTGAGGCTCTCCAGGCTCGTGACACCGGGTGCCACGCCATCCGACGTAACCACCCCTTGCCCCTTGCCCAGGAACCAGCCCGCCAGCTTGTCGTCCTGATAGCCGACCTGGAGCGGCCCGAACTGGCTGAATTCCATCTGTCCGGCGCCGCATTCGTCGTTTCGGGTGGTGTTCGGCGCACTGCCGAACGCCGATTCAAGCGTATGATCGACATCCGTTCGCAGTGTTCCGAAGCGCATCGGGTCGCCTTTCGCACCCACTCCGTTGGCATCGACCACGATCTTCGCATCGGCCAGTGACGCCTCAAGAGGCGCGGAATCCGCGGCTTTCTCCCCGTCCGCGCCCTCTTGCTGACCGCAGGCTGCAAGCGCCAGCGGCAGGGCGAACAGTGCGCCCTTCCGGATCATCCCTTCTTCAGACATTCGCGCCCCAGCAGCTCCGCGATCTGCACGGCATTGAGCGCCGCGCCCTTGCGCAGATTGTCCGATACGCACCACAGGGTGATGCCGTTATCGACGGTCGGATCGTCACGCACACGGCTGACGTAAGTTGCGCTATCTCCAGCACTTTCTACCGGGGTGACGTATCCCTCGTCCTCTCGCTTGTCGATCAGCATGATGCCCGGCGCCTCGCGCAGGATTTCCTGCGCCTGTTCGGCGGAGAGCTCGTTTTCGAACTCGATATTCACCGCTTCGGAATGGCCGACGAAGACCGGCACGCGCACGCATGTCGCGTTCAGCTTGATCTTCGGATCGAGGATTTTCTTGGTCTCGACCATCATCTTCCATTCTTCCTTGGTCGAACCATCGTCCATGAAGACATCGATATGCGGAATGACGTTGAAGGCGATCTGCTTTGTGAATTTCACCGGCTCGATCTGATCGCCGACGAAGATGGCGCGGCTCTGCTGGAACAGTTCATCCATCCCTGCCTTGCCCGCGCCGGAGACCGACTGGTACGTCGAAACGATCACCCGCTTGATCGTCGCCGCATCGTGCAAAGGCTTCAGCGCCACGACCAGCTGCGCGGTCGAGCAGTTCGGGTTGGCGATGATGTTGCGCTTCTTGTAGTCGTGGATCGCTTCGGGATTGACCTCGGGCACGATCAGCGGAACGTCCGGATCCATCCGGTACAGCGAGCTGTTGTCGATCACGATGCAGCCGGCGGCGGCGGCCTTGGGCGCATAGTCTTTCGCCGGGCCGCTACCGGCTGCGAAGAGGGCGATGTCCCAGCCAGACCAGTCGAAATGCTCGATGTTCTGGCATTTGAGCATCTTGCCGGTATCGCCGAATTCGACCTCCGACCCGTGCGAACGGCTCGAGGCGACGGCAGCGATCTCGTCAATCGGAAACTCGCGCTCGGCGAGCACCATCATCATTTCACGCCCGACATTTCCGGTCGCGCCGACTACGGCAACACGATAACCCAATTCAACGTCTCCACTATGAGTGCGCCGTCGAGATAGCGATTACCTCCATGCCCGCAAGCGCACATTCGATTGCGGGGCCTAAAGATCAGACGAGGTCGGTGCGATCCGAGCGCATGTGGTCAGGTCATTCCGGCGGCGTCACGCCATTCTGCTCGAGAAACCGGAAAACCGTATTGTACCGATGGGGCGAGATTTTCTCGCCCGAAACGCGGTGCGTGTAACCGGGATAGAGCATCATCTCGAAGGGCACATTCGCTTCCTGCATGGCAGAAATCACTTCGGTCGCATTTTCGAAAACGACATTGTCGTCCGCCATGCCGTGAATGATCAGCAGGGGATCGGTGACCTTGGTCGCATCCGGGATGGCACTGGAAAGCTCGTAGGCTTGCGCATCCGCCTGGGGCGTTCCCATGAACCGCTCGGTGTAATGGGTGTCGTACAGTTCCCAGCGGGTCACGGGCGCGCCGCTGATGCCTGCAGCGTAGAGACCTGGATCGGCCTGCAACTGCTTTAGGGTCATATATCCGCCGTAGGACCAGCCATCGATGGCGATCTTGTCCGGGTCCACGAAATCCAGTGTCTTGAGGTACTCCGCCCCCGCCTTCTGGTCCCGCACCTCGACGCCGCCCATCGCACGATAGATCGGCTGTTCGAAAGCGACGCCGCGATTGGCGCTGCCGCGATTGTCGAGCGCGAACCAGATATAGCCCTTGTCGACGATCGCCTGCCGCAGCGCGCCATCCCAACCCTTGTTCACGACCTGCGGCCCCGGCCCGCCATAATGGTAGAAATAGACCGGATACCGTTTGCCCGGCTCCAGTTCCGGTGTGACCATTTCCCAGTAAAGCGGAGTACCATCATCGGCCTCGATGGTGCCGTATTCCACCGGCCTATGGCTGGCGAGATATGGCGCATAGGGATGATCGGAATCGAGCGCATTTTCCTCGACCCAGGCAAGGCGGTTGCCCTGCTCATCGGCAATATAGGTCTGCGGCGGGGAATTGTCGCTGGAACGGGTGATCAGCAACGTCTGCCCCTTCGCATCCATCTTAGCCGTATGCATGAAGCCGGGCTCCGTCAGACGCCGGGCCGTCGCTGGGCCTTCCGCATCGAGCTCGAGAGCATAGACATGCTGTTCAAGCGGGTCGTCTTCGCTGGTCGCAAGGTAGAACAAGCGCCCATCCTGTTCGTTCACGCCCACCAGCTTGGTGACAACGAAATTACCCTTGGTCAGTCGCTGATAGCCGCGCCATCCTTCGTCACCGAGATATCGATACAAATGTCCGAAGCCATCGCGTTCGGACCACCAGATCAGATCCCCGCTATCGAGAATGCGGTAATTGTCGGACAGGTTGATCCAGTATCCTTTGCCTGAATGGGCCTGCGATGCTTCTTCCTGCAGCACGATCTCGCTCGCTCCAGTGGAAGGGTCCACCTTCAGCACATCCATCCATGTCTGCTGTCTGTTCTGGCGCTGCACGTACAGCGCCCGGCCATCGGGCGCCCAGTCCACCCGTGCCAGATAGAAATCGTCGGGATCTTTGGCATTGTAATAGTCGGGTGACTGGTTGGTGCGCAAGTCGACCTCGACCCGGTCGCCCCCATCGGGGTTCATGACAAAGAGTTCGACCTTGGCATTCTGGCTGCCTGCGACCGGGTACCGCTGATCGAACACCTTTGTCCCGGTCGCCCCGATGGCGGCGCGCGTAACGATGCCGACCATGCTTTCGTCGAACCGTTCCACGGCGACCCGTCGGTCATCCGGGCTCCACCAATATCCGGTGTGGCGGCTCATTTCTTCCTGAGCGACGAACTCAGCCTCACCCCAGCGGATCGCTTCGCCCTCTTTCGGGGTGATCGGCTGCGCATCGGCGCCTACCTCGCCAACCCAGAGCTGGCGATCCCGCACGAAGGAGACGTAACGCCCCTTACTACTGAGCGCCGGATTGAGTTCACTTTCCTCGGTATCCGTCAGCCGCACCACATCGCCGCCCAGGCGCGCAAGATAGAGGTCACCGTCGAGCGGGACCAGCACGCCCGTACCATCTTCGGTCCATTGATAATCGATAATGCCCTTCAGATTGCCGACGCGCGCGCGCTCGCGCTGCATCTTCTCGTCTTCGGACAGCTCCCGTCCGCTGCCCAGCGCCTTGCTGTCGACCAGCATCGCCCACTGTCCCGCTTCGCGATCGAAAGCCCACAGATCGTAGCGCTCGCGGTCATCTTCGCGGTTGCGCAGCACGCTCAGGTAGCGCCCGTCCGGCGAAAGCTTGACCGCCCGCGGCGTCGGCCCATCGAGGCCTGGCGAGGCGAAGACACGTTCGAAAGTCAGCTCCATGGGCGCGGTCTCCGTCGATTGGGCAGCAAGGGGCGCAGACAGACATGTGCTCAAAGACAGTGCGGCTGCGAGGGTCAGATGACGCAATTTCTTTTCCTCCATCAATGCGATGCTTGATGGACAAGCCCGCGCGCAAGCGCAAGCGGCCCGCAAACCCATACCCTATTGTTCCGGATCTCCGGTAAGTCTGCTTGCTGAACGCACGAAAAAGGGCGGCTTACCTATCGGGAAGCCGCCCTTCGATCTCTCGCGTGGAGAAACTCGTGTCTGCTTACGCCTTCGGGGCGTTGTCGCGACGCTCGGCGATACGAGCGCGCTTACCGGTACGGCCACGCAGATAGTACAGCTTGGCGCGACGCACGATACCGCGACGAACGACGGTGATGCTGTCGACGATCGGCGAATAGAGCGGGAACACACGTTCCACGCCTTCACCGAAGCTCATCTTGCGGACAGTGAAATTGCTGTTGATCGAGCGGTTCGAACGGGCGATCACGACGCCTTCGAACATCTGGACGCGTTCGCGCGTGCCTTCGATAACCTTCACGCCAACGCGAACGGTGTCACCGGCACGGAATGCCGGAATGTCTTTTCCCAGGTTCTCGACGGCTTCGGCCTCGAGCTGCTGAATGAGGTTCATCGAACCATATCCTTAGTCTTTTCGCCGCGCGCCAGAGGCAGATCGGTCCCGAGCGTCACTATAACGCTCCCAAAGGTCCGGCCTGCGTAACCGTGTATCGTCTTCGCTCCTTGCCTTGCGCCAAGCAGCGATCTTCGCATGATCCCCCGATCGCAGCACTTCAGGGATCGTGCGCCCTTCCCATTCCTGAGGTCGGGTATACTGCGGGTATTCGATGAGGCCGTTTTCGTAGCTCTCTTCGACTCCGCTATCGGGCGCGCCCATTACGCCGGGGAGCAAGCGAATGCAAGCGTCGAGTATGGCGAGCGCGGCCGGTTCTCCGCCCGAGAGGACGATATCGGCCAGGCTGACCTCTTCGACCTGCGGGAAAGCTTCGAAAATCCGCTCGTCGAAGCCTTCGAACCTGCCGCACAGTACAGCGACGCCGGGGCCCTCCGCGATCTCGCGGATGCGCGCCTGACTGATCGGCTTGCCGCGCGGCGTCATGGCGAGGACCGGCCTGCCCTCGCCCACGCTGGCAAGAGCAGCGCCGATAACATCGGGCTTCAATACCATCCCTGCCCCGCCCCCGGCTGGCGTATCATCGACCGTCCTGTGCCTGTCTTTCGCAAAGTCGCGGATCTGCACCGTTTCGCAGGACCAGTCTCCACGTTCCAGAGCCCGACCGGCGAGGCTGATACCCAGGGGGCCAGGAAACATCTCGGGATAGAGGGTGAGAATGGTGGCCGCAAATGTCATGCTGCGCCCGATAGCCCGCCGGGCACAGCTTTGCCATCCCGGCGTTTACTTGCGGATGACCGACCAAATCGACGATTGCATTATCGTGGGGGCCGGGCCTGCCGGGCTCACCGCCGCGATCTATCTGGCACGCTTTCACCTTGCCATCCGCATGTTCGATTGCGGCACCAGTCGCGCGAGTTGGATACCGACCAGCCACAACCATGCGGGTTTTCCAGACGGTATCCATGGCGAAGACCTGCTCGACCGAATGCGCGAACAGGCGGCAAAGCATGGGGCTTTGCGTGAACCCAAACGCGTTACCGATCTGGCGAAAGACACCGACTGCTTCATCGTTTCCTGCGATGATGAAGAGTACAGAGCCCGCACGGTCCTGTTGGCCACAGGCGTTGTAAACAACCGGCCGCAGGGGATCGACGATCAACTTCATCGGGAAGCACTGGCAAGGGGGCTTCTGCGCTATTGCCCGGTCTGCGATGGCTACGAGGTTACCGACAAGCGCGTCGGTGTGATCGGCACTAGCGATCATGGCACGGCGGAGGCACAGTTTTTACGTGGCTACACTACCGATCTTACGCTGATCTCGCCGCATGGCGATCACGACCTCTCGGATGCCTGTTCCAGCGCGCTGGAGGATGCCGGCATCGTGCGGGTGGCAGGGCCTTGCGGCGCCTTTGAAATCAGGGGTGACAAGCTGGCAGTCGAAACCGCCCAAGGATGGCTGGAATTCGATTCCGTCTATCCGGCACTCGGTTCGGTCGTTCGCTCGGGTCTCGCCCGATCCTGCGGGGCAGATGTCAGCGAAGGGGACTGCATTCTCGTCGGCGATCACATGGAAACCAGCGTGCCCGGCCTGTTCGCAGCCGGCGATGTCGTGCTCGGTCTCGACCAGATCAGCCACGCCATGGGTCAGGCCGGCGTTGCGGCGACCACGATCCGCAATCATTTGGCCGATCAGAAGCCGATCAGGCGTTAATCCACGAAATCGGCGTTGAGCGTAAGACGGGCATCGTCCCAACCGGGGACAGCCTGCTTGGTCAGCGGCACCATGAACTTTGCGCCATCGGCCTTCTCGATCTCGATGATGTCCGTTGCGCCGTAATTCTCGACCGCACACACGCGGCCGACGGGCTCGCCTGCTTCCGTGACCACCGCGAGATCGATCAAATCCGAAAAATAGAATTCGTCTTCCTCAAGGTCCGGCAAGACCTCCCGAGAAACAGACAGGGCAGTGCCACGCAGCTGCTCGGCCGAAGTCCGATCCATGACCTCGGCAAAGCGCGCAATGGCACCGCCCTTGTTGTCGCTGCGAATTTTTACGAGGGTCAGCGCGCCCTCGTTGAAGCGCTTATGCGGTTTGAGCGCGTCCACGCCCTCGCCGAACAGCTTCAGACGGACTTCGCCCGCCACACCATGCGCGCCGGTTACGGCTGCGAGCGTGACGGGCTTGTCCGACATGGATGCGATTACTCGCCCTTGTTTTCAGCGGCTTCGTCAGCCGGTGCTTCTTCCGCTGCAGCTTCCTCGGCGGGAGCTTCTTCAGCAGCAGCTTCTTCAGCCGGAGCTTCGGCAGCGGTCTTGGCTTCTTCCTCGGCAGCCTTCTTGGCTTCTTCGGCTTCAGCGATCTTGGCGGCCTTTTCTTCGGCGCGTTCCTTGGCGGCTTCGCCCGGTTCACCCTTCTTGGGGTTGTTGCGCGCTGCACGCTCCAGGATACCGGCGGCATCGAGGAAGCGATGGACGCGGTCCGAAGGCTGCGCACCGACCGACAGCCAGTGACGGGCACGGTCTTCGTTGAGCTTCACGCGCTCGCCCGAATCCTTCGGCAGCATCGGGTTGTAGGTGCCGATCTGCTCGAGATACTTGCCGTCACGTGCCGAACGCGAGTCCGAAACCACGATACGATAGTAGGGGCGCTTCTTGGCACCACCACGCGAAAGACGGATTGCAACTGCCATTTGATATTACCTTTCGAATGTAAACGTCTGAAATTATTTCTTTTTGAGAAGGTCCTGCAGGTCCGGCGGAAGCGTGCTCGGATCCACACCGGGACCCTTTGCACCACCCATGCCGGGCATGCCGCCCGGACCGCCGAGCCCGGGCATCGCTGCCCCCATGCCCCCGCCGCCGAACAGCGCGCCGAGGCCCTTGAGACCGCCCATCTTCTTGATCTGCTTCATTGCGCGTGACATCTCCTGGTGCATCTTCAGCACCTTGTTGACGTCCTGCACCTGCGTTCCGGAACCTGCCGCCACACGCTTCTTGCGTTTGGCATTCAGCAATTCGGGGCGCTTTCTTTCCTTCGGCGTCATCGATCCGATGATCGCATCCATGTGCAGCAATACCCGGTCGTCCATATTGGACGCCGCCATTGCCGCCTTGGCCTTCTTCATGCCCGGCAACATGCCGGCCAGCATGCCGAGGCCGCCCATGTTCTGCATCTGACGAAGCTGCATGCGCAGGTCCTCCAGGTCGAACTTGCCCTGCGCCATCTTCTTTGCGAGCGCTTCGGCCTCGTCCTGCTTGATGGTTTCGGCAGCCCGCTCGACCAGCGATACGACATCGCCCATACCGAGGATGCGGCTCGCCACGCGCTTGGGGTCGAATGCCTCGATCGCGTCGAGTTTCTCGCCCGTACCTGCAAACTTGATCGGCTTGCCGGTTACGTAACGCATCGACAGCGCCGCACCGCCGCGCGCATCGCCGTCCATCCGGGTCAGCACCACGCCGGTCAGCGGCACTTCGCCGGTGAAGCTCTGAGCAACGTTGACGGCGTCCTGACCGGTAAGGCTGTCGACGACCAGCAGGACTTCGGTCGGCGTGGAGACGCTGGCGATGGCCTTCATCTCGGCCATCAGCGCTTCGTCGACATGCAGACGGCCCGCAGTATCGAGCAGCAGCACATCGGCCGACTGCAGCTTGGCACTTTCCATTGCGCGGCGAGCGATGTCGACCGGCTGCTGACCTTCGATGATCGGCAGCGTGGCCACGTCAACCTGCTCGCCCAGCACCTTGAGCTGTTCCTGCGCGGCAGGACGGTTCACGTCGAGCGACGCCATCAGCGCCTTCTTGCCGTGCTTGGCCTTGATCAGCTTGCCGAGCTTGGCCGTCGTCGTCGTCTTACCCGAGCCCTGCAGGCCCACCATCATGATGACGACCGGGGGCTTGGCAGCGAAATTCAGTTCGCGGTCCTTGGGGTCGGCATCTTCGCCCCCACCAAGCATGGCAGTGAGTTCGTCGTCGACGATCTTGACGACCTGTTGACCGGGCGTAACCGACTTCAGGACTTCCGAACCGATCGCCTTTTCGGTCACCGCATCGATGAAGCGCCGAACAACCGGCAATGCGACATCGGCTTCGAGCAGGGCGATGCGAATCTCGCGCATCGCTTCGCGCACGTCGTTTTCCGACAGCGCTCCGCGCCCTTTCAGGCGATCGAAGACATTACCTAGGCGGTCGGACAGATTGTCGAACATGCCTGTTACTCCTCATCGAACCGTTGCCGGACCGAATAAACGCGAAAAACGCCGGCGGACGAGAACTCGTCGGCCAGCGTGGGGAATTCCCCGATGAAACCCAAACTATTGCCCGGGTGTGGTGGAAGCAAGCCGGCGCCGTTGCCACGGCAAGCTACCATCAAACTCGAACACGGATCTGCCGACTGGCGGAAAATCCGGAAATGGTGGAGCCTAGCGGGATCGAACCGCTGACCTCTACAATGCCATTGTAGCGCTCTCCCAGCTGAGCTAAGGCCCCGAGCCATTTCATACGGCGCACCCTGGGAGGCGCGCCAGCCTTGCGGAGGCAGCCCTTTATGAGGCCGCCCCGCGCAACGCAAGAGAAAAATCAGCTCTCGTCGACGTCGTCGTCGTCACCCTTCGACTTCGTCTCGACGCCGAGATCGTCGTCGCCGCCGAGATCGACTTCGTTATCGGGAGAATCGTCGTCCTCGTCGATATCGATATCCAGATCGCCATCGTCATCGCCGCCCAGATCGCTATCTGCTTCGGCGTCCTTCTTCTTCTTGGCTTCTTCTTCGGCTAGAATCGGCTGCTTGGACTTGAGCACCGGTTCCGGCGTCCATTCTTCACCGCATTCGATGCAGGTGACGGGATCTTCCTTGTTCAGATCGTAGAAGCGGGTGCCACAGTTCGGGCATGTCCGCTTGGTGCCCCATTCAGGTTTGACCATGTGTAATCCTTGGCTTTGCCGCCCCCGGCATTGCGCCGCAGGGCCATGAATTCGTAATTGTATTGATGGGTACCTGCCGGGCAGGAATCAACAGCGCGCGCGCCTTGCCAGAACGCATGTGCGCTGTCAAAGCGCCGCCTTCATATGGATACCCATTCGTGACCGCTCACCGCTTTCTGCCCTCAGCCCCCCTGACCGGACGCATCCGTGTGCCCGGCGACAAGTCGATCAGTCACCGCTCCTTGATGTTCGGAGCACTGGCCATCGGGCGCAGCCGCATTTCCGGACTGCTCGAGGGCGAAGACGTTCTTGCCACCGCCGCGGCCCTGCGCGCAATGGGCGCAACGATCAACCGTGATGGTGACGATTGGGTCGTCGACGGGGTTGGCGTCGGGGGACTGCTGCAGCCGGAACAGGCGCTGGACATGGGCAATTCCGGCACATCGACCAGACTTCTGATGGGCTTGGTGGCAAGCCATGGCATCACCGCAGCTTTCACAGGCGACGCTAGTCTTTCGAAACGGCCCATGGGCAGGGTCATCGACCCGCTCTCGACCATGGGGGCCAGTTTTACGGCTTCGCCCGGCGGCACACTCCCCCTGATGATGGAAGGGATGGAGCCGGCCGTGCCCATCACCTACGAACTGCCGGTCGCCAGCGCTCAGGTAAAGAGCGCGGTTCTCCTCGCCGGTCTCAACACGCCGGGTACCACCACAGTGATCGAACCGGTCCCGACGCGCGATCACACCGAACGCATGCTGCGCGGGTTCGGTGCGGAACTGACCGTCGAAGAGGTGGACGGCAAACGAGTGGTCCGCATCCACGGCCCCGCCGACCTTCACCCTTGCGACATCACCGTCCCCGGCGACCCGTCTTCGGCTGCCTTCTTCGCCGTTGCCGCCACCCTGGTACCAGGCAGCGATCTGGTCATCGAGAATGTCGGTCTCAACCCGACCCGAAGCGGCATATTTACCGTCCTCGAACAGATGGGCGCAGATATAGAGAAGCTGGACGAACGCGACGTCGGCGGCGAACCGGTCGCCGATCTTCGCACGCGCCACACTGCTCTCAAGGGGATCGACGTCGATCCCGCCCTCGCGCCCAGCATGATCGATGAATTCCCTATCCTGTTCGTCGCAGCCGCCATGGCCAGCGGTAGGACCGTCACGAGCGGGCTCGACGAATTGCGTGTCAAGGAAAGTGACCGCCTTTCGGCCATGGCCACCGCGCTCTCGGCATCCGGCGTGAACGTGGAAGAACGCGACGATGGCCTCATGATAGAAGGCAGCGGCGGCTTGCCTCTTCGCGGGACCGCCAATGCGAAGGTTGAAACGCATCTCGATCACCGCATCGCCATGAGCATGGCAATAGCCGGACTCGTCAGCAGTGACGGTGTCGAAATCGACGATGTGGAACCAATCGCCACCAGCTTCCCTAATTTCACCGCGCTGCTGGACGCTGCGTCCTCATGATCGATATCGACATCTATACTGCGGTGGGCTTTGTGGGCATGGCCTGCATTATCGGCGCCTATGGCTATCTCACGTGGAAGGAAGACCCAAATCCCTATATTCTTCACGGTACCAATCTTGCGGGCGCGGCCCTTTTGACCGTTTCGCTGCTAATCCATACCAACTGGCCCAGCCTTGTTCTCGAAGGATTCTGGGCCGCAATTGCGATCTGGGGTCTTGCCAAGGCGCTCCGCTCCCGCAGGACGCAGACATGATTATCGCCGTCGACGGGCCGACCGCTTCCGGCAAGGGCACGATTGCCAAGGCACTCGCCGCGCATTTCGGCCTGCCCCATCTCGATACCGGCCTTCTTTACCGTGCGGTCGGCAGACAGGTGTTCCTCGATGGGGGCGATCCCGACGACGGCGGGGACGCCCTGGCGGGCTGCGCCTTTCCCGATACGCTCCTGAACGACCCGCAACTACGCGACGAAGAAACCGGCGGCCTGGCAAGCCGCGTCTCGGTCCATCCGCCGGTGCGCCAGGCCCTGTTCGACCGCCAGCGCAAATTCGCCGAACAGGCTGGCGGCGCTGTCCTCGACGGGCGCGATATCGGCACGGTCATCGCACCGGAAGCGGAAGCGAAATTATTCGTAACCGCCAGCGTGGAAGCCCGCGCGCAGCGCCGCTTCCTCGAAATGCGGGAACGGGGCGCCGGCGTTACGTTGCTGGAAATTCAGGACGATCTCCGCCGGCGTGACGAACGCGATCGCAGCCGGGCAGTCGCTCCGCTGGTTCCGGCCGAGGATGCGATGGTGATCGACACCAGCGCCCTCGACAGGGACGAAGCAATTTCGGCAGCGATAGAGGCGGTGAAACAGGCGACGGGCGCAAACTAGGGCTTTCCTACACACCCATTACGGTGGCACGCCTGCCTCGTACCTCCGCCTTCTGTCGAACCTTTCCAGCCCAGCCCACCGCCACTTCGCCACCCGCACGATATTATTGCCCCTTGGACGGTGTAACAGGCGGTCCATGTCTCGGTCGCGGCGTTGCAATTCGCTTGCTTTTACGACGGGTTTCGCCTAGGCGCGCGCCCGTTCATGCAATCTGTCGATTGAAGGACCCGTGCGAAGGCATTCGGCCCCGCGCGGTATTCGGCCTCTTGCCCCGTTGGCCTGCGTAATGGTGCGCAGAGACGGGTAAAGACCCCGGGAAAACCGGTGGCCGGTAGCAAAACGAACGTTAGGACTACTCACATATGGCAACTGCAGCCAATCCCACTCGCGATGATTTCGCGAAAATGCTCGACGAGCAGCTCGGCGGCGCCGGCGACGAAGGCTTTGAAGGCCGCGTCGTTAAGGGCACCGTCACCGCCATCGAAAACGGTATGGCACACATCGATGTCGGCCTGAAAAGCGAAGGCCGCGTCGATCTCAAGGAATTCCAGCGCTCCGAAACCGAAACCGCGCCCGGCGTCGGTGACGAAGTCGAAGTGTTCGTCGATCGCGTTGAAAACGCCGAAGGCGAAGCAATGCTCAGCCGCGACCGCGCCCGCCGCGAAGCCGCCTGGGACAAGCTCGAAAGCGAATTCGGCGAAGGCAAGCGCGTCGAAGGCCGCATCTTCGGCCGCGTCAAGGGTGGCTTCACCGTCGACCTCGACGGCGCCGTGGCCTTCCTGCCCGGCTCGCAGGTCGACATCCGCCCCGTGCGCGACGTCACCCCGCTCATGGACATGGCGCAGCCCTTCCAGATCCTCAAGATGGACCGCCGCCGCGGTAACATCGTCGTTTCGCGCCGTGCGGTTCTCGAAGAAACCCGCGCCGAACAGCGCAGCGAACTGATCGACAAGCTGGCCGAAGGCGAAGTGATCGACGGCGTCGTGAAGAACATCACCGATTACGGTGCCTTCGTCGACCTCGGCGGTATCGACGGCCTGCTGCACGTCACCGACATGAGCTACAAGCGGGTCAACCACCCGAGCGAAATGATCGAAATCGGCCAGACCGTGACCGTCCAGATCATCCGCATCAACGAAGATACGCAGCGCATCAGCCTCGGCATGAAGCAGCTCGAAAGCGATCCGTGGGATGGCGTTGCCGCCAAGTACCCGATCGGCATGAAGATGACGGGCACCGTCACCAACATCACCGAATACGGCGCGTTCGTCGAAATCGAACCGGGCATCGAAGGCCTGGTCCACGTTTCGGAAATGAGCTGGACCAAGAAGAACGTCCACCCGGGCAAGATCGTCTCGACCTCGCAGGAAGTCGAAGTCATGGTCCTGGAAGTCGACAGCGAAAAGCGTCGCATCAGCCTCGGCCTCAAGCAGGCCCAGCGCAACCCGTGGGAAGAGTTCGCCGAGAAGCATCCGGTTGGCTCGAAGGTCGAAGGCGAAGTCAAGAACGCCACCGAATTCGGCCTGTTCATCGGCCTCGATGGCGATGTCGACGGCATGGTTCATATGTCGGACATCGCATGGGGCATCTCGGGTGAAGACGCCCTCGCCCTGCACCGCAAGGGCGAGCAGGTCGAAGCCGTCGTTCTCGATGTCGACACCGACAAGGAACGCATCAGCCTCGGCATGAAGCAGCTCGAAAAGGGTGCGCCGACCGAAGCAGGTGCCTCGGGCAGCCTGCGCAAGGGCGAAACCGTCACTGTCACCGTTCTCGAAGTCCGCGATGGCGGCCTCGAAGTTCAGGTTGGCGAAGACGGCGCGACCGGCTTCATCAAGCGTAGCGACCTCGGCCGCGACCGCGACGAACAGCGCCCCGACCGCTTCCAGGTTGGCGGCAAGGTCGACGCAATGGTCACCGGCTTCGATCGCTCGAAGAAGCCCAACTTCTCGATCAAGGCGCGTCAGATCGCCGAAGAGAAGGAAGCTGTTGCACAGTTCGGTTCGTCGGATTCGGGTGCCTCGCTCGGCGACATCCTCGGCGAAGCGCTGAAGAAGAAGGAAGACTAAGCTCTTCTCTCCTTTCTCAAGGTAATCAGAAAGGCCCGCCCGCTCACTCGAGCAGGCGGGCCTTTCCTATGGCGCCAAGGCAAACTACATTGGCGTCATGCTCGAAGTTCATCAATTCCCGTGCCTGTCCGATAATTACGGATACCTCCTCCACGATCCCGCCAGCGGGGAAACCGCCGCGATCGATACGCCCGATGGCGCGGAATATCTGAAACAGGCGGACGCCAGGGGTTGGAAGATAACCCAGATCTGGAACACCCACTGGCACCCCGATCACGCCGGTGGCAACAAGACGATCGTCGAAGCGACCGGTGCGACCATCACTGCACCTCAAGAGGTTGAGAAGCTCAGCCCGATCGATCGCATCGTCGGTAACGGCGACAGCGCATCCCTGGGCGACTGGACGGCCCGCGTAATCGACGTGTCCGGCCATACCAACGGACACATCGCATTTTATCTGGCAGAGGCAGACATGGCCTTCGTAGGCGACAGCGTCTTCGCCCTTGGCTGCGGCCGCATGTTCGAAGGCGAACCCGAACAGTTCTGGAACAGCCTCGACCGTATCCGCCAGCTGCCCGACAACACCATGCTGTATTGCGCGCATGAGTACACGCAAGCCAATGCCAAATTCGCGCTGCATGCCGATCCGGACAACACCGAACTGAAACTCTACGCGAACCGCATCGATGAAAAGCGCGCAAAGGGCGAACCGACAGTGCCCACCATCCTGTCGCGCGAACTGGAAACCAATCCCTTTCTCCGCGCAGACAAGGCCTATATGCGCGACCGCTGGGGCGGAAACAGCCCATCCGAAACTTTCGCTGCGCTACGTGCGGCGAAGGATAATTTCTGACAATGAATTTGCTTCAGCTGGCGGCGGTGTCCGCCCTGATTTGCGGATCTATCGGGATCGGGAGCGAGCCCCTTTCAGCTGCGCCGCAATCGACATCCACCGTCGTCACGTCACCCAATCCGTTGCCGGAAGCCGACGGTCGTTTGCGCGTGTTTCTCGGCGGTAGCATCGACATGGGCGAAGCGCGCGATTGGCAGAGCGAGATCATTGAGGCACTTCAGCTGGCCCCGGTCGTATTGCTGAATCCGCGCAGAGCAGACTGGGACCCAGCCTGGCTTCCTAGCGCCGACAATCCGGAATTTCGCAGGCAGGTCGAATGGGAGCTCCACGCACTCGATAATGCCGACATCATCGTGATGTACCTCGCGCCAGGGACCAAAAGTCCCGTGAGCTTGATGGAACTTGGCCTTCACGCGCAAAGCGGCAAGGTCATCCTGTATTGCCCCGATGGCTTCTGGCGAAAGGGCAATGTCGACATCACCGCGGAACATTACGATATCGAACAGGTCAGCTCGATCGACGAACTCATCGCTACAGTCAGGGCCCGGGTCGGTCATAGCGACAGTGCGGCCTGACGTGATGAAGGCTGTTCTGGTTCGCCATCTTTCACCCGATCTGTCAGGTGTCGAACTCGCCGAAATCGAGAGGCCCCAAGGGGATATCCTGATACGCGTGCGCGCCGCTTCGCTGAATTACCCAGACCTGCTGATGACGCAGGGCAAATACCAATTCAAACCCGACGTGCCGTTCGTGTCCGGGCTCGAAATGGCCGGCGAAGTCGTCGAAGCACCGAAAGCGAGTGGGCTCAGGCCGGGCGACAAAGTGCGCGGCGGTGCCAAGACGGGGGCGTTTGCCGAATATGCCGCCCTCCCCGCAACCTCGCTCCGAACCATTCCCGCCGGTCTGGATTTCGCGAGCGCGGCCGCAATGGGAGCCGCTTACCAAACCGCATATGTGGCCCTCATCGAAATCGGCGGACTGCGGGCCGGACAGACCGTTCTCGTCCACGGGGCCAGCGGCGGCGTGGGTCTTGCGGCGTGCGACCTTGCTCGCGCGATGGGAGCGCAAGTCATCGCCGCAACTCGCAGAGCGGACAAGCTCGAGCAACTACACACGATTGCCAAACCCCACGCAGCGATCTGCAATACCGGTCGCTTCAGGGAAGACGTTGCGGAAATCACCGATGGCCGCCTGTGCGATCTGGTCTTTGATCCCATCGGCGGGGATGTCTTCGACGAAAGTACGCGCTGCGTGACCTTTGGTGGAAAGCTTCTCGTGATCGGCTTCGTTTCCGGCCGCATTCCGGAAATTGCCGTTAACATTCCATTGATCAAGGGCTTCTCGGTCGCCGGTGTACGCGCAGGCGAATATGCGCGCCGCTTTCCCGACCGCGGCGCACGAATTGCAGACGCAATCGATCGTCTGGCGCAGGAAGGGCGTATAGTGCCTCATATCGACCGTAGACTACCACTCACCTCCTGGCGCGAAGCATTCGAAACGATGCAACGCGGCGAAATCATCGGCAAGCTCGTCCTCGAACCCTGAATCGAAAAGGGCGGCCCCACGGACCGCCCTCTCGAATATTCTCAGACAGGTTCGTTCGCGGCTCAGATGCCCGCGATGACCTTGTCAGCCAATGCCTTGTCCGCTTCGGCGTCGTGCTTTTCTGCGATCAGCTTGCGGCTTGCGGCCGTAGCAGCGTTGACGGCACGATTGCGCACATCTTCCACTGCCTCGCGCTCGGCAGCGGAGATCTTGTCTTCCGCCATCCGCTTACGGCGCTCGACCATTGCCTTGCTGTCGGCTTCGGCCTTCTCGAGAAGGGCATCCGCCTCATGCTGCGCGTTGGCGAGCATGGCTTCAGCGTCCTTTTCGGCGCCGGCGATCTTGTCCGCATATTCCTGGCGCAGCGTTTCGGCTTCGGCGCGAAGTTGTTTCGCCTCGTCGAGCTGCTCCTTGATGGCGGCGATCTTGCCGTCCAGCCCACTGCCGATGGACTTGTGTACCTTCGCGCCGAAAAACGCGATCAGCAGCAGGACGAACATCGCGACCGAAACGATCTGAAACGGCGCGAGTCCGAACAGTTCGGGTTCGGAATGCGTCGGTGCACCGCCATGCCCCGCCTCGACGAAGGTGTCGGCAGATTCGGTGGCGAATACTTCCGGGGCGACATTAGCCATGGTTCATCGCCTCCTTGACGGCCTTGGCGGCTGCAGGCTTGGTCACCTTGGCACCGGCCAGGCGTGCCACGATATCCTGCGCAGCCTCGACGGCAACCGATTCAACCTCGGTCAGCGCGGCAGTGCGGGCTTCGGCAATGCGGGTTTCGGCTTCGGCCAGCTTCTTGTCGAGGCGCGACTGAGCCGCTTTCAACTTGCTCTCGGATTTGGCGGCTGCCTCATCCTTGGCCTTGGCGACGATTGCCTGCGCAGCTGCGCGGTTCTCGTTCTCACGAACCCGCCACGCTTCTTCTTCTGCGTCGGCTGCATCACGAGCAGCCTTTGCGGCGGCAAGGTCTGCAGCGATCTGGCCATCGCGCTGGGCGACGGTTTCCATCACCTTGGGCACCATGCCGCGGCCGATGACGAAGAAGGTTATGCCGAAGAAGACCAATAACCAGAAGACCTGGCTGGACCATGTTTCGGCAAGCTGTGCTATCTGGGGCATTGCAGCTCTCGAAAGGCGGGTACGAAAATTCGTGGGCCGGCCGGGGTTATCCCGACCGGCTCAAATCCGATTGCGTCGATTAAGCGACGAAGATCAGGATCATGGCAACGACGAACGCCAGCAGGCCGAGAAGTTCGGCAGCGGCGAAGCCGATGAACAGGCGGCCCTGCTGGCCGTCGGCAGCACCCGGATTGCGCAGAGCGCTTTCGAGGAACGAACCGAAGACGTTACCAACGCCAATCGCAGCCATACCGGCACCGATTGCAGCGAGGCCAGCACCGATGAGCTTTGCAGCTTCCATTTCCATGACAAACTCCTTTGGGAAATCAGATTGATTAATTGAAGACTAGTGAAGGTTCTCGGCGTCGTTGATGTACAGCGACGTCAGAAGAGCGAAGACATAGGCCTGGATGCCTGCAACCAGCAGTTCCAGCGCACAGATTCCAATCATGAGAAGGAAGCTCGGCAAGCCGACGACGCCGCTCCACAGGATACCCGCGTTGGTACCGTCGATCACGAAGCTCGACAAGACTTCGAGCAAAACGTGTCCGGCCATCATGGCCACGAACAGACGCAGGCCCAGGCTGAACGGGCGCACCATGAACGAGATGAACTCGATCGGCGCGATGATCGGGATCATCGGCAGCGGCGTGCCATGCGGCACGAACAGGCTGAAGAAATGGAGGCCGTGCTTCCAGAAACCAACCAGCAGGACGATCGCAAAGCTGATGATCGCGAGCACGCCGGTCACGGTGAAGTGGCTGGTAAAGGTGAACGGGTGCAGCCCGATCACGCCCAGCGGCATCAGACCGAGGATGTTGGCGAAGAGGATGAACATGAAGAGGCTGAAGACATAGGGCACATATTTGCGGCCCGCCTTACCGATATTGGCTTCCAGCATATTGTCGATGAAACCGGTGAAGGTTTCCACCGTCATCTGCCAGCGCCCGGGCACCAGCTCGCGCTTCATGCCACCCAGCACGAAGATGAAGAGCACCACGGTGGTGATCAGCATCCACAGCGCGGAATTGGTGAAGGCGATGTTGTAGCCGGCGATTTCCCAGCCACCCGAACCGGCGAGCGGTTCGATGGTGAACTGATGCATCGGATCGACTTTGGCCTGCTCGGCTACCACGTCTCTACTAGTCCCTAGATCCTGTAACTAACGCCCCGGAAGCCCCACGACGGGATCATTCTTCGGGGCGCTGGTTTGCCGCACGGATAATGTTCCTGAAGGCGACCACTATTCCGAGGAACAGGCCGACCAACAGACCCCATGGATTGGTCCCCGTGAAATACCCGATGGCATAACCGATGACCGCACCACCAAGAAGCCCCCCGAGAAGATCCGCAAGAACCCGGTTACCGCTGCGATAGTTCGCATCGGCCCCGGAAGCCTTGGGAAGGTTACGCTGTTCTTCGCGCTGCTGGGCGGCTGCAAGCCGCTTTTCCAGCGCATCGATCCGCGCGTCCTCCTCGATTGGTTCCCGTGCGGGTTTGTCGTCGCTCATGCCTTGCTCCTTTGAAGGGGGTTGCGCGGCACGCGCAGGGACTTGCCCGCCAAGGGCGCCGCCCCCTTAGAAGGGGGGGTGTGGCGAGTCAACACGAGGAAGGTCCGGAAAGAGCCGTCGTGTCGCAAAAAAGCCTCTCGCTCCCGTATCTGGAGCAAGAGGCCGTGAAAGAGTGCGAGGTCCGAATCCTACGGGCAGCGCGGATCGCGTTGCGGAGCGCCCGCACCGCGTGTTTCCCAGCTGCCGTTCGGCGCCTGGTATTTCTCGCCCGGCTTGGTGGCCAGGATCGCCTGGCAACCAGCCGTCAGCGCATATTCCTCGAGCGTCGCATTGTTCGCCTTGGCCCGATCCGAATAAACGGCCCGGCGCTTTATATTGATGTCGTTGACGATCTTGCGCAGCGCGGGCGTTTCCGCACCCACGATGCCGAGATAGCCATCCATCTTCTCGCCGATCTCGCCATCCGCGCGGGCAGCGGCATAGGCAGGGTCGCGCTGCGCGAAAGCTGGCGCTGCGAACCCACCGAATGCCGTAGCCACGGCTGCTGCCGCGAGAACCGATTTCGTTATCTTGTTCATCATGTCACCCATCAGAAGATATCCGCATTGTCCTCTATCGTATTGCCCGCATCCTCCGCGAGCCGATAGATTACTTCCTGGCGGATGTTGACGTTCAGCTCGATCACGATCGGCTTTTCGGGCGCATTCACCGTTATGCATCCTCCGAGCGCGACTGTGACAAGCATGGCGGCAGCCATCCTCCCGGTCAATTTGGCATGGTTCATAGCCCTCACTCGCTTTCCTGCTCCTGAATGGTGGGTTCATCCGGAATGATGTCGTCCGGACCGATTTCGGGTGGCGCTTCCTCGCCAGTGATCGAGCGCCTTAGGAAACGTGTTCCGTCGTCGGACAGCAGACCCAGTTCGCGTGGATCGCGTACTGCGGCCGGATCGTACAGCGATTTCAGGCTGGTCATCAGCTGGTAGAACTGCGCCTTGATGTTGATACGGAATTGCAGCGGCAGTGCCGCTAGTCGCCGTGTAATGAAGTTCGATTTGGCGCCCTTGCCCTGGCTCACGCCGTCGAACCGCACCCGCGTAACGATCTCGCCCGTCAGGGGGCCTTCCATCACCACTCGCATCTGCGTGTAGTCGAGGCTCTTCAGTGCATCGAAGGCGAAGTTCGCGATGGGCGAAAGATCCTCGTAGGTCAGATCGCCCACATAGGAAATGTTCCCCCCTGGCGGCCGGGATATCAGCACGCCGGTATCGATTCGTCCGTTGCCCGCGGCATCGAACACGATCGGCACCGTTCCGTCGAAAAGTCCGGTGGCGGATATGTTCTCGAGATCCATCTGCGTCATGAACACGGCCGCATCCAGGCCGACGATCTCGAACAGGTAACGGCGCTCTTCGCTGACCCCCAGATTGAGGTCGACATCGCGCAAGATCAGCTGTCCGCCCATGAAGGGCCAACTGCCCCCGGAAACCGCCAGCAACTCGCCATTGCGCAATTGAAACTCGACCTCGCCATCAAAGACCTCCACGCCGGGATTTACCGATGCGACACGGATCTTCTGGCCCGGTGCGGTCGTCAGATTCAGCAGATCGACGAACTCGATCGTGCCACTGGCCCCCTCGACAGGCCCGAACGCTGCGGCAAAATCGAGATCATCGCTCGAAAAGCTACCCGTGCTTTTGATGGTGCCGTTCGGTGCCCAGTCGATCCGGCCCGTGCCGGTCACGATGCCCTTGGTGTTGGCGATGACGCCCAGCGCAAGACGGGAAATCTCGCCCGGCTGAAGCTCGTCGTCCAGCTGCAGCCCAGGAACATCGAGATCGGCACGACCGGTACCACTCTGCAAATCGTGGCGAATGTCCACGGTTGTCACCAGCCGGTCGCTTGCGGGATTTCGCAATTGTGCCTGCGCGGCGATGACATTGTCGATCAGTATCAACCTGGCATCGCGCGCGATCAGCGGCTCGAACCGGGGCGAAGCATTGCGGTCCACCAATGTGAAGTCGGCACCATTGATTGTCAGCCGACCGTCGGCGAAACGCCAGTTCCCCTCGGCCTTGTTCAGATCCATTGGCACGGCCGCCAGCATCACGTCCGCATCCGTGAACGTCCCTGCGATATCGTCGCCGAACCTCGCCTCCAGGCCAGACACGTTGAAGCGGCTGGCCGTCTCTACAGGGCCCAGCGATACTTCGATTTCACGAGCCGTCATGACGCCGGGATAGGCAAAGCCGACCGGTCCCGACGCAAGTCGGATCGGGGTTTCACCGAGATGGCCCTGCAGATCGAGCGATGGCGCACCCGCGGCTATGCGAATTCCGTCAGCGCCCGCGTTCACGATTGCCCGGCCCCGTGCAGGACACAGCGTCAGCCCACGCTTTTCGAATGAAAGATTGGCCAGTTCGAGACGGTCGAACCGGATATCCGTGCACGAGCGCCACAAGGCGATATTCCCACCCTCATAGCGTCCATCGACGGGTAACAACAAGTTGGTCGCCGCCCCGCCCGGCAGCTTGCCACTTGCCAGAACCCGGCCCGAAAATCCAACCGCGCCGCCGCTTTGCTGGGCGATGGTCATCTGCGGGATGGCAAGGGCGGAATCGTCTGCTTCGTACCGCTCCATCGCCAGGCGGAAAATCGAACTGCCGCCCTCGCCTCGCTCCATCCGGCCAGATATGCGCGGCATATTGGCGCCGCCGGTCGCGATATTGCCTGCGATCCTCGGCGTCTCACCGCCCCGGGACGCGATTTCGACGCGCGATAGGGAAACCAGCCGCGCACCGCTGCCGCCGCGCAGCTCTGCCCTTGGCGCGAACAGGGAATAGGTGCCGGGTTCTGTCCTGATACGCAGGTCGGCGGATAGCGCGCTTCCGCGGGTCTCGGCCTGCAACGCATTCGCCATTTTGCGGGTCAGCGGCGCGATCAGCGTGCCATCGCCGGTTTGCGCCAGCGCCTCGACTGCCGCGACCAGGTCGCTGCCGAGCCGCAGACCATTGCCTTCAAGATTGCTCTCGACCTGCACGCGCTTGAACCCTTCGTTCGCGCGTAGCTGTCCATCTGCCGTCAGCACAGCCGCCAGTGCCTGCGGCGTTTCGACACCGCGGGCCGCCAGTGAAAAGCGGGCGGTGGTCGACTGGTCGCGGATCTGCGCGCGAATCGTGCCGATGATGGCCGCAGCAGAATTCTCCGCGAACCGCGTGTCACCGCCTTCGATCCGTGCCTCGATCGACGGATTGCGCAGGCGATTGTCCGCCTCGACGGTCAGATTCATCTCGTATTCGGCCAGATCGAGGTCCTGCGCTTCGCATTTCAGAGAAGCGAGCCGCACCGGGCCGACGAATTTCGGTTCGCCGGACGTGCTGGTTATTTTTCCATACGCGCTGGTCCGACCGGCCTCACAGCCCGGCAGCCGAAGGTTTGGCGCAATCGCAGCAAGCGTCCCGTCCCAGCCATGGCTGGCCAATCCCGAACCGACCATTTTTAGCCCGACGGGGCCATAATCCGTTTCGATCAGCCCACGTCCATCGCGTATTGCGACATTCAGGTTGGGAAGCCCGCCCGGACCCTCGCTCGGCGCAAATATCAGCGTGTCGAGCGAACCGAAGCTTAGTTCGTTATTGCGGTACGTTCCGAAAAGACGCGGCTCGACCAGGGTGACGCTGCCGATCTCCGGCACGCCCAGCCGGTGGCGCAATTGCACGATGATTCGCTTGGCGGTAAAGTCCGGCGCATCCGGATCGCCAAGGACCACGTTTGACAGTTCCTGCGTCTGGCCGCCCACATGATCGATAGTGTACGTCGCGGGGATATTGTTGGCTTCGAGCTGGTCGCGAATGATATCGTCGACAATGCTCTCGCGCGAAAACCATGCGGCGATCCCTGCAGCGATCAGCAGCGCAAGCAGAACACTCGGAATAGCCCAGCGTTTCTGGCGCCATCTCGCGCGCCGGATGGAATCGGCGCCCTCCGCCATGGCATTGTCGTCAGCGTCCCGCTCCATCGAACCCCACTTGCGCCAGCAGCCCGTGAAAGGCAATGCAAGTGGTCGAAACGCCGTGCATGGGGGAATGGTTGCCGGAGGAATCGAATAATTCGGCGGGCCATGCGGGTGCCGGTCATCGCGCTCGACTGCGCGATCGACTGCTTACCGGCGGGCCCGAAGCGCTCGCCGATTACGAGCTGCTCGAATTCCTCTTGTTCTCAGCGATAAGGCAGGGCGACACCAAGCCGCTGGCCAAGAACCTGATCGCCCAATTCGGGTCGTTCGCCGCTGTTCTGGCTGCAGATCCGCAGGCTTTGAAGCAGGTCAAGGGCATGGGCGAAGCGAGCGTGGCCGCGCTTCATGCCGTCAGCCTCGCGACCAGGAGGATGGCGCGCGGCGCGGTGCAGGACAAGCCGGTACTGGGCAGCTGGCAGGCTCTGCTGGACTATCTCGCTGTCGACATGGCCCATCTCAACCACGAACGGGTGCGCGTCCTTTATCTCAACGCGCAAAACCGCCTCATCCTTGACCACCACTTCGCCGAAGGGTCGATCGATGAAGCGGCCATTCACCCGCGTGAAGTCATCCGCAAGGCGTTCGACATCGGCGCAACCGCGCTGATCCTCGTGCATAATCATCCCAGCGGAAATCCCGAACCGAGCCGGGCGGACATCGCCATCACCGCCCGGATCGCAGAAGCCGGTCGCCTGCTCGGCGTTACCGTACACGACCATGTAATCGTTGGTCGCAGTGGCCACGTCTCGCTGCGTGCCAAGGGTCTGATCTGACCGATCCGCTTATAAGAAGCGTAATAAGCGTGCGCCTGCGCCTTGCCACGGGCCGCCGCCTTGCCTAGCGCGCTGCGCAAACAGCCGCCAACTCCGGAGTTCACCATGGTCCCCCGCTACGCCCGCCCCGAAATGACCGCCCTGTGGGAGCCGGAAGCCAGATATCGCATCTGGTTCGAAATCGAAGCGCATGCGACCGAAAAGCTCGGCGAACTCGGCGTTGTTCCGGCAAGCGCGGCCAAGGCCCTGTGGGACTGGTGGGCCACCAACCCCAAGATCGACGTCGAAGCGATCGACGCGATCGAGGCCGTGACCAAGCATGACGTGATCGCCTTCCTCACCTGGGTGGCGGAAAACGTGGGCGAGGAGGCGCGGTTCATGCACCAGGGCATGACCAGTAGCGATGTCCTCGACACCACGCTGGCTGTGCAGCTTGCCCGCTCGGCCGATATTCTGCTGGCCAATCTCGACGCGCTGCTTTCGGCAATCCAGCGTCGTGCGGAAGAACACAAATACACACCGACCATTGGGCGCAGCCACGGCATCCATGCCGAGCCGGTGACCTTCGGCCTCAAGCTGGCGCAAGCCTATGCCGAATTCGACCGTTGCCGCCGGCGCCTGCTCGCTGCGCGCGAAGAAATCGCCACCTGCGCCATCTCTGGTGCGGTCGGCACCTTTGCCAATATCGATCCCCAGGTCGAAGAACATGTCGCCGATAAGCTCGGCCTGTCGGTCGAGCCCGTGTCGACCCAAGTCATCCCGCGCGATCGCCATGCCATGTTCTTTTCCACGCTCGCCGTCATCGCCGGGTCTATCGAACGGCTGGCGGTCGAAATTCGGCATCTTCAGCGCACCGAAGTGCTGGAGGCGGAAGAATATTTCTCGCCCGGCCAGAAGGGGTCGAGCGCCATGCCGCACAAGCGCAACCCGATCCTGACTGAAAACCTCACAGGTCAGGCCCGCATGATCCGCGCCTATGCCCTGCCCGCGCTCGAGAATGTGGCCCTGTGGCACGAGCGCGATATTTCGCATTCCTCGGTCGAACGCTTCATTGGCCCGGACGCCTGCATCACGCTCGATTTCGCCCTCGCCCGCCTCACCGGCGTGATCGACAAGCTGCTGATCTACCCCGAACGCATGCAGGCCAACATGGACCGCATGGGCGGCCTCATCCATTCGCAGCGCGTCTTGCTCGCGCTCACCCAGAACGGCGTCAGCCGCGAAGATGCCTATCGCCTCGTCCAGCGTAACGCGATGAAGGTCTGGGAATCGGACGGCAGGCTGATGCTGCTCGATCTGCTCAAGCAGGATGAGGAAGTCACCGCAGCGCTCAGCGCCGAACAGCTGGAAGAACGGTTCGACCTCGAATACCACTTCAAGCATGTCGACACGATCTTCGAACGCGTGTTCGGCTAGACGAGCGCGCGCTTGCAGCCTAGCAAGGCTTGCATAGCCAATTAGGGGAGATCCCGATGCAGATCGTGCGTACTATCGTTTGGGTCCTGCTGCTGTTTTCGCTGCTGGCATTCAGTTTCTTCAACTGGAAATCGGTCGAAGTTCAAATCTGGTCGAACTTGGTGCTGGAAACCAAGCTGCCGGCGCTTGTCATCGTGTCCTTCCTGCTGGGCCTTTTGCCCATGTGGTTGCTCCACCGCGCCAGCGCATGGCGCGCCAGGCGGCGGATAGCTGCGCTTGAAACGGCCACGCACAAGATGTCCGCGCCAGCCGCTACTCCCACGCCGACGGCCACCCCGCCGGTATCGCCGCCGCGCGACGATTTTGCACCCCCGCCCGCCAATCCGGTCGATCCCGAACCGACGAAGCCCTGATGTCCAATCCGATCTATCTCGCACTCGACGTCCCGCAACTGAACGACGGGATCGACCTCGTTAACAAGGTCAAGGGACACGTTGGCGGGATCAAGCTCGGGCTGGAATTCTTCTGTGCGCATGGCGCGCATGGCGTGCACATGATCGGGCAGCTCGGCCTGCCCATCTTCCTCGATCTCAAGCTGCACGATATTCCCAATACCGTCGCAGGCGCCATGCAGGCGATCCACGTGCTCGAACCGGCGATCGTCACCGTTCATGCAGGCGGTGGCCGCGCTATGATGGAAGATGCCAAGGCTGCAGCTGGCGAAAATACCAGGGTCGTCGCTGTGACCATGCTGACCAGCATGGACGAACGCGATCTCGCACGCACCGGCATCGAAGGCAGCGCGCATGACCAGGTCATGCGCCTCGCACAGCTTGCCAACGATGCAGGCCTCGACGGGATCGTGTGTTCGGGGCAGGAAGTGAAAGCGGTCCATGACCAGTGGCGGGACGGCTTCTTCGTCGTACCCGGCCTGCGCCCTGCCGGAAGCGCGGTCGGCGATCAGAAACGCGTCGTCACACCGCGCCAGGCGCGTGATCACGGTGCCAGCGTGCTGGTGATCGGGCGACCGATCAGCCGTGCGGACGATCCTGCGCGGGCCGCGCGCGATATCGAAGCCACGCTGTAACGGCGCGTTTCATGGCAGCCACAATCAAGATCTGCGGGATTTCCACGCCCGAAACGCTCGACGCTGTCCTCGTTGCGCAGGCTGACCACGTCGGCTTCAATTTCTTTCCGCCCAGCCCTCGCCATCTCGGCCTTGTCGAAGCATCGGCGCTCGCCGCGCGCGCCGGGTCGCGCATTACCAAGGTCGGCGTGTTCGTCGATCCGGACGACGACGCCTTGCGCGATGCCATATCGGCCGCGAAACTCGACGCGGTGCAGTTGCACGGCGACGAATCTCCCGCGCGCAGCGCTGCCGTCAGGGCGCAGTTCGGTCTCCCTGTCTGGAAAGTCATCCCGGTGGCCACCGCCAGCGATGTCGTCAGCGCTCAGGCTTATACCCACGCGGCCGACTTCATCCTGTTCGATGCCAAGACACCGAAGGACGCTCAGCTGCCCGGTGGGATGGGGCTACGCTTCGACTGGACGCTCCTTTCCGGCATCAGGATGTCGCTGCCCTGGGGTCTTGCCGGCGGTTTGTCGCCCACGAATGTCGGGGGTGCGATCGCTGCAACCGGTGCCCCGCTGGTGGATACGTCCAGCGGCGTCGAAAGCGCTCCGGGTGTGAAGGACATGGACAAGATTGCCGCCTTCTGCAAAGCGGCGCGGTCTGTATGACCGAACACGCAAACTCCTTCCGCAATCAGCCCGATGAACGTGGCCACTTCGGCGATTACGGCGGCCGTTATGTCGCCGAAACGCTGATGCCGCTGATCCTCGATCTCGAACGCGAATATCGCAAAGCTCAAGCTGACTCGAGCTTTAAGTCCCAGTTCGACGATCTGCTCGAACACTATGTCGGCCGTCCTTCCCCGCTTTATTTCGCGGAACGGCTGACAGAAGCGCTCGGCGGCGCGCAGGTCTGGTTCAAGCGCGACGAGCTCAATCACACCGGCGCGCACAAGATCAACAATTGCATCGGGCAGATCCTGCTTGCGATGCGCATGGGCAAGACCCGCATTATCGCCGAAACCGGCGCCGGCCAGCACGGCGTCGCCACGGCTACCGTCTGCGCACGCTTCGGCCTGCCTTGCGTGATCTATATGGGCGCGACCGACGTGGCCCGGCAGCAGCCCAATGTGTTCCGCATGAAGCTGCTCGGCGCTGAAGTCGTACCCGTCACCAGCGGCGCGGCAACGCTCAAGGACGCGATGAACGAAGGGCTTCGGGATTGGGTCGCGAATGTCCACGACACCTTCTACATCATCGGCACGGCTGCCGGACCCCATCCCTATCCGGAAATGGTCCGCGATTTTCAGAGCGTGATCGGCAAGGAAGCGCGCGCACAGATGCTGTCGCGCATCGATCGCCTGCCCGATCTGCTCGTGGCAGCCATCGGCGGCGGCTCCAATGCGCTCGGCCTGTTCCACCCCTTCCTCGACGATCCGGATGTAAAGATGCTCGGCGTCGAAGCGGCCGGTTACGGCCTCGACGGGGATCAGCATGCAGCATCGCTGCTTGGCGGGTTCCCCGGTGTGCTCCACGGCAACAAGACCTACCTGCTGCAGGACGATGACGGCCAGATCACCGAAGGCCACTCGATCAGCGCCGGTCTCGACTATCCCGGCATCGGACCCGAACATGCCTGGCTGAAAGAAATGGAACGCGTCGAATACACCGCCATCACAGATGACGAGGCACTTGACGCGTTCCAGCTCCTGTGCCGGACCGAAGGCATCATTCCTGCGCTCGAGCCCAGCCATGCCATCGCTGCAGTCGCCAAGCGTGCCAAGACCATGCCCAAGGACAGCGTGATCCTCGCCAACCTGTGCGGCCGCGGCGACAAGGACATCTTCACCGTGGCGGAAAAGCTCGGGGTGGAGATCTAGCCCTCGCTCCGAACGATGGAGGTGCCTCGTGATGGTTTACGCATACCCCCTCATGCAGGCTGTCCTACACGACTGCATTCATGCGATGGGGCTTTGATGACGTCTAATCGTTCCTTGCAGTGCGAACCCGGATACGCCCTGATGGCGCCAGCCAGTTTTTTCTCCCTTGGACTGTGTAACACCCGGTCCATGTCTCAGACTTCTACCAAGCTAGATGAACGAACCTGACACCATGAACGCCTCGAATCGCCTCTCCGCTGCCTTCGCCAAGTCTCACCCTGCGCTGGTCTGCTTTCTGACCGCCGGTGACGGCGACACCGCCGCCAATCTCGACGCGCTGGTCGCGGGCGGGGCCGATGTGATCGAGCTGGGGATGCCCTTCACCGATCCCATGGCCGATGGCCCGGCCATCCAGGCGGCGAACATCCGTTCGCTCGGCAAAGGCACCACCACGGCCGATGTCCTCTCGATCGCAAGCGGCTTTCGCCAGCGCCATCCCGACGTTCCGCTCGTACTGATGGGTTATGCCAATCCGATGGTCCGGCGCGGACCGGAATGGTTCGCCTCTGCCGCCATGAACGCAGGCGTCGATGGCGTGATCTGCGTCGATATCCCGCCAGAGGAAGACGATGCGCTCGGCCCTTCCCTGCGCGATGCCGGGATTGCCCCCATTCGCCTCGCCACACCGACAACCGACGACCGTCGCCTTCCCGCCGTGGTCCAAGGGTCCGAAGGCTTCCTCTATTACGTCGCGGTCGCAGGCATCACCGGCATGCAGCAGGCAGCGATCGAATCGATCGAAGCCAATGTCGCCCGCATCAAGCAGGCCACCGACATTCCGGTCGCTGTCGGCTTCGGCGTCCGCACGCCCGAACAGGCCGGCGAAATCGCGCGCGTGGCAGATGGCGTCGTGGTCGGCTCGGCACTGGTCGAACTCGTGGCCGAACACGGGGCCGATGCTCCGGCCCATCTGCGCGAACTGACATCGAAGCTCGCCGGCGCTGTTCGTTCGGCCCGCTGAGCGGGTCCGACCACTCTTCCGTCCGGATACGATCAACCCGCCCGGCATAGAGCAATTTGATTTTCCTAGGTATTCTGCCGACTATTTGAGCTTTGCTGCAACAGGACTATAGGCTTCAACTATGAACTGGTTCACCCGCGTCCGCAATTCGATCACCTCGCTGTCCAAGCGCAGCACCGACAAGGATCTGTGGGTCAAATGCCCCAGCTGTCAGCAGATGGTGTTCGCGCAGGAATACGAAGACAATGCCTATGTCTGCCCGCGCTGCGATCACCATGGTCGCATCGGCGCGGACGAACGCCTGCGCCAGTTGATGGATGAAGGCTTCGAAGTTCTTCCGATCCCCGATGTGAAGGAAGATCCTCTCAAGTTCCGCGACACGGCAAAATACACCGACCGCCTGAAAAAGGCGCGCGCCAAGAGCCCGCACAAGGACGCCTTCCTCGTCGGCTCGGGTGCGATCGATGGCAAGCCCGCGGTGGTCGGGGTGCAGGATTTCGGCTTCATGGGCGGATCCATGGGCATGGCCGTAGGCACCGCCTTCTGCCAGGGTGCGGAACGCGCGCTTACCCGGCGCTGCCCCTATATCGTCGTCACCGCTGCTGGCGGCGCTCGCATGCAGGAAGGCATTCTCTCGCTCATGCAAATGCCCAAGGCGACCGTGATGACACGCCGCCTGAAGGAAGCCGGCTTGCCCTATATCGTGGTGCTTACCGATCCGACTACCGGCGGCGTGACGGCTAGCTACGCCATGCTCGGCGATATCCATATTGCCGAACCGGGCGCACTGATCGGCTTTGCCGGGCAGCGCGTCATTCAGGACACGATCCGCGAACAGTTGCCCGATGGCTTCCAGCGCGCCGAATATCTGCACAAGCATGGCATGGTGGACATGGTGGTCCATCGCCGCGACCTCAAAGCAACGCTGGCGACCCTGCTCGATTACCTCACCCCGGCCAAGGCTGCCTGAGGCACGGCATGCGGGACTTCGCCCGCTCCGACAGTCCGGCAGTACAGCGACAGCTGGACCGGCTGGGCGCGCTGTCCATTCCCGAAGGCAGGCTTGGACTCGATACGATACGCGCGCTCCTGGACAGGCTCGGCAACCCGCACCACCGCCTGCCGCCCGTCTTCCATGTCGCCGGAACCAACGGCAAGGGGTCGACCTGCGCCTTCCTGCGCGCAATGCTCGAGGAACAGGGACATACGGTCCATGTTACTACGAGCCCGCACCTTGTGCGGTACAACGAACGCATCCGTCTCGCAGGAACGCTGATCGATGACGATCGGCTGGCCGAACTGCTCGCCGAGGTGCTCGATGCAGGCGAAGATCTCGGCCCCAGCTTTTTCGAAGTCACGATCGCCGCAGCATTCTCCGAATTCGCCCGCGTCCCCGCCGATGCCTGCGTCGTGGAAGTCGGCCTGGGCGGACGCTTCGATGCGACCAATGTTCTGGAACCCGAAAGCGTCGCAGCCTGCGGCATTGCATCGCTCGGCATCGATCACGAACGCTTCCTGCTCACCCCGGAAGAAGGCGCTCCGACGGACCCGATCGCGCGCATTGCCTTCGAAAAGGCTGGTATCGCAAAGGCCGGGGTTCCACTCGTCTGCCTGTCCTATCCAGCCGATGCACGCGCCCAGATCCAGACCGCTGCGGAGCGGGCAAAAGCGCAGCTTGCGCTGCTCGATTACGACTGGGACGTCGAAATCGGCCTCGGCCTCAGCTATCGCGACCGGCGCGGCAACCTGAACCTGCCCCGCCCCGCGTTGCCCGGCGATCATCAGGCGCTGAACGCCTCGCTGGCCGTGGCCATGCTTCGCCATCAGGACAAGCTTAGGATTACGCCCGGGGCCATCGCTCGCGGGATGGGCCAGGCGCGCTGGCCCGCGCGCCTTCAGCGCCTTCTGCCGGGTCCGCTGGCCGGTCAGCGCGAAGTCTGGCTGGATGGCGGGCACAATGCCGATGCGGGCCGCATGTTGGGGAGGCACTTTTCGGGCCGACGCCTGCATCTCATCATCGGCATGCTGGAAAGCAAGGATCCCGCGGCCATCATCACGCCGCTGGCGGATAGCCTGGCCAGCATCTCCGCCGTCGCCGTGCCGGGGCATGACTGGCATCCGCCTGAAGCCTTCGGCGATCATGCAGCAGCGCAAAGCGATGTCGTGGCGGCTCTCGCCAGCCTGCCCGAAGACGGTCTGCCGGTGCTGATCGCCGGATCGCTCTATCTCGCCGGGGACGTTCTCCGGCAGAACGGCGAGCTACCCGACTAGAACGCCCGGCGCTCCCGCCAAGCTCATTCGGCTGGCTCAGCGGCGCCGGCCTCGGGCGCGACAATGCCGGCATCATCCTTCGCACGGCTGACCCGCCACCATTCGATGCAAACCAGCACTGCTGCCCCCAACCCGATCCAGGTCGTCAGTATGAATACGTCGTAATAACCCTGGTTCTCGATCATCTCGCCCAGAGCCCCGCGGCCGAGCGTCCCGACCAGCAGTGTCAGCGACGACAGAAGCGCATATTGGACTGCGCTGAACTTCTTCGACACGATCGATGACAGCCAGGCGATGTAGGCCGCGCCGGCTATACCGATCGCCAGGTTTTCGAAGGCAATCGTAATGGTCAGTCGGGCCAGATCGGCATCGCCGATGCCCGGCACCTGTTCGATCAGATAGGTAAAGCCTATTGCATCGCTGAACGCCTGCATATTCGCACCGCCGATGGCCATGTCGGCATACAGCAAGTTCGTCAGCGCTGCGAGGATACCGCCGATCAGCAGTGTTGCCATCCGCCCGATGGTGGTCAGCATCAGCCCCCCCAGCGCCAGCCCCGCGATGATTGCCCCAACGCCGAAGAACTTGGACGCGAAGGCCACGTCGTCATTGGTATACTGCAGCTCGCCCAGATAGAATGGATACGCAAAAGTACCCCAGATCGCATCGCAGATCCGATAGGTTAGGACGACGGCCAGGATCAGCACCAGCGACCAGCCCAGGCGGCCAACGAATTCCACCAAGGGCAGCACCAGTGCACGGTAGAGATGGTCGAGCGCATACGCAGTTCCGCCCACGGCCGGTGCATCTTCGGCAAGCAGGTTTCGCCCCTGCTTCTGCTGGCTCGACAGCCAGCCTGCGATCAGTGCGGGCAGAATGATCGTCGCCACGATGATCCACGGCCCCCATGTGAGCGTAAAATCGGTCGGATTGGGTCGATCTTCCGGCGCATACGTCATCGACATGATCATGAACGCCAGCACGGCACCGATAGCCAGTGCCCATAGAAGCGCAACGGCCGCCAGTGCGCGGTTCCGTACGGAAGGCACCAGTTCACCTGCCTTGCGCAGTGCGCGAACCTGTTCGTCGCCCTCCGTCAGTTCGGCCGCGCCTTCCGCATTCGGAGCGAACAGGCCGACCGCGCCGACGAACAGCAAGATGCCGCCCATCATCATATAGGTTTCCGGCCAGCCGATCCGCGCAGCGATGATCAGGCCGAGCGCGCCGCCCACCAGAGAGGAGAGGCGATAACCCATCTGGTAGACGGTGGAGAGAATGTCGATCGTCGCCACTTCGTCTGCGACATCGATGCGCCATGCATTGATCGCGATATCCTGTGTCGCACTGGCAAAGGCGCCGATCCCTGCCAGCAGCGAGAACATGCCGAGCTGCGTTCGCGGTTCGAGCACGCTCATCGTCACCAGGATCGCCCCCAGCAGAAGCTGCATCGGAATGATCCATTGCTTGCGCCTGCCCAGCTTTCGCAGCAGCGGAATATCCACCTTGTCGATCAGCGGCGACCACAGGAACTGGAATGCGTAAGCCAGACCGATGAGCGAGAAGATGCCCATCGTCTCGAGGTCCACATCCGCCTCGGTCAGCCAGGCAAACAGCGTACCCAGGAACAGTGCGAACGGCAGTCCGCTGGCAAAGCCGAACAGCAGCATGAAGCCGGTCTTGCGGTTGCCGAGCGCCAGACCAAGCGCTCGCCAGGCTGAAATCTTTTTCTTATGTTCTGCGACCGCGGCCATTCCCTAGCGTCCTTCCTATCGGGCGTGTAATTTGCAACACTAACGGAGTGTGAGAGAGAGGAACAGGCGTCATGAGCGATGTCGACACCAAACATTCGGCGCGGCGGCCAACCGACGGCATGCTGGCTTTGGCGAAGGACATCGCAGACGGGCGCATGCGCGATTCCTCGCAGGCTACCACCGTCCCCGCCAGCGTCTACACCGATCCCGGATACTGGGCGCGCGAGAAGGCCGCGATCTACGATCGGCTGCCGCAGATCCTCGCCCCGTCGGCGCTGCTTCCGGACCCCGGGATGGCAGTCCCTCACGATGCGACCGGGCGCCCCCTCCTGATCACGCGCGATGGCGAAGGCACCGCACGCGTATTCCTCAACGTCTGCCGCCACCGAGGCACCCGGCTGGTGGAAGGCGCCGAGGTGCAATGTACCAAAAAGCTTGTCTGCCCCTACCACGCATGGACCTATTCGGTGGACGGGCGATTGCTTGCCCTGCCCCGGCCCGACACCTTCCCGGGTCTCGACAAGAGCGACTACGGCCTTGTCGAACTGCCCAGCAGGGAGACCGGTGGCCTGATCTGGTTCTGCCCGCAGGATGGTCCAGCCGATTTCTCGCTGGCGGAAGAGATCGGGCAGGATTTCGATGCACTCGGCATGGGCGATCAGGTCCTGTTTCGCCGCAAGACGCACGAGGTCGCCGGTAACTGGAAGCTCATCATGGACGCCTTCCTGGAAAGTTATCACGTCACGCGCCTGCATGCAAAAACCATCGGCCCCTTCTTCAAGGACGGCGCCACCAGCGGCGATATGATCGGCCCCCATTCGCGCAGCGCTGTGGGGCGGCTCGAGGAAATGGAAGGCATCGATCTGGAGGATATGGCGCAGCTGCGCCGTGTGGTGACCTTCGCCTACCAACTTCTGCCGGGCGCCCTCATCATCCCTAGCCCGGACTATATCAATGTCATGGTGATGATGCCGCAGGCGCACGACCGCACGCTGGTCGAAGATTTCATGCTCATTCCGGAACACCCCGCGACCGACAAGGCGCGCGACCACTGGGAACGCAGCTGGGCCCTGCTCGATGGCGGCGTGTTCGCCGGTGAAGATTTCCGCGCGGCCGAGCTCGGGCAGCAGGGGCTCGCCACGGGGGCGGTCCCGCACCTCACCCTCGGTACACTCGAAGGCGGCATCCGGCGCTATCACGAAACCGTCGAAGAGGCTCTGCGCGCAGCCAACTGACGCGCTCACCGCGCTGGTCTCTGCTCAGCTTGCGCTTCCGCTTGGGCGGGGTTGTGTGTAATGGCGCGCCCATGGCCGACAATCGATTACCAGAAGAAGGCGACCGGATCGCCAAGTTACTCGCCCGTGCAGGCATAGCGAGCCGTCGAGAAATCGAACGCATGATCGCTGACGGTCGCGTATCGATCGACGGCAAGGTTCTGACCACACCCGCCGTGAAGCTGAACAACCTCAACGGTGTGACCGTGGACGGAAAGGCCGTCGCCCAGGCCGAAGCGCCGCGCCTCTTCGCGTTTCACAAACCCTCGGGCCTCATCACGGCAGAACGCGACCCCAAGGGCCGCCCGACCATCTACACAGCGCTGCGCAACGCCCTGCCCAAGAATGCCGGCCGGGTCATGCCCGTGGGGCGCCTCGACTTCAACACCGAGGGCCTGCTGCTGCTGACCAATGACGGCGAGATGAAGCGCGCGATGGAACTGCCGTCCTCCGGCATTCCGCGCACCTATCGCGCGCGCGCCTTCGGCGACATCACACAGGCGCAGCTCGACGAATTGATCGAAGGTATCGAAATCGACGGCATTCGCTACGGCCGGATCGAAGCCGATCTGGAACGCGGATCGGGCAAGAACCGCTGGGTTCAGATGACACTGACCGAAGGCAAGAACCGCGAAGTTCGCCTCGTGCTCGAACATCTCGGCCTGCAGGTCAATCGCCTGCTGCGTGTCGGCTACGGTCCATTCGAACTGGGCGAACTTGCCCGCGGACAGGCGGTGGAGATCCGTCAGGCGGACGTCGAACGCTTCCGCAAGCAATTGACCCGGGCCCGCAAATGAGAATCATCGCAGGCGAATGGCGCGGCCGCAGGCTGACCGCTCCGCCCGGAGAGGTGACACGCCCGACGGCGGATCGCACGCGCGAAACGCTCTTCAATATGCTCGCAAGCAGGCTCGGATCGTTCGAAGGAGTTAACGTCGTCGACCTGTTCGCTGGATCGGGTGCGCTCGGGCTCGAAGCGCTATCGCGTGGCGCTGCGTCCTGTCTCTTCGTCGAGCAGGATGCCGATGCGGTAAAATCCATCCGGAAGAATATCGAGTCCCTCGACGCGAGGACACGCACGACCGTCCAGCAGGCCTCCGTGATGAGCCTCGGTCCGGCAAAGGCCGCGCACGACCTGATCCTGCTCGATCCGCCTTACGATACCGGAGCAGGCCATGTCGCCATCGACCGGCTTACGCGTCTGGGATGGATCGGCCCGGCGACTTGGGTCGCGCTGGAAACCGGGGCAAGGGAAGAGCGCGAACTGCGCGGCCTCGAAGTTGTGGCGGACAGAAAAATGGGCAAGGCGAAGGTATCTCTTCTCCGCCTTGCCCAATGATTTGATCCAGACCGATTACATCGGATCGGTGGCTGCATCCGTTTCGGGTTCGACCGGAGCGGTAGTGTCGCCCATCGGATCGGCCGGTGCCGTAGTATCAGTCATCGGCTCGGTAGGGGCCGCCGGTGCGGTTGTTGTGGGCGCAGTGGTTGCCGGTGCAGTCTGGGCTGCGGCCTGAGCTTCGATCTGAGTCCACGCCTGCGCCTGCTGCTCGGCGCTTAAGGCAGTGATCGTCACCTTGTTTTCATCCGAAATCCGCCAGAACAGTTCCTGACGCTCCGGTGTAAGGCCCCAGTAATAAGCCTTTACATCTTCCGGCCAGGCGTCGAACTGAGTCTGCTGCTCGGTCGGCCATCCGTCATAGGAAACCTGTTGTTCGGCCGTCATAGCCGTGGACGGGGTCGTCGCAGCATCGGGAGTGTCGGTTTCCGCTGCAGTCATTTCCTGTGCAACAGCCGGGATAGATACGGCAGCAAGTGCGCCGCCAGCTATGTAATAGAATGTCTTACGCATCATTGGTCCTTTCGTTTGGCCACTCGGCCTTCCTGAGGCACAATTCGCATGTGCTCGATTATGCGGGATCAACGGACGGTGCGGGGATTTGGCTGCGGCTCGAACGCAGCCGCGGACCGGTTTGTCGTAAAATGTGCTCAAAATGCGGCAAGCTGCGCCTCGCCCCGTAAGATAATTTCGAGGAAAACCCGCCAACACCATGATGAGAATAAGAAAAAGGGCGGGAACACCATGGTGTCCCCGCCCCTCCAAGCGTCGCGCTGCCAGCTTGGGCGCGCGAGCGGAAAGCCTGTTGTTATGAACCTGGCTTGGTCGCAGGCAGCGGCTCGTCGATTTCGCTCGCGGGCTTGCCCGGCCAGTATTCGAGCGGACGGGTGCCGGTCTTGTTCTTTTCCCAGCTGTTGATGCAACCGTCCTGCTGATCGCCGCGGCAGACGGGCACGTCTTCACCCGATGCAGCAGCGTAACCCGACGGCGTTGCCTGCGTGACTTCCTTGCTCACGAACCGCGGCGTGGCCGAACTCGTGGACGCACCGGCGGTCGTCGCAGTACGCGCCGTTGCCGTGCTGGACGGGGCAGAAGTGGTCGCAGCCGGGGCAGCGCTCATCTGCGAAGAAATCTGCGTCCATGCCTGCGTGCGGGCTTCAGGCGTCATTTCATAGATGCGCACGCGCTGATCGTCCGTCAGCACCCACCAGCCTTCGACCTGCGCCGGGGTTAGCGTCCAGTAATATTCCTGCACCTCGTCAGGCCAGGCGTCATAGGTCGTCTGCCGGTCGGCAGGCCAGCCGTCATACATGGTCTGCTGCTCGTCTGTCAGCACATAGACCGTACCGTCGGCATCTACTGCCACGTCCTGCGCGATGGCAGGAACGGCCGTAAAGGCGATTGCTGCGGCGCCGGCGAAGATAAGATTACGCATAGGAGAAGTCTCCATTATCGTTGTCATTGCCCGTCTTACGCAGGAAACGGGTCGTCGGTTCCAGAGGGGGGCCATGCGCAGGGCTTGTGTTCTGCCTTGGCGTTCCCTAGCTGTTCCGGACTTCATGTCCGACCCATCACCCTCGTCCGGCGCGCTCGAAAAGGCGCAGATTCCCGCCTATGCGGCCCAGCTGAACGCACCCCAGCGCGATGCCGTATTGACCACGGAAGGACCGGTGTTGATGCTTGCTGGGGCGGGCACCGGCAAGACCGCGGCACTCACCGCACGTTTGGCACATCTCATCGCAACCCGGCGCGCATGGCCCAGCGAAATCCTGTGCGTCACCTTCACCAACAAGGCAGCGCGCGAAATGCGCGAGCGTGTGGGCCGTCATATCGGGGATGCCGTCGAAGGCATGCCGTGGTTGGGGACGTTCCATTCCATCGGCGCACGCATGCTGCGCCGTCACGCCGAACTGGTGGGACTGGAAAGCAATTATACAATCATCGATACCGACGATCAGCTTCGTCTGCTCAAGCAGTTGATCCAGGAAAACGATCTCGACGAAAAGCGCTGGCCCGCCCGCCAACTGGCCGGTTTGATCGACCGTTGGAAGAACCGTGGGCTCAATCCCGGCGATCTCGATGCGGTCGAAAATGAAGCTTATGCCAATGGCCGCGGCGCGCAGTTCTACAAACTGTATCAGGACCGCCTCAAGACCCTCAACGCCTGCGACTTCGGCGATTTGCTATTGCATATCCTCAACATCTTTCGCGATCACCGCGATGTGCTGGAACAGTATCAGCAGCGCTTCAAATATATCCTCGTCGACGAATATCAGGATACCAATCAGGTCCAGTACCTCTGGCTGCGCCTGCTTGCCCAGGCGCGCAAGAACATCTGCGTGGTGGGCGATGATGATCAGTCCATATATTCATGGCGCGGCGCAGAAGTCGCCAATATCCTCAAGTTTGAAAAGGATTTTCCTGGCGCAGCTGTGATCAAGCTTGAACAGAACTACCGCTCCACGCCGCAGATTCTTGCCGCGGCATCGGGGCTTATCGATGCCAATAGCGAACGGCTCGGCAAGACGCTGTGGACCGAACTGCCCGCCGGCGAAAAGGTCCGGGTTATCGGCGTCTGGGATGCGCCCGAAGAAGCGCGCCGCGTGGGCGAAGAGATAGAGCGGCTGGAAGCCGAAGGCGCTCCGCTGGACGAGGTGGCCATCCTTGTTCGCGCACAATATCAGACGCGCGAATTCGAAGACCGCTTCATCCAGATCGGCCTCAACTATCGCATTGTGGGCGGCTTCCGCTTCTACGAACGTGCCGAGATCCGAGACGCGCTCGCCTATCTGCGCACCATTGCCCAGCCGGCCGACGATCTGGCATTCGAACGGATCTACAATCAGCCCAAGCGCGGCCTTGGCGCAAAGACGCTGGAAGCCATGCGCCGCCATGCGCGTCGCACGCAGACGCCGCTGGCCGCCGCCAGTCTCGACCTGTGCGATACGGACGAATTGCCGGCGCGCGCACGCAACACTCTGATCGGCCTACTCGGCCAGTTCGTCCACTGGCGGGAGCTATCGGAACAGATCACGCCGTCCGAACTGTTGCGCACGGTGATTGCCGAAAGCGGTTACGAGGACATGCTGCAGAAGGATCGCAGCGCCGAAAGCGCGGGTCGCCTCGAAAACCTGACCGAACTTGCCCGCGCCATGGAAGAATACGACACGCTCGGCGATTTCCTCGAACATGTTAGCCTGGTGATGGACAATGAACGGGCCAATGACGGTGAGAAAGTCACCATCATGACCATGCATGCGGCCAAGGGGCTGGAGTTCGATCATGTCTTCCTCCCCGGTTGGGAAGAAGGCGTCTTCCCGAGCCAACGCGCTATCGACGAAGGCGGGTTGGCCAGCCTCGAGGAAGAGCGCCGCCTCGCCTATGTCGCGATCACGCGCGCAAAGCGCCGCTGCTCGATCTTTCACGCTGCAAACCGCCGCATCTATGGCCAGTGGACCAGTTCGATACCCAGCCGCTTTATCGAGGAACTGCCCGAAGAACACGTGAAGAGCGAAACCACCATGACCGGTGGTGCCTCGCTCTGGCGCGCGAACTGGAGCGAGACCGACGACCCCTTCGCCCACGTGTCCTCCAACCGCCCGGATCGCTCGGGCGCGCGTGGCCCCGGATGGCAGCGGGCCCTGTCGACGAAATATGATGCGACGCCCAAGCGTATAGCCGAACCGGGCCGCAGCGCCGCCAGCTTCGCCGCCAAGCCCCGCAGCGACATCGCCGATGGCGCCCGAGTCTTTCATGACAAGTTCGGCTACGGCACCGTAACCGGCCAGGAAGGCAATAAGCTGACGATCGATTTCGAAAAAGCTGGCGAAAAACGCGTGCTCGACAGCTTCGTCACCCTGGCCGACTAGACCGCCTCATCGCATCCCTGCGCAAGCGGCGCACTTTCACGCTTCCAGTATCGCCTCTCGAATGGGCGACCTAGCTCACCGAGAAAGCCCCGCGTACCTTCCGCGATGCCCGTCTCGCAATTCAGATAGGGTGCCGGGTCCCGATAGGTTCCGAAAAGCCGATCCCACATCGTGACCGTATTGCCATAATTGGCCCCCATCAGCGCTTCGTCGCGAATATGGTGGAGCCGATGCGCGGCTGGTGAAATCATTACTTTGCCCAAGAGACCCAGAGTCCATGGGACATCGGCGTGAATAAAAAATGCCCACCAACTGCGAAGAACGCCGGCCGTTGCAATCGCCCATTCAGGGAAGCCGATCAAAAAAAGGATCCAGACGTCGATCAGTACACTAAGCAGCTTGCTCAGCGGATGTTTGCGCTGCACCGAAAGCCAATGCAGCGCCGTGTCTGCATGATGGGTTGCGTGGATCGGCCAGAGCATAGGATGGTGCTCCGCTCGATGCCGCCAGTAAACGACAAAATCGGACACAAGCACGGTAACTGCGACGACGATCACATCGTAACTATTGCTCCAGAATGCCATCATCGCGGGCATCACAGCGATGTGATTGCGAATGAAACCTTCAGGCATGACGAATAGCGGAGCGAGAAGGACGATATTAAACAGCATCAACGCAAGATTTGTAGTGAACTCACCATGCACGCGCGTCAGCGCTTTTCCGATCGCGCGGCGCTTGACCACCAGAGCCAGCGCACCAAACAATGAACCGGCCATCGCCAACATAGTCAGCGCCTTCAGCGCATGGTGGGCTATCGTTTCCATAAACCGCCGATATGCCGCGGCTGTAGTTAGGAACCCGTTAAATCAGGTGGCGGAAATGTCGAGAAAGCCCGGGCGCGGCCCGTTCCATTCGCCCGCTGCAACCGGCGCTTCGTCTTCGTTGCGGCTTTTGCGCGGCTCGCGTTTGGCCTTCGGTGCTCGCTCCGGCTTGGTCCGCGGCGCGACCTCGTCGTCCTCGCGCTTCTTCCGGCTGCGCTTGGGCTGCTCTTCCGGCTCCGCCGTCTCTTCGGGCTTCGGCGTATTCTCGACCAGATCGACGCGCACGTCCTTCTTGCCGAACACGGGTACTTTCGCACCGGTCAGCTTCTCGACGTTGGCGATCGCCTCGGCGTCTTCTTCTGCCACGAAGGTGAACGCGCGGCCCTTGGCGCCCGCCCTGCCCGTGCGGCCGATGCGGTGAACGTAATCGTCCGGGTGCCAGGGCGTGTCGAAATTGAACACGTGGCTCACGCCTTTTACGTCGAGGCCGCGCGCTGCAACGTCTGATGCAACGAGAATGTTGATCTCGCCCTTCTTGAACCGGTCGAGTTCCTTCAGGCGATTCGATTGATCCATGTCCCCGTGGATTTCGCCACTCCGGAAGCCATGGCGCTGCAGGCTCTTGTTGAGCTCGCGCACCGTCGTCTTGCGGTTGGCAAAGACGATCGCGGTTTCGACCTGGTCGTGATTGAGCAGCCAGCGCAGCGTCTCGCGCTTCTGACGGCTCTTCACCGGAATCTTGAAAGCGGTGATGTCTTTATTCGTGGTCGCGGCGCGGCTGACCTCGATCCGCTTGGGATTATTGAGGAATTTCTTCGTCAGCTTCTCGATCGGGGGCGGCATCGTCGCCGAGAAGAGCATCGTCTGCCGCGTTTCCGGCAGTTTCGAACAGATGAACTCGATGTCGGGAATGAAACCCATGTCGAGCATGCGGTCCGCTTCGTCGATAACCAGCAGTTCGCAGCCATTCAGCAGGATCTTGCCCCGCTCGAACAGATCCATCAGGCGGCCCGGCGTCGCGATCAGCACATCGACGCCTTCGTTCAGCGCCTTGACCTGATCGCCCATCTGCACGCCGCCGATCAGCAAGGCGAGCTTGAGGTCGTGATTCTTGCCGTATTTCTCGAAGTTTTCGGCGACCTGGGCTGCCAGCTCGCGGGTCGGCGCCAGGATCAGCGAACGCGGCATCAGCGCCCGGCGGCGGCCGCTGGCCATGATGTCGATCATGGGCAGCACGAAACTCGCCGTCTTGCCCGTACCCGTCTGGGCTATACCGATGATGTCCTTCATCATCAGCACCGGCGGGATGGCCTCGCGCTGGATGTCGGTCGGCTCGGTATAGCCGGCTTCGCTTACTGCCCTGAGCAAGTCTTCGGAAAGGCCGAGATCGGCAAAAGTCATGTGGTTCGAAATTGTCCCTGGAACATGGGCCGACGCGAAATTGCGCATGCGCAGCATCGGCTGGCGCCGCCCTTCGCCGGAAATGCGGTAAAAGTCAAGAAAACGGCGTTAGTAGCCCTTCAGCGATCCCCGCCCACCGCTACGAGGCGGCTGAAATGGGAAATCCGGCATTTCGCTCCGGCCCTCGACATCAGCCGATCGCGATCCACGCAAAGTTTCCCGTCCTCACTACGTTCGACATAAAAGCCGAGGTAGAAGTCGCGGGGGCTGCAGGACTTTTCCAACTCGGCCGAAATGATGTGCCGGTCCCGCATGTACATCATCAACCTGCTACCGCGATCGGAAACACCTACGATGTCGCCGGCATCTACACATTTCCCGTGCGGACGCTCGACCAACCGTGGGGGAACCGCCTGCTGCGGCAACTCGCTCAACATGCTTCGGCTGATGCTGCTCGGCCGCGGGCTGACGCGCATGATCACCCGCCGCTCGATCCTGACCTGATTGACGATCGGTATTATCGTCGTGTCGACGAATCCGCGCCAATTCGGTCCACGCGCAGACAGCGCTTTCAGATCGACCGACCCAGCCTCGCTATCATGGACATGATGTGCGGCCATGTCAGATCCCATCCCCTGCGGAGTGCCCAATGCGATAAGCATGGCAGCCAGGGGGGAAAGCAAGGACATGGGGTTGGTACGAAAGCTCCTCTGCCCGCAGGTTTTGGTGACGTGCGGAAATCCAGAGAATGCCGATGCGCCCCCACGCTTGAATGCGGGCTTAATTGTTCGGCATAGATTGGCAAGTGCTGGCAATCACTTGTCAGGATGTGGCAAAGACGCCGCATTATGAGAGACAGAGACACGTTCCGAAGCGCTGCGACAGAATTGCTGGGGCCGCGAGGGTTCACATACGACAAGGATCTTGTGGAACCTTGGCTGACCGACTGGCGTGGCCGTTACACCGGCAAGGCTGTCGGGCTGGCATCTCCCGCGTCGACCGATGAAGTGTTGCGCTTCGTGAAGCTGTGCAGCGCGTATGGCGTACCCATCGTACCACAGGGCGGTAACAGCGGAATGTCGGGCGGTGCTACGCCAGACGACGGGGGCGAAAGCGTGATTCTTTCACTTCGCCGAATGAACACAATCCGCGAGCTGGACGTCGCTGCCCAGCAGGTTACCTGCGACGCTGGTGTGGTCTTGCAAACGCTGCACGAGGCCGCAGAAGCGGAAGGCCTTCGGTTTCCCTTGACCCTCGGCGGGAAGGGGTCGGCCACGATTGGCGGCCTTGTTTCAACGAATGCCGGGGGCACGCAGGTCCTGCGCCACGGTACCATGCGTGCGCAGGTTCTCGGCTTGGAAGGTGTACTGGCGGATGGTTCCGTTTTGTCGAACCTCGTCCCGCTCAAGAAAGACAATCGCGGTTTCGATCTCAAACAATTGCTGATCGGTTCTGAAGGAACTCTTGGAATTGTTACGGCCGCCACATTGCGTCTCGTGCCGCAAACGGCGCAGCGGCGTGTGGCATGGATCGGCTTGTCGAGCATTTCGAGCGCGCGCGAATTGCTGCTTCACTACGAGAAACGTGCAGGCGATGCGCTAGAAGGCTTCGAAGTGCTGCCTCACCATTGCCTACAGTCGGTGCTCGCACATCTGCCCGATTCGCGAAGTCCATTGTCCAGTGACCACGCATGGTACGCATTGGTCGAACTGGTCGCCGAAGCGGCTGACGCAGACGCGATCGACGGGCTCGCCGAAGACGTGCTGCACAGCGCTATGGAACGTGACCTCATCCAAGATGCGGTGATATCTGCGAGCGAAGCGCAGGCGGAAGCTTTTTGGTTGCTGCGCGAGAGCATCTCTCCTGCAGAAAGAGCCATCGGCCCAGCGATGCAGCATGACATTTCCGTCCCGGTGGCGCGCATGGCCGAGTTCGTCGAATCCGCCTCTCCCGAAATCGAAAAACGCTTTCCCGGCACGACAGCAATTGGATTCGGGCACCTTGGCGACGGCAATATCCATTATCACGTACTTGCCCCCCCAGGGGCCGTCCAAGGCGAATGGGAAATGACTGACGGCAAAATCATCAGCGCCTTTGTGCATGATCTTGTCACCGAGTTTGGCGGATCGATCAGCGCGGAACACGGGATCGGTCAGATGAAGCGTGACGAATTAAGCAGGCTTGGCGATCCCGTGGCGCTAGGACTAATGCGGACTATAAAACAGGCGCTCGACCCACAGGGAATACTCAATCCTGGCAAACTCGTGCCGCTTGCACCCGACGCGCCAACACCGTAAAGCGCCCGCATCGAACGCTTGCCTGCCGGCTTGTCGACAATCCAACTGAATTTCGGAGAGATCCATGGCCAGCGCGCCGCAGCCCAACCTGCCCCTGTTTTTCAAAGACCTCATGCCGCTCAATAGCAAGGACCATGCGAACTATCGCTCGCGTCCGATGACCAAGGCGCCATGGCTTGCCAAACAGCATGCCATCCCCCTGACAGTCGATGAATTCGTGCAGGCACAGCGTGACATGCCGATCGTGTTTTCCACCGGCCCCGATGCCGTGCCGCTGGCACTGATGGGCCTCAACGATGGCGTAAACACCTTCTGCGACGATGAAGGCACTGTCACCGAGCAGGTTTACATTCCTGCTTATGTCCGTCGTTACCCGTTCATGCTTGCTCGGCTGAACCAGAACAGCGACGATCTTTCGCTGTGCTTCGATCCGACTGCTGAAAACATCGGCGAGTTCGAAGATGGCCAGCCTCTTTTCGAAGATGGCCAGCCCAGCGAAGGCACCAAGGAAATCCTCAACTTCTGCGAACAGTTCGAGCATGCCGGTCAACGCACGCAGAATTTCATGAAGGAATTGAAGGACCACGACCTGCTGATGGAAGGCGAAGTCGCCATCACGGAACAGGGTAATGACAAGCCTTTCGTTTATCGCGGTTTCCAGATGATCAATCAGGAAAAGCTGCGCGAACTTCGCGGCGACCAGTTGCGCAAGTGGACCGAGAATGGCTTGCTGCCGCTCATCTGGGCACAGATCTTTTCGATGGACATGATGCGCACGATCTTCGGTCGTCAGATCCAGCAAGGCAAAGTCCCGCAGCCCGACGCCGCCACCGCGGCAGTGCCTACTGCGTAAGGCCTCAAAACCCAGCAAATCGAGGGCGCGCCCGCATGCGGGTTGCGCCCTCTTTCCATTTACCGACCGCTCCACTTTGGAGAGCCGCGCTCTTGCCGACACTCCTCGGCATCTCGCCTCTGACGAGGCGCATTGCGGCGAACTGTTTTAAGTCAGCGCCGAATCTCTCCGAACCGCTTGAACCGGCTTCATACCCACCTATTTTGGTGATGCTGGCAGGGCTTCCCCTCATGGCTCTTCCGGCAGATGCACGTGAGTGCATTTCCTCCCTGAACCTTGGCCACCTCGCGCAACTGCGCGAGGTGGTTTTTTATCGTCTACCTACTCCGCTGCCTGTGGCATCTGCCGGTTGCCACTGATGGCCTCCACCTCGGCAGCCATCGTCTCGACAAGCCCTGCCAGCAATTTAGTGATTGCCCCCGCCCGAAAACTCGGCTGATCGAGATTGGCATCGAGATACGACGTGCGGCACACCTCTATCTGCATGGCATGTATGCCTCGCGCGGTTTGTCCATATCGATCAAGGACGTATCCTCCCGAATAAGGACGGTTGTGCGCAACACGCCGACCTTGTGCCGAAAGATAGCGAATGGCCAGATCGACCAATCCGGGATCACAGGAAGCGCCGAACCGATCGCCGATCACGAATTCGGCCGGTCGGTCCTCCGGATGCGTTTTCCGCAGCGGCGGCATCGAATGCAGGTCAATCAAGAGCACATCGCCCCACCGATCGCGCAGCCTTTCCAATTCACTGGCCAGAGCCATGTGATAGGGCCTGTAAATCCCTTTGATCCAGCTATCGAGCTCAGCCTTCTCAAGGGGTTGCCGCCAGATTTCCCCCATGCCGGGAATGCGGCGCGGTACGAGGCCCAATCCATTGCGTGAGCGACGATTGGCAAGCGAGTGGCGAACCGCACGGGGCTTTTCGCCGCGAACCATGGACCAATCGATATCGTCTGCCGACCGGTTCAGATCGATCATTGCGCGAGGCGCGTCTGCCATCATCAGGCTAGCCCCCGCCGACGCCGCGACTGGCCGGGCGACGACGTCGATATAGCGATCCTCGAGCCGAAGCATTGCCTGCGCGGGATCTCGAAGTGCCGAAACGACTGCGTCGGGATAGCACCGCCCGCTATGTGGAACTGATACAAGAACCGGAACGCTGCATTGCGCCGAGCGCCAAAGCCGATAGGCCGGTCCGGCACATCCGGCGATCTGCCCACCACTCGAAAGCTCGATTTCCGTCGCCGATTCTGACTGAATCTCCCGCATCGAACGAGCGTTGTCCGCGAAAGATCATTAATCAAGACCGGAATTGCCAAGCCCCGGCTACGGTGCGCAAAAACTGTCCCATATTTACATTACCCGTTTGCGATACATGCTTTTTTAAAGCGGGGGGGTTACAAGGCCCCCATGACGAACACAGCGACTCAGCGGATCCTGCTTGCAGAGGATGACGATGCAATGCGCGTTTATCTCGAACGCGCCCTCGTCAATGCTGGATACGAGGTGGATTCGGTTGATCGCGGCACCGCTGCCGTTCCCCTCCTGGTGGAAAGCGATTACGACCTGTTGCTGTCCGATATCGTCATGCCGGAAATGGATGGCATCGAACTTGCCCAGAAATGCAATGAGGTAAGCCCGCATACAAAGGTGATGTTCATCACCGGATTTGCCGCGGTTACGTTGAAGGCGAGCCGTGAGCAGCCGCATGCCAAGGTTCTGTCAAAACCCTTTCATTTGCGTGACCTCGTACTGGAAGTCGAACGGGTCTTGGACGACCGCGTGAGCGCCCGTCTGCAATAACTGGCGAATTGCCCTTGCGCGGCCAGATCAGCCTCGCTAAAGGGCCCGCCTGCCCCGGAAAGGGGCGCTCGATGGTGCGGGCGTATAGCTCAGTGGTAGAGCACTATGTTGACATCGTAGGGGTCGCAAGTTCAATCCTTGCTACGCCCACCATCGAAGCCTGAAGGTCGGCCCGGCCCATATGGGCGGCCCCTTGGCCCCAAGCCATTTCATCGCATTCTCGACCCGCTCGATGCGCTTCGCCGCGCTGACGCAGTCATTGCAAGCTCGACTTAAAACAGGGGCGCAATCATCGTCAGGAGATTGTCCGCAAGGCGGCGTGCCAGGGGGCGCCGGGTAACGTTATCGGAATCGATCTCGATAGCATCGTCCAACCAGAGATTCTGCCGATCGCTCAGTTGAGTTGCGAACTCCGGGGACTCGAACAATATGTTGTTTTCAAAATTAAGGTCCAGGCTGCGCCGGTCCATATTCGACGATCCGATCAAGGCCAGCGTATCGTCGATCACCATCGTCTTCGCGTGCAGCAGCCCGCCACGAAATTCGAAGATTTTGACACCAGCCTCTACCAGTAACGGATAATAGGCTCGGCCGATGGCGCCGACGATCCGGCTGTCGTTACGATGAGGAAATACGATACGAACCGCGACTCCGCGTCGGGCCGCGGCAACTATTGCAGCCAGTAGCGGAGGATCGGGTGCGAAATAGGGTGTGGTGATAGTCGCGCTGCTCTGTGCTGCGGCGAGCACGGCAGCAAACATCTCGCTCATGGTTCCGCGAGGTGAGAGCGGGCCCGTCCCAGTCGCGATTGCAGGAATGCCTGTCGGCGAAGGCCGAGGCGGCTGCGCAAACATTATCGCGCCAAGATCCTCTCCTGTTTCGACAGTCCACGCAGATGCGAAAATGATATCCGCCTGGCGCGCCACCGGCCCTTCGAAACGAACGAGGATATCGACCCAGGGCGCAAACTTCCGTTTGATGAGAAATGCCGGGTCGGCGCAGTTCTGGCTTCCGCAATAGGTTATGCTTCCATCTATCACGGCAACCTTGCGATGGTTGCGCAGGTCCGTGCGATGCCCGGCAAGGAAAGCCATTCCGAACGGCACTTCCAACGATTTGCAAAGTCGGGCGCCCGCCTGGCGCATCATCGTCCACAAATCGGAGTTAATAAGGGCGCGCGACCCTATTGCGTCCGTTGCAATCCGGCAGGTCACCCCCCGCCGGGCAGCGCGACAGACCGCCTCGACGACCTCCCTGCCATTGTTATCGTCGAGCCATATATAGAATGACAAGTGAACCGATTGCGCTGCGGCGTCGATGTCCTCCACGAGCATCGCGATGGCAGCGTCAGAGTCGGGCGCGAGGCGCGCAAGGTTGCCAGTGGAAGTGGGCCAGCGCGATGCCCCCTCGAAAGTGCGGAAGGCATTTGCATTCGGTTCCTCCCCGCCTGAATGGATCGCTGGCGAAGGTGCGAAAGGGAGCAGCTCTTCATATACAAGCCGACCGCGCTGCCTGAACCTCTTCGACGTCCACGGCTCTCCGAACAGAACATACAAGGTCAGCCCGACGAAGGGTAAAGCGATCAGCAGCAGCAGCCACGCTGCGCGCGCATAGGGGTCGCGCCCCGCAAGCAGGACTGCCCTGGCGATGACAGCGAGGTGGAGCGCCGCGATGATTACCCAGATGGCTACATTCAGTTTAGTCAATTAAGCGCCACCATGTCCCCCGCTCGCCGGTGATCCTTCGAACCGACGCTGGTTCGTGCTGAAACATCCCATCAGAATACGCATGCGGGCGAATTCGATACAAGCATGGTGGATACGGAAATCAGAGATTGTTTGCGCTCACACGCTGACGTTTGTGTCTGATCGTCCAGAATGTCCAAATTTAGGACAGGCGGAAAGAGTGCAGGTGAATCCACTGGTAATCAGTATGATTGTGTTTTACCAAAGAGAATAGGTTAACGAATCGATTAACCGGCCAGTCGCACCCACAATCAAAAGGCCTCTTCTCGCTTTAAGCGGGGGTCAGGTGGTGTGCGATTTCTGTGTAGAACCATAGATGAAGAATAAGAAAAGGGAAGCATAGTTTAAACAACTTGGGGGGTACGTATCATGCGTACAGTATCAACGAGTGTTTCACTTATCTGCTCAAACCCGATCATCAGTGAAGGACTAAAGTCCATCCTGTATGATGAAGAATTTTCGGTTGTAGGTTTACATAAAACCTGTTCCGCCATGATTTCAGCCAAGGATCACGCTGCAGTCCCTGTCGGAATGATAGTCTTCGACGCCGATGCATCCCGCAATATCGCCGAAGATGTTCATGCCGTGCGTCAGGCGTTTCCGGATTCGCGACTAGTCGTCTTGCACGAAGGTCTCGAAGTCGATTGCCTCGTGGACGTGTTCGAAGCCGGCGCGGACGGTTATATCCTCAAGGAAATCTCGTGCGAATCCCTCGTTAACTGCCTTCAATTGGCAGCGCGTGGTGAGAAAGTTGTTCCGGGAGAGCTGGTCAAACAACTGCCGCACTTCACCTTGGCAACAGCCGACCGGACAAAGGCCGAAGGCGACCTCTCGAACCTTCTTTCCGAACGCGAGATCGCTACTCTGCGATGCCTCGTTATGGGTTACCCCAACAAGGTGATCGCTCGCCGTCTCGATATCGGCGAAGCGACCGTGAAAGTTCATGTGAAGGCAATTCTGCGCAAGCTTAATGTGCAGAACCGTACGCAAGCCGCGATCTGCGCCGTCAATCATGGGGTGCAGGCTGCCATGCCCGAAATTAAGGTACGCGCTCCCGTCGCGGCGATAGAGGCGGCGAGCAAGCCTGCCGACACGTGTGACACCGGCGCGCCACGCCCGTTTATGCTGGCCGAGACGCGTCCCGTGGAGCATGCGGTAAAGGCCTGAACCTCACCGGACGTTTGCTCGTGAGAGGCCTGGTGGAGATGCAATCACCATTCGCCTGGCCGCCCTGGCGTCAAGGAAATCCGGAGATTTCGGCTTCACCGCCAAGCGTCAGTTGCTGGTCTTTGCCACCCGACTGAGGCCCTGGGCGCGTACGTCTAACGTGCCCTGCCTCTCGTACGCGAATAGCGAAGTGGAAATGCGATGAAGATCACAATGATCGGATCCGGGTATGTCGGCCTCGTTTCCGGCGCCTGCTTCGCCGATTTCGGGCACGACGTTGTCTGCGTCGATCTCGATGAAGCTAAGATCGAGGCGTTGCGAGGCGGTAAGGTTCCGATCTTCGAGCCCGGACTTGCCGATCTGATAGAGCGCAATGCGCGGGCCGGACGAATTTCGTTTACGACTGAGTTGGCCCCTGCCGTTGCTCGTGCAGAGGTCGTATTCATCGCTGTCGGCACTCCGTCGCGCCGCGGGGACGGTCATGCCGACCTGAGTTTCGTCCAAGCCGCCGCTGCTGATATTGCGCGCGCGATGGACGGTTTTACCGTTGTCGTCACAAAGTCGACCGTTCCGGTCGGTACCGGCGACGAGGTGGAGCGGATCATTGCCACAACCCGGCCGGATGGCGAATTTGCGGTTGTCTCGAACCCCGAATTCCTCCGCGAAGGCGCCGCGATCGAGGATTTCAAGCGGCCCGACCGCATCGTAATCGGTAGCGAAGACACGCGAGCGCTCGGTGTGATGCGCGAAGCCTATCGTCCGTTAAGCCTGAACAAATCGCCGATCCTCGAAATGAACCGTCGTTCGGCCGAACTCACCAAATATGCCGGCAATGCCTTTCTGGCGACCAAGATCACATTCATCAACGAAATCGCCGACCTTTGTGAAAAGACTGGCGCTGATGTGCAGCAGGTCGCTCGCGGCATGGGCCTCGACAAGCGGATCGGCAGCAAATTCCTCAATGCTGGCCCCGGTTATGGCGGTAGCTGCTTTCCCAAGGACACGCTCGCACTGCTCAAGACCGCTCAAGACTTCGAAGCCCCGCAAACCATCGTCGAAGCGGTCGTCCAGACGAATGAGAAGCGCAAACGCGCAATGGGTCGGAAAGTCATTCAAGCAATCGGCGGGGACGTACGCGGCAAAGTAGTGGTCGTGCTCGGCCTCACCTTCAAGCCGAATACCGATGATATGCGTGACAGCCCCGCAATTGCGATCGTGCAAACACTACAAGATGCGGGCGCCGTGGTTCATGCGTATGATCCGGAAGGTATGCCCAACGCCAGCCAGATGTTCGAAGATGTGGTGTACTTCGATGACCCCTATGCGGCCATGCAGGATGCCGAAGGGCTCGCGATCGTGACGGAATGGGATGAGTTCAGGGCGCTGAACCTCACCAAGGTTCAATCGCTGCTCAAAGGTCTGGTCTTGGTCGATCTCAGGAATATCTATGATCGCGGCGAGCTGGAAATGCTTGGAATCAAGTATGTCGCTATCGGTCGTTAGGAACCTGAACCTCGATGACGCGGGTTTCAAGGCGGTCTTCACGCGTAGGCGGTTTGCTATGAGACGTTCCGACAGCGTCACCGTGCATACCGGCAGGCGCTTTCCGCAAATAGGATCGCTGGGGCCTCGCCGATGCCGAAAGTAATGTTCGTCATCTCTGGCCTCGGCGCTGGCGGCGCGGAGCGCGTTATTTCGCAGATCGCCTCGCATTGGAATGGCCGTGGCTTCGCCGTAGAGATTGCCAGCTTCGACACGCCTCTCGATCCGGTTTTTCATCACTTCGACCCCGGCATCGGACTTCATCGTATCGGCGCAGGAGATACGGTAACAAAGAGACGCAAGCTGACAAAACTCGGCGACCTGCGCCGCCTCAGGCTGTTGTTACGCCACAGGCGACCGGACGTGGTCGTTTCTTTCCTTACCAAGAATAACCTGCTCGCTCTCTGCGCAACCATGGGCCTTTCGATCCCAGTCGTCTGTAGCGAGCGGAACAATCCAGAGCGGCAGGAAAAGAACCCGATCTGGAACCGCCTGCTCGCAATTGCTTACCGGCGGGCAAAATTGCTCGTCTGCCAAACGGCTGCGGTCAAGAGGTGCTTTCCCAAGGCCGTTGCGGATCGGGTGCGCATCATTCCGAACCCCGTCAGCGCCTGGCCAATGCGGCGAATTCCGGCGAAGCCACCGCGTATCGTCGCGGTTGGCCGACTGACCGAGCAGAAAGGCTTCGATCTGCTTCTCGATGCATATGCGAGGGCCGAAACGAAGGATTGGCAACTCTGCATCTTCGGCGAAGGTCCTCAGCGAAGTTCTCTTGAAGATAAAATTGCCCAGCTCGGGCTTGGGGGAAAAGCAAGGCTGGTGGGAAACAGTGTCGTGCCTGGCGGCTGGACCCGTAAAGCGGACTTATTTGTTCTTTCATCGCGTTACGAAGGCTTCCCCAATGTGCTGGGCGAAGCAATGGCAGCCGAATTGCCAGTCATCGCCACCCGATGCGACTTCGGACCCGCCGAGATGATCGATCATGGTCACTCGGGTCTGCTCGTGGTGCCCGAAGATGCCGATGCAATGAGCGCTGCCATTCAAGAGTGTATTGACGACAGCGCGCTGCGGGACCGGCTCGGACATGAGGCGAGCCGGGCGGTCCGTGCCTTCTCACCACAGCGCGTGATGCGAATGTGGGACGAAGTCCTGAGTGAAGTTCTATCGGCAGCACCGGTGCTGCATCACAATATCACCGAAGCGAAAGAGCCGACCGCGTGACCGGGTTGCCCATCAAGATGCTGCTCACCTCGGCCGGTAGGCGCGCGGGACTTGTCGAAAGCTTCCGCCGTTCTGCAGAACGTATGGGAGTGAAGCTTGAGCTTCACGCCTGTGATCTGCATCCCGAACTGAGCGCTGCTTGTGCTCTTGCCGATCAGCACTTCACAGCACCTCCCTGTACCCATTCGGAGTATATTCCGGCCCTGCTGGACTACGCGCGTCAGAACGACATCGTCCTTGTCGTGCCCACCATCGACACCGAATTGCAGCCGCTCGCGACACGGCGAGCCGACTTTGCTGCTCTTGGTATCTATGTCCATGTGTCGTCTTTGGATGTGATCGACATCGTGCGAGACAAGAAGCGCACAATGGACGTTCTCGCGCACGCCGACGTTCCCGTCCCCCGCACCGCTACGCTCGAAGATTTTCGACAATGCCCGGACGGCTGGAAATGGCCACTGTTCGTCAAGCCCCTGGCGGGCAGTGCGAGCCGCGGCGTCGCGCTGATCTGCAGTCCTGCGGATTTGAAGCACGAATATGACGAGCCCATGCTCGTTCAAGAAGCGCTCCAAGGCGATGAATATACGATCAACATCTTCGTCGACGAGGGCGGTGTGATGCGCGCTGCAATCCCGCACCTTCGAATATCGGTCCGCGCAGGGGAAGTCGAAAAGGGACGTACCGTTCGCCGCGCTGACTTCGATGCGATTGCTCGCAATCTCGCCGCCTCCCTTCCTGGGGCACGTGGCGTTCTGTGTTTCCAGCTATTCGACGACCCTAAACTCGGTCCGCGCGTCTTCGAGATCAACGCCCGGTTCGGCGGCGGCTATCCGCTTGCTGATCACGCGGGCGGCCATTTTGCCGAGAATGTCCTGCGTACTGCCATCGGCATGCCGCTGGTTGCCTGCCACGACTGGCAAGACGGCCTCACCATGTTGCGATACGACAGTGCTGTCTTCCTGTGAATCGCCACCTGCCCATGTGCTGGTCTTCGATCTAGACGACACGCTGTATCTCGAGCGCGACTTCGCTTGCAGTGGATTTACGGCAGTAGAGACGCACTTAACCGACAAATATGGCAATAGGGTTAGCCACGGGACCTGTTGGCGGCTTTTTGTCGAAGGCGCGCGAGACAAAATCTTCGACCTCGCGCTGGAAAGCTTCGGCATTGAAGCCACCCCTTCACTTCTTGACGAACTGGTTCAGGTTTACCGCAGCCACCCCCCTCAAATACGGCTCTGCCCGGATGCCTACAGGTTCCTCGCAAGCGATCGGAGACGGCGTGCTATCATCACCGACGGGCCAGCAGACATGCAGCGATCCAAGATCGCGGCGCTCGGGATCGAGGAGAGTTTCGATTGCATCATACCGACCGGCGAACTGGCGAAAGGTATGGGAAAGCCGCATCCGATGGCGTTCGAGCAAATAATGCAATGGTCTGGTGAACTTGGAGAAATGCACATCTACATCGCCGACAACCCAGCAAAGGACTTCATTGCGCCGCGCGCGCTCGGCTGGCGCACAGTGCAGATAGATCGGGTTGGAAGAATACACTCTCCCGACGCCACATCATCCGAACACGGTGCGGAACTTCGAATAAACACGTTCGACGACCTGTCGAAGGCGATTGAATTAGCCCACTAAGTCGGAGTTTCCCGAACTGGAGAAGCCGTAAGCCGCTCGCCAGCGATCATTACTAGGATTGTTCGAAAGAGTATCCTCGCGTCGAGCAAGGCACTGCGGTTTTTAACGTACCAGAGATCAAGCTCGATCTTCTCGTCGAGCGAGAGCAAGGTGTTACCGTTTACTTGCGCCCAACCGGTAATTCCCGGTCGAACCTCGCCACGCGCCTGTCCGGCTTCGCCCTTCATTTTGATCGTCCCGGGCAGGAGCGGTCGCGGTCCGACGAAATTCATGTCGCCGCACACCACATTGAGAAGCCCCGGCAGCTCATCAAGACGGGATCGCCGCAGAAACCGTCCGACAGGCGTAGTCCGCTCGCTGTCGGACAGAAGCTCCCCTCCACTATCTCTTTGTTCGTTCATTGAGCGGAGCTTCAGGAGTGTGAACGGCTTACCCCCTGCGCCGGCGCGGGTCTGCCGGAAAATAACCGGACGCCCCATCGTCAGAGCCACCAGCACCCCGAGACACAAGAGCAGCGGCAACAGCAGGACAAGCAGTGCCAGAGCCGTGATACGCGAGATCATGATCGCACAGCGACCATATCAAGCCATTTCATTTTCCAAGACCCGCTTTTTGCGGAAAATCCGCATGATCCGGTCTTTGATCGAAGGCGGCGCGTAGAGGGTGTCCGAATAGTAATCCGACGCATCGACGTAAAACTGGATAGCATCGCCATATTGCCGGCGCGCGTGTTCCTTGTAATCGACATGATCGAAGACGACGCCATCGGCGCGCCCGGAAAGGGTTTCCAGGGTTGCGTTCATCTGCTCGATCGTCGTCCGTCCCCAGCGCGAAACGACCAGGGTGTGATCGGTAAAGTCGCACATTGCCCGGGCATCCCGCACAGCAAGAGCGGCAGGAGCATTGATGATCAGGAGGTCGAAGTGGTTCTTCAGCTCGGCCAGAAGGTGCCGCAAGCTCTGTGCGTTCAGAAGGGCGGCCGGGTTATCCACCGGCTGCTTGGCGCTAAGCAATACGATCCGCCCCTCATCCTCTGGCCCTTCACTCTGACCCACGGACTGATCGATACCGTCTGGTGCCTTGAGTAGCGCCGAGTGATCATCCAGCAGGCTTTGGAGGCTCGCATGGCCCGAAAGGACGTCGACAATATCGGGTGTATCGAGATTGCTCTGGACGTTCTTCAGCAGCCCCATGGCGCGAAGGTCGAGATCGACCAGCACCACGCTTTGCCCCATGACCTTCGCTGCAGCGGCCAAGGTTAGGGAGACGGTCGATTTGCCGTCGTTTGGAAGCGGGCTCGTGATGAGCACGGATTGAGAACCGCTCTTCGTGCGCAATGCCCGCATCTCCGAATAGGTAGCCCGCGCAGCTTCCGCAAAGAGCGATTGCGGGCTCTGGATAACCGGGCTTTCGCCGATTTGGTCGGATAGCCCTGAATCGATGCGCGGTAACATGCCGAGGGTCGGCAGCCCGAAGTGGCGCGCGACCTGGGCCGAAGTCCTCACGCGGCCGTCGGCCAGTTCCAGTCCGAGCGCCATCATCACCGCCAATGCACCCGACCCCAGCATTGCGAGCAGCGTAAGCTTCAGTGGTTCTGGCGATATGCGGTCAAAGTTCGCCACGGCCGGTGAAACGACGGTTGTGTTCACTCCTTCGAGTTGCATCTGCGCGCGAACCTGCTCGATGCGTTCGACTATCGCGGAAAATGCCGCGTTCGCAAGCGCATCGTTGCGCTCAAGTTCGGACAGACGGACCGAATTTTCGTTGTTTTGAAAAGCCTGCGATTGAACCGCAGCAAGCGTGCCCTGCAATCGACCGGCCCGCGCCGCATCCTGCGCGGCCTGACTGCGAGCAACCTCGCGCATTTGTGCCGCATCGGCATTGGCAACCGCCTGCGCAGCTGCCTGGGCCTGGGCTCGCTGCTGCGCCAGCGCGGACTCGACCGACGACAGTTCGGAAGTCACGCGCACGACGTCAGGATGGTTGGATCCGAAGGTCGCGCCCAGCCGAGCACGTTCGGCGACCAGCGTCGCCTGTTGACGCTGAAGTTGCTCCACCGCGGCCGATGTCGCCTGTGCCGTACTGCGCAGGCCGGCTGCATTCGCGATGACGGCGCTTCGGGAAGAAGAGCCTGCGCTGTTGGCGCTTGCCGATGCCGCCTCTGCGGCAATTTGGTTCATATACGACAGATTCTCGTTCGTCCCCAAACCGAACGGCATACGCGCATCCCGGCGGAACTCAGCAAGTTCGGTCTTGGCATTTCGGGCTGCCTCTTCACGATCCGCCCGCTCGGCAAGCAGCGATTGCAGCAACTCTTCCCTCTGCTCGGTTCCACGGCGCGTTCGCACCTTTGCGACAGATTCCGGATATTGATTGGCAATCCGTGCGGAAAGCTCGGGAGATTTTGTCGTAACGGTGACTTCGATAAGATCGGAACTCGGCTCGCTCGTGACGGTCAAGGCGCTCAGAAGCGTATTTATGGCCTGATGCATTTGCGCCGCTTTTTCTTCCGGAAATTCTCCGACCTCCGCACGGAAATCCGGATCGCTGAGAAGATCTAAATCTTCCACTACCGATTCAGCCGACGATCGGGAACGATAAAGGCGAACCGCATTGACCACGCGCACTTCGTTGCGATTGCTGATGTCGGCCTGATTGATCCCGACTTCGTCGAGCAGCTGCACCTGTACCTGCGCGGAGGAGCTGTAAAGATTCGGTGACAAGAGCTGATACACCAAAACCGAAATTGTGACCGCGGCGACCGTCACTACAATCAGTTTCTTGTGACGCTCCAAAAGGCGGACGAAATCGCGCAGGGACAGGGCGTGATGGGTCGCGGCCTCCGGCCGGTAGGTCCATGGGAGCCTTCGTTCCGCAGGCGGATGGTTTTCGAACTCGCTGACTTCTACTAGATTTGCCATGATCAACAGCCTGTTACGCCTCTTGCAGAGGCGGCTTTCCGAGGAAATTCGACGGTCAACATTGTGCTGGAAGGCGACCGGTTGTCATCTGACCATCGGTATTGAAGCAGAGTTATTCAGGTTAGCCCATTTTGATATGTAGACCGCAAAGCATCATCGGGGCTTTGCGCGCACGAAATAACGCCAAGACCTTAGTTCGATCTTACAAACGAACTCTCACGCCCAGCCCCGCTTGAAACCGATTGTACTCATCGAGCGGATCGTCACTGCTGCGGGTCCCGTAGCTTGCCCTTCCAAACACCGACAGCCGACGGTTAACGAGATATTCCAGGCCGCCGCTAACGCGAACGCGGTCCTGCCTGACATTTGAGCCAACGAACTTCGTTCGTTCCCAGCCAACCTCGGCTGATCCAAGAAGGTTATGGCGAATCTCCTGATCGACCGACAAACCGATTCTCGTCTCGTTGCGCGTCGAACCGCCTGCTCGAAATGATGCGACGTCGCCGCTGAATAGATTGAGATTAAGTGCCGTTCGCTCTCGCGGCCGATAGGTCAAAAGGCCCTGCATCGAAAAGCCGGTCCGGTGGGGGCGTAAGTCATCGTCGGCTTTAAGGCGAAAAATGCCTGCACTGACACCGCCGCTGATCAGGCCACCATCAGCAAATCGGATCCCAACCATACCGCCAATGGTCGACACGTCACGGTCGACGTTCGTAACAGCCTCGGGCAGGCGGAAATTCAGCCGGTTATAATAGCCGGTGCCGGTGAAGTAGAACGGCCCGCCAGGGCGATACCCCACCGTCAGTCTGGCAGAGTAGCTTGAGTAATCGCGATCATCGTCGATGGGATCGAGTGCGTTGACGTTTCGCGCGTCTCCCACCGCCTCGATCAGAAAGCGCGAGCCTTGCCGCGTGTATCCTGCACTACCGCCTGCAATGCGATAAATACGCGGGCCGATACCCTGAACCCTTCTTGCTTCGGGATCGCCGCGATCTTCGATTGCGCGGTCGATCGATCCGGTCAGGAAAAGTGCTTCACCTTCTCTCGGGCTAAACCGGGTTGTCAGTGTCGCATTATATGCCTCGGCATTCTCGCTGGTGAAATCGGCATAGCGACGAGCGTCCAACTTCCCCGAAAGAGACGTGGTGAAGGAGCCAGCAGCATGTTCGATTTCAGCGTAAGGCCGAATTCGCGCGATAAAGTCACTCCGAGCGGCGGCCGGTTCCGCAAACACGTTGCTATTATATTCACCTTCAGCCTCGGCACCGGCCTTAAGGGTAAAAGGGCCGACGCGGATTTGCGACTGGCGATATTCGGGATCCTTCGCAAGGATCGCCGGGGCCGTCGAACCGATCTCCTGGGCGCTGACAGGGCTAGCGATGCCCGAGACTGCGCACGCTGCCGTCAGGGTAACCCAGAACCTGCTATTTCGCATCAGAACCACCGTTCATAGACCCTGATACGATCGCCAGGCTGAATTAAAGTGTCTTCACTGGCTTTGGAGCGAACCTCCTGACCATTGACAGTGCGGACGACTTCGACCTGGCCCTCTTGCGCGCGATAGGTGTAGCCACCGGCCGCCGAAATTGCCGAGAGTACGGTCATACCCTGCCGATAATTGATTTCGCCGGGCGAGTTCACCTCGCCAATCACGTAGAAGGGACGCAGCGCCCCCGGTTGCACCGAGATGATCGGGTTCTTCAGGAGTTCTCGCGCCCGAAACCCCTCGGCGATGCGGTTTTCGACCTCGCGCACGCTGAGCCCAGCAACTTTCACCTCTTGCAGCAGTGGAAGAGAAATCGTGCCGCCACTGTCGATGATGTAGGACCGGTCGGCTTGCGCAACATCCTGGATCGTCACTAGGAGTTCGTCGCCAGGCTGGAGTTTATACTCGGATGCCGAAGCGTCGGATACCGGGGGCAGGCTCCCCAAAGGGGACGAACACGCACCGAGCAGCGCAAATGCTGCCAAGCAGGTCATTGTCAGTGCGAGTTCTTTCGATCGTTGCATCATGTCACGGCTCCCCGATCATTACGGTGTTCGATGATAAATTCGGACGAATTGAAGAGTATCGCCGGTCGGACCTGGCGCTGCTGCCTGATCGCCTCAGGAGCAGATTGGCCTCGCTCCTCTGATTTCGCAGCGGGGGTCCGAAGAGTGTCACCTGCCTCATAGGGAAATCCGCAAAACCGCATCCGCGATGCTCTTCATGTCGTTCTGATCAAGTGTGTGATCCACCTGAAGTGCAAGCGTACGCTCTCCAAGCGCGTGGGCGGAAGCCAGTTCGCCATCGCGGGAACATCCAAATGGCTTCAGGGCCAGTTCCTGGCTCATGTCAGGGCAGGATCCCGAACCACAAGGAATCCCGCTTGCCATAAGATCCGCAATGATTTGGCCCCGCCGTGCGGCTGGATCGGACACTTCCGGCCGGATCATCAAATAATATTTGTACCAGGCATGTGTCACGCCGGCGGGCGGTTCGGGGACTTCGACCAATGGGTGGTTCGCCAGTGCATTTGACAGATAGCCTGCGTTGGCGCTGCGAACTGCCAACCAATCGGGGAGCTTGCGTAATTGCACACGGCCGATCGCAGCCTGCATTTCTGTCATCCGGGCATTGGTCCCCAAACTGTCGTGGACATAACGGAATTGACCGGGGGCCCCTTGCCCGTCGGATAGTTTGTGCGGATTCTTGCCATGATCCTTCAATGACCAGGCGCGCTCGTGCGCAGTGTGATCGCGCATCACCAGAAGTCCGCCCTCCCCTCCGGTCGACATGATTTTGTCGGTGCAGAAGGAGAAGGACGCCGCATCGCCGAATGTGCCTACCTTGCGTCCGTCGATTGCTGCCCCATGCGCCTGGGCACAGTCCTCAATCAGGAACAGCTTGTGCCGGTCGCAGAGATCGGCAAGCGCTGGCATATCGCATGGCCACCCTGCCAGATGCACGCAGATCACCGCCTTTGTCCGCGAGGTGATCATTCGTTCAACCGAGCGTGGATCGATATTCTGAGACGGTGATAGGACGTCAGCGAATACCGGCATCGCCCCGACCGCCGCAACGCAACTCGCTGTCGCAAAGAAACTGCGTGCCGGCACGATCACCTCGTCACCGGCACCAATTCCGAGTGCACGCAGAGCGATTTCCAAGGTAACCGTGCCGTTCGCCATGCAAATTGCGTGCGGAACACCGAGAAATTCTGCAAATTCAGCAGCGAAGGCATCGCACTCGCCCCCGTGAACGAGCGCGTTGACCTTTCCCGAGGTAAGAACCTTCAGCGCCGCTTCGCGTTCGTCTGCTTCAAACCGCGGCCAGGCCGACTGGACACCGATTTGCGGTCGAGCGCTCATGGACACGGCTTCAGCGGTCATTCGCTGTCTCCGTTAAGCTCGCGCTCTCGAACTTGGTCACCAGTTCTGCCGCAGATGAATAGTCCAGAAGATCCTTGTGATTGCCCTTGGCGGGATAGCGCGCAAGACCATGGACCAGCCGCACGATCCCCTCATCTTCCCCGCCTACCGCAAGCTCGGCAATGCGATTGATGGCCATGGTAATGAACGGCAGGGGGATCGGGCGAGAGCGGGCCTCGAAGATACCTTCGATGCCGGATTCGATTTGCTCCTCGCAGATGTCGAACAGCTCTTCATAAAGCTTCTCGCCGGGTCGCAATCCAACGAACTCAATGGGAACGTCCTCGTCCGGCTCGAGACCGTAGAGCGTGATCATGCGTCGAGCGAGATCGACGATCCGGACTGGATTGCCCATATCGAGCACGAAGATCGATCCTCGCTGTGTCTCGGTTTCGAGGGCACTCGAGCTACTCTGCAGAATCAATTGCACCGCTTCGCGGACGGTCATGAAAAATCGCTCGATGTCCGGGTGAGTGACCGTCAGGGGCCTCCCCTCGCGTAATTGTCGCTCGAACAGCGGCACGATAGAGCCACTGGATCCGAGCACATTGCCGAAGCGGACCGTCATGAAGCGGGGTGCCTTGGTGTCGTCGACACCACACATGTCGAGAGCCTGACAGTAAAGTTCGCCGACACGCTTCGTTGCGCCCATCAAACCGATTGGGTTGACGGCCTTGTCGGTCGAAACCTGAACCATCGCCCGTGCACCGTATTCACAGACCGCGTTGGACACGATGCGGGTACCGATGATGTTGGTCATCGCGCCGGCGCAGGGGTTCACTTCCACGATCGGCACATGCTTGAGCGCGGCAGCGTGATATACGATGGAAGGTCGGTAGGTTGCAAAAACCCGGTTGATTGCGGGCGCATCGCAGATCGAGGCGATCTCGGACACTATATTGAGATCGGGGTAGAGCTCTCGCAGGCTCATCTCGATTTGATAGAGATTGTATTCGCTTGAATCGACCAGAACCAATGTCCCTGGCCTGATCTGAGCGATCTGCCGACACAGCTCTGACCCTATGGTGCCCCCTGCCCCAGTGACGAGAATGCTTCGACCCGCGATCTGGCGCAGCACCGTCTGGCTATCCAGTTTGTATTCGCTCCTGCCGAGCAGTTCCTCAATCGGGAGGCGCTGACCATTGGGGTCTGACGAGTGCTGCAACAGCTGCGCCCAGGGATCCCGTATGCGGCAGACTTCTACGCCACGCTCCCGGCAAGCGTGTATGATGCGGGTGACATCGCGATTGCTGAGGAAGGTCCCGTCATCGCAGACGATGACATGGTCGGGCAGCTTTTCTTCGAACTCAAGCCGTCGCAGCACGCTGGCAATGTCATGCTGGCTGCCCAGGATCGGAACTCCACATCCACGAACAAGCGAATCTTCCTGGCGCGGCAGCAGGACACCTTGGATTTCAACAGACGAACCATGATCGGTTTTTGCCAGATCGATCGATACGCGTGCCCACTGCCAAGACCCGACGAGGATTGCTTTCTTCCGGACTGCAGCTTTTGGGCCCACGCGGCTTGCCGACTTTCGCCGCTCTGAAAATTGGCGCTCGCCTCGCCGCAGCATCCGCACACTAAGCAGCCCGAGTATCGCAAAAGCCCAATGGACCACTGCAACCTCTATCAGCGAGGAAGCCTCTGCTCGAGCTTGCGGAAAAACCGATGTGATGAGCCACGCCAGGGATGTCCCGCCAAGTATTACCGCGACGAGAAAGCCTGATTGCGTGAAATTCACATATCGCCAGCTACGTTTGTACAGGCCCGCAAGCGCGAAGACCGCTGTTGCGACGAATGCGAAGCTCAGGGCGAAAGAGGCGTTGTTTGAAAATGGAGGAAACGGACGAACGTGCGCCACGTGAAGCGCCGCGTTGAGCGTTGTTGCAACGATCGCAAAATCGATGCCGATCACCGCTATGTCACGCAGCACGCGGCGCAGTTTCACCTTTCCGCCGAACAGGGCGCTGACGCCCTTCCCGGCTGCCAGCTCACCGTCGCTTTGCATGATCCTCTCGGGCTTGTTCATCGACTTCGGCTCGCTTCTTTGCCCAGATGTTGCGGCCCTGTGGCGGACAGCACATCATGATGGCGTGCCCCACGATACCTGCCCCGACCGAAGGTGGGGCATGAGCAAGCAGGCAATAGCCGGAGTAGTCGCATGCCGATCAGAAACGCCCGACCAGATAGCTGAGCGACAATTTGGCTAACCGGCACTGTCCATAGCGCAACGGTCTTTTCCAAATGCGCCAACGGTACATATCGAAAGGGTAATCGCCGTTTGTCCGGTTGTCGGTCCTTGCAATCGACCGCATACCGCGATCGTGTTTTGTCGAAACAAATACCGTCTGTCGGTCGATCGGCACCAAGGTGGATATTGCAGTAAAGTTTGGCTGCGATCCACTGCAGCCGCGTTCCGATGAAGATTATCGTTCTCTCGAGCCTCGCGTACTCGCTCGTGAATTTTCGCGGCGACCTGCTCAAAGCCATGATCGACAATGGCCACACGGTTATAGCCTGCGCCCCGGATCGCGACCTCGTCACTCAGAACAAATTGACCGATATGGGAGTCGAGTTCGTGGTGACCCCGATGCAGCGTACAGGAACCAATCCCGTGTCAGACCTTGTCTTGGCATTAGACTACTTTCGCCTGATACGACGCGAACAGCCTGACATCGTCTTGGCCTACACCCAGAAGCCGATAATCTACGGCGGCCTTGCCACTCGCCTCTCCAACCTTGTTGGTTCGCGTGCGAAATTCTTCGCCCTGATGTCCGGGCTGGGCCAGGTTTTCACCGAAGGTGCCGGCTACGCCAGTTGGCTGCGGATTGCTGTGATACGGCTATATCGCGCAGCGATCGCGAAATCTCAGGCTACCTTCGTCTTTAATGCCGACGATCGGAAGGATATGATCGCGCTTGGAATTTTAAGCCATCATCAGAAGGTGATCCAGGTTCCCGGATCCGGCGTTTCGCTGGCGCGGTTTCCACCCTGCGCTCCTGTCGTCCTGCCGACACGTTTTCTGATGATCGGACGGCTGATGCGGAACAAGGGTATCGTCGAATTTCTCGAAGCTTCGCGGCTTGTTCGCAAGAATTTTCCACATTGCGAATTTCAGATTGTAGGCCGCTGCGAAGATGAAAATCCGTCGGGCATATCGCGCGCCGAAAGCGAGAGACTGGCGGCAGAGTACGAGGTCGATTTCGTACCGGGCACGGACGATGTGCGACCATATCTCGCAGCATGTTCGGTATTCGTATTGCCATCTTATTATCGCGAAGGCCTGCCCCGCACTATCTTGGAAGCCCTCGCCAGCGCGCGTGCGGTGATAACCACCGATTTGCCCGGATGTCGCGATGCGGTCGTTGACGGCATCAACGGCTATCTTGTCCGCCCGCGGGACGAAAACGACCTGGCGATGGCCATGATGCGTTTCGCTGCGGAGCCCGAATGCGCGAATTTGATGGGCAAGGCATCCCTTGCGTTGGCGCGGGACGTTTACGACGTGGACAAGGTCAATTTGCAACTTCTCGGTGAAATGGGCCTGATAAACAGCAGCGGTGTACATCCGCAGGAGAGGCGCCCCAGTACCAGCAAGATTCCTCCCCATCAGATAGCTGCGAGCAGTGGGGCCTGATGAGCGATGTTGAAGGCGGCTCTTGTGGGATGCGTTGGCAGTACTGCGTTGGCGGCCGAAATGATCGCTCGCTCGGCAGACTGGTCACTCGAGTTGATTGTCACTCTCGAACTCGAGGCGGCTGGCAGACATTCGGATTTCGTTGATCTCAACGACATCGCCAGTACGGCAGGCGCAAGAATTTTCCGAACGATCAATTCGAACGGTGTCGATTGCCTCGATGCAATTGCGCAATCCGGCGCGGACTTCATCTTTGTAATTGGTTGGTCGCAAATTTGCCGTGAGGAATTCATGAACCTCAAGCCCGGCAAGATAATCGGATATCACCCCTCTCCTCTGCCACGTCTGCGCGGCCGCGCTGCACTGCCGTGGACGATCCTCCTGAACGAACCGATTACCGCGGGCTCTCTCATGTGGCTCGGTGACGATGTCGATAATGGCGATCTGATTGACCAGCAGTTTTTCCATGTGGCGCCGAATGAGACTGCGGAAACGCTCTATGCCCGGCACCAGGCAGCGCTCGCGGTAATGCTCGAAAGGTCGTTGAAACTCCTTGCCGCAGGCAATGCGCCTCGCTTGCAGCAGGACGAGCGATACGCGACCTATGCAGCCAAACGGATACCGGCCGATGGCTTGATAGACTGGCGCGCTGCTGCAGCTGACATCGATAGATTGGTACGCGCCGTCGGGAAGCCCTATCCTGGTGCATTTACATATGATCGGGGGGAGCGACTGACCGTGTGGCGCAGCACGTTTTTACCTGATGCTGGCCGTTATCACGCAACCGAGGGCCAGATCGTCGATCAAACTGAAGAGCACTTTACGGTCATGACAGGCGACGGACTGCTCCGGGTTGAGGACTGGGAATCGGGGGCGAACAAAAGGCCGAGGCTGCATTCAATCCTGGGAAGTCTGTGACGATGACGCTTTCCGAGCGATTTGGGCGGGTGCTGGTAATCGCCCCCCATCCCGATGACGAGATACTGGGGTGTGGAGGTACCCTCGCGCGGCTGGCAGATGAAGGTGGCGACGTGACTATCGCAGTGGCCACAACGGGCCGGTCACCGGCTTTTCCCGCACAGCAAGTTCAGCAAGTACATGCGGAGATGCGGCGCGCGCACGCCATTCTGGGGGTGACCGATACGCGGCTGCTCGATCTTCCGGCTGCCGAGATGGACACTCTCTCGGCGCGGGACTGCAACGCCCCGTTTGCCGATCTGGTCGAAATCCTACAGCCCGATACCCTGTTGTTGCCATTCGTCGGAGACATTCACCTGGACCATCAACTGACATTCTTGGCGGCGATGGTGGCCGCGCGGCCGCGGCATGCGAAGGCGCCCAGTCAGATACTGTGTTACGAAACGGTGAGTGAAACGAACTGGTACGCCGCGCCCATTACACCGGCGTTCGTTCCGAACGTTTTTATCGACATCTCGGCAACGCTCGAACGAAAGCTGGATGCCTTTGCTGCGTTCGAAAGCCAGTGCCGCGCTTTTCCCGATGAGCGCAGCCCGGAGACATTGCGTGCCCTGGCAAAGGTGCGCGGCTCTGCCGTCTATTTGCCGGCAGCAGAGGCTTTCATGCATGTGCGGTCAATCCTTCGCGCGTGACGCAACGATCAGAGAATGTGTCACATCCCGGCGCTTTCCCTGCACATCCCGTCCAATTCATCCGCATGACCGCAGCCTCTGATAGATACCCGCCGCGAGAACGCGTGTATGGATACATGCCAAGAGGGCCGCAGACTCGAAGTCCATTTCAGGTGACGAGACGATGGCCCGCATGTCCAAAATTTACTCGCTCAGCAGAACCAGAAGCATCATTGCCGGGAAGGTCGTGAGCCCGGTAGCTTTAATGCTGCTGACTGCTTGTGGCTCCGGCGACAGCGCTCCGCCGACCCCGACACCGACTGCGTCACCAACGCCAACACCGACGCCGAGCCCAACACCCACGCCCACTCCGGGAACTGGTGCCGGTTCCGCTTTCGCAAACCCGGACGACGGGGCCATTCCCGAGGCAAGCCGCCACCCCCTCGCCTTTCCGACCGCGATTGGATTTGGAGCGCAGGCAAGTGCCCGTGGGTCCAATGCGGTCGTTTACCGTATCAATAGCCTCGCCGACACAGCGGACCCCGACGATGGCCTTATCACATTGCGCGAATGCGCACTCGCTCTGGCGGTGTCCTCCCCATATGCAATTCCCGCAGGGCGCCCGCGTTACTGCGTGTTCGATGTAAGCGGGCAGATCGTGGTGAATTCGGAAATGCGGATCACCGTGGACGGCATTTACATCGCCGGTCAGACATCGCCGAACGGTATCGAGGTCGTTCGCGGCAAGGGACTGGTCGACGCGCCACTATTCTATACGCGGAGCCAGGCCAACGCGATCGTTCGTCATATCAGGTTCCGCTATGGCAATCACACCGATGCACCGAGCAGCAATGGAGATTCCGTCCGCATCGGCAGCAGCAACCGGCAGATACTCGACCATGTGACCGCCATGTTCGGCACGGATGAAAGTCTGGATGCGGTTTGCACCGATTGCACGGTGCAGTTTTCCATGGTCGGCCCGAACCTTTGCCGCGACGCTGGCCATGACCCAGGCAATTATCACTGCAAGACCTTCTTCATGAAGCCCGTCAACCGAGCCACGATCGCTTACAACCTTTCGCAGCACGGCGACGAGCGCGGCGCCAATATCGCGGCGGGTACGACGCCTGAAGCCACAGGCAACACCGGGCAGGTCGATTACATTGGCAACACGGTCTACAATTTCATCAGCGAGCCCGGCCTGATTTCAAACCAGTTCGGGAGCGTCTACCTCAACTGGATCAACAACACCCACATGGAGGGTGTCCTTTCACAGGACCGCCCGGAGTCGTTCTTTCCAGCCATCTTCAATCGCGCGACGATCGCATCGTTCGGCTTCTCGATCTATCGATCGGGTAACGAGGCACGACGCGGCTTCGGCGCCTATCCCGGCACGACGATCAATTCGAGCATGTTTGTCGATGCCATGACCTACGCGCCCGGCATCAGCCAGAATTACCTTCGCCCCTGGATGCTGACCGATGCCCGAACGTCGCAGCGTACGGTGTTGGATCAGGCGGGAGCGATACTCTGCCGAGGGGGCGGTTGCCGGGACAATGTCGATGCGCTGTACATCGAAGATCTTCAGACGTGCGATCGTGCACCCTACCTTTTCCAGGGCGGCTTCACGAGCGGAGACCCTGCAGATTACGGCGGCTTCGCTCTCATCACGGCCGGATACGATCCACTGCCGGACGGGGACAATGACGGCATGCCCGATGAATGGGAAGCCCGTTACACAAACACAGATGCGAACCGTCCAGATGCAAACGAGGATGCGGACGGCGACGGCTATCCCAACATCGAGGAATATCTGAACATGCTGGCAAAGGACGACGTCCGTTACGAAAACCTGTTCAACAGTTCCCGGCAATTGCCAGCACCGAACTGCGGTCGGTGACTGGGCGGAAAGCCATGCCCGTCGTCGGCACAAGTCGCGATCCACATTGGCAAGCCACGGCAAATCAGGTGGAGGGTATACCTAAGAGAATTTGAGTTTCCGGCCGCCAGCGCCGACTGTCCCGCTTTCAGATGCTGCGCCCTTTCGATGCCGATCGGCCCTGTCACGCCGTGTTTCGTGACCCTGCCTTTTCCCAGTCGGCCAATGCGCAACCGGTGAGGAGCGAGCTTAGCGATATGGCTACCCGGCGAAGAACGACCATCTGCCTCGCATTTGCCGGTGATCGGTTGGGAGGCAGTCATATTTCCCTCAGAGGTCTCCTCGATGCGCTCTCAGAGCACCTCTATCGTATCATCGTCATCGTCGAAGTTCCCGATGGTCGGATTGCGCAATATTTCAGCCATTTCGAGCAGGTCATCGATCCCTGCGCCCTGGAGGAGCCATTCACGGTCGGCAGCAGATTCGGCCTTGGAAGTACGCTCCGCACCGTACCTCGCATCGCGGGCCGCGCTCGCCTGCTGAAAGAATTGCAGGCCGATATAGTCCACACGAACGATGGTCGAAGTCATGCGAGCTGGGCGCTGGCAGCAAAGTTGGCGGGAGCGAAAGTCCTGTGGCACCACCGGGGCGACCCGGATGCCCGCGGAACGGGTTTCGTCGCCCCTGTTCTTGCCGACCAGATCGTCGCGGTTTCGGAATATTCGCTTCCTCCGCGGCGCTGGGGCAAGTTGAAGACGGCCCGCGTGATCCACAGCCCGTTTGACGTCAATCTGAACATCGACCGCGCGGCCATGCGCAAGCGTCTGGTCGCCGAACTGGGCTGCCCGGATGATACGATCATCTGCTGCTACTGCGGCCAATATATCGTTCGCAAGCGCCCCATAAAGTTCATCGACGCCATAGAGGAGCTGGCAAAGATTGCCGATCGGCCGGTCATGGGGGTCATGTTCGGCGAGCCGGAGGACGCAGAACTTTTCGCGGAGATGCAGGATCGGCTGGCGTCGAGCCACGCTGGGTCATTGGTCAGACTGATGGGCTATCGAGAACCGGGGCATGACTGGATTGCGGCTTGCGACGCGCTGCTTGTGACAGCGTTGAACGAACCTCTTGGACGCACCCTGGTAGAAGCCATGCTCGTCGGCACACCCGTTGTGGCCACGCAATCGGGGGGCAATGCGGAAGCCCTGACCCCTGATTGCGGCATTATCGTTCGACCTGACGATCCCCATGCGATGGCAACGGCCGTCCTGGATTTGCTTGGCTCGTCGGAGCGCTGCACCGACCTCGTTCGCCGTGCCCAAGCAATGGCGAAGAAGCGGTTCTCGCGAGAAAGGCACGTCGAGCAGATGACGCTGATCTACCGAGAACTGGCTAAAGAAGCGCAACCTGCCGTGAACATAACAGACAGGAGTAGCCTCTCGTCTCAATAGCGGGCGCGCTTCGCGCACTACCCCGCTTTAGAGCGCATTCTTATCATGCTTGCTTCAATCGAAGATCTCGACGGTGCACTCCGATGTCCCCTGACTGGAAAAGCCCTTAAATTCGAAAACGGGCGTGTGAGCATGCGGACCGCGGCCGACGCAAGCGAGCCTTGCGACTTTCCAGTAGCCCGTGAAAAACCCGTGCTTATCGATTTTGCGAATTCGGTAATCCGCCGCGAAGATCTTGAAACAACGAATGCAGAAAGCGCGATCGCGCGGCCACGATATTCCTTCTCCACGAAACTGATCAAATCCCTGCTGTCGCCCGAAAAGAAATCGACGCGCAGAAATGTCTGTCGCCTGATTTCCGAACTCAAGCGCCGGTCCGATTGTCCCAGGGTTCTCGTGATCGGTGGCGGAAGCGAGGGACAGGGAATGAAGGCGCTATATGCCGATCCCGATGTGAAAATTTTCGCCTTCGACATATACTCGACGCCGCAGGTGCAGTTCGTCGCCGATGCGCACGATATTCCGATCGTCGATGGCTATTTCGATGGGGTCGTGGTGCAGGCTGTGCTCGAACACGTCTTGGAGCCGCAGCGAGTGGCCGACGAAATCCGGCGCGTACTGAAGCCCGGAGGGCTGGTTTATGCCGAGACCCCCTTCATGCAGCAGGTCCACGAAGGGGCTTACGACTTCACGAGATTTACCGAGAGCGGCCACCGCTATCTGTTCCGCCGATTTGCCCTGATCGATTCAGGATCTTCCGGTGGGCCGGGAAGACAGTTGATGTGGGCAGTCGATTATTTCGTGCGCAGCGTCTTTCGGTCACGCTCTGCCGGCAAGATCGCCAAGCTGGCGTTTTTCTGGGCAGTCTATTTCGACGCGATCATCCCTGCCGACTATGCCATCGACGGTGCCAGCGGAGTTTATTTCCTGGGCACGAAATCGGACCAGGCTGTCGGTCCGGATGCGATCATCGCGCATTATGGTGGTGCGCAATAGCGGCCTCACCCGAGTGATCATCGTACAGCGCCATATCCAGGCACGATGCATGCAGTTCCTCATAGACAGCGCCGATCTTTTCGAGCGCGTAATCTCTCACCACGCGCTCTCGTCCTGCCCGACCCATGGCCGCACGTTCCGCAGCGGGGCGCGCGGCAAACGCCAGTATGGCCTGGGCCAGCGCTGCCGAGTCATTGGGCGGCACGACGATGCCCTGCGCCCCCACGATCCGCGCGCTGTCCCCGACATCGGTGGCAACCACCGGCACGCCGCAGGCGAGTGCCTCGCCGATGACATTCGGAAATGCCTCGCCCCAAGCAGATGGAACGACGAGAAGATCCATCCCCGGTAGCCAATCGGCCACGTCGAGACGCGCGCCGCAGACGGTTATCCGATCGGACGGAATATTGGCCTCGATCGCCTGTTGGAGATCGCGAGGCGGATTGGCCAGTCCGTGCCCGACCATGACGAGATGCACTTCGCATCCCGCGTTCCGCACCCGGCCGATCGCGCGTACCAGACGCGCATGATCTTTCATCGGATGCAGCCTTGCAACACATGCGACCCTCAAAACGTCTGGAGCGAACCCGAATGTAGCCCGGGCCGCATCGCGCGCAGACGGGTTTGGCGCGAAGCGGGCCGTATCGAAGCCGTTGGCAATCACAACGGATCGACCGGAGGAATAGCCGACAGCCTGATGCTGAGAGCGGGACACATGTGCGTTGTACACGATCGCTTCGGGCCCTGCCGAGATGGTTGCGCCCAGCCTTAGAATGGCCCTCGTCTTGAAGGATTCCTTCGCGAGATCCGGAATGGAATGCCTGACGTTCCAGACCAGAGGCACTCTACGCCCGAGCCCGAAACGCGCATAACTCGCGACGAGATTTCCGTGATACATCCAGCCATGGATCAGGTCGGGGCGAATTCGATCGACCAGTCGCCGCACGTGGAGCATTGCCTTTGGCCCCACCATGCCGCGCCGCATTTCGAGCGAATGCACCGAGACACCCCGCGCAGTAATACGTTCGGCAATCGGCCCGGGCGGGAGGAGGGAGAGGACTTCGGGCTGGTCCGCCCCGCCCTGTTCTATCAGCTTGGCAAGCATGTTCTCCGCCCCGCCGACATTGAGCCCGGTGATGACGTGCAGAACTTTCATGATTGCCAATTTCGCATTCGGACGAGCATCAGGACGTGCTCGATGACCGGACGCCGCCCGTCAGCTGTTGATGGCGTTCCTCGAGCCATTCCTCGATATTCGCCAGGCCATTCCCGTTCGCATCTTTCCAGGCATCGGGCAGGTCCGGATTTGAACCGTGAGCGTCTTCCCAGTCATCCGGCATACCATCCCTGTCCGTATCGGCAGGCGCGCGAGACGCCGCGATTGCCGGTATCGTCCCCGGCGAATGGACGATCGATCCCTCGCGCCGCTCCACCTCGCCGACGACCTGCCGGTCGAGCGCGTCGCGCGGAAATGCGCCGGCCATAGCCAGAACGCGGGCATAGGCGGCTTGCGGTGCAGCTGGAGCAACGGTCAATGGACAGTCCGGCCGGTCCAACGTGATCTCCGCCAGATCGTGATCCTTCAGCAGGAATTTCCCGATAAAGTCGTTGTCGGCAACGAACACGCGCGCCGGCCCGGTGCTGGCGATCCTCTGTCGCACGACGCCGATCGCATTGGATTTCGTATCGGGGCCGGCGATGAAGGTGTTTCCGACAATCGCCACGGGCGTGCCGCCATAGGATTCCCAGACCTCGGCGAATTCAGACTGGGCGTTGTAAAATACGTTGTTGACGACCTCGACGCAGGAGAGCGGCGGGAAGTTGATGTCGGGATTGCGATCACCATTATGGGCGCACAAATTGCCCAGGAAGCTGAAATGCTGCGGCCTTTCCGGATCGGAAGCGAGCAAGGCGCATTTGTCGTGCTTGGGAATGCCCCAGGAAAACAGCGAATTGCTTATGGTAATGAAGTTGTTGTTACCAAATCCGTTCACCAGTTCATCACGCGCCCATGATGCGCTGACATGGTCGATGATCACGTGGGAGCTGTTCTCGATGGTTATCCCATCCTCGCTCCCGCGTTCATCGCCGATCCGGTCGTTGCGAATGCGAAGATGGCGCACGATCACATCATTCGTATTCTTGATGACAAGGGGCGTGCGCCCAACGCTGCCGCCGCCGTGCGCCAGGGTAATGCCCTCGCCCGGCGCGCTCTCGCCAGCGATGGTTATGAAGGGATGGCGGATGCGAGGGGGGGCGCCGGTGAAACGGATCAGGCCCGATACGCGAAAGACGCAGACCCTCGGCCCCAGAGTTTCGATGCAATCGCGCAGGCTGCCCGGCCCGGAATCGGCCAGTGTGGTCACCCGAATGATCCGCCCGCCGCGGCCGCCCTTGCTCCGGGCGCCATAGCCTTCGGCGCCCGGGAAGGCGGGGACGTCGGGCTTTTGCCAGACCTCCTGTTCCGCGTCCGGCTGAGTGCCGCTTTCGGCAGAATCCGCGCAGGAGGCCAGGCTCGCCGCGAAGGCCAGCCCCGACAGTTTCGCACAGAGTGTCCATACCGGTCGCATGATGATTACTGAGCCTGAGACCTCGCCCGCAAATGTGGTTAGCCGAGGGCAGACGCTGCAGCCTGCCGGGGCGAGTGTCCATCGCTCACCCGGATAGCGCGTCGGCGAAGTTTCGCTGCCGCCGAGGTGCACTCCCCCATAGGGCGTAGGCATCGACCCATAATTGCCGGTCCGAGGCGCTAGAGAGCCTCGGCAATAGCCAAACCCGTCTTTGGCTGCGGAAAAGCGATACAGTACATTTCGGTGTGATGAGCACTGTCTTCGAAGATGCGCGCCTCGACGCGCCGACCGCGACCAGACGTGCGGCCGCAAGGAGGTCCCGGCAGGGGGCCCCGCTCTTGATTTCAGGCGTTCTTTACGGGTTCCTGCTTGTCGGCATCTTCTCCGTATCCTGGCAGATCGCGCGGCCGGGAGACCTGAACTTCACGATCTCCGACGGCGCGTTTCTGGTCGTCATATTGGGACTGGTGGCCACCTCGCGCTTCAACCTGACGCCGATGGAGGGGTTTTCGCCGGCCTGGATCTTTGCATTGATCCTGATGTTGGGGAGCCTGTTCGTCAGCACGGTCGTCAATGGCGAGGTGATGCGATGGCTCGTCGTCGCACTGCAATACAGCTTCGCGTACCTGCTGCTGCCGATGATGTTCGCCAGTTTCGATCAAAAGACGCTGCAGCACTGTGTGGTGTTCTACATCCTCGGCGTCACGTTCTCGCAAGCGTTCGGGAACATCGCCAATATCTTCTTCGACTACGCCGATACCGCGCCAATATTCGGCAACAATTTCATCACCGGCATGGGGCGACTGGGGGCTTTTTCGGGGAACGCCAACAACAATTGCGCCATGGCCGGCTTCGCGTTGGTACTGCTGCTTTATGCGATCGATCGGGGCCTCATGAACCGGCTGCTCGCGCTAGTGTGCGGCGTGTTCCTGTTGTGGGGTATCATCGCCTCGGCAAGTTTCGGCGGCTTTGTCATATGCCTGAGCGCGGTATCGCTGGTGATGATCATTCGATCGCCGCAATGGGCGATCCTCGCGTTGATGACGTTGGTGGGGCTCGGTGCAGCGTATTTCGCCAGCGGTTTCCCCTTACCTGCTCCGTTCGAGCAGCGCGTCTATGGAGCACTTGCGGGAGGCGGGCTCCAGGAGGCGGGCACCTTTGCCGGACGCATGGAACTGGCAAAGGAGGCTTGGCGCATGTCCGGCGATACGCTGTTCCTGGGGCTCGGCGTAGACAGCTTCAGGGTCGTCAGCATCCATCAGGCGCCGGTCCACGTCTTTCCTCTGCTGCTGTTGACCGAGGGCGGGTTATCGGGACTGATCGGTTTCCTGGGACTGCTTGCGATACTGTGGTTCCGGGCCTTGACCAACATGTCGGTCGATCCGCGCCGCGGGATCATCTGCGTGGGAGTCCTGCTGATCTTCACGCTGTTCACGCTGACCGTTCCGCACATGTACGCGCGGCTGTGGGTCGCCCCCGTATTCCTCGCCATACTGACTTGCACGCGCGTTGAAATTCCGCGCGCTCGGCCACGGTCTCGTGACGAGCTTCAGGCAAGCCCGGCGCCAGTCCAGAAATCCGATGACAGCGCGACTTGGGGATCGCCTTCATGAACAAGGGTGTTGCTGTGCCCGGCACTTCGGAAAAGTCGGTCTTGCGATCACGTGTAAAGAGCGTGCTCCATCTGCTGACCGGAAATCTCGGCAATGCTCTGGTCATGATCGGAAGCATCGCATTTGCCACACGCGCGCTGGGACCGGAGGCCTTCGGCGTACTCGCCCTGACATTGGCCGTCGGGCGCGTGTGCGAAAGGGTTGTGCGTTTTGAATCCTGGCAACCGCTCGTTCGGTACGCCGCTACAGAAGAAGGCGCGTCCGACCCGGAAAGAATGTCGCGCCTGTATCTCTTCGGCCTGCTTCTCGACGCGGTCGGAGCGGCGGTGGCCGCATTGCTGACCGTCCTGGCAGGCTTCATTCTGACATCGTTGTTCGACTTTCCGCCGGAAATGGTCCCGTTGGTGGCGATTTATGCGATCGCGATCGCCTTGAACCTGCGCGGCATGTCATCGGCCGTTCTGCGCATGGCAGGCATGTTCCGGACGATGGCGTACATCGTCTTTCTGGCTGGCTTGCTGCGCCTGCTTCTAGCGGCAATTTTCTATTGGATGGGAAGCGGACTGATGACGTTCGTCTGGGTTTGGACCATTTGCCAGGTGGTCGATGCCCTGATTTACAACTTCATCGGGTTTCGCCAGCTTGCCCGGCAGGGCACACCATCCCCGTTTCGTGCGCGCATGGGTAATCTGCACAAGGACTTCCCCGGTTTCCTAGGCTTTGCCTTTACCACAAACGCATCGAGCGCTTTGCGCACGATTACCCATGAAGCAGATACGCTGATCGTCGGTGCGCTGACTGACAGCACGGAAGCGGCCGGTTTCTACCACATCGCAAAGCGAATGGCGAAAGTCGCCATGAGCTCTGGCGAGATGATACAGATGGTTGTCTATCCGGATCTTGCGCGAATGTGGGCCGGAAAAATCACCGAAAGCTTCCGCCGGACGGTTGTCGGCGTTCAAGGACTGCTTGCTGTAATCCTGGGCGGCGTGATTCTGGTTACAATAGTGGTCGGCAAACCAATTATCGCACTGGCATTCGGGTCCGCGTTTACACCGGCCTATGCGATCCTGGTCGCCCAGCTGTTCGCGGTGTTTCTCATCATGCATTCGGCGCCATCCCGGTCGGCCTTATTGGCCATGAACCGCCCGCAATATGCACTTGGCGCGTCGGCATGTTCGACGGCTGTGTTCCTTGCCATCGCCATCAATACAATTCCGGCTTACGGTGCGATTGGCGCAAGCTTTGCACATATCGGGTTCGGTGCAGTCAATGCGATCATGCTGGATGTCGCAATGTGGAGAAGCCTGAGGCGGGCTTCCGCTTCACAGGTTGCGCCAGAGGCCTCCTGAGCCGTCGAATATGCCTAGTGCGTCATCCAACGGCCATGCCACATGCTGAAACAGATGCAGTTCCAAAGATGGAAGCCCCAGTTGCGCCGGCCCGAACGATGTTCAGCCCACAGCTTGCTTACCTCATCGCTGTCGAAATAACCTACCTGATCTACCTTGGCAGCAGCCAGATGTTCGTCGGCCAAGTTGCGAAGTGGACCTCGTAGCCATTCGTTGAGAGGCACCCCGAAGCCGCGTTTCGGCCGGTTGATCATGTGTTCCGGCACGCGCCGCGTAAGCAACTTTCGCAATGCCACTTTCCCGATCTCGCCATTTTGCATCCGCAGGCTCGTAGGCATTCTCCACGCGGTCGAAATGAGCTCATAATCCAGTAGCGGCGCGCGAACTTCCAGGCTTGCCGCCATCGACGCGCGATCCACCTTCACCAGAACATCATCCGGCAGGTAACAGATTGCGTCTAGATACATCATCTGTTCCAACTGGCCGAACCCTGGAGGCACAGGGCTTGTGATCAAAGGACTGGAACTTGCCGCTCCCTCCCCCGTCCATTGCGAGTTGAATTGTTCGTAGCGATGGCGGAAGTCGCGCTGACCGACAACCGCGAGTATCTTTTTCATCCGATCACCGCTCAATTCTTCCGCGTGTACTGCGGAGGTAAGCCGCCCGGCCGCTTTGGAACCGGCATCGACCAGCCACAACGGAGCTTTGTCAAACGCCTGCCATGCTGCGTTGGGCAACCGCTTTGCCAGCCGCTCCATCGCAAGCATACGCGAGTAGCGTTTATAGCCGCCGAAGAATTCGTCACCACCATCACCGGAAATTGCGACCGTGACCTCGGACCGGATCAGGCGCGAGATCAGCAAGGACGGGATCTGGGAAGGATCGGCAAATGGTTCGTCGAAAATTTCCTGCAGCTCACCGACAGCGCCGAGCGCCGCGTCAGGGTCAACAGGCAGTTCGGTGTGATGTGATCCGATATACGCGGCAAGTTCTGCGGCATCGGCTGTCTCGTCGAACTCGCTTTCCGCAAAGCCAACCGTAAAGGTCTTTGCGCGACCACCGAGCTGTTCCTGCATGACGGCGCAGACAAGACTGGAATCCACCCCGCCAGAGAGGAAGGCCCCGACGGGGACGTCTGAAACCAGGCGCCTTTCAACCGCCGCGCCCAGTTGATCTTCGAGCGCATCCAAAGCCTCGGACTCATCTCCGAACCGAGCTTCCACCCCTTCTCGTGCCGCGTCGTACATGCTCCAGTACTGGACTGCTTCTTCGTGAATTGCCTCCGGATCAGGCGCCTTTTCATCGATCGAGAAAACGAGATAGCTCGCAGCCGGTAACTTTCCGACATGGCGGTAAATCGACAATGGCGCCGGCACATAACCCAGCCGCATATATTGCGCTGCGGCGCGGGGATCGATTTGCAAATGGCTGAATTTCGGATGGCAGCGGAGCGCCTTCAATTCCGATCCGAAAGCAAGTGTGCTGCCGCTGATGCCGATATAAAGCGGCTTCTTTCCCAAGCGATCGCGCGCAAAGGCCAGTTGCCGCTTCTTTCGGTCGTAGACAGCCAACGCGAACATACCGTTGGCCCGCCCGAGCGCCTCCTGAAGACCGAAACGCTCGATCGCCTCGAGTAGAACCTCCGTGTCGGACGTTCCCCGGAAATCCACACCGAGCGCGGTCAGTTCGTTTCGTATGGACTGAAAATTGTAAATTTCGCCATTGAAAACGATGACATGGCGACCGGACGCCGATTCCATCGGCTGCGCACCGGTTTGCGATAGATCTATGATCGCAAGGCGGCGATGCCCCAGTCCGATCCGACCTTCCGCTTCCAGTGCGGAGCCACCGGCGTCCGGTCCACGGTGCGTCAGGGTATCCCTCATGCTGTCGAGCAGGCGGAGAGGATCAGCACATCGCTGACGATCAAAATCCAGAAAGCCAGCAATTCCGCACATACCGCTAGCTTAGGTGCGCGTATCTACGTTGCGAGTGCGAAAATGGGTATTGAAAGGGGAGAAATTGGAACAAGCGGTGAGATGTGCTTCCGCGGCTAAAGCGAGGGCGGAGATCGCAGGAGACTTGCAGCTTCGCCGATGACCGACGTCCTTTGAATCTCTTCCAGGCAAGCCAAGATTTGCCGGGATTCTGCGGCGTAATTCACGCTCATCCGGTCGACCTGCTCGATGATCCTTCCTGCATCCGAATCCCTGATGTCGAACACATATTCGTCCTGCTGGAAGTGAGCCGCCAAGTCGATATATTTGCTTGCCCAGCCGAGGATGATGGCCGGTACACCGCTCCGGTAGGCGAACACCACCGAATGATAGCGGGAGGCAACGACGTATTTGAAACGACCGATTATATCGATCAATTCCGGGCTGGAGTATTCCCCACTTATCAGACCTACCTTGTCTCTGTTTTCCGTTTTGCCGAGGACGCTTTCGACCAGTCTGAAGTCGGCAGTGGAGGTGTTGAGAATGAACACCCGCTCGCCTGCAGTGATCAGACGGTCCAGCATGCGCGAATAGAGGTCCAGCACCGCTTCGGGCTTTCCAATCCTGAATACATTTTCGTTGATGATGAAGCCCACGGATCCCGGGGGCGGATAGCTTACTGTCGCGGCGTCGTAAGAACTGAGGATGTCGCGCGCTTGCGGAAATACCTTCTCGCGGATCACCATATCTGCCGACAACTCGACATTGCCAAGCCCGAGAGACCGTAGACACCCGTACCCCTCACGCTCGCGCGCGTAGATGCGCGTGCAGTAGTCCAGTTCCTCCCGAACCTCCTCGAGGAATGCCGCATCATCGTCCTCACCCCAGTCGAAAGGGCCGAAGCTCTGGGGCATCAGGATAATCTGTTTCTTATATTCCCTGGCGATACGTATCGTCTGAAGGAGCAGCCTGCCCCCACCCTTCCCCCAGCCTGATCCCAACGTGTACCCGCTCGCGTCGAAAATAGCGTCAGCGTCTCGCAAAGCGCTGTCCATCTCGGTAATCTTACCGGACCACTTTCCAGTCTTCCGCCACATGCCCGCGAACCTCGCCAGGACATCCCCAAGCCAAGGCACACGGTTGAGCCGGTATTTGAAAACCAGGCGCGTGAAATCGTCATATGGAAGTAGTTCGAACTGATACTGAGCGGGGTCGTCGTACTTATTGGCAAACCCGACAACCTCACAGCCCGGATATATAGACTTGAGCCCGTAACAGAGCGACAGGAACATGGCCTGAGAGCCCTTGTTTCGCATCTGAACGCCGGTCACGATGAACTTTTTCATATTGATTGAAGGCCTTTTCAAAATTCCGTTCATCCCGAGAGATGAGAGTTCGGGCGTGCTTCCACCGACCGAAGTGGTCTCGTGCCGAGCAACTTCTGCTCGATTTCAGCCAGCTGGCCTCGGCACCATCCGGCTCCGTCTAAAATTGCAGAGCTGTGGTATTCCGGCGGGCGTGAAGCTGGCACAGCGAGAGCTACCAATCGCTTTGACCGATCACATTTGGGAAAAGCGATTAGTCCTTTATAGCCGCCGGCATACGTTGGCGGCCGCCCGAACTCTCACGCCACTTTCGCCTGATCCGGAGAGCTGTACCAATGGCTGAGCGGCTGGCCACTCATCCGTTCCAGAGCTTCAATGGAGGGAGCGTAATAATCGCTCAGACGCTGTCTGAGTTCGTCGGTGAGCGGTGGATACTCGATCTCGGTTGCGATGAGGCCTCTTGCCGCCTCGAACGCGGGCGCGCCCCGCAATGGACGAACGATCGGCTTGAGCCAATCCAGCCGCTTGCGCAGGCGCCCCGGTACGAGCGGGGTCGTCTTGTCCTTCACCTTTGATTGCGACTTTACGGCGAGCGGACGTGGCGAAAGCCCAAGATGGGCGCGCACCTGTGTCAGCTGTGCCCTCGGGCTTTTCGAGACGCCTTCGAAAAACAGGATGAGCATCCTCTCACGGCCGAATAGATCGATGAACCGCTCGAGGTGGGAAGCGTATCTTCCGGACTTCAGGATCTGCTCGCTCTCCCCGAGAGCAGGGTTCAGATATTTCTCTATATCGCCCCCGACCTGTCCCCGGCGATACAGCATGCAATAGCTGGAGTAAGCCCGTTCTACCGGATGCCGAAGCTGCGCGATCAGTTTCGCTTGCGGGACGTCACGGTGAAGTCGGGCAGCGGCCTCCGGGACATAGAGATACGAGTTCGATTTCTCGCCAACAAGCTTGTCCCGCCGTCCTTCGGCGAATTGCGACAGGTACCAGTCTGTTCCGCGAGCATATTCCCTCGAGAAATAATGAAGTTCCGGGTCCGGCATGTAGACCGAGGGATCGGACTGCAGCTGTGTTTGCAGCCATGTCGTCGCCGATTTTGCGGCGCCGATAATGACGAAATCGATGTCCTTTAACTGCATTGCCTGCCCTAACCTTTGCCCACCGCGCTGGCCGCTGGAGGCCAACGCATTCGACGAGACGATGGAAGTGCAACCTGAGCCTTCCGACGGAAAGTCAGGCTGCACCCTTCGTGCCACTGGCGCCGCACCTTCCAAGGAAGACGCGCCATTAACGCTAGTCATGGGCAGAAACCCAATCAAGGCAGGGCAATGGTGACGCTGGCGCATCGACTGACTTACCAACCCGCGCCCGGCCCAAAAGATATGCTCAGGAGCATCCGCGCCGATCAGCGCATAATTTTCCTAACTAGTTGAGAAGTGGCATTTTTATACCCCTTCTCAGTGGGCCGAAGCCTTCGATCTTGGTTTGTGGTTCGGCCGCTTAAGGCTTCGAAATCGTGGTCTGACCCGTTTGCAGTACCTCTGATGAACCCATGCCATTCATCGTGACCAACGCGATATACCGATGCACCTCTTTCTCAACGAAATGAAGTTGGGCATCGCATCGGCATCAGTGTCGGCACACCGTCTGGCGGACGACCGGCCAATCGCTATCGCTTTGGGAATATAAAAATAGGGCGGATTTGCTTTGATATTTACCGATCCGATATTTTTATTTGTATTCCTGCCGATCGTATTGGTCGCGTTCTATGCGACAGCTTCGTACTTCGGACGAAATTACGCGCTCGCCTTACTCTTCGTAGCGTCGATAATATTTTATATCCCTCACTCGATGACTTCGGTCATCCTCTTGCTGATCGCGCTGGCGGTAAACTTCTCGGTAGCATTGATCATAACGAAGATGGATGATCAGGATAAAAACAGGCGTTCAACATACTTGTTCGGCCAATTTTATAACATAGCCTCCCTCTGCTATTTCAAATACAAGATTGTGACCCTTTTATTGGGGCCGAAATCCGGTCTCATCGTAGACATCGCAGGCATAGCAATTCCTGCCGGAATATCTTTTTACACATTCCATCAGGCAGCATTCCTGGCCGATGCATATGCCCGCGAGAAGAACGTTACACAGTTCTTGGGAAGACTTGGATCGATCAAGTCAGTATTTTCGGCATTTTGTCGCTACGGCGCTTTTGTGAGCTTCTTCCCCCAGCTGATCATCGGGCCGATCACCTATCTCAGCGAGTTCAATCCGCAAATTCAGTCGAAGCGGTTCTTGAGGCTCAACCCGATCGATCTCGCCGTTGGATTGACCTTCATCTCGATCGGAATGTTCAAGAAGGTAGTTCTGGCTGACAATCTTGCACCGACGGTCGACGTCGTCTTCAGCGCAGCGAATGTAGGTGCAGAAATTCACCCGGTACAGGCCTGGATCGGTGCACTTGCCTATATGGCCCAGCTCTACTTCGATTTCTCCGGCTATTCGGACATGGCGCTCGGCCTCGCCCGCATGTTCGGATTGCGATACCCGATAAACTTCTTCTCGCCGTTCAAAGCCAACGGGATCATCGATTACTACCGGCGATGGCACATGACCCTTACGCGCGTGATCGCTCGGTTTCTCTACACGCCCCTATCGGTCGCGGGAACGCGCTACAGCATGTTCAACCGGCTTGCGCCCATTCCGGCTCACTTGCTCAGCCTGTGGCTTCCAATGCTCGTCAACTTCCAGATCATTGGCCTGTGGCACGGTGCATTGTGGACCTTTTCCGTTTTCGGACTCATGCACGGATTCTGGTACGCGCTCGAAACCGAAGTTCGGGCGTCGAAATGGTACAAGAGCGTTCGCAAAACCACTTCGCCGCTGGTCATAGGGTTTATCGAAAGGGCGGTCTTCTTCCTGCCACTTTGCCTTAGCCTTGCAATGTTTCGTTCGGAAAGCGTCGCGGGTGGCTTTCATCTGTTCGGGCAAATGTTTGGCACATCGTTCGATGCCCCTTCCGCTTTCAACATGCGCGAACCCGTCGTCACACTCGCCGTGGCGTTTTCCATCATCTATCTTTGCCCAAACAGCGTAGAACTGATGCGCCGATATCGCCCTGCGATCATGACCTACGACAACAAGAGCTATGGGCCGGCCTTTCTTCGCGAACTGTGGCGTCCCGGATGGATACAGGCGGCGGCGATTTCCGGTCTTGTCCTCGCATCGCTCTACTACGTGTCGCGGCAGCCACCATTTCTGTATCAGGGGTTCTGAGCCATGGCCCGGCCAGAACACTTCGCAAGCGTCGCTGAATCGCCGCCTCCGCACTCGACCGGGTTCAGGCTGACCGATACTCGCTGGCGAGCAGCGCGACCGATGATCCTGGCCGCCGCTCTCATTACTTTTCTATATCTACTGCTCGCGACCGTCGTCATCGCAGTCGATCCACATAATGTTTATCGGTGGGGCGCAAATCCTCGAATTGAGCCTGACGACACGCCCAGAGACATGGTCATCGACTGGATCGACGTTGCTACGAAGGACCCGTCTTTCAACACGTTCCTCGTAGGGAGCTCAATCACGGCGATGTATTCGCCGGAATACCTGAAGGCAATTCTCGGGCCTGAGACGCGCGCCGTAAACCTGAGCTATGGCGGCCCCCGCCCCAAAGATCGCGACCTGGTCCTGGATCGGTTAATCGACAACCCAAGCGTACAACACGTCATCCTTACGTTTGACTGGACTTACATGGTGGGGCCCGACGTTGCGAACTCGGGTTTCCCGACATTCCTGTACGACGGGGACATCACCAACGATCTACGGATGGTGAACCTTCCGACAATTCGGAAAACGTTCGAAATCATGAGCGGGAAGCTGACCTACGATAATCCGGACGATGCGGAATATCAGACTTACGTGAAGAACATGTATGTCAAATTCCAGCGGCCGAGCGAGATTGCCAAGCTAGGTCGCATGATTGAGCGCAACCGCAAAGACATCGACGCGAAAAGCGGAAAAGACTGCCACAGCTTTCGGTCTGTGAACGAACAACTCGTCCCCGATGTGCGGGCTCTTTCTGGGAGAGGAGTCAGGGTCGATATCTTGTTCCCGATTGAGTCTTACGCTTTTTATTATGTAAGGCAGAACGACATCAGTCCGACACTTCTCGATGAGCAAATGATTGCGCGGCGCTGTCTGGTAGATGCCGTCAGCGATTTATCTGGCGTCAGGGTCTTTGCATTAGATGGCGACCCCACGGTGGCGGGGGACCTCGCGAACTTTCGCGAAGTTGGCCACGCGTATGACCCAGCGATTTTGCAGCGATTTGTTTCTGCGATGAAAACCGGAAAAGACCGGATAACTAGGGCAAATTTTGCAACCTACGAGCGCGACATCCGCAATGCGGTAAAAGAATATCGCATCGCGAATAGCTTTCCGATCCACGAAAATTAGGCCCAGATCGTCACGAAAAGGTTTCACAGATGTCCGAGCAGAATGTCATTCTCGAAAAAATTACAGCCATTATTCGCGACCTGTTCGACGAGTATGACGGGCCGGTAACCATGGAGACAACTGCAAACGATGTGGCGCAGTGGGATAGCCTGTCGCATGTCCGCCTGATGGTGATGATCGAAATGGAGCTAGGAGTACATTTCAGCACATCGGAGATGCAAAGCTTCAAGAATCTGGGGGATCTGGTCAATGCAGCCGCGAAGCAGGTCGGATGACCTCCGAAAATTTCCCTTGGCGACCTCCTCTTTCTTCTAACTGGGGGGAACGGCTCGAAATTTTCGAGGCTGCGCTCATCGACGGCCGCGATCTCGACTTTCACGCGGTCAGATCGCTAGCGGGTCAGCGACTTACCACCCGGGAGCAACTGCGGCTTGAACGGTTTGCGAACAAACTGCTCAAGTCGGACATACCCAGCCCGACTTTTGCCCCTGTTTCGATAGGTCTGCTTGGAAATAGAACACTTAGCTATCTACCTGCCCCCCTGGCCGCTGCGGGTCTGGCGCGGGGCCTGGCCATATCGTCAGTCGAGGCGCCCTACGACAGCGTTGCAAGTTACGCTTATTCGCCTTCGGACTGCTTCGGTAAGCCTCTGGATGCTGTGCTCGTTGTACTCGATGAAACCGCCTTCGCGAACAAGCGCCCAATTCTCGACCGCGCCGCAGAGGAGGAAGCTATCGCAGCCGCTGAAGACCTCTTTTCTGCGCTTGCCGCCGCCACCTTGGAAAAGTCACAATGTCGGCCAATCTTTGCAACCCTTCCAGCCGCACAACAGGTTTCATCGGCTGAACTGGCCACACCTGGTACCAGCGCGCGCTTCAGACATCTGGTCAACCTCAAGCTTGCCGAAGGGGCGATGCTCGGCAAATGGCTGATATGGGATGAGGCCGCACTGGCCAGCCGCGTAGGAATTGAAAACTGGCTCGATCCGATCCGTTACCATGCAGCCAAAATACCGTTTCGCATCGAAATGTGTCCTTTAGCATCGGACAGCATCGCCGCGGTATTAGCTGCAATGAAAGGCAAGTCCGCGCGAGCGCTTGTCCTTGATCTTGATAACACCCTGTGGGGCGGAGTGATCGGCGATGATGGGCTGGCAGGCATTAGGCTTGGCCAGAATTCGCCTGAGGGAGAGGCATTCGTCGCCTTTCAGAACTTCATTTTGTCCTTACGCGATCGTGGTGTGGTTTTGGCTGTTTGTTCGAAAAATACTGACGAAATTGCGCGCGAGCCTTTTCGAAATCATTCGGAAATGGTCCTCAAAGAGAGTCACATTGCGGTCTTCCAAGCCAACTGGAACGACAAAGCTACCAATATCCGGTCGATTGCCGAGACCCTCGGTCTGGGCCCTGAATCGCTGGTCTTCGTTGACGACAATCCTGCCGAACGCGAGCGAGTGAGACAGGAATTGCCGATGGTATCGACCATTGAGGTCGGCGAAGATCCTTCCTTCTTTATCGAGAGGATTTCGCAGTCGGGACTGTTCGACCACCTGCCGCTGAACACGGAAGATATTTCGCGGGCCGAAAGTTATGGGGGCCGAGCGGCGGCAGCCGAAGTGCGCGCAAAAATCGGAAACTACAGCGACTATCTATCGTCGCTTGAAATGCGCATGACGATCAAGCCCTTCGACGGTGCCGGGCGCAGTCGCGTCACCCAGTTGATCAATAAATCCAACCAGTTCAACCTGACGACCAAACGATATGGCGAACAGGATGTTCAAAGAATAGAAGAAGATCCGGATCAGCTCGCATGGCAGGTTCGACTGGAGGACAAGTTCGCGCAGCATGGCATGATCGGTGTGATCATCGTGCGCAAAGATGGCGCGGCTTGGACGATCGACACTTGGCTGCAATCGTGCCGTGTCCTTGAACGCGGTGTCGAGCAAGCCGTCATGGATGCCCTCTTCGACACGGCAAGGCGGGCCCGCGCATCAACAGTACATGCGCGATATGTTCCCACAGATCGAAACGGAATGGTTTCGCAGTTCTTCCCCGCCTTCGGTTTCGATATTGTGGAACGCTGCGATGACGGATCGATCACCTATTCTCAAGAGGTCGACCAGTATGCGCCGCATACGACATTCATCGACGTGAGCATCGCTGGCTAACCTGCGAAGGGAAACTTTGCTTGGTATACACGGAAACGCTTAGTGCCTCCGAATTGCGTTCAAAAACCTACAGCTATGATGACCCTTAGCTCTGGTTTCCTGATCCGCTCGCCGTGTGCTCGGAAATGCCACGTTTCGTGGTCAGATAGGTTGCAAAACTTCCCAGCCAGTGGCTGCCTTCGTAATTCTCCGCACTAATTGCGGCGATGCCAACCTCACGATGCCGATCGGCAGAAGCCTGGAGTGCGGCGCGCCGCGGGTCTTCTGGAGGCAGAGCCGACAGGATCCCTCCCATCGCCCACGCACGCGACAGGTTGACACCATCAAGATGGACGAGCTTGCCGTCGGTAGGGTCACGCACAATGCCGGGTTCCAGCCAATCCGCCGAACCATCCGTGGGTATGTCTGGCAAAAATCCGCTGAGCCACTCGGCGAAGCGGTCGGATAGCATCACCCTGCGCATCAGATCTGCTTCCATCAAACAGGGAGAAAGAAAATCCTCGCCAGAAGGTTCATATCCGATCGGGCAATCGCGATCCCCTTCGTGGAATTCCAGCGATTTCGCTACCAGCAACTGCTCCAGTTCGGTATCGCCGACCTGACGGGCGTAATCGAGCATAAGGCCGAACGCGAACGCACTTTGATTGTGGGTCCCGACACGAATGGGATAAGCGAGATTGGGAAGCCAATTCATCATGTTGGCTACGATCGAATTTTCGAGTGGCCGTAGATTCTCCCGCCACCTCTTCATCTGAGGATCGTCGCTCTCATCCAGCTCGGCCACCAATTGCAGAAACCACGCCACGCCATACGGTCGCTCGAACGACGCCCGATCGCCGTTGGTATAATACCTTAGCTCACCGGCGATGTTCTGTTCGGTCAAGCTGCGGTCGAGCGCGGCAAGGATCGCTTCGCGCATGGGCGTATCCGGGTCAGTGCGCGCTAACCTGGCGAGCAGCCAATGCCCATGCACCGAACTATGCCAATCGAAACATCCGTAGAATGCCGGCGTGAGTTGGCTAGGTGGAAGCGCGTCGGCGTCGCTTTCCAGAACGTGCGAGATCTTGTTGGGGTATTCGCGATGGACGCAATCAAGTGCAAGCAAGGCAAATCGATCAGTCTGGCTGTCTGCGCGAGGCGAGGGAAATTTCCTTTCCTCGGTCGCATCATCAGCCTCGGGTGAGCAAGCCACTAACAACAAACCCAATAGCGAACCAATTGCAATTCTACGCATACAACTGCGTATCCGCTTTCCCAGCCTTCGCCAAGCGCTGTGTTAGCGTTGAGTGCAACAACAATTAGGAGGAGCGAACTTTCTGAAAAAGTCTTTGGCGACCGAACTTACTTTGGCTTTTTACGGCCCAACCAAGCGTACCGAGTCCTCTTGAGCATCATCAATACTGCAGCATAGCAGGACTGATTAGTTAATATGACTAGCGTTTATGGAAGCCTTGTCGCACGTTGGGAACGGTCTAAAAACTTATGGTCCAGAAAAGGAATGTTGATGCGCGACCCAACCGTTAAGCAAGCCGCGCGAGCGATGCTCGATTGCGGAGTGCAACTCGACTTAGAGGGTCGAAGAAATGTTGTTCGCGCCGTGCTTCTGGCCATGCGTAATCCAAGCGAAAACATGCTTTCTGCGGCGTACCAAGTGGCTAACGACGACAACAGGTCAGCGGAAATCTGGCAAGCGATGATTGACGCCGCACTCACCGACGCCTGACCACGAAGATGGAGAAAGTACAGCGGAGGATGATCTTTTCATCTGCTACCGAACGGATAGGACGAAAGCCCGCACACGCTTCGCCTGAACTGTGCGAGAAAACTCCGCTGTAGCAGCAGGTGATGGTTTTGACCGCCGCTCAAACAAGCCGAGCCCCAAAAGTGCCATGGTAAGTCGTAAATGAGAACGGTCTTGGCAAAAGATTTAAACACACAATGCCATGCGATTTCTACAAACGAGTTTGCGCCATTTTTATGTGAACTACGCGTAAAAACCGTCCTACCCGCACGCCTTTAAGCATGAAAGTTTGCAGTTTGTATACTGCTTGGACTAAACATTGCTAAGTTATTGATTTTTGGTAGCGGAGGAGGGACTCGAACCCCCGACACGCGGATTATGATTCCGCTGCTCTAACCACCTGAGCTACTCCGCCCCGAAAGGCATGCCGGCGCATTTGCTCGCTCGGCAGGCGGCGCGTTTAGGGCGGTCCGGCCACCGGGTCAACCGCGCAAATGTGCTACATGTGCGATTTCCGGAATGGGCCTCACGCAAACAATTTATCTTCGGTCACAACGGGCCGGCAAGCCATCTGTTTACCAGTTAGAGACGGCCATGTCCGCGGAAGTCGAACCCTTTCACCTTCTCCCAGGGCCCCCCTCGATACCGGAAGAGGTCAACCCCCGTGAACTGGAAGGCTCGGGGCTCGATCGTGCCCGCCAAGGCTGTTTGCAGTGCCTTTGCTTCCTTGCCACTGACTTTGTTCTGGATCGTCACATGCAGGCGTGGGCGATGCTGATCCTGTTGCGTCAACAGGCCATGAAAATGGTCGGCAATCAGTTCGCGTAGTAAAAGCATGTCCGCACTGATCAGTTTGACGGCCGTTCCCCGCCCCAGCGACATTATGCCTTCGACATGGCCATCGATGGGCGCAAACTCTGCTGCTAGGCGCCTGAGATACGTGCACGCCTCCGCTTCGCACATGGCCGGCAAGGCGTGAAACAGCGTGACATGAGCTTCGAGATAATTGCGTTCTGCAGGAAAATGGGCCTTGCGGAGGGCCGTATATCGGGTGTGCAGATCACGCGGCAGCCGGGCCGTGACAATCAGAGGCGCTTCACCTTCGGTGTTCACATTTCCCCACGCTGGCGGCGGATCTCGAACCACTTGGCGACATTGCGATTGTGCTCGTCCAGCGTCTGGGCGAATGCGTGCCCACCAGTGCCGTCGGCCACCATATAACGCGCAGACGTCTTTGCCGGATTGAGCACGGCAGCAATGGACTCGCGGCCCGGATTCGTAATCGGCCCCTTCGGCAATCCCACCATCGAATACGTATTATAGTCGTTGATGGCGGCAATTTCGGATTGCTTGATCCGTCGGCCCAACGGTCGACCCTTTGTAATCGGGTAGATGATCGTGGGGTCAGCCTGCAGCAACATCCCATCCTTCACGCGATTGGAGTAGAGGCCGGCGACCATGCGTCGTTCTCTGGCGACACCGGTTTCTTTCTCGACGATGGAGGCAAGTGTCACGGCTTCCTGAATGGTATCGACAGCAATATCGTCGGCGCGCTTGGGCCAGGCTTCGGCGAGATAGTTCTGCATTGCCGCTTGCATGCGTGCCAGCACGGTGCCGCGGGATTCGCCGCGTTCATAGTCGTACGTATCGGGAAGCACCGAGCCTTCGACCGGAACGGGGATCTCTCCGGTTAAATTTTCTTCTGCCATCAGCCGGTCGTGAACCATGACGGAAGGCAATCCTTCGGGAATGGTCACGAACCGCCTTATTACTTCGCCATGCTGAAATGTATCGAGGATCTTCGAATTGCTGGCGCCTGCGGGCAAAAGAAATTCGCCAGCCATGATCGGATCGGACGATCCGAATATCTTGGCGCGTAGCAGGAAGCCGCGTGGGTCGGAGATCAGCCCTTCATCCGCCAGCTTGTCAGCCACAGACGTCAGGCTGGCCCCAGACGGGACGATGAAATTCGTATCATCCTCGACCTGGGCACTGCCCCACCAGCCCGACAGGAACCAGATAGCGCCAATCGCCAGGACGAGCGCCAATACGCTGCTGGTTAGAAGGCACCCGGCCTTCTTCACGTCAGTCTACCTTCTTGATGATTACCGAGGCGTTGGTGCCGCCGAAGCCGAAACTGTTGTTGAGAGCAGCATTCACTTCGCGTTGTTTCGCCTTCAAAGGCACAAGATCGACACCTTCCGTGCCCTCGTCGGGGTTATGCAAGTTGAGCGTCGGCGGGACGATCTGGTCGCGAATGGCAAGAATGCAGAAAATCGCCTCGACTGCACCCGCACCGCCCAAGAGATGGCCGATGGCAGACTTGGTCGAACTCATGGATGCGCCACCAAGATCATCGCCCAGAACACGCTTCACGGCGCCAAGTTCGATCGTATCGGCCATGGTCGATGTACCGTGCGCATTTACGTAATCGATATCGCTCGGCTCCATGCCGGCTTTCTTCAAGGCCATGCGCATGGCGAGCTCAGCGCCTTTGCCTTCAGGATGAGGCGCGGTCACATGATAGGCGTCGCCAGAAAGGCCGTAGCCGACGATTTCCGCGTAGATTTTCGCACCGCGAGCCTTGGCATGTTCGTACTCTTCGAGCACGACGACGCCAGCCCCCTCGCCCATGACGAAACCATCGCGGTCCTTGTCGTACGGGCGACTGGCTTCGGTCGGGCGATCATTCATGCTCGTGTTAAGGGCACGCGCTTGTGCGAAGCCGGCTACGCCGAGCGGATTGATGGTCGATTCTGCGCCACCTGCCAGCATCACATCAGCATCGTCGAGCGCAATCATCCGCGCGGCATCGCCGATGGAGTGCGCGCCGGTGGAGCAGGCTGTGACGACGGCATGATTGGGGCCCATAAGGCCGTATTTGATAGAAACCTGCCCGGAGATGAGGTTGATCAATCGCCCATGGACGAAATGCGGGCTGACCCGCCCAGGGCCGCGCTCGTGAAGAACAATCGATTCGCTTTCAATGCCCGGCAAACCGCCAATGCCCGAACCGATCGATACGCCCGCGCGCAGTTTGAGATCGTCATCCATGTCGACAAGACCGGCATCTTCCAGCGCTTGGCCAGCTGCATCGATCCCATATACGATGAATGGATCGACCTGGCGCTGCACCTTGTGATCCACGCGTCTGTCGGGATCGAAACCGTCTTCGTGGTCCTTGGGTTTCACTTCGCAGGCAATAGTGCATTTCTGCCCGGTCGTATCGAACCGGGTGATCTGCCCCGCCCCGCTTTTACCAGCGATAAGGTTTTTCCATGAAGTCTCCACATCACCACCCAGGGGGGTGACGAGGCCAAGTCCGGTTACGACCACACGACGCATGCTATTCTCCGCAAAAAGACAACAGGCCCGGCCCAGTTACCGGGTCGGGCCTGTCCGAACCCGCACTGGGCGGGCATGAAGGCAGCTGAAGGCTTAGCCCTTGTGCTCTTCGATGTACTTGGTCGCATCACCAACGGTGGTGATTTTTTCGGCAGCGTCATCGGGGATTTCGACACCGAATTCTTCTTCGAACGCCATCACCAGCTCGACGATATCGAGGCTGTCCGCACCGAGATCATCGATGAAGCTGGCTTCCTGGGTGACCTTGTCGGCCTCGACGCCGAGATGCTCGACGACAATCTTCTGCACGCGGTCGGCAGTATCGCTCATTGTAATCCCTCTCAGATCTGGGGGTTATTGAATTGCCTGTCGCCCTAATGAACGCTGAAGGCTTAGGCAAGGGTCTAGGAATCGTTCTGACGGAGTGCGGACGGTAGCCCGGGACCCGTTCACTCCCCGGCTTGGTCGACCCGCGTCGCTTCCGCGCCCTGCGGCTTGGGTGCGTCGACGGTGCGAATATGAACATCACGCAATTGGCGCGGCGAAACAAGGCTTGGTGCGCCCATCATAAGGTCCTGCGCCTTCTGGTTCAACGGGAAGGCAATGACTTCGCGGATGTTGGGTTCATCCGCAAGCAGCATGACGATACGGTCGATACCCGGGGCCGAACCGCCGTGGGGCGGTGCGCCGAGCTTGAACGCCTCGATCATGCCCGAGAAGTTTTCGTCGACATCGGCCTGCGTGTAGCCGGCAATCTCGAAGGCCTTGTACATGATGTCGGGCCTGTGGTTACGGATCGCACCGCTGGACAGCTCGTATCCGTTGCAGACGATGTCGTACTGCCACGCCTTGATGTCCAGCGGGTCCTGGGTTTCGAGCGCATCCATCTCGCCTTGCGGCATCGAGAACGGGTTGTGGCTGAAATCGACCTTATTGAGGTCCTCGTCATATTCGAACATCGGGAAGTCGACGATCCAGCAGAACTTGAAGCAGCCTTCCTCGATCAGGCCCAGTTCCTCGGCCACGCGGGTGCGGGCAGCACCCGCGAGCTTGGCCGCGTCCTTTTCCTTGCCTGCAGCAAAGAACAGACCGTCGTTTTCGCCCAGGCCCAATTCTGCATAGAGTTTCTCCATGCCCTCGGTACCGTGGTTCTTGGCGATCGGACCGCCGAATTCGCCGCCCTTGCGGGTGACGTAGCCGAGACCGGCAAAGCCTTCGCGGCGGGCCCAGTCGTTCATCTCGTCGAAGAACTTGCGGCTCTTTTCGTGCGTTCCCGGCGCTGGGATCACACGGACCTTGCCGCCGGTCCCGACGATTTTTTCGAACAGGCCGAAACCGCTGGTCGTGAAGTGTTCGGTCACGTCGCTGATGAGCAGTGGGTTTCGCAGATCGGGCTTGTCGCTGCCATACTTCAGCATGGCGTCGGCATAAGGGATGCGCGGAAATTCACCTGCAGGGGTCACAGTTTTTCCGTTCGCGAATTCTTCGAAAACGCCCGCCAGAACCGGTTCGATCGTCTGGAAGACATCTTCCTGCGTCACGAAGCTCATTTCGAAATCGAGCTGATAGAATTCGGGGCTGCGATCGGCGCGCAGATCTTCATCGCGGAAGCAAGGGGCGATCTGGAAGTAACGGTCGAAACCGGCAACCATGAGCAGCTGTTTGAACATCTGCGGGGCCTGCGGAAGCGCATAGAAGCGGCCCGGGTGGAGGCGGCTCGGCACGAGGTAATCCCGTGCGCCTTCCGGGCTCGACGCCCCAAGGATAGGAGTCTGGAATTCGCTGAACCCCTGGTCGATCATCCGGCGACGCAGCGAGGTGATTACGCGGTTACGCAGCATGATATTGGCGTGCACCCGCTCGCGGCGCAGATCCACGAACCGATATTTGAGGCGCGTTTCTTCCGGGTAATCCTCCGCCGAATTGACGATCAGCGGAAGATCGTCTGCGCGGCTCTGGACATTGACCGAGCGCGCGAAGACTTCGATCTCCCCCGTTGGCAGGTTCTTGTTCACCGCCACATCGGCCCGCGCCTTCACGACACCGTCGATCGTGACGACCGATTCCAGCTTGATCTTGTCAAGAACCGGAAGCGCGTCGCTATCCTCGTCGGCAACGATCTGCGTGATGCCGTAATGATCGCGGAGATCGATGAAGAGAACGCCGCCATGGTCGCGCTTGTTATGCACCCAGCCCGACAGACGAACGGTTTCGCCGACATCGTCTTTGTTCAGTGCGGCACAGTTGTGGGTACGATAGGCGTGCATCTAAAATCTTTCCATTTTCGGAGCTATAGCGCTAGGGGCGCGAAGGGCTGCGCTCCTCTAGCAGGAATCGCGCGCGCTAACAGGGCAAGCACGGCTTTTTGTCAAGGTTGCGCACGCCCTGTTGTCTTGGGCCGGTCCGGCCCGTGGGCGGCACTCCGCCCGAACCAGAAACGAGTACGATGAAAATACACGAACTGATTACGACGACAGAACCGCTGGCCGAACTGTGCGAGCGCCTGGCAAAACACGAATTCGTCTGCGTCGACACCGAATTCATGCGCGAGAATACCTATTGGCCTGAACTCTGCCTGGTGCAGATCGGCAATGAGGAAGAAGCTGCCTCCATCGACCCGCTTGCCGACGGTATCGATCTGACACCGCTGTGGGACCTGCTCTGTGAAAATGAAGACATTCTGAAGGTCTTCCACGCAGGGGGGCAGGATGTGGAAATCGTCTACAATTTTACCGGCAAGACGCCGCAACCGATTTTCGATACGCAAATCGCGATGATGGCGATCAGCCAGTCCGAACAGATCGGCTACGCCAATCTCGTCGAGAGCTGGCTCGGGCTGACCATAGACAAGGGCGCCCGCTTTACCGACTGGAGCCGTCGCCCGCTGACCGATCGGCAGATCGAATATGCTATCGGCGATGTGACCCACCTCGCCACGATCTTCCCGCGTATCCTGAAGAAGCTCATCAAGACCGGGCGTGGTGCTTGGCTCGATGCCGAAATGGAGCGGCTCGCAGATCCTGCGAATTATGCCAATGATGCCGATATCGCCTGGCACCGCATTCGATCGCCCGGCCGCAATGCACAGGTACTTGGGCGCCTGAAGGCGCTCGCCGCCTGGCGTGAGAGCGAAGCTCAGCACAAGAACATTCCGCGCGGACGCATCATGCGTGATGAAACGCTGGCCGATATCGCCAGCCACCCCCCGAAGAAACAGCCCGACCTTACGAAGGTTCGTGGCCTGTCGAACGCCTGGAAAGACAATGACATCGGCAAACGCCTGATGAAAGTGCTCGACAAGGCTGAACCGCTTTCGAAGGAGGAAATGCCCGAAAAGCCCAAGCGGGGCGCGCCGTTAGGCAAAGAAGGCGCCCTCGTTGCCGACCTTCTGAAGCTGCTTTTGAAGATCCGTGCCCGCGAAATCGATGTTGCATCCCGTTTGCTCACCAAGGCGGATGAAATGGAAGCCCTTGCCGCGGGTGTTCGCGATCTTAAAATCCTCAATGGCTGGCGTTACGAGGTATTCGGCAAGGACGCGCTCGAACTCGTCGAGGGCCGGCTTGCCTTCGCGGTCAAGGATGGCCGCCTGCTCATGACGCACATCGATGACCTCCACGCCGGCATGGTCGAAAAGCAAGCTGCAGAATAGGTCGGTCGAGTGTCCACCTATCTGCCGACGCTGAAGCAATTGCAGTATCTCGTCGCGTTGCACGAGCACGGTCATTTCGGCCGCGCTGCAGAGGCGAGCTTCGTTTCTCAGTCGACGCTCAGTGCCGGGATACGCGAGCTGGAATCGCTCCTTGGTGTCACGCTGGTAGAACGAAGTCGCCGGGTCGTGCGCTTTACGGCGCTCGGCAATCAGGTGGTGGAAAAGGCTCACCGGATTCTGCGCGAAGCGGAGGAACTGGCGGATCTGGTACAGGCTGCGGGAAAGCCTCTCGCCGGCCAACTGCGAATGAGCGTAATTCCCACTATTGCGCCGTTTTTGCTGCCCCGCTTTCTTCCACGCCTGCGTCGCGAGCGCCCCGATCTCCAATTATTACTGCGTGAGGAGACCAGTCAGGACGCCGTTGAATCGCTTCAGCACGGCCGCGTCGACTGTGTGCTCCTTGCCCTTCCCTTCGCGACGGGCGAGATCGAACAGGCCCACATTGCGGATGACGAGCTTTATGTCGCCTTTCCAAAGGGCGACCCACGTGACCCACCCGATGTCATTCCTCCAAGCATGATCGATGAAGGACGTCTGCTACTGCTTGAAGACGGACACTGCCTCAAAGATCACGCTTTGGCCGCCTGCAACCGACCAGAACTGCGGGCTTCGGCTACCATGATCGGCACGAGCTTACATACACTTGTCCAGATGGTGGACAACGATCTGGGACTGACGATGCTGCCCAAGATGGCCATCGACGCGGGCATTCTGAACGGGACGGAAGTCGTCGCGCGCCCCGTCAAGTCGAAAAACGCCACTCGCGAGATCGCCCTGATCTGGCGCCGCAACTCGCCAAGACGGGACGATTTCGAACTTCTGGCACAGGAATTACGCGAGGGCTAAACATACGAGAATCGGTCGCCGAGATGGCGATGTCTTCGACAGAGGAAAGGCTTAATTCACTTAAAAGCATTTTGATGACGCCTTCATATCTAGCCTTTTCGTAGCACGACTTCGCAAAACCTAGTCCGGCGTCAACCTATCGGGCATTGCGCGTTCCGTGTTGCGGCGGCGCGCCAGCTCGCGGGCGTACTCCTGCAGATCCGGTTTTTCGTCGAGCTCGTCGACAATCTCGAAGCCGAAAATGGTTTCGAGCACATCCTCCAGTGTTACCAAGCCTACGAAGGTGCCATATTCGTCGAGCACGGCCAGAATATGGTTGTGATCGGTGACCATACGATGAAACAGCTTGTTCACCGGTACTTCGTCGAGGACACCGGGCAGCGACCTGATGATACCGTCGACATCGCACTGCGCTTCGCCCTTGGCGAGGCACACAAGCAGATCGCTTTTCAACACGAAGCCGCTCGGCTTGTCGCTCTCCCCATCGAGAACCGGAATGCGGCTGTAGGGCGAGGCGCTGACTTTTTCCGCCCATTTGCCAAGATCATCCGACTTGCTCAGACCGAACACGACCGTGCGCGGCGTCATGATATCCGAAGTCTTGACCGCGTTGAGCTGGATAAGATTTTTCATAAACCGCACTTCGACCTTATCGATCTGGCCGGAAGCTTGCCCCAGACTGGCGATAGCCAGCAGTTCGTCACGGTGCTGAGGCGGATCCGCGGGCTTGCCGGACGTTATCAGTCGCGTGATCTGCCGTGACGCCCACACCAGCGGCGCGAGCGCGGTGATCAGCACGGGCAGCAGGGAAGCTGTGAACGGTGCCAGGCTGGTCGCATAACGCGCACCAATGGTTTTGGGGATAATCTCTGTCACCACCAGAACCGCCACGGTCAGGACACCGGCGAAAACAGCTTCGCGTCCCGCTCCGTAGAGCGCGGCATACTGCGCACCCGCCCCCGCTGCACCCATAGTGTGCGCCACGGTGTTTAGCGTCAGGATCGCAGCAAGCGGGCGCTCGACGTCGTCTTTCAGCCCTTTCATTTTTGCGGCCCACTTCGCGCCGCGTTCTTCCGCGGAGCGAACGCTGGACGGAGTTATCGTCAGCAGCGATGACTCCAGTAATGAACAGAAGAACGACACGATCAGCGCGAGCGAAACGTAGAAAATCAGTAGGGCCATGAAAGCAGGCGTCTTGGCGCCGTCTCCGAAATTTGCAGTTCGTCTGTTACCTAGAGAGCCTGCGGAGTTACGCCAGCATTCTTGCGACGCGATGGCAAAGAAATTTGCCCGCGGAGGTGACGGCGTCTGTCAGTTCCCTCCCCCGCTGCGACAGCTTCAGTCCATGTGCTTCAGGCCAACCCGCAGATAATCCCAACCCGTTATGACCGTCAGCACCGCTGCGCCCCATAGCGTCACCAGCCCGACGGTGTGCGGAATGTTCGCATCGACTGCGCCGATCATCATCGTCCAGCGTGGCAGCCCTTCCCCGAGTATCAGAGCTCCGAGCGAGACCATTTGGAACGTCGTCTTCCATTTCGCCAGTTTACTGACCGGAACGGATACCTGCAGAGGTCCCAGAAACTCGCGCAGGCCCGATACCGCAATCTCGCGCATGAGGATGATAAGTCCCGCGACGACATGCATGTCGCCAACATAGGGCCCGTTCAGAACACCCTGCGCCGCCAGGACCAATATGACGGCAGCGACCATGATCTTGTCGGCAATCGGGTCGAGAAAGATACCCAGCTTCGATACCGTCCCGCTGGTCCGCGCGAGATAGCCATCGAAATAATCGGTAATCCCCATGAGGCAGTACAGTGCGAAGGCGATCAAATAGCCCATCTCCCACCCCGGCCACCACAGGAACCAGGCAAGCAGCGGAATGGCCATGATTCGTGACAGCGTGAGGATGTTCGGCAGATTGAGCATTACCACTCCGCTCTAGCGGCAATCGGTGCATCGCAAAAGCCGCCGAATGGCCTTGTCCGCTGGCGCGATAGGACTACACAGCAGTGCAAGAATGGGTTTCCACCCGGGGGGTCATGTTTACAGCCACGCATTTGCTGCGCCGCCGGCGGTTTCTGCCGCTCTTCGTCACGCAGTTGTTCAACGCATTCAACGACAATCTCTACAAGACCACAATGGTCCTGTTCGTCGTCTATGCGGTTTATAACGACGAAACGACAGAATCCAGCTTCAGCAGTCTGGCTTCCGCCTTGTTCATCCTCCCGTTTTTCATTCTCTCCGCGCTCGCCGGACAACTGGCCGATATGCGCGACAAGGCAAAGATCATCCGCACGGTAAAGATGTGCGAGATCGGGCTCATGATGATCGGGGCCGCAGGCCTGTACATGGCATGGCGCGGGATAATGGTTCACACGGTGGCGATCCCGCTGCTGCTGCTCGCGCTATTCCTGACCGGCGTGCAGTCCACTTTCCTTGGCCCCATCAAATACGCAATCCTGCCGCAGCATCTGAAGAAGGACGAAGTGCTAGCCGGGACCGGACTGGTCGAGGCTGGTACTTACATCGCCATCCTGATGGGTACGATCCTGGCAGGTCCCCTGGCGGTCGACTATACCGGGTGGGCCGCGATGGGGATCATCGTAGTCTCGTGTATCGGTTACATAATCAGCCGCCAGATCCCCCCCGCACCGCCTCTTGGCGAAATCGAAAAGCTCGACTGGCATGTCCTTCGCGCATCGGTGAAGCTGGTGCGGGACACGATGCACAATGCGGAAGTCTATTACGCGATCCTCGCCATAAGCTTTTTCTGGACGATCGGCGCCGTGCTGTTCATCCAGTTTCCGCCGCTGGCAAAGAACACGATTATGGCCAGTCCCGAAGTAGCCAGTCTCTTCCTCGTGGTATTTTCGATTGGCGTCGCAATAGGGTCAGTGGCGGTGAACGCGTTACTCAAGGGCAAAGTATCCGCGCGCTATTCTCCAGCGTCGGTCATAGTGATGGGTCTGTTCGTGGTCGCCTTTTACGTTGTCGCCAAACTGTGGGAAGCGGACCAACCGGCGGACTTGCTGGACGTGGGCGAGTTCATCGCGTGGCCCATGGCGTCTTTGCTTATGCTGTGCCTGCTCGGCATCTCAGTGGCAGGCGGCATGTTCGTCGTCCCGCTATACGCCTTTCTGACCACGCGTGTATCACCGGACAAGGCATCGCGGACCATCGCGGCGAACAATATCGTGAATTCGGGCGCTATGGTGGGCGGATCGCTTCTGGCCATGGCACTGAGCGCTGTCGGTGTCCCGATCACAGAACAGATTCTTCTGTGCGCCGCCATGTGTCTGTTCTCCGCGTGGCTCGCCAAGAGACTGATCGCGGCTGAGAACGAAGCGGCGGAAATCGCCGCCGGCGCAATTTAGACGATAAACGCGAGCACGGCTGCGACCGTCGCGAAATAGGTCGTTGCCACCCCGCGCACATCGTCTGCGGTCAACCGCCAATCGATTGGCGTGTTCGCCGGAATATCGGCAAATGCGGCACGGCGCTGCGGGAGGCTGGCTCTGAACCAGTGCCGCGATCCTTCGCTCGTCAATACAAGTGCGCGTCTCATCATGCGGGATTAATGCTTTTTTAACCATTTGGTCTCCGGTCAGATAAGCGCTGTCCCCCGTTGAAACGGTTTGTCGGAAATTAACCATGTTTGGCGCGATTGCGCGCGCAACCTACGCGGGCTAACCGCAGTGGCATGAAAGCACCCAACACTCCGCAAGCCGCCCAGCTTCTTGTCGATTGCCTGATCGAACAGGGCTGCGACCGGGTCTTCACGGTTCCCGGCGAAAGCTTCCTTCAGGTTCTCGACGGGCTGGGCCAACAAAGCGCCATCGACGTCGTAACGTGTCGGCAGGAAGGCGGGGTTTCTTTCATGGCCTGCGCCGACGGGGCGATGACGGGCCGCCCGGGTGTCTCCTTTGTAACCCGCGGTCCCGGCGCGACCAATGCCAGCATCGGCGTTCACGTGGCCATGCAGGATTCCCAGCCGATGATCCTGTTCGTTGGCGATGTGGACAGTGAGATGCGCGACCGCGAAGGGTTTCAGGAAGTCGATTTCGCGGCCTTCTTCGGCCCGATCGCCAAATGGGCCGCGCGGATCGACTCGGCGGATCGCATTCCGGAATATGTCGCGCGCGCCTATGCCATGGCGGTTTCGGGTCGGCCTGGCCCCGTCGTCCTTGCTCTTCCCGAAGACATGCTGGGCCGGGATACGTCCGCAAAGCCGCGCGCGCGGGTGGAACGCGCGGCGCAGGCCCCCTGCCCCGATGCCATGCAGGCGATGATCGCGATGATCGCGGATGCCGCCTCGCCCATTGCGATCATCGGGGGAGCCGGCTGGAATGCCAAGGCTCGCGAACATTTCCAGATCTTCGCAGAGCGTTTGGGCATTCCCGTTGCAACGGCTTTCCGTCGGCAGGATGCAATCTCAAGTTCAAGTAAGGTTTATGCCGGAAACCTCGGCTACGGCCCCAGTCCGAAGCTTGTCGAACGCGTCAGGAACGCTGATCTGATACTCGCGATCGGTGCGCGGCTCGGGGAAGCGACGACGGATGGCTACACCGTACCCCCGCTGATCGATGGCGATCGCAAGCTGGTTCATGTCCACCCGGATGCGAACGAGCTTAACAGCGTTTATCCGGCCGATCTGGCAATCTGCGCCTCGATGGACGAATTTGCCGAGAGCGCGGCACTCTGGGATGATGGTGAGGCTATCGATTTCGATGCCGGAATGCAGGCCCACGCCGAATGGGAGGAATGGGCTACAGCGCATCCCAACGGCCATACGCTGGACATGGGTCAGGCCGTGCAATTCATGCGCGACACCCTCCCCGCAGATACGATCATTTGTAACGGTGCTGGCAATTTCTCGGGCTGGTGGCACCGTTACTGGCGCTACGAGGGGTTTCCCACCCAGCTCGCTCCCACCTGCGGCGCCATGGGTTACGGCGTTCCGGCCGCAGTCGCTGCCGCCTTGCGGTTTCCTCAGCAAACGGTTGTCGCGGTGGCTGGTGACGGCGATTTTCTGATGAACGGGCAGGAGCTTGCGACCGCAGTACAGCATGATGGGAATATGATCGTGATCGTGGTGGACAATTCCGCGTACGGCACCATCCGGATGCATCAGGAGCGCGAATTCCCTGGCGAAGACCGGATCAGCGCTACGCGCTTGGTCAATCCGGATTTTGCCGCCTTGGCGGCTGCCTATGGCGGCTGGTCGGCCAAGGCAGCGACGACGGATGAATTCAAGGATGCACTTTCTGCGGCACATGGACGGAATGGTCTCCGCCTCATTCACTGCACCATCGACATCGAACAACTTGCTGCCAGCGGAGCAAGCGTCAGCGCCCTTCGCAATCGCTGACCAAAAAGAAAAGGCCACCGCCCCTGATGGGGAGGTGGCCTTCCTCGCTGTTATCTCAGCGTAGCGCTATCGTCAGACGTCGTCGCCCAAAGCGCCCTTGACCTTGCCTTTGACCTGCTGGACTTCGCCCTTGCGTTCCTGGGTCTTGCCATCGACAACCATACGTTCGTTGTCGGTCGCCTTGCCAACTGCCTGCTTTACATTGCCAGCTGCTTCGTTTGCGCTACCTTTGATATTGTCTGTAAGTTCACCCATGATACGTCTCCTTTTCGATCGCGCGGATAATCGCGCGGCTACAGGGACATAACGATCTGATAGCGAGTTACGTTCCTCGCCCTCGCGACCAAGCGAACCGGGGTTGCGACGAAGATCAGATGCCAGCCATCGAACAGATTATCGACCACTCGTCGGCCTTGATTTCCGCCACCGATAGCCGCGAATATTTCACGAGCTCGCAGTCGGCCAATTTCGGCTCGGCCTTCACCTGCTTCAGGGTCACCGGACGGGGCAATTGCGTTTTGGGTTTCACCTTTACCGCAGCCCACTTGTCTTCTGGATCGGTCGGGTCGGTGATCCCGGCCACGCTGACTTCACATATGCCGACAATCTCCAGCCCTTCGCGCGAGTGGTAGAAAAACGCTTGATCCCCCACCTCCATCGCGGCGAGATTGTTCTTGGCCCGGTGGTTGCGCACCCCGTCCCATGTACCCTCGCCCTCGCTAACAAGATCGTCCCAGCTATATTTGAAGGGTTCGGATTTCATCAGCCAGTAGCGCATCGCGGGTCTTCTCCATTTTTTCGCCTTGGCGCCGCGGTTAGCGATCCATGCACAGTATTGCCACCCGCCTTCCCGTCGTGCCCGGCAATTAACCGGTTCTTAGGTGCAATGAGTATATTTGAGGAAACGTAACCGGACGCCAGGGGGTGGCATTGGTCGTTGAGACCTCATCTGAAATCGATCGTCGACCTGGCTCTGCCAGGCAGAAGACCGGCGTCGGCGAACGCGATTTCGTCTCCCTCGGCATCGCTCTTGCCGCCGTTATCCTCTTCGTGGGCACGGCAGGCGTCGTTCTGCCCGCGCTGTTCAAGGCGTGGAATGGCGAAGCAGCATCTCCGGATGTGGCGCTTACGAATGCCCTGTTGCTCAATGTGGCGCTCATCCTTCTGGGGTGGCAGCGCTACAAATCGCTTTCTGCCGAACTCAAGGTACGCCGGAAATCCGAAGAAGAGGCGCGCCGGCTCGCCGACATCGATCATCTCACCGGCTGCTTCAATCGCCGCAGCTTTACGACACTGCTCGGCGATCGCCTGACGCATCTGGAAAGGCGCGAACATGCGCTTGCCGCAATCGCGCTCGACCTCGACAACTTCAAGCAGGTCAACGACCTGTATGGGCATCAGGCGGGCGACGAGGTTCTGCGCAATACGGCCGATCGGATCGATCGCCTGCTACCGGACGGGGCGATCCTCGCGCGGCTCGGTGGGGATGAGTTCGTATGCGTCGTGCCCTATCACCCTGAGGTCCCCGATCGGGTCGATCAGCTAACCGCCCGGATGACCGAACAGGTTGCGCGCCCGGTGAAGTGCGGAACAGCAACGATCGATATCACCATTTCGATCGGTATCGCATCCAGCCGGCAGCTGGACGATATGCGCAATGGCACCACCTCTGCTCAAAGCCTCATGCACAAGGCGGATATCGCCATGTACCACGCCAAGAAGCAGGGAAAGAACCGCTTCTACTGGTTCGAACCGTCGATGGAAAATGAACTCCGCTTCCGTAACGAACTGGAGGCCGGCATCCGCCGCGGCATCGTGAACGGAGAATTTCGTCCCTATTACGAACAGCAGATCGATCTCGAAACCGGCAGGATTGTCGGCTTCGAAATGCTTGCACGTTGGGAATCGCCCGAGATGGGCCTGGTTGGACCAGACATTTTCATTCCGATTGCCGAAGACATCGCGGTCATCGGCGAGATGAGCGAGAGGCTTATCGCGCAGGCTTTCCAGGACGCGCTCGCATGGGACGCGAGCCTGACGCTGTCGGTGAACATATCGCCCGTCCAGATGCGGGATCCCTGGTTTGCGCAGAAACTGCTCAAGCTACTTGTGCAGCATAACTTCCCCGCCAATCGCCTTGTCATCGAAATCACCGAAAGCTGCCTACTGGAAAATGTCGGCATGGTGCGTTCGATGATCACCTCTCTGCGCAATCAGGGCGTCCATATCAGTCTCGATGATTTCGGAACCGGCTATTCCAGCCTGGCCCAGCTACGCAGCCTCCCGTTCGACAATCTCAAGATCGACCGTGCCTTCATTGCCGAACTCAAGAACGAGGAAAACGGCGCCAAGCTGGTCGATGCCATCCTCGCCATGAGCGATGGGCTCAAACTCCCGGTGACGGCCGAAGGCATCGAGAACGAAATCATTCTCGAAACGCTGAAGCGGATGGGGAAAATGAAGGGCCAGGGGTACCACTATGGGCGACCTGAACCGGCGGCCGACGTTCTCCGCCGGCTAGAGAAGCAGGATCTCCTCGCCAAGGATCTGCCAGCCAATGTGACGGAGGTTGATTTCGGCAAGCGTCAGCCCGGGCGCGAAGGCGGCACTCGCGCCGTCTGACGCATGCACTGGACGCTGCGGCGCCAAATGCATAGATGCGCCGCACGATGCGCGTCGATTTCACCAAAATGCATGGACTGGGCAATGACTTTGTCGTGCTTGATGCTCGCGCAAAGGACTTGCCGCACATCGATGGCAGCATCGCCCGCGCGCTCGCCGACCGTCGCACCGGGATCGGGTGCGATCAACTGATCCTTTTGCAGCCAAGCAGTGCTGCCGATTTCCGCATGCGGATCTTCAATCAGGATGGCAGCGAGGTAGGAGCCTGTGGCAACGCCAGCCGCGCCGTTGCGCTCCTCCATGGCGCGCCAGCAGACGTCGAAACGGCAGGTGGCACAATCCGGATCGAACCGGCGACGGGCGGGGCCAGTGTCGATATGGGTGAACCCCGTTTCGAATGGGACGCGATCCCGCTTGCCTATGGCATGGATACGGCCGTGATGCCGGTCGGCTGGGATGGCCTCGACCAACCCGGCGCGGTCAATGTTGGCAACCCGCACGTAGTATTTTTCGTCGAGGACTGCGGTGCCGTGCCGCTCGATGTGCTGGGTTCGGAAATCGAGAATGATCCGCTCTTTCCCGAGCGTGTAAACGTCAATGTCGCGACGATTGAAAACCGCGGCCACATCCGCCTTCGCGTCTGGGAACGTGGCGCCGGACTTACACAGGCTTGCGGTACTGGTGCCTGCGCAACCGCCGTCCACGCCATGCGCCGCGGGCTGGTCCAACGCGAGGTCACCGTGACCCTGCCCGGCGGCGATCTCACCATTGCCTGGGGCGAAGACAACCGCATCCGCATGACCGGTCCCGCCACGGAAGCTTATCGCGGAAGCTTCGAATGGGATGATTTCGCGTGAGCGAAGCGCAGGTCATTTCACTCGGATGCCGTCTCAACATTTCCGAAAGCGAGCAGATCCGCGCCATGCTGGCCGGGGAACGGGACCTCGTAGTCGTCAACAGCTGCGCAGTGACCAGCGAGGCGGTACGCCAGACACGGCAGGCGATCCGCCGCGCGCGTCGCGCCAATCCCGATGCCCGCCTGCTGGTTACCGGTTGCGCTGCCGATATCGAGCGTGATCAGCTTTCCGCCATGCCCGAGGTCGACGGACTTGTCGCCAATACGGCCAAGCTCGACGCGCGCGCCTGGAACGTCCCCGCCGATGCTGCCCCTGCCCCGCAGGATCGCACCCGCGCCTTTATCGCAGTACAGAACGGCTGCGACCATGCCTGCACCTTCTGCGTCATTCCGCAGGGACGCGGGCCCAGCCGCTCGCTGACGATCGCCGAGGTTCTGGCCGAGGTGGAACGGCATCTCGACCACGGCGCGCCCGAAATCGTGCTGACCGGGGTGGACGTCACCTCATGGGGCCACGATCTTCCCGATACGCCGCCCCTCGGCCAACTCGTGCGCGCAGTGCTGGATCGCTTCCCGAACCTCCAGCGCCTGCGCATGTCGTCGCTCGACGGGGTGGAAATCGATCCGCTGCTGTTCGAACTCTTCGCCCATGAACAGCGTCTCATGCCGCACCTTCACCTCTCGCTGCAGCATGGTCACGATCTCATCCTCAAGCGCATGAAGCGCCGGCACTTGCGCCGCGATGCGATAGACCTCGTTACGCGGCTCAAGGACCTGCGCCCCGATTGCGCGATTGGCGCAGATCTGATTGCCGGTTTCCCCACCGAAACCGAGGACCATCACGCGAGCAACTTGTCCATCGTCCGCGAACTCGGCATCGTGCATGGCCACATCTTTCCCTATTCGCCCCGCCCCGGCACGCCAGCCGCCCGAATGCCGCAGGTCGAGCGTCAAACGGTCAAGCGCCGCGCTGCCGAATTGCGTGCCTTGGCGAGCTCTACGCGCGACGCATGGCTTTCATCGCTCGTCGAAAAGCCGCACGCCGTCCTCGCCGAACGCGACGGGACCGGCTACACGCCGCATTTCGCCCGGGTATCCCTACCCGAGGGCATACCCGCCGGCAGCGTGATCACCGTATCGCCGACATGTTTCGAGAATGGCCTTCTGCAATGAGTGACAAGCAAAGCTGGACCGACCGGCTGTTCGGGGGCTTCCGCAAGACCTCCGAGAAACTGACGAGCAACCTGACCGAGGTGGTGGGCACTGCGCGGCTGGACGATGCCACGCTGGACGATGTCGAGGATGCGCTGATCCTGTCCGACCTCGGCCCGTCGGCAGCCGCGCGTATTCGCGAAAAGCTGCGCGAAAAGCGCTTCGGCCTCGAGATTACCGAGCGGGAGCTGAAGGAAGCCGTGGCAGAGGAAATCGCCGCTATCCTGCGTCCCGTTGCCGTACCGCTCGAAATCACTGCCTTTCCCCGCCCCCAGGTACTCCTGGTTATCGGCGTGAACGGCAGCGGCAAGACGACGACCATCGCCAAGCTCGCGCACCTCTTCCAGGAAGACGATTACGCCGTGATGCTGGCGGCGGGCGATACCTTCCGCGCAGCCGCCATCGGTCAGCTGCAGACCTGGGCGGAGCGGGTCGGCGTGCCGCTCGTGCGCGGGCCAGAAGGCGGCGACCCGGCTTCGATCGTGTTCGATGCGGTAAAGAAGGCAACCGAGATCGGCACCGACGTGCTGATCGTCGATACGGCGGGCCGCCTTCAGAACAAGCGCGAACTGATGGACGAACTCGCCAAGATCAGGAAAGTCCTCGGCCGCCTCAATCCCGAAGCGCCGCATGACGTCGTACTGGTGCTCGATGCCACCAACGGCCAGAACGCCCTGTCCCAGATCGACGTGTTCAAGGAGGTTGCAGGCGTCACCGGCCTCGTCATGACCAAGCTCGACGGCACGGCGCGCGGCGGTGTGCTGGTGCAGGCGGCCGAGCAATACGGCCTGCCCATCCACGCGATCGGCGTCGGCGAGAAGATCGACGATCTGCGCCCCTTCGATCCCGATCTTTTGGCGCGCGTGATCGCAGGAGTGGCCTGATGAACGAACAAGCGAAACCCAAGCCCAAATCAGGCTGGCTCAACATCCTCGTCGATTACGGCCCGCTGCTGGTTTTCCTCGGCGTCTACAAGTTTTACCAGCCGCCCGAGACATCGACCTTCGGCGAGATCGCGGCAGTGATCTACGGCACGATCGCCTTCATGGTCGCAGCCGTCGTGGCGCTGGTCTTCAGCAAGCTGAAATTCGGCCATGTCAGCCCGATGCTGATCCTCTCGACAACACTGATCGTGGGCTTCGGCGGGCTGACCATCTGGCTGCAGGATGAAAAATTCATCCAGATCAAGCCAACGGCCATCTATCTCCTGTTTGGCGCCCTGCTGATCGGCGGATGGCTCCGCGGCAAGGCACTGTTGCAGATCCTGCTGGAAGCGGCCTTCGAAGGCGTCGACCACCAGGGCTGGCTCAAGCTGTCGCGCAACTGGGGCTTCTTCTTCGTTTTCATGGCCGTCCTGAACGAGGTGCTGCGCATGCAGCTCACCTTCGAAAGCTGGCTCTGGGCGAAACTGTGGGTCTTCATGCCGCTCAGCTTCATCTTCACCTTCACCCAGATCCCGATGCTGCTGAAACACGGGCTGGCGCTGGAAGACAGGGACGAAGTCGTGAAGGACGAACCGCCAACCGCCTGAGGACGGAGGGACGATCCGTTTTTGTCGAGGCGGTCAGAGCATTCCCAGAATCTCGGCGTGACTGGAAACCACCGTTGCAGCTCCGCTGGCTTTCAAACGCTCGGCCAGTCCGGAATCCGCATGTCCCCCGCCGACAAACCCGATAGCCGTCATGTTCGCCGCTCGCGCTGCCAGCACCCCATTCACGCTGTCCTCTATGACAACGCACCGCTCGGGCTGCACATCGATCTGTCTCGCGGCGTAAAGAAAAAGGTCGGGAGCTGGCTTTCCTCGCTGAACATGATCGGCTGAATAGATATGAGGCGCGAATAAACGGTCGAGCTTGGTAAGTTCCAGTTTTCGGACAAGCTTATCGATTGAAGCCGAAGAACCGACCGCCACGCGCCCGCCAAATGCAGCCACCAGTTTTTCCACGCCGTCGAGCGGCTTCAGCTCGGCCTCGATCCTGGGCCAGATGCGTTCATCCAACCGCGAACCAAAGTCCTGCGGAAATTCACCCCCGACGTGCTCGTTGAAATCCGCCGCAAGTTGCGCATGGAAATCCGCATTCGCCAGGCCAACGAACCGGGAAACATAGGTCGCGTAATCATACGTGAGCCCGAGTTCGGCAAGATACTCCTGCTCGACAGCGATGTTGATCACCTCCGAATTGACCAGCACTCCGTCGCTATCGAAAATCAGGGCATCGCAATCTGTAAAAACCATCCGGAAGCCTAACCCCATCACCGTCCTGAGCCAACAGCCGCCTGCGTAGCGGGAATGGCGCGTAAAGGTCGAGGTGTTTGCGCGCCCGGCGAGCTGTTTGGATACAGTCGCGATGATGACGATATGGCGTAACGGGCCAACTTCCCGTCTGCCGACTACTTAGAGCGTCAACGTCAGCGCAGTCTCGGCGGGATCAGCGAAGCGTTCGAAGAACGAAATCGGCTCGTTCTTCGACGCTCACCTTCGGCAGGATGACTGTTTCATAATCCAGTTCGCGGTAGGCCTTTAGCAGGCGATCGTACTCGGCGCTCGCTTCCGCTAGACTGTGGCGACGCTCGCCATCTGTCTCGAAGATTTCGGGCCAGGGAGGCGCCAGAAATACGCGTTCGTGATAGCGCCGATACGCTGTCAGCACCCCGGCGGCAGCTCGTCCCGTCGCATGTTGCAGCGCGACCGCTGCGTCCACGAGACCGCGGTCGAAAAAGACCCAGCCGGCCTCCTCTGGCACATCGTGCCTGTCGTTACCTGCTAGGCTCAGCGCCCGATTGGCGAAGGCCTTCAGATCGACCCAGGGAAGCGCGCTCCCGTCGCCTCGCAGCTCTTCCTCGACGATACGGCGACCCGGTTCGGGCACGATCGCAAAGCCCCTCCGCCCAAGTTCTGCCAGAAGCGTCGATTTCCCGCCGCTTGAGCAACCGGACAGCACGACGTGGCAAGAGTTCATGGGACCTTCCTTTTCGTCTTGAATCAGTCGGTGGACATCCCGTCGACCCCGGATGGTCGTCAACTCGTCCTGGGATAAATTGGACGTTCATCATGCCGAGGTCTATCGTGCCTGCTGCAGAACAGGATTTTCATGGCAATGAGACGCACCGGTCTTGGCATACTCAGTGTAACGGTTCTTTTCTCCAGCGCCGTACCGGCGTTTGGCCAATATGCGCCGACTGATCCGATACCTATGGGCAATGCTGTAACCAGCGTCATGGCCAACAAGATCTCAGGCGACATCGCGGATGGCAACTCGTCAGCCGCTTCCATTTCCCCCCGTTGCTTCGCCGATTCCGGGCCAGGGCCCGAGCGGCGCGCTATGGAAGCGGAATACAAAAACCGCTTACGGACAAATGGCAAGGCTGCTGCAGATGCCTGGCGCGCCGAACATGGTCACAGCTACCGGGCGAAGCTCGTAGCGGATGGGAAGTGTCCGGCGAGCGTACTTCAGTAAAACGGGGCCCCCGTCAGTCACAGGGTTCAGGAGCGATCCCCGCCAACGATTTCACAAACCGACGGAACTGGCTTGCTGACGTTTGGGCCAAGCCATCTCACATGGACGGAAGTTCGAAGGTAAACGTGGTTTTGCCATTCGCTGATACGGCACTTAGCGTGCCATCATGCGCGGCAGCAATCTGGGCAGAGATATAGAGACCAAGCCCGAGACCCTGGAGGCTCGAGCGCACCTCGCCACGTGAGAATGGCTGAAATAGCTGCTCCATCGCTTCGGGGGGAATGGTGTCTCCCATATTCACAGTTCGAAATACGAGGTTCTCGCCATCTCTGACAAGGGCGATCCTGACGGGTTCGTTCGGATCGCCATGCATCAGGGCATTCCCGATCAGGTTGGAGAAAACCTGACCAAGACGATCATGGTCGCCGTCCACCTCCAGGTCGGTCCATTCTGACTTATGGATGATGCGATCCGGATGACTGGTTTCCAACTCGGAAATCACCTGATCGAGCGTTTCCGCGATATTTTTTCGCGACCGCGTCAGTGTCAAGCCGCCACCCAGCCTGCCGCGCGCAAAATCCATGACATTATCGATCAGCCCCGCCATGCGTGCCACGCTTCCCTCGATCAGGCCGACAAGGGATTTCCCGTTCTCACTCAACGGCTCCTTGCCAATCAGCCGCATCCCGCTGGCGATGCTGGCCAATGGATTGCGCAGATCGTGACCGAGAACCGCGATGAACTGTTCCCGCAATGCCGACGTTTCCTGTTCGTCCAGCAGCGCTTTATTGGTCTGCTCTACGGCGCGACCGGCCTCGATATGATAGGCAATCATCTCGGCAAACAGGTTGAACATGCCCAGCGTTTTGGGTTCGCTGACCTTCGCAGGTTTTGGCGAAATTGCGCAAAGCGTGCCGAAGAAGCTGCCGTCCGAAAGTAGGATCGGGACGGAAATATAGCTCTTCAACCCATAAATCTGTGGCGTCTTGTGGTTATGATATGTGGGATCGTTGTCGACGTCATCGATGGCCACAGGGTCCCGATGGTCCCGGATTTCGTTGCAGATCGTCGTTTCCACCTGAAGCTCTCCGTCAGGCTCCAGTCCGAAGGCAATCTCGTCCCGAACCCCGCAGGCGATCCAGCGATCTTCGGTCACCCGCGCGACCGCGGCAAAACCCATCCCGGTCGACTGGCAGACCACCTCGAGGATGGAAGGTACGACGCTGATAGCGCCGACCAGTTCGACATCGCGGGAAAAATCCGAATTCATCAAAGCGTGATAGAGAATGCTGTATTCCGTGTCACTCTCCGGTGACGCAGGCACTCTTCAGACGAAATTGCGACGCGGCCATCATTGCTAACTACGCCGCCACACGCGGAGCGCACAACCCGACATGTCCGGGCCGCCTGCCCAGGCCTAAATCTCGACCTGACTGCCAAGCTCCACCACGCGGTTGGTGGGCAAGCGGAAGAAATCCATGGCGGTCGCGGCGTTGCGCAGCATCCAGGAGAAGATCTTCTCGCGCCATATGGGCATGCCCGGCTTGTCGCTGGCCAGCAGCGTCTGCCGGCTGAGGAAGAAGCTGGTGTGCATCATGTCGAATGCGCCGCCGCAGCGGGACATTTCTTTCAGTCCCAGCGGCACATTGGTTTCTTCCATGAAACCGTAATGCAGTATCGCGCGGTAGAACCCGTCGCCCAGATCGTGGATTTCGCAGCGCTTGTTCGCATCGACATAGGGCGCATCGGCGATCAGCACGGTCAGGATGACGACCCGTTCGTGCAGCACCTTGTTATGCTTGATGTTGTGCAGCAGCGCGCTGGGAACACCGGCGGTCTGGCTGGCCATGAAAATGGCTGTGCCGGGCACGCGGGTGGCGGAATTCTTCGCGCTCTTGGCGAAAATCTCGATCGGCAGAGCGGTCTCGCTCATCCGGTCCCGCATAAGCTTGCGGCCGCGTGACCAGGTGGTCAGCAGGGTGAAGGCGACGAGCCCCACTACCAGCGGGAACCAGCCGCCGTCGGGCACCTTGGCGAGGTTGGCGGCAAAATAGGCGCCATCAACGATCAGGAAGAACAGCACCACTGGCAGCGCAAGGAACCATTTCCACTTCCAGACGCCCACGAACAGCACGCCCATCAGCAGCGTATCGATGGTGACTGCACCGGTCACCGCGATGCCATAGGCGCTGGCGAGGCTGGACGAATTCTGGAACGTCAGGACGAGGATGATCACAGCCACCATCAGCGCCCAGTTAACGACCGGGATGTAGATCTGGCCCGCTTCGGTTTCGCTGGTGTGGCGAATGGACAGGCGGGGCATGAAGCCCAGTTGCATTGCCTGATGCGTGATACTGAACGCACCGGAAATCACGGCCTGGCTGGCGATGAAGGTCGCCAGGGTGGCAAGGATCACCAGCGGCAGGCGGAATTCCTCGGCAGCCAGCAGGAAAAACGGGTTGCGCACGACTTCGGCGGCCTGTTCGGCCGGCAGGCTCACGATCATGGCGCCCTGCCCGAAATAGTTGAGCAGCAGGCACGGCATGACGAAGCCGAACCAGGACAGGCGCATCGGCCCGCGTCCGAAGTGGCCCATGTCGGAATAAAGCGCTTCCGAACCGGTCACGGCGAGCACCACGGCGCCCAGCGCAAAGAATGCGACCGCACCGTCGGTCAGGAAGAACTGCACCGCGTACCACGGGTTGAGCGCCCACAGGATGCCGGGATGCTGGATGATCTGATTGAGGCCGAGGCCGGCGATGGTCACGAAATAGACGATCATCACCGGCGCGAAGAGCGCGCCCACCTTGGCCGTGCCCCTGCTCTGCAGGAAGAACAGGAAGATCAGCAGCACCAGCGCTATGGGAATGACCAGCGGATCCAGTCCGGGATTGACCACCGTCAGGCCTTCGACCGCCGAAAGCACCGAGATGGCCGGGGTGATCATGCTGTCGCCATAGAACAGCGATGTCGCAAACACGCCCAGCAGCACGACCAGCCAGCCATAGCTCGATCGGCCCATGTGGCGGCTCAGCAGTGCGACGAGCGCCAGGCTACCGCCCTGCCCCTTGTTGTCCGCGCGCATCAGGATGGTGACATATTGCAATGCGACCACAATCAGCATCGACCAGAAGATCAGGCTGACCACGCCCAGCACGTGCAGGCGATCGATCGCGATGCTGGCAGCGCCCGCGAAGGTTTCACGAAAGGCGTAAAGCGGGCTGGTACCGATGTCGCCGAAGACGACGCCGATGGCGCCCACGGCCAGCGCCGTGCGCGATCCGCTATGGCCATGGCCGCCATGCGAATCCGCAGGCGGCACGCCTTCGTTCAGCGGTGGCGGCGCGGGAACGGGATCATTCATGCTGGATTGGGTTTCCGACAACTTCGTGTCACTCGGCCTGTATGGCGAAGTCGCCGCGATTAGCAGCATGTATTCGCACCCGCAACAAGGGACGCAACACGCTGTTTATTCTTCGGTTTCTACAGAGCCGTCCCGCTCGGTCACGCCGAGAATCGCCTCAAGCCGCTCGAGTCGCGCCGCCAGCGGCCCCCGCCACTCGGCATCCGCCGGTGCGCTTTCCAGCAATTCGCGCCACAGGGTCAGCGTATTTGCCGGTTCGCCTGCGCGCAGGAAAGCAAGGCCCAGAAAATACGTCGGCGCCGGATTTTCCGGGCTGACTTTCTCTGCTTGCGAATAGGCATAGAGGGCCGCGGCGGTCAGCCTGCCCCCGGCATGCTCCACCAGCGCATTGCCCAGCGCCAGCCATGCTTCGCCATCCTTCGGGTTCTCGGCAACCGCATTGCGCAGGAAATTCGCGGCCTGATCGTGCTGCCCGCGGCGGGTAAAGGCATCGGCCGTAACCACGAAGCGCGACGGAAGCCGTCCCTCGGGATAGAATTCGCGGCGCGCCTCGACCATCAGTTCGCCAGATTGCGCCGCATCGTCGCGCACCGGCGATGCCGGGGCGGACGGCTGGCCAGGATTTCCCTGTGCCGCATAGCCCGCCAGTCCGAACAGCAGCGCCGAGCCGAAGAGCATCCACAGCGTGCGTGGCAGCTTGAGTACGAACACGACCAGCGCGAAGACCAGCGCCGTCAGGATCAGGATCGGCAACCAACTCATGCGCGGCCCCGCATGCGGCGGATCAGGATGCCACCTGCCAACATTATCAACAGTACGGGAATGGCAAACAGCGGCCATGTCGTGGCGCTGACCGCCGGTTTGTAGCTGACGTAGTCGCCATAGCGCTGCATCAGCCAGCCGCGCACCTCTTCCGGGCTTTCGCCGGCTGCAATGCGGATGCGGACCTGGTGACGCATGTCGCCCGCCATCGGCGCATCGCTATCGGCGATGGACTGGGACTGGCACTTGAGGCAGCGCAGAGTTTCCATCAGGTCCTGCGCTGCGGCCTCCTGCTGCGGATCGTCGAGCTGGCGATAGGCATAGGGCGCCGGCGGCAGGGAATCCTGCGCTGCCGCGGGACCGAACATGCCGAACAGTAAAACGGTGTTCAGCAGCAGAATCATACGTCTCATTGACGTGCCTCCGCCAACCGTTGGAGCAGAACCGGCACATCGCTCTCGCGGATATCGCCGATATGCTGATAGCGGATCACGCCCTTGCCATCGATCACGAAGGTCTCGGGAACCCCCGAAGATCCGATCGCCAGCTGCACCTCGGACAGGTCGTCCCGCCCGATACGCACGTAGGGATTGCCATGCTGCGCCAGGAAACGCGCTACGTCCTCAGGCCGGTCGCGAATGGCAACACCCACGATTTCAGCACCTTGCTCCTTCAGCGCTTCGAGATGCGGCGCTTCCGCGATACAGGGCAGGCACCAGCTCGCCCAGATATTGAGCAGGCGCGGCTTGCCGTCGGCGAAATCGACATTGGCGACACCCTCCGCGCCCTCCATCGCGGGCGGCAGGTCGAAATAGGGAAGCTCCTGTCCGACCATCCGACTTTCGACGAAATCGTCCCGCGGCTGCGTCAACTGATACGCTGCCAAGCCGATAAACAGCGCAAAGGCGAACAGGGGAACCCACAGGCGCCAGTTCATGCCAGTGCCTCCCGGTCGGCCCGGCGCTCGGCGATGCGGACGGCAAGGCGGCGGTTGCGGATATCGGTTATGACCCGCCCGATCAGCGCGAGCACACCGCCCAGCGCCACCAGCAGTCCGCCATACCAGATCAGCGGCACGAAGGGCTTCCACCACAGGCGCAACTGCCAACGGCCGTCAGGGGTACGGTCGCCGACCACTGCATAAAGCTGGCCATTCCAGCGCGTCAGCAACGCGCTTTCAGTGGTCTGCTGCGGCGGCGCCCAGAAATTGCGCGCTTGCGGTGTCAGCACGCTGGCTTTGCCGCCATCGTAACGGGCCGAAATCCGCGCCTGCATGGCCGTCCAGTTCGGCCCGGCCATGGGCTCGACCCCTTGCAACTCGATGCTCCACGGGCCCACGCTTGTGCGACCACCTTCCTCGAGCGCAGCCAGGCGTTCCTGTGTAAAAGCGCTTTCGCTCGACATGCCGAGCAGTGCAACGGCGATCCCGAAATGCGCGACCACCATGCCCCAGATGGCGAGCGGTGTACGCGACAGCTTGCGGCGGCGCAGTGGCAACAGGCTCGCCACAGCGAGGCCGAGACCCAATGCCAAGCCCAGCAACGGAAGAATGCCAATTTCGGCGAGAATGCTAGCGAGGATCAGTGCGGCCAGCACCAGAGCACCGAACAATGCGACTTCCTTGCCGATCCGGTCCAGACGGTCCTGCCGCCAGCGCAGTAGTGGCCCCACCCCCATCACCACCAGCATTGGAATGGCGAAGATCGCCCCCACGGGGTTGAAGTAAGGCGGCCCCACCGACACGCGCACGTCGAAAGCTTCGGTCAACAGCGGATAGAGCGTACCGAGCAGTACGATCGCCAGAATGGCGCTGAGCATCACGTTATTGAAGACCAGCGCCCCTTCGCGGCTGGCAATCCGGAAGCGCTCGCCCTCGCTGATGGTACTGGCGCGCAGAGCGAACAACAGCAGCGCGCCGCCGATGAATATGCCGAGCAGGACAAGAATGAAGGTCCCGCGTTCCGGGTCGACGGCAAAGGCGTGCACGCTGGTCAGGATGCCCGAACGCACAAGGAATGTGCCGACCATGCTCATGGAAAAGGCGACGACGCCGAGCATGATTGTCCACGTCCGCAGCGCATCCCGGCTGGCCAAGACGCTGGCGGAATGGAGGAGCGCGGTCGCTGCAAGCCAGGGCATGAGGGAGGCATTTTCGACCGGGTCCCAGAACCACCAGCCGCCCCAGCCCAGTTCGTAATAGGCCCAGTAACTCCCTGCCGTGATCCCGACAGTCAGCCATACCCATGCACCCAGCACCCAGGGCCGCATGGCGCGGGCAAACTCCGGCGTGACCTGCCGTGTCAGCAATGCGCCCACGGCGAAACTGAAGGCAACGGACAGGCCGACGTAACCCAGGTAGAGCGTAGGCGGATGGAACGCGAGGCCGATGTCCTGCAGCAACGGATTGAGGCCCATCCCCTCCGCAGCCGGCGTCGGCAGGCGTGCGAAAGGGTTCGAGCTCAGGAGCAGGAAGGCATAGAAGCCCAGGGATACAACACCCTGCGCAGCGAGCGTTGCATTCATCGTGCGCTCGGGCAGGCGGCGTTCCACCAGCGCGATCAGGGCGCCGGCAAAGCCCATCACCATGACCCACAAGAGCATCGAGCCTTCGTGATTTCCCCACGTGCCCGACAGCTTGAAGATAAGCGGCTTCATCGAATGCGAATTCGACACCACCAGTTTGACCGACAGGTCGGTAATCGCGAAGAGCCACACCAGCATGGCAAAGGAGAATGCGACCAGCACGCCCTGCGCGATGGCCGCGGGCCGGATCAGCTTGGCAAGTTCGCTGGTGCCATTGTCGCGTACCGCGAGGAAGCCGGCCACCATCTGCGTCGCGGCAAGCGCGGCGGCAAGCCAAAGCGCGGCAAGACCCAGTTCGGCAATCATTCCAGGCCGACCGTCGTTTCCTCGGCCATCTTGGCGGCCTGATGCTCGGTCATTTCCTGCAATTCGCGGGGCACGTAGTTTTCGTCATGCTTGGCGAGGAGATTGTCCGCAATAAAGGTGCCATCCGGGCCAAGCCGACCTTCCGCCACTACGCCGGATCCTTCCACGAACAGGTCCGGTGCGATTCCGCTGAAGCGCACGGGAACACGGGCATCGTCCTTGCCGGTCACTGCGAAGGTCAGCGTCACGCCGTCCGCCGCGGTTTGCAGAGAACCCTGCTCTACCATGCCTCCGAGGCGGACTGCCTGTCCCGGTGCAGGCGGATTCTCCAGCATCTGTTCCGGCAGGTAAAAATAGCTGGCCTGATTGCGCAGCGCATAGGCAGCCAGCAGGCCGGCCCCCACAAGCGCCACCAGCGCGAGCACCACCAGCACGAGCCGCTGATGCTTTGGCTTGAATGCACTCATTTGCGTCTGCTTTCCTCGCGGCGTTTTTCAGCACGCTTCATGTCGATCCAAGCCCATGCCACCATGGCAAGTGTGCCCAGAATGCCGACTGCATAGGCAGCCACGACGAAATCCCACTGATCCAGCGCTTCGCGCATCAAACTGCCTCCATCGCCCTGCGACGCAGGCGGGCTTCGGCCTGAACATCGGCCAGCAGCGCCCGCATCCGGGCCAGCACGACGCCCGCGAAGAGCAGCGAGAAACCGAATACCGCGATGAGCAGCGGCACCAGGAATTCAGCATCGATCGCGCTTTGGCCCATGGTGATGCTGGGCGGCTGGTGGAGCGAATTCCACCACACCACGCTGCGGTTGATGATCGGAATGTTGATTGCGCCGAGCAAACCGAAGATCGCCGGAATGCGCGCGGAAACGCCTTCGCGCTCGGCCGCCTGTGCCAGCGCGATATAAGCGACATAGAGGAAGGCCAGCACCAGCATACTGGTGAGCCTGCCGTCCCACACCCACCATGTTCCCCATGTGGGCCGCCCCCAGATCGAACCGGTGACGAGGCAGATGAGTGTAAAGACGAGCCCCGGCACCGCCGCGGCACGAGCGGCGAGCGCCGCCATAGGATGCCGCCAGACGAGGAAAACCAGACTGGACAGGGCGATTGCCGTCCATCCGCCCATACCCAGCCATGCCGCCGGTACGTGAAGGAAGAGAATGCGAACAGTTTCGCCCATCAGCCGATCGGGCGATACCTGGGTAAGTCCCCACCACAAAGCTCCCGCACTCACCAGCAGTCCACCGATCAGGAAGATCGGCGTCAGCAAGCTGGCAAGCGACAGAAAGCGTTTGGGATTGGCGAAGCCGTGCATCGAATTTTACCGTCCGGCACCGCTTTGACAGCGCGGCCCCTCCCCCGCAAGGGCGCAGTGTCAGCGGCCGATAAGTTCCTGTGCCATGCGGTCCGCGACCTGATCGGGCGAGGCCCCGGAACTGTCGCTCTCCTGCCAAATCTGCTCGAGCCGGCCCGGGATCAGCGCGATGCGCTTGCGCACCTCGTTGATGTCGCACGGCGCCTTGTCGTTGCGGCACAGATATTCCAGCGTTACCGAAATGATCCCGCCTGCATTGATGACATAATCCGGCGCGTAGAGAATACCGCGCTTGGCCAGCATCGGTCCGTGCTCGGCCCGGCGTAGCTGGTTGTTCGCACCGCCGGCGACGATCTGGCAGTCGAGCCGGGCGATACCTTCGTCATCCAGTACCGCGCCCAGCGCGTTCGGGCTGAATACGTCACAGGCAATGGACATGATCGCATCGGGCGCAGCGGTTTCGGCACCGATTTCCGTGGCCAGCGCTTCGGCGCGGTCCATGTGGATATCGGATAGCGTCAATTTAGCGCCGTCCTTGGCGAGCAGGCGGGCAACGCCTCCACCCACACTTCCCGTGCCCTGGATGGCGACATGCACGCCTTCGACACTGTCCTTGCCAAGCTTGTGCTTCACCGCGGCCTTGATGCCTAGAAAAATGCCCAGCGCGGTGAACGGACCGGGATCGCCGCCAGCAGCGTCATCACCTTCGACGGGCAGACCGGAGACAAACTGCGTGCGCTCGGCTACGGCAGCCATGTCGGCTTCCGAAATGCCGACGTCCTCGGCCGTAACGTATTTACCGCCTAGTGCATCCACCGCATCGGCGAAAGCGGCGAGCATTTCGGGCGTCTTGGCCTTGTCCTGGTGGGCCAGGATCACCGCCTTGCCACCGCCCATGGGCAAACCGGCCATCGCGTTCTTGTAACTCATACCGCGCGACAGGCGCAGCGCATCGCGCATGGCGTCGGACGCATCGGCATAGTGCCAGAAACGCGTGCCGCCGGCACCCGGCCCGAGGTGAGTGGAATGGAGCGCGATGATCGCTGTCAGACCGCTTTTCGCGTCACGTACAACCTGTACGAGTTCGTGGTCGTCGAAATCCGCTTCGGTCCAGAATGCCGTCATGCGCCGTATGCCCCCAGAGAGGTGTTATGGACGGCTGATAGCGGGAGAAAATGGGGCGATCGACGGGGTTCGAACCCGCGACCTCCGGTACCACAAACCGGCGCTCTAACCAACTGAGCTACGATCGCCACATGCCCCCGGAACCGCCCGGGAAGGGGGCCTGTTACGCATGCAAGGGCCAGCGTCAAGCGGCCCTGCACAACGGCGCGTGCCTGTTGCACAATGAACGGGAATTGGGAAGCGAAAAACGCGCCAGCGCACATTGCACGCAATTATCTTTCGCGGTTGATGCTGCACTTTCGGACGCTAATGTTCCGCCGATGATGAATCCGGGCGAATCTTCAGCCGATAAACTTCTTGCGCGGGAAGGCGTGCAGCGCATTCCGAGCGAGAAGCTGGAACTGTTTCAGCTACGCGATTTCATGCCACCAGATCTGTGCCAGGAACTGATTTCCTTGATCGAACAGGATCGCCGTCCCTCGACCTTGGCCGATGCGGGCGACGATAATTATTTCCGCACCAGCGAGACCTGCGATCTCGATGCCGGATTACCGGCAGTTATGCGAATGGAAGCTCTGCTCCATGCACTGAACGGTATCGATCCGGCTCATGGCGAACCGTTGCAGGGTCAGCGCTACGATGTGGGGCAGGAATTCAAGCCGCACTGCGACTATTTCAATCCGGGCGGCAAGGACTGGACGCGATACTGCTCCGTAGCCGGGCAGCGCACCTGGACCTTCATGATCTATCTCAACGATGTCGATGCCGGCGGCGCGACGCGCTTCAAGGCTGCCAAGAAGATGTTCCAGCCCGAAGCCGGCAAGTTGGTATGCTGGAACAACCGCCGCCCCGACCTGCGCGAAAACCCCAATACGATCCACCATGGCATGAAGGTCAGGAAGGGGCTGAAATACGTGATTACCAAATGGTACCGGGAAAAGCCCTGGGGGTGGTAAGATGATCGAAGCTGGCAAAATCCATCACGGTGGTTGCCATTGCGGCACGGTACGGTTCCTTTTCACCATGCCCGCTGATCCGGTGATCCGGCGCTGCAATTGTACTATCTGCGCGATGAAGGGCGTCGTCATGCTCGATGTGCCGATCGCAGATTGCAAAATCACGGCGGGTGATGATGCGTTGACGCTTTACACATTCGGCAGCGGACAGGCCCGGCACAGGTTCTGCGCTCGATGCGGCATCCATCCCTTTCACCAGTTACGATCCGAACCCGATCACTACGGCCTCAATCTTGCCTGCATCGATGGAATGACAATCTACGATCTGGCCGAAGTCCCCGTATTCGATGGACAGGACCACCCGGCCGATGGTGGAGAGTACACTTACGCAGGCATGATGCGGTTCGAACGAACCGGCGGCCCAGATCGCGCATGAAAAAGGGCGGCCCTGCAGGACCGCCCTTTCGTAAAGCCTCGAGGCTCGCCTCGCTCAGTTCTTCTTGAGCGACAGGCCGCCGAAACGCTTGTTGAAGGCTGCGACGCGGCCGCCTTCCTGAATCTGCTTGGTGCCGCCCGTCCATGCCGGGTGGCTGGTCGGATCGATATCCAGCGAAAGCGTGTCGCCTTCCTTGCCCCAGGTGGAGCGCGTCTGGAATTCGGTACCATCGGTCATCTTGACCGTGATCATGTGGTAATCGGGGTGACCTTCGGCCTTCATGGTAATCGTCCTTCTAGCTTCGGAACGGTTCCGACCGGTCCAGCTGTGAATGGGAAAGGCGCGCGCATAGCGGCGAGCACCGATATTGGCAACCTTATTCGGGTGCGTCGGCAATCATCGCTGTGAAGCTCACTTCGCAAGTTACTTTGCCTTCGACCGATGCCGCGCCAGCGAATTTACAGACCCGGGCGCGCTTCTGCACGAACTCGGCCTTCAGATCGAGCAGGACGCCCGGCGTCACCGGAGCGCGAAACTTGGCGTTCTCGATGGCCATGAAATACACGAGCTTGCCCGATCCGGCGAGCCCGAGGCTTTCCACCGCAAGAACACCGGCGGCCTGCGCCAATGCTTCGATCTGCAGAACCCCGGGCATGATCGGCGCACCGGGGAAATGGCCCTGGAAAAAATCTTCGTTGAAGCTGACGGCCTTGACCGCGTGAATCCGCTCGTCAGGGACGAGCTCCTTCACCCGGTCGACGAGAAGCAGGGGATAGCGATGCGGAAGGCGCTTGAGCACCTCGACCACGTCGAAACCGGAATCGCTCATCACCCTGCCCCTATTTTCCGAAATCAGCGGCCCGAAGGCTGTGCGGGCTGCTGCTGCTGTGCAGGCTGCTGGCCGGCCTGTTGCTGCTGCTGCGCTGCCTGCTGTTGGGCGACATTTAGCAGGACCTGCGAAACCGTCTGCTGCGTTGCCAGCGATTCCTGGCGCGGACGCCAGCCGGCAGGCGGTGTCGTCTGCACGCTGGGAACGCGCTGGTTCAGCGCGGCGACGAGATCGTCGGTCACGTTCACTGCGTCAGGCGCCCACTGGATCGCATCGGGGTTGAGCAGGAGCTGGATCTTCTTCTGCTGGACGACCTGCTGTTGAACGTTCTGGTAATCGTTGATCAGCTGCTCGATGGCATAGGTCTGGGCGAGGACGATCGGCTGGGATGCCTGCTGGAGCTGCTGCTCTTTCTGCTGCAGCTGCTGCACCACGGACTGGTTGGCCTGTGCTTCGGCCTGGCTGATCTGACCGTTGCTATCCGTATCGAGGCTCTGCTGAAGCGTCTGCATTTCCTGACGCATCGTGCGGAGCTGAGTGATCTGGCTCGCGAATTGCTGGTCGATCTGCTGATAGGCGTTGATGCGCGCCTGGCTGCGAACGATCACGGCTTCCGGGCTGCTGGTGGCAATCCCTGCAACCTGCGCCGCAGCAGGAGTCGCGATGGCGGCCACGCTGGCAAGCGAGGCGGCAACGATGGTTTTTGCGAAAATTTTCATCAGAATTGCGTTCCTACGTTGAAGGTGAAGACTTTGGTATCGTCTCCAACCTGCTTTTTAAGCACGTGAGCTACATCGATCCTGAACGGACCGAAGGGCGAATTCCAGTTCACGCCCACACCCACTGAAATACGCGGCGACGGGCTGTCGCCAACGAAGACCTCCCTGAAGTAGGTCCCGCCAATGATGCTTGGAGGATTGACGGTGCCATCGGGCGCAACCGGACTGGTCACGAGTTCGACGGTAGGGTTCCCGTCGGCGCCGACGCCCGACTGGACGAACAGCAGATTTCCGCTGCCGTCGGTCGCCTGAAGGCCGTTGGGATAATCTTGGAGAACCGGCTGCGTAATGTCGAACAGCGAACCGACGTCGAGGAAGATCGAAGGACGCAGGCCCATCTCGCGGGCACCGCTGCCCAGCGGAATTTCCAGTTCTGCGCGACCCAGATAATAGGCCCGCCCGCCGAGCGAATCGTCGACCCGCCGGTCGCCCGAGAGCGCTTCGTCGATCGTCTGGAGTACGCGGGGCGTGCTGTCGTCGCCATCGTCATCCAGATATTGCAGACGGACAATACGCGGGCCTACGCCTCGAATGTCGAAACCACGCATTTGTGGCTCACCGAGGAAGAACCGGTCTGTCAGGCGCACATTGTCCTGTCCGGGAACGGCATTGTTTTCGAAGCTGTGGATCCAGCCACCTTCACCGGTTACCGAGAAGATGAAGCCGGCGCCCACCGGCCAGAACTTGCTGCCCTTGGCGCGCGCGCGCACGTATTTCGCGTCACCGCCCAGACCGGCGAATTCGCCCGTGACACTGAGCGTTTCCCCGCGCGTTGGACGCAGCCGGCTGTTGAGCGTGTTGTAATTGATCGTCAGGCCGAGGATCGAGCTGGCGCGCTTGCCGATCGCTTCGCACAGATAACGACTGGCGAGCAGCGGATCACAGCTCGCGACCCCGTCGCCATCGCGATCCGAGAAATACAGCGACTCGTCGAGCGACACGTCGTCGTAATTGAAGGTGTAGCTGCCGATCGCAGAGATATATTCCGTCAACGGCACACCGGCCCGCAGCGAAGCACCGGTGGTGGATTGCTGGAAAGTGGTGTTGCGCTGATTGTTACGGAAATTGAAGCTGTTGATGTCGCGGCGATAGATATCGACGCCGGCCGAAATATTGCGATCGAACACGTACGGTTCGGTAAAGCTGACCTGCGCCGACTTCGAGAAGCGCGAATAGTTCAGGCTCAGCCCGACGGTCTGGCCGCGGCCGCGGAAGTTGCGCTGGCGGATCGAGCCGGCAAGGATGAAATTCTCGATGCTCGAGAAACCAGCCGAAAGCTGTAGTTCGCCGGTCGGCTGCTCTTCCACGTTCGCTTCGAGAATGATGCGGTCGGGCGCACTGCCCTCGACCTGATTGATCTCGAAGTTTTCCTGGAAGTAGCCCAGCGAATTGATGCGCGCCGTCGAACGCGCGACGGAAAGCGAGTTGAACGCATCGCCTTCCGCAATACGGAACTCGCGGCGGATGACCTTGTCCTGTGTCAGCGTGTTGCCGTTCACGTCGATACGTTCGACATAAACGCGCGGCGCTTCGCGGATCACGAATGTGACGCTCATGGTATGATCTTCCGGGTTCCGGCGGAACTCGGGAGAAACATCGGCGAAGGCGTAACCGAAGGTACCGGCCAGTTCGGTCATCTGCTCGACAGTGTCTTCGACCAGCTTGGCATCGTACCAATCGCCCGTCTTCATCGGCAGGCGCGTTGTCATCGCGCTATCGTCGAAATCGCGCAGTCGCGACTCGACCCCGACGTCGCCGAATTTGTAGCGTTCGCCTTCCTCAACGACATAGGTGATGATGAAATCGCGCTTGTCCGGGGTCAGCTCGGCAACAGCCGAAACCACGCGGAAATCGGCATAGCCTTCGGTCAGGTAGAACTGGCGCAGCTTCTGCTGGTCAAAGGCGAGGCGATCGGGATCGTAGCTCGTGTTGGAACTCAGGAAGCTGGTCAGGCGCGCCTGCTTGGTGATCATCTCGCCGCGCAGGTCACCGTCCGAAAACGCTTCATTGCCGATGATGTTGATCTGGCGGACCTTGGACTTGGGCCCTTCGTTGATTTCGAACACGACATCGACGCGGTTCTGCGACAGCTCGACCATCTTCGGTTCGACCGTTGCGGCGAAGCGGCCCTGCCGCTTGTAGAGCTCGATGATGCGGGCAACGTCGGCGCGCACCTTGGAACGGGTGAAGATCTGGCGCGGCGACAGCTTGATCTCCGGCAGGATCTTGTCGTTCTTGATCCGCTTGTTGCCTTCGAGAATGATGCGGTTGATGACCGGGTTCTCGACCACGGTGATAACCACGTTTCCGTTATCGTTCGTCACGCTGTAATTGGAGAACAACTCTGTGGCGGAGAGGTCCTTGAGGACCTGGTCGCCGGCCGCCTGCGTCCACACATCGCCCGGGCGTAGCTTGATATACGACAGGATCGTATTCGGCTCGAGACGCTCTGCACCGCTGATCGCGATCGTCTGGACGACGTCCTGCTGCGCGGTTGCTGCAGGCGCCAGCGTCGGCACGAAGGCCTCGCCGTCCTGCGGCGTCGCCGGAGCGGGCGCGGGGGAAGGCGTTGCCGCATCTTCGTCCTGCGCGAATGCCGCAGCGGGCATCCCGGCAAGCATGGTCCCGGCCAGCAGGCCGATCGCCAGCCGCGCAGCAGAGTTCTTGCGACGCGTAGCGGCAGAAGCAAATTCAGTCATCGACAAGGAGATTCCCGTCCTCGTTACACTTACAGAAGACCCGGCAGGCGCAGTCCCCGATCCGGCATCGGGCCGCGTGTGCGGAGCGACCAATCGTCCCCCTGCCTCAAGCGCCTTCGCCAATCAAGCTTTGCTGCTGCGATTTGCCGGTATCCCGCTCCGTTTCCCCGGCTAATTCCCGAATACCGGGAGGTGCACCAGATCGTTGATCGTGACGAATACCATCAGCATGAGCACGAGGGCCACACCGGCGCGATACGCCACTTCGGTTCCACGAGGGCCCACCGGCTTCCGGCGGATCGCTTCAGCCGCATAGAAAGCCAGGTGCCCGCCGTCGAGGGCCGGAATTGGCAGCAGGTTGATGAATGCCAAGTTAAGCGAGATCAGGGCCACGAAGTTGATGAAGGCCATCCCGCCCAGACTGAGCTGTTCGCCGGAAAATTTCGCGATCTTCACCGGCCCGCCAAGTTCCTGAACCGACCGTTCGCCCGTGAATATCTGCCCGATTCCCGTGACCATCATGTCGACGATCCCGATCGAATGATCGACGGCCAGCCCCAGCGAGGCGATCACGCCCTGCGGCTCGAACTCGAAGGCCGATGCGCCCGAGGCGATGCCGATCAGACCCACCTTCGACACATTGCCGAAGCGATCCTCCATTTCCACGCTGCGGACCGGGACGGCAAAGGTCCGCTCCGTCCCGTCGCGGTCGACCGTTATGTCGAGCGTCCGGCCGGGATAGAGCATGATCGAATCCTGCACATCGCGGAAATCCTCCATCCGCTCGCCCTCGACCGCAACGATCCGGTCGCCGACCTCGATGCCCGCCTCGCGTGCAGGGGACACCTCGGCAAATTCCGCCACGGCCAGCTGCTGTTCGGCATCGGCCGGGACGGGTTTGCCGTAAAAGGCGAAAAAGCCGGCGAAAATCGCCAGCGTCAGCAGGATATTGGTCGCCGGCCCGGCAAAAACGATCAGCGCGCGCTTCCACAGCGCGGCATGGTGGAAACTGCCCTCCCGTTCCTCGGCGCTGGCATGCCTGGCCGCCTGCGGATCGGGAATGCTCGCAGGGTTCATGTCGCCCTTGAACTGCACATAACCGCCCAGCGGCAGCACGCTCAGCTTCCAGCGCGTGCCGCGCCGGTCGGTAAAGCCCCAGATTTCCTTGCCGAAACCGACCGAGAAGGCTTCCGCGTGAACGCCAAACCAGCGCCCCACCAGATAGTGGCCGAGCTCATGGATCGTCACCAGCGGGCCCAGCAGCAGCGGGAAACCGATGACATAGTAAAGCCAGAGAGGCAGGTTCAATTCCACGGGTCAGGCAAGCTCCAGCATTTCGGTGGCGCGTCTGCGCGAAGCCTCGTCCACCATCAGCACGTCGCTGAGGGAACGCGGCGCATCGGGGTGATCCCCGTCCGCAAGAACACGCTCGACCAATACCGCGATCCTGCTGAACGCAATCTTACGCTTCAGGAAAGCCTCTACCGCGATTTCGTTCGCCGCGTTCAGCACGGCCGGGGCCGCTCCCCCCGCTTCGGCTGCCTCGCGCGCCAGTCTGGTAGCGGGAAAACGCTCCTCGTCCGGCGCGAAAAAGGACAGTTCGCCGATCGCCGCCAGATCCAGCGGCGCCATCGGCGTATCCATCCGCGCAGGCCAGGCAAGGCACGATGCGATCGGTACGCGCATGTCGGATGGGCCAAGCTGCGCCAGCGTGGACCCGTCGCGATATTCGACCATGGAATGGATCACGCTTTGCGGATGCACGACGATCCGGATCCGCTCCAGTCCGACGGGAAACAGATGATGCGCCTCGATCAGCTCCAGCCCCTTGTTGAACATGGTGGCGCTGTCGACGCTGATCTTGGCGCCCATGTCCCAGTTCGGATGAGCGATCGCCTGTTCGGGCGTAACCTCGGACAGATCCTCTACCAGCCGCAAGGGCCCGCCGCTGGCCGTCAGCGTGATCGAGCGGACATCTTCGATCCGGCCGCCTTGCAGGCACTGGAAAATTGCATTGTGTTCGCTGTCCACCGGCAGCAGCGTGGCGCCATGGCGGCTCACTGCAGCAGTCATGACCTCGCCCGCGGAAACCAGCGCTTCCTTGTTGGCCAGGGCGATGGTGCCGCCCTGCTCGATCGCAGCCATGGTCGGGCCAAGTCCGGCACAGCCGACGATCGCGGCCACCGTCAGATCGACCGGGCGTGCCGCCGCTTCGCACAGGGCGGTCCGGCCCGCCGCGGCCTCGATGCCGCTACCCGCCAGCGCCTCGCGCAGATCGGCAAGGCAGCTCTCGTCGGCCACTACGGCAATCTCGGCCCCGAACTCGCGCGCTGCCGCAGCAAGCGTGGCGACCTGGCAATTCGCCGTCAGCGCGACCACACGCCAGTCGTCGCGGTTGCGGCGGACAAGATCTAGCGTCTGTTCGCCGACCGAACCCGTCGCACCGAGGATGGAAATCGTGCGGGTCATGCGATGCCTGTTACCAGCAGACCGACCACCACGGCCACCGGCAGCATCCCGTCGGTGCGATCGAATACCCCGCCATGTCCGGGAATGAGATTGGACGAATCCTTCATATGCGCCTTGCGCTTCAGCCAGCTCTCCAGGAAATCGCCCGATTGTGCAGCGATGGCCGCTATCGCACCGATCGCGATCGCGGCGAGCGACGACCAGGGATAGGCATCGATCCCCAGATGCCAGCTATCCGACATCGGTACGATCGCCTGCAGCAGGATGACGCCGAACAGGGCCGCGCCGGCCATGCCGCCGCCCAGCCCTGCCCACGTCTTGGATGGGCTGATCCGCGGGGCAATGGTCGGCCCGCCGATCGTACGTCCGGTGAAATAGGCGAATGTATCCGTGAAGATGACCGATCCGATCACCAGATAGAGATAGAAACGCGGCATGATGACGAGGGAATAGGCGGCAAAGCCGATATAAATGGCGCCCAGTATCAGCCCTGCGATCCGCCAGCCCGGCCGTACGGTCGCCCTGACGACCAGCCTGACCAGTTCGGCATAGGTCGCCGCCGCCACGATGACGATAAACAGCGTCAGCGCAATGCCGCCGGCCCACAGCGCGCCGCCTGCCACGGCCAGCATGACTGCCGCTGACGCGGCGCGTTTCGGCAAGTCGGATGTGCGCACCGCCAGAGGCACGCGGACATAACGCCTTGCGGTCGCTTTCATCCGGTCGCGTTTGCGCAATTCAACCTGCGGTTCACCGCCCGCCAAAACGTCTCTCCCGTTCCCCATATTCGATCAGCGCGCTCTTCAGATGGTCAGGCGTGAAGTCCGGCCATAGCACGTCGAGGAACAGCATCTCCGCGTAAGCCGCCTGCCACAAGAGAAAATTGGACAACCGCACCTCGCCGCTTGTGCGAATAAGCAGGTCGAGCGGTGGCAATCCGGCACTGTAAAGGTGGCGCGCAATGCTCTCTTCTGTGATCTCGCCCTCTGCCGCGGCGGCTTGCGCCGCATGGGCGATCTCGGCCTGCGATCCGTAATTGAGCGCCACGGCCAGAGTGCGCGATCCACTGGCCGTTTGCGCCAGCGCATCTTCCAGCATGCCGACGATATCGGGAGCCAGCCCCTTCCAGTCGCCCAGAATATGCAGCTTCACGTCGTTGGCAATGAATTCAGGCAGATCCGATTTGATGAACTTGCGCATCAAGTTCATCAAGTCGTCGACTTCTTCCTCGGGCCGCTTCCAGTTTTCGCTGCTGAAAGCATAGAGCGTCAGGCACTCGATGCTCGTGTCCTTCAGGCTGCGCACCAGCTCGCGTACGGCTTCCACGCCCTTGCGATGCCCCATGACCCGGGGCAGGTGCTTGCGCTTCGCCCAGCGGCCATTGCCATCCATGATGATGGCTACATGCCGGGCGTGCTGCCCTTCCCCGTTCATCTTTCCGCTCCCCGTCCTGCCAGCTTACTGTGACAGGATTTCCTGAACCTTCTTTTCGACCGCCGCATCGGTATCGGCGACGTATTTGTCGGTCAGCTTCTGGACCTCGTCCTCGGACCGCTTGCGGTCGTCCTCGGAGATTTCCTTCTTCTTCTCATCGTCCTTCAGCGCTTCCATACCGTCGCGGCGCACGTTGCGAATGGCGATCTTCGCCTTCTCGCCATACTCGCCTGCCAGCTTGGCCAGCTCCTTGCGGCGTTCCTGGGTCAGGTCGGGCATCGGCAGACGCACGTTCTGACCGTCGATCATCGGGTTGAGGCCCAGGTTGGACTTCGCGATACCCTTCTCGACCGCCGTCACATTGGCCTTGTCCCACACCTGCACGCTCAGCATGCGCGGTTCGGGTGCGCTGACGGTGGCCACCTGGTTCAGGGGCATCATGGCACCGTAAACCTCGACCACGACCGGGTCGAGCAGACTGGTGTTGGCGCGGCCCGTGCGCAGACCCGAAAGGTCGCTCTTCAGGCTTTCCACTGCGCCATTCATGCGGCGCTCGATGTCGGCTTTGTCGTACTTTGCCATGGCGGCTTCCTCTTACTTCTTTTCGTTCGTGACGATCGTCTGCACACCCTGCCCGCTCAGCACGCGGGCCAGATTGCCTTTCTCGCGGATCGAGAAAACGACGATCGGAATATTGTTGTCGCGGCACAGCGCGACCGCGCTGGCATCCATGACCTTCAGGTCGTCGGCCAGAACCTTGCCGTAGGTAACGGTGTCGAACCGCTTCGCTTCGGCATTCTCCTTGGGATCGCTGTCGTATACCCCGTCGACGCTCGTGCCTTTCAGCAGTGCGTCACAGTTCATTTCGGCTGCGCGCAGGGCGGCGCCGCTGTCGGTGGTGAAATAGGGTGCGCCCACGCCCGCGGCGAAAATCACGATGCGCCCTTTTTCGAGGTGCCGTTCGGCACGGCGGCGGATCACCGGCTCGCACACCTGATCCATCTGCACCGCACTCTGCACACGGGTCTGCACGCCAAGCTGCTCCAGCGCGCTCTGCATCGCCAGCGCGTTCATCACCGTTGCTAGCATGCCCATGTAATCGGCCTGCGCCCGGTCCATGCCCTGCGCCGCCCCGGCCATACCGCGGAAAATATTGCCGCCGCCGATGACCAGGCAGATCTCCAAGCCCGTCTCCCGCGCAGTCTTCACTTCCTTGGCCAGTTCAAGGACGAAAGCAGGATCGATCCCGAACTGTTGATCGCCCATCAGGACTTCGCCCGATAGTTTCAGGAGGACACGCTTCATCGTCTTAAGAGGCATGGAGGCGGAGAATCCGTGTTGCGCAAGAGGTTGCGGCTCCTTAGCCGCGAAGGGGCACAGGCGCAAAGGGAAAGCCGTGCGCCTGCCGACCCGGCAATCTCAGGCAAGAAAGCCACCCACCCTAGTGACGCCGTGCAATGTGTCGGATAAGGCCGACAGCCCGGCAACGTCGATCTTGGGGGATCGGGTCGATATGGCGGGCATGGGATTGGGAGAATGCATGTCGGATGAAATTCGCCACCAGGGCCGGTACGAAGATTATGACGCACCGGCCACGCCGGGCTTGCGCCCCGCACGGCTGACCTGGATGCTTCGCGCCTTGGGGCCGATTGCCGCGCTGGCGGTCTGGCTGGCGCTCGGCGGCGCTGAGAACTTGAGCCAGGATGCCCGTGCCGTTGCCGCAATTGGGACATTGATGGCTGTATGGTGGACTACCGAGGCGATCCCGCTCGCCGCCACCTCGCTTCTTCCGATCGTGCTGATGCCGATGGTTACCGATCTGGATGTGGCAGGCAGCACTGCCCCCTATGCCAGCCCGATCGTCTTTCTGTTTCTGGGTGGCTTCCTCATCGCCATCGCGATGGAGAAATGGAATTTGCATCGGCGGATTGCACTGTGGACACTGCGCCGGGTCGGCACGTCGCCCAAGCAGATCGTGCTTGGCCTCATGCTCGCGACCGGCTTTCTTTCCATGTGGGTTTCCAACACCGCCACAACGCTCATGATGCTGCCGATCGGCCTGTCGGTCATCGCGCTCATGGGCGACCGCGCGAATACGGCGTCGGACGCGGCGGACAATACCGCCGCCCTGCCCCGGCCCGGGCACGTGGATCTGGGGGAAGATTCCGACATTCGTCGTTTCGCGATCTGTCTGATGCTGGCCATCGCATGGTCAGCCAGCATGGGCGGCCTGGGCACGCTGCTCGGCAGCCCGCCCAATGCGATCATCGCCGGCTATGCCAGCACGGAACTGGGTATCGAAATCGGCTTTCTCGACTGGATGATGCTCGGCGTGCCGACTGCGCTCGCTTTTATCCTGGTCGGCTGGCTCCTGATGACCCGGCTCCTCTATCGCTTCGATCTCAGCGACATTCCGGGCGGCCGCGACATGATCGAAAAGGAAATCCACAAGCTCGGACCCGTCTCGCAGGGCGAAAAGATGGTTGCGGCCGTCTTCGTCGGTGCAGCGTTTCTCTGGGTCGTACCGGGCCTCCTTTCCAGCGTTCCGGGTCTTGGCGATAATCTCGGCTGGTTCGGACAGATGAACGATACCGCCGTCGCCATTGCCGCCGGCATCGCCATGTTCATCCTGCCCGGACGGGGCCGGCGCGAAATGGTGCTGACCTGGAAAGACGCGGAAGACGGTTTGCCTTGGGGCGTGCTGTTGCTGTTCGGTGGCGGCCTCAGTCTCGCCAGCGCCGTCGCCGCCACCGGTCTCGACGCGTGGTTCGGCGTGCAGGCCAGTGGCCTCGGCGCATTGCCGCTCATCCTGCTGATCGCGGCAGTGGTCGCGATCGTGCTCTTCCTCACCGAAGTCACCAGCAACACGGCGACAGCCGCCACCTTCATTCCGATCCTCGGCGGGGTGGCATTGGGTATCGGGGTCGATCCGATGGGACTTCTGGTCCCTGCCGCCTTCGCCGCCACCTGTGCGTTCATGCTGCCGGTGGGGACGCCGCCCAATGCGATCGTGTTCAGTACCGGCGCCGTCACTATCGCCGAAATGGCGCGCGGCGGCCTGGTGCTCAACCTTGTCGGGGTCGTGCTGATAACGCTGTTCTGCTACTTCCTGGGCGGCGCGACGATGGGCCTGCAATTCTAGCGCAGGCCCATTCGATCAACCCGATTTCCTACACGTCGCCGTCCCGCTAGCTTCGCGGCGGGCCACTCCAACCCCGATTCGGCCACACCCGCACACCCATGCATGAACTTGGCCAAGATGCCGCCCACCCCGCCACCCCGCCCACGAAAAAGGCCGCCGAACACACGGTCCGGCGGCCCAATCCTGTAGGAAGCGGTTACGCTTAGCCGGCTACGGCAGCGGCGACCTCGGCGGCGAAGTCGCTCTCTTCCTTCTCGATGCCTTCGCCCAGCTGGAAGCGGACATAGTCCACCAGCTCGACCTTGGCGCCGACATCCTTGGCAGCCTGCTCGACGACCTGCGCGATGGGGGTCTTGTTATCCATGACGAAGACCTGGCTCAGCAGAGCGTTCTCCTTGGCGTACTTGGACACAGCGCCTTCGACCATCTTGTCCTGGACGTTCTCGGGCTTGCCGCTTTCGGCAGCCTTTTCCTTGGCGATCGCGCGCTCGCGCTCGATCACTTCGGCGTCGAGACCGTCAGCGGTCAGAGCCTGCGGGAAGGCGGCGGCGATGTGCATGCCGAGCTTCTTGCCGAGTTCGGCCAGCTTGTCCTTGTCGCCTTCACTCTCAAGCGCGACGAGCACGCCGATCTTGCCGAGGTCCGGAGCGACTGCATTGTGCATGTAGGGCACGACGACGCCGTCGGTCACCGAAACGGTCTTCATGCGGCGGACCTGCTGGTTCTCGCCGATGGTCGCAACATTGTCGGTCAGCTTGTCGCCGACGGTGCCACCGGTCGGATAGTCGGCAGCCTTCAGCGCTTCGACGTCGTCACCAGCGGTGCCGAGCGCGACCTGAGTGGTCTTGCGGACGAAATCCTGGAACTGGTCGTTCTTGGCAACGAAGTCCGTTTCCGAGTTCACTTCGACGGCAACACCCTTGGTGCCTTCGACGGCAATGCCGACAAGACCTTCGGCGGCGGTACGGCTTGACTTCTTCTGAGCAGTGGCGAGGCCCTTGGCGCGCAGTGCGTCGACCGCAGCTTCGATATCGCCGTTTGCGGCTTCGAGTGCCTTCTTGGCGTCCATCATGCCCGCGCCGGTCTTTTCACGGAGGGCTTTTACGTCAGCGGCAGTGAATGCAGCCATGGTATTTTCCTTCTAGAGATGATGTGCGGGCACCGGGCCAGCTGGATAGCGGCCCGGCGCGTAACTCCGCTTTGTGACGAGCGCGTGATGGCGCCCGGTCGTTAAAGAGCTTAGGCCGCCGCAGTTTCTTCCGGCGGATTTTCCATCGCGCCAACGTCGGCACCCGAATCCTGGATGCCCTCGCCCTTGCCGCTCTTGGCTGCATTGGCGACTGCATCGCAGTACAGACGGATGGCGCGTGCAGCATCGTCGTTGCCCGGGATCGGGAAAGCGATGCCTTCAGGATCGACATTGGTGTCGAGCACGGCGACGACGGGGATGCCGAGAACATTGGCTTCCTTGATCGCCAGATCTTCCATGTTCGCATCGATCACGAACATAACGTCCGGAATGCCGCCCATGTTGCGAATGCCGCCAAGCGACATTTCGAGCTTGTCCCGCTTGCGGGTAAGGTCGAGCACTTCCTTCTTGGTCAGGCCAGCCGTGTCACCCGACAGGCGCTCGTCGAGCGTCTTGAGGTACTTGATGCGTTCGCTGATGGTCTTCCAGTTGGTCAGCATGCCGCCGAGCCAGCGGTGGTTGACGAAGTGCTGACCCGAAGCGAGCGCGGCATCGCGGATCGCGTCCTGCGCCTGGCGCTTGGTACCGACGAACAGTACCTTGCCGCCCGAACGCGCGGTCTGTTGGATGAAGTCAAGCGCGCGCGCAAACAGCGGTACGGTCTGCGACAGATCGATGATATGGATGCCGTTGCGCGCGCCGAAGATATACGGCTTCATGCGCGGGTTCCAACGGTGGGTCTGGTGGCCGAAGTGCGATCCGGCTTCGATCAATTGCTGCATCGTGACGGTAGGAGCCGCCATAATCATATTCCTTTCCGGTTATGCCTCTGGAAAGCTGGAACCCGAATGCGGTCACGTCCCGCGCAGGGCACCGGTATGGTGTGCCTTCCATGTGGATTTGCCCGACCAGAACAGTCATTGAAACGACCGATTCCGATGCGAACCGGGCGCCCTTAGCGCTGTTCGGGCAGGAAATCCAGCCTCGATTCACCGCTAAAAAAGGGAATCCGGGCGCGAAAAGCAGTTGACAGCTAAGAACAAAAAGAGAACATTGATCAGATCGCCGGAACCGACGGTGGTCAGTACGGGTTTTCCACCTGATTTCCCCAGTCTGTCAACATAGTTGGCGGCAGCCGGGATTGGAGATATCGCAATGTTCGCACTGTTTCTTGTCATCCTTCTCGCCGCTGCCGCTCTGGCGGCAGTGGGAGTTCTCGCCGATAGCGGTCTACGGTGGTGGTCCGCTTTCGGCAGATTGCGCCGCGATTTGAAGAACGGAAACGTCCCCGCCCTGCCGTCACTTCGTCCGGGCATCTCGCTGGGAGGTCATAATGCGTTCGATAGATCGGTCGTGGGCCGCGCCGCGAAGGGCACAATCAACTGCGCCGCTTGATGCGGGAATAGCGGAGCAGAGTATAAGGCAGCAGCAAGAGATAGCCGACGCAAATCGCACTCAACGTCCACCATGGTTCGACCAGCAGGGCGGCAAACAGAAGTCCGGCTAAGGCGATTATCTCGAGCCTGATTCCGCGCCGCGGCCGCAGTGACGTCCAACCGGGTGTGGCCATGCTCGAGATCATGAGCAATGCCACCGCGACCAGCCAGACGCCGACCAGAAGCGGATGACGAAGCTCTTCAAGCCCCGTAGCCATCCAAAGATAGAATGGCGCAAAGGCCAGCCCCGCGCCCAACGGCGCAGGAACGCCAGTCAGGAAACCGAGGGACTTATGTGGCTGCTCCTTCACGTCGATCTGAGCATTGAACCGTGCGAGCCTGAGAGCGCAACATATCGCAAAAGCCAGCGCCGCGAACCAGCCGAGCCTCGGTTCGGCTGACAGCGACCACAGGTAAATGATGATCGCGGGCGCAGTGCCGAAGCTCAGCGAATCAGCCAGGCTGTCCAGTTCTGCTCCGAACCGCGATTGCGCCTTGAGGGCACGCGCTATTCGTCCGTCGATCCCGTCAAGCAGACCCGCCAGAATGATCGCAACAACCGCCGCACCCCAATTTTCGCCGATGGCGAAGCGGATGCCGGTAAGACCGGAACACAGAGCAGCAGCCGTGATCGCATTGGGCACCATCGCCTTGAGCGTCAATGCACGCGACCGGCCCATTACCGGACGTTCATCTTCCGCCGCCTTCGGGCCCAAACGTGCGCGCTCTTCCGGCTCTGCGGGGGCCTGCGGCGGGAGTAAGCTCACTGGGACACGCCTTCGATCAGCGTCTGCGTTCCAATTTCTGCCAGAACGGTCTCGCCTGCGATCACCTTCTGACCCAGCAGAACCTTCGAATCGGTACCTGCCGGCAAGTAGACATCGACCCGACTACCGAACCGGATCAAGCCAATCCGCTGCCCTACGCCCACGGTGTCGCCCGGTTTGACGAAGGGAACGATCCGCCGCGCAACCAGGCCGGCTATCTGGGTGAAACCCAGCTTCAATCCGTCCGTCCGCTCGACCAGAATATGCTGGCGCTCGTTTTCCTCGCTCGCCTTATCAAGGCCGGCGTCCACGAAGCTTCCGGGAATGTAGACGACACGGCGGATGGTTCCCGCGATCGGCGTGCGATTGATGTGAACGTCGAAGACCGACATGAAGATCGAGATCCGCGTGACCTTGGCCGCTTCCAGCCCGGCATGTTCGCTACCATCATCGACAATCAATTCTGCCGGGGGTTCGACTTCGGCAATCAGCGAGACAAGCCCATCGGCCGGCGCGACGATGAACCTGTCGTCCTGCGGCACCACGCGCTGTGGGTCGCGAAAAAACGCGAACACGCCCAGAGAAAGCAGCAGCAAAGGCCAGCCAATGATTTCCCAGTCGAGGCCGAGCAGGAAAACGAGGCTAACGATTACTGCGATAATCCCGAACTTGCGTCCTTCGGGATGGATGGGGGGCCATGACCAGCGAGCATCGCCGCGGCCACGATTGTCAAGAAGATCACCAGGCATGTTCAACACCTAGGGACTACGGCCAATAGTCACAAGGTGTTATGCCACCTTGCGCACGAAGACCGCGCCTGCCGAATATCCGGCACCAAAGCTGCAGATCAGTCCGGTATCGCCTGCCTCCAGATCGTCGCTATGCTTATGGAAAGCTATGATCGAACCGGCACTGGACGTATTGGCGTAGGTATCGAGTACCGTTGGGCTTTCATCGGCGGTCGCCTCGTGTCCCAGCACGCGCTGGGCGATAAGACGGTTCATCCCGGCATTGGCCTGGTGAAGCCAAAGGCGCCGCAGTCCTTGTGGATCGAGTCCGAAGTTTTCCGCCTCGGTCACGATCATCTCGGCAACCATCGGAACGACCTCCTTGAACACCTTGCGCCCTTCCTGAACGAAGAGCTTGTCCGCCTTGCCCTCGCCGGCGGGGGATGCACGATTGAGAAAGCCGAAATTGTTGCGGATGTTGTTCGAAAAGACGGTCTTCAGCTTCGTGCCGAGAATATCCCAGTGCGTGGCCGGTGCGATCCCAGCATCTTCGACAAGCACCGCCGTTGCCACATCGCCAAAAATGAAATGACTGTCCCGATCGCGCCAGTTGAGGTGGCCGCTGGTTATTTCGGGGCTGATCACCAGCACGCTTCGCGCGTTACCCGAGCGGATGTAGTCCGCAGCCGTCTGGATGCCGAACGTCGCAGATGAGCAAGCGACATTCATATCGAAACCGAAACCATCGATGCCCAGCTCCTGCTGGATTTCGATCGCCATTGCCGGGTAGGGTCGCTCCATATTGGAGGCAGCGCAAAGGACGGCATCGACTTCCGCAGCATCGCGCCCTGCCCGCTCTAGCGCCTGCCGGGCGGCCTTTACCCCGATCTCGGCCAGCATCGAGAGCTCTTCATTGGACCGTTCCGGCCAGCGGGGCGCCATTATCTCCGGATTCAGTATCGGACCTTTCGCCATGACATGGCGCGCCTTTATCCCGCTCGCCTTTTCGATGAATTCCACCGAACTGGTTTGCAGCGCTTCCACATCCCCTGCCTCGATCGCAGCAGCGTTGTCGGCATTGTGACGCTCGACATAGCGGTTGAAGCTTTCAACCAGCTCCTCGTTCGTGATGGTGTCGGATGGCGTAAACAGCCCTGTGGCAGAGATGACAGGACGCCCGGTCAGCTTTTCGCTCTGAGTCATTGCAGCTGACTAGGCCGACTGGCCAATCCCGACAAGCTCCCCCGCCGATGCCTTGCACCATGTCTTGGCATCTCATGCGACAACGGATAGTCCCCGCATTTATGGAGGAAGCGCCCGCATCGTCGCGACATGACCTTTGCCAGGCCTGCGCCATTCGCAACCAGGCGATCTGCTCCGATCTCGATCCACGGGAAATCGGCATTCTCAACGGCATTGGCCGTCGACGCAGGCTTGCCGCGGGCGAGCAATTGATGTGGGAGGGCCATGAAGCGGTCCTCGTCGCAAATGTGATTGAAGGAATCTTGAAGCTTTCTTCCCATTCGGCAGACGGGAAGGAACAGATACTTGGCCTCGTCTATCCATCCGATTTCCTCGGCAGGCCATTCGGCGAAACATCCCCTTATGGCGTGGAGGCGCTGACCGATTCCCACATCTGCGTGTTCGAACGAAGGGATTTCGAAGGCTTCGCCCGCGAACATCCGCGCCTGGAACATAAGCTTCTGGAACGCACTCTGGGCGAACTGGACCAGACTCGCCGGTGGATGCTGTTACTCGGCCGCATGACCGCAGAACAGAAACTCGCCAGCTTTCTGATCGAGATGGCAGATCGCCTGGGAACGAGTGAAGCAGACGGATCGACGACCGTCCTCCTGCCACTTTCGCGGCAGCAGATTGCAGATATTCTCGGTTTGACAGTGGAAACCGTCAGCCGGCAGCTGACCCAGTTGCGGGCGAAAGGCATCATTACGCTTTCATCTCGGCGCGAGATCAGGATCGATATGATCGAAGAACTGCAAGATATCGCCGGATAGGCCGGCCCGAAGAAAAGGGCCCAACGCCCCCTGGACTTCTACACGAGAATGAAAATGGCGGTGGTGGACAGGGCTGGATTATCAGATCTACCCCAGAAAGCCCTGAAAAACCAACGGTTTGCCTTTCGGATGCTGGTACGGTTGGGATACTCGATTGTAGCAGCCCGGGCAAGGTTCGATTTACGTAATGGGATTAGAACCACAGTTCTTGTCGGCTATCGAACAAGTGCCAAGTTATTCTCTGCAAACAATTAGGTAGCAAATGCTTGCAAGAAGCCCTTACGAAGGCGAGCGACGATATTGAGGGACTATCATGGCAGAGCTAAGTGACCCGGCGCTTGAACTTGCGGCTCTGTGCGATCGCCTAAACCTCGCGCACCAAACGCGGGGCGACCAATTTCTTGCATCGACATTCGAGGTCGATCCTTGGTCACCCGAGTTCTTTCAAATTCTCGGCAGTATCACCACTCGAACGGTTGCTCTTTCCCGGCTTTTGAAATCTATCGGTGCCAACGAGGCGGTTCTTACTGGCGCTGAAAATCATCTCACCCAAATACGCGGTGCTTTTAGCCACGCTGGCCTCTCAAATCATTGGAAAAACCACGGACAGCGGTGCGTTAGTGCCGAGCACAGCAGCCCGATAAGGATGCTATCTCCAGCTATACCTAGTGAATATAGTTTTCCGAATCTCACTCCAGAGGAGGTTACTGAACTTCTCGGACTGACCCAGACCCTCCTCGAATGGCTAAAGGAAGCCCAGCTCGGTGAGCGGGATTTCATCCGGGAAAGTCTCATCGAAGGGTTGGAAAATTTCCGGTTTCGCTTGGAGCGGTTGGACTGGTTTGGTTGGGGCTATTCAATTGAAAGCCTACGAGAGGTGATACTCGCATACCTCACGCTTGAGCGTGGCATTGATATGAACGCAAACCCGGAAATCGGCGCATTGCTTAAGCGAACCGGCAAGTTACTCAAGGCGGTTTTCGGTCATGCAGAGCGGGCGAAGGGGGCATGGGAAACGGGTGACTGGTTGTTGAGCGCGTATAGCCAAGCAATGCGGGTTGGTGGGGGGCCTGTAGCTGGCTACATCGCAGGGTATTTGACTCAAACTTAAATGAGAGGGCTATTTGGCAGTCTCTATCTAATCCTTGAGTAAGGCGATCAGAGAAACGGCAACCGCCACCAACGCGATCCAGTCGCTGCGAGGCACCGCTTTTATGCGCTCAAGAAGAGTCCTCTCTCGATTATTCTCCGCCAATATATCTGCATAAGCCATACCGTCGTCAGTGATCCGCAAGTAAGGTCTGTTTGGCCGATAAGTGTCGGGCACAGATATGGCCAAACCGTCCGCCACAAGTCGTCTGGCGCTTGCCCTAGCCTCGTTCCCACTGTCTTCTTCGCTTTCGGATGGCTCGAGATGCTGGGACAACAATTCGATCACATCCCCCGGATTACGCTTGAAATGCTTCCCTGTTCTCAGAGCCAATAACAGTTTTTCATCTAGACGCGTCAACACTGCGATGCCCCCTGTAAAGCTGCGTCCAAACATACCAGCAGCACAACCTTGAGTTAAGCAGCGAATGCTACTTGGCCGCCTCGGCAATGAACACGATTTTGCTAGCCGCCAAGTGCAAGGCGTATGCGGCAACATAGCCAGGAACTACTTTCGGAGTAGCACCTTGGCCATGCGAGGCATCGTTATCGCGGACTTTAGGAAGGCCACTTTGAAGCGTGGCTACCAGTTGGTCGAAGCTGCCATCCATATAGTCCGGCCAGAGCTTGTTTGCCTTCGCCACCTTAACAAGATCGGAGATACGCGCGCCCTTTTTGTGCTCCCAGCCCTTCTTGTCGAAGATGGCCTTGAAGGTGCTTTCCAAAGCGTTCGCCGCCATCGCAACAGCTTGTCGATGCTCGCCCGCTCGGTAGTGGCCGTGCGCGGCAAGGAACTCTTCGCGAGGACCCTCAAAGCCATCTTCCGACAGCAAGGCGAGCGCTGGCTTGATGACCTCGGCATGAACGTACTCACTGTCAACGCGAATGACCCGACCATCCTCAATTTGATAGCCCACACCGCCTTCGCGCAGCCGATAGTTTATCTCATCTATAGCTTCGTCTGGTGCGCCATTAATCTGCCAATTATGCCTGTCACTGAGTCGACTACTGTCGCCCATAACCTTGATGCCAAAACAAATTAGTTCGAGAAGATCGAGCCATTCGACAACGCTGCAATCACGCATAAATGCCAGTAGTCGTGAACCTGCGAAATCCCCTTTGGAAATACTTTCTAAGCCCCTCTCTCGGAGATAGATGCGCTCAAGCTCGACCCACACATCGTTTTCATTTTTTCCGTGGTTAAAACCGTCGCCCCGCGAGCCCACACGCCCCAGCCCATCAAGCGCAATTTGTTTCACTTGGACGCGTACTGGTTCAGGTATTTTATCATACCTGTATACGTCGGCTACGCCGGACTTTGCGGCGTCGTGCAGCCGCTTCGAATACAATCTGAAAATCGCCATTTTGCTATCCTTTATCTTCACCGCCGATAGCTCGCGGTTAAGAGATAAGCCGCTTGAGATTTCCCCCATCCCATTTTGGGGCACCAATTTCGTTAGAGATGGGCGCGAATTTTCTGAACGGTCCCAACGATTTCGTGTCCGATAGCGTTCAAGCCACCATAGTCCGCCTCATTCGGGTACAGTCCAGCAGAAGCCGCCTGCTCATCTAGCTCTGCATCATCGACTTCCAACTCCAAGATACGGTCTGAAATTTTCAGCATCCTTATATCTTTTGGTTCTAAGCGACTGCGAAATTGATGCACCCGTCCAACTGCCCCCTTAAGCGTTTGGACCGCCTCTCGCGTTGTTATTCCCCGCCGCGCGACCAGCGCCGCTTCATTCGCCATTTGAAAGGGTCGGCAAGCAGCCTCGACTTCATCGAGCAGATCAGAGAGAAAAGCGCGCCTTTCTCGATCCTCACGTTTCCGCTCTCTGTCGAGGACGTATATACCCCCGCCGACTGTGGCTGCTGTCCCCAGTAATCCGCCGAAGAAGGCGAGAACGTCTCCAGGCGACAGCTTAAAATGACTTGGCAAGTTCATTCCGAGAAGAACGCCTCCGGCGACCGCCACAATCAGGCATAGTATCCCAGTTATTGGCCGTATCTTCATTCGTAATTCCCCAAACTCGAAAATCGAGGTGCTAACGCGAGGCCACACCTCTGACCATATGTAAGGGCGTTTCCCCCCGTCCCCCCCGCCCAGCCCGCACGGGAAAACGCAGGGCCGACCTTTGCCACCTCGTCCTTTATGAGTATACCCTAGCAGGGCGTCCGACGATGTTCCTTATTTTGTCCGATTAGGGTTGACTTAGGAATTATCGGACGTATTTACTCCGACATCTAGACCCTAATAGGACAAGGAGCCTGTCTCATGGTTGATGTTGGTTACGCCCGCGTGTCGAGCGTTGGGCAATCACTGGAACTGCAAGAGGATGCCCTCAAGCAAGCCGGGTGCAGCAAGATATTCAAAGAGAAGAAAAGCGGGAGGCGCACCGTAGATCGCGAGCAACTTAACGCTGCCCTGGACTACGTGCGGGAGGGAGACACGCTGGTAGTCACCCGGCTGGACCGCTTAGCCCGCTCGGTGATCGACCTGCATAAGCTGGTGGAGACACTCACGGGCAAAGGCGTCGGCTTCCGCGTTCTCCAGCAATCCGGGATCGACACCACAACTTCGACCGGGAAGCTAACGCTAGGCATCCTTGCAGCCGTTGCAGAGTTCGAAGCCGACATAAGAGCGGAGCGGCAACGGGACGGCATAGCAGCGGCTAAGGCCAAGGGCGTATACAAGGGACGCAAGCCCAGCGTGGACCCTGCTGAAATCAAGCGGCTGCTTGCAGAGGGCACCCGGCCAGTAGATGTGGCTAAGCAGTTAGGTTGCGCGCGCTCAACAGTCTACCGGCTAGCAGAGCAAGATAGCAAGGACACCGCACAGGCTAGTTCTTAGACCAGTTTTACATCCCGACTTATCATGTCATCAGCGGATACTCTGAACCTCTTAGGTGTCAGAAATTACCGCAACAAATTGTAGCACTTGTCTTTGGATTATTATTGCGATGACGCCCGGTTCTATTAAACGGGTGGCCAGCACCAACTTGGAGGAACGTTAATGCCGCTCGCGCCTAATAGCACCCGCCACGCAGACCTTGTGAACCTCATCACGGATTACCTTGCAGACGACAACAAATCCGCCCGCTGGTTTGGCCTCAGGATCGCCAAGGACCCCCGATTGGTCCCTCACCTAGTCCGGGGACAAGATTACCCGGCCAGCGTCCTTGTGGCGGCATCTAGGCACATTCGAGCGTTCTATGAGCGGGAGGCTTTCGCGGACCTTGCTTGCACCGCTCAGGTAATCCGACCGGCCCGCCTGCCTCTGCCCCGCGCGGCCTGACTGTGACGCGCCCCTATTCACCTGCAACCCTCGCCGCGCGCTGGGAATGCAGCACCACGCTGATCTATGACTTGCTCAATGCCGGGACTCTTAAAGGCTTTAGGATTGGCAAGCTCTGGCGCATCCCCACCGATGCTATCGAGGAATACGAAACTAGCCCGTCTACGGGCACCGCAGCCACCGAACTCGGCGAAACACCAGTCGAGCCTGCCATGCAAACAGGTGCAGCTGCGAGGCTAGCTAGACTGACCGCCTGACCAGTGGGCGAATAGCCTGCAACACTAAATCATCGAACACGATTGACCGCATGGGGGCTGGCAGCTAGCTGGCCCCTGTTCTGCGTTAAAGGCAGAGCGGTCTCTGGCACCATCGCCAGCTGAGCGGCCCCGTAGCGCCGCAGCCGGGTAGCCACAGGCACCCAGAGGCAGAGCGGCACGACTGCTCGCCCACATCTCCCAAAGCACCGCTCTTTCTCATCGTTGAACCTTTAACGCCTTGCGCCGCATACGGGGCGAGCAGGGCGTAAATTTGAATTGCTACCGTCATAACAGAGCGCGCGGGGATCATTCGATTTCCAGACGCTTACCCGCCTTGGCTGTTGTCCTTGTCCAAGCGTCCGCTGGGGTAGCGGCGCGGGTTACTTGCTGCCCCTACTGTGCGCCTGATGTCGCGCCGGTAGGGGCGGCCCCTTCAAGGACTTCCAAGCCGACAATTGGTTTCAGCCGCGAACGAGCGGGACGCCTGCATTCCCTTTTGTCACTCTTTCTGATCCAATCACAAGGAACCCCGATGCTAAACGCAATCGACCCTGCTGCGGATCGGCTGGCCATTCAGTCTCTCAAGGCTCGGCTTTCCGACAGTGCAGTTGAGGAATACCTAACTGGCAATGGCCACCGCATTGCCGCAACCCGCTTCCTTCTGGAGGCGCTTCAGCTACCTCTCCCACAATGGGCAGAGCGTGGAGCCAGTGGCCGTAGGGCAGCACAAGCAGCCGCTCTCGACCGGTTCAAGCAAGATTACCCCGACGAAAACTTAACTCGCGATTACGTCCGTAGGGACCGCTGACCGCAATGGCGATTATCCCGCCTCATAGGAGAACATGAACGACAAACCCGCGTTGGTCCCAGCAGGGATCGACCATGACGACCACCTAGCCGCAATGCCATATGCGGAGCGCCTCAAGCATCATCGCAAGGAAATACAGGCGATCCTCCCCCGGCAGGGGACCGAGGGCCTAGACGCCTACGTGGCGAGATACCCAGAGGCGAAGAACGTCCGCGTTCTATCACAGCACAGGGCCTTTCTGAACAAGCCTTCCGGCTATGTCGATGAAGTCAGCAAGCTCGTTTCCCAATGGTTTGCCAGCGCGGAGGCTGTAGGCCAAACCAACGTCGACGACGTGAAGCGACTAAACACCAAGCTGGGCACGAGCTTCCCGACTGCTAACCATTTCAACGCTCGCCTATCGGCAGGGGCACGAAAGAGGATAGCAGACGTGTTCCGCTCGAACGGTGCCCACTACGATCCCGACCGAATGAGCTGCCTCTCCAAGGTCAGGGAAGCCGTCAAGCACGCCAGACAGAATGCGCAGGCAGATCGCGCCGAGTTCGGCTCAATCGGTCATAGAACGGCGACTAGCCTACTGCTGGGTGACCATCGCTTCACCATCGAAAGGAACGGCCAGCGAGAATGTATTCGCCCTCGGATCGACGGGAGCAAGCGCAGGATTTATCTCGATGACATCCTATGGATTGCAGACCTATTAAATGATGAGGGTGTCCTGGGGGTCTCTCCCCTAGCCTTGCGGAGCAAGCTCGTAGAACGGGCCTATTCCGAGAAAATCACCCCGGAACCCCCGCAAAGTACCCCGACTGACAGCCCATCTATTGAGAGACTGGGCCTATCCGAGCGCATCGCCCGCCTTCGCGATGCCTACACACGCGCGCCTGCCAGCGCTGATGGCGATGACCCTCTCGCCAACCCCTAAACCACAAGGACAACATGACATACTTACCAAGCTCGCCTGAAATCGGCGGGCCGACCCTTGCTGCCTATGTTGCAGCAGACCCGCGCCGCCGCGCAATTTTCGATAATATACGTTCCCGATTAGGCCCCGCTGGCAAAGTGGAAGCCCTTGCACGCTACTACATCGTCCGTTGCGAGTTCCGCCGCGAGGTGTTCCGGGAAATCCTGTTAGCTTGCCAATCCCGTCTACCGGGCTGGGCTAGACGAAGCCGAGGCGCTGCGGAGATGAACCGGGAGTTCGTGAAGGAATACCGCGAAGCCTACATCGCATTCCGCCGCGAGAGCCGGGGCAAACCGGGAGGCTCTGCCGATGGCCGATGACATAGTGCAGACCTTAGAACGATCGCTTACGCCCCAGACCGCGATGGCTTTGGCCGAACTGGAGAAGAAAGCCCGTGCGCCCAAGCGCGTCCGCAAGGCCCCCGCCAGAAAGCGCCCCAAGGTAGCTCCTGCCGCCCCGCCTCCGCCACCAATGCATGACGCGCACGTAAAGCTGGGGAAGCTTCTGCTGGACTATCAGCAGATGATGGTGCGGCTCGGCCATGACGCCGTGCCGCTCGCCTTCTTCGCACAGCTGGGGAACACGCCGATCAAAGCGGTTTGCTCGTGCGACCGATGCCATCCTCCTGCCAAAGCGCCGTACATCCCCGCCCCGCATGACCCCAGTGCGCCGCAAGCCACCAGCATGGGCGAAGGCTACAGCAAGCCCGGTATCCGCAGGGCGTGACCCCTGCACTCTACGACCTGAAATCTACGCGCCGACCCGCGCACAAACCCGACAAGGACTACAACAATGATGACTACACTGAACAACGAATTGAACAATCTCTTGAAGCAGCTCCAAGCCGCCCAAACCGATGCAGCCCTATTCGAACGCCTACAGGCTGCCCCCGCACTGGCGGCGAAGCTCGCCGCTGAATATGACCAGTTAGCGGGAGACACAGCGAAGCAAGAAACCGAAAAGCTAGAAGCCGAGCGCGAAGCCCGCTTCGCCAAGATTGGCAATCTCGCGGTCACCGAGCGGGGCGGAGAGGGGGCCGAAAATGGTCTGCTCGGACGCCAGTTTGATATTACTTGGACAGCCCCGAAATACGATTACCAGTCCGGCCAAAACGTCCCGCAGCAGATTAGATGCGACCACTTCCTAAACCTGTACAAATATCACCCGGACGTGTTCGACTATCTCACGACCCGAAAGGGTGATTTGGTCCCCACGGCGATCCGCGATTTGGTACCGGACCGCGCGCCTTACGCTGCGCTCATCGAATATTTCACAAGCTTGCAGCGTGGCTACACGCGTGGGCCGGTGGCAGCATGAACAGCCGCGACCGCGCCAAAGTGAAAGCCGCCTTGGCTGAATTGCGCCAGCTTGGCCACGATCCCGCACAGGTGACTAATATTGCCGGGGCGATGATCCGTAATGGCACCCCCGCCCGGAAGGCATACGACACGGCGTTCAATAAGCTGGTCGAGCGCCAGCCCTCACTTCATGCCACCATGCAGCGGATTGGCCAATTCTTCGAAGCCGCCGACCTCTCAATGGTCGCCCGCTCGAATGTGGCCCTTGATAAGTACATTGCCACCGGAGACACCGCCGCCCTTAAGCCGGTGGCGGAAATGGCCGTCCAGCATTTGCAGACAATGGCGGTCAAGACTGGGGACGCTGGCTTCGCCGATGGGCTGCCGGATATGCCTGCCCCGGCCGCAAGCAAAGGCCGGAGCCGGATTGAGCGTCCAGACCGACCCGGCTGGCCGGAGATTGGTTTCCAGCCTAGCGCGGCGCGTCAGGCCGCTCCCGCACAATCCAATCAAGCCGAATAGCAATATGGGGCCGGGGTAACTCCTGGCCCTACTCATAAGACAAGGACACTATGAGCAAGAATAACCGGGGACACTCTTTCCGAGACCCCATGTACGACGCCGTGGAAGCCAAGCTGGAAAAGGAGCTGGGCCTGCCATCAGGCGGTATCGCTGCTATCCGTACCCGTGGCGAACGATCCAATGCGGATCAGGTCTCGCCTGTAGGTGCCCGTACGGTCTATCAGATCATGCCGAACACCCGCCGCTTGTTCCTCAACAAGTACGGCGTGGATGCCTATAAATCTCCCGAGGATGCCGCTCGAGTGGCTGGCCTGCACCTCAAGGAAAGCATGGACCGCAATGGCGGTGACTGGGCCGCAGCCGTTGGTGAATACCACGGCGGCCCGGATCGCAGTAAGTGGGGCCGGGTCAACAGCGCATACCGAAACCGGGTGCTTGGAGGAAACGCCATGTCATCCGAAGGTGGCTCTGCCGGAGTACCTGCCCTCGCCCCGCGTGTCCCGACCGTAGCAGAGATGCTCGGCAGCACCCCCGAGGACCTGTTCGCAGATACCGAGGATAGTATTCGGGAAGCCAAGCGGGCACCGCGCCCCAAGCTGCCTACCGTAAGCGACCTCGTAACTGCGCAGCTTGCAGAGGGGATGCAGACCACCCCGGTGGACCTGACCCCGGATACCACCGACCAGCAGACAGGCGAACGCCTCGAAGCCGAGCAGACCGAGCTTGATAGCTACGGCCACTGGGATCGCTTCAAGGCGGGGTTCATGGAGAACACCATCCTTGGCGAAATCATCGACAGCCTCGACCGCGAGAGCTTCGACGATGACCCCGAGTTCAACCAGTTCTATCTCAAGAACTGGCAGCAGATCGAAGGCTTCGCCCAGACGGGTGCCGAGGTTGCCCAGATCAGGGACGCCAAGAGCGCCGACCACCTCGCCCAGATACAGCGTGAAATCGAGCAGACCCGTGAGCGTGAGAAGATAATCTCCACGGCGTCCTCGCCTACCCTGCTGGCCATCGGCGCTGGTATCCTCGATCCCGGTGGCTGGGCCGCTGGCCTCGGTGTCGGTAAAGCCGCACAGCTCGCAGGTGTTGGCTCTCGTGCCCTCGCCGTAGCTGGTCGCCCGGTTGCCGCTTTGGCCTCGGGTGCCGTCGAAGGTGCCGTAGGTAACGTGGCAGTGACCGCAGGTATGGATGCCGCTGGCAGCCACATGACCGGCACCGACTACACCATCTCGGGTCTCTCCGGCCTGTTCATCGGCTTCGGCCTCACCGGGGTTACCAACCGGCTCGCACGGAATGACATAGCCCAGCAGCAAGTCGATCAGGCCATCAAGGCCCGCAAGCAATACCGACAGGCTACCGAGGCGAGTGTCCGGGAGCAGCTCGGTGACGCAGCCTCCCCCGAGACCGTGCAGGAAGCCGTCACGGCAAAGATCAGGACCGACTACATGGAAGTCCTCGACTACGCCCTGGCGGACGTGCCCGAGCACCAGAAGGTCATGCTGACCGACGAGCTGCTCATGGAGCGCCCCGACATCGCAGAGCAGGTGAAAGCCGCAGGCGATACGGAGGGTGTGTCAGATACCGTCGAACGCCTCATGGTCGAGGAGACGGTGGCCCGCTCGCAGCGGATCGCAGACGCAAACCCAGTGGACCGCGAGAGCCTCAAGACGATTCTCGCCAAGGTCGGGCAGGAAGCAACCAGCACACGTCTGCTGCTATCCGAAAGCCCCGTGGCTCGTGCCGTGGCGGTCTCCCTTCTGGAGAACCCGCAGGGCGCAGCAGGGCGTCACCGTTCGGCAGCCCTCACCGCCTTCATGCGTGAGCGGGTGTACAATGAGCAGTTCGCCGGGTTCGATGACCTCCACACCCAGTTCCGCCGCCGCAACGGTGTCGGTGCCGTCAAGGACTTCTGGGATGGCCGCAGCCGCAACGAGTTCAACCGCCGCGTCTTTCAGGAAATCGAGCGTCGTGGGAATACGCCCAAGGGCACCCGCTTCGACGAGAACCCCTACGTGGTGGAGGCCGCAGACGCCTTCGAGGCTGGCATGGAAAAGATGCGCCTCGAACAGCAGAAGGCCGGGACCATCGGCAATGCCCGTCTGGGCGACAACAGCGTAGGCTACGTGCCTCACAGACTTGACCCCCGTAAGGTTGCCTCTCTCAACGCGAAGCAGATGCAGAGCGTCCGCAATGTGCTCTCTGCACAGTTCCAGCGGATCGAGGGTTTCGACGCAGCGTTCTCCGACCAGCTTGCCGCAAGGTATCTGGAGCGTGGGATCGACGCAGCCAATGGCATGTATCAGGTGCCATTCAATCTGCACTCGCCGGAGGCCGGTCAGATCGTCAAGGATGCCCTCGAAGCGATGAAGCTGGACCCCAGCGAAGTCGAGAAGATCATGGGCAAGTTCTCCCGTGGCGGTGCCGGTCACACCAAGAGCCGCTTGAAGCTCGACCTCATGGAGGACATCGGGGACGGCAAGCAGCTCATGGACCTGTTCGTCACAGACATCCCCTCCCTGTACCGCAGCTATGCGCGCCGGGTCGCCGGGGAAGTCTCGCTGGCGCAGTACGGCGTCATGGGCAAGAAGGGTCTGGACATACTCAAGAAGGCGATGATCGCCAGCGATGCCAGCCCGCAGGAGGTCAAGGCGTTCGACCAGATCGCGGCCGAGTTCCTCAACACCCCGTTCGGTGAAGCCAACTGGCGGAACATGGACAACCTCCGCCTTGCCACCAGTGCTTCGCGCTTGGGCGGCATGGCGTTCACCCAGCTTGCGGAGTTCGGCAACGCCATCCCTTCGCTGGGGGTATCCGCCGCGCTTCGCAGCGTCGGCAACCTCCCCCGCATGATGAAGGAAGTCCGGGAAATCGCAGCCGGTCACGGTACCCCCAACGAGGTTCTCAAGAGCCTCGATCAGATGGGTGGCGGTGTCGGCATGGACGACTACTGGATGACCCGCATGTTCGACGTTAGGGACAACGAGGTTGAGCTGTACAATGGCTCTGACCTCGGGATCGTCACCCGCGCAGTTCGGGCCGGTGCCCACGCCAACATGATTATGTCCGGCCACCGAAACATCCTCGCAGCGCAGACCCGCCTCATGTCAGAGGAAGTTCTCCGCAAGGCTATCCGCTTCGCCAAGTCCGGCGAAGCAGACACCGCCTTGGACGATATGGGGATCAGCGCGGCGCTACGAGGCAAGCTCCAAAAGGACATGGATCGCATCGCCACCTTCGACGCCAAGGGCAATCTTACGGGTCTCGACCTGTTCAAAGGGAGTGCCTTGAAGCCCGAAGATGTCAACGAGCTGGTGCAGGCTGTGGAACGCGGCTCTGCCCAGATCATCCAGCGGACCTTCACCGGGGAAACCGGGCAATGGGCGCACGATGGCTTTCTCAAGCTGCTGCTCCAGTTCCGTACTTTCTCGGTTACATCCGTGGAGAAGCAGTGGGGGCGCAACATGCGCAACCACGGTGCGGTCAAATCCTTCACCTACCTCATGGCGGCAATGTCGTTCGCCCTCCCGATCCACCTTGCCCGGATGCAAGCCAAGATGACCAGCATGTCGGATCGCAAGCGTGAGGACTACTGGGAGAAAAATGGCAGCCCCTTGGCCCTCACCCGTGCGACAATGAACTACGCCTCATCGGCGGGTTTGGCGGGCGACATCTTGGACCTAGGTGTCGGCATGGCTACCGGCTGGATTGATCCTTTGGACGAGGCGCTGGGCGACACCTACGGGCACCGTGCAGGCGGCGATACCCGTTTGCTGGGCGGCGTAGCGGCACCGGGAGCAGGCCTTGCGCAGGATTTGTATAGCGGTACATTCGGCGGTGACCCCGATAGGTTGCTCCGTGCCCTCCCCGGCAGCAACCTTCCTTACGTCGCTCCCTTGGTCAGCACCCTTGCCGACCTTGGGGACGATTAGGTCATTTTGATGCGGCCCTCTGGGCGGTCCCTTCGCGGGGCTGCTTGGGGGCCGTTTTTTTTTTCGCGCTAGTCCAGACGCCGATATGGCGATGTGTAGGTAACGCAATCTGTGCCATCAGCTAGCTGGAGCTGGGGGTGCGCCGCGACAAAGGCACGGGCGTCCTCGACGGCGACAAAGTGGATGGCGAAGGCATTCCACAGGACAGTTTCGGTAGGATGGACCGCGTAGCGACCCCTGCCGACTTCGCTTTCCAGCCATTTGTACATGTCCGGCGCAACGCCGATGGTGCCGAGCGGAGGCACCGAAAACTTCACCCGAATTGGAAAGGCGCGTTCATCGAGCTTGCGTTGTGGGGGACTACGGCGGACCATCCCGTGCATTTGGAACAGGACGGGAACATTGGCAAGGCTATAGCAGCCAAGCCAATACGCATAACCCCACGCTGACCGGAACTGCCACGGCCCAGAGAAGGAACTCCACCCGTATTCCGGGACCATCCCCGCGATCCTCGGCGTCCGACCACTCACCCTTCATTCGCAAGTTCCTTTCGTTCGAGATGAGCGAGGCTCAATCCGGGGTATGTGATCTTGGCCAACGCCTCTGCTTTATGGCGGATTGAAAGGCCGCTGCCATAATTATCGCCCGATCCCGGCTCTTTCCTTCTGGCCAAGGCCAATGCGGTACGAGTGGCAATCTCCGCCGCCCGGAGCCGGTCCTCAAAGTTGTGCCGGAAAGAGTGCATACCGAGCTTCCTCCCTTCCAAGCCAAGTGCGCGAACATGGGAGCTAAAACGCTCGCCCAGTTTAGCCCCATGCTGCCCCCTGTTGCTAGGTTTACCATCGGGGAACAGGCCCACTTCGCCTGCCTTCCGTTGATCCTCGACGAAATTCATGAAGCCGAGCCGCAACAGCTCCGGGTGGATTGGCAGCTCCGCTCTCGCCTCCGGCGTTTTAATCGTCCGGCCTGCGTATTCGCGGACATGCAAAACAGGCTGGCCCTCGACCTCATATACGTCCTCGACACGGAGGCCGGACGCCTCGCCATTTCGCAGTCCGTGAAACAGGCAGATTAGCGGCACCCAGTACGCGCCTGGACGATCCCGGCTTTTCGCCCAAGGGTCGTTCCAAGGGGCCGCCGAGAATAAGGTGGAGAGCTGCGCAGTGGTGAAAGGATCACGCCGGTCCCTATCGGCCACAGGATCGGCCACCGTCAGACCGGTGAAGGGATTGCCTGTGACGAGCTGCTCCCGCGCTGCCCAGTTCCATATGGACGCGATATGCAGCAGATACCCATCATTGATCGTCTTAGGTCCAAGAGTGGGAAAGCCATGGACAACGTTCTTTTCAACGGCCTCGGGCACCGTAAGCCCGCGCAGCTCCTTCCGCTTGCCAATCTGTGTGGGGACCTTTTGAAGCAACGCCACTAAGTCGCGGGCTTCCTGCCGGGTGATACTGCCTGCTGCTCTATCGGGGTACATGTCGCGCAAAAGGCGGAAAACCGGCACGAGGGCTTTGCGGGTGGACGCGGACCATGCAGGGGATTTGTCAGCTTCATAGGCCAAGAGGATACTCTCAAGGCTACCCTCTGTCCCAGCATTAGGAAGGGGTCGGCCCAAGTCTTTCGCCAGTGCGGCATTCGCCTCGCGCTGGCCCTGCGCTGCCTTTCGAAGCTCCGCTATCTCCGCGTCGCGTTCTCTCACAATATCAGCCCATGCCGCCTCTTGCGGGTCAAGCTCGGCGGTGCTCATTTCCAAGCGCAAGCGACGTTCAATGCGATAGTCCCGGCGAGCCTGTCTCCGGGCCTCCGATGCAGCAAGAGCCGCTTCCGCAGCTTCCCGCTCCTCGCGCTGCCGGTCAGTTTCTTCTCCGTGTTGCGGGATATACACGGCCAACTGCGCGGCGCGCTCTGCCTCATATAAGTCGGCGGCGTCGGTCATCCGTAGAATCGCCTCCCGCCGATCCTTTGTGCGCAGTGATTTATTCCATTCCCGCTTAGGCGATCCCGAAGAACCGCGCCAAAACACCTGATCCTCAGCAGTGATCGGGCGGCGATAATAGTACACGCCGTGGCTGTTTTTGGTGAGGTACATCGGGTCGTCCTTCATGCTACGATTGTAGCACCCAATTGGACAAAACCCACTGATTTCTGCGGTTTTCTTGGCCTTACAACGCCTTAGAAGGCGGTGGTGGACAGGGCTGGATTCGAACCAGCGTACGCTTGCGCGGGCAGATTTACAGTCTGCTGCCTTTAACCACTCGGCCACCTGTCCACACGGGCCATTTCATCGAAGAAATCGTGAGATCGCGTGGCGATCCCGTGCCGAGAGGCGCCCCTTTGGCGAAGCGGCGCTTGCCTGTCAATGCCCCCACTGGCACAGGCCGCAGCCAATGTTGCAGACAGGACGGATTTGATGGCTAAGGGTGAACGCAAGCGGGCTTTGCGAGGCCGCGCAGGACGCATGCAGGGCGGACGAGGCAGTGGCCGCGCGAGTAGTGGACAGGTTCGCCTGTGGGGCCGCCATGCGGTCGAAGCTGCGCTCAAGAACCCCAACCGGGTTCACCGCAAACTATGGGCCACGCGCGAAGCCATCGAATCGCTTGATGGTGAATTGCCAGAAGACTTCCCGCTGGAATATGCCGATGTGCAGGATCTGGCGCGGCTTGTTGCAAAGGATGCGCCGCACCAGGGGCTGGTTCTCGAATGCGCGCCGCTGGAAGATATCCATCTCGATGAAGTTCTGAGCGGCGATGCCGACCGGCCCATCGTCGTCCTCGATCAAGTGACCGACCCGCATAACGTCGGCGCGATCATGCGATCGGCAGCGGCTTTCGGCGCTGCTGCCCTGGTGACGCAGGATCGCAACGCCCCACCCGAAGGCGGCGTCATCGGCAAGGCGGCTTCGGGTGCCCTGGAAATCCTGCCGTGGGTGCGCGTAGTCAACCTGGCGCGAGCGCTGGAGCAGATGGCGGAAGCAGGATACTGGCGCATAGGGCTGACAGGGGCCACCGAAACAACGCTCGCCGAAGCTCTTCCCGCAGGTCCGGTAGCCATCGTGCTTGGGGCCGAGGGCGAAGGAATGCGGCAGAATATCGAATCGCATTGCGATGCCCTCGCCCGTCTGCCCATTGGCGAAGAGATCGAGAGCCTCAACGTTTCCAACGCCGGTGCGATCGCGCTCTACGCCATCGCGACGCGGTGATCTCTGTGTAGGGAAAACGAAAACGCCGCGCTTTCCGACCGGGAAAGCGCGGCGAGTATCGAACCGGCTGCGTTCTGCAATATGCGGGGGCGAACCGGAAAATTCCGATTTAATTGACGGAATCCTTCAGGCCCTTGCCAGCCTTGAACTTGGGCTGGTTGGACGCCTTGATCGTCATGGGCTCACCCGTACGCGGGTTACGGCCGGTCGAAGCCTTGCGCTTGGCGACCGAGAACGTGCCGAAGCCGACCAGGCGCACTTCGTCACCGCTCGACAGGGCCTTGGTGATAGCGTCGAAAACGCCTTCGACGGCACTCGACGCATCGTTCTTCGAAAGACCGCTGGAATCGGCAACTGCGCTGATCAGGTCGTTCTTGTTCATTAGAGAAACCCCCTAGTTTTTATCATCAAATCAATTCGGCTGAATCGCCTCGGCGAAGGCGAACGAATTGAGAGTTTTTTCGGACCTCTGTCAAAGGCATTCTCGGCCAAAATCGGCGGTTTACGGGGTCGGAGACGGGAAAATTGAGATAAAGCGACCCGCGATCCGCCGATGCTGCACTGCACACACCGAAATTAGCGCGCAGCGTAGGTCGCCAAAGCTCCCGATTCGGTCGCTCAGGTTCGGCCTACTTAATGGGCAGTCGGCGATGGCGCCCGCAGCGTGTGATCGGGTTGGCTCGCCAAATCATCCGCTTCGGTCCACTCGATCGGCTCGGGCACGCTGCACAGTGCATGCGCCAGCACCTCGTCGACATGGGAAACAGGGACGATTTCCAGGCCATCTTTCACATTGCCCGGGATTTCCGCGAGATCCTTCACGTTTTCTTCCGGTATCAGAACTTTCTTGATTCCGCCGCGTAGCGCCGCGAGCAGCTTTTCCTTCAGCCCGCCGATCGCCAGCACACGCCCACGCAGCGTAACCTCGCCCGTCATCGCGACATCTGGACGGACGGGAATACCCGAAAGCGTCGAGACGATCGATGTCACCATACCGACACCCGCGCTGGGCCCGTCCTTGGGAACGGCGCCTTCAGGCAAGTGAATATGGATGTTGCGGCGATGGAACAGGCTCGGCTTGATACCGTAATGCGGCGCACGCGCCTTCACGAAGCTGAAGGCGGCGGCAACGCTTTCATTCATCACTTCGCCGAGTTTGCCGGTCGTTTTGATGTCGCCCTTCCCCGGCGTAGTGACACTTTCGATGGTCAGCAATTCGCCGCCCACTTCGGTCCATGCCAGTCCGGTGACCGCACCGACCTGCGGCTCTTCCTCGCCCATGCCGTGCTTGAACTTGCGTACGCCGGCGAACTCACTCAGGTTTTCAGGCGTGATGGTGACGCTTTCGACCTGCTTCTCGAGAATCTTGCGCAGCGATTTGCGGGCCAGTCGAGCAAGTTCACGCTCGAGCGTACGGACGCCCGCTTCACGCGTATAATACCGGATCAGATCGCGCAGACCATCTTCGGTCAGTTCGAACTCGCCCTTTTTAAGGCCGTGTTCGCCGATCTGCTTGGGCAAAAGGTGACGCTTGGCGATCTCGACCTTTTCGTCTTCCGTATACCCTTCGAGCCGGATGATCTCCATTCGGTCGAGCAGCGGTTGCGGCAGATTGAGACTGTTCGCCGTGGTGACGAACATGATGTCCGACAAGTCGAGATCGAGCTCGAGATAGTGGTCCTGAAACTTGTTGTTCTGTTCCGGATCCAGCACTTCGAGAAGGGCCGATGCCGGATCGCCGCGGAAATCCTGGCCCAGCTTGTCGATCTCGTCGAGCAGGAACAGCGGGTTGATCTTGCCGGCCTTCTTTAGATTGCTGACAATCTTGCCCGGAAGCGACCCGATATAGGTACGGCGATGACCCCGGATTTCGGCTTCGTCGCGTACCCCGCCAAGCGACTGACGTACGAACTCACGGCCCGTCGCCTTCGCGATGCTTTTGCCGAGCGAAGTCTTACCCACACCTGGCGGGCCGACGAGGCAGAGGATCGGGCCCTTCAACTTGCGTGTACGGGCCTGGACGGCGAGATATTCGACGATACGATCCTTGACCTTTTCAAGCCCATAATGATCCGCATCGAGCACTTCCTGCGCCTTGCCGATGTCCTTCTTGACCTTGCTCTTCTTGCCCCAGGGCAGACCCAGAAGGACGTCGAGGTAGTTTCGGATGACGGTCGCTTCGGCGCTCATCGGCTGCATGGCCTTGAGCTTCTTCAGTTCGCCTTCGGCCTTCTCGCGCGCTTCCTTGCTGAGTTTGGTCTTGGCAATCTTTTCGGTCAGTTCGGCAATCTCGTTGCTGCCGTCTTCGTCACCGCCGAGCTCGTTCTGGATCGCTTTCAGCTGTTCGTTGAGATAATATTCGCGCTGCGTACGCTCCATCTGCCGCTTTACACGGCCACGAATGCGCCGTTCCACCTGCAGCACGGAAAGCTCGCCTTCCATGTAGGACATCACCATTTCCAGCCGCTTGAGCGGGTCCTTTTCGACCAGTAGCGCCTGCTTGTCCGAAACCTTCGCGGAAATCGCAGCGGCGATCGAATCGGCCAGTTCACTGGCATCGTCGATGTCACTCAATTGCTCGGCGGCTTCTTCGCCAAGTTTCTTGTTGAGCTTCGCATATTCGCCAAACTGTTCGACGACCTGCCGCATCATGGCGGTCACTTCACTGCCGGATGCCGTTACCTCGTCCTGCGAGGAAACTGTGGCTTCGACATGCTCACCGCGCTGTGCAAGCTGTTCGAGCGTTGCGCGCGACGTACCCTGGACCAGCACGCGGACGGTGCCGTCGGGGAGCTTCAGCAACTGCAGAACCTGCGCGATCACGCCGACGTCAAACAGATCATCTCGTTCGGGGTCGTCGCAACCCGGATCGAGTTGAGCGAGCAGGAAGATGTCCTTGCTGCCTTCCATTGCCGCTTCGAGGGCTGCGACCGATTTGTCGCGTCCGACAAACAGAGGCACCACCATTCCGGGAAATACCACGATGTCGCGCAAGGGGAGGAGGGGGAAGGTCTGGGTCATCAATCAATTCCATTCGGGGCCGGTAAGGCCGTTCGCTCGGAATATGGTGAGACCAGTCGCGCTCCGCAACGTCGCGCGCCAAAGTCATGTGGATGAGATGGATTAGCGCCTGACCGCGTCGGAGTGACAAAACCGCGTGTGACCGAGAAGAAATTGCCATTGCCCAGCCTCGCGCGAGACAGGATTCAGGCTGGACCTCAGAAGGTGATGCTGACGGTCACGATATCCTCGTAAACACCGGGAGTCAGGTTGGCCGGTACGGACGCGATCCGGCCATAGGCGGTCATGCTGCCCCTGCCCCGCCTCCAGGCGATGCCCAGCGGAGCATTTCCCGAACCGCTGCCCCAGGTTTGCGTGCGGGCGGTATTGCGGAAGATGCCATAGGGAATGAAATCCCCGGAGCCGTTGCGCATGCGACGCTGAGTGCCATTGGCATTGCTACCGCGGTCCATATCGACGCGAAACAGGGCAAGACGGGTGCATTCGATGTCGATCTGCGTCGTGCTGTCTACCGGCCCTGCCCCGGCGCCTGCGCTGATATCGAAAGCCATTTCCGCGGTAAGAACCGTGCAGCCATCGATCACTTCGACAGTCGGGGTAAGCGTTGCCTGCGCATGAGCGACCGCCGGAAGGCAGACGGCGCCGAGCGCCCACAGCAACGATCCGGAACGAAAAGAAACCACCAGCACCCCTCTGGAAATCGAGAGAACGTCTCTAGGACAACTCGGCTAAATATCGGTTAATTCGGAAGGCGCTCCGCCGTGTCGCAGCGCCTCACACCCGCGCCTAGAACGTGATAGTGACCGTGAGTTGATCGGTATACCGGCCCTTTGGGGTGGAGGGGGTGATGCCGGACAAACGTCCATAAGCTTCGAAGTCCTCATTGCCGATACCGAGCAGTATCACCCCGGTGCGGCTCTCGCTGTTTCGCTGACCCCAGCGCTGCGTGCGGTTGTTATTGCGATAGACTTCGTAAGGAAGGTAGTCGTTGGAAGCGTTTTTGATCCGCCTCTGCTCGCCCGACGCATTCTGCCCCCAGTCCATGGTCAGGCGAAAGAACGTGAGCAGGCCCGCGCAGGACACCGAAACGGTGGCGTTCGTGTCGACGCGGGTCACATTCTTCGTATCGAGAACCCCGAATGCCATATCCGTCGTCGACACGGAGCATCGCCCCTCGACCTGCGCGCCGACCTGCATCTGCGATCCATTAGGCGCTGCGGCGGCGGACGAGGAAAGACCGGTGAGCGCGCACGCGCCCGCCAGTGCCGAACAAGTAGTCCTGATCCCCGTTTTGCCCACGCCGTCTTCCCGTCGATTCGTCCGGGAAGATTAGGCGACACCTTTTGAAAAATACCTAAGCGGTCGTTACCACAAAATTAGGCATAAACGCCGCTTTGGTGGGCAAAGCCGGGATTACATACCCGGCAATTTGAAGCCTGCCGGCAAGCCAACGCCCTGCTGGATCTTGTCCATTTCTTCGGCAGATACGCGATCAGCGCGGTCGCGGGCATCGTTGAAAGCCGCTGTCACGAGATCTTCGACCATCTGCTTTTCTTCCGGCTTCATCAGGCTATCGTCGATCGAGACGCCGAGAATGCGACCACGCGCCGTGGCGCGGACTTTGACGAGACCGCCACCGGCCGCGCCTTCGACCTCGATATCGTCAAGCTTGGCCTGGGCATCGCCCATCTGCTTCTGGATCGTTTCAGCAGCCTTCTGGGCCTGCGCGAGCATTTCTTCCATGTTCATGCGTTTCTACTCCAGGGTATTTCGCGGCGCTGGGGAGCTGCGCCGCCATCATCGATCAGTTCTGCCTGCGGGAAGGCGTCGAAGGCCGCTTTGACCAGCGGGTGATTGCGCATCGCGGCTACTGCGGCATCGCGCTCGCTGACTTGTACTTCGACGAGCGAAGGAGCCCCGGCTCCCCCGGCGACCTCTTCCACGGTCCAGCGTTTCCCGGTGTGGCGGTGTAGCGCTTCTTTCAGCACCGGGATGACATCATCCGAGAATTTCGCATCTCTGCCGAAGCGGAGGACGCCGTCTGCCAGTTCCACTACGCGCACCTGCAGGCGCATGATGCTGGCTTCCTGCATCAGCCCTGATGCATCGATCGCATCGACCAGTTCCTGCCAATCCAGCGAAGCCTGCGGCGCTTCTGCAACCGCACTTCCCTCATCCGCAGCTTGCCTGACGGGGCCGGCTTCAGCCAGTGTTTCGATCTTCTTCGCCAGCTTGCCGGGATCGGGCATCTGGCCTGCATGGAGCGTGCGTAGAAGCGCCATGCGCAGTGCGATCAGGGGATCGGGCGCGAGGCGAATTTCATCGTGGCCCTTGAGCAGCAACTGCCATAGGCGATGCAACTGACCCGCCGGGAGCCGCGCAGCCCAGCCCGCCAATTGTTCGCGCTCATCGGGACTGACACCTTCGGGCTCGGTGCCCGAAACCTGCGCCACGGTGATCCGGTGGGCGAGATCCATCTGGGCGCGCATGAGGGCGAGCGGTTCGACGCCGAGGGCATATTGCTCGTCGATCGCGGCCAGCAGCTCGCGGCCCTGGCCTTCGAGAATGTGCCCGAAAAGGCGGCGCTGTGCGCCCTTGTCGGCAAGGCCGAGCATGTCGCGCACGCGGGCGGCAGTTACCTTGCCTTCGGTGTCGAGATCGGCGTGGGCAATGGCCTGGTCGAGGATCGAGAGACCATCGCGAACCGAACCTTCGGCGGCGTTGGCCACGATGTGCAAAGCCTCCGCATCGGCTTCGACGCCTTCCTTGGCGCAGATGTCGGCAAAGTGGCTTTCGAGCAGTTCGACGGGAATGCGGCGCAAGTCGAAACGCTGTGTCCGACTGAGCACCGTGACCGGCAGCTTTTCCACCTCGGTCGTGGCAAAGAGGAACTTCACATGGGCAGGCGGTTCCTCAAGTGTCTTCAACAACGCATTGAAAGCATTGCGGGACAGCATGTGAACTTCGTCGATAATGTAGATCTTGTAGCGCGCCGAAACGGCGGCGTAGCGCACCGCTTCGATGATCTCGCGCACGTCATCGACGCCGGTATGGCTGGCGGCGTCCATTTCGATGACGTCGATGTGGCGGCCTTCGGCGATGGCACGGCAGGGTTCGCATACGCCGCAGGGGCTGATCGTGGGACCGCCGTTTCCATCGGGCCCGATACAGTTCAGAGCCTTGGCGATGAGGCGCGCGGTGGAGGTCTTCCCCACCCCGCGAACGCCGGTCATCAGGAAGGCGTGAGCGAGCCGATCACGGGCGATTGCATTGGCCAGCGTACGCACCATCGCTTCCTGACCGATGAGTTCGGCGAAGGTCTGCGGACGGTATTTACGGGCCAGAACGCGGTAGGGCTGAGCCGGCTGCCGAACAGTGGAGGCATGTGGATCATACGTATGATCGGCCGGCGCAGGCGTCTGTTCGGCGCCGAACATGGCTTCCTGTCCGGCTTCCTCGAGTTCGGCAGCGCTCGGCGCGTCGGGAGCGTCCGCTTCGCTCTCCCAAGGAAGGCCATCTGGATTGTCCGGTGAATCACCCATGTTGGAACAGGTAGGGACTGACGGCAGGAATGTCATGCCATCACAGTCACGAAATGTGGGTGAAAAAGGAGCCGGCCGACCCGCCGCAATCCACCTGGGCTGCTTCCTTCCGGATCTGACCCGGTGAGCGAACGCAAACGTCCGACCGACTCCCGGCGCGCCATATGGCCGGATGTCAGAGGAGTTTCAAGCTCCCATCTGCTGTAACCAGTCGGCAATGGCGCGGGCCGCCTCTGCCAGACGGGCTTCGGCATCGGATGCGGAGCCATCCGCGCGGTCGAGATAGGCAGCGAGGATGTAGCGCGAGCCATCTGGCGTTTCGAACATGGCGATATCGTTCACTTCGCCCTGAACGCCGGTCCCGCAGGTGCCGGTCTTGTCTCCGGCGCGCCATTCACCGGGCAGGCCGGCGCGAAGGCGGTTCATCCCCGTCGTCGTTTCCACGAGCCATTCCTGCAGCAGGGCACGGTCGGCCTGCACGAGCCGGTCACCCCACAAAAGCGTGCCGACGAGGTCCGCATGCGCTGTGGGCGTTGTGGTATCGCGCGGATCGCCCCGCGCGTTTTCGTTGAGCGCGGGCTCGTTCCGGTCGAGACGGGTCGTTTCGTCCCCCATGGAGCGCAGCCAGCGGGTAAATCCGTCCGGCCCGCCTACCTCTGCCAGAAGCAGATTGGCCGCCGTGTTGTCGCTGAGGGTGACGGCGTGATGTGCCGCTTCCAGCCCGCTCATCCAGCCGAATGATGCGCGCTCTTTCGCGTAGGGCGCATAGCTGAGAATGTCCCCTGCCCCGAAGTGGAGGCGCTTTTCGCGCAGGCCCGGCGTATCCAGCGTCAGCGCCGCAAGGGCGAGCTTGAAAGTCGAGCACATGGCGAAACGTTCGTCACCGCGATAGGCGTAAACGAGGCCCTTGTCCGGCGAATGCAATGCAAGGCCCAGCCGACCGCCGGACGCCGTTTCGATTTCGGAAATCCGCGCCGCAAGATCCTGCTGCGCGGCAGATGTTCCGGGTTTGCCCCGTTCAGGCGAACCCTGGGAATTGACGCTGCAGGCTGCCGTTGCAAGCAGCAGGGGGAGGAAAAGTGCCCTCACCCGCAAGGATCAGCGAAAATTGTCGGCGTAGGCCTGAAGCTTGAGACTTTTGGGCGGCGTAGCGTGAACGCGCGCGGCGATGCCGTATTTCCCGGCGTAGGCTTTCGCTTCGTCCTTGCTCGGGAAAGTAAGCTGCACCTGTGCCTGCGTGTCGCTGCTGCCGGTCCACCCCATCAGCGGATCCGCCCGACGCGCTTCGGACTGCTCGAATTCGAGCACCCATTCATCGGTGCGGGCCCGGCCCGATTGCATGGCGTTCTTCGGTCGCTGGTAGATTCTCGCGGTCATGGACTAACCCTGTAATTCAACCTTCGGAGCGTGAAAAGGCGTTCTTGGTCTTCAAACTGGGCTTTTCCGCCCATGGTTCCTCCGGCCAGCGGTGCTTGGGGTAGCGCCCCTTCATATCCTTGCGCACATCGGCCCAGCTTCCACGCCAGAAATTCGGCAGGTCGCGGGTGGACTGGATTGGCCGCCCGGCGGGGCTGGTGAGCTTCAGGAGGAGCGGCGTTGCGCCGACCATGGGGTGGCTCTCCAGTCCGAAGAGCGCCTGCACGCGCACCTCGACGCTTGGCGCATCGTCGCCCGTATAGTCGATGCGGTGCGTAGTGCCCGCAGGAGAGGTAAATTCGCGCGGTGCCAGCCGGTCCAGCCGCTGGCGGCTGTCCCAGTCGAGCTGGCCGAGCAGGGCATCCACCAGTTTGCCTCTGGGTAGATCGAGATCGCGCCGCCCTTGCAGCAGTGGTGCGAGCCAGAGCGGAGCATTTTCAGCCAGGCCGTCGCGCTCCAGCCCGGCGACACCGGCATGACCGGCGCGGGCGAGCAGTTCTGCCGGGAGTATCTTTGCCGGGTTTTCCAGAGCTTTTTCCACAAGCATATCCACAATGGCCTGCCCATTTGGTGCCGGGTCCGGTCCGCGCGCCAGCGTGATCGCGCCAAGTCTGCGTTCAAGCAGCGCCTCCACCCGCTCGCCCGTCCAGCGCAGCACATGCCTGCGTTCGATCCTGTTCGGCAGCCAGCGTTCCAGATCGGCTTCTTCCAGCGCGATGGCAGAGGTGATCCGCGCGCCTTTCGCCTGCCCCTGCGCATCGCCCACGACCAGAAATTGCCCACGGGCAAGCGGAGATGCGGGATCGAGCACGAAGCCCCTGCCCCCGGCGGTAATCCAGTTTTCACCGCTGGCATCGCGCCGTCTGGCGATGAATTCCGGCCGTCCCGCGGCAAGCAGGATGCCGGGCGGCGGGCTGGGCCCAGTCTCGCCATCGGGCGACCCCTGCACCAGACCGCGCGCCTGCTTTGCCCATCTGGCCGCCAGCTTGCGGCTGGCCTCTGCCCGGGCGCCGCGATCGCCGTTCCAGCGCGAGAGGCGCGCTTCGAGGTCTTCCCCCTGCCCGCCGAGACCGCGTTCCTGCAGCAGCAGGGCGATCCGCGCCGCTTGCATTTCCGCCCCATGTTCCGCGCCGAAAAGAATGGTCGCGGCCCCCTGCGGGTCGAGCGGAAGCTGCGCGAGACGAGTGCCGCGTTCGGTAATCCGGCCATCTGCGTCGAGCGCGCCGAGCGCCACCAGTGTCTGCCGGGCCGCGCCGATGGAGGCGGCAGGCGGCGGATCGAGCCAGCCGAGTTCCAGCGGGTCGCCGCTGCCCCATTGAGCCAGCGCCAGAACCAGCGGGGCAAGATCGGCGGTGAGCATTTCGGGCGGATCGTAGGGCGGCCGCCCGCCATGGCCTGCCTCTTCCCACAGGCGATAGGCGATGCCCGGCCCCTGCCGCGCCGCGCGCCCGGCGCGCTGGGCCGCCGCGGCCTGACTGGCGCGATGGGTAACCAGATGCGTGGTGCCCGCCGCGCGGTCGAATTCGGCCCGGCGGGACAGGCCGGCATCGACCACGACGGATACGCCGTCGAGCGTCAGCGAGGTTTCGGCAATGGCGGTGGCCAGAACGATGCGGCGGCGCCCTTCGGCATCGCGCCTGATGGCAACACGCTGCCCCGCAGGATCGACCTGCCCGTGGAGCGGAAGGACGAGTGCGGACGGCAGACGCGCTTCCAGACGTTCGCGCACCCGTTCGATTTCCCGTACGCCGGGCAGGAAGGCGAGGATATCGCCCTGCTCTTCCCGCCAGGCGGAAGCGACGGCCTGCGCCATGGCATCTTCCACCGGGAGCTGCGGCGACGATCCGAACCATCTGATCTGCAAGGGGTGCGCCCTGCCCGCGCTTTCGATCACCTGCGTATCGGCCCCCAGAAGCTGTGCGAACCGCGCGCCGTCGATCGTGGCCGACATGACCAGAACGCGCAGATCGTCGCGCAGGACGGCGCGGCTTTCGAGCGCGAGCGCAAGGCCGAGATCGCTGTCGAGGTGACGCTCATGCGCTTCGTCGAAGAGGACGGCGCATATTCCCGCCAGTTCGGGATCGGAGAGAATGGTGTTCACGAAGATCGCTTCGGTCACCACCAATACGCGGGTCCTGGCCGAGCGTTTGCTGTCGAGCCGGGTCAAATAGCCGATGGTTTCCCCCGGCTTTTCGCCCAGCGTTTCCGCCATGCGTTCCGCGGCGGCCCGTGCCGCCACGCGCCGCGGCGAGGTGAGAATGACGGTGCCGGTGCACCAGTCTTCGTTCAGCAGTGCAGGAGCGACCGCCGTAGTCTTGCCCGCACCCGGAGGGGCGACGAGCACAGCCCCGCTGCCCTGACGAAGCGCGCCGAGCAGTTCGGGCAGGACGGCATGAATGGGCAGATCGTTATTCACGAGAGCGCCCTATCACGCGGAGACGGGATCAATACCCCCGCGCGACTGCGAACAGCGCAGCCTGCGTCATCGCCCGGCGTGCCTTGCCGTCAGGGAAGATCGACAGGGCATCGATCGCCCGCTGGGCAAAATGGCGCGCACGCAGCTTGGTATCAGAGACGGCCTGATGGCGTTCGATGAGCTGGATGGCGTGATCGAGATCTTCATCTTCGGTCCGGAAACCGCCGATGGCAGCTTTCCAGAATTCCCGTTCTTCCTCGGACCCGCGGGCATAGGCAAGGATGACGGGCAGCGTCATCTTGCCTTCGCGGAAATCGTCGCCCCGGTCCTTGCCCATGGCAGCGGCGTTGGAATCGTAATCCAGCGCATCGTCGACGAGCTGGAAGGCCACGCCGAGATTGCGCCCATATTCGTCGAGCGCCTGTTCCTGTTCGTCGCTGCATTCGGCAACTACGGCGGCGATCCGGCTGGCGGCCGCGAACAGGGCCGCGGTCTTGGCGCGGATGATGTGGAGATAGCGCTGTTCGCTGGTGTCGATCTTGCGCTGGGCGGTCAGCTGGTCGACTTCGCCTTCGGCAATGATCGCGCTGGCACCCGAAAGGATTTTCAGCACCTTGAGGCTGCCGTCTTCGGTCATCAGTTCAAACGAGCGGCTGAACAGGAAATCGCCGACCAGAACGGTGGCGGGATTGCCGTAGATGATGTTGGCCGCAGCCTTGCCGCGCCGAAGATCGCTGCCATCGACGACATCGTCATGCAGGAGCGTGGCGGTGTGGATGAATTCCACCGCGGCGGCGAGTTTGTAGTGGCGCGTGCCGCTGTAACCGACGAGGTCCGCCCCGGCGAGCGTAAGCATCGGGCGCAGGCGTTTGCCGCCGCCCGATATCAGGTGCCCTGCGAGCGCCGGGATCAGCGGCACTTCGCTTTGCATGCGATCGAGGATCACCTGATTGACCTGGTTCATGCCATGCGCCGTCAGGGACAGCATGGGTTCGATGGAGCCTTCCAGCTCCTTGCGCTTCAGGGGGATAACTTCGGCTGACATTTCGGCTTGGCCATGGTCTGCCCAAGCTTTCTTGGCAAGCCGGGATTTATCGCTAGCGTGGCAGCATGACCACATCGCCCCAGCCCGATCCCGTTCTCGCCGGTTTTCGCAAGAGCATCGACAATATCGACGCCGCGCTCATCCACATACTGGCAGAGCGTTTCCGGATCACGCAGGCGGTGGGCGAATACAAGGCGAAGGTGACGCTGCCCCCTGCCGATCCCACCCGCGAAAAGGAGCAGATCGAACGGCTGCGGCGGCTGGCGGAAGAAAGCGAGCTGGACCCGGAATTCAGCGAGAAATTCCTGCGTTTCATCATCGACGAGGTGATCCGCCACCACGAACAGGCGGCGCAGCGTTAGGCAGGCCTTACAGCGCGCTGCGCGGCAGGCTTAGCTGCACCAGCAAGCCGCCCAGATCCTCGCTTTCCGCCAGTTCGACCGAGCCGCCGTAGATTTCCGCGACATCGCGCACGATGGCGAGGCCGAGGCCGGTGCCCGGCTTGCCCGTATCGAGCCGCGCACCGCGATCGAATATCCTGGCGCGGTCGGCTTCGGGAATGCCCAGCCCGTCATCTTCGATCCAGATGATGCATTCTTCCGAATCGCGCTGCGCATCGATGGTGACGAACACGCTGCCACCTCCGTATTTGGCGGCGTTTTCGATCAGATTGCCAAGGATTTCATCGAGATCCTGCCGCTCGATCGAGACGGCAGCGTTCCGATTCCCGTCGAGATCGAAGCGGGTCGTATCGTAAATGCGGGTCACCGCGCGCAGCACGCTTTCGGCGCTGGGCCATACTTCGGCGCGCGAATGGCCGGTGGCACGCCGCCCCACGGCCCGCGCCCGGGCGAGATGGTGTTCGACGTGGCGCTGCATCGTCTTGGTTTCGCGGCACACCAGATCGGACAGTTTGGGATCGTGCGCGGTCGCCGCATTGGTGAGCACCGTCAGCGGCGTCTTCAGAGCGTGGGCGAGATTGCCGGCATGCATGCGCGCTTCTTCCGCCTGCTGTTCGGTATGGGCGAGGAGCGCGTTGATTTCCTCCACCAGAGGTTCGACCTCGAGCGGGAGGGGTTCGGAAATGCGGTTCGCGCCTTCGCTGCGCATGGCCTGGATGGCGTTGCGCACGCGCCGCAGCGGCGAAAGACCGTACCAGCTTTGCAGCATGGCAAGGGTGAGAAGGCCCATGCCCAGCGCCGCGAAGCTCCAGATCAGGATCGAGCGGATCCGGGTGATCTGATAGTCGAGTTCGCCGCGGGCGGAGGCGACGGCGAAGGTCCACTCCGTATCGCTGTCGGGCAGCATGACAGTTCGCTCGACGATGCGCAGGGGCTCGCCTTCGAACTGGTCGGAATTGTAGAAATGCGGCTGCTTGTCGACGTGATCGCCATGCAGTTCGAGGCTGCGATCCCACAGGCTGCGGCTGGGAAAGGGTTGATGCCCTTCACCCGTAACCTGCCAGTAGACCCCGCTATTGGGTTCCAGAAAACGCTGGTCCCCGAGGGAGCGATAGAGCTGCACATCGCCGAAACTGTCGATTTCGGCCGTAGAGATCAGCGCGGTCTGGACGTATTCCAGCTGCTCGTCGAAATTATCCTCCACCAGCCGGACGAGCGTACGGTCGAGCGCGAAGCCGCCGCCGAGCAGCAGGATGCTGATCCACAGCGCGGCAATAACCATCATGCGCCGCGCAAGGCTGCGCCGCGCCGCCGGGTGGCCGATGGTCACCGGATTTTCGGCAGGCGGGGACGCCGGCGGGACCTGCCCGACCGCCGCCGCCTCGCCGCCGTCTCCGTCAGGATGCGCGCGGCTGGTCGGCGGGATCGTCGAGGCTGTAACCGAGTCCACGGATCGTCGTGATCACGTCTGCACCCAGCTTCTTGCGGATGCGGGTAACGAAGACCTCGATCGTGTTGGAATCGCGGTCGAAATCCTGATCGTAGATATGTTCGATCAGTTCGGTGCGGCTGACCACCTTGCCCTTGTGGTGCATGAGGTAGGACAGCAGCTTGTATTCCTGCGCGGTGAGCTTGACCGGCTCGCCCTGCAGGGTGACGCGGCCCGAGCGCGTGTCGAGACGCACATCGCCCGCCGTCAGTTCGCTGGAGGTGTTGCCCGATGCGCGGCGGATCAACGCCCGCAGGCGCGCGATGAGTTCTTCGGTCTGGAAAGGCTTGGCGAGATAATCGTCCGCCCCGGCATCGAGACCGGCGACCTTGTCGGACCAGCTGTCACGTGCGGTCAGCACCAGGACGGGGAACTTGCGGCCTTCCTTGCGCCACATGCCCAGCACCGTCAGCCCGTCGATCTCCGGCAGGCCGAGGTCGAGGATGACGGCGTCATATTCCTCGGTACTGCCCAGGAAATGCCCATCCTCGCCATCGGTGGACAGGTCCACCGCATAGCCGTTCTGTTCGAGCGTCGATTTAAGTTGCTGGCCGAGCGTAGGCTCGTCCTCGACGATCAGGATCCTCATGAATGTCCGTCCTCGGATAATTTATCACGCGTTTCGTTCATGTAGATGAACGCGTCAACATGAACGGGGTTTCAATGGGAATGCCGCGCGGCCCGTTTAACGACTGCGACGCAGCACCTTGCCGGTGCGTGCATCCACATCGACATACATGACCCGCCCGTCCTTGATGAACTTGAGACGGTACGCCATCGCAGTCGAATCGTAAGCCGGGCCCAGGTATTCGGCGCCGCGCATGCTTGGCAGAACCCGCGCCTCGATCTCCCGCAGTTGCAGGATGTTACCTGCGCTCATTTCCCGCCGCGCTTCGCCCTGTTCGGAGCGACGCTGCGCAAAGGCGGGTTCGGCCATTATCGGACCGGCAACCAGCCCGAAAGCGAGAAGAGAGGCAAAGATGCGCTTCATGATGCGACCATGCCTATCCCGCCGGCATTGAACAAGGTGTGAATGCTGGCGGGATAGGCGCGTTAAGTCTCAGCGAGTCATCTCGAATTTAACCGTCAGCGAGACCATCGTGCCGACGAGGCCGGGTTCCACCGGGGTCGGCGCGGCGCTCACGTCCATCATCTTGCGTTCGGCCGACTGGGCGTAAGGCATGGGCGGGCCGGCAGCGACGGATTCGTTGATTTCGAGCAGGCGCACGCCGGAAAAGCCCGACCAGCGTGCATATTCCTCGGCCTGCGCACGCGCCTTTTCGAAGGCTGCCTTGCGCGCCTGTGCACGGGCGCCGGTATCGTCGTCGAGCGAGAAGTTCGGGCCATTGATATCGGTCGCCCCGGCAGCGACCAGCGCGTCGAGCACTTCGCCCGCACGCGGCACCTCGCGCAGGGTGACATTGACCCGGTTCGATGCCTGATAGCCGCGGAAGACCTGCCGGCTCGTGCTCTGATCGTAATCGTATTGCGCGCTCAGGTTGATGCCGGTGGTCTGGATGTCCTTATCCTTGATGCCCAGCGCCTTGATACGATCGATCACCGCGTTCATTTCGCGGGCATTGATACGCATGGCTTCGACCGCGGTGCTCGCCTGGCTGGTGACACCGGCACCGATATCGACGATGTCGGGTTTGGCATCGACGCTTTCACTGACCGACAGTTCGACAACCGGGCCCTGCGACTGGATCTGGACCTCTGCCGCCTGTGCGCTGGAGGCGATAGCCGCAGCAGCCAAGGCAGGAATTGCGTAACGGATCATCAAAATACTCCTCATTGTTCGGACGGTTAGTCGGCCTTTCGGCTTTACGGCTTGCTGAACGGATGTGTTCCCACTTTCCTCTGCGCGTCGTTGGCGCTAGCCCAACGGACCAAACGTGGGGGACACATGAAAGTCTGGAAAGTCGCACTCGCCGCATTGGCCACCATGGGCCTGCAACCGCTCGCTGCCCAAATGGAGCGTGTGCCCGACCGCGCATCGGACGAAGGCGAAGGCCCGTTCGGCAAGCTGCTGATCCGCGGCGCGACGGTTATCGAAGGCAGCGGCGCCCCGCCCGCAGGTCCGGTGGACATCATGGTCGAAGGCAATCGCATCGCCGCGCTTTACCCTGGCGGTGCGCCCGATAGCGCAGCCCAGGGTGCCGAGCGCGTGGTCGATGCCGCAGGCATGTATGTGCTGCCCGGTTTCGTGGATGTGCACGGCCATAACGGGGATGAGGGCAAGGCGGCCCAGCCATCCTATGGATACAAGCTGTGGCTGGCGCACGGCGTCACGACCGTGCGCGGCGTGAGTTTTTACTTTGGCCCCGGCACACCCGACCTGTCGGACGCCAGCCGCAGCGCGGCCAACACGATCACCGCGCCGCGCCTGATCCCCTACATCGTGTTCGGGGACAAATGGTCCGGCGGCAATCCGGACACGCCTGCAAAGGCGCGCGAGTGGGTGCGGTGGGCGAAGACGCAGGGCTATTGGGGAGTGAAGTTCTTCAACTCCTCCAGTCCCGAGGTGCTCGGCGCGGCGCTCGATGAAGCGAAAAAGCAGCAGATGGGGACTGTCGCCCATCTGGCGCAGACCGGTGTTGCCGAAGTCAACGCCCGCACGGCCGTGGAACTGGGCCTCGGCGGCGTGACGCATTTCTACGGCCATTTCGAAAGCCTGCTGAAGGACGGGCTGCCCTATTATCCCGAGAATTACAATTACTTCGACGAGCAGTCGCGCTTCGCGTGGGTGGCGCAGCTCGCTCCGCAGGCTGTCGAGCCCGGTAGCGAGAAATGGGACGAATACATCGATTTTCTCGTCGACAGCGGGGTAACCCTCAGCCCCACATTCAACATCTATTCCGCCAGCCGCGACGTGATGGCGGCGAAGACGCGTGACTGGCACGCGAAATACACGATCCCGTCGCTGATGGATTTCTACGCTCCCAGCGCCACCAATCACGGCAGTTATTACAAGGACTGGACCACCGAGGACGAGGTCGCCTGGCGAAAGTTCTACCAGAAATGGTTCAAGCTGACTAAGGAGTTCCACGAGCGCGGCGGGCGGGTCACTGCCGGATCCGATCCGGGCTATATCTATCAGACCTGGGGCTTTGCCTATATCGGCGAGCTGGAGATGCTGCGCGAGGCCGGCCTGTCGCCGCTCGCCGTGATCCGCGCAGCGACCATCGACGGCGCGCGCGAAATCTACGAGCCGCGCGGCGAAGCGCCGCCGATGGGCCGGATCGCCGTGGGCCAGCTGGCCGATCTGGTGATCGTGCCCGAGAATCCGCTGGCCAACTTCAAGGTATTGTACGGGACCGGCCATACGCGCCTCAATCGCGAAGACGAGACGATCGAGCAGGTCGGCGGCGTGCGCTGGACCATCAAGGACGGCATCATCTACGACGCGCAGCAATTGCTCGCCGATGTTGCCCGCATGGCCGACGAGCAGCGGGCAGCAGCTCAGCGATAAGTCGCCGGGAGCCAATCGTTCTCAGGCTCCCACAACTGACCTTATCGGTGAAGGCTTGCCGGACCGCCCCTGCGCGACTACCTCGCGCGGCCTATGGCACAGCCCCCAATTCTCAGCCTCGAAGGCATCGCCCTGCAACAGGGCGGCAAATGGCTGTTCGGCGGGCCCGATCACGATCCGCTGGACCTGCATATCGGACCGCGCGACCGGATCGCGCTGATCGGGCGCAACGGGGTGGGCAAGACCACGCTGTTTCGCATGATCGACGGGCAGGTCGAGACCGACGCCGGCATTCGCAAGACCAAGCCAGCCCTGCGCGTCGTGCTGCTCGAGCAGGATCCGGACCTGACCGGTCATGCCACGTTGATGGACTGGGCATTGGCGGGCGAACATGCCCCCCAGGAACATGAGGTCGAGGCCATTGCGGGCCAGCTCGGCATCGACATGAGCCGGGAAACCAAGGGCGCGAGCGGCGGCGAAAAGCGCCGGGCGGCCATCGCCCGCGCGCTGGCACAGGACCCTGACCTGTTACTGATGGACGAGCCGACCAACCATCTCGATCTGGGTGCGATCGACTGGCTGGAAAGCTGGCTGGACAGGTACAAGGGCGCCTTCGTCGTGATCAGCCACGACCGGACCTTCCTCAAGCGGCTGACCCGCACGACCCTGTGGCTCGACCGCGGTAACCTGCGGCGCAAGGAAGTGGGTTTCGGCGGCTACGAAGCCTGGGAAGAACAGGTCTATGCCGAAGAAGCGCGCGCCGCGGACAAGCTGGACGCCAAGCTAAAGCTGGAAGCGCACTGGCTGGAGCGCGGGGTGACGGCCCGGCGCAAGCGCAATCAGGGCCGGCTGGAGAAGCTCGGCCAGATGCGCGCGCAACGTGCCTCGATGATTACCGCTGCCGGCACTGCCAAGCTGCAGCTGGCGACCGAAGCGGAGTTCAAGTCGAAATCGGTGATCGCGGTGCAGGATATCACCAAGTCCTATGGTGAGAGGACGATCATCAAGCCGTTCAGCCTGCGTATCCAGCGCGGCGACCGGATCGGCATCGTGGGCGCAAATGGCGCAGGCAAGACGACCCTGCTGAAGATGTTGACCGGCGAACTGGAACCCGACAGCGGAACGGTCGACATCGCCAAGACACTGACCGGCGTGATGATCGATCAGCAGCGTCAGCTGCTCACCGCCGACAAGACGGTGCGCCAGGTGCTGGCTGAAGGCGGCGACTGGATCGACGTGCGCGGCGTGCGGAAGCATGTGCAGGCCTATCTCAAGGACTTCCTGTTCGATCCCAAGATCGTCGAGATGAACGTGTCTGTCCTCTCCGGCGGTGAGCGCAGCCGCCTGCTGCTGGCGCGCGAATTCGCCAAGGCATCGAACCTGCTGGTGCTGGACGAACCGACCAACGATCTCGATCTCGAAACGCTCGACCTGCTGCAGGAAGTCATCGCCGAATACGAGGGCACGGTGCTGATCGTCAGCCACGATCGCGACTTCCTGGACCGGACGGTTACCATCACCCTGGGCCTCGACGGCACGGGCAATGTCGATGTTGTCGCCGGTGGCTACGAAGACTGGATGGCCAAACGGCAGGCACCAATTACCGGCAAGACGCGTAGCGGTGGAAGCGATAACAAGGCTTCGCCCCCTGCCCCACCACCGCCGAAATCGACCAAGCTGTCCTATAAGGATCAGCGCGATTACGAACTGCTGCCAGCGCGCATCGAGGAACTGGAGGTGGCCATCGCCAAGGGCGAGGAAATACTGGCGGACCCCGATCTCTATACGGCAGACCCACAAAAATTTGCCAATATTTCCAAGGGCATCGAGAACGCCCGCAATGAAAAGGATGCGGCGGAAGAGCGCTGGCTGGCTCTCGCCGAACTGGTCGAGGGATGAGCCTGAAGGCGGAGATCGCGGCCTGCCGGATCTGCGCGGAACATCTGCCGCACGGGGTGCGGCCCGTTGCCAGTTTCTCGTCCACTGCGCGGCTGCTCATCATCGGGCAGGCGCCGGGCAGCAAGGTCCACGAAAGCGGCATCCCCTGGGACGATGCGAGCGGTGACCGGCTGCGCGAATGGACCGGGTTGTCCAAGGACGAAATGTACGATCCCACCCGCGTGGCGCTGGTGCCGATGGGTTTCTGCTATCCCGGCAAGGCAAGCGGCGGCGACAAGCCCCCTCGCCCCGAATGCGCCGCGACGTGGCACGAGCGGGTGATGGCCGAATTGCCGCAGGATCGGCTGACCTTGCTGGTCGGCACATACGCGCAGCGCGCCTACCTACCGCAAACCAGAAACTGGACGATGGCGGAGCGCGTGCGCCGCCATCGCGAATTCCAGCCGGATTTCATTCCACTGCCGCATCCCGCATGGCGCAGCACGCTGTTCATGCGTCAGCACCCGTGGTTCGAGGAAGACCTTCTTCCAGTCTTGCGGGACAGCGTGGGTACAGCGTTGCGCGGCGATTGAAATCGGCCGCGCAACGCCGTTACCGTCAAAGCAGGCCTTCGGCGCTCATGGCCTTGTTGACCGCGTCGCGCTGCTTGTTGCGTTCGCGGTAATCGACCAGCGATTGCGGCAAGTCGACATCGAACTTGTCGGCCCACAGCAGGGTGACGAACAGATAATTGTCCGCCACCGTCGGGCCATCACCGACGAGCCAGTGTTTTCCATCCATCAGCTTTTCGGTCAGGCGGTAGGTTTCGGCCAGCTTGTCCTTGGCCTTGGCCTGACGATCGTCTGTGTCCTGTCCGAACAGCGGGTGATAGCCGCCGTGAATCTCGGTGCCGATAAAGCCAATCCATTCGAGCAGCTTGAAGCGATCCTTGCCGGTGGGTAGCGCGTCGGTCTTTTCCGCGACATAGGTCAGGACAGCGGGGTTTTCCGTCAGCAGATCGAACTCGTCGCTGGAAATGGCAGGCACGTAGCCGCGCGGGCTGATTGAATAGAAATCGGTGCCATCCTCGGTCTGGTGCTTGCTCAGATCGACCTTCACGGTGTCGTAATCGCCGCCCCATTCTTCGAGCGCGATGTGTGAGGCGAGACTGCAGGCGCCGGGCGAATAATAGAGTTTCACGTTCAATTCTCCTTCAATTCCTGTGAAAGCAACGTCCCGCTTCCCTGCTTGGTCCTGAGTTTCTGCCGTTCATTTTCGAGCCGTGAAGTTGACAGGTTGACACTGTCCTGACGGTCAGGCGATCCGGTAGAATTGTGCGACCCGGTCGAGCGCCAGCGACAGCACCAGTTTCCCGCTTCGCACCGGCCATGCCAGCGCCTTTTCCGCAGCAGGCAAACCTTCCCCCGCACAGGCGACGCGCCACAGGATATCGCACAGACCCGGGCCTGCTTCGGCCATGGCGCCATCGAAGCGATCCTTGGCGGCGATCTGGCGTTCGGATTCCGTGAGACCATGGCCGCACGATCCGTTATCCACCCTGACCGGATCCCAGCGCATGGTGACGGATGGCGGCAATTGTGCGCGTTCGTAATCGGTGCGCAGGCGTTCTCCGGCATCGAACTGGCGATCGGTCAGATGGCCGCGCGAATGCAGCCAGGTGAGCGGGCTTTCGGCAAGATTGACGGTCACGCTGCGACGGCCGGAGACTGCCTCGCCCGTGCGCCGCGGGCCTGCAGAGGTGAGTTCGCGTTCGACGAGATTACGCATCGGATTCTCCACTGTGAAAATTCCGCCTTGCGCGCTCCCGGTTCCTGTAGGAAAGTGAAAAAACCAAATCGGTTATCAAGGGGAGTGACCGAGTGATCAATCGCATCCGCGACATTCGCAAGCAGAAGGGTATGACGCTGGCCGATCTGGCCGAAGCGTGCGATCCGCCGACCACGCCGCAGACTGTTGGACGGCTGGAGACGGGCATGCGGAACCTGTCTCTGAAATGGATGGAGCGGATAGCTGCCGCGCTGGATGTCGAAGCCGACATGCTGGTCCGCAGCGAACGGGCCGGTCACCCGCAGATCGTGGCGAAGCTGGCGAAGGACGGAGCCGAAGCGCTTTCCAGAACCCGCGATGCGATCCTGTCTACCGATCTCGGCGGAGACGGTGCGCTGATGGTGCTCGACGTCGATTATCCGCACGGCGAATATCGCCCGGGCGACCAGCTCTGGCTGCGCCAGCTGGACCTGGAAGATGCCGGCCGCGCCATCAACCGCGATGTACTGGTGCCCAAAAAGGGGGGACGCTTCGCCTTCGGGCGGCTGATCGACCGCCGTGGCGAACTGCTGGGAATACTGCCGCCCGGACAGGGGCAGAAGCAGGATGTCATCAAGGATGCACCCTGGATCGCGGTTGCGGAAATGCTGGTGCGCACGCTGTGAACACGCCCAAGACGCGCCGCGTCCTTTCCCTGTCGACGCTGTTTCCCAACCCTGCCCAGCCCCGGTTCGGCATCTTCGTGGCGCGGTCGCTGGAGGCGTTGCAGCGCGATACGCAGTGGGATGTGACCGTGATCAATCCCATCGGCCTGCCTCCGGTCGCATTGGGGCGATATCGGGAACTGGCTGCTGCGGCACAGGATAGCGAAGATTTCGGCATTCGTGTCCATCGGCCCGTGTTTCGCCTGATCCCCAAGATCGGCGGAAGGTTGAACCCGGCTTTGATAGCGCGCGCGGTGCTGCCGCTTGTCCGGCAGCTCCACGCGCAAAATCCGTTCGACCTTGTCGATGCGCAGTTCTTCTATCCCGATGGCCCGGCCGCGATGATGATCGCGCGCGATCTGGGGCTGCCCTTCACGGTGAAGGCACGCGGATCGGACATCCATCACTGGGGCGCCCGCCGATATGGCCGCGATGCGCTGCTCCAGACTGCAAGGGCCGCCTCCGGCGTGCTTGCCGTATGCAAAGCGCTGGCGGACGACATGGCGATGCTCGGCATGGAGCGGGAGAAGATCCGCGTTCACTACACGGGGCTGGACAGGGACCTGTTCCGGCCGATGGATCATGTAGGGCTGCGCGCGCGGCTGGCGCAGACCTTCGATATCCCGCTGACGAATGACGACCTGCTGCTGGTTACCGTCGGCGCGCTGATCGAGCGGAAGGGGCAGGCGCTGGTCATCAAGGCGCTGGCGCATCTGCCCAAGGGGCGGTTGCTGCTGATCGGTAAGGGTGAGGACCGGTCGAGCCTTCTGGCATTGGCCCGGGATGTGGGCGTGGCCGACCGTGTCCACATGCTCGGCAGCCTCGACCCGGCAGTGTTGCCGCCGCTGCTCTCCGCTGCCGATGCCATGGTCCTGCCGTCTGCCAGCGAAGGACTGGCGAATGCATGGATCGAGGCGCTGGCCTGCGGGACGCCGATCGTCATTACCGATGCGGGAGGCGCGCGCGAAGTAGTGACAACGCCAGATGCCGGGGTGATCGTGGCTCGCAATTGCCGCGCGGTGCGCGAGGGGATCGAGCTGGTGACCGCCCGCCCCCGCTCACCCGAAAAGGTGGCGGCGGCGGTCGATGAATTCAGCTGGGCGGCAAATGGAAGAGCCCTTGCCGCCTATTACGACACGCTGGTCTAGACGACGCCGCGCGCCTTCTTTTCCTGCTTGTCGGTCGCCGTTTCGGTGGGGACGAAGCTGTCGCTGGTAACGCCCAGCCACACGAGGATCGGTGCCGACATATAGACCGAGCTGTAAGTACCCACGAACAGGCCGAGGGTAATGCCGGCGACCATGCCGAACAGGCTGGCGGGGCCGAACAGCAGAAGCGGGATCAGCGCGACGAACAGCGTCAGCGAGGTCATCACCGTACGGGCGAGAGTTTCGTTGACCGACAGGTCGAGCAGTTCCGGCAGCGGCATCTTGCGGAATTTCTTCAGATTTTCGCGGATGCGATCGTAGACGACGATGGTGTCGTTCAGCGAATAGCCGATGATCGCCAGAATTGCCGCGATGATCTGCAGACTGAATTCCATCTGGAACAGGGCAAACATGCCGAGCGTCAGACTGACGTCGTGGAACAGCGCGAACAGGGCGCCTACACCGAATTGCCATTCGAAGCGGATCCAGATGTAGAGCGCAATGGCCGCCATCGCGGCTAGAAGAGAGTAAAGTGCCGTCAATCGGAATTCGCCCGAGACCTTGCCGGACACGTTGTCATTACCGTCGAGCCGGAAGTCCGAATAATCGCTCTGCAGTGTACTGACGATCTCGTTGGCCGCCGCCTGTGCAGCTTCCTTGTTGGCCGAAACATCATCAGGCAGGCGCACGCGGATCGATACCTGGTTGTCCTCGCCGAAACGCTGGACCACAGGATCGCCATATCCCAGCGTTGCCACCTTTTCGCGCAGTTCGCCGACGGGGGCTTCCGCGCTTTGGGTAAAGGTTGCCCGCACTTCGAGACCACCGGCGAAATCGACGCCGTAATTGAGGCCCTTGGTGAGAACCAGCGCCCAGCTTGCGGCGATCAGCAGGATGCTGACCGCGAAGAAGGGAATGCGCCATTTGAGGAACTTGATGTTGGTGTCGTCGGGGACGAGCTTGAGCAGTTTCATATCCTCGCCCTTCCTAAAGCAAGATGTCTTTGGGCTTGGCCTTGCGCAGCCAGCCGGCGACCCACATGCGGGTCAGCGTGACGGCGGTGAAGACCGAGGTGAACAAGCCGATGACCAGCACCACGGCAAAGCCGCGCACCGGACCGCTGCCGAACAGGAACAGCAGGACACCCGCGATGAAGTTGGTGATGTTGGCATCGTAGATCGCGCGGCTCGCCTCGCGATAACCGGTTTCCACGGCTGCCACGACACGCCGCCCGCGTTTTCGTTCTTCGCGAATACGTTCGTTGATGAGCACGTTGGCGTCCACCGCGGCGCCGATGGTCAAAACGAAACCGGCAATACCGGGCAAGGTCAGCGTCGTGCTCAGCGCCGCCATGATGCCGAGCAGCATGGCGATGTTGATGACCAGCGCAACCGTCGCATAGACGCCGAAGCGGCCATAGCTGGCGATCATCAGCAGGATGACCAGCAAGGACCCGAGCCCCATGGCGAGCATGCCGCGCTGAATCGAATCGGCGCCGAGATCGGGACCGACCGTACGTTCTTCGATCACGGCAAGGTCGACCGGCAGCGCGCCCGAACGCAGCGAAATTGCGAGCTGGTTGGCCGTTTCGACCGTGAAGCCGCCAGAAATCTGCGCTGTGCCGCCACGGATCGGTTCATTGATGTTGGGCGCCGAAAGCACCTTGTCATCGAGGATGATGGCGAAGGGCTTACCTGCGTTTTCCGTCGTCAGCTTGGCAAAGCGGCGGCCGCCGTCGCTATCGAACTGGATCGTTACGACCGGTTCGTTGGTCTGGGCATCGAAGCTCTGCTGTGCGCCGGTCAGGCTGTCGCCACGGATGCCGCCGAGACGGCGAACGGCGAGTGACGTGCCGGCGAAGTCCGACGTTTCCGAATAAGGGAAGATTTCCGATCCCGGAGGCGCGAGGCCCTGCTGCACATCGCTCGGCAGGGCGTTCTGATCGACCAGTTTGAATTCGAGCTTGGCCGTCTGGCCCAGCAGCGCCTTGAGTTCTTCGGGATCCTGCAGGCCCGGAACCTGCACCACGATGCGGTCATCGCCCTGACGAATAATGGTCGGCTCGCGCGTGCCGAGTTCGTCGATACGCTTGCGCACCACTTCGGTGGCGCTTTCCATCGCATCGCTGACCGCCGTGTTGATCCCTTCCTGTGTAGGCGTAAGGATCATGCGATTGCCGTCTTCGACCGCCATATCCCATTCGCGGACCAGGCCGGTTCCGTTGATCGACGGCAGCAGAAGTTCGCGCGCGCGATCGATCTGGGAAGGATCGTCCAGCACGAAGCTGAGCCGTCCGTCACGAGTCGAAACGTCGCCGATGCGGATCCGCGGTTCGGCGTTGCGCATTGTGTTGCGCACGTTTTCTTCCATGTTGTCGAGGCGCTGCGTGGCTACCTGCGACGCATCCGCTTCCAGCAGGATGTGGCTACCGCCTGCAAGGTCGAGGCCGAGATTGACCATCGGGTCGGGCAGGAAGTCGGGCCAGCGTACACTGGTTGCGGACAGCAGCGAGGGCAGCGCGGCGGCGACGCACAACAGCGTCACCACCCACAACCAGACTTTACGCCAGGTAGAAAATTCGAGCATGGAAGGTTGCGCCCCTGCTTAGTCGTTCGCGGCCGGTGTGCTGCGCGAGGACAGCACTTCACCGATCGTGTTGCGGACCGCCTTGACGGTCATGCCCTTGGCAAGTTCGACATGCACGAAATGCTCGTCCACCTTGGTGATCTTACCGACAAGCCCACCGGCCGTAACCACTTCGTCGCCCTTGGCCAGGCCGGCAACACGTTCGCGGTGCTGCTTCTGCTGGCGCATTTGCGGACGCAGGATGAGGAACCACAGGATCAGGAGCATGCCGAGCGGCAGCACCCAGCCGGTCCATGCCGGTGCTGCGGAAGCACTTCCGGCGGCGGCGAGAATATCGATCATCGAAGGTATACCTGTAGGAAATTGCAGTATCTGTCGGGTCCGCAATTGGGTGACGCCTGCCCGCTGTTCAAGCGGTCGGGCGCCTTCCATATGCGGAAGTGCGGCGCGGTTAGCAGTATTGCGGTGCCGGGGCAACGAATTGGCGGCGAAGTACGCTTGCCATGCACAGACACGCGCCCTATAGGGCCGCCTCCACTGGTTTCGGGATGTAGCGCAGCCTGGTAGCGCACCATACTGGGGGTGTGGGGGTCGCTGGTTCGAATCCAGTCATCCCGACCAGTGGTTTCCCCCTTTCACAATCGTTTCACGCCGCGCTTCAAGTGCGTGCGGCCGTACCGCCACCCTGGTATCGGCGCGGGTCTTTGCGCGGCTATATTCCGATGCAGCCGCTCTAGCCAACGGATGCTGGCGCGCCCAATCGCACGATATGTTAAGCGAGTGGTGCGAATGTAAGGATCGCGTTTACCATCGCGTCGCGCGGCAAGCTTACGCAAAAACGCGTATGTTTTAACGGTTCCATTACCACTTTCCCTTAACTTCTGGCGCATGACAAAAGCGCCATTCCGCCTCGCCCTCGCGCCGCTGGCCATCGCGGCAGCCCTGATCACGACGCCTGCACATGCCGGCGGCGTGAAGGCCGGGACACTGATCGAGAACACCGCGAGCGCCACCTATGACGGTGGAGCGGGCCCGGTGACGATCCCTTCCAACACCATCACGGTAAAGGTCGACGAACTGCTCGACGTGACGGTCACGTCACGCGATTCCGGGCCCGTTTCGGCCGCGCCGGGATCGGCGGTCCTGACTTTCGAGCTGACCAACACAGGCAACGGGCCCGAGGCTTATACGCTTACCGCCAACCCCGCCGTGGCGGGCAGCGACTTCGACACCACGGTCAATGGCATAGCGGTCGATACGAACGGCAACGGGGTGTACGATCCGGGCGTCGATCAAATGCTGACAGGTCCTGCCACGACAGCGGCAATCGCTGCCGATGCGAGCCTGACCGTCTTCGTCGTCGTAACCATTCCGGGCGGAGTTGCCGATGGCGACCAGAGCGATGTGAGCCTGCTTGCCGAAGCGGTGACCGGGACCGGGGCACCGGGCACGGCGTTCGCAGGCCAGGGTGCCGGCGGCGGCAACGCCATCGTCGGTTCAACCGGGGCCAATGCCACTGCGACCGGATCGTTGAGCGTCGGCATCACCGATGTGGACCTTATCAAATCCGCAACTGTGCGCGATCCGTTCGGCGGTACCGGCATCGTACCGGGCGCAACCATCACCTACGCGATCCGCGCCGAAGTCAGAGGCAGCGGGTCGGTTTCCGACCTTCTCGTCACCGACGCTGCGCCCGCCGACACCACCTATGTTGCAGGTTCGCTGAAACTCGACGGGGCCATTCTCACCGACGCTGCCGACGCAGATGCCGGGCGCTTCGGCACGAGCGGAATTTCGGTCGATCTCGGCACCGTGTCGGGCGGATCAAGCCGTACCGTGACATTCCAGGTTACTATAGATTGATACTTAGCATTCGATCATAAAGGTCTGAATTATGCGTATTTTCCTCATATTATTCATATCAATTCTAGCAACGGCGGCGGGCACTGCTCCGCTGTCCGCGCAGGATCAGGCGATATCGCTATCAGGCAGCGTGATGCATGAAACGGTCTCATTCGACGCGTCCGGTAAAGAAGTTACCGAGCTGGTCGAGCCCAACACGATCGTCCCGGGCGATCGGCTGATCTTCGGGACGGACTACAACAATGGCAGCGACGAAGCGGTCGATAACTTCGTCGTCACCAATCCGTTGCCGCCGGCAGTACGTCTGGCGCCGGATGCCGACACCACGCTGATCGTATCGGTCGACGGCGGCAAGAGCTTCGGCACGCTTTCGCAGCTGTCCGTCTTGGCCGAGGACGGCGGCTCCCGTCCGGCAGTTCAGGCCGATGTCACTCATGTCCGCTGGACACTCCCGTCGGTAGCACCGGGGGAAAGCGGGCGTCTCGAATATCCAGCCATCATCCGCTGACCGGCGGACGATAACCGCCACACCTTGCGGGCGGACAGGGGAATGCAGGGTACATCAGAAGGAAGAGTAGAATGAAACGCAGCAAGCAATTGCTGGGGGCAATGAGCACGATTGCGCTCATTGCATTCAGCGCCAGCCCCGCCCTGGCGGGGGGCAGTACCGCGGGCAGTTCGATCACGAACAATGTCTCCGTCAGTTTCGACGTGGGCGGTGTGACACAGACGGCCGTAACCGCATCCAATACCTTTACGGTCGATCGCAAGATCGACGTGCTGGTGGACTTTGCCGGAACAGCCGCAACGTCGGTCGCCCCGGGGGCTCAGAACCAGGTTCTCGCTTTCGACGTGACGAACCTATCGAACGCCGTCGTCGACATCCGGCTGGCTGCAGCGCTCAATGCGGGCAACGCCGCCAATATCGCCAATTTCGAAGTCTATCGCGACACCAATGGCGACCGTAGCCTGAGCGCCGCCGAGTTGGCCGCAGGCCCGATCACCTATCTCGACGAAGTCGCTGCCGACGGAACCGTCGCCGTGATCGTCATCGCCGACATCGGCCTTGGTGCAGTCAACGGCAACGAATTCGACGTCGTGTTGACCGGCACCGCCCGCGAAGGCGGCACCGCCGGGACGCAGGGCGCGGCCATCACGCAGACGGCCGGGGCCAATACAGCAGGCGTCGACACCGTCTTTACCGATGGGGCGGGCACCACCGATGCAGCGCGCGACGGAGCCTATTCCGATGTCGGCAAATATGTCGTTGCCGGCGCGACCATGTCGGTCAGCAAGACCAGCCGCATCGTCAGCGACCCCGTAAACGGGCCGACCAATCCCAAGGCAATTCCGGGCGCCACGATCGAATATTGCATCGTCGTGTCGAACGCGGCCGGAGGGGCGACGGGCACGAATATCGATGTGAACGACGATCTGCCGGCTGATGTGTCCTATTTGACCGCATTCGGTATCTTCGTGGATGGCAATGCCAGCTGCGCCAGCGGCACACGGGGCGATAATCTGCCCACTCCGACGGCCAGCTACATTAGCGGTACGCACGAGATCACCGCGGACCTGAGCAACATCGCCCCTTCGCAATCGCGCTCGGTCTATTTCCGCGTCACGATCGACTGATCGCCAGCGCGACTTCCAATCAATGCGTTTCCGCTTTCCCTTCCGGCTTCTGGCAGCAGCGCTCCTTGCAGCGCTGCTGTCGGTCGTCGTGTCCGGAGAAGCCGTTCACGCACAGACGATCGACAATATTGCCCATACAAAATGGGTGTTTGGCGGCGATACCTACGAAACAACATCCAATACGGTATCGGTCGATGTGGACCGATCAAAACCGGTTATCACCGTTTACCGGCCGACCACGGGATCGGGTACCGGCATATCCTATCGCGCACCACGCTGCGATACCGCATCGATCGCATCGGCCAAGGTTGCACAGCAAGCTGGCAATACCGATGCCGAGCTGATTTCCGCCGTTGTCGAGACTTCCGACAAGGTTTCTCCGGGCGGTTCCATTCTTTTCGACGTGCTGGTTCCGGTGGCGAATATCGATCCGAGGGTAGTGGATTCGGTAGATGTCCAGGTAATCAGCAGTGCCGGGGACAGCGAACGCCTGACCATTTTCGAGACCGGCGAAAATACGGGCCATTTCATCGGCCGCATCCTCACACACCATGTTCCCCCTGCCCCGTCTGGCACGGACTGCCGGCTGGGGGTGAAGGATGGCGGGACGGTCGAAATCGAGATCCATGCGCGGGGGAGCGCGGTCATCGTTGCAACGGCGACGGTTGACGTGCTGGCGGACCCTTTCGGCGTAGTGTTCGACAGCGAAACCGGCGAAGAGATCAGCGGCGCACGCGTGACGCTGATCGATGCGGCGACCGGCCAGCCCGCCACGGTCTTCGCGGAGGATGGGATAACCCGCTGGCCTTCTACCGTTATCAGCGGGCAGGCGATCACGGATGCGGCGGGCAACACATATCAGATTGGCCCCGGCGAATACTGGTTCCCCCTCACCGCGCTGGGGAGCTATCGCGTCCTGGTCGAGCCACCAGACATGTATACCGCCCCCTCGGTTGCGACCCCGGCGCAGCTTCAGCAGCTTGTGCGCGAGGATGGCAGCACCTTCGTCATAGTCGATGGCTCCTTCGGGGACAGGTTCGTCCTCGTCGACCAGGTTCCCCGCCGTATCGACATTCCGCTCGATTGGTCTGGCGGCGCGGTGACGGTCGCGAAAACAGCGTCGCGCGACCGCGCCGAACCGGGCGATGTGATCTTCTATGCGATCACAGTGCAGAACCCCGACGCTTCGCGCGTGAAGCGCAATGTCGTGCTTGTCGACACCCCGTCACGCTGGTTGCGGTTCCGCCGCGATTCCGTGCGGGTCGACGGCGAGCGTATCGAGGACGCAGCCCAGTTCTCGGCAGATGGGAGCGAGTTACGGATCGAACTGGGCGACATCGCCGGCGGTGCTACGCGCCGCGTTACCTACGCCATGACCGTGCGCCCAGATGCGCCGCCGGGCGATGCCGAAAATCGCGCTGTGGCGATCGACTCGCTCGGGCGGGAAATCATTGCCGGCACCAGCGTCGAAATCGAACGCGAGGCAATTGCCAGCCGAATGACCATCCTCGGGCGAGTGACTGCAGGCGATTGTTCGCTCATCGACTCTCGGCGCGGCATTCCGGGCGTGCGTGTCATGCTCGAAGACGGCAGCTTTGCAATGACCGACAGCGAGGGGCGCTATCACTTCGAAGGGGTCGTGCCGGGCACGCACGTGGTCCAGGCTTCCCGCATGACGCTGCCCGAGGGCGGCGAATTCGTTAATTGTCATCGCGACACGCGCAACGCGGGCAGCGCAACGTCGCGCTTCGCCATTGGGCAGGGCGGATCGCTTGTCGTCGCAGATTTCCATGCACGCCTGCCTGAAAGCGCCCTCTCTTCGAGTGTCGAGACAGTCGTCGAGACAGACCAGGGCAACGCGGACGCGGAGCGCGAAGGCGACGTCGTGCCTGAAGCAAACGGCCTGGCGACCGACTGGATGGCCCTGGGCGATGGCCCCGATGGCTGGCTGACCCCTGAAATCGGTCACAATCCACGTGCCCCGGCTATTCGCGTCGCAATCCGGCACCGCAAGGGACAGAAAATCGCGCTTCGTGTCGACGGCCAGCCTGTAAGCGGCCTCAACTTCGAAGGCACCCGCGAGGCAGAGGCCGGCAAATACGCTGTGAGCCAGTGGCGCGGCATTCCACTGAAGCACGAACGCACGATGCTGAGTGCAGACATCATAAACAGCCTCGGCGAAATCAACGAGACGATCGAGCGCGAGGTCTTCTTCACCACCGCTCCCGCGAAAGTCGAACTGGTACCCGAGCTGTCGAACCTCGTGGCGGACGGGCGTACACGGCCCGTGGTTGCCGTGCGCGTGCTCGATCGCAACAACCGGCCTTTGCGCGAAGGCGTAGCCGGCGAGTTTACGCTCAGCGCCCCCTATCAGAGCGCCGAACAGATCGAACGCCAGCAGCTCGATCAACTGACCGGCCTCGAAGCGAGCTCGGCCCGCTGGGTCGTCGGCGGCACTGACGGGATTGCGCTGATCGAACTGGCCCCGACCATGGTGAGCGGGTCGGTCCGGCTCGACTTCCGGTTCGACGATGGCGAGATCGTACGTGAACAGGAACTCGAGACATGGATCGTGCCCGGCGACATCGAATGGACGGTGATCGGTCTCGCCGAAGGGTCTGTGGGCGCCCGGACCGTTGCCGAGAATATGGAACGCGCCGGCCGCTTCGACAGCGATCTTGGCGACGAAGCACGCGTGGCCCTCTATGCCAAGGGCCGTGTGCTCGGGAAATATCTCGTCACCCTCGCCTATGACAGCGCGAAGCAGGCCGAAGACCAGCGTGTGCTCGGTACGCTTGATCCGGACGCTTATTACACGGTGTTCGGCGATGCTTCGACCCGCCGCTTCGACGCGGCATCGCGTGAGAAGCTTTATCTGCGGGTGGAGACGGCCACGTTTTACGCGCTTTACGGCGATTTCGAAACCGGCTTCGACCAGACCCGCCTTTCCCGGTACAACCGCACTGCAACCGGCGTGAAGGCGGAAGCGCGGCTGGGCCAGTTCCGCGCGCAGGGTTTCGCAGCAGAAATCGCCACCCGCTTCCGCAGGGACGAGATCCAGGGACAGGGCATTACCGGACCCTACCGCCTCTCCAGCCGCGGCCTGATCGCCAACAGCGAAAAGGTTGTGCTCGAAGTTCGTGACAGGTTTCGTTCTGAACTGATTGTTTCTTCGAAAGAAATGGTCCGTTTCATCGATTACGACATCGATCGCCTGTCCGGAACGATCACCTTCAAGGAACCCGTTCTCAGCCGTGACTTCGACCTCAATCCGCAATTCGTGGTGGTCGATTACGAGATCGACGGGTTCTCCGATGGCGAGCTCAATGCAGGCCTTCGGACCGATTGGACTGCGTCAGGCGGCGCCGTGCGCATCGGTGCGACTGCCGTGACGGACAAGGGTGACGGCTCGCGGACCGACATGGGTGCCGTCGATCTGCGTGCCAGGTTCGGCGACAGCACGGAACTGCGTGCGGAAGTCGCTGCGAGCCGCCGCGATGGAGCGACTTCTACCGGCTGGCTGGTCGAAGCACAGCACCAGACCGGATCGGTCGATGTGATCGCCTATGCGCGCTCGCTCGACGCAGAATATGGAGTCGGCCAGCAGAATGGCGCCGAGCAGGGTCGGCGCAAGTTCGGCACCGATGCGCGGATCAAGCTGGGCGAAAACCTCTCGATCCTTGGCAGCCTGTGGCAGGATGACAGCCTCACCGATGACGGCCGCCGCCGGGCAGCGCAGATCCAGCTGGGCTATACGACGCAGGCGAGCGACCTGCGTTTGGGCATCGCGCACTTCGCCGATCGCCTGGCCGATGGCACACGCAATGATTCAACCGTTCTGGAAGGGGGCGTTACCCAGCGCTTGCTCGACAACCGGCTCGAGCTGAGTGCATCAACCAGCATCGCCCTGGACAGTGCGGAATCGATCGATTTACCGGCGCGGCACCGGATTGGCGCCCGATATGCGCTTACAGAAAATGTCCGCATTGTCGGTCTTTACGAGTTGGCGGACGGTGCCGAGATCGACGCGCGCACCATAAAGGGCGGGTTCGAGGTCACCCCATGGGAAGGCGCGAAGGCCGTCACCTCGCTGGGCCGGCAGGACATCGGCGAATATGGCAATCGCAGCTTTGCCGCCTTCGGCCTGGCCCAGTCGCTTCAGGTAACGCCTGCCCTGACGATCGATGCCACGATCGACGGCAATCGCACTCTGGGCGGCAGCAACACGGTTTCCGACGTCGTCAATCCGGCTCAGCCCGTGGCTAGCGGGGGACAGCTGGGACAGGACGGCACGCTGTTCGAAGACTTCAACGCGGTCACCCTTGGCATGGCGTGGCGCAAGGATCGGTGGAGCGCCACGGGGCGCGCCGAATATCGCGATGGCGAATTCGCCGATCGCAAGGGCCTGACCCTCGGTGCGATCCGCCAACTGGGCGAAGGCAGTATCGTCGGATCGGGCTTTACCTGGACGGAGGCGAAAGCCGACAATGGAGCTGCAACCCAAATCATGGACGCGGCGATTGCCATCGCGCACCGTCCCTCCGAAGCCGCCCTCGCCTTCCTTGGAAAGCTGGAGTTTCGTAGCGATGAAGTCACCGATGCCGTGGCCGGTGAAGCAGGCGCTGCCGGCAATACGGCATTGCTGGTGGACGGCGATGCCAAGTCCAGCCGCCTGATCGCCAGCCTTTCGACCAACTGGTCGCCACGGGGACGGGATGCGAGCGGACAGATGGTCCGTCGCCACGAATTCGGCATTTTCATCGGCGCACGGTACAATTTCGATCAATTCGAAGGTTACGACTATGCCGGCACCACCCTGCTGGGCGGCCTCGATGCAAAGTTCGGCCTTGGCGAGCGTTTCGAAATCGGCGCGCGAGGCACGGTTCGCAAAGGTCTGGAGGACGGCCTTACGAGCTATGCCATCGGTCCGAACGTCGGGTTCAGTCCAGCGGACAACGCTCTGATAACGGTGGGCTACAATTTCGCAGGTTTTCGCGACCAGGATTTCTCCGCGGCGCGCGAAACCGATGAGGGACTATACGCCTCGATCCGGATCAAGTTCGATGCCGATACCTTCTCCTTCCTCGGCCTGGGCCGATAGGTGGCGAGACGATGGGTTACCATGATCTAAACCGGCCCTTAACCATGTTTGCGTATGCCAGGAGCATGATCTACGGGATGGTTTCAGGCAGTTGGCGGAGGATGGCGGCCCATTTCGTCCGCTTGTTGATATTCACCGTCCTGACGGCGGTCGCCGTGCCCGCCGGTGCACAGTCGACATCGACTTTCTCCAATACCACCAGCGGGACAATCAGCGGAACGACGGTCTGCACCACGCCGCTGGTTCGCACCTTTGCCGTTGGCAGCACTTTCACGGTGGCCGACGTGAACATCGGCATATTGGCCACGCATGGCTGGCGCGGCGATCTGCAGTTCACGCTTCAATCCCCGACCGGGACGCGCGTGCAACTGACCAATGGCGACACGCAAAGCATCAGCGGCGACAACTTCAACGTCCTGCTCGACGATGCGGCAACGCAATTGGTCAACACGGACGGGGCAAACCGCAACCATTCGACAAGCGCGCCGCCCTATCAGAACACCTATCAGCCCCGCAGCCTGCTTTCCGCATTCGACGGCGAGACATCCGCCGGTACGTGGCGGCTGGAAATATGCGATCTCTATCCTGCGGCGGATAACGGGCAGTTCGTGCGGGCCGATCTCTATTTGAGGTCGGCGCCTGCGAATTATGCCGATCTGTCGCTGACGAAGGTTCTCATCGGCAACCCGCCGGCCAATGGCGGCCAGGCGATATATCGCCTCACGGTCAGCAATGCATCGAACTCGCCTTCTTCTGCATCGGGTATCGCGGTGCGGGATACGTTTCCCGGCCAGTTTACTTTCTCGTCCTCATCTGGCGCCGGGAGTTTCAACGCCGGCACTAGGGTCTGGTCCGTCCCCACACTGGCGCCGGGGGCCAGCGCGACGATCGATATCAGGGGCACGATTTCGGCCAATGCCGGGACCACGATCACCAGTACCGCCGAAATCATTTCCAGTAGCATCATCGATAGCGATTCCACGCCCGACAACGGCATAACGACGGAAGACGATTTCGCATCGGCGACATTCACCGTCGTCGCAGGACGCGCGGCTGGAATCGTACCGGCAGTAAACTGCCCTAACGGCTCCACGCTGTTCGACTGGGATTCGCCCGCCATTAGCTGGGCAGCCGGATCGACCAGCAATACCTACGCGCTGGGGGCGTTCGGCAACATCGCTTTCAACCTCAGCAATGATGGTGCCTACCTTAACAATGCCACTTTCGGTGGTCAGTCACCCACGTTGCAAAGCGTGTTCACGGGGGGACTTTCACCGGCACAGCGGAGCCTGGCGGTCGTATCCGACCAGTCGAGCCGTAACGGTGCAGTCACCATCACCGTCACATTGCCGCGCGCGTTCGACGGCGTCCAGTTCACGATTTTCGATGTCGACTATGCCGCGAACCAGTTCACCGACAGGGTGGTTGTGACCGGTACCAATGGCGGCGCTTCGGTGACGCCGACGCTCAGCAACGGCAATGCCAATTACGTGACCGGCAATACGGCGATCGGGGATGGCGCATCTGACAACGATTCTTCGGCTGGCAATCTGGTCGTCACCTTCACCGCCAAGGTCGACACGATCGTCATCACTTATGGCAACCATACCAACGCGCCGACCAATCCTGGCCAACAGGGCATAGCCTTGCACGACATCAATTTCTGCCGCCCCTATACCACTCTCGCCGTCACCAAGATCAGTTCGGTCATTTCCGACCCGGTTAACGGCACATCCAATCCGAAGGCGATACCGGGCGCGCTGATTGAATACCTCATCACCGTCAGCAATACGGGCAGCGACAACACCGACGGTAATACGGTGATCATCACGGACGACGCGCCCGCCGACGCGAAGATGTGTCTCGCGAATCTCGCTGGTCCGGGAAGCGGTCCGGTACTTTTTTCAGGCGGCAGCCCGGCATCGGGCCTTGGCTACAGCTTTGTCGCTCTGGGAAATACGACCGACAATCTGCAATTCTCCGCCGATGGCGGGACTACATGGAATTATACGCCCACACCCGATGCCGACGGATGTGATCCGGCCGTGTCCGATTTTCGCGTCAGACCCACCGGCGTCCTGATCGCGGGGCGGGCCGCCACGGTCAGGGCACGTTTCATGGTGAAATAGCCAATCGCACCAGAACCCTTTTGGTGATATATGCGCTTCACTGAACATAATCATGTTTCCTACACGAACCGATATGGTTATCTGAACCGCCTCTTTATTAATGGAGGCAAACATGGTTTTCGAAACAGTTATCGGACCAATCGCAGCGATCATCGACAAGGTGATCCCCGACAAACAAGCTCGCGAAAAAGCGAAACTCGAACTGCTCGCGCTGCAGGGAACCCAGGAGCTGCGTCAGATCGAAGCACGGCTTTCGGCAATAGTCGCCGAAGCGCGCAGTGCCGATGGGTGGACCAGCCGCGCACGGCCGAGCTTTCTTTATGTGATGTATGCGCTGATCCTGTTCAGCCTGCCGATGGGAATAATTGCCGCTTTCGATCCGACCACCGCCCGCGCCATCGCCAAAGGCATGACTAGCTACCTCGCCGCCCTGCCGGAATCCTTATACGCTCTCTTCGGTACGGGTTACCTCGGCTACACTGCCGCCCGGCAATGGGGCAAAGCGAAGGGTACCGACGCTTGAGGTCCTGCCGATTGCCGCTAAACCCGCAGCATGACCGATATTGTCTTCGTCCTCAACGGCCCCAACCTCAACCTGCTCGGCACGCGTGAGCCAGAGATTTACGGTTCGACCACCCTGGCCGATATTGCCGCGATGCTGGAACAGAAGGCGGGCGAGATCGGCCTGACCGTCGACTTCCGTCAGACCAATCATGAAGGCGTTTTGGTCGACTGGCTGCACGAGGCGCACACCACGGGCGCCAAGGCGGTGTTGCTGAACGCCGCTGCCTATACCCACACGTCGATAGCCCTGCTCGATGCGATCAAGGCCATCGACGTGCCGGTATTCGAAGTTCACCTGTCCGACCCGGCGACACGCGAAGGGTTTCGGCACCTCTCCTATGTCGGCATGGCGGCGGTGGACGAAGTGAAAGGCATGGGCGCAAACGGCTATGCCGTAGCGTTGGAGAAGGCAGCAGCCCTGTAAAAGCGTCCCTGCCCCCTTGCCCTATCTGCGCGGCGCGAGCATAGGCGGGCCAAACAACACTCAAGGGGTTCCATGGCCGACCATAAGGGCAGCGCCGGCAAGTCCGGCATGAACGTCGATACCGCTCTCGTTCGCGAACTGGCAGAGATGCTGGGCGACACCGGGCTCACCGAAATCGAAGTGGAAGACGGAGAGCGCAAGATCCGCGTTTCGCGCGGCGGCGGCGTTCCGATGGCAGCGCCGATGCAGATGGCCGCGCCCGCTCCTGCTGCAGCGGCACCTGCGGCCGCCGCGCCTTCGCCCGAAGCGCCCGCTGCCGACTTTGCCGGCGCGATCAAATCGCCCATGGTCGGGACCGTCTATCTCGCTGCCGAACCGGGCGCACCCGACTTCGTCAAAGTCGGTGACAGCGTGAAGGAAGGCCAGACCCTCCTCATCGTCGAAGCGATGAAGGTCATGAATCCGATCACCGCCGACAAGGCCGGGACCGTCAAGGCGATCCACGTCGAGAACGCTCAGCCGGTCGAATTCGACCAGCCGCTCGTCAGCATCGGCTGAGGTCGCCCGTGAGCATTTCCCGTATCCTGATCGCCAACCGGGGCGAAATCGCGCTGCGCATTCACCGCGCGGCTCATGAAATGGGCATCGAAACCGTCGCGGTACACTCTACCGCCGATGCCGATGCCATGCATGTCCGTCTGGCCGATCATGCCGTGTGCATCGGCCCACCGGCCGCGACCGACAGCTATCTCAATATCGCCAACATCATTTCGGCCGCCGAAGTCAGCCATGCCGATGCGATCCATCCCGGTTATGGCTTCCTGTCCGAAAACGCGAAGTTTGCCGAGATCGTCGAAGCGCACGACATCGCGTGGATCGGCCCCAAGCCCGAGCATATCCGCACCATGGGCGACAAGGTCGCAGCCAAGAGAACGGCCGGCGCCCTTGGCCTGCCGCTCGTGCCCGGATCCGACGGCGCGGTCGAAACGGTTGAGGAAGCGCGCGAGATCGCGGCGGAAATCGGCTATCCCGTGATCATCAAGGCCGCCAGCGGCGGCGGCGGCCGCGGCATGAAGGTCTGCGAAAGCGAAGACCAGCTCGAAACCTTGATGAAGCAGGCCGGAAGCGAAGCGAAAGCCGCGTTCGGCGATGCCACCGTCTATATCGAGAAATATCTCGGCGATCCGCGCCACATCGAATTCCAGGTCTTCGGCGACGGCAATGGCAATGCCATCCATCTGGGCGAACGCGACTGTTCGCTCCAGCGGCGCCACCAGAAGGTCCTCGAAGAGGCGCCCTCGCCCGTCCTTTCGACCGAAGAGCGCGACCGCATGGGCGAAATCTGCGCCCAGGCCATGCGCGACATGGCTTACCGCGGCGCTGGCACGATCGAGTTCCTCTGGGAAAACGGCGAGTTCTATTTCATCGAGATGAACACGCGCCTCCAGGTCGAACATCCGGTGACCGAAATGATTACCGGTATAGATCTGGTGCGCGAACAGATCCGCATCGCGTCGGGCAAGGAACTGTCCTGCCGGCAGGATCAGATCGAGTTCAAGGGCCATGCGATCGAATGCCGCATCAACGCGGAAGATCCCTTCACCTTCGCGCCCAGCCCCGGCAAGGTCACCTATTATCACGCCGCGGGCGGCATGCATGTGCGCGTCGATAGCGGGCTCTACGCAGGCTATTCGATCCCGCCTTATTACGACAGCATGATCGCCAAGCTGATCGTCTATGGTCGCGACCGCGAACGCTGCATGATGCGCCTCAAGCGCGCACTGGAAGAAATGGTTGTCGAGGGTGTCAAAACCAGCATCCCCTTGCACCAGGAACTCTTGCAGCAGGACGACGTGAAAACCGGCCAGTATTCGATCAAATGGCTCGAAGAATGGCTCAAGACGCGAGATATATAGGCGCCTCGCCCGCCATCGCTTGAAAATGTAAGCCGATGGCAGTGCAAAATGCGCGGGCCAACCTTTCGGGATATGGTCGCCAAGCGGTCCGGTTGACATCGGGAAGGCTCACGATGAGTATTTCCCGATGCTCACCCTTCTTATGACGCTCGCCTTTGCTGCTGCCGAGCCCGTTCCGTCCGATTGCAGTCTGGATTACGATCGCGAAGCGGAGCTTGCGCGTGATGTCGTTGCCTTCGACCAAACCGAAGGCCAAGGCTGGCGCCCACTTTACGATGCCGAATGCTATATAGATGCCGCAGAGTTGCTGCGTGACTGGCAATCGCAGCATGAAGATGATCTCGATCCGACCGATCCGCGCGACCGTAGCCTCGCCAAAATTCTGCTGTGGCACGAAGCGCAGATGTGGGCCTTCGGTCACCGAAACGATTTGGCGCTGCCGATCTTCGAGAAGATTGACCGCGAAGGTCGGGCTGCCTCGGGAAATGCGTGGAACCTCTACGTCGATGGCACGCTGGCTTTCCTGAACCGCGACAAAGCTGCCCTTGAAGCAGCGATTACGGGTTTGGCGAAAGAGCCCAAGCCGGCAGGATGGGACGATGCAGTTGGAGCTGATGGCCAGCCCATCTCCCTGCCATGGCCGCAAAATCTAGATGTCCTAGAAGGTCTGCTGCGCTGTTGGGATAAATCTTACGCAGTTGCCTATCTTTGCCGGGACATTCCGGCGCGGACTTGACAGGTACTGCCGTATATCGCGGCGCTAGATACGATCCCCGCTAATCGAAGTTGAACCCAGCCGCCCTCGCTTCGGCAATCACCTCTTCGCCCGTCCGGCGCGGATGGTCGCCTTCGATCCTGCACCAATCTGCGCGTTCGTCCACGAATATCTCCTTCTCGATCCCGTGGGTGGCTGCGGCATCGAATAGCCCGGCGGAAAAGCTGCGATTATCGGTCGGCAGGAAGCGAAACCATAGATTGCTGCCGCATTTCGAACAGAACGCCCGCTCTGCCCATTCGCTGGAACGAAACTCGGTAATCTCGTCTGCGCCTGTCACCTGCGGGTTGTCCCCGCTTTGCGCGCTGTAGAATGCGCCGCCCCATCGGCGGCACATGCCGCACTGGCAAATTTCGACCTGCTGCACCGGATTGTCGAGCGTGATCGTCACCGCGCCGCACAGGCAGTGGCCTTCGATCGACGCAGCCCCGGTCACAGCGGGACGCCGGGCTCGTGCTTGCTGGTCCGAATGGTGAGCGAGGTTTTCACGCTTTCCACATTGGGCGCAGGCGTCAGCTTGCTGGTCAGGAATTCCTGGAAGCTCTGCAAATCGCGGCTGACGATCTTGATGATGAAATCGATTTCGCCGTTGAGCATGTGCACTTCGCGCACTTCGGGCAGGTCGCGCATCGCCATTTCGAATTCACGCAGCGAATCTTCTGCCTGGCTCTTCAGACTCACCATGGCGAAAACCGTGATGGAAAATCCCAGCTTCGAGGGGTCGAGTTCGGCGTGATAGCCCCGGATTACCCCGTCCTCTTCGAGAGCGCGTACACGGCGTAGGCAGGGCGGCGCGGTCAGTCCGACGCGATGGGCGAGTTCTACATTGGTGATTCTCCCTTCATTCTGGAGTTCACCGAGCAATCGCCGGTCGATTTCGTCGAGATTGGCCATATAATACGTTCCTGCTACCCTGGCGCCACCGGCGGGGCATCGCGAAACTTCCACGAAATGTTGACAACGCGATGCAGCCGTCTTGGCTAACATTATTATCTTTGCCAGCAATTGTCTCGCTTTGCAACGCGCAGGCAACTTTCCGTTCAGCGTAAGTTTTGCACGGTTAGAACCTGCACTGAGCGATGGTTTACGTATCGCAAACAATTGCCTGTCACCGGAGTATCGATGCATTTTGACGACCGCCTTGCTACTGTGCTGCGCCACCGCGCCGCCAGTGCGCGCGCGGCAAAGACACAGTTCCGCCAGTTGCTCGACCTGCTTGGCGAACGGCCGCAGGCCGGCGACCCTGCTCTGAAAGCGGCCGCCTATCTGCGCCTGATCGCGCTGGCGGAAATGATTCCTACTCCCGAACGCGCAGCCATCGTCGGTGAAAACGGCTGGCGCTTCCGCAATCCTGAACTGGTGCGCTGGTTTGGCGAAGCACACCCCTCGATTGCCGGGGCGGCACTGTACCGCGCGCAGCTAACCGGGGAGGAATGGGCCGAACTGATCCCACGCCTTCCGATCAGGGCGCGCGGCTTCCTGCGCCATCGCCGGGATCTGCCCGATGGTGCTGTGCGCGTGCTCGACCGGCTGGGCGTATCCGACCGCGCCCTGCCGCAGCCCATTGCCGCGCCGCCTGTTCAACCTGCCGGGGATCTCCCGGCAGAAGCGGTTGATTTCGACGATGTCGAACCCCTCGTGCTTCCGCAAAGCCAGGAAGAGGCCGCACCTGCAAGCGACGTCGAACCGGATCCGCCGGTAGCCGAGCCGGAACAACCCACACCCACACCGGCAGAACCATCAGCCCGGCCCGAGCCTGTCGCCGCGCCTTCTGCCCCCCGTCCTGCTGCCGAACCTTCGGGCAGATCGGACGGCATCCGCGCTCTGGTGGAGCGGATCGAGACCTTCCGCAAGGCGCGCAGCCCGCAATCGCGGGATGGCGATGCTCCCACCCTCCCGCTTGCCGGTCTGGAGGATACGCAGCCGCGCAGACAGCTCGACGCTTTCAGCTTCGGGACGAATTCCGAAGGCAGGATCGACTGGGCCGAACCGGAAATTGCGCCCATGGTCGTCGGGCTCGATCTGTCGCAGCGCCGCGAAGGGGATGTGGCTTCGGACGATTTCGCTGCGGCGTTCGCCAACCGCCAGCCGGTTCACGAACTTGCCATCGCGCTTCGCGGCGCCGACGCTATCGAAGGCGACTGGATCGTCGACGCCGCCCCCCGCTTCACCCGCGGCGACGGGCGCTTCTACGGCTATGTTGGCCGCTTCCGCCGCGCGGTCGCACCGGTCGACGACCGGGCCCAGCGCAGCGCGGATCGCCTGCGCCAGCTTCTCCACGAACTGCGCACCCCGGTAAATGCGATGCAGGGCTATGCGGAAGTGATCCAGCAGCAGGTCTTTGGCCCGACGCCGCACGAATATCGCGCTCTGGCCGCATCCATCGCCGGTGACAGCGCGCGCATTCTTGCCGGTTTCGACGAACTCGACCGGCTGGCGCGGCTGGAAACCGGCGCGCTTGATCTTGATTCGGGCGAAAGCGATTTCGCCGCGATCGCGCGCGCGCAGATCGGACAGCTCCAGACGGTACTCGGCCCTCGTGTGGCGCGCTTCGATGCCAGGTTGACCGACATGCCCGCCCGACTCGCCCTGGCCCAGAACGAAGCGGAAATGCTCGGCTGGCGCGTACTCGCGACCCTGGCGGGCGCCACGGGCGCTGGCGAAAACGTCGCCCTGTCGCTCGATCTCGATGGCGAACAGGTGGCCCTGCGCGCGCAGCTTCCGTCCAAGCTTGTGCAGGCCGACAATATCTTCGCGTCGGAAGTCAGGGCCGGTGGCGGCACGCTCAGCTCCGGTATCTTCGGGGCCGGCTTCTCTCTCCGCCTTGCCCGGGCAGAAGCGCGCGCCGCAGGCGGCGAACTGGCACGCGCAGGCGATTCGCTCGTCCTTACCCTCCCTCTCTTGACCGTCAGCGATGCCCTGCCTAGCCCTGCCGATGCGCCCGATCGCGCGGCCGGTTAGGAAACCTACGCCATCAGCCAAGTCGACCTCCTGAACCCGCCGGCCTCATCGCAGACTGCGCGCTTTGCCGATGGGTTCGGACAGCGTTCGCTGCTGACGATCGACACGGAAGAGGAATTCGACTGGGAAGCGCCCTTTCGTGCAGATGGATATGGTCTCGACCATATCGCGGCATTGTCCGGTTTTCAGCAATTCTGCGAAGGGATCGGTGTCTCTCCCGTCTATCTCGTCGACTGGCCCGTGGCCCAGGATGCCCGTGCGCAGGAGATCATCGGCGATGCCATACGCCGCGGACAGGCGGAAATCGGCGTCCAGTTACACCCTTGGGTCAACCCGCCCCACCACGAAGAGGTAAACCGCCGTAACAGCTTTGCTGGCAATCTTCCTCCCGAACTCGAAGCCGAGAAATTTCATCGCCTGCGCGATCTGGTGGAGGAAAACTTCGGCGCGGCCCCGCTGATCTACCGTGCCGGCCGCTATGGCCTTGGCCCGCATACGGCGGGGCTTCTGGGTGAAGGCGGTATCGCCATCGACAGTTCGGTGCGCGCCCGGTTCGATTACACGGATGAAGGGGGCCCCGATTACAGCCGCCATCCGGTTGCACCCTATTGGGCCGATGCAGGGAAGACCCTGCTCGAACTTCCGCTGACCACGTCCTTCTGGGGCATGCTGCGCCAGCAGGGGCAGCAGTTGTACCCGCTCGCACATCGCTACCCCTTGCTTGGCAGCATACTCGCCAAGACCGGGATGCTGGAGCGAATCGGCCTTACACCGGAAGACATCACGCTCGAGGAAGCGCTGCGCGCCGTCGATATCGCCATCGACGATGATCTGCCGCTGCTGGTCCTGAGTTTTCATAGCCCCTCGCTCGCGCCGGGGCATACGCCCTACGTCCATAATGAAGATGATCTGGATCGGCTGTATGACTGGCTGCGCGGCGTCTATTCCTATCTGCGTGCGCGCGACGTCCGCCCGACGACGGTTGAAGAAATCATCGCCTCTGCTGTTCGCTAGAGCTTGCAACGTCCACGCACCGCGGCTAGGCGCGCTTTTCCGCACGGCGTGGCTGGGGGCCTGTAGCTCAGTTGGTTAGAGCTGGCCGCTCATAACGGCTAGGTCGCGGGTTCGAGTCCTGCCGGGCCCACCAAGCTCGGCGCTTTGCGGGAAATCGGTCGGGGAGTGGCGCAGCCTGGTAGCGCACTTGTTTTGGGTACAAGGGGTCGCTGGTTCGAATCCAGTCTCCCCGACCAGATTTCCAGCAGGGCAGACATGTCGCAAGCGAAGCACGGGAGGTGCGCCGTTTGATTAGCCAGACAGCCGCACCCTCCCCCACTTTCGACACCCGTCTGATCTGGGCCATCGCGCTGCCCGCCATGGTGACCAATGTCGCCACGGCCCTGATCGGCGTGGGCGACATGTGGATTGTCGGCCAGCTTGGCGATGCACCGACGCAAGGCGCGGTCGATATCGGGGCCAAGCTGTTCGCCGCGCTGTTCACCGTGATGAATTTCCTGAAGACCGGCACCACTGGCCTCGTTGCGCAGGCGGGCACACGCTCCGGCGCGCAGGCGCAGGCGGCGGTTCTGATCAAGGGTCTGGTCGTCGGCGGCGCCATCGCCGCGCTGCTGCTATTGGCCAAGCCGGTGCTCATGCCGCTGCTGCTCGATGCCCTCGGGGCCGAAGCCCGCGTGCGCACGGCCGCCGTGGTCTATGCCGACATCCGGTACTGGAGCGCACCAGCCGTCATGGCCAATTTCGCGCTGGTCGGCTTTCTCGTCGGTCGTCGCCGGATGCGCGAAGTGCTGGCGATCGAGGTTTTCTACAATCTGCTCAACGTCGCGCTCGGCCTGTGGCTGGCGCTCGGTCTGGACTGGGGCATTGCCGGGATCGGCTGGTCCAGCTTCACGGCCGAATTTGCCAAGCTGGCGATCGCATCGCTGGTCATCTGGCGCATTGCCGGGGGCGAGATCGGCGAGGCGCTACGGTCGAGGACAAGCGTTTCGCTCGCCGCCCTCAAGCCCTTCCTCGCCGTCAATCGTGACCTGTTCCTGCGCACGGTGGTGTTGATGGTCGCCATCACTGCCCTCACCCGGCTGGGTGCGGAACGCGGGCCCGTCGTCCTGGCGGCGAACGGCATCATCTACCAGCTCTTCGTGCTTTCGGCGCTGCTGCTCGACGGGTTCGAAAACGCCGCGCAGGTCATCAACGGCGAACGAGCCGGCGATGAAGACCGAGTCGGCTTCACGGCCTATATCCGGTTGATCCTGTGGCGCTGCCTAGGTGTTGCCACCCTGCTGGCCCTTGTCTTCGCCGCCATCGGCGGCACGATTACCGACAGCTTCGCCGCTACGCCTGCCGTTGCGAGCGAGGCGCGCCAGCTATGGCCGTGGCTCGTTGCGATCCCTCTGGCAGGGTTCGCGGGCTTCGTGCTCGATGGCGTCTTTGTGGGGGCAAGCTGGACGCGCGCCCTGCTGCTGACGATGGTCGGCGCAGTCGCGGGCTATGCCGTCCTGCTATGGCTGACCTGGCCGCTCGGCAACGACGGGCTGTGGCTCAGCTTCATCGGCTTCCTCGTCCTTCGGGCCGGGCTGCAACTGGTGGCAATGCGCAGGCTGATCGCCCGGCATTTCCGCGCCGCCCGGCCCTAGGCAGGCGTCATTCCCCAACTACGATCGGCCGGTTGTGGTTGGCGAGCACATTGGTCACCGCCGTCCACACAGCCACGTTCTGGCGCAGCTGTTCGGGGTCGATCTTGTCCAGCGTATCGTCGGGCGTGTGGTGCAGGTCGAAATAGCGCGTGCCGTCCTGCTGCAGATCGATGATCGCGGCGCCTTGCTCGCGAATCACGTTGATGTCGGCCCCGCCCGTCGCCACAGCGGCAGAGGGTGCAACCCCGAAACGCGCCACGGCCTGCGCCAGAGCCTTGTAGAGTTCGGGATCGCTCTTGGTGAAATTGCTGTCGATGCGCCAGATGCGGTCGGCACCGAAATCGCTTTCATATCCCACCATGAAGGGCTCGTCCGCGTGGGCCGCGGCATAGGCCTTGCTGCCCCACAGGCCGGTTTCTTCCGCACCTGCAAACAGCACGCGGATCGTGCGCAGCGGCTGGCCGGCGGCGGCGACATGCTTGGCGGCGGCAGCGGCGATACCGCAGCCTGCACCGTCGTCGATTGCGCCCGTGCCAAGATCCCAGCTATCGAGATGGCAGGCCAGCAGCAGCGGCGGCAGCGAAGGATCGCGCCCTACGATCTCGCCCGTCACATTGCCGCTCTTGGTGGTGCCGACATCGCGCGGGGTCATGGTCAGCCGCATGGTAACCGGCTGGCCATCGGCGCGTGCGAAAATGCGCTCCAGATTGTCAGCATCGGGGTTCGATAGCGCACCGGCGGGCGTCGCCTTCACGCCCTCGGGAAAGCTCGTGCCGCCGGTATGCGGCGTGCGGTGGTTTTCGGTGCCGATCGAGCGGATGACCGTGGCCACGGCACCCTTGCTGGCGGCCAGCCCCGCGCCGGTCCAGCGCGCCGGGCCGGCAAAGCCGTAACCCGAACCGTCCTGCGTCGGGCGCATGTCGTGGCTGATGAAGGCGATCTTGCCCTTCAGGCTGCCCGGTGCCGCCGCTTCCAAGTCGGCATAGCTGGGGAAATAGACCACTTCCGCCTCGATGCCTTTCGGTCCAGTCGATGCGCTGGTTCCCAGTGCGGTGATCTGCATCGGCTGCGGGAACGGACCCGTAATCTCGGCGCGTTCTTCCCCGCGCACCCAGGTCGGCATATCATAAGGTTCTTCGACGACATTGGCGAAGCCGTTGGCGTTCAGCCATTCCAGCGCCCAGGCGCGCCCGCGCGCTTCGGCTTCGGTACCGGCCATACGCGGCCCCACTTCCGTCGTGATTCCCTCCACGAAATCCCACGCGATCGTATCGCCTTTCAGCGCGTCGTCGGCGGTGTCGGCATGGGCGGGAGCGGTGAGCGAAAGCGCGGCAAGCGCGAGGATGGGTTTGTGCATGGCCGCATCTGCTATGTCGCCCGGCCCGCGCTGTCCACCGCTTTGCGCGTTCCGCTTGCTCCTTTGCGCCTGCATCCCTATCTGCGGGCCCATGTCACGCGGGCGGTGCCCCGCCCCACTCCAGATCTCGCCAAAAGGATTCGCCAGATGGCCGCGCAATACGCCTTCGTGATGAAGGACATGACCAAGACCTTCCCCGGTGCCCAGAAGCCGGTGCTCAGCAACATCAACCTGCAGTTCTACCAGGGCGCCAAGATCGGCATCGTGGGCCCCAACGGCGCAGGTAAGTCGACGCTGATCAAGATCATGGCCGGCATCGACACCGATTTCACCGGCGAGGCATGGCCGGGCGAGAACATCACCGTCGGCTATCTCGAGCAGGAGCCCGAGCTCGACGAAAGCAAGACCGTGCTCGAAAACGTCAAGGACGGCGCGCGCGGCATCGCCGACATGGTCGAACGCTTCAATGCGATCGGCATGGAAATGGGCGAGGAAGACGCCGATTTCGACGCGCTCAGCACCGAGATGTCGGAACTGCAGGACAAGATCGACGCGGTCGACGGCTGGACGCTCGACAACCAGCTCGAAGTCGCGATGGAAGCGCTGCGGTGCCCGCCGGGCGACTGGCCCGTCACCGACCTGTCGGGCGGTGAAAAGCGCCGCGTCGCGCTTACCCGCCTGCTGATCCAGAAGCCCTCCATCCTGCTACTGGACGAACCGACCAACCACCTCGACGCAGAGTCGGTCCAGTGGCTCGAAAACCACCTCAAGGACTACGCGGGTGCGGTGCTGATGATCACCCACGATCGCTACTTCCTCGACAATGTGGTCGAATGGATCCTCGAGCTCGACCGCGGCAGCTACTATCCGTACGAAGGCAATTACTCGACCTATCTGGAAAAGAAGGCCAAGCGCCTCGAACAGGAAAGCCGCGAGGAAAGCGGCCGCTCGAAAGCCCTTTCGCGCGAACTGGAATGGATCCGGCAGACGCCCAGCGCCCGCCAGACCAAGTCCAAGGCCCGTATCCGCAAGTTCGAGGAACTCCAGGAAGGCCAGAAGGATCGCAAGCCCGGCAAGGCCCAGATCGTCATCCAGGTGCCCGAACGTCTTGGCGGCAAGGTCATCGAAGCCAAGAACATCACCAAGGCCTATGGCGACAAGCTGCTGTTCGAAGACCTGTCCTTCATGCTGCCCCCGGGCGGCATCGTCGGCGTGATCGGCCCGAACGGCGCGGGTAAGTCCACGCTGTTCAAGATCCTGACCGGCAAGGAAGAACCCGACAGCGGCACGGTGGAAATCGGTTCGACCGTCCACCTGGGCTTCGTCGACCAGAGCCGCGATCATCTCGATGCGAGCAAGAACGTGTGGGAGGAAATCTCCGACGGGCTCGATTACATGAAGGTCAACGGCCACGACACCAGCACGCGGGCCTATGTCGGCGCGTTCAACTTCAAGGGCGCCGACCAGCAGAAGAACGTCGGCAAGCTGTCGGGCGGTGAACGCAACCGCGTGCACATGGCCAAGATGCTGAAAGAAGGCGGCAACGTGCTGCTGCTGGACGAACCGACCAACGATCTCGACGTGGAAACGCTGGGCGCGCTGGAAGAGGCGATCGAAAACTTCGCCGGCTGCGCCGTGGTCATCTCGCACGACCGCTTCTTCCTCGACCGTCTGGCCACCCACATCCTCGCCTTCGAAGGCGACAGCCACGTGGAATGGTTCGAAGGCAACTTCGAAGCCTACGAAGAAGACAAGCGCCGCCGCCTCGGCGACGCTGCGGACCGTCCGACAAGGCTGGCGTACAAGAAGCTTACGCGCTGAAAAGGCTGAGGCCGCGCTTTGCGTCAGTCTCTCCACCGTATTTCGTCATCCCTGCCTGCGCGGGGATGACGAAAGGCGGGCCAGGCGTTCTGGCCAAACTGATTGACCTTGTTCCGGTTGGTACATAGCCTGCCGCTGTTCGAGGGAGCTTTCAGTGACGAACCATTCAACGGCCAACCAATCGAAGCACAACAAGCTGTTCAAGGCCGCAACGCTGTTCTGGCTCGTTCTCGTGGTAGCTATCGTCTTTGGTTATAGTTTGGGCAAGGATATGGCGCTGCGCGACAATGCACGGGATGCGGCGGCCGCGCAGCGGTAAGGGCGTCCAGCAGATCGCTGCGGTTGCGCTGCCGCAACGCATAATACCGCGCAACCACGCCTAATTCAGACAGAAGGGCCGCAAGCCCCGGATTGGCTTACGGCCCTCTGCAAGATCGACGAGCTAGTTACTCCGCGCCGATGAAGATCGCCTTCGCGTTGACGAATTCCTTAACGCCGAAGCCGCCGTGTTCGCGGCCATAGCCGGAATTCTTCACCCCGCCGAAGGGCATCGATGGGTCCGCCACGCCATAGGTGTTGATATACACCATGCCGGTGTCGAAATGCTTGCTCGCCAGTTCGATCGCGCGGTCGGTATCGCCGCACAATATGCCGCCGCCAAGGCCATAACGGCTGTCGTTGGCGAGGCGCATCGCGTCCTCGTCGTCCTTTGCGCGGATCACGCTGGCGACCGGGCCGAACAGTTCGTCGTCATAGGCCGGCTGTCCCGGTGCGACATCGGTGAGCACGGTCGCGGGATAAAACGCGCCCGGTCCGTCGGGGATCTTGCCGCCGCAGGCGATCTTGGCGCCTTTGGATACGGATTCGTCCACCTGCTTCTGCAGATCGTCGCGCAGGTCCGCCGACGACATCGGTCCCATGTCGCTATCCTTGTCGGTCGGATCGCCAAGCTTGACCCCTTCGAAACGCCCGACGAACTTTTCCAGAAACGCGTCATAGACCTTGTCGGTCACGATGAAGCGCTTGCCGTTGATGCAGGTCTGGCCGTTGTTGTAGAGGCGCGCCTGCGCACACACATCGGCTGCCTTCGCCAGATCGGCGTCTTCCAGCACCAGATAGGCATCGTTCGAACCCAGCTCGAGCACGGTCTTCTTGATGACCTTGGCCGCCTTCTCCGCCACGTGGCGCCCCGCCCCGTCCGATCCGGTCAGCGTTACGCCGCGAACCTTGTCGTGGGCGATGATTTCGTCCGACGTGTCGTGATCGATCACCAGCACGGTGAACAGGTTCTCGGGCAGGCCGCCTTCCCTGAATATCTTCTCGATCATCAGTCCGCTGCCGGTGCAGAGCGAGGAGTGCTTCAGCAGCACGCCGTTCCCGGCCATAAGGCTGGCGATGGCATAGCGGATCACCTGATAGGCGGGAAAATTCCACGGCTGGATGCCGTAGATCACGCCGATCGGCGAATAGGTGACGATGCCGCGCGCCGCATTGCTGGGATCGCGTTTTTCGTCGGCCAGCTCCTTCGGCCCGGTGGCGGCGGTATAGTCGCAGATGCCGGCGCACAGCTCGATCTCGTCACGGCTGTCGCCGATCAGCTTGCCGACCTCGCGCGTCATCAACTGGGCAAGTTCTTCCTTGTTGTCGCGCAGCGCCTTGGCGATGCCGCCGATAACGGCAGCTCGGTCTTCCAGGCTTTTCAGCTTCCATTCGCTAAAGGCCTTGTGGCAGGCCTCGACCTTGGCCGCGGCGTCCTTGGCGGAAATCATCTCGAAGCTCTCGATGTTTTCGCCGGTTGCGGGATTGACGGTGGTGATGGTGGACATGGGGGTTTCTCTTTCGTGTCTGTTTACCGACTCAAGGAACGAGCGCCCCCGAACGTTCCAACACTAATTGGTCGAACAACTTCGCCCACCGCCCCGCACCCGCTCTCGTCATTCCCGCGCAGGCGGGAATCCAGCCTGGCCCGGCGCGCCATCGCCCTCTCGCCAATGACTGCAGCCGTCCCCGCCACCAGCCGTAGGACCCCCTCTCGAACAATCCTATTTCTGCGCTAAATG